>NZ_JSYN01000044.1 GCF_000812965.1 Pedobacter kyungheensis
TTAGTGCCTTGGTGGTTAAACAATAGCACTTAGCGCCCTCTGCGATTTATCTTTGCGTGCTTTGCGGTTAAATAGCCACGGATGCACGGAATAACACGGAGAATTTTAGTGCCTTGGTGGTTAATTCTGCTTTGCGTCCTCTGCGATTTATCTTTGCGTGCTTTGCGGTTAAACCGCCGTGGATGCACGGAATAACACGGAAGATTTTGGTGTCTTAGTGCTTTGGTGGTTAATTCTTCTTTGTGGCCTTTGCGTTTTTTCTCTACTTTCTCTGAGGTAAAATAAGTCGGAGGTCGGGAGTCAGAGGTCGGAAGACAATATGCATAAAATCTATTCTGCGGTTATCAGCATAATCTGCGGGAAAAAAACTGCATCATGCTCTGTGCCTCTTAGTGTTTTTTCTCTACTTTCTCTGTGGTAAAAAAATGCCACGGATGCACGGAATAACACGGAAGATTTAGTGCCTTGGTGGTTAAACAATAGCACTTAGCGCCCTTTGCGTTTTTTCTCCGCGCCCTTTGCGGTTAAATGCCACGGATGCACGGAATAACATGGAAGATTTTGGTGCCTTATTGGTTAAACAACCTTAGCACCCCTCACCACCGCTTCAATTTTATCCAAAATGAATGCTACAGTTTTTTCGCGGATTTCATTTCGCTGATCGTCGGTTTTATCAGGTTTAATAACTGTTTCGAAATGGTGAAATGCCTGATACCAGATGGAAACATAAATTTGTCCAACCTCCTTATCAATAACATAATCTGTTGTGGGTAGCGAGGCTACACCAGTTACCGCTACAGCAATAGAAGCATCAGGATAAAGCGCACGCAAGCCGGCGCACATGGCAAAGGTAGTTTCTTTAGATTCGGCCGTATAAGCTGTAATAATTTGCGCATCAACACCAAGCACTTTTGTTTTAACTGTGGCATCGTAAGTTACAATGCTTCCCTTTAATATTGCTGAAGCACCGGAAACCGAAGCAATAGTGCTTGATAATAAGCCTGCGGTAATACTTTCGGCACAAATTAGTGTTAAGCCTTTATCCCTTAAAAAATTGTTGAAACTGGCAATTCGGGTTACGGAGATCATGGTGTCAGATTTTGGGTTAAGATATGATTTTTATGCTTAATTCGTCAGCGGTTTATTGACGCTAACACTGTTGCAGGAGATTGGATTAAAGCTGTTGTTGTAACCAGTTCAGTAAAAACAGAGTTAAATGAAATGGCGCTCAACACAAAACGCTGAACGCCATCCTGATCATAGCTTTTTTAAAATTGGTTATCAATACTTAATACTTGATTCTCAATCATTGGTACTTGATACTAGATTCTTGATACTTGTTAATTGGTACTCGATTCTTGATCATTCCAAGCCCTTACCAACCCAAATAATAATCCTTATCTAACCAAACCGGGCGTTTAAGTCCGAAATAATCCTGTAACATTAATTCAGCGACACAAAAAGCGCCTTCAACCCAACCTTGCTGATCTGAATAAGCCTCACCAATAATGTGGATCTGTTCATCAGCTACCGGTTTGCGCATGTAAGGCATTACCTTTTCAACCGAGTAGCCCGCTTTCCAGGCATGGTAGCCCGCACCAAAAGGCTCGTCGGTCCAATCTCTGAAATAAGTTACATAAGGTTCAGGAATGGTTACCTGTGCACCATGTAGTTCGCGCAGCTGGGTCATCAACTCATCAACCATCAATTTGGTAGCCTGTACGCTGTCCAGTTGGTGCAATTCTTTCAATGAAGCCGATTTAGCTGGTTTTACTTCGAAAAGCAATTTGTCGTCCGTAAGTGCTTTCCAGAAGGTTTCGGTTTCCATGTCGCCATAGCTGCCCAGTAACATCGAGTTATTGGTTTGCGGATCGGTACCAAAGTAGTAACACTGACGCATCGGTAAATCGGTAATCGAGTGGCCCGAATCAATGCCCAGCTCTTTCCACCAGGGGTAGGTAAATCCCATTAAAATTTTAAAGGCAGGCTCCATAATTACCGAGCGGATATTGTTGTTCAGCACGGCGTTCTCATTAATATCGAAAAAGAAATTGTCCTGATCTAAAAGCTCGAGCGATTTCCGTGGCATGGCCAGTACCAGGGTATTGGCGTATACTTTCCATTTCGTATTGGTTTCGATGTTTAAGAAAGTGAGCTCGTATTTATGCGTGTGGATGAAGGGATGCGTTTTGGTAAAGGTAAGCAGCTTATTTTTTGCCCAGATACAAGCCCCCGCATGATCGGTATAGGCATTGGCTACCGCATAGGCAATACTATCGTAACCCTCTTCAATGGTTTTGTAAATGGTGCCGGCCGAGAAATCGCCCACCATATATGGAAAAGCTTCAGCCGAATTCCAGTTGATGGTGTTTGAATAATAACCTCCTGCATTGGCCAGGAACTCGTAACCCTCTTGCGAAACCTGGTCTTTAATCAGATTCCAGAAACCCAGGTCGTTCACCAGTCGTTTATCGTAAGGCGAATTGGGGAAATTATATACCAGTTTCGGTTTAATATCATCCCAGTCGCGACTTGTTAACTCAAACGAATAATCGTAAATACTGGCACCTTTAATAATCCTATCGCCATAGGTTTTGGCCACCCATGGATCGGCCATCAGCACATCGTAAATGATTTTATTAAACAGTTGATCCGAACTAAAACCCAGGTCATCATCATTGAGGTAGTAGCGGGTTAAGAGCTTTTCATGACCTGTTTGCGCCACATTCCAGGCGTCTTGCTTAAAACGTTCTTTACGGAGGTACATCAGTAATTTAGACGGATCGCCCATTGGAAAAGGAACAGGGGTCATTTTATCCTTAAGCACAGGCGTACGTTTGGCCGGATCTTTTTCGCTAAGCGGATAGCCTTCAATTAAAGTGGTTACAATTTGTTGCGAAGTAAGGTAACGCATGCCGCCCAGTTCGCCCCAGAAATTCATTCCCGGCATAATTACCGATTCAAGCCGGCCGCCCAGCTTATCGTTCATATCGAAAATCTGCACCTGGCTGGCCGTGTATTTTTGATCCGTTACCAGGCGGTAGGCAGTGTATAATCCCGAAGTTCCTGCACCAATAATGGCGACTTCAGTTTTTAAATCGGGCTGCATACCCGTGTTTAAAGGTGTGTTTTTGTTCATAGTGAGGTTGTTTTAAATTGCTTTGAAGAATTTTTGTCCTAACTGGAATGGTGTAATGTCGAAATCAGTATGTCCATCCAAGGCCAGATCAGACATAATTTTGCCTAAGAAAGGAGTAAACTTGGCAGCCCATCCGGTAGCATACAATACAATGTTTTTATGATTGGGTACATAGCTTGGTGCAAAATCAATTAACAGTTCTTTGTTTGGAATGGTACTCAGTGCAATTAAGCAGGTCGAAGTATATTCGGGTTCTGTACTTAAGCCAGTCATGTGGTCTCTTACCCATTCTGCTGTATAGCCCAGTTCTTGCTGGTTCGGAATTAAAGTTCGTTCGTTGGGCTCTTCTAAAGGGGTAATTACAAAATCGGGTGCTACGCGGATATATTCTGGGTGATCCCAATCAACAGAAGGGAAACCATAAAACTGGTTGCCGTTTTGGCCAATAGCATTCTGGAAAACAAACCAGGTAGGATATTGTATCGCAGGATCGGTTTTCTTAAAATAAGCTGACGACATGTTCCAATACGTAGCATCGATCTTAAAATCGAGCAGATTAATTACGCTGTTAATGTATGGGCCGGGAATAATCGATAGCTTTTCGGTAATGTAAATGCCATTCGGCGTCTCAATTTCGAATAGTTTCCCAATCTGATTAATTTTGAGTACCGGAGAGTTCTCTTTCAGCTCAACAGTTTCTTCCTTTTGGCATAAACCTAACAGCGCTTCAATAGTAGCTTTAAAATTAATGCTGGCACCATCGGGTTGAAAAAGTCCGGTGTAGGTTTCAGGCAAGTTTTTGAAGTGGTATTTTTCTTCAATTTCCTTGGCTGTTAAAGTGGTGTACGGAACGTTTAAGGCTTTCAGGGCTGCTTCAGCTTCTGCAATGTTACCTTCTGTTGAGTGCACCGCCGGATCGCCAAACCACAAGGTTCCTACTTTATCCAGCAATGAGGTATTGCTTGCACTTTCGAGCTCATCCCAATAAGGTTGTGCATCTAAAGCCATTTGTACCATGTACTCATCGGGGTAGGGAATGCGGAACTGGCGCGATACACCTGCCGAACTTCCGAGCTGATTCACAAAAGTAAACTGTTCCAGTACCAGGGTTTTAGCCTTTCGTTTACCCAGGTGGTAGGCTGTGGCCAGGCCTATTGCCCCGCCACCAATGACAATTACGTCGTAGTTTTCTGTAATCATAAGTTGTATGTGTTATTCTTTATTGGAATGATTGTAGGGTCGGATTGAAATATATAGCCTGCGGATCAATCCGGTTTTATATTGAATGAATTGATCTGACTGGTATAAGGCTTTTAAAAAATAATTTATGCTGCTTTTAAATCCAATATGGCCATGTTGAGGTATGAAAAACTGGCAAAATGGCGAAGCCGGCTGGCACTGCCAACAGGTAATAAGGGTTGGGAACTGAATGGGAACATTTGGAGCTAATTTAGTTTATGGGGACCTAAAATAAATAAATCTTTAAGCGTTTGGTTATCTCAAAACTAAATAATAAACTACAAATTTTTTATACTCAATTGTAAGTAATTTGTTATCTGGTTCATCGGTGCATTAGTGTTAAACCATGGCTTTAATCTAATACCTGCTTCTGATTTAATTGTTTGCATAATCGGTAGCCCAAGGCTTTCCATACGCTACGTTAAAACAGATGGCATTAATCAAAAATTGAAACAGAATTTCTAACTTAGTACAAGCGTTGGCAAAATAACAATAGCTGCCCACGCGAAAGCCAGTTTCTACTCCAAATTAAGCTAACATGAAAGCACTTTCTGATGTTTCCCTTCAAACTGCGCCTCAAAGTTTCAATGCCGGAAATGTAGCCATAAAAAAAATGAGTGATGGCATTGGTTACGAGCATCATGACATGCTGGCTATCGAAGAACCATTGGAAATCAGGCTGGCAGGTAACAAAAACGGCGAGCAGGTGATAAGCAGCATTTCGGTAACCATGCGTACCCCTGGCAATGATGAGGAACTGGCTAAAGGTTTCCTGTTTACAGAGGGAATTATAGGCCACGATACAGCATTGCAAAAAACAGAAACATTTGTATGTGGCGAAGGCCGCGAAAATATTATCACACTGGCGCTTACATCAGGCCAGATTCCCGATTTATCGGGCAGTGAGCGTAATTTTTATACCACTTCGAGCTGTGGCGTCTGCGGAAAGTCGTCAATAGCGTCCATCCGTACCAGGCAGCCTTTTCAGCTGGCAACCACTGATCAGGGCTGTATCGATAGTGATGTCCTTTTGCAATTGCCTGCTATTATGCAAAGTCAGCAGGATTTGTTTTCGGCAACTGGCGGATTGCATGCCTGTGGACTTTTTAATAGCCATGGAGCCCTACTTGATTTAAAAGAAGATGTAGGCAGGCATAATGCGCTCGATAAACTGATTGGAAAAGCCTTTGCTGAAGGAATATTGCCTCTTCGCGAGCATATATTGTTACTTAGTGGCAGGGCAAGCTTTGAATTGGTACAAAAGGCAGCCATGGTAGGTATTGCTACCGTCGCGGCTATAGGTGCACCCTCCAGTCTGGCCGTAGCGCTTGCCAGCGAATGCAATATTACCCTGGTGGGTTTCCTGCGTGGCAGGAGTTTTAACGTTTATACTGGCGCTGAGCGCATTAAATCATACAGACATGAAAATAAGAATTAAAGGCAATTTTATCAGATACCGATTAACGCGTCCGGAAGTAGAAGGCCTTTCTGCAAACTGCACTTTGTCTGAAACCGTAGATTTTGGTAACCGCAAGCTTATTTATAGCATCACTTGTACTGGCGGTGATGCCCTTTCGGCTACCTTTATTGGCGATGAAATTAACCTCAGGTTTCCCGAAGCCTGGCTTACCGAATGGCAATCGACAGATAAAGTTGGTTATAAAGCAACATCAGGTGCATTGAGTATTTTACTGGAGAAAGATTTTACCTGCTTAGATAATGTAGAAGAAGACCAGCGCGACCATTACCCCAATCCACTTTTGAATCAGCCAAAATGAAAAAGTTAAAAGTAGTGCCCAATCCCGAAAATCCGGAGAAATTACTGGATCTGAAATATACGCCGGCTAAAACCTGGGCTGCGGGAATTCCTGCAGTAGCTGCGGCTTTCAGTGATCTGATAGAGGAGAAGATTCCATTCCGTGGTATGCGGGCTTTGTTTAGCATGAACCAGAATGGAGGTTTCGACTGTCCGAGTTGTGCCTGGCCCGATCCGGATGATGAACGCTCGCCGATCGGTGAATATTGCGAAAACGGGGTGAAAGCACTGGCCGAAGAGGCGACTTCAAAGCGGGTTACCGAAGCATTTTTTGCCGAAAATTCGGTTGTAGATTTAGCACAGCTAACTGATTTTGAAATTGGTAAAAAGGGGAGGCTTACCTCGCCCATGTTTTTACCTAAAGGCGGCACCCATTACCAACCGATTAGCTGGGATGCTGCTTTTAAAAAAATTGCCGGGCATTTAAACGCACTCGGTTCTCCAAACGAAGCTATTTTTTACACTTCCGGCCGAACCAGTAATGAAACTTCTTTCCTTTACCAGCTTTTTGCAAAAGAATTTGGCACCAACAACATGCCCGATTGCTCTAACATGTGTCACGAAACTTCGGGTACCGCACTATTGCCAACCATTGGCATAGGAAAGGGAACGGTGAAACTCGATGATTTTTATCAGGCAGAGGTGATTGTGGTAATTGGCCATAATCCCGGTACCAATGCGCCCCGCATGATGACTGCTTTACAGAAAGGTAAAGATAACGGTGCAAAAATTATTGCCATTAACCCGCTGCCTGAGGCCGGGCTGATGGGGTTCCGCAACCCGCAGGCATTAAACGGCATACTGGGTATTGGCGAACATTATTCAGACCTTTATCTACCGGTAAAAATAAATGGAGATATGGCCTTGCTCAAAGCAATAGGCTTGTTACTGGCCCGCGAGGAAAGGCGTACACCAGGGCTTGTTTTCGAACAGGAGTTTATCCGCCAGAGAACGAGCGGTGCTGAAGATTACCTCGCTCAATTCGAAAATTATAAGCTGGAAGAGCTTGCAGTAGCGGCCGGATTGGCTATTGCCGAAATTGAAGCCGCGGTTGAAATACTGGCCCATAAAAAGAAGATCATATTTGCCTGGGGCATGGGGCTTACCCAGCAACCGAACGGTGTGGATATGATTCGCGAAATTGTAAACCTCCTGCTGCTTAAAGGCAGTATTGGCAAGCCCGGAGCAGGCGTATGCCCGGTAAGAGGGCACAGCAATGTACAGGGAAACCGGACCATGCTCATAAACGAAAAACCAACGCTACAACAACTGGATAAGATAAGGGATGTTTTTGGTTTCGAGCCACCCCGTGCACACGGGTATAACGTGGTAAGTGCCATTAAAGCCATGCACAAGCAGGATGTTAAAGTGTTGTTTGCGATGGGCGGTAACTTTTTATCGGCTACTCCCGATACTACTTTTACCGCAGAGGCTTTGCGAAAACTCAGGCTTTCGGTGCATGTTTCTACTAAACTGAATCGGAGCCATTTGGTTCACGGCGAAGAGGCATTAATTCTGCCAACACTCTCGCGAAGCGATTTGGATATAGTTAATGGCGTAGCGCAGTTTATCAGCACAGAAAGCTCGATGGGGATTGTACAGTCTTCAAAAGGAATATTAAAACCGGTATCCGATCAGCTGTTAAACGAAACGCATATTGTTTGCAGGATGGCCATGGAAACACTTGGAGAAAGATCGGTGGTAGATTGGAAAGCTTATGCCGATGATTACGATAAGATTCGGGATGTAATTGAAAAGTGCATCCCCGGTTTCGAAAATTACAACGAACGTATCAGGCAAAAGGGAGGTTTTTATTTACCTAATGCTGCCCGTGACGGGGAGTTTATGACCGGAATAGCCGGAAATAAAGCTGCCTTTACACTTTCACCTGTTCCGTTAAACCTCCTGTCAGAAAATGAATACTTGATGGCCACCACCAGAACACACGATCAGTTTAATACCACCATCTATGGGCTCGAGGATCGCTATCGTGGCATTAAAAACGAACGCAGGGTAGTGTTTATGAATCAGCAGGATATGGACAGGCAGGGATTTAAAGCCGAAGATAAAGTTGATCTCTTTAATTTCGATGATGGTATTGAGCGCATAGCCAGGCTTTTTCTGGTTGTTCCCTATGCCATTCCCGAGCGTAATGTGGTCACCTATTTCCCTGAAGCCAATGTGCTCGTCTCGATCAATAATGTGGTGAAAGAATCGAACATGCCCGCTTCAAAATTTGTGCGGATTCAGATCAGGCCACATCAGGCAGTTGTGAGTGAATAAAGGGCCTTATGGATAAGTTTCTTTCAATAGCTTGTCATCCTGAGCCTGTCGAAGGATATTTAGAATCATGCTATACCTAACGGTCTTGCCTCGGCTCGCCGCCGAGGAGTTTCTAGCTTTTTCTCCAAGACAATCCATCATTCCCGCGGAAGCGGGAATCCTAACACTTTGGCTAATCATCATGAGCACTTATCCAGTAGCTTGTCATCCTGACCCCATCGAATGATCAGCTTCAAACCAATAAGGAATAAAAGTCTCCTGGTAAGCCGTTAAGCTTAAATGTCTTATGTGGTGAAAACTGGATAGATTGCGATATTAATGGAGCTCAACTGTTTAGTTAGACCCTGAAATAAATCCGATAGCTATCGGATCAGGGCCACAATTTTGTTGGACTACTCAGCCGTAATCGGATCTATTACAGCAGCTACTTTTTTAATCGAATTGGCCGGGAAACCACCTAAATGTGCATGCTCGCGTACCATTTCTTCATTTGGTGCATTGTAAATACAATAAATTTTATCGTCGGTTACATAGCTGTTTACCCACTGAATTTGTGGCCCCATTTTGCTTAACACCCCACACGATGCTTGCGAAATGGTTTTCAGTTCCTGAGCAGTTAATTTTCCTGCTCCCGGAATTTCCCGTTCAATTACATATCTGGGCATAATCAAATAATTTAGCATTTATCCCTACTCGTATGGCTTTTCGGTAACGCCCCGTTTTTATTGGTATCTGGCCTCCAATTTTTCAATGGCTTCGGGATGATTTGGCTGGTTGATACGGTGCCCGATAGCACCATAAGCTCGCCGGATGGCGGAAAATTATGGAATGAATAATTGTTTCTTCATTAAATTTAAAAATAATATCTGGTTACCATTGTACCAGAACTGCTCATTTTACTTCACAATCTGCATATAACTGCGATAAAATTAAAGCATTGCAAAGGTCAATTTTTGCAATATTTTGCTGTATTTACTTTACATTCCTTGTGGTTCTTTAGAAATTTTTATCTTCGGGCTCACCTAACCAAATTTTACGGTAAAAATAGCATCGTGTTTTGAATCAGCTTGTTGTAAACCAGGAGGAAGAAACAATACTTTTGGTTTTTAATCTCGCCTTAAACCGTTCTGTTTTTACCTGGTTAAATCCATTTTCAGATGAAAAAACTATTGCTCACGTTTTCGATTTGTATAGCGGTAATTGCTACTTATGCGCAAAATAACGCCAGTTTCAAGGAAGATAAACAGGTGTTTACCACTTATCCTTTTTCAGATCCGAATCCCATTCCGGCTTTTACCCACATTTATCCCTATTTCCGCTATGATGGATTTACCGATAAGGCCATACAAAAGGAATGGAAAGTAGTTACCCTCGAAAATGATTATATCAAACTAACCATATTGCCTGAAATTGGCGGTAAAATCTGGTCGGCCATTGAAAAATCGACAGGCCGTTCATTTATTTACGATAACCATGTGGTAAAATTCAGGGATATTGCCATGCGCGGCCCCTGGACCAGCGGAGGTATAGAACCTAACTACGGCATTATGGGACATACCCCCAATACCGTTACGCCGGTAGATTATATTACACGCAAAAACAACGATGGGAGTGTAAGCTGCATCATTGGTGTACTCGATTTATTGACCCGGACCAACTGGACAATGGAGATCAATTTGACGAAAGACCGTGCTTACTTTACCACCAAATCGTTCTGGTATAATGCTACACCGCTCGATCAACCCTATTATCACTGGATGAACGCTGGTATAAAGGTGAAAGGGAACCTGCAATATATTTATCCGGGCACACATTATCTGGGGCATGAGGGCGAGCACAGCGATTGGCCAATTAATAAAGAAAATGGCAGGGATATTTCTTTTTACGAACAAAATAACTTTGGAGGCTACAAATCGTACCATGTTTTTGGTAAATACACCGATTTTTTTGGCGCCTACTGGCATGATGATGATTTTGGAATGGCACGTTACGGTAGTCACGATGATAAAGCCGGAAAGAAAATCTGGATCTGGGGTCTTGCCGATCAGGGGATGATCTGGGAAAAATTGCTAACCGATACCGATGGACAATATTCTGAGATCCAATCGGGGAGGTTATTTAACCAGACAGCCGAAAAAAGTACTTTCACACCCTTTAAACACAAAAGTTTTTCTCCCGGAGCTGCCGATACCTGGACCGAGTACTGGTATCCGGTATTAAAAACCAAAGGTTTTGTGAAAGCCAACCAATATGCAGCCCTGAATGTGAAATATGAAAAAGGCTGGTTAAAAATTTATTTAAATCCCGTACAAAGTTTAACAGATACGCTTGCCGTAAAACAGGGAAACAAGGTCTTGTACGCACAAAAGGTAAAGTTAAAACCTTTGCAAACTTTTGCCGACTCTGTAAAATTCGATGGATCAGTCAACGATCTGTTGGTTACCCTGGGAGGCAATAAGTTGCAATACGAAACTAAAGCCGATGCTGATGTGCTGAGCCGCCCGCTCGATTCGCCTGAAGGTTTCGACTGGAACTCCGGTTATGGCTTATACCTGCAGGGCAAGGCCTTTATGGATCAGAAAATGTATGCCCAGGCAGAAGAAAAGCTAAGGGCTGCGCTGAATAAAATACCTGGCTTTGTACCGGCATTGGTTCAAATGGCCGAACTCATGTACCGCAATATGCGTTATCAGGAAGCTTTAACATTTGCGAAAATCGCTTTGAGTGTGGATACCCATGATGGTGCAGCAAATTATTATTATGGTATTATCAATAAACAGTTGGGCAATACCACCGATGCCAAAGATGGTTTTGATCTGGCGAGCCTAAGCATGGCCTTCAGAAGTCCGGCATATCGCGAGCTGAGCAAGGTATATCTTGCCGAAAAGAACTGGGATAAGGCGATAACTTATGCAGCTAAAGCCACCGATTTTAACCGTTACGAAATTGGCGCACTGCAGGTACAGGCTATTGCATACCGCAACCAAAATAAAATAAGTGAGGCTAAAACAGTATTGGATACCCTTTTAGCATTCGATCCGCTGAGTGATTTTGTCCGTTTTGAAAAGTACCTCATTCAGCCGTCAGCAGAAAACAAGAGCCGTTTTATAACAGCAATCCGCAATGAGCAACCGACTGAAAGTTACCTGGAACTGGCTGCTAATTATTATCAGAATGGTTGCTTTGCAGAAAGCGAACAAGTGCTTCAATTGGCACCTGACCAGGCACTGGTGAATTTTTGGCTGGCATTTTTACAAAATAAAAAAGGGCAGTCTTTTGCCGCTACCTTAGCCAAAGCCGATCAGGCTACTGCAGCTTTTGTATTTCCTTTCCGCTCAGAAGATGAGGCGGTATTGCTTTGGGCCGGTAAACAGCTTAACAGCTGGAAACCTAAATATTATCTGGCACTTTTATATCAAAACCGGAATCAACTTGCTGCAAGTAAAAAATTGTTTCAAGACTGTGGCAATACGCCAGATTTTGCTCCTTTTTATGCTGCACGGGCTGCCATGCACATCGATGCATCAGAACTGGCTGATCTTAAAAAGGCACAAAGTTTAGATCAGGCCGATTGGCGTTATACCAAACTGCTTGGCGAATATTACCTTAGTCATAACCAGAATATGGAGGCCTTAAAAACCATCGAACCATTTTACCAGGCACATACCGAAAATTATGTAATGGGCATGCTGTATGCCAAAGCCTTATTGCTGAATAAGCGTTACCGCGATTGTGGCCAACTGCTCGATCAGATTCAAATTCTGCCTTTTGAAGGTGCTACTATTGGCCGGGAGTTATACCGCGAAGCTAAACTAATGCAGGCCATTAATGAAATTAAGCTTAAGAACTACACCAAGGCACTTGGCTTCATTGGCGATGCTAAAAAATGGCCGCAAAATTTAGGCGTAGGCAAGCCTTATGCCGAAAATATAGATGAACGTTTAGAAAACTGGATGGATTATTTATGTTATCAGCAGATGGGAAACAGGCAGGCTGCGCAAACCGCTCTGCAGCTGGTTACCAGCTTTAAACCAAAGGTAGAAAACACCGTGAGTAATTTTACTCCCGCAAACCAGTTGTTAACCGCCTGGGCTATGGAAAAGCTGGGTAAAAAACAGGAAGCTGTTATTTGGCTCGATAAACAGGTTAAAGCATACCCTAAGGATGCAGTTATAAAATGGTGCCAAAAAGTATTTTTGAAAGTGCCAGGCACCAGGGCCGATACAAGCGACTCTGGCGTACGTTTAATTGAACAATTACGTGTGCTTAAATAACGGCTAAAAAGGATATTTTAAGTAGAGATTATCACAAATCTGCAAAACTGTGGCATTTAATACCGAGTTTTGCATATAGTAGTGTTTGGAGTCTTTTTAACCAGATAATAACTGATGAAAAATATATAAATTGAACCCATAATTTTTTACTTAGCATTGTAAAAGCCATTCTTTATAAAAAATGAAACCTGATAACCTCGAACTATGGCCTGATAGTTTGCTTGTGAGTAACATGCAAAGTAACGACCGGGCTGCGTTCGGGAAAATTTACAGCAGGTACTGGAGTAAGTTATATTTATCGGCCTATCAGATTTTACGTAACAGAGAAGCTGCAGAAGATATCATTCAGGAAATATTTGTGAGCTTATGGCTAAAGCGGGAATATACCCTGGTTGATAACCTCAATAATTACTTGTTTACAGCCGTTCGTTTTCAGGTTTTTAAAGCCATCAGGGATGGAAAAATGCGTACCGATCTGCTACACGATACCGATTTACTGGTAAGTGCCCACAATGCCGAAAATGCTTTCGCCGAAAAGGAAATCACCCAGCGGCTGGATGAAAGCATTGAACAGCTTCCCCAAAAATGTAAGGAAATATTTATTCTGAGCAGGAAAGAACACCTCAGTGTGAAAGAAATAGCCGAGCGTTTAAATATTTCGCCTAAAACCGTCGAAAACCAGATTACCATTGCATTACGCCGCTTGCGTACCGATATGGGTGAGTTTTTATTTTGGGCGGTGTTGCTGCTGGGAGGGATCTGGGGTAAGTAATCCTTTTCACAACTGTTCATTTACCACCTAAAACACCTTAGTTTTTATCAAAGCCTGTCTCAGGTGAACTTAGATGTCTAAGGTGGTGATATTATAAGTCATATAAGGTAAGCTTACATTTTTCTTTAATGGCTTATATGATTTTGAATGTGGTTATCAATATTTTACCACCTAAGACACCTTAGAACGCCTTAGTTTTTATCAAAGCCTGCCTCAGTTGAACTTACATGTCTAAGGTGGTGATATTATAAGTCATATAAGGTAAGCTTACATTTTTCTTTAATGGCTTATATGATTTTGAATGTGGTTATCAATATTTTACCACCTAAGGCACCTTAGAACACCTTAGTTTTTATCAAAGCCTGCCTCAGGTGAACTTACATGCCTAAGATGGTGATATTATAACTCATTGAAGACAAATAAGTACATTTAACACTTTCTTATATTTCCGTAAATGGCTTATATGGTTATTTTTTATTAAAATTTAATTAGCTGTTAAATAGTTGTTTACAAAATAATTAAAATTCTTTTGGGGGATACCCTTCATTTTGGGTACATACACCCAAACCACAGCGAATTGAAAAAAGCAACATTAGTCAGATTAACAGAAAAATATATAGCCGGTACTGCCAGTGGAGAAGAACGACTCGAGCTAGAATCGTGGTACAACGAACAATTGGCGCAGAATAAATTACCGGATGAATCTCAAATTAATGAAGCTGAGGAGGAGATAACAGGCGAAAAGATCTGGCATAATATTAATCTGCAAATTGATGCGCAGGAGCAGGTAAAACCACGCAAATCCTTCTACCGTTGGGCTGTTGCGGCATCAATAGTTGCTGTTTTAGGTTTTGGCGCGTATTGGTTAGGCGAACGTATTTCAGATAAAAATACCAATAAAGTAGCAGCACTGATTAAACCCGGTGGCAATAAAGCTTTTTTAACCTTAGCTAACGGTACCAAAATTAATTTAGATGAGGCCGTTAATGGTACCATCGCCAGCCAGGAAGGTATTAAGATTACCAAAACGGCCGATGGTCAGCTGGTTTATGCCATTGTTGAAAATGCATCCGGTAAACAAGCAAGCGGTTACAATACCATTAGTACCCCGGCCGGTGGCCAGTATCAGGTAACCCTGCCCGATGGAACAAAAGTGTGGTTAAACGCACTTTCATCATTAAAATATCCAACTGCTTTTAATGGTAAATACCGTACTGTGATGTTAACTGGCGAAGGTTATTTTGAAGTAGCCAAAAACAAAAATAAACCTTTTAAACTAACCACGGCTAAACAGGAAATCAGCGTATTGGGTACCCATTTTAATGTTAGTGCCTATGCAGACGAGCCCGAAATTAAAACCACACTGGTAGAAGGTGGGGTAGCCGTTAAAAATTTTAGTCCAATGGCAACCGGAGTGTTAAAACCCGGACAACAAGCGGTATTTCATGGTACTGGTTTCGAAATTAACCAGGTTGATGTAGAAGAATATATCGCCTGGAAAAACGGTTTCTTCATGTTCAATAACGAGGGGATTAAAGAAGCCATGCAAAAGCTGGCGCGCTGGTACGATGTGGAAATTGAGTATGAAGGTAATTTCGACGGCATTTATTTCGGTGGCTCTTTTTCTAAACACAACAACCTGCAGGAAACCTTAAAAATATTAGAATCAACCGATAAGTTTAAATTTAAGATAGAAGGAAGGAGGATTAAAATTATAAAGTAATACCCTAAAATTTTAATCTGAAGAAACGGATTTCGACTGCAATCGAAACCCGCTCAAAGTTTCGGATTAAAAAAATGCCCTAACGATAACCAAATAGTTAAAACATTGTAAATGCAATAGCAACAGCTATAAGCATTTATATCAACCCAAAACCTAACAAATGTATGAAAATTTACGATTTTAATTTATACAGCGCAGGCCGTATAAAGCATAAAATTCTGTTATCCATGAAGCTAACCGTTATATTGCTTTTTGTAGCTTTTTTACACGTTAATGCGAGCAGTTTTGCACAAAAAAACATCACGCTTAATGAGAAAAATGCATCCTTGCAAAAAGTGCTCAAATCCATTAAAAGCCAAAGTGGTTTTAATGTGTTTTTTATCCAGAGCGATTTAAAAAAATCAAAAGCTGTAAATATCGATGTTAAGGATGTTACGCTGGCCGAAGCTTTAAATCAGTGTTTTAAAGATCAGCCCTTAACTTACTCCATACAGGCCAACACCATTGTGGTTAAAGAAAGGCCTGCAACTGTGGTGCCCGCAACTAAAACCGGACAAGAAGCGCCCGTGTATAAAGTGATTGATGTGATCGGTACCATTTTAGATGAAATTGGCAAGGGAATACCCGGTGCCAGCATCAAAGTAAAAGGTAAAGAACAAGGTACCATTAGCGATGAGGCCGGAAATTTTAAACTAACCGGCATTGCAGACGACGCTATACTGATAGTGTCATACCTGGGCTACCAAACCAAAGAGGTAAAAGCTGCGGCAACACTAAAAGTTACATTAGTACCGCAAACCAACGATTTAAATGATGTGGTTGTGGTGGCTTATGGTACGCAAAAGAAGGTAAACTTATCGGGCGCAGTAAATACAGTTAATACCAAAACACTTGTTAACCGACCGGTAACTTCTTTAACCAACGCATTACAAGGCGCTGTACCTGGCGTAGCCATTAAATCAGCACCTGGCGATCTTGGTTCCGATATGGGAACTATAAATGTAAGGGGCCGGGCAAATCTTGGTACATCATCTCCATTATTTGTGGTTGATGGAGTAGTAGTAAGTCAAGGTGATTTCGCGCGCATCAATCCTAACGATGTGGCAGGCATTTCTGTACTGAAAGACGCCTCAGCTTCATCAATATATGGTGCCAGAGCTGCAAATGGTGTAATATTGGTAACCACTAAAAAAGGAAATGGAACGCCTACTATTAGTTATAATGCTTATTATGGAAGACAATCGGCTACCTACTTACCTGATTTTGCTGATGCAAACAATTATGCCCTTTTAAGAAATGAAGCTGAGACAAACATGGGCAGAAGTCCGCTTTATGATGCAACAGCTTTAGCAGCAATCAGAAACCAATCAAATCCTGATCTTTATCCCAATACAAATTGGTATGACTTAATATTACGTAAAAGTGCACCAATGATGGAGCACCAGGTAAGCATTGCAGGAGGAGATAAAACCAAGTATTATTTAAGTGGTACTTATTTTGGCCAAAATTCTTTAATTCCGGGTAAAAATTTAAACCGTTATTCACTAAGGGCAAATACCGAAACACAGATTAGCGATAAATTTAAAATTGGCAGTAACTTATCATTTATCAGAGATGGTTACAATAACGATAATTTAGAAATCGGTTTTACCGGAGTTGGCAGGTCTATTCCTTTATCTGTTGCCAAACAAAGTAATGGTCAATGGGGTAGTGTAACTGCCGGAAAGGAAAATGCTACAATAGCTGGCCAGAATCCATTACGTTTATTAGAAGAAGGTGGTAGAACGAATAATAATACTAATCGCTTCATTGGTAATTTAAATGGAACTTATACTCCCGTTAAAGGTTTGGATATCTCAGGTTTGTTTTCTTATAACACTTTTAATTATTTCAACAGTTCTTTTATAAACACAATAGATCCGGTTATTGGATTTATCAGCCAAAAACCTTTAACCAGCACTGCGGTATTAACTAATCAGCTAACAGAAAGATGGCAAAGTGCTTCAAATTTATTATCGCAGGCCACAGCCAGTTATGAAAAAAATATAGATAAACATTATTTTAAAGTTTTGGCTGGAGCATCTTACGAAAAGGCGCAAAACAGGACATTGATTGTAGTGCGTAAAGGTTTTCCGAATAATGATTTAAATGCAGTTGAAGGAGGATCGGCGCTACCTGAAAATACTACGGTAACCAATGATGGCGCGAACGGTGGAGTTGGTGAAAGTGCACTGGCATCTGTTTTTGCCCGTGTAAATTATGCCTTTGCAGATAAATACTTATTTGAAGCTAGTGCCAGAAACGATGCCTCATCAAGATTTGCACCTGGCCATCGCGCAGCATGGTACCCATCTGCATCGGTAGCCTGGCGTATCTCGCAAGAGGATTTTATGAAAAATCTAACTGCGGTTAATGAATTAAAAATACGTTTATCTGCAGGTAAATTGGGTAATATTAACAACGTAGGTAATTACGATTTTTATGATGGTTTAAATGTAGGGAGTACCGTAATTCTTGATGAATCTAAGCAAGATGGAGTAAGCCCGGGTAAATTGGCTAATCCGCTTTTAAGCTGGGAAAAACTAACCACTTATAATGCCGGTTTAGATGCAACATTATTTAAATCACTTACTTTACAGTTAGATGTTTTCAGCCGCATTACCAAAGATATCTTATTGCCAAATCCAAACATCCCTACAGAAGCCGGATTAGGTAGTGGCGAATCGCCCTCAGTAAATTTAGGAGCGGTTAAAAATAATGGATTGGAACTTTCGCTAAACTACAATGGTAAAATAAACGATTTTGGCTATTCTATTGGAGGTAACCTCAGTAAAATATGGAATAAAGTAACTGATTTGGGTGGTGCTAATGAAACTGCCCCGAGCGGATACTACATTAACCGCATTGGCCAGCCAGTTGGATCGTTTTACATGTGGCAGGCCGAAGGCTTATTCGTAAATCAGGCCGATGTTAATGCACATGCAAAACAAGCCAATAATCCAAAGCCAGGAGATATTAAATATAAAGATCAGAATGGTGACGGTGTAATTGATGGTAACGACAGGGTAATTAATGGTAATGACGTACCTTATTTTACTTATGGTTTAAACCTTTCAGCTAATTACAAAGGCTTTGATTTTAGCGTTCTGGCGCAAGGTGTAGGCAATGTAAAAACTTACCTGGAAATGGAAGCATCTCAGGCATTCTTTAATGGCGCAGGTGTTAAAAATTATGTTTTAGATAGATGGACTGTTAATAACCCTGATCCTAATGCAGCATACCCAAGGGTAACCAGCGACACTCAAAACTTTGGTCTGTCTAGCTTTTGGTTGTTTGATGCATCGTATTTTAGGGTTAAAGCCATTACTTTAGGCTACACAATTCCTCAAAATATATTAGATAAGGCTAAGATCAAAGGTTTAAGGATTTATGCATCAAGCAATAATCCTTTTACTATCCGGGGCGATAAGCGATTGAAAGATTTTGATCCGGAAGTTCCTTCACAAAGATCGGCTTATCCGGTTCTCAAAACATTTTCTGTGGGCTTAAATTTAACACTATAATCGTCATGAAAAAAATTATATATATATCGCTTTTCGCTCTTGTTATACTCGGAAGCTGTAAAAAGTCGATAGATTTTGTTCCACAGGATAAACTTTCTGCCGGAACTTTTTGGAAATCACAAAATGATGTGCAGCTTGCATTGAACGGTTGCTACGGTTATTTAGCCAATGCCTTTAATTATGCTTATGATGATGGGGCTGCTGATAATGCGTATTGTCAATATCCCTGGGAAAGCAATGCTACACTTGTATCTGCAGGTAGTATAGATGCTACACTCGATGCAGGTTATAACAGCCGTTATGTTTTTATACGCCGCTATAATTATTTTTTAGATAATGTAGGAAAAGCTACAATGGACGAAACATTGAGGAAACGTTTTATCGCTGAAGCCAGGGTTTTAAGGGCTTTTACCTATTACGAGCTGGCACATACCTTTGGCGATGTTCCTTTGTTAAAAACGAGCTATACAAATCCTGAAGAAACTGCAATTGCACCAAGTCCTGCTGCTGCAGTAATACAATTTGCTATTGATGAGATTAAAGCAGCAGAAGCAGATTTACCGGCAAGCTATGCTGGTGGTGCTCCTAATCAAACCGGTCGTATTACAAACGGAGCTGCCTGGGCCATATTAACCCGTATTCAATTAGAATATGGCAAATATAGCGATGCAATTGCCAGTGCTCAAAAAGTAATGGGGGCAGGCTATCAGCTTTTTAGAAAAACAGCATTAAGCGGTAATGATACCAAAGACGACTATAGCCAATTGGTAACTTTTGCTGATGATGCAGCCAAACAAAAATTTTATAAAGGTCTGGCGAGCTACCAACAACAATTTTGGACAGCAAACGAAGGTAATAAAGAGACCATACTTGTATCCCAGAACATTCAGGAAAATACAAGCTATGCTCCCTATGGTAATGGTTTGAGAACATTGCTTGCTCCACCTAATATCGGGGGCTGGACCTCTATTACACCAATTCAGGCTTTGGTAGACGCTTATTGGAAAAGTGATGGCACAACCTTTACACCACCAACACCCGAGCAAAGGGCCATCGATTTTAACATTAAAAAAACACCATCGCCTAATTATATTAATGAATTTAAAAATCGCGACACCCGTCTTTATGCCAGTATTTTATTTCCGGGGGCAACCTGGAACGAATATAAAGATGGCTATGTATTCACCTGGGCAGGTCCTGGAGGCGGTGAAACCTATACAGGTTATGCATTTAAAAAGTATTTAGATCCGGCTTCATTAGCAAGTAGTTTAGAGTTTGATGCACCTCAGGATTACAGCATTATCAGATATGCTGAGATACTTTTGGCTTATGCAGAAGCTAAAAATGAAGTAAGCGGACCCGATGCCACAATATTTGCTGCGTTAAATGATATCCGCGATCGGGCAGGTATGCCACCAGTAGATCAAACGGTAAACAATACTAAAGAAAAATTGAGGGAGGTAATTCGTAACGAGCGCAGAATAGAATTGGCAGGTGAAGGGCAGCGTTATTTCGATATCAGACGCTGGAATATTGCGGCAACTGTAATGAAAACAACGAAAGATATTGCCAATGTAATTGTGCAGGAGCGCACCTGGCAAAATAAATTCATGTTAATGCCTTATCCCCAAGCTGCTTTAGATAGAAATGCGAACTTAAAGACAGCACAAACAGCTAAAGGATATTAAAATAAAATGCATCTACTTATGCACACACAATGATTATAGCGGCCAGGGCTTTTCCTGGTCGCTATTTTTTTGGAGGAACTTAACGATGTTACCGTAATTCATTAGCTAAGATTACGGAGTTAAATGAATTATTTTGTCTTTATGTTTCTTTTAATCCCTTTTGTTATGGTAAAAAAGTTTAAGAAGTAGGTAACTATGCTTAAAGGTTTTTTTTGCCAATTGCCCATTTTTGAGTCATAAATAAATACAGCATCCCAATACACGATTAGACTGATGACAATTAATACTATGGAATGGCAAAATGACGACGCGCTTTTTGAAATGATAAGAACAGAACTTTATACTGCGGTAATTGGCGACATCATGGATAAGATGGGCCTTTTGCATCAGTTTTTGCCACCACAAATACAACCCTTGCGTTCCGATATGTTTGTTGCAGGCAGGGCAATGACAGTGCTCGAAGCCGACGTGTTAGAATGTGCTGACTACGAAAGCAATAATCCCATCCTTAAAAAGCCAT
The DNA here is from genome assembly GCF_000812965.1 of Pedobacter kyungheensis. Classification (GTDB taxonomy): domain Bacteria; phylum Bacteroidota; class Bacteroidia; order Sphingobacteriales; family Sphingobacteriaceae; genus Pedobacter; species Pedobacter kyungheensis. The sequence continues at coordinate 21,018 of NZ_JSYN01000044.1, forward strand.
TTGGTTTAATGCTCGAGGCGCTCGACGACCTGAAAAAAAATGAGGTTTACATTTGTAGCGGCGCATCTCCGGCTTATGCCTTATGGGGCGAGTTGATGAGCACCCGCGCACAGATTTTAGGTGCGGCAGGTGCCGTGGTTGATGGCTACTCGAGAGATACAAGAGGCATATTACAGCTTAACTTTCCTTCATTTTCTTATGGCAATTATGCGCAAGACCAGGCCCCACGTGGTAAAGTAATCGACTTTAGGGTACCGATAGAAATTAAAGGTGTTTTGGTTAACCCCGGCGATATTGTGGTAGGCGATATAGATGGTGTTTGTGTTGTGCCCAAACAGCACGAAGTGGAAGTTATTTCACGTGCCCTTGAAAAAGCACGGGGCGAAAAAATGGTGCAGAAAAAGATTTTAGAAGGTATGAGCGCCAAAGAAGCATTCGATAAATACGGTATTATGTAAATATATTTTAATCATAATAAACACACACAAATGAAACTATTTTATAAAACATTTACCGTTTTAACGATGCTGGCAGGCGTGGTGCAGGCCCAGATTCAAAAAATAAGTTACACCACTGCCGAACAGCAGGTAATTAAAATGAATCGTATTTCGCCGGCAGCCTCAAAGCAGCCCGATAAAATTGATCTGAATGGAACATGGAAATTTTCTCCTGATATCAATAATCAGCCCGCCGATAAAAATATCCAGGTACCCGGCGAGTGGGTGATGCAGGGCTTTGAAGTAAAAAACTCCGTTTATGCCGGTTACCAGAAAGTATTCGATGTACCAGCCAGTTGGAAAAACAAACGGGTTAAACTCCGTTTTGATGCCGTATACAGCGATGCTGAAATTTGGGTAAACGGTAAAAAAACAGCATCACATTTAGGTGGTTTTACCCCATTCGAAGTTGATATCAATCAGTGGGTAAAATGGGGAGGTAGTAACGAAGTGTTGGTAAAGGTCAAATCAGAAAGTAAAGCCGATTCGCTGGCCAGTGCATCAACCTATGCCGTACATCCGTTGGGCGGTATTTCTCGCAAAGCCTATGTAATGGCCCTTGCACCTGTAAATTTTGCCTATGCCGATGTTAAAACCATTTTAGATAAAAACTACGAAAATTCCACAGTTAGCACCGATGTAATTATTGCCAACGAACAGGATGGGAAAACAAACAGCCTGAGCCTGAAAGCCGAATTGTTTAAGGCAGATGGAACAACCCCCGTTACCGAAAAAACAATTAACCTCGATAAAGCCATTTCAAAAGGTGAATATCTGCAGCAAAATATCAGTTTTGATGTGGTTAAACCTGCTAAATGGGATCCCGAGCATCCTAATCTGTATATGGTAAAACTGAGTATTATACAGGCGGGTAAAACCGAAGATGTAATCACCAAAAGCATTGGTTTCCGTCAGATAGAGGTAAGGGGCAACCGTGTTTTTGTAAACAATATGCCTATTAAGCTGCGTGGTATATGCCACCACGAAACTATGCCTTTACGTGGCCGATCAGTAGGCGAAAACATGTGGGAAAAAGATGTGGAGCTTTTCAGGGAAGGCAATGTAAACTATTTCCGCACCTCGCATTACCCACCAGCCGAAGAGCTGATAGATGCCTGCAACCGCCTGGGAATGTTTTTAGAGGTAGAAGCACCTTTCTGCTGGGCCGAAAACACAGCAGTACCTGCCGGTAGCGAAATTTACCAGACCTTAATGGTCGATCAGACTGTGGATATGGTTAATTATTTCAGGTCAAACCCTTCGGTGTTAGTCTGGTCGATGGGAAACGAAAGCGGTAAATACAAAGAATATTTTAAAGAAACAGCAAAGCTGATCAAAGCTTTCGATCCAACCCGTCCACGCAATTTCAGCCAGTACGGACCCGATGCCGATGAAGGCGACCTGGAAATTACCAACCACCATTATCCCGGGCCAACCGGGCCGCAAACCTACCGCAACTACAAACGCCCTATTGTTTTTGATGAATATGTACATTTAAATGCCTATAACCGTTTGGAGCTGGTTACCGATCCCGGTGTTCGCGATGCCTGGGGAATCGGCTTTGAAAGCATGTGGGAAAATATGTACCGCACCGATGCCGTTTTAGGAGGTGCCATTTGGGCCGGTATTGACGATACTTTCTTCTTACCCAATGGTAAAACTGTTGGCTACGGTACCTGGGGACCGCTCGATGGCTGGAGAAGGCCAAAGCCCGAGTACTGGCACATGAAAAAAATCTATTCGCCGGTAAAAATTAAACTGGCCGGTAACTGGGTTGACGGAAAAGTGGCGGTTGAACTGGAAAATAGATTACTCTTCAGTAACCTGAACGAGTGTAAAATAGCGTGGACTTTAGCAGGAGAAAGTGGCTTAATTACAGCCGATTTAAAGAGGAATGGAAAAACTACTGTCAATGTAAATATCAATAAAAAACCTTTATCAACGGATAAAATGATGATTAAAGTGTACGATCCGCGTGGCGTACTCATTGATGTTTATGAGTTTGCAGTAGTACCTACTGTTACCGATTTAACTGCTGTTGCCAAAACTGCTGACCAACTATGGAGTTACAGCCAGAGTGGCAATACCTTAACCGCCAAAAATGGTGCAGTAAAAGTACAGCTAAATTTAATAAATGGCGATGTAGAACAAGTTAGCCAGAATGGCAAAACCGTTTGGAATGCCGGTGCCAGACTCATGGTTTTACCTTTAACAGGCGAGGGCAGAGGTACGCAAATGACAGGCGAGAGTCAACAGTTTGATCCTTTTACCAGCGTATGTAAAAACCGCATCGTTAAAGATATTAAGCTGGTGAAGGCCAAAAATAGCTTTAGCTTAAGCGTAAGCGATGCTTATAGCGAAGCCAGCGGTACTACTAATTACATTTTTTCTGCAAACGGTACGGTGAAAATCGATTATCAATACACCATTCAAAAAGAGGTTAATCCACGCCAATGGGGATTGGTTTTTGGTTTGCCTGATGGCTTTCAGGAATTAAGCTGGAACAGGAATGCCCAGTGGAATTATTATCCGGCTGATCATATTGGCCGGCCTGTGGGTAAAGCGAGTTTAACCTCAGCCAATCCTGTTTCTGGTCCGGCAGGGCCGTCTAAATTGCCGGCCACAGCATGGAGCTTAGATAGAAATGATTTGGGTACCAACGATTTCCGCTCAACCAAAATGTACATCAACAGTGCACAGTTAAATAACGGCACAGCAGCTTTTAAGGTAGTGGCCAATGGCCGCCAGCACATCAGGGCATGGAAAGAAACAACCGGAATTAAAACACTCGTAGCTGGCTATAGCAACATGGGAGCCGAAAGGTTTTTCAGGGGACATGCAGAAAAAATGGATCACCCCTTAAAAGCCGGAGATATTATTCAGGACAGTATTACGCTACAGTTGAAATAATAGTCGCTATTTTCCTGGTTCCCGATTGTCCTCGTTTGTAACGAGGATAAACGAGCGACACATTTTTAAAGTGTGATAACTGATTATAGCGATAGAATCGCCGTTTTCCTGAATCCTCGTTGCAAACGAGGACTATAAAAGTGGTGGGCCACAAAATGGATTGTCATCCTGAGCCTGTCGAAGGGCCTTACCATTTTCTCGTTTATACGAGGATAAACGAGCGACACATTTTTAACATGTGTTAATTGATTATGGCGATAGAATCGCCGTTTTCCTGAATCTTCGTCGCAAACGAGGACTATAAAAACTAAAAAGATATGATTAACTTAATAATCAAAAAAAATAAGAACAAAGCTGGCCGTAAAGCATTCCTTACGTTTGCCTTGATATATAGCTGTATTTTACCACTTTTCGCTCAAAACACTGGCATCGCCAGTACTTTATCGCCCATACCATCAGTTACACAAAGCAATAGCAAACCTGTCATTTCATTAAATGGTGAATGGCTTTTTACAGCAGGTCAGGCTATTAAAACTTCGCCCATAAAAGTACCGGGCGAGTGGGTAATGCAAGGCTTTACCGTAAATGCCGGAGAAACAGCAAGCTATACCAAAACTTTTTCCATACCCCAAAACTGGAAGGGCAACCGTATTAAACTTCGTTTTGATGGCGTAAGCTCGCATGCCATTGTTATCGTTAATGGTAAAAAACTGGCAGAGCACGAGGGAAGTTTTGTGCCCTTCGAAACAGATATTACCGATGCCCTTAAAAGTGGCGAAAATGTATTGCAGGTTGAGGTGCAGGCTAATACCATCAGCGATATTTTGGCCTGTACTTCACAGTATGCCGTACACACCGTTGGCGGCATTTTACGCAATGTAACTTTGTTTGCGCTGCCAGAGGTTAACCTGGCCGACCTAACTGTGGTAACTACTTTAGATAAAAGCTACAACAATGCTACCTTAAACTTAAAAGCACTCGTAAACAATCAATCGCAAAAGGCAACAGCGGGGCAGATTGCCTATAGCTTAACCAATGCTGACGGGAAAATTATAGCAACCGCTAAAACAGCTTTGTCTGCATTATCTGGGGAAAAATCAGCTTTGTTAAATACCGATCTGGCTGTTAAAAATCCCATCAAATGGAATACCGATAAGCCTTACCTGTATACTTTAACCACAGCCCTGATTATTGAGGGGAAAACAATGCAAAGCCATCAGCAAAAAATAGGTATCAGGCAGGTAGAAGTAAAAGGTAATCAGCTTTTGGTAAATGGTATGCCCGTAAAATTACGTGGTGTAAACCGCCATTCCGTACATCCATTAACAGGCAGGGCAATAAGCGATGACCTGGAATTGAAAGATGCCGAATTATTTAAAAAAGGCAATTGCAATTACATCCGCACTTCGCATTACCCGCCAAGCGAAAGATTTTTAGCCATAGCCGATAGCATTGGCTTGTTTGTAGAAAACGAAAGCTCTTTAACCTGGATCCAGCACGGCGCATCGCCTATCTGGAAACTGTGGAATTATAGAGACGAAAAATTCTATCCTTACATGCTGGCGGCTAATATCGAGAAAATGCAGGCCGCTAAAAATCACTCTTCGGTAATTATCTGGAGTTTGGGTAACGAAAGTTACTGGAGCCCGTTATGGGATAAGGTTTACCGCGAAGCTAAAAAATTAGACCCAACGCGGCCCATTTCTTTCCACGATCAGTGCTGGGGTGGTTTCAATAACGGGGGCAACAAGGTCGATATTGCCAATTACCACTACCCGGGCATAAATGGCCCAAAGGCGACAGATACGATGAAAAGGCCTGTTTTATTTGGAGAATACGCACATCTCAGTACCTATAACCGCCGCGAGTTACTTACCGATCCGGGGGTTAGAGCGAGTTATGGTCCATCGCTGGTTAAAATGTACGATAGCATGTATGTGCATAAAGGTAATTTAGGCGGCGCCATTTGGAGCGGTATTGATGATACCTTTCACCTACCTGATGGCAATATTGTAGGTTATGGTCCCTGGGGACCAATTGATGCCTGGCGCAGGTTAAAACCTGAGTATTGGGGTATGAAAAAAGCTTACTCTCCTGTAGTCATTAAAAATGTATTTAAGCCAACCATTAAAAATGGCAAATTGTTGCTGGAGGTAGAAAACCGTCACGATTTTATTTCGCTTAGTGAGGTAACTATCCAGGCAAAGGTTGATGGGGCGACCATGCAGTTAACCTCTGCCATTAAACCACATGGCGAGGGCATATTGCAGGTGCCGGTAAAGGCTGATACCAAAGAAGTTTATCTTTCCTTTAAAGATCCCTCGGGCAATGTGGTAAATGAAGAACTGATTGTATTAAAACCAACCGAAGAAAAGGAACAAAGCAAGAAGGTAAACTTATCATTTACCGAAAATGAAATGGCTTATTCAATCATACAGGGCGAGGTAAATTATACCATTAGCAAAATTACAGGCGTAATATCTGGTGCAACAGTTAAAGGCCAGAAAGTTTTAGCGCAAGGTCCGGTATTTGGTGTGGTTGCCATGAACAGCGAGGATGGCGGAAAACCCAATGTTGCCGGCGAAACCTACCAGAATAATATTCACCCGGTTAAAAATTATCCGCTTTACACCATTTTTGCCAATACCATTAAAGTTGATCAAACTGCAGAAGCCATTGTTTTTACGATAAAGGCTACATATACTAATGGAGAAGGCAATTTAATTTACACCTTTTCGGGCGATGGTGCTACCCGGGTAGATTACGAAGTAAAAACCAGTTTAGAAAAACCTTATCAATATGGCATGATTTTTCAGTTGCCGAAAACTTTTGATGAGCTGAACTGGAAACGGAAAGGCGAATTTACCACTTATGCCGAAGAAGATATTGCCCGTGCCAGCGGAAGCGCGAAATTAAATGCCAAATGGTTACCTGCGGTTGAAGAATTTGGAAAGCCCGTCGCCCAGCTTTGGAAAGACGATGCCAACGAAATGGGATCGAACGATTTTAGATCAACCAAACAGCAGATTTTACAAGCCAGCTTAAGCAATAGCCAAAATAGCTTGCTTATTCAATCGGATGGCAAACAAGCCTCGCGCAGCTGGCTGCAGGATGAAAAAATACAATTGTTGGTAGCCGATTATTCCAATAATGGTTCAGAGCCTTTTTATGGTAGCCCTTTTACCGATGGCAGGATCAATATTAAAGGTAAAACACTAAAAGGAAGTGTTAAATTTAGGTTGCAGTAAAATTTCTTACCGTGAAGTCACAGATGTTACCATCTCACTTTAAGCGATCCAAAGAAAGGATTAGCTACCTGTCGGATGGAAACATCCGACAGCACAGGAAAAACACTGAAAGGAAGAATTAAATTTAAGTTGCAGTAAGACGTGGTCGTAGTGAAGTCAGATGTTACCATCTGACTTTGAGCGATCGAAAGAAAGGATTAGTTATCTGTCGGATGGAAATATCCGACAGCACAGAGCGTATGGGAATCGATTAAAATAAAAAAAACACAAAAAATGAAAATAACAGATGTAAAAGTATGGCTGGTTGAAGGCGTAAAGTACAACTGGACATTGTTAAAAATATATACCGATACCGGCCACACCGGAGTAGGCGAGGCCACCAATTGGCCGGGGAGTCCAATAGTTTTTGAAGCAACCAAACATGTTGGTGAGCGGATTATTGGTTTAGACCCCATGAAAACAGATTTTATCTGGACTAAACTTTACCGCGATTTAAACTGGATGGGGCCTTTCGGTGCCAGCATGTGCGCCATTAGTGGTATCGATATGGCACTACTCGATTTAAAGGCCAAAGTACTGGGCGTGCCTTGCTACGAACTACTTGGTGGCGCTTTCAGAAAAGATATTTTATTGTATGCCAACTACTGGTTTACCGGGGGTGGCCATAACGCAGCAGATTATGCCACACAAGCCAAAAAGGTAAAGGCAGCCGGCTTTACCGGTTTAAAATTCGATCCTTTTGCCCATACTAACTATTTGTATGGAGAAGATTTATCATCCAATCTGCAACTTACAGCCCCACAGCAGGACCTGGCCTTTGAGGTAAGTAAAGCTGTGCGTGATGCCGTAGGACCGGATTTCGATATTATGATCGAAACACATGCCATGCTCAATTACCGTGTTGCAGTAAGCATGGCACAACGGCTTTCTGAACTTAATATTACCTGGTACGAAGAACCGGCAGGTCCGGAGAATGCCAATACTTTAAAAGCCATGCGCGATCGGATTCCGGCCAACGTTTCCATCTGTGTAGGTGAGCGCCATTATACCCGCCATGGAATTCGCGATGTACTCGAAAAACACATTTGCGATATAATGATGCCCGATATTACCCGCTGCGGTGGCCCTTCTGAAATGAAACGCATGGCTACCATGATGGAGGCTTACAACGTGCTTTTGGCACCACACAACCCCAACGGACCATTATCTACCCTCGCTTCGGCACAAGTTTGTGCTTCGGTTCCTAACTTTTTTAGGCAGGAATTTATGTTTAACGATGTGCCCTGGCGCGATGAAATTATTACGCACCCCATTGCTGATATGGTACAAGACGGCCACCTTAAACTGAGTGACAGGCCAGGCTTGGGGGTAGATTTAATTGAATCGGAAATGGAGAAACACCCTGGGGTTTTAACACCAAGACCAGGGTTTTATGTATAAAAATAAATCTAACAAACCTCGCAGGTTTTTAAAACCTGCGAGGTTTTAGCAGATACAGATATTATGGCACTTACAATAGATTTAAAGGGAAAAATAGCTTTAATAACAGGGGTTACCTCAGGTATTGGCCTGGGCATTGCCAAAATGATGGCCAAAGCAGGTTGCACGGTAATTGGTTGTGCAGAACAAAGCGAAACCAGTGAAACCGCCCAACGGTTTTTAACCGAAATGGAATCCTACGATGTGCGTACTGATTATTTCAGGGCAGATATGAGCGTAGCTGAAGAGATTGAAAGCCTGGTGGCCGACATTAAAAGTGATTATGGCCGGCTGGATATTCTCGTTTCCAATGCCGGGCAAAATGTATTTACCGGTTTAGCAGACAGTACTGAAAAAGACTGGCAGTTTAACCTCGATTTAAACCTTACGGCACATTGGCGCCTGGCTAAAAACTGCAAGCCGCTGCTGGCCGAAAATATCGGCGTAATTATTATCATGGCCTCTAACCATGCCTATGCCAGTATTCCGGGTTGTGCACCTTACAGTGTTGCCAAAACAGCTTTAACCGGTTTGGTTAGAAGTTTGGCTATAGAATGGGGGCCAGGAATCAGAACTGTTGGCATTGCGCCTGGTTTTATCGATACGCCAGGCAACCAGCAATGGTTTAATGCTTTCGAAAATCCGGAGGAAGAAAGACAACGCACCGTAAACCTTCACCCGGTAAAAAAATTGGGTACAGTTGAAGAAATTGGAGGCTGGTGTGTGTTTCTGGCCAGCGAATATGCTGCTTTCGCATCAGGGGTTACCTATTTGATTGATGGGGGAAGAAGTGCGGTGATGCAGGATGCTTGAGATATGAGATATGAGACATGAGATTTTAGACTTGAGATATGAGATTTGAGATGATTAAGGTAAATTAATTAAAGATGGAAATCTGGAAGCCTGATTTAATTTATAAGGCAGATTTAATTTTGGGCGAAGGTGCCCGCTGGCATGCAGGGTGGCAAAAGTTTTTGTTTATCGATATCAAAGGCAAGCTCATTGGCAGCTGTAATCCCGTAAACGGAAAGATTGAAACCAAAAAGATAGAGGAGATACCAGGCATGCTGGCACCTGCCGAACAAGATCAATTGCTGGTGGCTGTACAGGGCAAACTGGTACTTATGGATTTTGAAACCGGAAAAACGCAATCCTTAGCTAAATTTAAAGAAGCGGCGCAAAACAGAAGTAACGATGGTGCCTGCGATGCTTCAGGCAGGCTTTGGGTGGGCACCATGCAAGTTAATGCCGAACATGGGGCAGGTAACCTGTATTGTTACCACCAAAATCAACTCCTTAAAAAGATTAAGGGAACAAGCGTATCAAATGGCATATGCTGGTCGCCTGATCATAAAACCATGTATTACATTGATAGTTTTTTGTACCACATTAAAGCTTTCGATTACGATTTAGCCACAGGCAGTATCAGTAACGAAAGGATTGTAGTACAAATTACAGCACCCAACACCCTGGCAGATGGCATGTGCATCGATACCGAAGGAATGCTTTGGGTAGCCATGTGGGGTGGTAGCTGTGTAAACCGTTACAATCCGTTGACTGGTGCTTGCATTGGTAAAATTGAAGTAAATGCTCCGCACGTAACCAGTTGTGCCTTCGGTGGAAAGGAGATGAACCAAATGCTAATTACCACCGCGAAGGATGGATTAAGTGCCGATGAGTTAAAATTATATCCGCATAGCGGCTCGCTGTTTACCGTGAAATTAAACGTTGCTGGTTTTCCCGCTGCCTTTTACAAAACTTATACATAGCATGGCTTTGGCCAAAAACAAATAATACTAACCAAATAATGCTTTTAATATGAAACTTGAATTTTTAGACTACCTGATTATTGCCATCTACTTTATACTGGTAATGGGCATAGGTTTGGTGCTGAAAAAGAAAATAAAAACCGGTAACGATTTTCTGCTCAGCTCGCACAATATTCCGCTGTGGATTACCTGTCTGGCTTTTATTTCGGCCAATTTAGGTGCCCAGGAGGTTTTGGGTATGGCTGCCAATGGTGCTAAATATGGTTTGTACACCATGCATTTTTACTGGCTGGGTGCAGCTTTGGCCATGATTTTTTTAGGCGTGTACATGATGCCTTTTTATTACGGCAGCAAAGCGCGTAGTGTGCCCGAATATTTAAAACTGCGTTTCGATGAAAAAACAAGGACTTTTAATGCGCTTACCTTTGCTGCCATGACGGTTTTCTCGTCTGGTGTTTCGTTGTACGCACTGGCCATGCTCATGAAAGTAATTTTAGGCTGGGATTTCGACTTGTCTATCTGGCTTGCTGCCGGCGTGGTATTAATTTATACCTTTTCGGGTGGTTTAACCGGCGCCATTTATAACGAAGTACTCCAGTTCTTTCTTATCATTATCGGTATAGCCCCATTGGTGTATATTGGGCTGGATAAAGCTGGTGGCCTCGATGGTATTCTGCAGCATGTTGACGCGGCAAAGCTCCATGTGTGGAAAGGACTGGATAGTCCGGCCAATAACCCCATGGGCGTGGATGCCTTTAGTATGGTGTTTGGGCTGGGCTTTGTTTTGGCTTTTGGTTACTGGTGTACCGATTTTTTGGTGGTGCAGCGTGCCATGGCTACCCGCAACCTCAACGAAGCACAGCGCACACCTGTTTTGGCTGCATTCCCTAAAATATTAATGCCTGCCATTGTAATCCTGCCCGGTATTATTTTACTGGCCCTGCAAGGTCAGCACGCGGGATTTGAGTTACCTGTAAATGTAAATGGCGATAAAGATTACAATATGGTGCTGCCATTGTTGCTACAAAAACTTTATCCTTCAGGTTTGCTTGGCCTGGGCATTACTGCTTTAATTGCTTCTTTTATGAGTGGTATGGCGGGGAACGTTACAGCTTTTAATACCGTATTTACTTACGATATTTACCAGACGCACATCAAAAAAAATGCTACAGATCGCCATTATTTAATGATTGGTAAGGCCACTACCATTGCCGGTATCCTCATTTCTATCGCCACAGCTTATGTGGCGCGTGGTTTTAACAGCATTATGGATTTGTTGCAGCTGGTATTTAGTTTTGTTAATGCACCACTGTTTGCCACGTTCTTTTTGGGGATGTTCTGGAAACGGACTACCGGCCATGGTGCCTTTTGGGGTTTACTTTTTGGTACGGGTGCGGCGGCTATTACCCATGGCTTATCAGTTGCCGAGGGTAAAGGTGGCTGGCTTGTTCATGCTTTCGATTTTTACTCGGCTACAGGGCAGGCCTTTACCATTGCATCCATCTCTTTTATCGTATGTTTATTGTTCACCATTGCCATTAGCTTATTTACCAGGGCAAAGGCCGAAAAAGAACTGATTGGCCTGGTATACAGTTTAACCCCTAAACAGGATTTAAAAAGTAAAACCTGGTACACCAATCCGCTTTACCTGGGCATGATTGTACTCGCCATTACCCTGTTTTTTAATATACTCTTCTTTTAAATGGAGTTATAACAGCGGGTTATTAGCCAGCTGTTTCATTAAAGCCATAATCCAAAACGGCCTATACGGCTATTTAAATTACCTCCGAAGACTAATTTGGTCTTCGGAGGTACTAAAAGGTACTTCCGAAGTAGAAAAAACACACTCCGAAGTACAAAAAGGTTGTTCATAACCTCGGCGAATATACCCAGAGAGAATAAAAGGTGCTTTCAGGCAGATAGATTTGCCTGAAGTGTTGGTTCTATCCTTACAGTCATTAGTTTTATGCTTGCAAGTATTAGTTTTATGCTTGCAGGTGTTAGTTCTATGCTTGCAGGAGGCAGTTCTGTGCTTGCAGGTGTTAGTTCTATGCTTGCAGTAGGCAGTTTTATGCTTGCAGGTGGTAGTTTTATGCTTGCAGG
>NZ_JSYN01000045.1 GCF_000812965.1 Pedobacter kyungheensis
TTTTCGTGCTTTTTCCTGCGAAAATCTCCTATGCCGGATAGCAGGGTGCAGGGGATTCCAGTGGTTAGCTTGTCATCCTGAGCGGAGTCGAAGGACGTTTGTAGTTCCCTTCCCTGATCGTCATTGCGAAGCCGGGTGGTGTGAGCTGAAGCCTGCCTGCTGCAGGCAGGCAATCTCATTATTAGCAATCTTTGCAGCAAGAATTACAGGCATGAAAGATTGCTTCGTCGTTCCTCCTCGCAATGACGTGTTTTTCGATAAGGATACCTGAAACACCCGTCCGACCGTCCGGGAGGAAGTTCAGGGTGACGCTCCCTTTCGCAAATCCGTCATTCCCACGAAGTGCTCAGCGAAGCTAATCTTAATGCTTTCGCTGCTTTATAAAAAAGGCGGCTGTTCTCCAATGAGAACAGTCGCTTCTACTGCAGTTTTATCTGCGTGCCATTAGCAGATCATACTTAGTTTATCGTATTCGATTTCATGATCCTGATTTTGTTATTCCCCTGGTCGGCAATGAGGAAATAACCCGCATGTGCATTGTATTTAATCGCCCAAGGCAGATTAAACCTGGCGTTGGCAGCAGGACCATCTGCATTTCCAGAAGTACCAGTTACCGCATTTACGCCCGAAATACTATCATCAGTACCCGATCCGGCCAATAAACCAAATGTCGAATTTGTAGTTATTTCGCTGGTTACCCTGGCAATAGAATGTGCCTTTTCACTACAAACAAAAATCACCCCTGCCGGGCTAATAAATATTCCTGATGGATCGTTAAAATTGGTTGTTTTGGTTTGTTTTAATACAGTTCTGGCACCTGATGAAGCAGTAACCCTGAAAAGATAACTTTCTGTAGAACCAAAGGTATTACCAAAAGCACCTACATACAGTGAAGTTTTATTCGGATTCAGGGCAACGGCATTAGGCGCGTAGATGGTGGCCGTACCCAGTGTGCTCACGGTATTACTACTTAATACAATTTTGCGGATTCTGCCAACTGATGTACTGGCTGAAAAATCTGCCAGATACAGGGCCCCAGCTGCTTCATCCAAATCAATTCCACTTGGGTTGGTAAATGTGGCCGCTGTTCCAACTGCATCGGCCGAGCCAGCTGTTCCGCTGCCTGCAATGGTTGTTACTGTGGCCGCCATCGTGGCCGGATTAATGGTTATTTTTCTTACTTTATTGCCCGAATATTCGGTTACATACAATTCGGTTCCGGCCTGGTTAAGTACCATACCTTTTGGTTTGTTAAATGTAGCAGCTGTTCCGGTTCCATCAACACTGCTTGCAGCACCACTACCAGCTAAAACAGTAGTATTGCCATTTTTACTCACCCGTATAATGCGGTTGTTGTTTTGGTCGCAAATGTAAATGTTACCGCGTTTATCGTTTGCCATATCGGTTGGGGCATTTAAAGTAATTCCGTTATTTAAACTAAGCGAGCTTACCATCAAAGAAGTTAGCACAGGCTCCGGATAGGTAGCGGTTTTTATTGCTAAGGGTATACTCACTTGTTTGGCTGCCGAACCAATATTGGCTACCGTAATGGTTTTTGAAGTAAAATAAGTATCATTGGGTACTTCAAATTTCATATCGCCCGAAAAACGAATCCGCAAACTCAATTTTCCATTTTCATCGGTAACTGCAGTGGTATCTAATTTAAAAGCTGTTTCTCCGGTAAGTTTTGTGCTTATGTTAACGGTTACACCAGGTAAAATCTGGTTATTTGCCTCATCATAAACCAGCACATCAACAGGGGCTTTAGGTACAAGCTTTTTGGTCTGCAGCGTTACTGTCCGGTTTTTTTCGTAGGCCATACGGGTAATTGCTGAATCGGGAAAGAAAAACGCCGGATCGGTTGTTTTAATTTTTACCTCGCCCTCAAAAGGTGCATTTAAAATTAATTTTCCGTTAGTGCCGGTTGTGCCTGTCAGGCCAATAGCTTTAAAATCAGTCTCGCCAGTTAGTTTTTGAAGCACAACGATATCAATACCTGGAAGCAGCGCACTATTGTCTTTGTCTAATGCCGTAATTTCTAAAGGAACAGTTACAGGTTTAAGCTTTGCCGTAAGGCTTACAGACGCCCCCTTTACATTCTTAAGTGTTGTGTTTAGGGTATCGGGGAAATATTTCATGGTATCGCCCACGATTACCCTCACCGCATTTGGATAAGGTAACGAAACGATCAGCTGCCCGCTAGTACCTGCGTGTTCCAAACCTCCGGTAGAAGTGTAGGTATCGGCTCCAGGTGCTTTGGTGTCGATTAACATGGGGAAATCGGAAATACCAGCATTAAGCTCATCTTTAACAGCAATGTTTAATGGGGCCATGCCATACTTAGGTGTAGTGTGTAAAACTGCACTGGCAGCGCTATTAAAATACAAAGCTTGTTCTCCCTTGTGATAATAAGTCGTGTCTACTTCAACTTTTATATTATTGGGATAGGGTAATCGGGTTGTAATCTGACCATCTTTATCTGTCCGGATGGTATCTACCTGCGTATAAATCCCCGATGCTTCCGTTTGGCGGCTGATAATCACTTTAACGCCAGCTACGGGCAACTGATCATCGTCATTAATCACTTTAACGGCTAAAGTTTCCTTTTCGGTAGTGGTATCGTTAAAAGCTTCGTTGGCAAACTTTTTACAGGCAGCAAGCCCTAAGGCCAGGCCCAATATGAGGATGTAGTAAGTTTTTTTCATGCTGTTGGGTTTAGGTTCAAAATGGTGATGGACCGGATAAACGCATTGATTTTGCTGATCCATCACCTTTTTGTTTTTTGTTATTGGGCTGACTGTTTATTTATAAAACTCTACTTCGTACAGTTTGAGCCACGATTTTCCGTTTAGTTTCCAGGCATCGTCTACATTTACGCCAAACCAGTAGATGATTTGTGAAGCGATATCTGAATTGGAAACCGCCATGATGGTATTGCCAGATGGTGCAGTAGCGTTGCAGATTGATTTCTCGAATGCAGTCCATGATCCGCCATTGCCGCCTAAAACAAGGTCTTTGCCTACAGCTGTAGGAGCTTGATTAAGTAGTTTATCTCCATTCACCTGCTTGCAAGGCCAGTAGCCAATTAAATTGGCATAGCTTGGATCGGTTGTTTTTACGCCATCGCTACAGGTAAAGTTTTTAATTTCTTCGTCTGAAAGGGCCTTATTGTAAATGGCTATATCGTTTACAGCAAATGAGCCGGTGTTTACTGCAGTGTTAATGTTACCTAAAGTCAGGTCGTAAGCATTAGTACCTATCGTTCTTCCTGTAATATCTGTAGGTGTTCCGGCAACTCCATCAATATATAACACGGCCATTCTTTTACTTGCTTCAGTATAAATTTTTAAGGTTATAGCCGACCATTGATTTAATTGGAGCTTTACTGGGGCTGGAACAAAAAGCAAGGTTCCATATCCTAAAATTGCTCTATACTGCCGTGTACCATCCGCATTGACCTGAACCATGATTTCCCAACCATTTGTGCTACTATAAGAGTGATTTAGTTTTGATAACAGCACAAAGTTTGCACCGTTTGAAGTTGAACTGGATCTAATTAAAGCTTTTAACTGTATGGTTTTATCGCCCGATGCCCCTATTTCGTAAATGCTTGAATTTGCTGCGGCAAGCGTAGCTTTTGCATCGGTAGCTGCTTTTGAGGCAGGAAATAAAAAGCCATCGGTTAGCGGCACATTATCGATTTCTACTTTCTTAAATGCAGGGTTGTAATAAATGTTAAAGGAGTTGCGCTCGCGCTCGGTTTGGCTGGTAAAGCCTTTGTTATAACCGCCATGGTTAGAAGTAATAACCACCAGCCATTCTTCATTATTATAGGTCTTACGGGCTTTAAGTGCTTCGAGCAGTTTACCAATGTAGGTATCAACCTGTGTTACGGCAGTTTTGTATTCGGGTACATCAGCCGAATAACCGTATTTTAAGCCGGCCTGGTTTACCTGGTTAAAGTTTACCACTACCAAATCGGCCTTGCTGATGCCAATTTTCTTTACGGCAGTATCGGCTGCGGCAGCATCGTTGTTTACAGCAATGGGCTCATCGGCATATAGCAGTAAGCGATCGACCAGGGTTTTCCATGGCGAAATGGCTACCGAATAACGCATTTTAGGCGTAGCCTGCAGGCGCTCAATAAACGATGGATATTCTACCACCGCATCGTGTTCGCTGGCTCCCTCGGGTACGATAAATGTACTGTCCTGTATTTTATGGATGGTAGCAATACCGGTCATGATATTTTTCCAGGTACCGGCATCGCTCACAGGCGCATCGCTCCTGCTCTGCCACGAATATTTACTGTTGGGCAGAATGGAACTGATTACCGGCGGCATAATTTTTTTCATGTCTTCGCCTGTTGCCCCGTCGATACCGATCAGCAGAACCTTTCTTTTCTTTACCGAAACAATTTCCTGTTTCTCGAATACTGCCGGTGGATCGTAATATTTTTTACAGCCAAAAATAACGGCACACAGCAGCAGGATGGCCAGCGTACTGTATTTTTTTAAACTAAACTGATAATTCTTCATTGTTGGTTTATTTTATGTTTTTTGGATGAATTAGCTGGGATCAGACAACCATACAGCCTCGGTTAACAAAGGGTATTTGGCTGCAATTTTAGTTTTGGAAACGGTACTTACCGTAATGCCCCATTTGGTTAAAAAAGGTTCCATATCGGTTTTGGCAAACTCGGATAAGCGTTCGTAAAAGAAATCGATCTTATCCTGGTTGCTGGATGAGGTAAACCTTGCATGGCGGGCTTCGGTGGTTAAATAGGTAATAAAGTTGAAACCATAGCGCTCCATTAACTGGATAAACATGCCCAGTTTGGCATCTTCTGAGGCATTGACATAAGATTTTGTACCGGTAGGCGTAACAAAAGCCAGTGCTGCCGTCATTAACCGTTTGTAATTGCTGTGTTTGTAGCCGTGGTAATTGGTTACTTTTAGCGAGAAAATATTGTTCGATACTTCACCGTTACCATCAAAGTTCCAGGTGTTGTTCATTTGCATGTTATGACCCAGCTCGTGGTAGGTACCCCAGTTCTGGCCAACTACACCGCTTAGTGTTACGGCCTGCTGAAAATAGTTATCGTTGGCCATAGCCACTACGGGGTAACCACTGTGTTGTGCACCCACCGATGGCTGGATATCGTGTACAATGCGCCACGGTAACATTGGGTTTAAATCGCGGGCATCGGCAGCATTTTCTGATAAGCCATACCATTCCCAGTAACAGTGCAGGATCTGCTCATCCCAGGTTTGCATCAAAGCCGTTGGGCTGGCAATGGGAAATTTAGCTAAACGCGATACCGGTAAGGTAAAGATGATCCGTTTGCCACGCAGTTCGAAAAAGGGTACGGTGGTAGTGGCCATCATGGCTTTCCATTCCTCATCAGTAGTTTGGCCCAGCACAAAATCGGGCGATTTAACCGTTCCGGTAAAAGTGAACTCGACCTTGCGGCCCAGTGCCCTTGGCGGGATAATGTATACCTGACCGCCATAGAGGTTACGGATCAGGTTTTTACCCGGTGCCAGGGTATGGCGACTGTAAATTACCGGTGCCCTGAGTTTGGTTTGCAGGCTGGTCAAATCATCGTCCCAGGCGCCAATCTGTGCGGTCATGCCATACTCTCCGGCAGGTACATCGATCTGGATCAGCTCACCTGCAGGCGCATACATACCTGTACTAAACCAGCCTTGCGGTGCTACCGAAATGCGTAAATTGGCATTGTTGGCGTATACAAAGTCGAAATCGAGCGTTACTTTGGAACTTTTAAGCCGCGGCTCGGAAATGGATACCAAACCCGGGAAAACCCTGGCCAGGTTAAACTGCGAGCGGTCTATCTTGTATTTGGAGGTATCGAGCTCCTGGTTGCCAAAGGTATCTTTTACCTCTGTTTTACTATAGCCATCTTCAAAAGAATAGCCGTAATCTTTTCTGCACGCTTGTGTAAGCAGTAAAAGCGCAGCACAAGCGGAGGTTAAAACTTTTATATGTTTACTTTTCATGGCCTCAGTTACTTTAAAATGTTGGTGTAGGTTGGTGTCCAGACTTTGCCATCGAGGTTAAAGCCTGTTGCATTGATGTTTAGCCAGCCCAAAATAAAGGTGGGTATATCTACGCCCCGCGGTACTACTTTATAGAGCTCGGGCGAGGGTTTAATGCAAAATTTACTGTCGTAATCTTCGAAGGTTACCCATTGGTTCGATTTCTGAAATACGAAATCATTTTTAGATTTACTCTGGTCTTTAATCAGCGTTCCGGTGCCATCTAATGCCGGCCAGTAACCAATTAAATTGTTGTAATACGGATGGGTAGCATCAAGGGCTACCTGGCACGAATAATCTTTGATCGTTGCATCGGGCACAGCTACGTTAAAAATGCGGATATCGGCAATAAACTGTTTGGCGGTATTGCCGTAACCCGAACGGTAACCCGCAACCAGGGGCTCGCTGTTATTTACACTCCTGCCGGTAATTACTGTGGGCGAACCAACAGGATCGCCATCCTGATAAAGCTGCACATACCGTACAGTACCCACAAAATAGATTTTAAACCCAATGGTATACCACCGGTTGGTTTCCATGGCTTTGGCAGTTGGGGTAGCAATAGCAGCAGAAGCTAAACCACCCAGGCGCCAGGTACCGTTTGATCCGTTGTGGATAATCCACCAGCCGGTAGTACTGTTGGCCGGGCTCGATGTTTTAAAGAAAATAGGTGCATTGAGCGTACCAAATGCCTGTACTTTTAATTTAAATTCTACCGTATACTCGCCAGTAGTGCCGAAATTATAGAGGTTAGATTTGGTGGCATCAACCGTAGCAATGGTATCGCCGTTTAAGCGCCCAAAACTACCGGCATAGGGTAATGAGGTTAAGCTTGAAGGCTTGTTGTAAATGGTCGATTTAAAGTTGGGGTTGTACAAAATGACAAAGCTGTTTAACAGGGGCTTGCTGAATAAGGTATTATCCATTAGCGCCGGAATTACCGGATAAGCACCGCCTTTATTGGAGGCAATTACAATGAGCCAGTTTTCTTTGCTAAAATTAGCGCGGGCTTTAATGGCATTATTCAGCTCGCCAATGTAGGTATCAATCGTGCTGATGGCCGAAGCATATTCAGGTACACTGGCATCGTAACCATATTGTGCTCCGGCTTTATCTACGCCCTGAAATTCGGCCAGCACCACGGCAGCATCGTTATTGGCCAGCTCGGTTAAGGTGGCTGTTTTTACAGCCTCATCAGTAGCAAAAGTGCTGTTTACATCGGCATTGCTTACCAGTTTGCTGCTCAGGCTTTGCGAAATACCAAATGCTGCGGTTCTTAACGTGGTATTGTCTTTAACGCGTTTAAAAAACATGGGATAATCGGTCAGTTTGTTGTTCGCAAAATCTTCGCTAATTACCTTGTGTTTGTTTTTATCTACGCCGGTAAGCATATCGGCCCAAGAGGTAGCGTTTAAACCGTTTTCGTCTGATACGGAATTGATGGTGAACATGCCATTCTTAATCATACGCGAAAGCACAGGCGTAGGCGATTTGAAAATAGATTCGCCACGGGCACCATCAACAATTACATATAATACTTTTTGCTTTTGGGCATCGGCCACCTCGCCACCGGTATTGTTAGAGAAATCTTTTTTATCGGCAAGTTCTTTGTTGCAGGAAAAAACAGCAACCAGGGCTGCCATTAAAAGGGCTGCCAGTGGATAGCTAAATGCCGGTTTTTTTATTTTACTTTTCATTGTAAGCTAATTTGGTTAACAACATGATTATGGTTTTAGGGAGATGCGTACTGCACCCGATACCTGCTGGTTATCGAAAAGGGTAATGGTACCGGCAATGAGGGCGGTTGGATTACCAAAAATGTCGGTACTTTCGTAAACATCGTTCACAATGCCCTGAAATTTACCGGTATTGTTGTATCCGGTTGCGAGGCTTCCGTTAGGGTTTAACACCATAAAGCCCTGACGAATAACACCATCGTATTTTTTAAAAGATCCGAATACGAGTATTTTACCGCTTTTTAGCTGAAAGGCTTTACTGATACTGCCCCCTTCGATGGTTTTGAGCACCAGGCTCCTGTCAACCGTACCATCGGTATTTAACATCACCAGGCCTTTGGTGGCAAAGCCATTGTAATTGTTAAACACACCGGCTACTAAATATTTGCCCGAAGTGGCACTGTAGGTAATGGCGTTGATGGCATCGTCTGCTCCGGTTCCGGATGGATAGGTGGCATCAACCAGGCCATTGGTGCCAATACGCGTAATGCGGTTGCTGTTTAAGCCCTGGTAAGTGGTAAATGAACCTACCAATATAATTTTGCCGTCACTTTGCATCAACGCATCGCTAATGGGACCATTCCCTGCAACATAAGGCAGGTTGGCTGTTACGTTGAAATTATAGCTCGAATCCATCTTACCATCGAGGTTCATTTTTAACAGGCCATTGAGTTTGGTATAGCCCACTACTTTATTGTCGCGGGTAGAGCGCTCGTAAAAAAACTCGGCGTAATTGTTAAAGCTCCCCACCACATAAATGCTGTTGTTGTAATTAAAAACCTTGTTAACGAAGCCGCTTACCCCACCGTTAAAGGTGGCTACGGTATCGTAGGAGTGATCGGAAGTTTTACCTACCACTTCTACCCGCGACGAATCTAACGAGCCATTGGCATTTAAGCGGGTTACACCATTTATGCCAACACGGTTGTTGTAATTGGTAAAACTACCGCCTACCATAAACTGACCGTTGGCTAACCTGAAGATAGATGATATTGCCCCATTGGCTCCTTTGCCGGTTGAAAAGCCTGAGGTAATAAAACCATTGGCATTGGTTAATACAATGTTGTTGATAGGGGTTTTGGTGGTGGCTGCTGCCATGTAATTTGCGAAAGAGCCTACCATAACCAGATTACCGTTGGGCAAGGGTAAAACCTGCCTGATGCTACCAATACTGGTATTGGCAGCAAAAGTAGCATCTACCTCAACCTTACCCTCTACCCGGTAAGCGGGGCCAAAAAAGATCTGGTCGCCCACAATGAGTGTAGTACCACCGGTACTGGCCCCTGCCGGGAAAAGTACGGTAATGGTTTTATCGGTTATTTTGGTAATGCTGGCCTCGGTATCGTTAATGTAGAATTTAACCTGATCTTTAAAAGGCATCAGACCGGTTACCTCAAAGGTGATCTGGGTAGTGCCGTTTACCTGCTCAGTATCCGAAACATCTGAAGCGAATTTAATGCCCAGCGCAACCTTACCGCCTGCATAGGGATCTTCGCTTATGGGGTTTTCTTTTTTACATGAAGCAAAAGAAAGGGCCAGCAGGAGCAGACAGGCCAGCCCCATATTTTTACCTGAAATTTGTCTGTTTCTTAACATAATGCTGTTTTTATTAATTCCCAATTCCATTTTCTATCGCAATTGAGTTAAAATAGGTGCTGTTAAAGCCAAAAGAGTGCTTTTCCATTTTGAGCGCATGCACAATCCCGTTGGTAGGGTTAATATCTGATGAAGCTACAGGAGCGTTGATCCAGAAAGCTTGCGGACGCGACAAATCGGTGATGTACGAAATCATCAGTTGTCTGTAACCGGCATATTTTACCCTTACCTCGTTGGCGGTACCGGCATTGGTTACGGCATCGTTGTATACCACGCCAATGTTCATGGGGGCACCGTTGTAAGAAATGTAACCCTGCCCTTTATAGGTATTCAGGGCAAGCGTATCTACCTGACTGTAATCTTTAAGCCGGTTGGTGCCTTTAAAAATGTAAAGCGAGAGCGCTGTTTTCCACACGGCAGGCTTAACATCCGAAAGTTTATTTACGGTATCTTTTCCGGTTGAGCGGAGCTCTTTGTTTAGCGTGCGGATGGCCCGGTTAATGGTTGGATCAGTAGGTGCAAAAAAGGTAATGTTATCGCTGCTGAAAGTACTTTCCATACCGGCCAGTTTAATTACCTGTGTAAGCGTATCGAAATGCAGGGGCTTGGCTTGCAGATATTGTAAAATGGTGCCATCAAATTTGGCTTCTTTTACGCCCCCGTCAATATAGTGCTCGTATTTTTTGCAGCTAAAAGCTAAACCGGTTAAAAGCGCCAGACTTAGCAATAGTGTGTTTTTGTTAAACTTATTCATGTTTAAGGTATACTTTAATGGGTTAGCGCCAGTAGTTGTTCAAAGTCATGTAAGGGTTGTTGATGGTTGCACTCGGATCAATAGGCCATGTCCATGCACCAGCCTGAAACGCTGAGAACGAAAGCGGGTTAGGCGTAAACTTAGGATCGAGGATTTTGCGGGTGCGTACCAGGTCGTAAAAGTGGTGTCCTTCGCCCATTAGTTCTTTGGCGCGCTCTAAAAAGATGGCGTCTTTGATTTTGCCTTCACCCGGATTTGCCGGATAAAGGTCGGCACCTGCACGTGCTCTGATTACGTTAAGCAAGGTAGCGGCTTCGCCATCACGGCCCAGTTCTGCCAGTGCTTCGGCATGCAGTAAAATGGCATCGGCCAGGCGGAAAATAATCGGGTTATCATCACTGAACTGAACCAAAGCTGCGCGGTTATAAAATTTATAGAACTGCCATACACCGGTTTGGTCGTATATGTTTTCGTCAAACCATACTGTTTTGCGTTTATCGGTACCGCTTTCGGGATAAATTTTCTTCATAAAATCGGCATTGTAAACCAGCTCACTCACCGGCCTGTCGCTGCTGGCGAAGAACGGGTTATGTACTACCGAGAAAGAGTATTTGTAACGCAGTTTGGCGGTATTCTCACCGGTATTATCGCTCAGCTGGATTTCGAATAAACCTTCCTGCGATTTACCGAACATGATGAGATAAGTTTGCTCAATGGGCATTAAGCGATAGGCTTTTTGCTGGTCTACACCAATATCCTGCAGTTCGTTACCGAGCTCGTCAACCTGGGTGTAATAAGCCGGTGCATTACCTGCATCAAAACCGGCACACCACATGTTCATGTGCATCATTAAGTCAATGGCACCACCGCGCATGGCCCTGATCCCTTTAAAAGTAGGGTCGTTATAGGTCCAGGGTAAATCATTTTTTACAGCCCCCAAATCTTCGAGGCAGCTTTTTAATACTTTAACCATATTGGTGCGGGGCAGGGCATCCTGGTTGTAGGCTTCGGTATAGTAAGGCACATCGCCAAACAGGCGCACTAAAAAGAAATACGATACACAGCGCATAAATACTGCTTCGGCGATATATTGTTTCTTTTTGGCTGGCGAAAGGGCTCCATCAGGCATCGCCGCTACTTCTTTAACCATAATATTGGCCGATTGGATCACTTTGTAAAAAGGTGCCCATTTCTGGATCAGATCGTAACGTGAATTAAGCTGAAACCACTCGTTAATGGCATTGGCTTCGTAACCAGGCAAGGAGCGATCGGCGCGGGCGGCAATGGCCATTTTAAGGTTATTGGTGGCCATGTAAGTAAAATCGATCCTCGGCGGATAACCTTTGGATGATGGAATGGCCCAGCCACAGCGGGTATCGCCGATTTCGAAAAGTACACTCTGCATGGTGGCCTCCCTGAACGAGCGGTACATGCCCAGTGCAAAACCTTCGGCATCGCCTTCTGTTTTCCAGTAATTGTTACCCGATAGCTTGCTTAACGGTTCTACGTTTAAGAACTTTTTACAGCTAAAGTTTACACTCAACAGCAGCAGTGCTGCCAGTAGATATATTGTTTTTTTCATCGTTATCCTGTTTATAATTGAATGTTTAAGCCCAAAGCATAGGTTCTGCGTACGGGGTAACCACCAGAGTTATCCCTGCCCAGCGAACTCACATTTTCCGGATCGGCACCTGAGTAAAAGCTAAAGGTGTGGATGTTGTTGGCTGTAGCAAATACCCTTAAGCTGGTAATGCCGAGTCGTTTGGTTAATTCTGGCTTAAAGTTGTAACCCAGCGTTACGGTTGCCAGTTTCAGGTACGAGCCATCTTCCTGAAACAGGGTTTGGTTATAACGGAAAGGCAAAAACTGCGTCGATTTATCGGTAGCGCCATAGTTGCCATAACGCAAATAATCGTAAGGGTTAGGGTAATTGGCAATATCACCCGACTGGCGCCAGATGTTATAGGCGCTGATGGGCACCAGGTTGTTTGCCGAAAAGGGCGATGCAAAATTCTGGAAGCTCGAAGCGAGCGGGTTATTCAGGATATCGCGGTGCCAGGTGTAAGCCATAATTACGTTAAGCGAAAAACCCTGGTACGAGATAAAGTTGCTGATACCACCATTGATTAGAGGCTGCGAGTTACCGGCACCCACCATATCTTTCGAGTCGAGCACGTAATCGCCATTGATATCGGCGTAATATGGATCGCCTGCTTTGAAATACACGGGTACAGCACCGTTAAAAGTGTGGTAACGGGTACCGTTTGCAGGGTTAACCGGTACATCATCATCGGTAGCAAATACACCTTTAAAATTGTACAGGATATTGGTTAGCGAGTTGCGGCCCAGACGATACAGGATGGCTTGTCCGGTAGCGCCACCATCCAGTAACAGCTGACGGGTAGCATCGGGCAGGGCGGTAATTTTTTCCTTGTTGTAAGCCCCGTTAATGCTCAACGTCCAGTTTACCTTGCTGGTAGATGGTAATGGCCTGAAACTTACTGCCAGCTCATAACCATAGTTTACGTTGCTTACCTCGTTGGTTTTAAGTTTGGTAAAAGCATTGTGTGTGGTAATGTTTTTTTCCCAAAGCTGGTTATCGACCATTTTATAATAGGTATCGAAAGTTAGCGTAATGCGGTTTTTAAAGAGGTTTAAATCTAAACCTGCATTGTATTGGGTAGTTGATGTAGGTAATAATTTAATGTTGGGCAGGTTATTAAAATCGATAGCCGTAGTGGGCATACCGTTGTAGTTGCCATAATAATCGTAAGTACCATTGGCATCGAAAACACTACCCACAGGGGCAATATTTCTACCCCACGAGAGGCGGAGCATACCCACGTCGAGCCATTTGGAGTTGGCCAGGAAATTTTCTTTGTTGAAATTCCACTTTAGTGCCAGTGATGGGTTTCGTGCCCACGGCGCATTTAAACCGGTACTCGAAGTACCATCTAAACGGAAAGTAGCTTCGATAAGGTATTTGGTTTTATAGTTGTAAGAAATACTACCTGCAAGCGATGCGGCTCTCGAATCGGAGTAGTTATCTAAAATCCCTCCGCCAGAGCTTGCTGCTGCAGTACCAAATGGTCCCTGGTACTGATCGTTGGTATACTGATCTTGTTTAATGGCATGCGCCTGGAAATTACGCACATATACTTCGGAGAAAACGTAAGCACCCAGGTTATGTACATCTTTATTGAACGATTTGTTAAAACTTAACATAGCCCTGTTGTATAAGGTACTGCGCTTATCGTTGTACGAGTAAACACCTGCTACATTGTTGTTTAATATGGCTGGGTTAAAGGTTTCGGTGGTTCCCATCGAATAATCGTAACTGGTGATGTTGGAGAGTGCCAGACCGGTAAGAAACTCGTAACGGGCTTCTACACTGGTTTTAATGTTGCCCGCTTTATTGTCGTTATCAACAATTAAAGCACCTAAAGCCGCACTGCTGTTAATTAAGCTGGGGCCGGGCAATAAAGATGAAGAACCTGCACCCGAGGCCACACCCGTTTGCAGCAAACCATTACCACTTCCTTTTTGGGTGTTACCCAAACTGCTTGACAGGATGAGGTTGACATTAAATTTAGGGCTGGGTTTGTAACGGGTGTTCATGCTCAGCGAGTAGCGGGTAAAGCCGGTATTTTCCTGAATCCCCTTCTCGTCGTAATAACCCACGTTAATTTTGTAGTTAAAAGAATCGTCGCCACCGCTGGCATTTACGTTATGCTGCTGGTTATAGGTAGAGCGGTAAAAAATGCTCTGCCAATCGGTAGAGTTGTTGTAAAAGGCATTTAAGCTATCGGCCAGCATTGGGGTATTATCAATACTCTGGCGTGCCGAATATACATTGACACCATAGGTATAAATTTCCCAAAGCCTTAAATTGCTTTCGGCGGCACCACCAATTACCTGACGGAGCTTAGGCGGGGTATTGAAGAAAAAGTTGGTGGAGTATTGAATAATCGGCGTTTTCGATTTACCCCTGCGCGTATTGATCAAAATTACCCCATAAGCGCCTTGTGCACCGTAAAGAGCTGTTGCACTGGCATCTTTTAAGAAGTTAATTTCTTCAATATCTTCTGGTGGGATTAAAGATAAAGGACTAATGCCTGGGCCATTACTCGAAAATCCGTACTGGTAATCGGTATTTAAATCAACCGGTACCCCATCAATTACGAATAAAGGCGAAGTTGGGGTTAAAAAGGCGTTATCGCCAGAACCGGTTACACTGATGCCCGATAAACCACGCATATTAATGGTTGGTGCAGCGCCGGGGCTACCGGTATTGATCTGAATGTTTAACCCCGGTACTTTGGCCTGAAACAACTCCGCAACGTTACTTACCGGAACATCCTGAATATCTTTACCTTTTAGCGAAGTTACCGCGCCCATTACGGTTTCTTTTGTTTTTTGGGCATAACCTACTACAACAACATCTTTTAATGAGGTGCGATCTTCGTCCATCACCACCTTAAGGTCGTTTTTGCCGTTTAATTTGATTACAACATCTTTGTAGTTGAGGTATTTAAAGGTTAATGTGGCGTTATTGGGTACGCTTACCGTAAATGATCCATCATCTCTGGTCATTC
Organism: Pedobacter kyungheensis; assembly: GCF_000812965.1. GTDB lineage: Bacteria > Bacteroidota > Bacteroidia > Sphingobacteriales > Sphingobacteriaceae > Pedobacter > Pedobacter kyungheensis. The sequence goes on from NZ_JSYN01000045.1 coordinate 14,741, forward strand.
CTATTGCCCGGGTTGAGGTGCTGGCCATAATGGTTACGGCCGGTATGCCGTTGCCATCACTTTTATCTACCACCTTGCCCTTTACGCTGATGAGGGTTTGGGCCGATACAGCACCGCCCCATACTGCCAGCGTTACCAAAAGCAATAAATTTAGGATGTATTTTTTAGTCATATCTGTATTGTAAAAACTCATGTTCAACTTATTTTTCTGGGGCTAGTCGTTTGCAAACCGCGGGTTGTCTTTATTAAACCAGAAGATGACCTCCCAATCGCCCTTTTCGAAAATGGCGAAGTCTAAACCCAGGTTAGCCTCTACCCTGAAACCGCCAAAGCCAATGCGATCGTAAGCAAAAGCTACACGGGCACGGTTACCTGCGGGGTTGGTGTAAGGTGTTGGGATGGTTACCAGCGGGATAGGATAAGCTGCATCGTATTTTACCGATGTAGAGCTCATTTGCATGTTAAAGCCATGTACCAGCTTGCTCCAGTTGGTGAGTTTAAATTTGGCCGGGTCGATGGGTTTAAGCAGGGTATCTAAAAACTTAAACGAAATGGAGTTGCCCTCGCCCACTTTGTTAAACAGAATGGTAATATCGCTTGAGGACAGGGGCTGGCCCGATTTATCGCCCACGATGCCAGTCATTACGGTTGGATTAATGCTGCCACCGGTATTGGCACCAGTTAGCGGGTTAATGTGGTTAGGCTCGTAAGGTAGTTCTCTCTGGGGTTGTAATACCAGGTTGTTAAAATATTTACGGCCGCCATTGTTCGATACTTCAACATCGAATACGTAACCCGAATCGGGTAGTGCTTTTACAATGTTGCTTTTGGCTTCGGCCCACATGATAAACTCACCGGAGTGCTCGCCTACTTCGAACAGGGTATGTTGTTCGGTCGTGCGTTTGGCTTCAATTTCCTGAATCGATTTCTCGCTTCCATCATAAGCTTTTTTCCATACCAGTACCGGAAAAGGTTTTAACAACTCCGGGCTGGTAATGCCATCACTGTTGCGCATGGACACGATTTTGAAGGTAAGTGGCAGCGATGAACTTTCGATATTGAAGTTATCGCCCATTAAGGTAGTGCGGCCCAGTATGGGTTTGTAAACGGTTTGTTTAAATCCGGCGTCTTTATTAAAGGCATCGGTATCGCTCGGCAATAACTTTTTACAACCGAATATGGCCAGTGCGCCAATGGTTGCAAAAAATAAGGCAATTGATTTATTTCCTGGTATCATATAACAGAATGATTTATTTATTTAATCGGATGAGGAATTCGCCAAAACCAAATTCGTGCGAGGCCGAAAGCACATGGATAATGGCATTATTGGTTTCGATATTTACCGCCTGGGTAGTGGCCGATTTCCATTCTTTGGTGTATTGCGAGTTTTTAACGTCGCTGTAAACTACTCCTTTGGGACCACCAAAAACATAACCACTGGCGTTCGAGTTCAGTTCTTGCGCATTCATGCCATACTTAAAATGGGTGCTGGTTAAAAAAGCACCATCGGCAAAATGCAGGCTATCGGTGGTTATTTTATTGCTTACAATGTAGCGGTCTAATAAAATACCCAGCTGGTCGGCATCCAGATTGGCAATGCCCAAAGCTTTTTTATTCTGGCTTAACCTAAGGTTGTTTAGTGCGTTTAATGCTACTGAAAAATTGCGGTTGGTAAGCGAAAAGAGGGTAATGGCTTTACTGTTGGTTAAGGTATCTTTTGCCCAGCTTACCCGCTCGCATACCTTAAGCAGCGAATCGTATTTGCCGGTTTGCGATTTGAGGTAGGCATAAGCATTGCCATCAAATACATTGGCTTCGTTTTCGTAGTTGTAGGCGCCATCGTCTTTTTTGCAGGCCAGGGCAAACAGGGCAATGGCCATACAACAGGCTATATTTTTAATACTTTTTATCATCGTTACCTCCAATATTCGTTTTGTGTAATTTTTGCATTGGTGCTCAGCACTTCTTCATCAATAGGCCAGTAAATGCCACCCTTTTTAATCAGGTCGGTAAATTTGGGATCGCTGTTTTTCAGTTTATTGTAGCGTACCAGATCGTACCAGCGCCAGCCTTCGCCCATCAGTTCCCTGCGGCGTTCGGCAAAAATGGCGTCAATTAATCCGGCGTTTGTGCCTTTGTACAGGCCAATACCACGGCTGTTGCGCACAATGTCTAAAGCATCGGTAGCTTCGTCCATACTGCCTATAGCGGCCAGCGATTCGGCATAAAGCAGGGTAATTTCTTCCATGCGGGTAAATACCAGTGCCGAGCTGTAAATGGCCAGTGTACCATCGGTAGAAGCATTACGGATGCACTTAATTTTGCTGAATACGGTATTCGAAGTGCCATATCCGCTGAAATAATCGGATACGGGCAGGCCGGTAAGCGGATCGAACCTGAACCTGAGGTCGTTTGCTTCGTTAAAAATGCCGGCAATTACATCGTCGGGCATTTTAATTTGCGGTACCGCTTTTGAAATGATGGGCGCTGCAAGGGCAAGGTCTTCGATATGGCCAACAGCGCTCATTTCGGCGGTGTTGTAATTAAACGGAAAGCCTACCAGTTGCGACGCGTTATTGCCATAAAATAAACCATCAACCTTGGTTAGGTTAGGTGTGGTGGTATAAATGGCCCCGCTTAAACCGAAGTTGGTCATCACGAATTTAGCATAGGCCACAGCATCGAGGTATTTACCTTGCCAGGCTGCAATATGTGCCAGAATAGCGTAAGCCGAAATGCGGTTCAGTAAAATGCCATCCCAGTAAGGGGCCACTTTACCGTAATAGCTCTGCTGGTTTAAGCCGTTTTGTAAAGCACCGTAACGGTAAGGCAGGGCGTTTACAGCGGCCAGCAATTCGCTGGTGGCAAACTGCAATACAATTTCTGATGCTACTTTTGGGCGTTCGATAAAATTACCATCGGTAGAGGCTGTAATTAAGGGAATATCGCCCCAGATGCGCGCCATGTAAAAATAGGTAAAGGCCCTGAGCGCCCGCATTTGGGCCACATCAATTTTATAGTTTTCTTCGGTGTATTGTTTGTCGTTTTTTAAAATTTCGCCGGCACGATCAATAAAAACCGTACAACTGTTAATTACCGCATAGAATTTGCGCCAGTTGCTCAACGATTTTACTACTGGATAAGGCGCATTTAAATTGTTTTCGGTAACGGCCTTTAAATCCAGGCGCGAGGTGGCTTTAAAATCGCCCATGCGCAAATCGCCATACAGCCAGTGGGCATTGTTGTCGGCAAGTGCAGCCCTGAGCAAGCCATACGAACCCAGCAGGGCTGAGCGGGCATCGGCTAAACTTTTCCAGTTGTTGCTTTCGTTTACCAGGTGGGTAGAATCGATGTCGAGTTCTTTGTTACAGCCCGATAGCAATACTGTACCGATGAGCATAAACATCCCAATCTTTTTGATTACCTGTCTGGATGGTTTTATTTTGTTATACATTGTAAATGTGCTTATAAATCAATTTTTAAACCTAATGTGAATGTTCTCGGGATGGGCAGGCCATAACCGGTATCTTCGCCGGTATAACTCACCAATTCGGGATCGCCTCCGGTATAACTTTTCAGGGTGTACAGGTTAAGTGCTGCGGCGTAGACATAAATTTTACGGAAGGTTTTGTTGAAATACCTGAACTTCGAGATATCGTAACCCAGCGAAACCGATCTTAACTTAGCATACGAGCCGTTTTCGATAAAAATATCCTGATCGCTACGGTACGATTGTACGGCGCTCCAGGGGTTGTAAATCGGATAATCGGCCACATTAATGCCCTTTTGCCAGAAAGTAATTTCGTTTACCGAGTTGATGTTGTTGTTACCGGTTTTGTTAATGAAATCGAGCTGATTGGCTGCCGATTGGTTGATGATGCTTCGTTTTAAGGCGAAGTAAATATTGAAATCGAGATTAAAGCCTTTGTAGCTAAAGCTGCTGGTAAAATTGCCCACAATGCGCGGCATATAACCACCCATGGCTACTTTATCGTTTTCATCAATCACGTAATCGCCGTTCTGGTCTTTCCATTTCGGGTCGCCGCCATGCAGTTTCAGGCCTTTGTAAGTCATGATCTGGAAATTGGCCGGATTTACAGGCACATCTACATCGGTTTGGTAAACGCCCTGGCTTTGTAATACCAGAATCTGATCTACGGGTTTACCTACAGTTAGTTTTTGGTTGCCAATGGTAATCTCCTGCAGGTTATTGGGAAGGGCCTTTAAAGTATTTTGGTTAAAAGCGATGTTGAAATCGGCATTCCAGCTCAGTTCGCCAGCTTTGGGCTTAAGGATATCGGCCGAAATGGCTACCTCGATACCTTTATTGTTTACATCCATACCGCTTTTATACTCCTTGGTATAACCCGATTCGGCATTAACCGGAACCCCTAAAAGCATGCGTTTGTTGGTTTTTGAATAGAACGACAGGCGGGTTTGCAACCTGTTGTTTAAGAATGCAGCGTCGGTACCCAGTTCTAATGCCTGCACATAGGCCCATGGAATATCGTAACCAATCCAGCCTGAACTGTAAGGGCGCGATAGTGTACCAATACCACCATAAGAACCTACTGATTTATTGGAGCTCCAGCCCAGATCGCTTACATATTGAGGGCCTGCGCCGTATACATCGGTAATGTTAAGCGTGCCCAAACGACCATAAGAAGCGTTTAAGCTTAAATTATTAAGCACCGCACTTTTAAGGTATTTGGTAATGTTCCATTTGGTATTTACCGATGGCGAAAAGAACCACCTGTTGTTGGCCTGCATATTCGAGGCACCATCTGTACGAGCTACCAGGGTAGCAAAAAACTCGTTGTTCAGCATATAATCAAAACTGCCGTATAAAGAACTGATGTTGATTTTTTGCTTGTCGGTAAATTTTTTGGTAAAAAAGCCCTGGGCCTGTAAATAGTCGCCCTGGTTTACATCGCCATCTACGCTGTTAATCCGGATGTAATCGCTGGTACCTTTGTAGCCCTGCAGGTAATTGTATTTATTTACATCGCGCGAAAGCGTATGGCCGAACAAAGCCTTAAACACATGGGCTTTGTTTACTTTAAAATTGTAGGCAATAGAGTTGTCGATGTTTAAACGCTGGTTGTAAGCGTAAAAATTAGAGATGTAATTGTTCCCATCCATTAAAGTGCTTGGATAGAACAAATCGCGCATACCTTCATTGTAATCGAATGATATGCGGGTAATGAAATCGAAGTTTTTATACCTGGCATTGGCCGAGAAAGAACCCTGTAATACATTGTTGATGTTGTTATCGATGGTTTTTTCTTCGTACTCGCTTAAATAGTTGCCATAAATGGTTTTGTTTGGCGCTATCGGGCTAATGAGGTCGGGTACGTACTGCATTTCGGCAAAACGGTCGCGCAGCGAGCGGTTGCGATCGCGGTTAAGGCGGGTAGCGTTAACCATAGTCGAGATGGTAAGCCATTTCAGTGGCAACACATTGATAAAAAAGGCTGCATTATAGCGGTTAAGTCGGGTATCATCGGCATTGCCTGCATTAGAGGTATTGCCGGCAAAGAACCTGAAATTAGAGCGGGATGTTCCGCCTGTTATACTGGCGTTGACGGTGTGCAACGCTGCATTTTTATAATACAGGTCGGTCCAGTCAGACCGGCCATAATAGTTTTCGTTGGTGGCATCGGCCAGGTAAGCCGGGTACTTGTCGAAATCTTCTGCTGTAGCATATTTATTGTAGAAAATATTACGGAAGAGGCTTTCATCTCGGCCATTAGTAGTGGTTACCTTGTTTTTAGCGGCAAAACCAAAATAACTGTTCACCGAAATTTCGCGATTACCCTGGTGTGCATTTTTGGTGGTAATTAAAATGGCACCATTAGCCGCACGTGGCCCATAAATAGAAACAGCTGCCAGGTTGCTGATCACGTTTATAGATTGGATATTATCCAGATCGATAGCCGATAACAGATTGGTGGCCGGTCCTATAGGCGAAAAATCGTATTCCTGTACATTATACACAAAGGGATTATCGCCTATTAAGGGAATACCGTTAATATAAACGGCTGGTTGCGATTCTGCAACATTAGCTTTTGATAATAAAGGACGGCTTAAACCCCTCAATAACATCGATTGGCTGGCACTGCCCGGCTCGCCGGTAATTTCCTGCACGTATAAGCCTTTGGCATTACTTTTTAAGGCTTGCTGCAGGGAGATAAAAGGATATTTGCTTACCTGGTTGAGTTTTACGGTATCGGTATTGCTTTTGGATACATAGCTTACCAGTATTACTGAATCGATAGCAACCTGCTGCTTTGCTTTTTTGGTTGTATCCTGAAAGCAGGCTACGGTTAAGTTAGCTGTGCTTTTCGCATGCGATTGAAGGTTAACCGCGCAGCTAATCATGGTGGATAGCACTAAAAATAAACCCATCTTTTTGGGTATGTTTTTAAATAAACATCCCGGCTGAAGCTGGTTTAGATCGGAATCTAATGCTTGATTTTTTTTGTTCATTTTATATCACGTTTGTTGGCTTGTCTGTTTAAAAAACAGCGATACAGATCCCTTCCACGCCTTTCGGCAGGGCAAATAAATTCCGGGACCACTATTATGGTCAATACCTTAACATCAGCATGAAAGAGCCTTACAGCCGCATTTCATGAAGGTGTTTTGTGCCGGGGAGGAACTGTTTAACTGTTTTTACCTTTAAAATTCAGGGGCTTGCTTAATTAGGTTGTAAATTCTGGCTTTGAGCCTGAAACATTAGGATTTTGGCATCGCCGCAAAGCCCTGCTTTTGCATACGTTTGGTGATAGGATTGCGCTGGCAACTGAGCATCGGGTAACAAGCAACAGAAATGGATTGGGATTGGAGCCTGGTAAACCTTCAGAAAGCCTTGCTTGTGAAGTAATGGTTTTTTCATAATCAATCGTTTTGGTTAATTTGTTTGATAAGCCAGCTTTTGGGGACAGCCGCTTATCATGTTTTCATATCTCCCCGAAGCCGGGAAGGATATGGGTTTGGTTAAATCAAAACTGCTATATTCTACTTTAAAAAAAGATGAAAATCCTTAAATAAAAGGTAGAAAATCGGGTATAATCGACTGAAAATCGTGCATTTAGTGTTAAAGCCTGCTTGGCCGTTTATTTTTTGGTTAGGCAGATTAAAAAAGTTGATCAGGCTGGTTTTATCTTCCGTGAGGAGCCGCCTGAATGCCAAGATTTAATTAAAACATAACCTTCAAGTAAAATGCAGGCTACATCTTTTTCTTTTCTTAGGCTTAAAAATTAATCATCCCCATGATCTGCCTGAAAGAATTTGAATACATCTATATCCGCCATTGGGAGAAACTGTATGCATTCTGTTTTGGGATGACCAGGGACGAACATCTTTCGCAGAATTTTGTACAGGATATTTTTACTGACCTTTGGGAACGCCGCGCCGAGGTAAGCATCCTGTCGATAGAAAATTACCTGTTCAGGGCTGCCAAAAATCAGGTTTTAAAAGAATACCGCCGGAAAAAACTGGATACGACCATTATAGAAGATAATTTTGAAAGTTATCTGGTTGATCATGTAGGTACGCTTGAGGCAGAACTGATGGATCAGCTTAATGTGCTGCTGGCGCGCCTGCCAGAAAAAAGGAAAGAGATTCTGGTGATGAACAAAATCAGGGAGATGGATATCGACGAGATTGCCAAAGCGCTTAATCTTTCTAAGCAAACGGTTAAAAACCAGCTCACTTCGGCATTAAAGCAGTTAAGGTTTCACAGCAATGAAACCTCCGGACTGATTATCCCCTTCGGGATTTACATATTAATATTACTTAACCATAATTTAACGATTTCGTAATCGCCTGCCATAGTACTTTTTTGCTGCCTTTGGTACTTATACCCGAATACAAGTACTATGAGCAAAAAAGAAATGCATTACCTGGAGCACCTGGTAGAAAAAGAAGAAAAGGGAACAATTACCGAAGCAGAAAGCAGACTGCTGGAAAGTTTTTTTAGTAATGAATACCAAAGTGCCGAATGGGATGGCGAGCAGATGGGCAAAAAGGCCGCTGTTTCGGCAGAGATTTATACCCAGATTAAAAAGCGTGCCCACTTTACCAAATCGTGGACCAGCTACATCAAGTATGCTGCTGCAGCCCTGGTTGCCTTAACGATAGGTGCAGGGATTTTGTTAAATGCTAAAATTAACCCTAAGGCTATTACACTCAGCACCGCAGCTAATACCGATTCGGTAAAACTGGCCGATGGCAGTACGGTTTACCTGGCTGCTCATTCCAGTTTCCGGTACCCTCAACATTTTACCCAAAACGTAAGGGCGGTAACCTTATTGAAAGGGAATGCCTTTTTTAAAGTGGCTAAAGATCATGAACACCCGTTTATTATTACCTCGGGTGCAATTACCACCAAAGTGCTGGGTACTTCTTTTCATATCGGGCTTAATAACGATCAGGTTAGTGTAAAGGTAATTACAGGACGAGTTCAAGTGTCCTGGGGCAAGCAGATGACTTTTCTAAAACCGACCGAAAGTCTGGTGTTTAGGCCTGGGGAGGGGTTGCGTAAAGTGCAGACTCGGTAACCCCTATCCACCTATGGGCACCACGAAAGGCTTCAAGAGAAACATTTATCGCTATCGCCTCAGTCACCACCACCTCGCCGTCACCCTGAACTTCCACCCGGCTGGTCGGACGGGTGTTTCAGGGTCTCTTAATAACTAGCGCGAGCAAAAGAGAGGTACACAATAGCGAAAGCATTAAGATTAGCTTCGCTGAGCACTTCGTGGTTCCCGCCTGCGCGGGAATGACGGATTTTCTTTGACGTCACCCTGAACTTCCGCCCGGCTGGTCGGACGGGTGTTTCAGGGTCTATTCTTAACTAGCGTACATTATTCAGAGATGCTGAAACAAGTCCGATAGCTGTCAGATTTATTTCAGGATTACGAATAGATTAACGTAAACATAAAGAGATGCTGAAACAAGTTCAGCATGACGGCATGGAAATTATCGGATCAGCATGACGATTTTGATTTTTAGATCCCGCCCTTTAAACTGTATATCTCATCCCCAAAATGTGGCTGCAATAATTTAACCGCCATTTTACTTTTTTGCCCGGTTTGGCAATAGCAAACTACTTGTTTACCTACGGGAATACGGTCTAACGTGCTGGTTAAATCGTATAAGGAAATATTTGTGCCGCCTATGTTGTGCTCTTCATGCTCGTAAGCTTCGCGTACATCAATCAAGAAAATTTCTGCTGGCTTTGTCTCCATCCAGTTTGCCAGGGTTGTACGGTCTATTTCTTTAACAGCTGCTTCGGTTTTTGGTGGCGTTAGGCTGGCTACTGTTAGGTCTGGTTGGATGCTGAAAACGTATTGGGTGTTGTTGAGTAGATCAACACTCATCAGTTTACCTGCGAGCGTTTCCCCCATTCCGCAAATGAGCTTAATGGTTTCGTTAGCCATATATAAACCAATGAGTCCGGGCAGGGTACCAATTACACCTCCATCGGCACAGCTGATATCTTCGGTGGGTGGTTCGGGGTATAGATCCCTGTAATTTACACCGCCATTATGGTTAAAAACAGCAATCTGGCCTTCAAACCTTAATATAGAACCGAACACCAGGGTTTTGCCCAGTGCAACACAGGTATCGTTAACGAGGTAACGGGTGTCGAAGTTATCCGAACAATCGATCACCAAATTATACTTACTACAAATCGTAGCTGCACAAGCAGTATCAAACCTTTGCACATAAGTGTTCAGGTTAACATGTGGGTTTAGAAGGCTCAGTTTTTCGCTGGCCACAGTTGCTTTTGGCCAGCCAATGTCGCGGGCATTAAACAAGATTTGCCGGTGCAGGTTGCTCAAATCTACCAGGTCATCATCTACAATGCCTATTTCGCCAATTCCTGCGGCAGCCAGGTATTGCAGTACCGGACAACCCAATCCACCTGCACCGATTACCAGTACTTTAGCTGTCTTCAGTTTCTGCTGTCCTGCTGCCCCCATTTCAGGCAAGAGCATTTGCCTGTTGTAGCGTTGCTGTTCTGCTTTTACTAACATGTTTTGTGGATCAAGCTCATATCCCAGTCTTTCCAAATGGGTTCGTAACCCTGTTTTCTGATCATGGCGGCAATTTCCTGCGGTGAACGTTCATCCGAGATTTCAAATTGTTCTAAAGATTGTGGCTCTACCTGGTAGCCACCCGGATTGGTTTTTGAACCGGCACTAATGGCGGTGATGCCCAGTTTAATGACCTGGTTTCTGAAGGCCATGGTTTCGCGGGTAGAAATGGAAAGTTCTACTTCGCTGTTAAATAAACGGTAAGCACAAATCAGCTGTACCAGCTCCCTGTCGTTCATGGCCACTTTGGGCTCCAGGCCTCCGCTAAACGGACGTAAACGTGGAAAAGAAATGCTGAACTTGCTCTGCCAGTATTGTTTTTCGAGGTACGACAGATGCAAGGCTGTAAAAAATGAGTCGGTACGCCAATCTTCCAGACCAATTAAAACGCCAAGCCCCATTTTGTGGATTCCGGCCTGTCCTAAACGGTCGGGGGTTTCCAGCCGGTAGAGGAAGTTCGATTTTTTACCCTTAGGGTGATGTTTACGGTAATCGTCCTGGTGGTAGGTTTCCTGATAAACCAATACTGTATTTAAGCCGTGAGGAATCAGGGTTTCATAGTCTGCCACATCCAGCGGCTGCACTTCCATAGAAATATGCGAGAAATGCGGACTAATGAGATCGAGTACTTTTTTAAAATAATCGGTATGCACCGTTTGGTTGGCTTCGCCTGTAACCAACAGCACGTGATCGTAACCCATGCCTTTAATTACGGCTACTTCCTGCATAATCTCCATCGGGTTAAGCGTTCTGCGCCTTACCTTATTGTCGTAACTGAAGCCACAATAAGTACAGATGTTGTTGCACTCATTTGATAGATACAGCGGAATGTACATCTGTATGGTGCGGCCAAAGCGGTCTAGCGTTAAGCGTTGACTGATCTGCGCCATATCTTCAAGGTATGGCAAAGCAGCAGGCGAAATCAGTGCCTTAAAGTCTTCAAGACTTCTTTGCTGTGCGCCAAGGGCATTTTCAACATCGGCAGCAGTTTTATCGTAAATACTGGCTTTGGTATCGTCCCAATTGTAAGATTCGAATATTGAATTAAAACTCATCGTCTAAAAATGCGGTTAGTGGACTACTGGCAGCAGCGTAATTTTGCTGCGTGCCCAGTTTAGCTTCAAAGGCCATTCTTCCGGCTTCAACAGCCAGTTTAAAGGCCTGAGCCATTTCTGTAGGGTTTTTAGAAATGGCAATGGCGGTATTCACCAGTACGGCATCAGCACCAATTTCCATGGCTTTCGCTGCATCAGAAGGGGCGCCTATTCCGGCATCAACAACTACCGGTACGCGGCTTTGGCTGATAATAATCTCTAAGAAATCGATGGTTTTTAAACCTTTGTTGCTCCCGATTGGCGATCCGAGCGGCATTACTGCTGCGGTGCCTACATCTTCCAAACGTTTACATAAAACCGGATCGGCATGAATATAAGGCAGTACCACAAAGCCCATTTTAACCAGCTCTTCTGTGGCTTTCAGCGTTTCGATAGGATCGGGCATTAAATATTTGGGATCAGGATGGATTTCGAGTTTAATCCAGTTGGTTTCTAAAGCCTCGCGTGCCAGTTGGGCAGCAAAAACCGCTTCTTTGGCATTACGTACGCCCGAGGTATTGGGCAGCAGGTTAATGTGCGGGTATTTGAGGTGATGCAAAATGTCATCATCTTTGCTTTTTAAGTCTACACGTTTAAGGGCTACGGTAACCAGTTCGGAAGCCGAAGCAATTAAGGCGCTTTCCATTTCTTTTGCCGAACTGAATTTTCCGGTTCCGGTAAAAAGGCGCGAGCTAAAGGTTTGATCTGCTATTTTTAACATAGTTTTAAAGGGTGTTCAGGGCCAGTTTGCTGTTCATATCGGCTAATATGGCGGGTGTTTGGGTTTGATTGGTAAGCACGGCTGATACGGCAATGCCATATACGCCCGTTTCGAGAATAGCCGCAATATCATCGGCTTCGATGCCACCAATGGCAATAATCGGCGTAGTAATACCTGCTTTTTTTACTTTCTCCATCAGTTTCTGATAACCTTCCAGACCTACTATTGGGCTCAGGTTTTCTTTGGTGCGGGTAAACCTGAATGGACCAAGGCCAATGTAATCGACCCCTTCGGTTACACGCTGCAGGATATGTTCGAAAGTGTTGGCGGTACCACCAATAATCTGACCGGGGTTGATAATTTGCCGGGCCTGTGGTATGGGCATATCCTGCAGCCCTAAATGAACGCCGAAAGCGCCGGCCGCTTTGGCCAGGTGCGGATAATCGTTAACAATTAATTTCGCATCATAACGTTTGCATAATGCTTGTGCAGCAAGTGCAAAAGGCAATATTTCGGCTTCGGGTAGGTTTTTAATGCGGAGCTGAATCCACTTTCCGCCTGCCTGTAGCACCTCTTCAATGGCATCTAAATGGGTACCGGTTTTAGGTGCCTGAGAAATATATTGTAAAGGGTGAATCATAGGTAGATGATTTAATTTTGCTGACATTTTGCCTGTATTTTTTTAAAGTTGATGATGGCCTGCGCTGGTTCGTTCCAGATGCTGCCTAAAAGTGCAATCCCGTCAAAATTCATGGCTTTTACCTGATCTATATTGTTCAGGTCGATACCGCCTAGTGCAATTAATCTGGTGGTTTTTGATTGGGTTACACTAAATCCGGTGTCGGTAATTCCCCTATATCCGGGTTTAGAAAGGCTGTTGAAAACAGGACCAAAAAAACTGTAATGGTATGACTTAATTTGATCAATTTCCGCCAGCTGGTGTATCGAGGTGCTATAGGTGTAAGGTTGTGAAAAATCGCCCACTGTACTGCTTTTTCTAAAACTTTCAGTATGATGCAATCTTTTAATGTTGTAATCATTGGCCAGTGCATGAAAATGATGTAAGGCCATGCGATTGTGGTACTCAGGTAGAATACCATCCAAAAATTTCCGGTGTGTGGCCTCATCTGCTGTTGGTTTGCGCAAATGAAATACAGGTAAACCAGCATCGAAAAGCTGGTTTACCAATAAGGTTTCGTCTTTCAAAATTGTTGGATGCGCAATTACAAACAGTTCCATCATGTTTTATGAATAGATTTCGCTTCCTTTTTGGGTAAATTCTTTCGACTTCTCCTGCATGCCTTTCGCCAGTGCATCTTCGGTTTCGAGCCCTTGTTGTGCAGCATATTCGCGCACATCCTGGGTAATTTTCATCGAGCAGAAGTTGGGTCCGCACATCGAGCAGAAGTGGGCAATCTTAGCGCCTTCTGCAGGTAGGGTTTCATCATGAAACTCTTTTGCCGTATCCGGATCGAGTGAAAGATTAAACTGATCTTCCCATCTGAATTCGAACCGGGCTTTACTTAAAGCATTATCGCGGTATTGTGCACCCGGATGGCCTTTTGCCAGATCTGCAGCATGGGCGGCAATTTTGTAGGTAATTACACCATCCTTTACATCTTTTTTATTCGGTAAGCCCAAATGTTCTTTAGGGGTTACATAACACAGCATAGCGGTTCCAAACCAGCCAATCATAGCCGCGCCAATGGCCGAAGTAATGTGGTCGTAGCCCGGAGCAATATCAGTAGTTAAGGGGCCTAATGTATAAAAAGGAGCTTCAGCGCAATGCTCCAGCTGTTTTTCCATGTTGGCTTTAATTAGGTGCATGGGCACATGGCCCGGTCCTTCAATAATGGTTTGCACATCATGTTTCCAGGCAATTTTGGTGAGTTCGCCCAAAGTTTCGAGCTCTGAAAACTGTGCTTCATCATTGGCATCGGCAATGCAACCTGGTCTTAAGCCATCTCCTAAAGAGAAAGCCACATCATACGCTTTCATAATTTCGCAGATTTCTTCGAAATGGGTATAGAGGAAGTTTTCCTTGTGGTGCGCCAAACACCATTTGGCCATAATTGATCCGCCCCGAGAAACAATACCGGTAATTCTTTTTGCCGTTAATGGAACGTAGCGAAGTAATACACCTGCGTGGATGGTAAAATAATCTACACCCTGCTCGGCCTGTTCAATCAGCGTATCGCGGAAGATTTCCCAGGTTAGGTCTTCGGCTTTACCGTTTACTTTTTCCAGTGCCTGATAAATAGGAACAGTACCAATAGGCACTGGCGAATTGCGGATAATCCATTCGCGGGTTTCGTGGATGTTTTTTCCGGTCGATAGATCCATAATCGTATCGGCACCCCAACGACAAGCCCAGACAGCTTTTTCTACCTCTTCTTCAATGGTTGAAGTAACTGCTGAGTTACCAATATTGGCATTGATTTTTACCAGGAAGTTACGGCCAATAATCATCGGCTCTAGTTCTGGGTGATTGATGTTGCAGGGAATTACCGCGCGACCTGCAGCCACTTCAGCCCTTACAAATTCGGGGGTAATGTAGCTTTTCGGGGTATTGGCGCCAAAGCTGTTACCCGCATGCTGGTGGTTCATTACTGCTTGCTGCTTGCCCAGCTGTTCGTTTATTAAATCAATCTGCTGGTTTTCGCGGATGGCAATGTATTCCATTTCAGCAGTAATTATGCCTTTTTTGGCATAATGCATCTGGGATACATTGGCGCCTTCCTGTGCCTTATAAGGTTTATTAATGTGGTTAAACCTTAATACATCGAGCTTACTGTCGGCCAGTCGCTGCTGCCCGTATGCTGATGACAACTGATCGAGTTGGGTTACATCTGCACGGTCTTTTATCCATTGTTCGCGCAGGCGCGGAAGGCCTTTTCTTACATCAATAACCGCATTGGGATCGGTGTAAGGGCCACTGGTATCGTACACGGTCACCGATGGGTTAGGTTCGGTTAAACCAAATCCGTTATGGATTTTGGTATCGGTTAAACGGATTTCTCGCATGGCCACCTGTATATTGTGGATTTTCCCTGGCACAAATATCTTGGTTGATGCAGGAAATGGGCTGCGGCTGATGACTCCGGCGTTTGGGGTTTTTTCTTGTTTCATGGTTGATGGGGTTTATCCGCCTTGGGTGGCTTTAATGAGTATAATCTGATCGCCTGGCTGTAAAGTATGTACAGGCCAGCTCGATTTCGGTACGATGGTTTGGTTGACGGCGACGGCCAGGCCATTGGTGGTTTGAACAGCCAGATCGTTCAACATGTGCTCGATGGAACAGGCTTCTTCAAGAAAATGATTTTGGTTGTTTATAGTTACTTCCATGTTTAAAAAAATTGGAAAAACTATAGAGATTGCCCCTAACAGGGTACGAAAAGACGGCAACAAACGTTGCGCTCACTTTTCCCTTCGGCAGTACTAACTGCATCAGGTTCAAAGGGTATTTCTCAGCACTAGGCACCCCTAAAGTTTTTTGTAAATATAGGGCATAAATTTACTAATGCAAATAAAAAATAAATTGGGGCTTTCAGCGAGGAGGCTGATCCTGGGCTTCCTGTGATTGATACATGCATTCGAATATCTGGCCCAAAAAAGGCTGTATAGATAAAATCTATTTTTATTTATTTTAGTATAGATAGCGAGGAGTCGTCATTGCGAGAAGGCTTTTTCAGCCGACGAAGCCTGCCTGCAGCAGACAGGCAATCTTATAGCGTTATGTCTTGCATCGCCGTACCCCCAAATGAATAAAATCCATCCGCAATAACTTCATTGCAACATTTAGCGGTATCTTCGTAGGCAATTTAAATCAAAGCG
>NZ_JSYN01000046.1 GCF_000812965.1 Pedobacter kyungheensis
TTGTCATCCTGAGGTGTAATTTATTGTATAAAAATCAATATAAGTGACAGCCTCTTCCATGGTCGTCATTTCGAGCGGAGTGCAACGTAGCCGAGAAATCTGTCTAAATAGATTTCTCCGTTCCGCCACCGGTGAAAAACCGGCAAGCTCCAGTCGAAATGACGATTCTTCTACTCAGTCTGTCAATGGTAGCCTATCGAAGGAATTAGTAAACCTGTTTCGACAGGCTCAACATGACATCCCCAATTGCAAATCGCTAACTGCAAACTGCAAACTGTTAACTGTAAACTGCAAACCGACCTAAAATCCTGCAGCAGCAGGTTGTTTGTTTCTCAAATTAATTACCGTACGGCTAATTACCGGCTGCAAAGCAATCAGCAAAATGCTAAACAGGCAAAGCACCGCAACCCAATCGTAATAGCTTACACAAAATTGCAAAAAGGTCTGTTTCTGCACGGCCTTGTTCAACAAACCCACTGCAGCTTTCGATGCTTCATCGCGCAACATCCCCCTGCTGGCGAGTGCAGACTGATAAATTTTCAACCTTTCCGGCAGGTTAAAATCCAGCAGGGAAAGATTTCCCCTTAAATCATCGTTGTGCTTCCCTTTAAAATACAATTGGAAGAAATTAATAAAAGCCAGGCTTAAACTAAAAGTAGAAAAGCGCACAAAAACACCCACAGAAGCTGCCGACTGGCTCATATTATCGGGAACAGACGACATGATAAACATTACAATGGGCGACATGACCATTCCCGCCCCCAGTCCCTGCAAAAATAAAGGCAGATAAAAGTTAACTGTACCAGCCTCGCTAGCGAACAATTGCCCCATCCACACGAAAAACACGAACAAGCATACGAAACCACTTATCCACAACACGCGCAGGTGTTTCTGGCGCGTGAGAAAACGAATGGCGATTAATGATCCGGCTATTACACCGGCAATATTCAGGATCATAATTTCATTGGCATGCAACGAGTCCATCCCCAATACGCTGATGAAATAAGAAGAGGTTAAACCAAAAGCACCACGAATGAGGTACAGGATAACCAGAAAAACGATTCCAATGGCAAAATTCCTCGATTTAAATATAGCCAGATCAACTGCAGGCCTTTTTAAGCTACGCTGCCTGGCAACCGAAACCATAAACAGCAGTAAAATAGCCAGTATAGCGACAACAATGGTTTGGTCTTCGAGCCAGTCGTACTGCTGCCCGTAAATGAGCACGTAAGCAATGAGCACCAGCATGGTTGCAAAGAGCACGAAACTGAGCCAATCTATTTTAAGCAAATGGGTTTTAGGCAAAATATGCACCCGGTTTAACAGGCTAAAAAGTAGTGCAGCACTGGGTAAAAAACAAAATATCATGGCTTTATACACCACGTTATATTCGTAATTTTCGACTATCGGCACCGAAAATAAAGCCGTAAGTGGCGAAACGCACAAAATCATCCCATAAAAAATGGTATAACCCGTTTCTTTGGCATGCTCTGACTTTAAACGATTAAACAACAGGTTGAGCGAAATACTGGTTAAACCACAGTTTACAATGCCCTGCAAAAAGCGAAGGGCAAAAATCAGCCCTATTTCGCGGGTATGGTAACAGCAATAGGTAATCAGTATTTCTAAAACAATACAAATCAACAGGTAATCTTTGGTGACCACGCGGGCAAAAAACCTGCGTTCTACCACTGCAAAACTGGCCACGGCCGCATAAAACATCAGTAAAGAAAATTGAACATCAGCGGCAGTAGCACCATAATAACCGGCGGCCGCCATCCCATCAGCAGTCGATAAGGCAAAGAGCAGCACCGATGACAAAAGCACCGCAAAAATACTGACGATGACCAGCCACTCAGGCACCCCTGTTTTAAATATAGTCTTATTATTAATCATGGCCCTGAGCCCTTTTCACTTTTACACTTGCACTCATCCCTGCGCTTAACAGGTCAATACCTTTATCTTGCTTGCTGATGCGGATACGCACGGGTATGCGCTGGGCAATTTTAACAAAGTTTCCTGTCGAGTTATCGGGAGGCAATAAAGAGAACCTTGCCCCTGTTGCAGCAGAAAGCGATTCTATTTCGCCGGCAAAGGCCTGATCAGGAAAAGCATCGACCGCTACACTTACCGGTTCTCCCACATACATTTTCGCAATCTGTGTTTCCTTAAAATTAGCTACCACCCACTTACCGGCACTGCGATCAACAATATAGGCAATGGTTTGGCCGGTTTGAACCAGCTGCCCTTCCTGAATAGTTCTTCGGCCCATTTTACCATCGTAAGGGGCCACAATAACCGTATAAGAAGTATTGAGTTTATTCCTTTGCACTACGGCAGCCCTTCTTTTTATTTCAGAAGCCAGCACTTCGCTTTGTGCTTTAATATCGTTTGTTTTAGAAAGCGCTGCCGCATAATCTTCTTGAGCCGCCAGGTATTCGGCCTGTGCCACCTGCAATAAGCTTTCTACGGTTTCGAGCTGCTGGCGTGTTGCCGATTCGGCAGCAAACAGTTTTTGGTAACGGTTATATTCTGTTTGTTGTTTCCAAAGTTTGGCTTTGGCAGCCGCAATTTTTGCCTGCATTACTGCAGCATTGCTTTGGGCCGTTTTAATATTACTTTGCTGTACCGAAACCTGGGCCTGGGCATTCAGCAAAGAAGCCGAAGCCTCATCCTGCTGCACAGTGTAATCATCATCATCAATCAGCACCAGCGTATCACCTTTTTTCACTTCCTGGTTTTCTTCAAACTTAACGGCTTTAATATAACCGCTTACCCTGGCCGTAACCGGATTAATGTATTCATCCACCTGCGCATCGTTGGTTTCTTCGTAACGCATATAACCCAGCAATGTTTTACCCCCCCAAACCAGCAATACCACCAGTACAATCAGCGCTATGATAGTGGTTATCCTGCTTATTATTTTATCGGCTTTATTTTGTTTCTGTATGTTCATGTTATAAATTTCCTATGGCTTTTTGTAATTGATAGTATTGTATTTTGGCATTCACCTTTGCAGTAGTCAGCTCAAAACGCGACTGCAGCAATTGGGTTTCAGCATCAAGCAAATCGGTAAGCAACGACAACTGGTTGAAGTAGGTATTCTGCACAATGCGGTAACTTTCTGCGGCTTGTTTAATATTTTCTTCGGCTACACTTATGCGCTGCACCGATTCTTTATAGCGGATATAATTTTCCTGTACTTCCTGACGGATGTTATCTTTCACATCCTCATCTTCTACCTCTTGCTGGTGCAGCTTAATTTGTGCCTCTTTAACTTTATGCTGATTGGTATACCACGAAGAAATCGGGATTTTGAGCTTTAAACCTACCATTCCGGTGCTATAAAGCGAAAGTGCATAAGGATAGAACTGAATTTGTGGGTAAGCAAAGGCATATTCGCCGAAGAAACCCAGCGAAGGCATAACATTAGACCTGATATTTTTCAGTTTTAACTCAGCCAACGCCTGCTCTTTTTCCGAAATCCTGATTTTATAGGCTGAGGTTTTGGCATCGTTAAAATATGCGTCCACCTGCTTTAAGGCAATAGCTTCTGTTTCATTAGCTGCTATCTGCGGGTTTAGCGGTGCATCATCCGGCCTGCCGATCAGGATATTCAGTTTCTGTTTGGCAATTTTAATGCTGTTTTCAATCTCGCTTAGCAACATGCGTTGTTTAGATAAACGCAGTTCTGCGCGCAACACATCACTTTTTAATATCGTACCGTTTTTGTACAACTGATTAATCTCTGCCAGTTGTTTCTCCCGATCCCTGATATCCTGTTCCAACAAACCACGGTAGGAGATATTGCGAAAAACATCGTAAAAATAAACCGCCCCAACATAGTGGATTTCCTGTTTATTTTGGCTGCTTTGAATATGTTTAAGCTCACTTTCTACTTTTGAAGCATTAATTTCGGTATTGGTTTTGCCACCATTATAAATGTTAAAATAGGCATCGGCACTGGCTTTATAATAGGCTGGCACCACCGGAAACTGCGCTGGCGTATGAAAAAGACCATTTTCGTAAATAGGTAACGGAAAAACATGTGCATAAATCCCTTCGGCTGCAATTTCTGGTAAACGTTCGGCCTGGCTCACTTTAATATGGGCATCGGCTGCTTCGGCACCCAGATGCTGTACTTTAATTTTTTTGCTGTTGCTATCGGCCATCGCCCAAATCTGGCTAATGCTAAAGTTATTTTGTAGTGTAACTTCCTGTGCACGAACAAAAACCGGCAACAAAAGAAAGCCTAACAAGCAGCTTATCCAGTTTTTATTTTCTCTAAAATTCATATTCGTTAATTAATTGATGCAAATTTCGACACAGATTTGTTACTTTGTTTTATCTAAACCGACAGATATTTGTTTAAACCAGCCAAATGATAAAAGTTAGCAACGAAGACCTTTTATTTGCAATCGACGAAAAACCAGAAACCATGTATGTTTGGCACAGCAGGTTTGAAGACCGATTTCAAGACCACGCTCATTTAAAGGGGCAGTTAACCTATGTAGAGGGTGGCATTATTTTTTTATACACCAAAGAGAAATCTTATTTCCTCCCCGCGCGGCATTACGTGTGGATTCCGGCAGGGGTAGAGCACCATTTGCAACACCGTTACCAGGCCGCCGTGGTGCGTAATATCTATTTCGATACCACTACTGACCACGAAAACCCGTTTTACAATCAGATAGGTATTTACCCTGTAAATAACCTGCTGCTCGAAATGTTTTTATTTTCTGAGCGCTGGAACGGCAACATTAACCCCAATACCAAAGAGTATGATTTTTTAAATACACTAAAAAGTATTTTGCCTGTAGTAAGTGAGCACCCCTTGCCTATTGCCCTGCCCACTACCGAAAACCAGCGTTTAAGGCCGGTGTTAAAATACATTATCGATAACCTGGCCAATGACCGGCTGAGTTTGGAAAGCGTAGGGAAAGCTACAGGATTTAGCGCACGAACGCTCTCGCGTTTGTTTCAGGCGGCTATGGATACCTCCTTTTTTCAATACCTGAAGCTGGCCAGAATGATAAAAGCCATGGAAAAACTTCTCGAAACCGATTTAACCATCAGCGAAATTGCTTACGGCGTGGGCTACAACAGCATTTCGTCTTTCAGCAATACTTTTGATAAAATGGTGGGCAAAAGGCCTTCAGAGTTTAAAGCCTTGAAGCAGGCTACCTTAGGCAAGATTAATTTGGTTTAGCAAGCTGTGCAATGGGCGTAAACTTTTCAAAAACCGCTTCGGTATGCGGAGCGTCAGAAAGCTCTTCGGTTAAATCCTGACCAGCCCAGTGCTCATAATGTTTACCGTTACGCCACAGCCTGCTTTCGGTCATATCGTAAATCAGGCCTTTGTAAGCCACCCAAATTTGCGGCTTATCCGCTCCGTTACGTAAAGCCAACTGTTGTTTGGTGTAAACTGGTAAATCCATTAAATTAATTTGTGCTGAAGATAAGGAAAAAGCAGTTTGCAGTAGAAAAATATAAATGCTTTAATGCCTTAATGGTTAAAGAAGCTAAATCATTTTTGTTTGAAGCACAAGGCCTGTGCAAAACAGCAAATTCCCTCCCGTTTTTCGCTTATACGCTTCGATGCCTCGTACCTCGTTGCTGCAGGGTATCGCTCCAACCGCGGCTAATTGGCCAAAACAGCATTTCATTTTTAAGTTTGCATGGTGCAAAAGCCACTGTTAATAAACCTGATTGTAATGGAAAGCCCGTAGCGAAGCATGAGCGAGGACTTGGAATGTAAAGCAGGACTAGCCGCAGCCACAGGCCACTGCCCGTTCATTTTCTAATTTTCACAAAAAAAACTGCAGGGAAAAGATACCGTGAAGCAGGGTTATACCTATTTTCTATTTTTCGTTTAATAAGGCTCTAATTTCTGCCCTGTTCTTAAACTTTTCGTAAAAGTAAATATTAAGTAGCAGCAAAGACATGAGGTAAAAATGATCTTCGAAAGGAATGGTACCTACCCTAAAGCCCATGTTCTCTTTATCGTTATACATCACCACCGGAATGGCCGTTAAAAAGCCATTTACGATATAAAAAGGAATAAGCGAAACCAGATAAGCTCTGAAAAACCGGTACATAAACCTGAGCTTTACATTTACATATTCTATAAAATAGAGCACCACCAACAAAAAGCCGAAATTAATAAGCGTGTACCATTTGGTATAACCAAAAAACAAAATGGCAATGCATAGCCCAAGAATTAAATTGCTTAACGAGAGGCTGTATTTCTGAAGTGTATTTTTAGGAAAATACACATTGAGGCACTCGTATATAAAAATGCAGGCGTAAGGCACAGTTAAAAAGAAAAGGATTTCTTCTAAAGGCAGCCCGTAAAGATTAATACCAACAACGTAGTCAGGGTTAAACGACCAGACGTTGAGCCTGGTAAACAGCATATCCCAAATCAGGAATAGTAGTCCGGTAAGCAGAATGGACGGAAACACAAACCTCCATTTGCTAAAAAAATGCACCTTTTTATCGAACGATAAAACGAGGGGAAAAAAAATTACAGCGATGTTAATGAGCAGATAGGTGTAGTTCATTTAGAGGTGTTTTTTAAAAACATTAATTTCGGCGGCGGTGCACCTTTTACTATCGATCATAAACTTAGCTACATTACGCACCAGCTCCCGATCGGCCATACCAAAATTTTCGTTTTGGTAATGCTTTACAATTTCTTTTTTATCTGTTGCCAGGTCTTTGCTGAAACCTAAAAAAGATGGCGTATAAAACTCGATAGAAAACCGCATAAACCTGATTTCCATATTTTCTTTATCCATATCTATGGCTTTCTGCATGGTTTTGAGCGAGCGGCTTACAAATTTGATTTTGTTGTAGGGGTTCCAGGAGTGTTTAGCTTTTAGCGCCTGCAAGGTACCGGTATAACCAGTAATAAGCGCCGTTTTATTGGGCAACTTATCCAGCGATTTGAATAAAGAATCGGTAAGTTTCGAACTCTCAATCGCCTTAACCATATTGGCTTTTAACAAAGTTATTTCTTTGGGCGACAATTGTGCCTGCGCCAGGCCAATACCCGAAAACAGGATGAATAATAAAATGCGTAGTTTAACCATGAGCTGGGCAAAGGTAAGAAAATCTGCGTACTGTCGGCCTTGGGATAATTTGCTCTACAATAGCCAAGACAGACAAAAGAGTATCTTTAGGTAACTATATTGCCTTGATAAACCGTCATTGCGAAGCCAATTTTTCATTGGCTGAAGCAATCTTGATGCGGTTATTGAAGTCTCCCTGTAAGATTGCTTCGTCGTCCCTCCTCGCAATGACGAAACCCAGAATGACAGGAAAACCCAAAAAATTGCTTTTATTTACACCATGGATAAAAAAACCAGGGTTACCGTAATTGGCGCCGGCTTTGCAGGCCTCGCTTCGGCGGCTTTACTGGCTCAGGCAGGATGCGAAGTTACGGTGATCGAAAAAAATGAAATGGCAGGTGGCAGGGCCCGTACCTGGGCAAAAGATGGTTTCCTTTTTGACATGGGGCCAAGCTGGTACTGGATGCCCGATGTTTTCGAAAACTTTTACCAGCTTTTTAACCACACCACAGCTGATTTTTACGAGCTTAAAAGATTAAGCCCCTCTTACCGCATTTATTTTGGCCAAAACGATACACTCGACGTACCCGCAGCGCTGGATGATTTGTATCGTTTATTTGAACAGCTTGAACCCGGCAGTAGCAAAAACCTGCAATTATTTTTAAACCAGGCGCAATACAAATACGAGGTAGGCATGAACGAGTATGTTTTTAAGCCCTCCCATAGTGTAATGGAATATTTCGATCCTCGTTTGGCCATGAGCGGCATTAAACTGCAGCTTTTGGGCAATATGCGCAAACACGTTCACCAGCTTTTTAAAAACGATAAATTACGGAAGTTGTTAGAATTCCCCGTACTATTTTTAGGTGCTACACCCCAAAACACCCCTGCACTGTACAGTTTAATGAACTATGCCGATTTGGTTTTAGGTACCTGGTATCCCATGGGTGGTATGCATCAAATTGTTGAAGCTATGCAAAAAATAGCTACCAATGCTGGTGTAAAATTTAGTTTCGACACTGTAGTAACCAAAATTGAAGTCAAAAATAACCTGGCAAAAGCTGTTATAACCGATAAAGGTCGTGTTGAAAGCGATTTTATAGTGGGTAATGCTGATTACCATCATATCGAACAGCAACTGCTGGAGCCCGCATACCGCAAATACGACGCGCAATATTGGGATAAACGAACCATGGCACCGTCTTGTCTGTTATTCTACATAGGGTTGAATAAAAAACTGGATCACATCCTCCACCACAGTTTGTTTTTTGATGAAGCTTTCGACCAACACGCCGCAGAAATTTACACTGACCCGCAGTGGCCATCAAAACCTTTGTTTTATGCCTGCTGCCCATCGGTTACCGACCCTGATGTAGCACCCGAGGGCTGCGAAAATCTTTTCTTTTTGATTCCGGTTGCTCCAGGATTAAAAGATAACGAAAGTAAAAGGGAAGCATACTTTAATTTATTGGTTAAACGCTTTAAAGATTTAACCGGAAACGACATTAGTGACCACATTTTGTTTAAACGCAGTTATGCCATGGATGATTTTGTGGCAGACTATAATGCTTTTAAAGGAAACGCTTACGGATTAGCAAACACTTTGAAACAGACGGCTTTCTTAAAGCCTAAAATGAAAAGCAATGTAACAAATTTTTTATACACCGGACAATTAACCGTTCCCGGCCCCGGTGTGCCCCCTGCAATCATCTCTGGCCAAGTGGTAGCAAAAGAAATAATAAAAAAGTTAAAAAAAGCTTGACAAATTTAAAATTTCCCTTATCTTTATAACCACAAAACAAAAACACTGCAAAAAACCGATAAAACGCATTATTGTTTGAGGTTTTCATTTGTTTCGAAATTAGAGAGAAGGCGAATTGTTGAAAGAAAAAATAAGAATCAACTAACCAAATATATGATAAGCAAAAAGGCCTGGATTTTTCCGGGCCTTTTGCTTTTAACACTTTTAAATAACACGATCGTCATGCTGATCCGATAGCTATCGGATTTATTTCAACATCTTTCCCGCAAAATACCAATTGCGATAACAGTCTAATTTTTCCCGCAGATTTAAAAAGATAAAAGCGCTGATCAAAAGCTATTGAAAAGTCGGATGAAGCATTTCGGAGATAGGTTCAAAGACTACCTTACACCCACACGAAATGATGACACCTTGAAATGAGCTAAAATAAAAAAGGGCCCAGATAAATCTGAGCCCCATGTTTTTCAATTGATGTATCTTAAGCCATTTCTGTGCTGGCAATGTCTTTTGAGTAGGTTTTAAGGTATTTTTTTAGAATGCCCCTTGCTACGTGGATACGGGTCTTTACTGTTCCGATTGGAATTTCTAACATATCGGCAATTTCGTGGTATTTATAACCTTCGAAATAACGGATAAATGGAACATAGTATTCTTCAGGTAACTGCGATAAGGCTTTATCGATATCGCCCAGCACAAATTTACTTTCTGCCTGGTTTTTAGTTGCACTGTACGAAAGGTTAGCCGAAGAAATATCTTCGCTCTGTGTAATTAAGGTATTTGTTTTTACCAAACGGCGGTAATTGTTAATAAAGGTATTTTTCATGATGGTAAATAACCAACCTTTCAAATTCGTACCTTCTTTAAACTTGTTGTAGTAAGTAATCGCCTTCAACATGGTATCCTGAACCAGATCATTTGCATCTTCTGCGTCTTTTGTAAAATTTAAAGCGTAAGATCTAAGCGATACGGAGTGATGATTAACGAGGTGATTGAATTCGAATTTTGTCATGATATTTAAGCTTTAGGTAGATTAAAAAAAACAAATGAATTAATGTCCATTCGCAATTATCTAAACAAACTTAGTACCAAAAATTTCTGGCACGGTGCTAAAACCACTGGCTTAGGCTTATCCGCGCATTCGTCACAGAATATTTACCTCTCGCTCAAGCTCAACACCAAAGGTGGCCTTTACACTGTCTATAATCTGTTCAGAAAAACTATACACTTCTGTACCAGTAGCATAGCCATGGTTAACCAAAACCAAAGCCTGGTTTTTCCAGGTACCTGTTTGCCCCACCACTTTACCTTTCCAGCCGCACTGTTCAATTAACCAGCCTGCCGCCAGCTTAACTTTATCATCGACTGTTGTATAGTGCACCACATCGGGGTGTTTTGCTACAATATCGGCAAATTCATGTTTTTCGATCACCGGATTTTTGAAGAAACTACCAGCATTACCAATGGTAGAGGGATCGGGTAATTTGCTCACCCGAATGTGCGATACCGCTGCAGAAACATCAGCAATATTTGGGTTTTCTATTCCTCTGTTCTGCAATTCGGTTTCGATAGCGCCATAAGAAGTATTAATTTTGGGCACAGCCGATAAACGGAAAGTAACCGAAGTAATGATAAACTGTCCTTTTAAAGCTCCTTTAAAAACACTTTCGCGATAACCGAAGTGGCAATCTGCATAATTAAATGTGCTAAACTTTCCGGTTTTGATCTCAAATGCGGTACAGCTTTCAAAAACATCTTTCAGTTCTACTCCATATGCACCAATGTTTTGTATGGGCGATGCACCCACCGTTCCTGGAATCAGACTCAAATTTTCTACACCTGCAAAACCATGCTGTACACAATAGTTTACAAAATCGTTCCACACCTCGCCGGCACCTGCAGTTACCGTAACCTGATCTCCGGCAATTTCAGATTCAATACCCTTAATGCTGATTTTGATAACCAAACCTTCATAATCCTGCGTAAACAATACATTGCTTCCGCCGCCAATAATCAGGAGTTTTTGCGTTTTCACCAATTCCTGCTGAAACAAAGCCTTCAATTCATCTTCCGAAAATATTTCGGCAAAGAACTTTGCCTTAACATCGATTCCAAAAGAGTTGTATGGTTTTAACGAAATATTTTCCTGAATTTGAAGCATGTTGATTTTGTTATGCTGCAAAAGTAAAAGAAAAAGGCCTTATATTAATATTTGATTGGCAGTATGCTCGCTATTCGAAAATTTCAGCTAGTTTATTTTTTAAATTAACATGAAAATCGTTACCCTCTCCGATGTAACGACCAACTATTTCCCCCTCTCTATCTATCAAGATAAATGTTGGAAAAGCCGAGACGCTGTATTGCACTACCAAATTATCACCTTTAGCACTTTTGCTTGCATCAATTAATAGAATATGTTTCCATAAACCAGTCTGGTCATCCACAATTGCCTTTTGCCAAAGTTTACGATCATTGTCAGTGGCAATACTTACAATTTCCAGCCCTTTACTTTCATATTTTTTGTACATTTTGATCATATCAGGACTCAATGCTCTGCAATGCACACACCAGGTTCCCCAAAAATCTAACAATACATATTTTTTAGACTTAAATCCGGCAAGGCTGATCGTTTTTCCATTGGCCAGCTTCGCATAAAAATCGGGAGCTGGTTGCCCTATTTTACTTGTTTCTTCATAACCTAATTCTTTATAAATGAACCTTCCCCATGCGCTATTTAGCACTGGCGCTGAAAAACTCCGGTAATAGAACTGAACAGAATCTTTAGGTAAAGATCTGCTTAAAGAACTTAATAAATATGGGCTTAGGTAAGAATTGGGGTTGTTTCTGACAAAAGCTAAACTATTTTTTTCTGCTACTTTAAATAGCCTTGATCCTTCTTCATTTCTTAGATTAAGTTCAGCTTTCAGCGAATCAGACATTCCCTTTTCCTTAATCGCTCTATTTAAACCATCAATTTTGTCTTTTATTTGATCAGATTCCTCTTTAAGCCTAATCTTATCCCAATCTGACTGGGTTTGTGATCCAAGAAGTTTTGCTTTAAAAAACTGCCCATTAAGGACGGTTATATGTAAATCATTGGGTTCTAAAAACACCCGGACAGATTCGGGCCCATCAAAAATATTAGTCTGACCATGTTTCAAACTAGCCAAACTAGGTTCTTTTAAATTACCTCTAAACACAAAAGAACCATCCTTTACAAAGACAGAATCTTTGCTACCGTAATATTGTAGCGTAATTTTTTCTCCATCTTTTAAATTGGTTTTACCCGATAAATTAAATCTTGAACCCTCATTTTGAGCAAAGCTGTTTAAACTTAGGAGTATAAAAATTACAACATAACATATTTTCATAAGAGGGTTAATTAAAGGTTTAATCAGTTGTCCATTAAAATTAGCATTTATTCTACAATCCTTGTAATTTCCTTATCGAATTTAAAATTGAACTCTTCAGACTTTCCATCTTCTGATTTTATTCCCGAAAGTTTCCAGCCTACAAATGCAGGCTTGGTTTTGGCCAGCTCCAGTAAACGGTACCTTTCTTTGGTCAGCTTTGCACTAATCAACCCTACACTATCCGATTCTGCCTGACTAAAATGTTCAATTTCAGTTTCGAGCACCGCCAGGGTCGAATCGAGCTCATGGCCTTTTGCCAAACTATCGGCATAGGCTTCGGGCGAGATATTATACAGACTATCGAGCGTAGCCTGCTCGAAATCTAGCTTTTGGTTACTATTTTCGTATTGCTTTTCTACAAGGGCAATGGCACGCTCTTTAGCTGTTTTTTTACCGCATGAAACAATTAATACCAACAATAAAACTGAGCAATAGCTGTAAATCCTTTTCATTTCATCATTTTGGATCAATCAGTACAAGCATCCTGCCAGAATAAGCAACCAACACAATTGGTCCGATTCCTATTTCTTCCTTGCCTCAATTTTCATTTTAACAGCTTTTCCTTCTTTACTTTCTTTTAAACGATCAGATAGCATCGCATACATTTTCTGTGGAGAGCCGCCAAAAGTCTGCTCAAATTTAGCTAAAGATAATACTTCCAAAAAGTTTGCGATGCCTTGCAGTTCAAGCACACTCACCGGCGAATTGGGATATTTTTTAATAAATTCAAATGAATTAATTTTCTTGGCACTTCCAGTAGCCGTAATTTCCTTTAGTTGTTTATTGAATATACCTCCGCCAACTATTTCAGGGTAGTTAATCTGACTTCCCTGCGTAATATCCAGATCAATATCTTCTAAAATGATATTTTTTATTTTGGCGGTACCGCCCGGTAACCAGGTTTGCGTATCGAGGTTCTTTTTTACTTCTGCTGCGGTAACATTATTTCTTGCTTCAACAAAGATGATCCCCCAACGTAAAAGATTTCCATCCAGATCGGCATTTGATTTAAACTTAAAAGTTCCATTTACCAGAGGTACCCTTAAAAAAAGTCCTTTATTGCCGGCACTGTATAAGTAAGCGTACTTCGCTTTCTCGGTATCCTGAATATGCCCTTTAACCTCAAACGCAAATTGTTGCGCAAATAAACTGGTGCTAGTTACAAGCAACCCTAAAAAAACTAAAATTTTCATAAGCTTAGTATTTATTTAAATGATTAATTAAATATAAACTAATATTTTAGTTATTTATAATAATTTTAAATATTTTTGTGGTTTAGGAGATCAGATCTTTCCTTACAAACAACAATCCAAAAGCTTTGCCCTTTTCCTTGCCCCTATTCTTATGATGGATTTTATGTGCCTTACGCACAGCCAGCAAATAGGCATTAGTGCTTTTAAAGGTTTTAAAACGACGGTGTACAAACCAATCGTGCACGATGAAATAAATCAAGCCGTACAGGCTAATTCCTAAACCAACAAAAAAACGGTAATCAACACTCTTGCTCCCCACATACATTAACAGCAACGAAAGACCGGCAAACAAGAGCGCAAAAAGATCATTCCATTCAAAAAAAGATTTAGCTTTCTGATGATGGCTTTTATGCATAAACCACAATGGACCATGAAATAAATACTTGTGTATAAACCACGACAAGCATTCCATCCCAGCTATGGTAAACAGGACAGTAAATATGTTAATTACTACGGACAAAATTCCTAAACAACTGGTTTGTAAAGATATATAACAGCAAAAATTGTATATTTATGTCATGAAATTGTAAGCTTAGCTTTGGTTTAGCCAAACATTTCATGACAAATCATTTTTTAGCACTATTTTTGACTAAAATATTAAAAAAGTCAGAAAGTAGAAAAGTAAAATGATTGTAGCCGATAAAAAGAGAGAGCAAATTATAGATGGTGCTATAAAACGCTTTATCCATTTTGGTATTGGTAAAACCACGATGAACGATATTGCCGAAGATTTATCCGTATCCAAACCATCTCTTTATTATTATTTCCCGGATAAAAAACATTTGATAGTGGGGGTTATTGAAAGAGTGTTTAACGATTTTTTCGAGCTGATTAAAAAGAAATACAATCCTGATCTGCCGGTACAGGAAATCCTTTTTAATACCATTGATGTCCGGAACACTTTTTTCCAAAAATATTACATGCTCCGCATTACAGAGGGCATTCCTGATTTACTGAACGATGAGGTAATTAAAGGCAAACTGCATACCCTGAAAGAATCGGAAAAAGATTTTTTCGCAGAGATTTTCAGTCAGGCTAAAGCAAAGGGAGAAATTGAACATGATGATACCGCACATGTGGCCGAATTGTACCTGGAAAGTTTGATGGGCCTTTGTACCATGTGCATTATGGAAACCGGCAAAGACCTTTTCCCTGATAAAAAAGCTTTAAATAAAATGACGATGAAGCAAAAAAACCTGACCACCATATTTGTAAGAGGCTTAAGGTGCGTAGACTAAAAAGCTTAACGTTAACACAATAAACGGCCACTGCTTAAGGGCTGAAAATATAGAGAAGAACCCAAAAACAAAAAACAATACATTATGCTTAGAATAAAAATGGTAAGATTAATGCTCATCGCCATTATCGGCTCGGTTTTACCGCAGCTGGCAATTGCACAGCAGCAAATTACCTTAAAAGACGCGCTCACCTTTGCGCTCCAGAACAATACAAAAGTGCGAAATGCCAAGCTAGATATTGAAGGTGGAAGATATAAGGTAGAGGAAGTAAGGGCACAGGCCTTACCACAAATTACCGGAAACGTAGGCCTAACCTACAACCCTATTATTGGTCAGTTGGTTGCTAATTTTGGTGGACAAACACAGGCGATCAAATTAGGCCAGAACTGGAATTCAACTGCAGGCGTTCAGCTTTCGCAACAATTGTTTAACCAGCAGGTTTTTACCGGCTTGCAGGCTGCACGATCAAGTGAAGAATACTACAACCTTACTTCGCAGTTAACAGAAGAGCAGATTATCGAGCTGGTAGCCAACAATTACTATCAGGTTTTGGTAAACAGGCAACAGCTTAACGTAATCGACACCAACATTAAAAATGTTAAGGTAGTTGAAAAAATCGTTGGTAACCAGTACAAAAATGGTTTAGCCAGAAAAATTGATGTAGACCGGATTAGTGTAAACTTAACCAACCTGAATACGCAGCGCGAACAAACCATCAACGCGATTACCCAATTGGAAAACCAGTTGAAGTTTTCGATGGGGATGCCGGTGGCTACACCAATCAGCCTGCCTGCTACCGAGTTAACTGAAGTAACTACCCTGCCTGTATTTACCGATTCTATCGATCTGGCTAACAGAACAGAGGTTAAACTTTTAAACAACCAGGATAAATTGCTATCGCTGCAAAGAAAAGCCTATGTAGCCGAATATTATCCTTCATTGGCTTTAACGGGTAACTATACTTATTCGAGCCAGAGTGATGGTTTCGACTTCCTGAAATCTAATGCTGCAGCCATCGGCTATGGCGCATCGGCAGTAGGCCTGACTTTAAAAGTGCCTATTTTTAACGGTTTCTTAACCCGTTCTAAAATCCGCCAGGCTGATGTAAATATTAAAAAAGCTCAGGAAAGCAGAAAAGAAACGAATAACTCTTTAAACCTGGCTTACGAAAATGCTAAAATACAGTTGCGCAACAACTTAAACACCATTAAATCGCAACGTAAAAATGCCGACCTGGCGCAAGAGATTTACAGAAGTACTCAAAATAACTATAACAACGGCTTAGCTTCGTTAACCGATCTTTTGGATACCGAAAATGCACTTACCTCGGCACAAAACAGCTATACACAGGCTTTATTAAATTATAAAATAGCCGAAATACAATTAATCAAATCAAACGGAAATATTAAATCGCTAGTACAATAGAAATGAAAAGAGTAATTACCATAATCATCGTAGTTGTTGTTGCCCTTGGTGCAATAGCTTATGTCTTAAAAAACAACAAAAAGAAGAACGAAGAAAAAACTGCTTTCATTGCTAAAGGTGGCGGTGCAGTTGCCGTTCGGGTTGCTGAAGTACAGAAAAAAGTTGTGGATTTAGATTTCAGTGCAAACGGAAATTTTATCCCTAAACAAGAATTAAACTTCTTATCAGAAAATGCTGGTCGTGTTACCGCAATTTATGTTGATGAAGGTGACCGCGTAAGCAAAGGTCAGGTTTTGGCGCGTATTGATGCCGAAATTATCAATACCGACAGGGAAACTGCTGAAGCGAACTACCAGAATGCTGTACGCGACGAGGCCAGATACCAAAGCTCGTTTCAGACTGGTGGTGTTACGCAGCAACAGTTAGACCAGGCTAAACTGGCTACCAGAAATGCAAAACTGCGTTTACAGGCTTCGCAACGTAAATTAAGCGATGCCAATATCAAATCGCCAATTAACGGTATCGTAAACAAAAGATACATTGAGGTTGGTGCTTTTGTAAATACACAAGGCACGCAAATGTTCGAACTGGTTGATGTTTCTAAATTAAAACTGAAAGTTAATGTAAACGAATCGCAGGTGGCTAACCTTAAAATCGGCGATCAGATTACAATCAAATCTTCTGTTTTCCCAACTGATAATTTTACCGGTAAGGTAACTTTTATTGCAGCTAAAGCCGATGCAACTTTAAACTTCCCAATCGAAATTGAAGTAGACAACAGCCACAAAAACACCTTAAAAGCTGGTATGTACGGAACTGCTGTGTTTAAATTCCCTAAACAAGCGCCAAGCATTCTTATTCCACGTACGTCATTTGTAGGTAGTGTAAGCAGCAACCAGGTTTTCTTACTGGATAAAGCCAGCAATACTTCAAAAATCCGCAATGTGGTTTCGGGCCGTATTTTAGGAGATAATGTGGAGATTTTGGATGGCTTAAAAGAAGGCGAAACAGTAATTACCAGCGGACAGATTAACCTGGCTGACGGAACTGCTGTTACTATCGTAAAATAGTTCAACTGGCAGTTATCAGTTTACAGTTTGTCATCCTGAGCCTGTCGAAGGACGATATTATTTCAATTGCAATAAAAAATTAAAATGAAGATAACAGATATATCTATAAAAAGGCCCTCGCTGGTTATTGTGGTATTTACCGCACTAACTTTACTTGGGCTACTCAGTTACTTTTCGTTGGGCTATGAGTTACTTCCAAAATTCTCAAACAACGTAGTATCTATTTCGACCATTTACCCTGGTGCATCGCCAAATGAGGTTGAAAATACCGTAACCAAAAAAATCGAGGATGCGGTATCATCGATGGAGAACATCAAAAAAATCAACTCGGTATCTTTCGAGAGTTTATCTACAGTAACCATTACTTTAACAGACGCCGCTAACATCGATATCTCGTTAAATGATGCGCAACGTAAGGTGAACGCCATCCTGGCCGAGCTACCTGAAGATGTAAAAACACCTTCGTTAAGTAAATTCTCACTTGATGATTTACCCGTAATTACCATGTCGGCCTCTGCCAACATGGACGACGTAAGTTTTTACGATTTAATTGACAAACGTATTGCCCCGGTAATTTCGAGGGTTAATGGTATTGCACAGGTAAACTTAGTGGGTGGTTCTGAGCGCGAAATTCAGGTTTCGCTTGATGCCAACAAACTACAGGGCTATGGCCTTGCAGTTCCACAGGTACAGCAAATGATCCTTTCTTCAAACCTGGATTTCCCTACCGGAAGTGTTAAAACACAAAACCAGGACGTATTGATCCGTTTATCGGGTAAGTACAGAAGCATTGAAGAGTTAAGAAACCTGGTTTTAACTACTGGTAAAGATGGTGCACAAATCCGTTTAGGCGATGTGGCCGATGTTCAGGATTCGCAAAAAGAAACTGAAAAATTAGCCCGTATCGATCGTAAGGCTTCAATCGCGATCCAGATTATTAAACAAAGTGACGCGAATGCGGTAGAGGTAAGTAAAGGTGTTCATAAAATTATTGATAAACTTAAATTAGAATACGCATCAAATAAATTAGATATCAGAATTGTTAACGACAGTTCGATCTTTACTTTAGAATCAGCCGATGCCGTAATCCACGATTTAATTTTAGCGGTAGTTTTGGTGGCTTTTGTAATGCTTTTCTTCTTACACAGCTTACGTAATGCGATCATTGTAATGGTATCGATCCCGGTATCGTTAATTGCAACCTTTATCGGTATTGGCTTATTTGGTTTTACACTAAACTTAATGTCGTTAC
Organism: Pedobacter kyungheensis; assembly: GCF_000812965.1. Classification (GTDB taxonomy): domain Bacteria; phylum Bacteroidota; class Bacteroidia; order Sphingobacteriales; family Sphingobacteriaceae; genus Pedobacter; species Pedobacter kyungheensis. The sequence goes on from NZ_JSYN01000046.1 coordinate 18,484, forward strand.
TTGGGCTATCGCTTGTGGTAGGTATCCTGGTGGATGATGCGATTGTGGTATTGGAGAATATCCAGCGACACATGGAAATGGGTAAAAACAAAGTGCGCGCTGCTTCAGATGCAACACGTGAGATTGGTTTTACAGTAGTATCGATCACTTTCGTAATTGTGGTGGTATTCTTCCCGATTGCAGTAAGTACCGGTTTAGTTTCGAACATCCTGCGTCAGTTCTGTATTGTGGTAATTATTGCAACTTTGCTTTCATTAGTTGCCTCGTTTACCATTGTACCGCTTATTTTCTCACGTTTCGGTAAATTAGAACGTATTGAAGGTAAAAACCTGTTTGGCCGCTTTATCCTTTGGTTCGAAAAGCAATTGAAAAAATTCACACTGTGGATTACCAGCATCTTAAACTGGTCATTAAATCACAAAGCTTTAACCTTGATTATCGTAGTGGTGATGTTCTTCAGTTCATGCGGATTGTTAGCCGGCGGTTTCATTGGTTCAGAGTTTTTCCCTAAATCAGATAAAGGTGAGTTTTTGGTGCAGTTAGAGTTACCAAAAGATGCTTCATTAGAGCAAACCAACTTCCTGACGCAAAAAGCTGAGGCTTTCTTGGATAAACAACCAGAAATTACACAGTTGATTACTACTGTAGGTCAATCGACAGGTGATTTCGGTGGTACACAGGCTACTGCTTACAAATCAGAAATCAACGTTAAGCTGGTTGAACGTGATAAAAGAGAAGGTGTTTCTTCTGATATTTTCGCAACTAAAATGAGCCGTGCATTGGCCAAAGAACTGGTAGGTGCAAAAGTAAAAACAGTGCCGATTAGTATTTTGGGTATTGCCGAAAATGCGCCAATTCAGTTGGTGGTAATGGGTTCTGATTTAGATAGTGCGTTAAAATATGCCGAAGGTGCACAAAAAGTACTTGGAGCTATTCCAGGTGCTACCGAGATTAAATTATCAGTAGAAAAAGGAACACCTGAGATTAACGTACAGGTAGATCGCGATAAAATGTCGGCAGTGGGCCTAACTTTACAAACAGTAGGTTCTACCATGCAAACAGCATTTGCGGGTAATACTGATGGTAAATACAGAAAAGGCGAATACGAGTATGATATCAATATCCAGTATCAAAACTTTAACCGCCAGAATGTAGAAGACGTGCGTAATCTGATTTTTGTAAACAATGATGGCAAACAAATTAAATTATCGCAGTTTGCAACCATTACCGAAGGTTCAGGCCCAAGTCAGCTGGAGCGTTTAAATAAATCTACTTCAGTATCGGTTAAAGCACAATCAATTGGCCGTCCTACGGGTACCGTAGTTGCTGAATTCCAGGCTAAATTAGAGGAATTACAGAAAAACGGTAAATTAAAAGCTCCTGTAGGTGTGAGTTACAGCTGGGCGGGAGATCAGGAAAACCAGGCAGAAGGTTTTGGTACTTTAGGTATTGCCTTGTTAGCCTCGATCATTTTAGTTTACCTGATCATGGTAGCCCTTTATGATAGTTTTATTTATCCATTGGTGGTGATGTTCTCGCTTCCGTTAGCGGTAATCGGAGCCCTACTGGCCCTGGCCTTAACCAATAACTCTATCGGTATCTTTACCATTTTAGGTTTAATTATGTTGATGGGTCTGGTAGCGAAAAATGCGATTATCCTGGTCGATTTTACCAATCACTTAAAGGCCGAAGGTAAAGAAACCAAAGAAGCCTTAGTACTGGCCAACCATGCACGTTTACGTCCTATCTTAATGACAACCATTGCCATGGTATTTGGTATGCTTCCTATTGCCCTTGCAAGTGGTGCAGGTGCCGAATGGAAAAATGGTTTGGCATGGGTTATTGTTGGTGGATTAACCAGTTCGTTATTCTTAACCTTAATTGTGGTACCTGTAGTGTATTTAATATTCGACAGAATGTTAGAGCGTTTAGGTTTCAATAAAAAAGGAAAAACCATTGATGAATTAATGGTTGAACCATACGACCATAAAGATGTAAATGAATACGATTTAGATCACGGACATTAATACCCCTCCAAATTAACAATCAATTAGCCCCGATGAAAATCGGGGCTTTTTTTATGCCGTTGTTCCATGGTTCGTGTCACCACGAACCACCTGTTTTTGCCACGGAGCACACGAAAAACACGGAAAGTTGAAAACTGTGCGAACGGCTTGGTTCGTGTCGCCACGAACCATTAAAATTTTACGCGGAGATAATCCTACAAAGCTGTATCCAAACAAATTGTGGATCAACATTGTATATTAGTAATTATGTTTAAAATCATTTTTAGCCTGTTCCTTTTCTTCTCTGCCCTCTTTGTAAAAGCCCAGCACCCGCCGGTTTTCGCGGCAATGACCACCGATTCGGTATTTGTTAAAGTAGCCGACCTGAACATTAACCTCATAAAGTACAGTTATAAACCTAACGGAATTCGCTTTTTAGTGGTTCACGATAATGAAGATACGGGTGTTAAAGCTGGTTTCGATTACATCCGCTGGAGCGGCGGCGAGCTTATAGATTGCCAATATGGTGGTGTACGCGATTATAATTTCACCTATATGGACGATCGGTACCGTATTGATCCAAATGCCATTTACACCGAAGTTGGCGTAAATACACGCCTAAAGAAAGATGCTTACAGCTCAAACGAAGTAGAGAAAGCGATATTAAATGCCGGCAAGCAGATTGTCGATTTTTACGATCCAAAGTCAACAGGCTACTTCTTAACCCTCCACAACAATGCTGATGGAGGCTTCGGCATTTCGTCTTACCTGCCGGGATATGATTTATCGAGTACGGCAGATTCTGTTTACATCAATTTCCAGATGGATAACGACGATTTGTTATATGTAACCGAACCCAAATTATTTTCGACCTTAAAAAAGGCGAATGTAAACGTAATTCTTCAATCTAAATTTGTTTCCAACGATGGTTCCCTTTCGGTTTACGCCATGCAGAATCATATTCCATATATCAATGTGGAGGTACAACATGGCCATCAGGATGAAAACCTCAGGCTAATTGAACTCGCCATTGCCGCGTTAAAAGAGCATGGATGGGTGAAGAAGGAGTAATTAATAGCTTATAATTATTATCATAAAATTTCGTTAAATTTGAATATGAGCATATTCGTAAATACCAAGAATGAACAAGAAGAAAAAGTGTTAATTGCTTTTTTAGATAGTTTAGATTATAAATATCAATCGGATATTAGTGACGAGCCAACTGAGCTTGCAGCAGCATTTCTAAATCAATATAATCAGGAACTGGAGGAAGCGGATAAAGAAATAGAAGCAGGAAATTATATTGCTCACGAAGATGTAGAACAGCTTTTCCAGAAAAGGCGCAAGGCCATTTAATATAATTTTATGAATCTGGCAAGCTAACTATTAACATCTGAAATGGATGAAAATTAAATGGAATAAACTTGCTGTAAAACAATTCCTCGAAATTACTCAGTACCTTGAGGATAATGACCTCGTCAATTATGCCGAAAAAATAGAAATTAGAATTTTATCCAAAATCAATTCCCTTCCAAACCATTTAAATACCTTTCAAATAGATCGTTTAAAAAAGAACAATGATGGAAGTTTCTTTGCTTTTGAAATCGATCGATACAGAATATCATTCAGAAGAATCAATAAAGAAATCAGAATTCTTCGGGTTAGACATTCGAGCAGACGGCCTTTTACACGCTAAAAGCTAATTCAGCACATCTTTACTAGTTTATTTCCTTTATTTTGGTGATCACAAAAGTGATTAACAAACCAAAAACAGATATAATGCCGAAAGAGTAGCGCAGGCTTGATAATTGCGAAATGTAACCAATTAGTGGCGGACCAAACAGGAAAGCAAAATAACCAATACTCGAAACCATGGTTATGGCCTTACCGGCAGGTACTTTTTTGTTATTACCGGCAATACTGTACACCATAGGTACAATACTCGAAACACCTAAACCAATGAGCATAAAACCTATAATAGCCACAAAAATATTCGGGAATACTACTGCCAACCCCATACCTATCGATATAATGGCACCACTGATTTGCAACAGGTTTTTCCTGCCGAATTTACCAATCAGGTAAACACCTAAAAACCGGCCGCTTGCCATCATAAACATAAAAGAAGCATAGCCAATGATTGCGCGGTTATGTGGTAACTTCACCACATCTTCGAAATAAATGGCACTCCAATCAAACATTGTTCCTTCGGTTGCCATACTGCAAAATGCAATGAGTCCGAGTAGTACCAGAATACCCTGAGGCATGGTAAAAAACTTAGTCTTTTCGGCCACCGTATCGGGTTTATTGTAGTTGAGTAATTTTCCGGAGTTAAACACCACATTGGTTAACGATAGCGCAGCAATAATCCAGAAATGCGCATACATCCCTAATTTTAAGTTAACCAGCCCCAATGCAATTAATGCCCCGGTTAAATTTCCGATGCTCCAGGCCCCGTGGAAAGAGCTCATAATGGGCTTGCCGTAATAATTTTCGCCGGCTACCCCTTGTGTATTTAACGCAATGTTGCAAAGGTTACCTGTTATACCAAACAGCACCAAAAAAGCAGCCAGCTGCCAGCCCGCGGTGGCCAAGGCCAAAAAGGTTAGCGCAATGGCATACATGGGGGCCGTGGCTTTGAGCATTTTCTTGCTCCCGAAGTGTGTGGTTAATTTTGCCGAAAAAAACATGGTCATGATCTGTCCGGCAGGCAATGCAAAAAGAATAGAGCCTAATTCTGCATCATTTAAACCCATTGAAGCTTTAAATGTCGGAATACGACTGGCCCAGCTTGCAAAGCAAACCCCCTGCATAAAATAAAAAGCAGATATGGCAAAGCGTACTTGTTTCGGAGAGCTGGATGCTAATACAGGTTTATTTTCTGGTGTATTTAATAGGGCCTGATCTTGCGTGCTTTCTTCCAAAACTGATGTGTGAGTAATAAGATTAAGCTGCAAAGTTCCTTAAATCAATTGAAAATACCGACACTTTTTTAAGTTTATATCAAAATATTTGCAGAAAAGGTTATAATCAGACTATATTTCCCACGCTTCAAGGTTATATGCACTATCCCAAAACATCCATTCCAGGCGCGCAGCCATTTCAAAAGCATCGAGCATTTTTTGACGTGTAGCGGCATTAGCACCCTTAGCCAGGTTATCGGTTATCTCGATAGCTTTCGCTACAGCCTGGGCAAATTCGGTTCCGGCATACATATCTATCCACCTTTTATAAATATTCTGATCTCCCTGCTGCCGGGCAAAAATATGATCACCTACTGCCTTGTAAATCCAGAAACAAGGCAAAACTGCTGCAGCTGCTACTTCCACACTGGCATAAGCTGCCTGGTTTAAAATATAATTGGTATACAAAAGTATCGATGGAGATGGTTTCACCTGGCTATCAAGACCAAATTCTACGAAATAGCTTTCGTGCAGGCTACGTTCGGCAAAAATAGCTCCGGTAGAAAATCCGGCATAGGCCATCACCAGTTCTGCATCCTGTACCCGCCCGCTAATGGTACTTAGCGTACGCCCAAATTCCAGTAAATAGTAAGCATCCTGTGCCAGGTAGAAAATAAATTTTTCTTTGGGCAAAGTGCCATCACTTAACTCCTGGTTAAAGGGCATGGCTAAAATCTTATCATAAATCGGCTTTACCAACTCCCAGGCCTGCTCGCTCCATTTCATTGTATAATTAATTTTAAAGGGTTAAAAAAATGATTCAGCGGACCATTACCGGCACCGGTAGTAACCTGGCTCCCCTCCTGCAAAGCTGAAGCAATGTATTTTTTAGCGTTTTTAATGGCCGTAAGTAGATCATTACCTTTACCCATTTCTGAAGCAATTGCTGAAGAGAGTGTGCAACCTGTTCCATGCAGATTTTTAGAAGCAATAAAAGCGCTTTCCAAAATTACCGGCAACTCATTACCTGCGATAAACACATCGTAAATAACCGGGCCGGCCAGGTGCCCCCCTTTTACCAAAACAGCCTTTGCTCCTTTTCCGATAATTTTCCGGCCGGCGGTTATCATGTCATCCAGATTGTTAATGGATTGTTCGGCAAGGATAATGGCCTCATCTATATTAGGGGTAACCAGGGTTACGAGTGGGAATAGCTTATCGATTAGCTGCGTAACCGTATCGGGCGCGATCAGTTTATGGCCGCTGGTAGCTACCATCACCGGATCTAAAATTACAGGAACTTCCTCCGCATAGCGCTTAAGTGCCGTTTCAATTACCGCGACTACTTCTGCGCGGTTAATCATGCCGATTTTAATCGCTACGGGTTGTATATCTTCCAGCACTACCTGCAACTGATCGCTAATGAATTCGGGAGGAATGCCATGCACCGATTTTACCCCCATTGTATTTTGTGCGGTTACCGCCGTAATTACCGAAGTGCCGAAACAGCCCAGTGCCGAAAAGGTCTTTAAATCGGCCTGAATACCTGCACCACCCCCACTATCAGAACCAGCAATGGTTAAAACATTAATATAATTCATGGTTTTAGACTTCATCTTTGTATATAACACTTCAGGAGTCTTCAATAATGCAGAAATGCACTATATGCAGCAGACAAACTAATTTCCTACGCCGGCATTATCCGGATCAGGTCCATTTATAGGGTATAGGGTGTAAGGTTTAGGGCATAGGGCTTTTCACCCTCCACCTTCTACCTTTTACCTTTTCGCCTATAAAAAGGGTATATTCTCAGCCTACAGAATTGAAGGCACCCCTAAAGTTTTATTTGTGCTGCAATATAGGGTTTAAATTTGGAAGCTTAAAGGTAAAGCGTGGTTATTATGGTGCAAGAGCTGTTCAATTCAATACCTTATCTAATGCGTTAAGATTCCCACTTTCGTGGGAATGACGATTTTGGAGTGGAATAGCAATAAAACAAAAAGCCCCGATGTAAAACCGGGGCCCAAAACATAATAATTAATAAGAGAGTCGACTATATTTTATCGGGCTGATAGAACTTTACAGTTCCATCTCCTTCATTTGAAACAATTAATAAGCTTCTGCCATTCGGACTGTCTTTTGGTTTAACAAATAAAAGACCTTCGGGCGCATCGCCGGTTGAGAATAACTGAACAAATTTTGGTGCAGCAGGGTTGGTTACATTGTATATGGCAATTGCATCTGCACGTTCCATGCCAATAAAAGCCAGGGTTTGTCCGTTTACCTGTGCAACGGTTACACTTTCTACTTCTACACCTTTATTATCCGAACGGTCATCGTCATATTTACCGGCATCAATTACATGTTGTTCTAAATCTTTACCAATATTGGCTACCAAAGCTCCGGTACTGGCATTCAGAATACTTACACTTCTTCCGCCTGTTGAAAATAACTCCTGATATACTTTATTTGTACCTACCATGGTAAAACCAGCGGTATTGGTTACGGTAAGCCTGCCCAGATTAGCGTCTAACTGTAAGGTTGCGGCGTTAGGGAACTTAACAGGATCTAACATCAGGTCTTTTACGCGTACTTCTTCCTTAGCCTCTTTCGGGGTATAATCCTGCCTGGTATCACCTTCGTTGGCCAGGGCCAGATAAGCAGTACCACCAGTAGTAAAATAAGAGATTGCATCAGGGAGGTAATAAGCCTTGATTGGCCATGTACCCAATTCTTTTTTATTGTCTTTATCGCTTACATCAAAGGCATTTTCGGCCAAACTGATATCTCTGGTACCCAATGGGGTAATTTTGGTAATGGTTCCGGCAACTACATCAATTTCGGCAACACCATTATTTTCCTGAAGCGTTACATAAGCTTTTTTAGAATCGCTGCTTACGGCAATATATTCAGGCTCGATATCCTGGGTAAAGCTTGCGTTGTAGCCATAAATCCTGAAACCACCGGCAAGCAATGTGGCTTTTTGTGATTCGAAAGCTGAGAAATCTACTGTCTTTACTGAATAGTTATCTTTAACATTGATGATTGAAATACTTCCTTTAGGGTCAACTGTATAAGCCAGATTTGGTTCGCCTTCGTTGGCCGATAGAATATAATTCCCATCAGGGCTAAAAGTAACCATATCAGGCATGGCACCTACGGTAATCTTTTTAACTTCTGATAAATCTGACGTTTTTAACACTACTAAATCGCCATTTCCCTGCTTATCGGCTCCATCTAAAGCAATTGCAAGTAGACCATTGCTAACTGCTACACTATTGATCCCGGCATTACTTGCATAACTTAATGTTTTCGATTTAGTAACCGTTGGATAATTAGCTAAATCCAATACTTCTACCTTAGCACCACCATCATTACTTACTACAAAAAGTTTTTTGGTTAATGGGTCGTAAGCAGAAATCTCAGCTGCAGTTTCTCCACCCAAATCAATTGACGCAATTTCTTTAAAGCTGTCGATTTTTTCGGGAACAACAGCCTCAATTGGCGGATCTATAATCGGTTCGTCGGTTGGGTTTTTCTTACAGGCAGCAAATGCCAGTGATGCAATCAGGATTGCACCAAATAGTTTTTTACAGTTCATGGTTTGTTTATTATCTGAACCGCAAAATAAATCCGTATAACGCTGTTTTTCAAGCAGTGTAGATTATCATTTGGTTAAGAATGTGTAAAGATTGAAGCGGAAAGCTGAAAGACTAAAGACCAAAGCTTAAAGCAAAGAGCAGGGAGCCGGCAGTTTGTTAGTTGCGCTGGTTTTTTGCATGAGGGATAGCAGTGTAAATCCTTTTGTTGCAAGCTTGAGCGCAGCCGAAAGCCAAACAAAAGATTGGAACGGATAGCCCGACCCTTGCGTAGCTTGGGGCATGCCCAAAGAAAGTGGAAAGCTGAAAGACTAAAGACCAAAGCAGAATGACTAAAGCTTAAAGACTAAAGCTTAAAGACTAAAGCAAAGAGCAGGGAGCTGGCAGTTTGTTTGTTGCGCTGGGTTTTTGCATGAGGAATAGCAGTGTAAGCTTATTGGTTTTTCTATAAAAAACGGCCTATAAACCTCAATAGTTTATAGGCCGTAACCTTTTAGTCAGGCAAAACTGCTTTAATTTGCTGCTTTAACTGCTGTTACCACCTGGGCTACAGTAGTTAATCCTTTAGCATTAGCGGCCGATGTTACTGTTCCTGTTGATGTAAGGTAGTTTTGAATTAGCGCTTGTTGATTGGCACTGCCATACAGTCCCAATAATGCAATATTATCGTATGCACTATAAGTAAGGTTGCTGCTGTTGGCATATGAAATCATGATAGAAAGCGGATCTGTTGCCGTGGTAAAAGTATTGTTAGTATAGGTAGGTGTAAGCGGTGTGCCATAAATATGGGTAGCCAAAGAATAATCTGAGCTTGAACCCTCGCCTTCATCAAAATATGCGGCAAAAACCTGTGCTTTCAATGATGCCTTCGATTTGGCAGATTGTTTATTCCAGGTGCCTGCACCATATTTGTCATCCACTAATTGCTTGGTTAAATTGGTAAGTGCGGCGTCTTGTGCAGTCGAAGTTGGGTTGGAGCCACCAGACTTTAATTCTCCATATAGTCTATCGCGATAATCAGTATGTCTTAAGCCAATTGCATGACCAAATTCATGATCTAACACGCTTTGAAGAAACGATACACTAGCAGAAGCGATACCTGCATCCGGGTTACTGTTTAAAGATATATCGCTACCCGGATTTCCATCAGGATTTACAAACGATCCGTCTTGCCCCAGGGTTACATTACCGTTAGCATCAGCTTTGCCCAGGTCTTTAAAGGCAACCGTAATATCGGCTTTGGTAAGATCAGTAACTCTTACAAACTTTAACGAAGGCAACTTCAGGTTATTCAGGTCCTTCACTGTATTATCAAAAGCAGTATTCAAATTGCCGGCACTACCCGAATTGGTAAGGGCCAGATTAATTGTTCTTACACCTGATGTAGCTATTTTATATTGGGTAGAGTACTGTTCCTGACGTGCTGGCTGCATAGCAAAACCATCAAGGCTTTTTCTGCTTAGGTGAATATCACCCTCAACAATGTACCCGTCGGCTACTATTTTTGCACTAGTCGGATCAAAACCTATTGCTTTGATTGTTTTCAGATCTTTAACTACCTTATCCAAAGATACATCGCCAATTGCAGCGGTGTTGATTTCAGCATCGGGCATTGATTTTTCATTTTTTTTACATCCTGTAGTGGTCATTACAAATGCGGCTCCCATAGTGGCAAGGAAATAAAGCGTTTTTTTCATTGGTACTTTTTTCATGTTTGTAGAATAATTAGTTAGTAAAGTTGATTAATGATTAATAATATGTAAAGGTTGTTTTTGAATTGCCAGGAACATTATCCACTACTTCTGGCTTTTTGTACCGAAATAATAGATCTCGCCATTCGATTAAGTCTGAATGGTTTAATTGCAAATGTGAGAGATGTAAGGTCAAAGACCAGCTTTTTGCATTGAAGAAGATAGCGCCAATTGCTTTTGTATTTTTTGAATTGGTAAAGTAGAAGTTTCCCACCATATAGGTTTAATTTGCTTTAATAATAATATGTGCGGGATCACTATGCCAAATATAGGGTAACACAATAATTACAAAAATAGGCCAGCAGTTAATTTTACACGAAAAGAAATGTGTACGTGAATTATTTACGTATAAGCAGTATTTTAGATACAAATTTTACACGAAACCTGTATTTTTGCGTAGTAATTACTTAGACAACAGCAAATGAATAAGGCTAGATCCTTTTGAGTTTTTTGAAAAAAAAACAATAAAAAAAGCCGGTAATGGACATGCCCCAAAAAGTTAGACACTTTTTGGGGCATTTTTTATGAGTAGAAAACAAAAATATGACTATCAGTTTAAACTTGATTTAGTCAACAAGGTAATCAAAGAAGAACACTCTGTACATGAACTTTCCAATATGTATGGATTGGCTAAATCACAGTTACAATT
>NZ_JSYN01000047.1 GCF_000812965.1 Pedobacter kyungheensis
TCCTGTTCCGAACCCCGGCGACATCGTTCCGAACACCGATGACCTCGTTCCGAACCCCGGCGACGCCGTTCCGAACGCCAATGATCCTCGTTCAGAACCCCGACGACCCCGTTCCGAACCCCGGCGACGCCGTTCCGAACGCCAATGATCCTCGTTCAGAACCCCGGCGACCCCGTTCTGAACCCCGACGACCTCGTTCCGAACCCCGATTACCTCGTTCCGAACCCCGATGACCCTGTTCCGAACCCCGACGACGCCGTTCCGAACCCCGAAGATCCTGTTCGGAACACCAACGACGCCGTTCCGAACCCCGACGACCTTGTTCCGAACGCCAATGATCCTTGTTCAGAACCCCGGCGACCCCATTCCGAACCCCGGCGACACCGTTCCGAACACCGGCGACGCCGTTCCGAACACCGGCGACGCCGTTCGGAGGTGCCTTTTTGCACCGCTCCAGAATTATATTATCTCCATTATCATCCCCCTGCCCCCTTCAAAGGGGGAAAGATCTGCCATAAGAGGTGCTTACCGAAATCAAGATGGCAATCTACCCCATTGAAAATCCTGTTCCCCTTCAAGGGGGTTGGGGGATGAATTTTAATAGCTGTGATATTGCCTTTTAACGCAAACGGGGCACCAAATTGGCGCCCCGAGGTAATTAGTAGATTGTAAAAGTGACTTATTCAGATTTCCAGCTTATTCGCCAGGCTCAATCTTTCTGCCACGACTAGGGAAGCGTTGTTTCAAATCATCGTACATGGTTTGTACTCCCGGCATATTGGAACGGCTTGCGCCTTTAATAGAATGGTAAATTACCAGGGCAGCTTCGTAAGCTTCGCCACCTGCCACCATGCCGGTATCTTCTATGGCACGCAATAGCGTACTTACCAGCTGAGAAACACTATTCAAATCGGCAGCCAGTTTATTGTCTCGTTTCGCTTCATTTAAATCGATATAAACCGGTACCAATGCCGGGTTTTGCGTCGCATACTCGAGTGTTTTGCTTACAAAAGCCACCGTTTTATCGCTCGCTTTGAGGTTCCACCTTCTTTCGTCGGCGGTTAAATTGATGGTTAAAATGGGGTCCAACAGCGTTTTTAATTGTTGAAATGCAGCGCCAATAGCTGCTAATTGGTCTGGGGTGATTTCAGCTGAAATCCTGTTGCTTAAACTCATAGTAGATGGTTTTTTAGCGTTAAAAATTAATTATCAAATCCTTTTTAAGCACATAAACCACAGAAATTACCCATCCAGGCATTCCATTAGCCTTATGCTTTTTTAAATAAAAATGTGGGATGTGAAACCATTTAGCCGTTGGAAGGCTTGTGTGTAATGGTTTAATTTTAGGGTGATTATGAATTAAATATAGAAAAATATGCGCAAAAAAGAATATACTTTTTGAGATATTTAAAAGAAAGTTTTAGAATTACTTTAAGCTGGTTTAATTTAAGCGTCAATGAGTAAATGGCAATTAATACTTTGGGGATTCATACTCCTGATCATTATCATCAAGCTTTTAAGACCAATAATTAAAGGTATAATTGGTGAAACTGCTGTGTCTCTTGTTTTAAAATTCCTGAACAAGAAGGATTATAAAGTATTGCATAATATCACATTATATGTTAACGGCTACAAATCACAAATCGATCATATCATCGTATCGAACTTTGGTGTTTTTGTAATTGAAACCAAGCACTATAAAGGCTGGATTGTTGGGCATGAATATGCCCGGTATTGGACACAGGTAATTTACCGGCATAAGAGCAGACTATATAATCCTATTTTGCAAAACAAAGGACATGTAAAATCACTAAAAGGTCTTTTACAACACTATCCGGATATCAATTTTATTCCCATTGTAGTATTTACCTGGCGGGCTACCCTAAAAATCACTGTTTCATCTGAAGTGATTAAAATTTCCAGACTGCTTAGAACGATAAAACAATACGATCATGGTACGCTTAATGACGCTATAAAAAATGAGATATTCGACCTGATCAAATTGAATAACCGAAAAAAACCACCAAAACAAAGTGAGACTTATCAACTAGCCCCAAACAATGAACAACAAACGCCCGACCTTGAAAAATGCCCATCATGCTCCGGATTATTATTGATCAGAAATGGCAAACATGGAAAGTTTAAGGGATGTAGCGGGTTCCCAAAGTGTAGGTATACTCAAGCAGTTTAAATAGTAAGGAAGATATGTTAGAGGCTATAGGTAAAATGGCGGGATTACAAATCCCGACCAACGAGGTGAATTTAATTCGAAAGCAATATTATTAGAAAGATTAGCATAACAATCAGTGGAGCTAAGCATATTGGGCTAACTATACAATTCAGCATATTTTGCTTTAAGCCGTTTAAGATGATGAGACATTGCTTTATGAAAAATTGCTTTTCTATTCTTGATCTGGTTGAATATTTTTCCTGAACCGATAGTATCGGTAGCCTTTTTCATATAGGTTATGTAATTCGACTTTTTTGGTTTATACTCTTTTAAATCTTTAGGATCCACTGTCTTTTCTTTATAGACATATAGACCATTTCTTCCTTTCACCAACCGTTTTATCTTAAATGGTTTTTCCCGTTCTGAATCTAAGTCGACACGTTTATAAAGTTTCACCAACCTTGATTTAAAAATAAAAGGTTTGGTGTTATCTGCAAAGGCTAACTTTACAGCGCGTTCTGCTTTAATTTTAACTGCATGAATCATTCTTCTATAAAACCTTGCCAGGTTAGCAGACTTGACAAAAGCGTTCTCTCCATCAAATTCAAAACCCAAATACGTTAGTCTTTTGCCCTTAAGGATATCATTTTTATTAAAGTAAAATGTTTCCGTTTTATGTTTGCTTATGACCAAATCTGCCTTATCTATCTTTTCGATAACAATTCTTTCTATTTCATCTTTCTGATCTGGCTTGCAGATTATCAAAATATCATCAGAATAACGCCGATAAAAACATTGTTTATCTTTTACTAAATCATCTATTATTGAACAATCAAATTCTAAAAGATACAGATTAGCCAACACAGCACTAATCGGCAAACCTTGTGGTATTCCAATCTGCTGACCATTCTTCATGAATTGTTTTGAAAAAACTTGTAATTTTTTATTTTTAAGCTCATCACGAAATTCTGCTGGGTCAGAAAAAAATGCTTCTACACCGTGATTTTTTCTTATTGCTGCTAATTTAGTTTCGTCAAATCCTTCCCTTCTCCCTATCTTGCATTGCTTCAATCGTAGCTGATCTTTTAGGATATAGTTAAAATGGGTGCATGCTTTGAACACATTGTAATGATCCGGTGGCAAAGTTCGTTGAACATTGCCAGAGCTTGTTGGCGCATGTAATAAATCGACCCAGGCTGCTTTCAGCTTTTTATGATTCAGACTACTAAAAAAACTTTCTATATCGAACATTAGCACTATACACCCATCATTTGCACGAAGTTTGATTTCATCAAATGCCTCTTTTGCAAAATGAATGGTACTTTTACCTTTTGGATTTTCTATTGACTGAGGGATTTTTCTATATGCAATGATAGCATTATGAAGTTCTTCATCACTTTGAAGTTTTTTCTCATACAACTCAATGAGCCATGCAGAATAAAAACTAAAGATTAACGCGTCTATATGAGTTGCGTAATGTAATGGTCGCTTTTTTGCCGTTGGTTTGTGTTCTACTTTTCGATCAGTTCCAGATTTATGAACATGCGATCTTTCTTTGGTTTCCGGATGTTTCTTATATTTCCTTTCTTTGATTACGGCATGTAGAAGTGGGAAAAAGGCATGTTTGGCAATAAAATTTCTGTCCTGTAATTTACTGTAAATTTCGGCCCGCTTATTTTTCACGTTCCACTTCTTAGTAATATGGAGATACCCCCTGTTCTTCAGCCAACTATCATCCTTTGGGTTAAAAGTAAAGTCTTGCATACCTAACAGCGTAGCGGATTAATTTCGAACATACATTTTTCATTCAAGGCCATTACCCAAATTCATGAGTCACGCTAAATAGTCCAATAAAGGATTCGGTTTCACCGTTAAATTAATACTTACAATTATGAAGCATACATTAACTTTCTTTCCTATCTTTACTGAGTACATGGTGTTCATTCACGGTACGGAGCTAATTCTTAGCATCCTAACTGCTTTATCAGCGGTCAAGAGTGCTGCCATAGTAGCGATTCGTCCTAGAAGTCGTAACCGATGCAATCTTTCCCCTGTTATCCTTTTTCTTATAACAGTAAATTTATTAAAATTTTAAAGCCCATACTAATTGTTCGATCCTTCGGTTGCAAGACTTCAAACAAATATATGTTTTTTGAACTATAATAGTTAATTTTAAAAATGAATTGTTCAGCTCTCAAAATTGGTGATTTGGTTACCTTAAAATCGCATGCATATTTAAATGATCTTACCTCAGTCCTTATTACAGGTGACCATAGCGCATTACCCCCCATAATGATTGTGAAGGAAATCCGGCAGATAAAAAATGAAGCTGTTTCATCGGAACAAAACTTTTTGATTAAATGCATCTGGTTTTCAAGTAAATCTAATGCACTTCAGGAAAACACATTTAAGGGGATTCATCTAAGACATTTAGAAACCAAAGAGAAGTTAGACCAAACAGAAGTTATTAGTGAAGGAGACTTGGTACTTTTAAAATCAACTGAATTGGAGCTCAAAAAAAGAAAATCAACATTTTCAGTGGAAGAAAGCTCAAATGCTATTGCTGATAAGAATACCCAATCTGCTCTATTAAATTATTTACCGCCGATTCTTCACGTAATTTCAATTAAAGAATTTAAGGTCAAAGACACGGCAGATACAGATAAAACCTTTTTTTTACAACCGAAAAAGAAAGTAAAATGCTTTTATTACAACGCACATTCCGACAGAATCTCAGAAATTGAATTGCCTAGTGAGAGTTTAAGCATTGTGGAGCCTCTGGAAGAAAACCTCCTAATGGATTTGAATTCATATATCTCAGACAAAAGTTATGTACTTTGTCGTGATGAGCATGATAAGATGCTTGTACTTCAACCAAAAACTATTTCGTTCAGAAGTGGCTTCTATTTTTTGAGAGCCTACGAAATCATTAGTGGCAGGAACATTGAGATTAATATTTCCAACGATATTGTTTATAAAAGAATAGAATCAATTGTTGCTGCAGTTTCACCAGTGGCAGAGATGTCATATCTGGCAAAAGAAAAAATAACGGATGATTTAATAGAGAAAATCAAACTTGCAAAATCAGAAAAGCTTTACTTAAGACTAAAATATAAAAACAAAAATGACGAAATATCTTCTCGCACAGTGAGCAATTTTTTCTTTCAAAAAAAACCAGAAGAAGATTCCGTACCACGCTATTTAACTGGCTATTGCCATTTGAGGGAAGAGGAAAGAACTTTTAATATAAAAAGAATACAATTCCTGGAAGTTCTATCTGTAAATTTTGAATAACGCTTTTACCAATCTTAACTATCAATAGCGTTCCTCAGAGTTCTACGGATAACTCAATAGAAAGGAGTCTTTGACTCCGTATTAACTGCATTAATCATATTTTCCAGCATAAAAATAAATAGCAGGTTTTCATCGCTACTTTTTTTGCTACGATTTTGACCTCACAAAATTCCCCCAAAGAAAGACCGTAAAAATAGTTACCTTTAAACACAACATGAAATTTAGAAATGCAATACCGGCTGATCTGGCAGCTATAATTGAGATGGAAAACAGCTGCTTCCCGCCAAATGAAGCCGCTTCTCCGGCATCATTTTCAGAAAGGCTCCAGGTTTTTCCGCAGCACTTCTGGCTTTTAATGGTTGATGGAGAAATGGTAGGTTTTATCAATGGCATGGTAAGCAACAACAGCACCATTATCGATGAAATGTTTCAAAACGCCAATCTGCATGATGAAGCGGGCAAATGGCAGTCTGTTTTCGGCCTGGCTGTATCTCCCGCACACCGTAAACGCGGTTATGCCGGGCAGTTAATCAAAAACTTCATTGATAAAGCTCAGGAACAGGGTCGCCTGGGCATTACCCTTACCTGCAAAGCCTATTTAGTTGCCTATTATCAGCAATTCGGTTTCGCAGATCTGGGCCTGTCTGCCTCCGTACATGGCGGGGAAATATGGCACGATATGACCTTAACTTTTAACATTCTTGCCGGTAAAAACCCATTGTAACGATTATTTTATCCGCGGTTTATCGCTAAAAACATTAACCTGACAGGATATATCGACTATCGGGCCGTATAACAAAAAGTAATGGCAGATAAGCAATTGGAATTTTAACCGAAGATGCAGAGATTAGATATTTGTTTTGTATCCCAATCAAAAGGGGCCGGCAGCAAATGGAAGAATCATTAAGAAAAATCAGGAAAAGTTTAATTATTGTAATCGCCCTTACGGTGATACTTTTGGGCCTTGTTGTAGCTTTAGTTTTGAGCAGAACAGGCCAGCATGCTTCGTTTCTGATAGAAAAAAATGCTAAGCGGAAAGAAAAAAAGCAGGATAGCCTGACGGCAGCTATCTGGAAATCGCCCGATGTTGCAGCCATTAACAATCAGCAGGAGAAAGAACTGGTAAGTTATGGGCGCGAGCTCATTGCCAGTACGGCCCAATACCTCGGCCCAGAAGGTACGGTTGGGAAGCTCAGCAACGGCATGAACTGTCAAAACTGTCACCTCGATGCCGGTACAAAACCATTTGGCAACAACTATTCAGCTGTATTTTCTACCTACCCTAAATTCAGGGCCAGATCGGGCACTAAAGAAACCATTGTTAAGCGCATTTCAGATTGCTTTGAGCGAAGCCTGAATGGTACCCCTCCCGATAGTACAGGCAGGGAAATGAAAGCCATGGTTGCCTATATCAGCTTTTTGGGTAGCGAGGTAAAAAAAGGGAGTTCACCTAAAGGTAGCGGTATTGTAAAACTTGCTTTTCTGTCGCGACCGGCCGATCCGCTGAAAGGAAAACTCGCCTATCAGGCCAAATGCGTTTCCTGCCACGGCAGCAATGGCGAGGGCCTGCCTGCTCCTGATAAAAAAACATTCACGTACCCGCCGCTATGGGGCCCGCACAGTTATAATGATGCTGCAGGCCTTTACCGGCTTTCAAATTTTGCGGGCTACATTAAAAACAATATGCCTTATGGCGCCAGTTACGAAAACCAATTGCTCAGCGACGAAGAATCGTGGGATCTGGCCGCCTTCGTAAACAGCCAGTCGAGGCCACATAAAGATCAGCAAAGAGACTGGTCGGATATTTCTAAAAAGCCAATCGATTTCCCATTCGGGCCATATACCGATCAGTTTACAGAAGTACAACACAAATACGGCCCTTTTAGTCCGATTAAAAAGGCTCACCTTTAAAATTTATAAACAACACATAATATGAAAACTTACCAATTACTCCCGATAGTGGTATTCAGCTTTTTAAGCTTAAATCTATCTGCCCAGCAAAAGCAAACCGACCCGAAAAGCTTTCACGGTGCAGTGGCCACAGCTAAACATTATAAAGCCGTTTATCAGCTCAACACCGATGATGACAAAAAGATACAGGGTACACTCAAGAATATTGCGAATGCACTGGAAGACCCGCGCTTGAAAGGAAAACTGGAGCTCGAACTGGTTGTACATGGTGGTGGCGTAGCCGCATTTAAGAAAGGTTCGGCTTACGAGCAACAGCTGCTGGCGCTGCAAAAGGCAGGCGTAATTCTGGCCGAGTGCGAAAACACCCTGAGGGAGCGCAACATTTCAAAAGATGAGCTCTTTGATTTTATCTCCTTTGTTCCCAGTGGGAATGGAGAACTGATCATCCGTCAGCAACAAGGCTGGGCCATTATACATCCTTAAACCACACCATTATTTAATATGAAAGCTGTTTTTTCTACTGCGGCTATGGCATTTATTTGCCTTTTTGCTACGAATAGCCAGGCGCAGGATCAAAAATTCGACCCGCCCTGGAATAAGCCTTTTAACGATGGGCTCCATTTCACCGTTAAAGGTATTGATAACGTGCCGGATATTTATGGCGACATCACAGACCCGCAGCTGGTGGTATTCTTTGCCGGAAACCAGTTTATGGTGATTGATGATCTTTTTGCTGAATTTAAAAAGGCCTACCCCCAGTACACACGCATCTTTGCCGAAACATTACCTCCGGGAATCCTGGCCAAACAAATACAGTCGGGATCGATTACCATCGGCAACATGCGAATCGCCCATCAACCCGATGTGTATACGGCAGGAAAATCGAAAATAACCGAATTTGCAGACTGGTTTTCTTTAACCAAACCTTACGCCAAAAACAAACTGGCCATTATGGTACAGCAAGGTAATCCCCAACACATTAAAGGGCTCACCGATTTAGGTAAAGCAGGTGTTAAAGTTGCCATGCCCAATCCCGAATGGGAAGGTATTGGTAAGCGCATTGAAGAGGCTTATGTAAAAGCCGGAGGAGAAAAGCTGAAAAATACGATTATGCGCGACAAAGTAAAGGACGGAAGCGTTTTTCTAACGCAGATCCATCACCGCCAAACGCCACTCCGTATCCTTTATGGCGCTTCACAGGCAGGCCCGGTATGGTATTCGGAGGCTTTTTATCAAAAGATGATTGGTCATCCGGTTGAGCTGATAGCCATTCCCGATAGCGAAAATATCGAAGCAACTTATGTGGCCGGCTTAATGAAAAATGCCCCACACCTGCAAGCTGCAAAGGATTTTATGGAATTTATGACCAGTACCAAAGCCAAAGAAATTTACCGGAAATTTGGCTTTACCACCGATTAACAGCTGGCGCTAAAACAGCAATCAGTATTACCGGGCAAATAAACCCTGGTAATACTGATTCGAAAAAGATGCAAAAACAAGTGGTTAAAGCTTTTCGCCTGCTTTAATTTCGTCGTTAGCCGGAGAGATAATTTCGTCGCCGGCTTTTAACTCGCCAAAGACCTCAGTAAGCTCATTGCCTTTCATTCCTTCCTTAATGTCTACCAGCTGTGTTTTACCGCCTGAAACGGTAACGACATATTTCTTTTCGGTTGAACGTACAATAGCTGCATTGGGTACCAATAAAGATGTTGATCCCGATTTTAAAGGAATTTCTACCTCAGCATACATGCCGGCTTTTAAGCGGTTATCCTGGTTAGCTACATCAATTTCGACGGTTTCCTGCCGCATATTTCCTAACGAATTGGCCGAACGGCTGATCCGGGCTTTCCGCTTTTCTCCCGGCAGGGCATTAAAATGAAAGCTTACCTGCTGCTCCAGGTCTACTTTATCTACATAATCTTCGGGAATAGATACTTCGAGCCTCATGTGGGTAAGATCCTGCAGTACCAGCATGGGTAAATCGCTGCTTTTCCCAGCCGAAACCAACGCTCCCGGAGAGATGTTCCGGTCAACAATTACCCCGTCAAAAGGCGCATATACTTTCAGGTAATCCTGCATGGTCCGTACCGACGATACATTGGAGCGCTCAGCCTCTGCTATGGCCTTATCTCCACGCATCCTCGAAAGCGCATTATCCAGATCGAGCTGAGATACTGCCCCCTCTTCGCGCGCAGCCTCTTTTAACCTTCTGTATTTCTCCGCACTGGCAGAAGCATTTTCGCGCGATTGCAAATACCTCGAATTGGCCGATTGCAATTGCGACTCGAGCTCGGGTGCTTCGAGGGTCATTAACAGCTGCCCTTTTTTAACCCGCGTACCCAGATCGACCAGGATATTTTTAACAAAACCATTTGCTTTCGGGAAGATGTTAACCTGATTAAATGGCTTAAGCACCCCTGGGATACGGGTATAACTGGATAGGGCCTGCTCTTGTACCTTTGCAGTTTCGTACCGGGCATTTTTCGCCTTGCCTTCGGGACTAATATCAACCGGTTTATTTCCTGTTGAACAGGAAGCGAATACAGATAACAATATGATGGCTGGAATGAATTGTATTTTCATGTGTTTTTAAGATTAAATTTTAGATTTACGGGGCATTAAATTAGGTTCCTGATAACTGCTTTTACGCTGTACCCAGGCAAATACCTGTGGAAGGATAAAGAGCGCGGCCAGTGTAGAAAACAATAAGCCACCAATTACAGCCCTGCCTAAAGGAGCAGTCTGCTCTCCTGATTCGCCCATACCCGAGGCCATTGGGATCATCCCTGCAATCATGGCAAAACTGGTCATTAAGATCGGCCTCAAACGGATACCTGCACTCATAACGGCGGCCCGTGTGGCGTCTTTATACTCCAGCCTGAGTTTTTCGGCATTGGTTACAATTAATATGGCATTGGCTACCGATACACCTGTAGACATGATCATGCCCATGTAGCTCTGTAAATTCAACGTTGAACCGGTAAGCAGCAAGGCTATGAGCGCACCTAATATTACCGCCGGAACGGTAGAGAGTACCGTAAGCGATAGTTTGAAGGATTGGTAGTTGGCGGCGAGCAATAAAAAGATAACCAGAATGGCAAAGGCTAAACCTCCCTGTAAGCTCGAAAGGGTTTCGGTGAGCAGGCTCGACATGCCTTTTACTTCGGCAGTAAGCCCTTTGGGTGGTGCACCTACTGTTTTCAAGGCCTCCTGCACAGCCGAAGTTGCCGTTCCCAGATCCTTTTTATAAATATTGGCACTAACAGTTAAAAACCTGCGAGGCCCCGTTCTGTCGTATTCTCCAGGAACATAGGATGTATTGAAAGTAGCAATATCGCCCAATACCGGACTGCTCTGTCCTTTTACCAGAGGTATTTCTTTCAGCTCATCCATATTATTCATCACATACTCGGGTACCTGAACCTGCACCTGGTAGGTGTAAGCAGTTTTTTCATCGAGCCATTGGTTTTTTTCGGTAAAACGGCTGGATGAAGTACTGGCCGTAACCGAACGGGCAATATCGACCACATTGAGCCCAAACTGGGCCGCCTTAAGCCTATCGAGCGTAATCGAAACCACTGGAATATGTAGCGGCTGCGAAATCTGGATATCCCGCAGGTAATCAATCTTTTTAAGCTGGGCAATTACCCGGTTCGAATAATTTTCGATCTGGGCCATATCCTTGCCAGCTACCCTGACCTCAATCGGCGTAGCAGCTCCCTGGCTCATAATTTTCTCGGTCATATCAATCGGCTCGAAAGTAATCCGCAAATCGGGAAGCTTATAAGCGATATTTTTCCGCAGCGCATCTTTCAGTTCATCCATATTCACCTTATAATCTTCATCAAGATTAACCTGCAACACCGCCTCATGGGTACCGGTGTTAAAAATATAGAGGTTACTGGTTCCGTAACTACTCGGGATAAGCCCCACGTAACCCGAGCTAACCGCTACATGGTTATCAACCGTTTGGTTGATGATGGAGAGTACCTGCTTAAATTTTTCTTCCGTTCTTTCGAGCCTGGTTCCATCGGGTGCTTTAATGCGGATCTGAAATTGCCCGTTATTCAGTTTGGGCATCATATCTTTCCCGATCAACACAAAACCTGCACCAGCCAGCGCGATTACACCAACCAGATAAGCCAGTACCACGAGTCGCTTTTTCGGCATCCATTTTTCGATAATACCGATAAAACGGATCTTAACCTTTTCAAAGAAATCGTTGTTTTCAGGCATTTCCTGTTCTGCCTGCAGGTGCGCTTCTACCTGTTCCTGCTCGCGCGAGTCAAGCGCCTCTCCCGCATGGGCATGTATCTGGCCATGATGGTAATGCTGGTACCGTTCTGCTTTAATCATCCAGTTACTCAGGATAGGAACAAGCGTTTGGGCTACAATAAAAGATACAATCATGGTAAAGCCAATGGATAGCGATAGCGGCAGGAACATGGCCTTCGGAATACCATTCATCATAAACGAAGGGGCGAAAACAGCGAGGATACAAAGCAGAATCAACAGCAAAGGGAAAGCTATCTCTTCACAGGCATCATAAATGGCCTCGCGCTTGGGTTTGCCCATTTCCAGGTGCTGGTGAATATTTTCAATGGTAACCGTAGCCTGATCGACCAGGATACCAATCGCCAGGGCCAGTCCACTTAACGTCATGATATTAATGGTTTGGCCAAACATGCCCAATAATAAAACCCCGATCATGATGGATACCGGAATGGTGATTACCACAATCAGGCTGCTCCGCAAATCCCTTAAAAAGAGTAGCACCATCAGGCCGGTTAAAAGCGCGCCCAAACCACCTTCGGTAATGAGGCTTTTTACCGAATTAATTACGGCAATCGATTGGTCAAATTCGTATGAAATGTGCACGTCATCAGGTAAAAGGCTTTGCATTTCAGGAATTTTGGATTTCAATGCCTGTACCACCGACCAGGTAGAGGCATCGGCCGTTTTAACTACCGGGATATACACGGAACGTTTCCCATTGATCAGCGCATAATCAACCGTAACATCGGCCGCATCGGCCACCCGGGCTACATCGCGCACCAATATAGACACGCCGTTTTTGGTGGCGACGGGGATATTGTTGAACTCGTCTACCTGCTTTACCAAAGAATTCATGGAGGTAACCATCATCGTATTATCCAGTCTTAAGTTACCGGAAGGCGACATAACATTGAATTTTGAAAGCGCCGAAACCACCTCATCGGGCGTTAAATTGTAACTCCGGAGTTTACTGGGATCAACACTGATGGTAATAGAGCGCGAATTGGCACCAAAGGGAGGCGGCGCCGATAATCCGGCAACTGCCGAAAACATGGGCCGGATGCGGGTGGCCGCCATATCGTATATTTCTTTTAAACTGCGCGACTTTGCCGATAACACGAGCTGACCGACGGGCAGAGATGAGGCATCGAAACGAACCACCTGCGGCGGCAATGCGCCCGGCGGGAAAAACTTCATCGCACGGTTAACCTGCAAGGCCACCTGTGCCGAAGCTTCGGCCATATTGGTGTTTTCGTAAAAACTGAGCTTAAGCATGGTAAGCCCCTGAATATTTTTAGCCGTGATGTTCTTAACCCCGTTCACATATAAAAACTGATCCTGTAAACGCGTTGAAAAGAAACCTTCCATTTGCTGGGGCGACATACCTCCATAGGATTCGATCACATATATAGTTGGTGCATTGAGCTGCGGAAAGATATCTATCGGGATTTTTAAAGCACCCAGCACTGCAAAAATGAGCAGACTGGCCACAATCACCACTGTTGTAACCGGCTTTTTCAAAGCCGAGGTAACCATTGACATATTTTTTTATTTTAAAGAGTTCAATAAGGAATCGATTTGATTGGTTGCGATCGCTTTCTGAAAAAGCGCCCGGCTGTAGAGGTATTTGGCACTTACATAATCTGTTTCGGCCCGATACAGGATATTCAAAGCCGCATCAAGCGAAATGATATCGGTAAGGCCGTTTTTATACAGGGATAGTTTCTGCCGGTAGCCTGCCCGGGCTGCCTGTAACTGCCTCGGAATTTCGGTCAGCCTTTTATGCGCAGTCTGCAATTCTACATCAGCCTGCAGCGCGGCATTGCTAAGCAGCTGCCTTTCCTGCTGCAGGTTTTTCAGGTTATAAGTACTGTTGGCCTTTTGGGTGCGTAGCTTAAGTTGCCGGCGCTTAAGGTCGAAAAGATTGTAGCTGATGCCCAGGCCCACAAAATAATTCTGACGCTGCCACTCCAACCCGGTCGATAAATGGTTAAAATTATCATTGGCATCAATACTCGATCCCCGAGACCATGCCGCGGCCTGCAAACTGATTTTAGGATTGTAGGATTTTTTAACCAGGCTCTCCTTTTCCATACTGGCCTGATAACTTTTACGGTAAAAATCGAGCAAAGGATGTGATGAACTATCGGTAAGGTTAACCGATAAACTGATCTCGAGTAAACGGAGCTTATCGAGCAGGGAAGTATCAGCAACGATGCTATCTTTTGCAATGCCGCTTATGGCAGCTAAATTAAGCTGTACCTTTTTATAGGTATTTTCGAGCTCAATATAATTTAATCGCGACTTGGATAGCTCGGCATTGGCGATACTGGTATCGACACCGGGCCGGATACCACTCCTGGCAAGCGAACCGATCGATCTGCTGATCTGACCATTGCGGGTGATGTTGTTTCGCTGAATCTCGAGTAGATCCTGGATTTTCATCATGCTCAGGTAATCGTCAAGTGCCTGGGCTTTAAGCTGGAAACGGCTTTGTGCATAACGCGAGCGTTCAGCATCGAGTGTAGCCCTGGCGGCATTGTTTGCAGCCTGATAGGCACCGAAATTGTAAATTTCCCAATCGAGGGAAACGATGCCCAGGTTGCTGAGTGAGGCCTGCATATTACTGGTTGTTCTAACCCCTCTGGAATTTGAGGGCACGATTCCAAAAGCCATGTAAGGGCCGGCAACATTGTTATTAGAGCCTAAATCTGCCTGGTAGCTCAGGCGCAGATTAGGTAGTGCATTTGCATTGGTTTCTTTAAGTAATGATTCGCTGATTTGGATAGCCGAAGAATCGGTTGCCAGTTTAGGCGAAAAGGCCATTACATGGTTAAGTAAATCAGGGATGGCAAGTGGTTTTGAAAAATCCTGGGCACTTACCTGTTGCCCAAAACATAAGCATAGGATAAAACAGGAAACCTGTTGAATTCGTTTCATTTCAAAAATTATAAATCGGAAAAAATTAAATTAATGGCTACAGCATAGCATTAACCAATCGGATCAATTGTCCTGGTTAACGGTAACTGTAAATAAGAAACGGACGATCTCAGATCCTGAAAACCTGAATGGAAAGATAAATTGGAATTTGCCGGGTAAAGTTCGGGCTACTGAACAGCTTTCTGCTGTAACGGAATAAGGGCATGAAGAGCCCCAGCACAAAACAAACGCTAACCAGTAAAGTTACCTGTGCTAACACCGGAGCTTTCTTGCGTTCTTCTAAAATACATTTAAACTGCCTGCTAAGCTCTGAAGTTTTACCTACCGGCACTAAGTTTTTCTGTTTTTCGAAGCGCGAATTTCCAATACCCAGCACCGAAAGATTAGGCAGCAGGAATATATTGGAAAGTGAAATCAACAGGTAGCATAAAACTACGCCAAGAATGGAGAAGTTATAAACCTGCTTTTGCTTTGATTTCATTTAAATTGGGTGTGCTTTGTTATAGAACGCTAAATTGAATATTTTGATTGAAAAGGAGCTTTGAGCTTTTGTAAAAAAAACATAGACATTGTTTTATGCCTCATCAGAAAGTGTCTTGTTTAACGCTTGTAAAAACTCATCATACCTTCGGTTGAGCACCAAAACAACCAAACACTGCAGGAGTAGCACGTAAAGGAGTATCAATAAAATACTGTATTACAGATAATTAACAAACAAGCAAGAAAAATCAAAATCCGTGGAATGGACATGCTTCGTAACTGAGCACATAACAACAACCAATCCATGAAAAAATTATTCTTCAGTGCATTTGCCCTAGTAGCTATCGCAATTGCCACTTCTACCACAGTCTTTGCTCAAAACGAAAAAGGAACTAAAATGGTCGGCGGAGCAGCCATGTATCCCAGCAAAGATATTGTTGACAATGCCGTAAACTCAAAAGACCATACTACACTGGTTGCGGCTGTTAAAGCAGCAGGTTTGGTAGAAACGCTTAAAAGTAATGGTCCTTTTACGGTGTTTGCCCCAACCAACAGCGCTTTTGATAAACTTCCGGCCGGTACCGTAGATATGCTGGTTAAACCTGAAAATAAAGCCGCATTAACCAAAATCCTCACCTACCATGTAGTAGCAGGAAAAATGGATAGCAAAGCCATTGCAGCTGCCATTAAAGCCGGTAAAGGTAAAGCTGAACTCACCACCGTGCAGGGCGGTAAGCTTTGGGCCTGGATGGATGGAAAAAAACTCGTGCTTAAAGACGAAAAAGGTGGCATGAGCACCGTTACCATTGCAGATGTGTACCAAAAAAATGGTGTAATCCATGTAGTAGATACCGTATTAATGCCTAAATAAGCAAAACATCAGATAGCGCAAGGCTTTACCTTGCGCTATTTACTCCAATCTAAAGTAAAAAATAGCAGACTGGAATAAATAAAACTATCTCATTTCCATACTGTTGCTCCCAATAAACCCATAGCGATGAAAACACGTCTACTTACTCACCCGGCCAGTAAATCCATCACCGAGA
Source organism: Pedobacter kyungheensis (assembly GCF_000812965.1). Taxonomy (GTDB): domain Bacteria; phylum Bacteroidota; class Bacteroidia; order Sphingobacteriales; family Sphingobacteriaceae; genus Pedobacter; species Pedobacter kyungheensis. Next base: position 16,117 of record NZ_JSYN01000047.1, read on the forward strand.
ACCAGCTGGTGGAAGGCTTAAAACAAAAAGACAACCTCGCTTTCAGGCGCATCTATAAAATGTATTCGGCCAGTTTAATGGGGATACTGATCAAAATCGTTAACCAGCAGGAAACTGCCGAAGACTTACTGCAGGAGTGCTTTGTAAGGATTTCGCGCAACATTGATAGTTATGATCCGGCAAAAGGCAAACTGTTTACCTGGATGTTGAACCTTAGCCGAAACCTGGCCATCGACCACATGCGGCTCAGATCATCGCGCAACGAAAAAAAGACTTTTGAAATGGACGATGTACAACATGAAATTCAATACCGTACAGCCCAAAGCTTTAATACCGATGCCATTGGTTTAAAAAACCTTGTCGCACTGCTACCCGAGAAACACCAGTTAATGATTAACCTTACCTATTATCAGGGCTATTCGCACGCCGAAATTGCAGAAATGCTCCACATGCCGCTCGGTAGCGTTAAAACCGCAATACGCCTTGCCATTGTTAACTTGCGCAAAACCTTTCTACCCGAAGAGCTAGTTCTGGTGCAAACAAAAAGTGCCTGAACAGCAAAATTATTTATACTGCCCAATTAGCCTTGCCTTAATTTCACTTTTTTAAGGCGAAAACCAGTCCATGCAATAGCCATAAAAAACAAAAGAGCTTGGTAAAAACCAAACTCTTCGTACCGATCAGCAGGAATACTTTGAACATTTAAATCGCTTTTTATTGGTTATAGAGCCTAAAATTGAGGATTTGGAGCGAAAGGGATTCATATAAAGTGTACCAAAGAACTAGGCAGATGTCATGAGATAGACATTGACCAGATTATAATAGAACAAAAAAGTTGGCAGATACGAATAAAAGTATTTTAGTCACAAGTTCTTTAACCTACAAGGAATATATTTCTTTTAAACTTTCTCTTAATGCCAATGGTCTTCTTCCAAGTAGTTTTTCCAGATCGTTATTCAAAATCTCATATTGTCCACTTCTTTTATCTGCAATAAAACCTGATATTGCAGCAATGGCAGGATCGGGAACACCTACCTTTCTTAATTCACCCTCAAATGTTTTCACATCTGCATTAAGATAGTAGGTAACCGTTTTTCCCGTCAATTGGGTCAATATGTTGGCTACATCTGTATAGGTATAAAATTTACTTGCCGTAAGTGTGTAAGTCTTGTTTTCATGTCCTGGTTGTAGCAGTACGTTACCAGCAGCTTCACCTAATTCACGGTGAAGAACGAAAGGTACTTTAGCATTTTCAGCAGGCAGGTAAATACCAAGTTCAAATGCTTTATCGCCAATAAATATAGGTATAGCATCTGCATACAGCGTATTACGGAGTATGGTGTAAGGCACGTTACTTGCTTTAATATAATCTTCTGTTTGGAAATGGGCTTCCAGCATTAGTTTTAATGTCGATGCACTTGCATCTTTTAATGCAATACCTGTATAAGCTAAATGCTTCACATCAGCTTTTTTTGCAGCATCTACAACATTTTTATGTTGCTGTAAGAGCTTGCCATGATCTGGAGATGAAACTAAAAGTACATTATCAATACCATTCATTGCTTTTTCAAGCGAATGCACATCATCGAAATTTCCGATGCGAACATCAATCCCCTTTGCTTTAAGTGTTGCGGCCTTTTCTTCACTTCTTACAAATGCCGCTATTTCTGTTGGTGCTACTTTAGTTAATAGATAATCTATTACTGTGGCGCCTAAATTTCCTGTTGCTCCTGTTATTAAAATCATTTCTTAAAATTGAATATTATTAAATATTAATGGCATTCTCCATCTGGAGTACAAGCTGCCCCATGAATTATTTCTAATTTACTATCGGGATTTTCTTTCCGCCATTCTACAAATGCCTTTTGTAATGATGCCAATATCTCTTTCGGTTCCTGAGCACCTGATATGGCATATTTTCTGTCCAATACAAAAAATGGCACACCCCGTACCCCAACCTGTTGTGCTTCGTAAATATCAGCTTGCACTTCTGAAATATAGGTTCCCTTATCCAAAACCATTTTTAACTCCATTTTGTCTAAACCTATTTTTGTACCTATTTCTAAAAGCGTTGGTACATCATCAATATTTTTGCCCTCTGTCAAGTAGGAACGGAAAAGTGTTTCTTCTGCCTGGTCCTGCTTGCCTTTTGTTTTGGCATACTGAATAAGTTGATGTGCTTTTAATGTATTGGCGGGTATTGCCTTATCAAAGTTGTACACTAAACCTAATTCTTTAGCCGTTTGTGTCATTTGGCTGTGCATCGCTTTTGATCGCTCCAACGGTATGCCGTGTTTTTCGGAAACCAACTGATACACTTTTTTATCGGGATTAGTTACCATATCGGGCATAAGCTGATAGCTTTTCCAAATCACTTCTATGTTATTTTTGTCTGAAAACTGCGCTAAAGCAGTTTCAAATTTTCGTTTTCCAATGTAACAGAATGGGCAAACTACATCGCTCCAAATCTCTACTTTCATTTTATTTTCCATTTTTGTATTTTTTACTTGCTTAATTTCTTCTTTAGGGGCTTCACCTGTTGTTTTTTTATCCTGTGCACAGGCTATAAGATGAATACTTGATAATAGAATTAAGGAAAGTTGTTTTAGTCGCATAGTTCAGCAATTTTAAAAGAATGCTGATTTACACTTTCAAGTGCTTTCTTAAATGCGGTTTCTTGCATGCCCGGAATTGCTGTGCCCTCAATACGAAATGCTGTAACATCGGTAATCCCCACAAATCCAAGGAAATGCTTTATATATGGCGTAGCATAGTCAAACGCTCTCATTTTATCGTTATCAAAAAGTCCTGCCGAACCGACAGCGATATATGCCTTTTTGCCTGTGCAAAGTCCCTCTGAACCATTTTCTGTATATTGAAAAGTAACCCTTGCCCTTGCTATGTGGTCGAAGTATGCTTTTAGGCTCGATGTAATACCAAAATTGTACATCGGTGCACCGATAACGATAATGTCAGTATCAAATAGTTGCTCAACCGCTTCGTCCGACCTGCGCACCAATTCTCGCTGTTCTGCCGTACGGTGTTCAGGCGGTGTGAAAAAAGAATTGATCTGTTCGTTTTCTAAATGTGGAAAAGGATTTTCAGAAAGATTCATTTCGCTAACTACTGTATCTGGCTCGTTTGCCCTAATCTTGTCTATAATTTCGCTTCCTAATTTTCTTGTCAGCGAGCTTTCTCCTCTTGTGCTGGAGATAATGTGAAGTACTTTTGCCATCTCTAGATTATTTTAAATTTTTATAGTACAAAATTACTTATATTTACTTTACAAAAGTATGTACTTTACCTTTGTAAAGCGCTATACAAAGGTAAAGTGAATTTAAAATCAATAAGTTATGACTAAGATATCCGAGCTAAAAGATTTCAGTGAGTGTTCAACAACCTATATATTGGCAGTTAACGACACAATAAATGTTATTAATGGAAAATGGAAAGCAGCGATAATATCTTCCCTGTTCTTCGGCAAAAAGCGTTATGGCGAAATAGAAAAAGACATCCCGAAAATAAATTCCCGTATGTTGTCAAAAGAATTAAGGGATTTGGAAGCCAATGGGATTGTGGTAAGAAAAGTTTACGATACTATTCCTGTTGGTGTTGAATATGAATTAACGGAATCGGGACACGCTTTTCGAAAAGTTTTGGATGTGATGTTAGAATGGGGTTTGGAACATCGTAAGAATGTGATCGGAAAAACAATCTAATTTAAAGGGATCATATCAAATTGAATTAGTTCTAAGCTAATCTTCCAATCCCCCCCTTACCAGACTGAGCCTTTAGCAGGAATGCTTAGAACATAGCTGACACACCATTAAACAACGTTTTCAAACAAAAAACCGGACTTTTTTTATGTTCAAAGTCCGGTTTATACCCTAAGCAGAAATACTTAGAACAGTACCCAGAAGCAGATTCGAACTGCCACGCCGTTGCCAGCGCCACCCCCTCAAGATGGTGCGTCTACCAATTTCGCCACCTGGGTTTATACTATTAATCTTTCCCGAATTTAAATATGGCGTCTACCATCCCGATAGCTATCGGGATCGCCACCTGGGTTTATGCTGCAAATATAATTTAATTTTGGATTTTCGAAACAATGATTTACAATTCTATTTTTAGCCCATCATAAGCCAAACGAATCGAATCGGGCAAGCTCCCTTCTACATCGGCATGTTTACCCAGATTATGACTAATATGTGTAAGATAAGTTATTTCTGCCCCAACTTTTTCGGCAAAAGCCCTGGCCTCGCTTAATGTAAAATGCGAAATATGTGCTTCATTTTGCAAAGCATTAATCACCAATGTTTTTGTACCCTTAATTTTAGCAAAGCTCTCTTCCGAAACCGTTTTAGCATCGGTAATGTAAGTAAAATCGCCTATGCGGTAGCCGCTAATGGGCAGCAAATGGTGCATCACCTCAAAAGGCGTTACCGTAGTCTCCCCTATTTTAAAATCTTCGCCATTGGTTACCGTATGCAGGTTAATCTGCGGTAAACCATGGTATTTCTTTTCGGCAAAAATGTAGTAGAACTCCCGCTTCAACGAAGTTTGCACCCTTTCGGTGGCATATACATCAATAACTTTGTGCAATAAATAATTAAAGGGCCTGATATCGTCTAAACCTGCAATGTGGTCTTTATGTTCGTGCGTAAACAAAACCGCATCCAGGTCTTCTACTTTTTCGCGTAAAAGCTGGTAACGAAAATCAGGACCACTATCTACCACGATGGTTTTATCGGCCGTTTCTATTAAAATTGATGTCCTTAAACGCTTATCCCGCTTATCTGTAGAACGACAAACGTCGCATTTACAAGCGATTACGGGAACGCCTTGAGATGTACCTGTGCCTAAAAATGTGATCTTCAAATTGCAGTTATAAAAGTGAACGGGCTATTTGGCTGCAATTTAAAGCTTTTTATTTAAATATCACTTTCGGTGCAACACCTGTCCACGATTTTGGCAGTTTATCTTCCTTAATATTAAAGAGCCTGGCCACAACCAGTGCAGTGTTTTTATTACTGTTGTAAAAATCAGTTAGTCCAAGCTTTTTTATTTTAGGACCAACCGCAGCCCAGGGCACCTGCATTTCGCGCATACTGGTACCGCCATGACCTTTGTTAATACCACCATGATCGGTAATCAGTAAAAAATGGGTATTTTTAAACAGATCTTTCGCCTGCAAAGCCTTAATTAAATCGCCTACCGCTACATCTGCTTTTTCAACCGCAGCAATATATTCAGGACTCATCCAACCAAAACCATGACCAGCATGATCGGTATGTACGCTGTAGAGGAAAACCAATGTAGGGTCTTTTCTATTTGCATCCATAAAATTAATAGCCTTCTCATAATTTTGGGTATAGGCATCTTTCTCCTCAAAAGCCGATTCGTCGAAGTATTTTTTATTCATGGAGTTAACCAGTTCCAGCCAGTTCCAGTAATAGGCTGTTTTAACGTTTGGTATCTGCTCTTTCAATACCTTAAATATGGAAGGATAGTAACCCTCGGCATCTTTATCTATTGGCTCCAACTCATGTTTGGCTACCGTCCAGCTGTTGTTGGTTACGCCATGCTCTTCTGGTCCCGAACCGGTTAAATGACTCGTCCAGTTGGGTAAAGTTACCGATGGCATTACCGGCCTGGTAGTTACCGATACTACCCCATCGGCAAATAGTTTATCGATGTTCGGATGTTTAATGGTATTGAAACCTTCGGCACTAAAGCCATCGAAACCGATAATTACTACACGAGGTGGCTGTTGTGCAGTAGTTTTGCCTACAACAGCAATTAATAATAGGGCTAAAAATGTGTGTTTAAAGAAATTCATTTTTTCTTACTCTGGTGAATACCAAAACTAGCAAATAGAAACAAAATAAGTAAACAATTTTTAGCTAAACTAAACAAATGAATAATATTTTTACAATCGCCGCTGTTGCAGCAAGCTATCCTTTAAAATAATTCGGTTTGTTGCAGGGAGAGGTAAAACTGGCGTTGCTTTTCATCGAGCAGGTTTTCATCAGCGTTGGTTTGCTTTACCAGCGTTATCAGGGCAGCAATTTTGCCTTCGAGGTTTGAAAACTTATTTACCACAATTACTTTATTGTGCTCTAACACGCAAGAGCCACTCTTAAAGTTTCCTTTTTCGTAACGCACCTTGTAGCCCATCGCCAAAAGCAGGGTCTCCAGTTTCTCTAAAGTATGGTTGGTAAGTGGTAATGACATCAGGACAAAAGTAAACAATAGTTTGCAGGTAAGAAATGGTTAATTGGGATTATTGGTTAACTGTATAAACTCGTTAATTGGTTAACTGTGGCATGAGCAGGTTAATTATTTGAAAAGCAGGCTCCGGCACGTTTAGGTTCCGAAAGCCCCGCCATACACTTTATCCCGATATCCCAACAGCTATCTCAACGGGATGCCTGTTCCTGTCGGGTTTAGATACAGCGGCAAACTGTTCTTTGGGATGGAAGAAAATAGCAAATATCCTTCAACTCGACCATTGACAAACCAAATAGAAAAATCGTCATTTCGACTGGAGCCAACCGGTTTTTCCCGGGTGGCGAAACGGAGAAATCTTTTCAAGTTAGATTTCTCGACTCCGCTCGAAATGACGACCTCAGAAGAGGCTGTCACTTATATTGATTTTTATACAATAAATTACACCTCAGGATGACAATGAAAATAGAATCCTCTGCACCCTGCCCTCCGGCATAGGAGATTTTCGCAGGAAAAAGCACGAAAAACTTTGCACTGCCTTTCATAC
>NZ_JSYN01000048.1 GCF_000812965.1 Pedobacter kyungheensis
TGTGCGAAAGTTTTAAGTTTGCTGATGCAAGATATATTTGTACGAAGTAAAAGTTTTATACAATGGTTAGAAGAAAAGTTGATATTTCACTTTCAATGTATAAACAAAAACCCTTTCAGTAAACTGAAAGGGTTTTCATTATTGAGACGCTGAAACAAGTTCAGCATGATGTTTACCAATTAAGCTTGCGGAGCAGCTGGTTTTTCTGGCTTAGGCAATAGAACTTTACGCGAAAGTTTCATTTTACCTTGCTTATCGATGTCTAATAATTTAACCTCGATTTTATCGCCTTCTTTCAACACACCATCCATGGTTTCTAAACGTTGCCATGAGATTTCAGAGATGTGCAATAATCCATCTTTACCTGGCATAATCTCAACAAATGCACCAAATGGCATAATTGATTTTACTTTACCCTGGTAAATTTCGCCAATTTCTGGTTTAGCTACAATGTTACGGATACGGGTAACAGCTGCATCAATTGATGCTTTGTTATCTGCAAATACTTCAACGATACCTTTTCCGTCAACTTCCTCGATTGAGATTGTTGCGCCGGTTTCGCGTTGCATTTCCTGAATAATTTTACCTCCAGGACCGATAATAGCACCGATAAATTCTTTATCAATAGTTAAAGAAACAATACGTGGTGCGTGTGGTTTGTAATCCTCATTTGGCTGGCTGATGGTTTTCTTCATCTCGTTTAAGATGTGTAAACGACCCTCTTTAGCCTGTAATAAAGCTTTTGTTAAAACTTCGTATGATAAACCATTGATTTTTAAGTCCATCTGGCAAGCAACGATACCGTTTTCAGTACCAGTTACTTTAAAGTCCATATCACCTAAGTGATCTTCATCACCTAAAATATCAGAAAGGATTGCATATTTACCAGTTTTCTCGTCGGTAATTAAACCCATTGCAATACCCGAAACAGGAGATTTGATTTTAATACCGGCATCCATTAACGCTAATGTACCAGCACAAACTGTTGCCATTGATGACGAACCGTTTGATTCTAAAATATCAGATACTACACGGATGGTATATGGATTAGCTTCGCCCTGAGGTAGAACTTTTTTCAAAGAACGTTGTGCTAAGTTACCGTGACCGATTTCGCGACGACCTGCGCCTCTGTTAGGTCTAACCTCGCCGGTTGAGAAACCAGGGAAGTTATAGTGCAATAAGAATTTCTGGTAACCGTTAAAGAAAGCACCGTCAATCATTTGCTCATCATCTTTACTACCTAACGTAACGGTTGTTAAAGATTGTGTTTCGCCACGAGTAAATACAGCTGAACCGTGTGCTGCAGGTAAATAACCTACTTCACTCCAGATAGGGCGAATTTCAGTTGTTTTACGACCATCTAAACGGATACCTTCATCTAACAATAAATTTCTGATCGCATCATACTGAACATCATGATAATAATGTTTAGCCATTGCTTTAGTTAAATCAGCAGTATCTTCTGGCATTGCTTCGAAGAATTCGTTAATAATTGCAGTGAAACCAACTTTACGCTCATCTTTATTCGAACCAGATTTCGCTAATGCATAAACTTTATCGTAAGTATCAGCATAAACCTTTGCTTTTAAATCAGCATCATGGTCTTCGTGGTTATATTCGCGTTTTACAGTTTTACCTGTAGCTTCGGTTAATTCAACCTGGATAGCACATTGAACTTTAATTGCATCGTGTGCAAATTTCAATGCCTCAACCATTTCATCTTCCTGAATTTCATCACACTCACCCTCAACCATACCGATGTCGTTAGCCGAACCAGCAACCATAAACTCTAAAGTTGCACGCTCTAAATCGCTGGCATATGGATTGATTACCAATTTACCATCAATTTTAGCAACACGTACTTCAGAAATCGGACCGTTAAAAGGAATATCTGAAACTGCTAATGCAGCCGATGCAGCTAAACCAGCTAAGCAATCAGGCATGATATTTTTATCAGCAGAGATTAATGAAATCATCACTTGTGTATCAGCGTGATAATCTGATGGGAACAAAGGACGTAAAGCCCTGTCAACCAAACGGGAAATTAAAACCTCGTAGTCAGATAATCTGGCCTCACGACGTAAAAAGCCTCCAGGGATACGACCTGTAGCCGCGTATTTCTCCTGATAATCAACCGATAAAGGTAAAAAATCAGTACCTGGTTTTGCACCAACCGTTGATACTACTGTTGCTAACAACATCGTATCGCCCATTTTTACTACAACCGAACCATCGGCTTGTTTAGCCAGTTTACCAGTTTCAATTTCTACAATTCTGCCATCGCCCAAATCGAACGATTTTTTTATTACATTCATTTAAATAGAATTATGGTGTGTTTTCCTCTTTCTACACACCGTTGTTTATATATGTTTTTGTTTTTGCAAACGAAGATAAAATTAAAAACTCATCTGTAGTCATCCAAAGTCAAATTTTTTCTTTAGAAAGTAAAAAGCCATTCCCTAAAGAATGGCTTTTACAGATAAACTTACGCTTATTTTTGTTTAATGATATCACGCAACTGAAGAGTTTTGATGATAGCACGATAGCGCTCAATATCTTTTTTGTATAGGTAAGCCAAAATACCGCGGCGTTTACCTACCAATTTTTGAAGTGATAACTGTGTAGAGAAATCTTTACGATTTTTCTTTAAGTGTTCTGTTAAGTGCGCAATACGGTATGTAAATAACGCTACCTGACCTTCTGCAGAACCAGTGTTGGTTTCTACTTTGCCGTGCTCTTTAAAGATTACAGCTTTTTTCTCTGGACTTAAATACATTCTTGAATAATATTAAAGCAATAAAATTAATTAATTGTGGCGCAAAGATAAGGCTATTTTTAATTATAAGCAAGTGTTTATTAAACGATAATAAATACCTAACTATCGAATCAGGACTTGGAAAGCAAGGTCCTGTTCTTATCTAATGCGGCATTAAAGCAAAAAGGATTTCCGTCAAGTCGGGTTTAGAAAATCTGAAACAAAACAAAAAACTCAATCTCGCTTATTCAAATGACATGTAGGAAAATTAAATAATAGGCTTACGGATCACTAACCCATTACCCTGAGGCGATTTTAAAGGCCTGCCACCATTCATGACAACCGAAATCCGGTTAAGTTGTAATACATTAAAAAAGTGCTGCTCGGAAGTTTGGCTTAGATAAACACTTTCACGCTCTTCAACAATTGTTTCGCGTGGAATATTAATGTCATATAACTTAAGCTTTCCCATTTCATATCAAAAATACTAAAAACAGATGAAATATCTTTATTTCAGGATATCAAAACCTTATTTATACTTTTGCAGAAACATTTTATAAGTGGAAAAGAATCAATACAGCATTTTCGAAAGCGAGTTACGTGTACGTCCTGACGATATAGACATGTTTAACCATGTACATAACAGCAAGTACCTTGACTATGTATTGGCTGCCCGCTATGAGCAGATGGAGAAGTTTTACGGCATGCCCTGGGAGCATTTTACTAAACAAGGCCTGGGTTGGGTGGTAAGCCGGGTAGATATCAGCTTTAAACGCCCCCTGCTGATGAACGACCTGATGCTCATCCGTACCGGAATTTTAACCATGCACGATAAAGGTTGCTCAGTACAATTCGAAATCATTAATAAAAAAACCAATAAAGTAGCTTCGGATGGGATCTTTGATTACGTCCTGATTGATTTAAATACCAACAGAGGTACCAAGGTTACCGAAGAAATGATTAAAGCTTACAGTATATGAAAGTGATTACACGGATTTATTGGATTACACCGATTATTGAGTTACAAGGATCAAAAATATTAATCAGTGGGTTCCGTGCCTCCCCGCCTGAACAGCTGGGCAGTTGTGACAAAAATCAATCACCAACTCAAAAAATCGTCATCAAAATTTGACGTTTAATATTTTTCGTTATCTTTGGTCAATCAAAAAGGCCAGAACAATGATAGTATCTGCAATCCGTTTGAGGTTCTAAATAACCGAGGATTCCCTCCCATTTCAATTTTAAATATGTACGCGTAATGCGTATCATTTGGTTTATTTATTACATTTTAATTTCATTATATGTCACAGTCAACCCAGACAAAGGGCAAACTATCTTCTTTTTTCGAGCTACTTGTACAATCAATTAAAGGTCACGAGGTTGATTTAACTGCTATCAGCATAAAAAGGGCCATTATATTACTGGCCATCCCGATGATGCTGGAAATGGCCATGGAATCTGTTTTCGCGCTGGTGGATCTGTATTTTGTTGGCCACCTGGAAAACAGTAGTAATGCCATCCAAACTGTTGGGTTAACCGAGTCGGTTTTAACCATTATTTATTCGCTGGCCATTGGTTTAAGTATGGCTGCTACAGCAGTTGTTGCCCGTAGAATTGGCGAGAAAAATCCTGAGGCTGCCTCAAAAGCAGGTATGCAGACCATTGTAATTGCGGTAAGTATTAATCTTATCATTAGCATTCTAGGGGTAATTTATGCCCGTGATATTTTATTGCTGATGGGCGCCACTGCCGTAACCGCCGATCATGGTACTGCATTTGTTCGTATTATGATGGGCGGTAGCATCATTATTGTGCTCCTGTTCCTAATTAACGGAATTTTTAGAGGTGCAGGTAATGCAGCTATTGCGATGCGGAGTTTATGGATCGCCAATATTGCCAACATTATCCTCTGCCCCGTTTTTATCAACGGCTTTGGTCCAATACCTGCATTTGGTTTAACTGGTGCCGCCATTGCCACTACCATTGGCCGGGGCTTGGGGGTAACTTACCAGATTTACAATTTATTTAACGGTAAAAATGCTTTAAAAATTCAAATCAGTCACTTTATCCCAGATTGGGAGCAGATTAAAGCCATTATAAAAATTGCAGCGCCGGCTATTTTCCAGTTTGTAATAGCAAGCTGTAGCTGGGTATTTCTGGCCGAACTGGTGGCTACAACTGGCGGAGATACAGGCTCAGCAGGTTACCAAACAGCTTTGCGTTTAATGATGTTTTTTATGCTACCTGCCTGGGGATTAAGCAATGCAGCGGCTACTTTGGTTGGCCAGAATTTAGGCGCCGGACATATAGACCGCGCAGAAAAATCGGTTTTTCAAACCTTAAAATACATTATCATTTTTATGGCCGTGGTAAGCGTATTGTTTTTAACCTGCGGCCATTTGTTTGCTGCATTTTTTACCGCCGATGAACAGGTAATTGGCGTTGCCAGTAAAGCGCTTAAAATTTTAAGTATTGGCTTTGTTATTTATGGTGCTGCGATGGTTTTTAGCAGCGCGTTTAATGGTGCCGGCGATACGTGGACGCCGACAAAAATCAATGTTTTTGCCTTTTGGCTGTTCCAGATTCCTTTTGCCTACTTTTTAGCCAGGTTTTTAGAAATGGGTCCAACCGGCGTATTTATTGCCATACCAACCGCAGAAGCAGGTATTGCGGTAGCTGCCTACATTTTGTTTAAAAAAGGTAAGTGGAAGAAAACAGTGGTATAAGCACTTAAATTTAACCACAGATTGGAAGAGAAGGCAAATCTGTGTTGATCTGTAATAATCTGTGGTTAAAATTTCTGTTTGCTATTCTGTAATTGCTTTTAAATCGGTTTTATTGAAAAATTGCAGGTAATAAAAACTGCAGCTAACCAATAACAAAACGCTGAATAAAAGACCATAATGTACCAGAATAGCCCACATAGCTATAAAAAAGAAAAACAGCAAGTATTTCAGGTAGCGATCCATATCTAATTTTACGATATTTAGTATAGTTAGCATTAAATGTAAGCTTGCCAGACCAAATAAAAACGCGGTAAAAAAGGTATAAAGCATACTATGGCTTGCCATCATTGCGAATATCCATTCTGGAATTAAGATTATGGCGAAGATCAATAGCCAGTTAAACACACGCTTAAATACCGGAACAGGCATACTTTTTACGAAATTCAAATAAGATATTTCGAATTTAAGCAGGCTGTAAATTAAAACAGCATGGCATAAAACCGAGGCCAATAGCCCGACCAGTACTACCCTTTCATCTGTATCAGCATCGGCAAACATCCACAACATGCCTTTAAAAAAAATGAACGATAACCCTTTACACATCAGCAACATTAAAGGTTGCTCGTTTAGCAAATGAAAAATGGGCCAGCTGAAATACGGGCGTTTCACTTGTATGCCTGTACTAAGCGACCTTCGTTCCCGCTTTAAAAATCCAAAAGTTACCGAACGAAAGGTGAGCCACGATAATATCACGCACAGTAGTGTAAACACGAAAACAATACTTAAAGCGCTCCAAAACAAATGATATTTAAAACTTAGAACGATTAATAAAACCACATAAACACCTATTGGTAAAAGCATTACCAAAAATAATTTAAGCCAGAGTTTAAGTTGCATGTTTACATGTAATGCAGCTGTTTCGCGTACATAACTATATTGTGCCTCTGCAAGTTTCTGCCTGACAAAAAACAGTACTTTAAGGCTGTATAAAAACCAGGAAGTAAAAACAATAGCCATACCAACTGGCGAAGTAATTCCAGACAGCAACAATGCTTTTTGATAACCCATCAATTGCGAAGGTTCTACCACACCAAATAAAATATAAATACCTACCAGAAAAAAACCGGCATGCTGCTGGTAAAAAGATTTGGCCAATGTATTGACTAATAGCTTTAACATTTATAACCTAATTACCTGTTTATCATAAATATTAAATACACCATCAAGTTTCAGTTTATCAGCACTAACCTCCTGATGAGAGGATAATAGGAAAGACTTACCTTGTGCAGCTTGCGCCTTAATGAGCTGGTAAAGTTTATCGGCCGATGCTATATCGATGGTGATGAGGGGTTCATCTAAAATATACAAGACCGGATTGCCAATAAACGCACAAATTAAAGACAACTTTTTAAGCATGCCACTGGAGTAACCGCCTACCTTTTGGTTTAAAAAAGCCGACATTTCGAAGTAATCGGCCAGGTTAGCTGCCTGGCTAGCTTTTGCGTTACGGGTTTCGGTGTAAAAATCAATCTGTTCCTGGCCGGTAATAAATAACGGGTATTGTGGTTCGGCTTCTGCAAAACTGATTATGCTTCGAAACTTTACCGGTTCTTTTTTAAGATTAACCCCATTGAGTTCGACCTCGCCTTTAAAAGGTGTTTGACCAGATATAATGCGGAACAGGGTAGATTTACCGGTACCGTTCCCTCCTTTTAACCAATGGATTCCGGGATCGATTTTCCATTCGCGAAAGTTTAAAACTTCATTGCTGCCGTATTTTTTATAGATATGGTTTAAGCTGAGCAAAATGTATGGGTTTGGTTATAATTAGAGTAAAAAGCTTGCCAATTGTTACGTATTAAGCACCATGTCTGGAAAAGGTGACCCAAGCACCAGTACCTGTTGTTTAATAAACCTGACGGCAACGGCATCCTTTTTGGCTAAGCGACATTCAGTTTAAAGCTGATTACAGCCAAAAAGATATAGTGAAAGGCAGGGCCAAAATTGCCGAAATGCAACTGGCTTTGCTTTTCTGATTACGCAGAAAAATACAAATTTTAATCACCCCAAAAAATCATGGATTTCACTTTCTGTAACAGCTTACAAATTCCATTAAAAAACATATCTTTGCGCAAAGATGAAGCATATACGTAATTTTTGCATTATTGCACACATCGACCATGGTAAAAGTACCCTGGCTGATCGGTTATTAGAATATACAGCGACAATTTCGCAGCGTGAAGCGCAGGCGCAATTGCTCGATAATATGGATTTGGAGCGCGAGCGAGGCATTACCATTAAAAGTCATGCCATACAAATGAACTATAAAGTTGGTGGTGAAGAGTATGTTTTTAACTTAATTGACACCCCTGGACACGTAGATTTCTCGTACGAGGTTTCTCGTTCAATTGCCGCCTGTGAGGGTGCCTTATTGATTGTTGATGCCTCTCAAGGTATCCAGGCACAGACCATTTCGAACTTATATCTGGCTTTGGAGCACGATCTGGAAATCATTCCGATCCTGAATAAAATGGACTTACCAGGTGCCATGCCAGAGGAAGTTAAAGACCAGATTATTGATTTGATCGGTTGTGACCGTGATGATATTATTCCTGCTTCTGGTAAAACAGGAATGGGAATCCCCGAAATTTTACAGGCTATTGTTGACAGGGTTCCGGCTCCGGTTGGCGATACCGAAGCGCCATTGCAAGCATTGATTTTCGACTCTGTATTTAACTCATTCAGGGGGATTATCGCGTATTATAAAGTGGTGAACGGCGAAATTAAAAAAGGTGACAAGGTAAAATTCATCAATACCGGTAAAGAATACCTGGCTGATGAAGTTGGTATTTTGAAACTGGATATGTCGCCACGCAACGTGGTTAAAACCGGTGATGTAGGTTACATTATTTCCGGAATTAAGGAAGCACGCGAGGTAAAAGTTGGTGATACCATAACAACTGTTGGCAGACCAGCTGATGGTGCCATTCAGGGTTTTGAAGAGGTTAAGCCAATGGTATTTGCCGGCATCTACCCTGTTGATACAGAAGATTTTGAAGAATTACGTGAAGCAATGCACAAGTTGCAGCTAAATGATGCATCTATCGTTTTCGAACCGGAAAGTTCTGCTGCTTTAGGTTTCGGTTTCCGTTGCGGTTTCCTGGGTATGTTGCACATGGAGATTATCCAGGAACGTTTAGAACGTGAGTTCGACATGACGGTAATTACAACGGTACCCAACGTATCTTACGTGGCGCATACCACCAAAGGTGTCGAAATTACCGTAAATAATCCATCTGATTTACCAGACCCAAGTAAACTGGATTCGGTTGAAGAGCCTTTCATTAAAGCAAATATCATTACCAAGGCGGAGTTTGTTGGTCCGGTAATGTCGCTTTGTATTCAAAAACGTGGTATTATTGTTAATCAATCTTACTTAACTTCAGATCGTGTTGAATTGGTTTTCGAAATGCCAATGGGCGAAATTGTATTCGATTTTTACGATAAACTGAAAACCATTTCTAAAGGTTATGCTTCATTCGATTATCATCAGGTTGGTTACCGTAAATCGGATTTAGTTCGCTTAGATATGTTAATTAATGAAGAGCCTGTTGATGCGTTATCTTCATTAATTCACCGCAGTAATGCTTATGATTTCGGTAAGAAGATCTGCGAAAAGTTAAAAGAACTGATCCCACGTCAGCAGTTTGAAATTAAAATTCAGGCTTCGATCGGGGCTAAAGTTATTGCCCGAGAAACATTGAGCGCTTTACGTAAAGATGTAACCGCGAAATGTTATGGTGGTGATATTTCCCGTAAACGTAAGTTATTGGAGAAACAGAAAAAAGGTAAAAAACGCATGCGCCAGGTGGGTAACGTAGAAATCCCGCAATCGGCATTTATGGCGGTTTTGAAATTAGATTAATATTATAATCAGGATACAAGTATCAGGTAGCAAGACAGCTTGCGAAGCTTGATACTTGATACTAGATACTAGAACAATGAAACTACTAGACGGTAAATACGTATCAGAAAAAGTTAAGGTTCAGATTGCTGAAGAGGCAGCTGAGTTTTTGAATAAAACAGGTCGCAAGCCACACCTTGTAGCGATATTAGTGGGTAATGATGGTGGTAGCGAAACTTATGTAGCCAGTAAAATGAAAAACTGTGAAAAGGTAGGTTTTAAATCTTCGCTTCACCGTTACGATAACTCGGTTACCGAGGCTGAATTGTTGGCTAAAATTGAAGAAATTAACCAGGATGCTGATGTGGATGGTTTAATTGTACAATTGCCTTTACCTAAGCACATCGACCCTGAAAAAGTAACTGAAAAAATTGATTACCGTAAAGATGTAGATGGTTTCCACCCGGTAAACCTGGGCCGAATGATGCGCAACTTACCTTGCTTTATTCCGGCAACTCCTTATGGTATTTTATTGATGTTACAGGAATACAATATCGATACAACTGGCAAACACTGCGTTGTAGTTGGCCGTAGTAACATTGTAGGTAGCCCGATGAGTATTTTAATGGCGCGTAATGCGAATCCAGGTAACTGCACCGTAACGCTTACCCACTCGCGTACGAAAGATTTAAAAGAGCAGGTTTTACAGGCAGACATAGTTATTGCAGCTATTGGCAAAAAGAACTTTGTTACTGCTGATATGGTTAAACCAGGTGCTATTATTATCGACGTGGGTATTAACCGCGAAAATTCTACCGAAACCAAATCAGGCTTTAAGCTCTATGGCGACGTTGATTTCGACAATGTTGCCCCCATTTCATCGTACATTACTCCGGTACCGGGTGGTGTAGGTTTAATGACTATTGTAGGCTTGTTGAAAAACACATTGGCTTCGGCAAGGAAAGAAATTTATTCTTGAGACTAAAGCCGAAAGCTTAAAGACTAAAGCATTGAAAGCGGTTCATTTTGGATCGCTTTTTTAGTTTAGAGGATCTGGCCAGATGTTTGGGGTTGGAGTCAGTTAACCCATTTAAACGATTAACCAGTTAACCTTAATGCAGTTTGCAATTGGCGGTTTGCAGTTACTAATGACCAATGAACTAATTACCTAATTTTCAGTTAACAGTTTGTCTGGCAACAATCTAACAATTATAACCATACAATTACCCAGTTCCCCTATCATCCCCAAAGTTTACTCCACCAGCTTTCTTCAAAGCCGATATACAAACCATCTTCTCTTAGCTCAGTCGGATAGATCCTAATATAATCTCCCTGCCCTTCTGCTCCCCTTCCGGTTTCGAGGCTATACTCGTAGCGGTGAATCGGGCATACCAGATTTCCGTTTTTACACCAGCCCCCACTAAAATGTCCACCGGCATGCGGACAATGCGATTGCGTGGCAATAATTCTATCTTCGTTATTAATTATACAAAGCTGCTTCCCATCAACCGAAATGGTTTTAATGTCATCGGCACGGGGAATCTGATTGCTATTTAATGCTTTAAACCACTTCATAGTGCTAAAATACAGCAAATAAATATCAGTATTATTTCATCTTTCTATTAAATTTAGAAATAGGAACGGCATCACCATATTTTTTTAGGATATTTGCAACCTCAAAAATGAAACAAGACATTCCAGAAGACGGCACATTACTTCCTTTAATGGAAGAATTTTACACCATACAGGGCGAAGGATTTAACACCGGCAAAGCGGCTTATTTTATCCGTTTAGGTGGTTGCGATGTAGGCTGCCACTGGTGCGACGTTAAAGAAAGCTGGGATGCCGAAATGCACCCGCTAACGGCTTCGGATGTTATTGTAGAAAATGCCGACCGCTTTCCGGGTAAAGCTGTTGTAATTACAGGTGGTGAGCCTTTAATTTATAACCTCGATTACCTGACCAGTAAACTGAAAGAAAGAGGTATTCTTACTTTTATCGAAACTTCTGGCGCTTACCCCCTTTCGGGCAACTGGGACTGGATTTGCTTATCCCCTAAAAAGTTTAAAGCGCCAAGGCCAGATATTGCACCTTTTGCGAATGAGCTCAAAGTAATTGTTTTCAATAAAAGCGACTTTAAGTGGGCAGAAGAATATGCAGCAATGGTATCCCCTGGTTGTAAACTTTACCTTCAGCCAGAATGGTCTAAATCAAAGGAAATTACTCCCATGATTATCGATTATGTAATGGCCAACCCGAAATGGGAAATTTCTTTACAAACACACAAATTTTTAAATATTCCTTAAAAACGATACATTAGCTTTGTAACCAAAGTTTAATGTATGAGGTTTTGTCTGTTCCTATGTTTTAGTTTTTTAAGTTTTTGTGTATTTGCACAGAATTCTGGTAATAAAAAAGCACAAAATGCTTTCGAAAATGCTGGCGCTGCAATCCAAAAACAAGATTTTTCCGGTGCTGAGCAATTATTGAAAACTGCAGTTGAAAGCGATCCGCTATTTCAAAATGCCTTCATTGTCTTAGCCGGTGTTTACAAAATTCAAAGAAAATATCCCGAAGCTAAAGGAGCTTATCAAAAAGCGATCCTCATCAATAAAAATGTAAAACCTGAAGTGACTTTTGGTTTGGCTGAAACCGAATTTGCTACACAAGATTACATCAAAGCCAAACAAGATTTCGAAGCATTTCTAGCACTCGATGCTTCATCAGATCGCGCAAAAAAAGCAAAAAAATACCTGCTGGATTGCGATTTTGCCATTTCGGCCGTTAAAAAACCTGTAAAATACTCGCCAACCAACTTAGGCCCTGGGGTAAACACCACCGACGCAGAGTATTTCCCTGCATTGACTGCAGATGGCGAAACCTTGATATTTACCCGTCAGGTTAACGGCAACGAAGATTTCTGGACATCACAATTTAAAAATAACGCCTGGGGCCAGGCTACACCACTTTCGGCTAAAATAAATACTGCCCGTTACAATGAAGGTGCACAAACCATTTCTCCCGACGGCAAATATCTTTTTTTTACCGGATGTAACCGTCCGGATGGATTGGGCCGATGCGACATTTATGTTTCGCACCGCGAAGGCAAAGACTGGGGCGAACCTTATAATGTAGGTAAACCGGTAAACTCCGAATATTGGGAATCGCAACCGGCGATTAGCCCTGATGGCAGAACGCTGTATTTTATCAGTAATCGCCCCGGTGGTTCTGGTGGTTACGATATCTGGAAAAGTACCATTACCGATGATGCCAAATGGGGACCTGCTGTAAACCTGGGTCCGGATATTAATACGGCATACGATGAAAACACGCCCTTCTTGCATGTAGACGGAAAAACCCTCTATTTTTCGTCGGATGGATGGCCTGGTTTTGGCAATAAAGATATTTACTACAGCCGGATGGATGACAGCGGAAAATGGCAGAAACCAATTAACATTGGATATCCTATCAATTCGTTTGATGATGAAAGTGGTTTGGTAGTAAGTGCCGACGGGAATTTTGGTTTGTTTTCTTCCAATTTAAAGAATGGCTTTGGTACGCAGGATATTTATAGTTTTGGAATACCTGAACAGGCCAGGCCAGCTAAAGTTACCTATGTTAAAGGTATAGTTAGGGATAAAGACACGAAGAAAACCATTGAAAGTAATGTTCAGGTGATCGATCTCAAAACCAATAAAACTGTTTTTGATGATTATACCGATCCTGAAACAGGCGAATTCTTAGCCGTAATGCCAATTGGAAGCGATTATTTATTTAACGTTAACGCAGAAGGCTATTTGTTTTATTCAGAAAATTTTGAACTCAAAGCTGCAGACATTAACAAACCATACCAAATTGAAGTAGCGATTGAAAAAATAAAGCAAGGAGGAAATGTAACGCTCCGCAATATCTTTTTCGATACCAACAAATTTAACTTACTTCCTGCCTCTATTCGCGAGCTCGATTTACTGATCGATTTTCTGCACCAAAACGAATCGGTTAATATCGAAATTCAAGGGCATACTGATAATGTTGGCGATGATAAGATGAACGAAAAATTATCTTTTAACCGCGCCAATGCGGTTTACGATTACCTGATTAAAAACCAGATTGATGCCAAAAGACTCACTTTTAAAGGTTTTGGGGCAAGTAAGCCAATTGCAGATAATAAAACTGAACTAGGCAGGAAAAATAACAGGAGGACTTCTTTTATTATCACCAAAATATAATGCATCTGATGAAATAGTATAGCGTAGAAAAAATAAATATGGCACAGAACTACGAAAACCATAAAAGATTTTATCCACCCTTTCATTTTTTTGCAATACCATTGGCAGTTATAGGCTTTGGTTTTGCCATTTATGTATGCGTTACTTTCACCAGTATCATTACAGGCTTAATTGTACTTGCATTTTTCCTAATTTCTATTAAAGCTGTAATGGCACGCATATTTGCACTCAAAGCGCAGGATAGAGCAGCAAGGGCTGAAGAAAAATTGCGTTATTACATCCTGGCCGGGAAAGCGCTTCCAGGAGAGTTAAGCATGGGACAAATACTAGCTTTACGATTTGCCGGAGATGAAGAATTTTTAGCTTTAGTGGATAGAGCCCTAGCTGATCAATTGTCTCCCAATGAAATTAAGAAAGCAATAAGGCATTGGCGTGGAGATTACAACAGAATATAAAGCTTTTATGTCGGTCGGTGTTGACACCAACCGATAGATCAATTTAACGCTGTCATTCTGAACGTAGTGAAGAATCTCTCTCAAATGAAAAACACATTTACAAAAAGATGCTTCACTGCATTCAGCAAGACAATAATAACAAATTTAAGTAAGGTCAGATGTTCCCATCTGACCTTAATAAGTTTTAATTACATTGCTGAGCAATTGCTTTAAGATTGCCAGTCAAGCTGGCAATGACGACTGGCTATTAAAGTATCGCTTGTCTGATACGAATTAGTTTCGTTAAAGTTTCTTCCAATAAATCTAAATGCAGCATGTTGGCTCCATCCGATTTGGCATTAGCCGGATCGGGATGCGTTTCAATAAACAAACCGTCTGCACCAACAGCAATAGCCGCTTTGGCAATAGTTGAGATCAGTTCGGGTTTACCACCAGTTACACCGCTGCTTTGGTTGGGTTGCTGCAAGCTATGTGTACAGTCCATTACTACCGGCACGCCAAAACTTTGCATTTCAGGTAAACCACGGTAATCTACAATCAAATCCTGGTAACCAAAGGTATTTCCGCGATCGGTTAAAATAACCTTATCATTTCCGGCCTCTTTAATTTTCTCAACAGCAAATTTCATCGAACCAGCTGATAAAAACTGGCCTTTTTTTACGTTAACTACTTTACCGGTTTGAGCGGCAGCAATTAATAAGTCAGTTTGACGGCATAAAAATGCAGGAATTTGCAATACATCAACATAAGCCGCCGCCATAGCAGCCTCATCGCTTTCGTGAATATCGGTTACGGTTGGTACACCAAACTCGCGACCAACCCGCTCCAGGATTCTTAAAGCTTTTTCATCACCAATACCTGTAAAAGAACTTCCTTTGCTCCTGTTAGCCTTGCGGTAAGAGCCTTTAAAAATATAAGGGATTTTAAGTTTATCAGTTATCGTAATAATCTTTTCGGCAATGCGCATGGCAATTTCTTCTCCTTCAATAGCACATGGACCAGCCATTAAAAAGAAATTTCCTGTGTCGGTATTTTTAAGTTTATCTAAGTAGTTTATCATTTTTGAGATGTGAGACTTGAGATATGAGATATGAGTTACCTCTAATCCCATATTTCCAATCTAGTTTTTAGTATCGAGATGTGAGAAATGAGATATTAGAATGAGTTTGTCTCAAATCTAATGTCTCACCTCTCATATCTTGCTTAATTTCCTAGTTCTGACATGAATTTAATGCGCATCAGCTGAATTTCTTCGCGCGTATAATCAGTTTCGCCAAGCTCATTTAAGGCTTCATCGATAGAATCGCTTTCAGCAGCCCTGAAATAATCAAAAACCTCGTCTTGTCTGTCATCATCAATTACTTCGTCAATGAAATAATTCAGGTTCAGCTTTGTTCCGGAGTTTACAATCGATTCTACCTCTTTCAGGATTTCCTCGTAAGTAATGCCTTTTGAATCTGCAATGTCTTCGAGGCCAATCTGGCGGTCGATATTCTGGATGATAGATACCTTCATTTGCGATTTATTGGCCTGGGTTTTAATAATCAGGTCAATTGGGCGCTCAATGTCGTTATCCTCAACATATTTTTTAATCAGTTCGATAAATGGCGTTCCGAATTTCATGGCTTTACCAGAGCCTACACCCGAAATCTGGCGCAACTCTTCCATGGTAATTGGGTAATGCGTACACATTTCCTCTAACGATGGATCCTGGAAAACCACAAATGGAGGTACATTTTTCTGCTTGGCGATTTTTTTACGTAAATCCTTAAGCAGTGATAAAAGATGCGTATCTAAAGCTCCAGGGCCTTGTTTAACGTCATCATCATCATCGTCGGCACCACTTTCAATCGGCTCGTTTAAAATAAATTTCAAACTATAAGGATTAACAATAAAGTCTTTCCCTTGTCTGGTTAATTTTAATAAACCATAGTTATCGATATCCTTGTACAGGAAGTTATTTAAAACGGCCTGACGCACAATTGATTTCCACATCAACTCGCCATCTGCTTTCCCAATTCCAAATTCGGGCACTTTACTGTGCTCGTAAGCAATGGTTTGGGCGGTTTCTAAACCTAAGAAAACATTTAGTAAATGGGCATCGTCAAACTTCTCTCCTGTTTTTTCAATGAATTTTAAAAGCGTAGACAACTGATTTTCAGCATCAAACTGTTTTTTAGGCTTTTTACAATTATCGCACATGCAGTTACAGCCTGTTTCGTTAAAGTTTTCGCCAAAATAATGCAGAATCTGTTTACGGCGGCAAACGCCCGATTCGGCATAATCAATTACCTCTTTTAATATCTGTGTACCAATTTCTCTTTCAGAAACCGGTTTATCTTTCATAAACTTGGCCAGCTTATCTACATCTTTTTGCGAGTAGAAAGCGATACAAACCCCTTCGCCGCCATCACGTCCGGCCCTACCGGTTTCCTGGTAATAACCTTCCATGCTCTTAGGCACATCGTGGTGGATTACAAAACGAACGTCCGGCTTATCTATTCCCATACCAAAGGCAATGGTTGCTACAATTACCTCGGCATCTTCCATCAAAAATTTATCCTGTGTTTCGGCCCTTACTTTCGCATCCAGACCAGCATGATAAGGCAAGGCACTGATCCCGTTTAAATTTAAAGCTTCGGCTACTTCCTCTACTTTTTTACGGCTCAGGCAATAAATAATCCCCGATTTACCTGGGTTTGATTTGATGTATTTGATAATCTCTTTGGTAATATCGCGCTTGGGACGGATCTCATAAAACAAGTTTGGCCTGTTAAATGACGATTTAAACAACGTAGCCTCTGTCATCCCCAGGTTTTTCATAATATCCTGCTGCACTTTTGGCGTAGCCGTAGCCGTTAAGGCTATAATTGGAATATTATTGCCTAAACCTGCAATAACCTGTTTTATTTTACGGTATTCAGGCCTGAAATCGTGCCCCCATTCAGAGATACAGTGTGCTTCATCCACCGCAACGAAAGAGATTTTAATCAGGTTTAAAAATTCAATATTATCTTGCTTCGCCAGCGATTCGGGCGCAACATACAATAATTTAGTCTGGCCGCTTAAGAGATCAGATTTAACTTGCGTAATTTCAGATTTATTGAGAGATGAATTCAGAAAATGAGCGATACTGTCATTTCCACCAAAAGCCCGCAATTGGTCTACCTGGTTTTTCATTAAAGCAATTAACGGAGAAATCACAATTGCCGTTCCTTCGCTCATTAGAGCTGGTAACTGATAGCAAATCGACTTCCCTCCGCCTGTAGGCATAATCACAAATGTGTTATTGCCTTCTAAAATATTTGTTATGATCGACTCCTGATCACCCTTGAAATTGTCAAACCCGAAGAAATTTTGTAGGTTATCAAATAACGACTTTTTCACGTCCATTTTGTGTAATAAAATATGCGATGCTATTTTTCTATCCAAAATAACATAATTTTACAAGAATTTCAAGTATTAACAGACAATTATTTTCTCTTTGAAAAGTAAAAAATCAATTATTCAATCGGCTATAAGCACCCTGGAGCTCGAAGCAGCAGCAATAATGAATGTTGCCCGGAACATTAACGACGATTTCGAAAAAGTGGTAACCAGCATTTTACAGTGTAAAGGCCGCGTGATTGTAACCGGAATTGGCAAAAGCGCCATTATTGCCCAAAAAATTGTGGCTACTTTTAACTCGACCGGTACACCAGCCATATTTATGCATGCCGCCGATGCCATTCACGGCGATCTGGGCATGATCCAGATAGATGATGTTATTATCTGCCTTTCCAAAAGCGGTAATACTCCGGAAATTAAAGTACTTGTTCCTTTACTTAAAACCTCAGGCAATTTGTTAATTGGTATGGTGGGCGAATTAAGCTCCTTCCTGGCAGAACAGGCCGACCTGATTTTGAACACCGCTTTCGAAAAAGAGGCTTGTCCGCATAATCTGGCTCCTACTACCAGCACTACTGCACAGTTGGCTTTGGGTGATGCCCTGGCCATTTGTTTGCTCGAATGCCGCGAATTTAACGAAGCCGATTTCGCCAAATACCACCCGGGCGGATCGTTAGGTAAAAAACTTTATTTAAAAGCCAGAGACCTGGCCTTATCTAACGAAAAACCATCTATTTCTCCAGCTGCGCCGGTAAAGGACGTATTGATTGAAATTAGTAAAAACCGTTTGGGTGCTGTGGCTGTTGTAGATAACGGTAATCATATACTTGGGGTAATTACTGACGGCGATATCAGGAGGATGTTGGAAAACAACAATACAATTGAGCATTTAAAAGCCGAAGATATTATGGGCAGAACGCCAAAAAGTATCCAGCACGATGCTTTGGCAGTAGATGCCCTGGAGATTATCAAACAAAATAACATTACACAGTTGTTAGTTCTGGAACAAAACACTTACTTTGGCATCATCCATTTACACGACCTCCTAAACGAGGGGATAGTGTAATTTTAAAACATAAAATGAATAAAGATTATTATGCCTTAATTATGGCCGGCGGCGTAGGAAGCCGTTTTTGGCCGGTAAGCAGAACAGAATACCCGAAACAATTTATTGATTTCTTTGGCGTTGGGAAAACGCTGATACAAAGCACTTATGACAGGTTTTTAAAAATCTGTCCGCCGGACAATATTTTTATCGTTACCAACGAAATTTACGTCGATTTGGTAAAAGAACAACTGCCGCAATTAAGCGAAAACCAGATATTAGCAGAGCCTTTACTTAGAAATACAGCACCTTGTATTGCCTACGGAAGTTTAAAAATTGCGGAATTAAATCCGAACTCAACCATTGTAGTTGCCCCTTCTGATCATACCATAGGCAACATGGATGAGTTTGTAAGGTCCATTGAACAATCGCTTGATGCAGCCTCAAAAAACGACTGTCTGATTACTTTGGGCATTAAACCGAATCGTCCGGATACGGGGTATGGCTACATACAACACACTGATTACGTACTCAATACAGATACCGACCTGCACAAGGTTAAAACCTTTACAGAGAAACCCAACCTGGAGCTGGCTAAATCATTTATTCAGAGCGGCGACTTTTTATGGAACGCTGGGATTTTCATCTGGTCATCTAAAGCAATCCTAAAAGCTTTTGAAAAACATTTGCCTGATATGTATGAAATATTTAATGTGGGCAGGGCAGAATTGAATACAGCAGGAGAAAAAGAATTTATCAATAATGCCTATTTCCAGTGCACCAATATCTCTATCGATTTTGGCATCATGGAAAAAGCAGAAAATGTGTATGTACTCCCGGCTGATTTCGGCTGGTCGGATTTAGGCACCTGGGCATCGATTTATGAAATGGCCGAGAAAGACTATGTAGGCAATGCTGTAATCCCGTCAGAGCAGGTAATTATGTTCGATTCATCAAACTGCATGGTTAACGTACCTAAAGATAAACTGGTTATTTTACAGGGCCTGCACGATTATATTGTAGTAGAAAACAACAACATGCTAATGGTTTGCCCAAGAAACGAGGAGCAACGTGTTAAAGAATTTGTTGCCGAGGTGAAGTCGCGTTTCGGTAATAAATTTATTTAAAAGAGGTAAGATGTGAAAGTTAATATGGAAGATGTAAAGTGAATCTGAACGTCTTCCATATTAAGTAATTTCATCATTAAGAAATTAAGCACATTAAGGTTTAATTTACGATGCTATCTAACACGCTTGCCATTGAAAATTGGAATTTGGTTATTGGTTATTTACTTCCATCCTCCCTTTTCCATCTTCCACATTAAGTCGCTTCACCATTAAGAAATTAAGTACATTAAGGTTTTTATTTATGATCCCTTTTAATGCACTCTCGATTGGTCATTGAAGATTGAACATTGGTTATTGATTATTGACCATCCCCTTACCTTAAATCGTTCTTTGTCTGATGGCTTCGTATAAAATTACCCCGGCGGCTACCGATACATTTAGCGATTCGATTTTACCGGCCATAGGTATTTTAGCCAGATGATCGGCTACCCTTAACAAATCGTTCGAAATTCCTTCATCTTCCGATCCCATTACAATAGCTGTTGGCATAGTGTAATCAGGCGCGTAAATCATATCGTTAGTTTTTTCGGTACAGGCAACTACCTGTAAGCCGCTATCCTGTAAAAACAAACAGGTTTTATGCAGGTTGGCATGGCGGCAAATGGGAATACTAAATAAAGCACCTGCTGATGTTTTAATGGCATCGGCATTAATCTGAGCTGCATTTTTTAGCGGCACAACGATGGCATGCACACCCACACAGGCTGCTGTACGGGCAATAGCGCCCATGTTGCGTACATCGGTCACACTATCGAGCACCAGAACCAGCGGCACCTCTCCTTTTTCAAAAATAGCAGGTATAATGTCTTCAATATTTTGATAGGTAATAGGTGATATTACCGCAATAACTCCCTGGTGGTTTTTCTGCGACATCCGGTTCAGTTTCTCAATCGGAACTGAGTTAAGCGGAATTAAGGTATCTTTTAAAAGCGACTTTAACTCTAAGAACAATTCGCCACCCAAACCACGTTGCTGATAAATGGTTTCAATATCTCTACCGGCTTTAACAGCCTCTATTACAGCCCTGATCCCAAATATAAACTCATTATTCTCTTTTGCGCGTTGCGGTCTTCTAAAATTATCCATGTTTTGAAATTGTTAGGCAAAAGTATTCAAATAAAATCTTTTAGCCCTTATCTATATTATTCTTATTCACATTTAATTGTTCAAAAAAAAATATCCCGGTAAAAAACCTCAAAAAAATCAATTTGATTATGCTTCAATTTGTTAACAAACAGTAACAACTAATTCAAGCAAGCCCGTCAAAATTTAACTACTTTTGTGGAATGAGTAACGATAACGAACAAGGCGGAAAAAACAGCTTCGCTGCCCGAAAGGCCAGACTAAGCAATACCATTAGTGCACAGGGAAAAATCCCACCACAGGCTTTAGACCTGGAAGAAGCAGTTTTGGGAGCGCTTATGCTCGAAAAAGATGCCCTATCTGCGGTAATTGATGTTTTAAAACCTGATGTTTTTTACAACATTGCCCATCAGAAGATTTTTGAGGCGATTCATATTCTATTCCAGAAATCGAAACCGGTAGATATTTTAACCGTTACTTCAGAATTGCGCACCATGGGTGCCTTAGAAATTGTAGGTGGTGCCTATTATATTACGAGCTTAACCAACCGGGTAGCTTCGGCGGCAAACATCGAATTTCATGCCCGTATCATTTCACAAAAATATATCCAGCGCGAGCTGATCAGAATATCTACTGAAATTATCACCAACGCTTACGAAGATACCACTGATATTTTCGATTTGCTTGACCAGGCCGAAAAAGGACTTTTTGAAATTGCCCAAAACAACCTGCGTAGAGATACCCAGAAAATGGAAGATATCGTGAAGCAGTCGCTGGCATCGCTTGAAGAGCTAAGAACCAAAACTGATGGTTTAACAGGTGTACCAACTGGCTTTACAGGCTTAGACCGTATTACCGGTGGCTGGCAGAAACAAGATTTGGTAATTATCGCTGCCCGTCCGGCGATGGGAAAAACGGCCTTCGTATTAACCTGTGCACGTAACGCCACGGTCGATTTCCAAAGGCCTTGCGTGGTGTTCTCGCTCGAGATGTCGTCGGTACAGTTGGTTAACCGTCTTATTTCCGGAGAAGCCGAAATTGAGCAGGAAAAAATCAGGAAAGGAAATTTACAGGAATGGGAATGGCAACAGCTACACAGCAAAATTGGCCGTTTAACTGAGGCTCCCCTGTTAATTGATGATACACCGGCGCTAAATATTTTTGAGTTCAGAGCCAAATGCCGGAGGCTAAAATCACAATACGATATTCAATTGGTAATTGTCGATTACTTGCAGTTAATGCATGGTAAGGGCGAAGGTAAAGGTGGCGGTAACCGTGAGCAGGAAATTGGTAGTATATCGAGGGCCTTAAAATCGGTAGCCAAAGAGCTGGATGTACCCGTACTGGCACTATCGCAGTTAAGTCGTGCGGTAGAGAGCAGACCAGGTTTACAGGGAAAAAGGCCAATGCTATCCGATTTACGTGAATCGGGTTCAATTGAGCAGGATGCGGATATGGTACTGTTCTTATACCGTCCTGAATATTATGGCATTACCGAAGATGAGCAAGGCAGATCGCAGGCGGGTATTGGTGAGGTAATTATAGCCAAACACCGTAACGGTGAAACCGGTATTGTACCACTTAAATTCGTTGGTAAGTTTGTTAAATTCCAGGATCTGGAAGATGATTTTGATGCACCACCAAGTTCGTTCGCAGCCGATCCATCAGCAGGAATGTATCCATCGCAGGATTTTGAAAAGCAAAGCAATGTGATTATCCGTCCTTCAAAAATGGATGATTACAGTGATGATGATCCACCGTTTTAATAATCACTGGGTATCCCGGGCCTCCCAGTGAATCCCATTGTGTGTACACTTTTTTGCAATTCCTTTTACAGTATCGTCATTGCCAGCTTGACTGGCAATCTTAATGCAGTAAAAATGCCAGGAGCAGATATCATTTGAAAAATAACCTATAATTATA
>NZ_JSYN01000049.1 GCF_000812965.1 Pedobacter kyungheensis
TGCCGGTAATTCTTGCTATAAAGATTGCTTCGTCGGCTGAAAAAGCCTTCTCGCAATGACGACATTCTTAGGTGTTTGTCAATGGTAGCTGTCGGTTATAATTTGGGCAAGCTTCTTAATGCACTTAATTTCTTAATGATAAATAACGAATGATTGGATGTTGAAAAGTTAAGACGTTATAAGGTTGAAATGTTTTAGAAACCTAAATTAATTATTGAATGAGTGAATTTGAATGATTGAATGTTTAATGTGCGAAGATTATTCTCTTATTCAAATTCACTCATGCTTACATTAAAACTATTACGGTAAAGTAGTTAAATTAACGCTCGGGGCTGTACCCGTAGCTGTTCTGCTCAAAGCAGTGCCATAACTCGTATAAGTTGCAAAGAAGCCTCCGTTTTTAAGGTAAAAACTATTGCCGGTTACACCACCCTGATAATCCATTCTCTGCTCTGCAGAAGCAGTAGCATCATAACTGAAACTGGCATTGGTAACCTCTGTCCAGCTGCCCGCACTGGTTTTGTACCATTGGTTGCCATAGTTACAGCTTCTCTGTAAATAGCCCTGATCCGGATTAAAGTTTTCGATAAACGAGTATACACCAGTTAAGTATGCGGTAGTATTTGGGCGTTTCCATTGCGCTAAAACCTTCCAAACGCCATTTTCGGGGGCATAAAACCAGGCTGTATAATCAGAACTGCCTGCACCATCTGGTTTACCTTGCAGTAAAAACTTATAGGTGGTACCGGCCACCCAGTTAAACAGCATGTACGATTGGCCTCCGGTACCTTCGCCACCAAAACCATTGGTGGTTACATCCGTTCCTTTTCTTACCAGTGTAGTAGACCCTGTTGATGGATCCCAAACAGAGAATAAAACTCTTCTTTCTGTAGCCGAGTTTACCTGCATACCGAAATAGCCACCGCTAAAACCATCGGCCATAAAGTAAGAACCAATTTTATCCTGTCCGCTGGGAACATTCAGCTCGCTGTAAAACCATTCGGTACCCGATGGAACGGTGTAGTTTAAGTGGCACGATGGGCCTCTGCGAGACCAGTAATAATTGGTTACATCGTTGGCATATTGCACGTTTGAGGCAACTGTTGGTCCGCTGATTACCAGATCAGAAATGTCGCCAAAATAACTGCCTGTTTTGCTCACCCCCTGTATATCTACCCTAACATAACCGGCTGAAGTAATGTTTACGGTACCAATATTAGTGGTGGTGGCTGTGGTACCGGTAATGGTTTTGTTAAACACGGTACCGTTAATGGTTACTTTAATGTTGCTGCTTCCTGATGGTACAGTACCTTTAACTGCTACAGTTAAACTACCCGTAAGGCCCAGCCTGAACCAAACACTGGTAATGGTGCTGGCCGAGGTCCAGTTGTGTAAGCCTGTATCATTAATTAACCCGCCGGTGCCGGCAGTGTAGGCATTACCACCCAGGCCCACGTTTAACGAGGTGCCCCCCAAGCTCTCGGTAACGGCGATGTTTTTTTTAATTTCTGCGGATTGGGTATCCTGTAACGATTCAGTTTTTTTACAGGAGAAAAGGCTAAGCAATAAAAACATGCTTGCAGCAAATGAAGTTGTTTTTTTCATTTTTTGTGATTTTGGTTAGTTATATGGTTGTTTTAATTAAGTTGCACTTATCCAATCGTCTTGTAAAAACAAGAGATTATTTTGCTTAACCTAGCCTCAATATTCAACCCGGAATACTTTGTCTGCATGCAGACGATGATTTGCTATACTTAGCCGCTAACCCGAAATAGAAGACTGTAGCACAATAAAAAAGAAATTATTGTTGCTAACCTAAACTCAAGTTAGCCACTAACTGCAGAAAAAAAATAAGTTTCTAAGCGCAAACGTTTGCCTGTTTACAACTTATATTTTTAAATAAACACAGCTACAATTTTTTATGCTACAATTTTTATTGAGGTTGTAGTTTTAAATAGGGGAGATTGGAGATGAAATGTTTTTATAGATAAAATGTCGCTGGAAATCAGTTGATTAATAAAATTTTAGTTGATTTTTTTACCCCTGATTTTCGAATGGAGCAAACGTTTGTGTAAAGAATTTTTGATTAATTACTATTTTATTAGTTATTTGTTATTTTTACATTGCTCGGCTTTTATGAATCTTTTTTTTAATGCATGGGGGCTGTTTAAAGTGCTCACACAAATACCTGTCTTATGAAAATGTTTACGAAACTCTTTTTTAACCTGGCCATAATCATGTTGCTTTGCTCTTGTAAGAAACCAAATGCAGAGGTACCCGCTAAAACGCCATATGTTCAATTTATCAAAATGCAAATTGCAGGGCAATCGCTTGAAATCAAGGGTTCAATCGATCAAAACAGGAACATATTTAGCGGAAGCTGGACTGGTATTGGTTACGGAGATGGTACACAAAAAGAAATGTATACCGTAAATGTAACAGTGCCAAAAACGTTTTTAAACACAACAACAGATTCAAAGTTCCAGGTTCGTATTTTCGATATTGAGAAAAAGGAATATTTGTTGTCAGACAGCGATCCATACAAACAAAGTTTTGCAAGCAGCATTTACCTGGTTACTAATTTAGGATCAGCTGATTCAAAAGTATATACCACTAATGAAACAAAGCCACCTTTCAAAGTGCAGATTACCAGATACGAAAAACCTAAAGACAGTGGTGTGCCTTTTGTTGGCGGTAAATTAAATGGAACCTTATATAATATTAAGAACCTGCAGGATTCGGTTGTAATAAAGGATGGCGTTTTTGATGTTAGATTCTGATTTTAAAATTATATGGTACCATGAAATTTAATATCGCTCTTCTCCTGCTTGGTTTAACATTGATATTATCTTGTACCCATGTTCAGCCGAAAACTGCTCCGAGTTTGGCCATTTTGCGTCAAACCCTTAAGCTAAAATTGAAAGATAAAAAGGCTTTTTTTCAGAAAATAGGCTATCAATTTAGTTGGGGCGACTCAACAAGTCTGAGCTATAAACATGTTGATGAAAGAGATACCAGTTATTACCGACTTACAGACGCTAAAATGTTGAAAGGTTGTGCTTACACAACTAATAATAAAAATGAGTTAGTATTGCTGGTTAAAGAAGCTTTAGCAAGTGGTTTTAAGCAAAAAATTAACGAAAATGGTCATACTATGTATACTAATGGAGCTGAAATTCTGTTTATAACAAACATAGTTGGGAAAGGGAAGCGCTTACTTAAGGTGAGTCTGATGCAGGCCGGAATGCCAAAATAAAATCTAATAATTGTTTAGCCAAAATATCCTTAACCCCTTAACCATGCTCCAACAATTTTGCAACTATAATAACTGGGCCAATTCAACTTTGCTGGCTGCCTTAAAAACACATGCAGGTGTACTGCCTCAATCTTGTATCAACCTATTCAGTCATATCATGAATGCCCAGATGATTTGGTTGTACCGTATTAATGGTCGGGAACCCAACGTAAGTGTTCGGCAGCAGCACGATCTCGAAACTTGTAGCAAATTATTAGCCGAAAGCGGGCAGGGGCTTGCAGCAATTGAAAATCCTGAAGACCATTCTTTACCCTTAATTCAATACCGCAACTCTGCCGGTACAGCCTTTGAAACTGCTGTGCCCGATATTTTACTGCATGTTTTTAATCATGGTACCTATCATCGGGCACAAATTGCCAAAGAAATGAAACAACACGGTATCGATTCGGTTAATACCGATTATATTCAGTTTGTGCGTCTTAAAACCTCATAATCTTATTAGTGTGCTGATTAAAAACACATTATCCCGGATTTTTGTGCGATTATAAATTGGTTTTACTACCTTTGCAGCCATATTAAAAAATAATAACCTATTGCGTCATGTAATCTCATTTACACATTCATGTTAAATGACCTTTCCAAATCTGGAAGGGAGTAATTACTATTTCTTTTATTTTTATTGATTACAAGATGACTATTTCACAAAAATATGGTCGTACGTATCATTATCCGTTTTCGCCGGGCACAACCAGCGATGACCGGATACAGCACGACTATTGGGATAACATACAACAGATCCCAACATTGATACATACCGAAAAATTAGATGGCGAAAACAATTGCCTTTCGCGTTATGGGGTTTTTGCGCGCTCACATGCAGCACCAACTACTTCGCCATGGACAGCAAGCCTAAGGCGTTTCTGGGAACTGGTAAAGCATGATCTGGGCGATCTGGAATTTTTTATGGAAAATTTATATGCCATACACTCCATCGCTTACCGCAAACTCGAACATCATTTTTACGTTTTTGGCATCCGCGAGCATGGCCGCTGGCTAAGTTGGGAAGAAACCGAATTTTATGCAAAACTGATTGATTTACCAACCGTGCCGGTGCTTAAAACAGAACAAACACCGGTTGATCAGAAACAATTTGAAAGCGAAATATTGACTTTGGTTGCTGGTCGTGGTACTTTCGACCCATTCGATATATATGATAAAAAAGCAACCACCATGGAGGGAATTGTTAGCCGCAATGCTGCGGGCTACGAGGCCGATGCCTTTGCCCAAAATGTATTTAAATATGTACGTAAGGGGCACGTTAAAACCGATGAACATTGGACCAGAAACTGGAAACGTGCGGCCTTAATTAACGAAGGAGGTAAACATGTGGACCTTTAGCGAAAATAAAAACTGGGAATACCTGGAAACACGGTTCGACTGGGTAAAACGGATGAATGGGGTGGAGCAGGATAAACGATATCATGCCGAAGGCAATGTGGCTATACATACACAGATGGTCTTGGCTGCCCTGCAAAATGAAGCTGATTTTAAAGCTTTACCTGCACAGGAGCAGGAAATTTTGTGGACAGCCGCGCTGTTACACGATGTAGAAAAGTACAGTACAACCGTATTTGAACCCGATGGGAGCATTACCTCAAACGGGCACGCACGTAAAGGCGCGCAGTTTGCCCGTAAATTGTTGTATCTGGATGGTAAGGTGCCTTTTCATATTCGCGAGCAGATTGTTGGCCTCGTGCGTCACCATGGTTTTCCGATTTGGTTGTTCGAAAAACCCGATCCGCTTAAGGCTTTGGTTAAAGTAAGCATGGAGGTAAATACCCAATGGCTTGCTTTACTGGCACGTGCCGATATGCTTGGTCGCATCTGTATCGATCAGGAAGATATGTTATACCGGATAGCCTGTTTCGAAGAATTTTGTAAAGAGCACCAGTGCTGGGGGCAGGCACGCTCGTTTGTCTCAGCCGAAGCTAAAATACATTATTTGCAGCACGAAGACAGCTATCTGGATTATGTACCTTTTGATGAGCCACAAGCTGAAGTAGTGTTAATGAGCGGTCTGCCAGGTGCAGGGAAAGATACTTTTATCAGGCAGCATTATGCCGATTGGCCGGTTATCTCTTTAGATGCCATCCGTGTAAAATGGGGAATAAAAGCAACCGATAAGGCCGGTAATGGCAGGGTAATACAGGAGGCCAAAGAACAAGCCAGGGTATATTTGCGTAAACAACAGCCTTTTGTGTGGAATGCCACCAATATTACCGGACAAATGCGGGTGCAACTGATCGAACTTTTTAATACCTACAAAGCGAAAGTGCGTGTAGTGTATATCGAAGTGCCACATCAGTTGTTATTTCAGCAGAACAAAAACCGCGATGCCATAGTGCCAGCGGCTGTTTTAGAGAAACTGGTGCATAAACTCGAAGTGCCGGCTCTTTGGGAAGCACATGAGGTAATTTACCAGATTAAATAATGGACTAACCCAAAATTAAATATTAAACCGTCATCTCGACTGGAGCGCAGCGGAATGCCTGCCCGTACAGGCGGGGAGAGATCTATCTTCGTTACCGATGTAAAATCTGTATAAATTGCGCTCCTTTCGAAATGACTAGTTATTAAAAGCACTGTATTCGAATCAAAAACATAACTTGTGTTTTTAAATTAACAAAGCAAAATGACGGAATCAGAAAAGTACCTCAAAATATTCAGTAGTGTGGAAGGCCAGCTAAATCTGCAGCTGTTAAAAGAAATGCAGCTCGAAACAGCTGTACTTGAGGTATTAGATTGTGTTTGCTTAAAAATATATAAAAAGTCCTGGTGTAGTTCTAAAGAAGATCCCTTATTGGCCAAAACCCGGATATTTTTTTCCATTTGGATGAGTGATGAAAGCGATAAACAGCAAAAATTATTGTACAATATACACGCATTTAAATTGCGGCATTTGCCCGGTTACGCCATTGAAAGCCGAAAGTTTGCTAATGTATTCAGGAGTGCTTTTGAAGCATTTGAGCAGCAGTGGCCTAATGTAAGTGTTAACTATGGCCCCCTAACTTTAATGGAAGGTTGGGTAAGTTTTGACGATAAAAATATAGCGCAGCAAATTGTTGAGCTTGCAAACAATTTTTTAACCATTGCACCTTTGGTTGATGAGGCACTGGCAAGTTTTAAAAAGTAAAGATATTCATTAGTTCTGCCCCCCTAAAAGCAGATCGTAATCTCCACTTCGTTACCCTATCAATGACAAATCCAATATAGGATCGTCATTTCGACTGGAGCCAGCCGGTTTTCCCGGTGGCGAAATGCCCGCCTGCATCGGGCAGGGAGAAATCTTTTCAAGTTAGATTTCTCGACTTCGTTGCACTCCGCTCGAAATGACGATCTGCTTTAAGTTTTAGTCTTTCCGCCTTTTTCTTTCCATCATTAAGGAATTAAAGTCATTAAGTTTTAGTGCTGCCTCAAGACTTTAGGCTTTCATTTGTATTTAAGCTTTCCGCTCTTCTGTGCTCAGACTTCCGTCCCCGATCTCCGGACCTCCGACTATTCTTCAGCATTGTTTTTGTTTTCCCGCCTTAGTCTTTTCATCATTAAGGAATTAAGGTCATTAAGTTTTAGTTCTGCGCCCAGACTTTCGACTATTATTTATCTTCCGGCTTTGAGCTTTAGTCTTTTTGCTTTGCACTTTGGTCTTTCAGCTTTCAGCTTTAGTCTTACAGCTTTGGTCTTTCTGCTCTGCACTTTGGTCTTTCTGCTTTAAGCTTTAGTCTTTTTGCTTTTTTGTAAAATAATCAGGCATTATTATTGTTTAGAGCAGATGAACATTGTTTTTGCTAAAATTAGCGTAATTTTATGATCGTAAAAACGAAACAATTTTAGCTTTAATAGATTTAAAGAAAATGCATTTGCTACAGAACTATACCTTATCACAGCCCGAATACGCTCATGAACTATAAACAATTGCAGGAAGATGTGGCCCGCCATGTAAGCCATTACTTTCAAACCCATAACGATCCGAGGCTGGTTTACCACAATTTAGCACACACCGAAGAAGTAGTTAATGCTGCACAGCAAATTGCCAACCACTACCAGGTAAGTGAAGAGGATTTTTTCACCGTAACCGTTGCCGCTTATTTTCACGATACCGGTTATTTTGAAGACGCATTAAACCACGAGGCTAAAGGGGCAGAAATGGCCGATCATTTTTTGGAGCAGCACGGTGTAAATGCCGCAGTGCGAGAGGGCGTTAAAAGTGCTATTCTGGCTACTAAGATACCTCAGCAGCCTACCAACCAAATTGATAAAATTCTTTGCGATGCCGACCTGTTTCACCTCGGATTACCCGATTTTCGTAAAAAAGGCAAGTTAATGCACAAAGAGGTAGAACTGATCTACAAAAAAGACATTAGCAAGACCGAATGGCGCCAGAAAGATATTCAGTTTATGGAGTCGCACCATTACCATACCGATTATGCCAACCTGTTGTTAAGTGATCAGAAACAAGCCAACATTGCGAAATTAAAAAGCAAACTCACTGCCCAGGAAGAAATCAGTACCGAACTGGCCGAAACCAAAAATTTTGCACCAGAAGTGGTAACCGGAAAGAAAAAGAAAGATAAAGGCGATCGCCCCGATAAAGGCATCGAAACCATGTTTCGCATTACCTCGGCTAATAACCAGCGCCTGAGCGATATGGCCGACAATAAAGCCCATATTTTAATTACCGTAAATTCCATTATGCTATCGTTAATTGTGAGTTTGCTGTTGCGCAGGCTCGAAGATCACGGTAACCTCATTATACCCACCTTTATTTTGCTTTTGGTGAGTTTAACCTGTGTGGTGGTTTCCATCCTGTCAACCCGTCCATCTATCCCCAAAGGAGAATTTACCAAAGAAGATATGGACAATAAAAAAGTAAACCTGTTGTTTTTTGGTAACTTTTATAAAATGAGTTTGCCCAGCTATACCGAGGGGATGATTAAGGTAATGAACGATAAAGACTTTTTATACGGAACCTTAATTACCGATGTGTACTCGCAAGGTGTGGTTTTAGGCCGTAAATACAAATTGATTCGCCTGGCCTACAATATCTTTATGTGGGGCTTAATTGCCGCAGTATTTGCTTTTGTTATTGCTTACGCAGCTTACGGTAAACTGTAATGGAACAAATAACCGAAACTACTTTCTTTAACCGCGATTTAAGCTGGCTAAAATTTAACGAGCGCATTTTAATGGAAGCCGAACGCAGTACGGTGCCTTTGCTGGAGCGTATTAAATTTTTATCCATATTTTCATCCAACCTCGATGAATTTTACCGCGTACGCATGCCCATTTTGCTGGCGTTGGAGAAATTGAGTAACCGCGAGGATAACGACATTAAAATAGACGATAATTTATTAAATACCGCCAATCAGCTTATTTCCGATCAGCAGCAACGCTATGGTAAAGTGCTGCGTACAGAATTAATCCCGCTGCTTAAAGAAAACAAGATCAACTTAATTTACGGTCAAGCCATCCCAGAACGAATTGAGCAAAACCTTAGCCGGTATTTCTTAAGCCAGGTAATGGCTTTTCTGCAACCGGTGCATCTGAAAGATAATAAAGAATTCTTTCCTGCCAACAATGAGTTGTACTTTTTGGTTACGCTTAAAAAGGAAGCAGAAACGGAAAACGTTATCCTTAATATCCCGTCAAATCAGCTGCCGCGTTTTTACAAAGTAGATACTGGAGATGGTACTTTTATTGTTTTTTTGGACGATATTATCCGTTTTCATCTCAACAGGATCTTTCCAGGTCAGGAAATTACCGGTTGTTACAGTTTCAAAATTACCCGCGATGCCGAACTCGATCTCAAAGATGAATATCCGGGCAGTTTATCCGAGCAGCTCGAAAAACAGCTTTTAAAACGCGATTTAGGCTTAGCTACCCGCTTTTTACATCAGCCTGGCATTCCCGATGAGGTGATGGATAGATTGAAGAAACTTTTCAACTTAAAAAAGGCCAATAGGATAGAGGGAGGGCAATACCATAACCTGAAAGATTTTATGGCTTTCCCTGTAAATTCGCCAAAACTATCGAACGAGAGCTGGCCAAAAATCTGCAATACCGATTTAATTGAAGGCACTTTAACCGAAGCCATTTACAAAAAGGATATCATTGTACATACCCCTTACCAGAGTTACGACAGCATTTTGCGTTTTTTTAACGAGGCCGCCATTGATGCCGATACTCGCGAAATCTATGTAACCCTTTACCGCGTCGCCAGCGATTCGAAAATTGTAAATGCACTCATCAGTGCAGCTAAAAATGGTAAAAAAGTAACCGTTTTGGTCGAGCTGAAGGCCAGGTTTGATGAAGCCAACAACATCAAATGGGCCAAGAAAATGCGCGAAGTGGGGGTGGATATTATTTATAGTGTAACCGCTTTAAAAGTACATGCTAAAGTGGCGCTGGTTAAACGGCAAGTTGGCGACAGGATGCATTATTCGGGATTATTCTCAACCGGAAATTTTAACGAAAGTACTGCTGCATTTTATACCGATCATGTTTTAATGACAGCCAATAAAGAAATGCTGCGGGAAGTTGAGCTTCTGTTTATTTTTCTGGCCAAAAGGGTAAAACCAACAGCTTCCGATCAGATTCATTTTAAGCACCTGCTGGTGGCGCAGTTTAACCTGCAAACGGCTTTTCTGGCTTTAATTGACCGCGAAATTGAACATGCCAAACAGGGCAAAGTAGCAGCAATAACTATTAAAATGAATAACCTCGAAGAGAAGGTTTTGATCGATAAACTTTACGAGGCTTCTACTGCTGGTGTAAAAATCGATATGATTGTGCGCAGTATCTGTCGCCTGGTACCCGGTGTACAGGGCATGAGCGAAAACATTAAAGTTACGCGGATTGTAGATCGTTATTTAGAGCACGGCCGTATTTTTATTTTCCATAACTTAGGCAAAGAAGAAGTTTACCTGGGTTCGGCCGACTGGATGAACCGCAATATTTACCGCCGCATTGAAGTCTGTTTCCCGATTTACGATGCACAAATCAGGCAGGAAATTATCGATATCATAGCCATTCAAAAACAAGATAATGTGCAGGCTGTTAGTATTGATGAAAATATGGATAACATACCGGTTGAAACCACAGGAACGCCTGTTGCTTCACAATACGGCATTTATCAACTATTAAAAAACAAGCATTAAATTTAACTTCCCATGAATTATAAAAGAACTTTCATTGCCTCGGGCCTTTTGGTTGCAGCAGCTTTTTTAGGCATTTCATGCGTAAACAGTACCCGTGATGATAAAGAAACCACAGGTGCCGAAAATACAGCTGTAGCCGAAGCCCAAAAAACAGGCTTACCCTACGATTTAAGCAAACCAGTGAAATACAATATGCCGCAAAGTTTGTTCGAAATTTCGGGTATTGTTTTCCATAACGGCGATGCTAAAGAGGTATTTGCCATTCAGGATGAGGACGGAGATCTTTTTCATCTAGGTTTAACCGATAAAACAGCAAAGTTTACCAAATTTGGCGGTAAGGGTGATTATGAAGACCTGGCCATCATTAAAAACTTTGTTATTGTGTTAAAAAGTAACGGTGAGCTGCATACTTTCCCTATTGCAGGCATTAATGCTCCGGCTGTAGCCAATGTGGTTAAAACGAAAGATCTGGTACCCAAAGCCGAGTACGAAGGATTGGCTGCCGATGAAAAAGCAGGCATGATTTACATTTTAACCAAAGACAGCAAGCCTGATTCAAAAGCCAAAACCACCAGTATTTATGGATTTAAGGTTGCCGCTGACGGTACTTTTACACTTGCTGGTCAGTTTGGATTGTCGCACAAGGATATCGAAAAAATGTCTGGTGCCGCCAGATCAAAATTCCGTCCGTCTGCGTTGACTAAAAATGTAGCAACCAACGAGTGGTACGTACTTTCATCAATCAATAAGTTGCTGGTAGTAACCGATGCTGGTTTTAAAGTGAAGGCCACTTATCCTTTGCCTGGTAGTTTCTTTAATCAGCCCGAAGGTATTGCTTTCGATAAAGACAATAATCTTTACATTTCTAACGAGGGAGGCACCCTTGCAGCCGGAAATATTTTAATGTTTAAATTGAAAAAGTAGGCTCGCAAAGCTTACTTCCTTACGATCGTCATGCTGGTCCGATAGCTATCGGACTTGTTTCAGCATCTCATAGACTCTGAAATACCCGTCCGACTGGCCGGGCGGAAATCCGATAGCTATCGGATCAGGGTGACGACCGATATAGGAATTGTCGGATATATAAACAAACTCTAAAATTAACTATCTTTATACAAACACCGGAATATGATTAAAAGATTTACCCTTTTTTCAATCTTATGTTTAACCAGCCTCATTACTTTTGCACAGGATGATGTTAAATACCGCGTAATTCTTTTCGGCGATGCCGGTGAAATGAATCCAGCGCAAATGCAGGATTTAAAAAATGCCGCCAAACAAGTTATCCCAAAAAAAACTACCGTACTCTATCTTGGCGATAACATTTATCCAACAGGAATGGGCCTGCCTGGCAGTGTTGAAGAGGAAGAAACCAAAAAGATATTACACTCTCAGTTCGATCCCATGCGTAAAATGGGGGCTGCGGTATATTTTTTGCCTGGCAACCACGACTGGGATAAATCGGGGCCAAAAGGACTGGCCAAAATACAGGCTCAGGGCGATTATCTCCGCGCACAGAACGATCCCTTGCTAAAATTGATTCCCGATAACGGTTGCCCCGATCCCGTAGCCATTAAATTAACCGATAAATTAACCATTATTGCTTATGATAGCGAATGGTGGTTATTTCCATACAACAAATTCAACAACAGTGGCGATTGCGATTGCCGTACCAAAGATGAAATACTGGTGAAAATGGAGCAGTTGCTCGAAGAAAATAAAGATAAAATGATTCTTCTGGCTTCGCACCACCCGTTTCAAAGCTATGGGCCGCATGGCGGCTATTTCAACTTGCGCAACCACATTTTCCCGCTCACTTCGCTAAACAAAAATCTGTATATCCCCATGCCGGTTTTAGGCTCGGTTTATCCTTTGCTACGTTCAACTTTACTAAGCCCCGAAGATTTAAACCATCCTGCCTATAAGGATATGATTAAATCTGTTACCGGCGTATTTGGCGATTATCCAAACGTTACCTATGTGGCCGGGCACGAGCATGGTTTGCAGTTAATTAAGGGCAAACAGTTACAGATTATCAGTGGTTCCGGTTCAAAAGTTTCGCCCAATAAAGAAGGTAAAACCTCGTTGTTTCACGAAATGCAGCAGGGTTATGTCGTAGCAGATCAGCTAAAGAACAACGATATGCGCTACGAATATTACATCTATTCCGATACCAGCGTTAAACGGGTTTACAGCTACACCAAGAAATACGAAACCATTAGCCAAAAAGTACGCAACCGCGATAAACCCATTACGGCAGATAGTATTTTCGTTACCATTAAACCCGAGTACGACAGTGTTGGGCGTTTCCACCGCTATATTTTTGGCGAAAACTACCGAAAAGAATATGCCGAACGTACCAAAGTACCTGTGCTGAGAGTTTCGCAAATGATGGGTGGTTTAAAAGCTACGCAACGTGGCGGTGGTAACCAATCGAGGTCTTTACGTTTAGAAGATAAAAACGGGAAAGAATATGTACTGCGCAGCGTAGAAAAATACCCTGAAGTACTTTTACCTCCGGCCTTACGTGAAACCTTTGCCAAAGATGTAATTAAAGATAACATGTCGGCACAGCACCCCTTTTCGGCGCTGGTGGTGCCAGATCTCGCTAAAGCTGCAGGCATTCCACACACCTCGCCAATTATTGGCTGGGTTTCTCCTGATGATAACCTTGGCGAATTTGAGCCTGCTTTTGCTAATACCTTATGCCTTTTCGAAGAACGTGAGCCTGTAGGCGAATCGGATAACTCGCCTAAAATGGATAAAAAACTAACCGCAGATAACGATAACCGTTTGGATGGCCCGGCCTGGGTAAAGGCCAGGGCTTTCGATGTATTATTAGGCGATTGGGACAGGCACGAAGACCAGTGGCGCTGGAAAGAAACCAAAACCAAAGATGGCTCAATATATTCGCCGGTTCCGC
The DNA here is from genome assembly GCF_000812965.1 of Pedobacter kyungheensis. GTDB lineage: Bacteria > Bacteroidota > Bacteroidia > Sphingobacteriales > Sphingobacteriaceae > Pedobacter > Pedobacter kyungheensis. The sequence goes on from NZ_JSYN01000049.1 coordinate 13,394, forward strand.
GCGACAGGGATCAGGTGTTTTTTAGATCCGATGGTAAGTTACAGCGTTATACCCAATCTTCTTCGTTATTACCCATGATGCAGGGCTACGAAAGGGGTATACAAAATATAAACTGGTTTTTATGGGAAGGAAGGGAAATCAGCAGCCGCTGGACAGCCAATATCGGTGAAGCAGAATTCGATAAGATTGTAAAAGATTTTTGCGCCAATTATAACGATGCCGTTTTTGAAAAAGCATTGAAAAAACTGCCGGAGCCAAGTTATTCTTTACACCACGATGCCCTTTTGGCACAACTGCGCAACCGCATTGCTACACTGCCTAAGTTAATGAACCAGTATTATCATTTCTTTAACCGCATTGTAGATATTGAAGTAACCAATAAGAATGAACGCATACAAATTACCGATGCGCCCGAAAATGGCCTGAACGTTAAAATCAATAAAATTTCGAAAGAGGGCAATATTAAAGACGAACTTTTTAACCGTGCTTTCGATCCGAAGGTTACCAAAGAAATCCGGGTGTACATGCACAACGGAAACGACAGCCTGATCCTGAATAATAAAAACTCGGGCATCCGCATTCGTATTATTGGCGGCAAGGGCAATAAAGTTTACGATTTTGCCAACAGCAATGGCAATGTGAAACTTTATGGCCGCACAGATAAGGCAACTTACCTGGGCGACGATCAGCATAAAATCAGGAAAATTATCTCAAATGATACTGCCAACTTTAGCTATATCCCCAAAGATATGTACCGCCGCAATACCTGGTTGCTAAATGCAGGTTACAACAATGATGACGGGGTTTTACTGGGTTTAATTTACAAACAAACCAACCCGGGTTTTAGAAAACAGCCTTACGGCAATGCGCAAACCATTTCGTTTTTACATTCGTTTTCTACCAGGGCTTTTAAGTTTAACTATAAAGGCGAGTGGTTAAAAGCTTTAGGAAAAGGCGATATCGTGGCAAAAGCCGATATCAATGCGCCTAACAATACCCAAAACTTTTTTGGCTTCGGTAACGAAACCCATTTCGATGAGCATGGCGACGATATCAGGTATTATCGGGCACGTTTTAACATTTACCAGTTCGATGCGGCCATCCGCTGGCGTCGGCCAAAATCTACTTTCAGCGTGGGGCCGGCTTTTCAGTATTATAAATTTAACGAAGAAGATAATGCTGGCAGATTTATAGAAAATGGCCCGCAGTTACACTCATCCGATAGTTTAACCGTACGTAATGAAAAGATGTTTGCCGGTGCATTTGTAAATTTCACCAACAATACCCGCGATAACGACCTCCTGCCAACTTTGGGTAGTTTTGTCGATTTTAAACTGTTGGGCTACAAAGGTGTAAACAAGTACTCCAATTCTATAGCACAGTTTACCGCCAGTATTGCCCTGTATAAAAATTTAGATGGCAGAAAGAACTTTATCCTCGCCGATCGCTTTGGTGGTGGGGTTACGGTGGGTAAACCGGCTTTTTATCAGGCTTTATATTTAGGCGGACAAGGCAATCTGTTAGGTTACCGCCAATTCAGGTTTGCAGGCGAGCACATGTTTTACAATAACTTAGAGCTCAGGGCAAAGCTTGGGGATTTGGTAAGTTACGTTTTACCCGGACAAGTTGGCTTGTTAGGATTTTATGATGTTGGCAGGGTTTGGAAACGTGACGAACCATCAACAATATGGCACCACGGCGTTGGAGGAGGGGTTTATTTCGCTCCCGCATCACTAACAGTTGTACGATTTGTGATGGGCCACTCCAGTGATGGCTGGTATCCGTACGTATCGCTGAATTTTAGGTATTAAATTTGTGTAACATAATTATGGATGTTTTATCGAAGTATTACGTTCAGCAGACTAACATTGCATCAGGTAGTAACTACCTTTGCAAGAGTTTAGTAACTAATTAGATAACTATAATTTTTACCCTATAGCAAAACTTATACAATGAACACCAATGTAATACAGATACACAAAAATGAATGTATTCATTGCCAGGTAGAATCAAGTCTGTCTTTTCGTCCACTTGTGGAGTATTTAAAGGGCCGTTTGAAAACAGAGAAATCGGTAAAATCAGAATTTTACAGGTTTCTACTTCAAAAAATAGAAAAAGACGATGTGCTTTTAGGTGGCATTAGCGCCGAAGATTTATCAAAATATAAAGATACGTTAGAATTGATTTTTACCATTCTAACACCTTTAATGGATAACGAAGACGATTTGTTTTGGGCTTTAAGTACCCCAATTCCCGATCAGATATTTTTTAGTACCAATGCTTTTTACCAGTTTTTTAAAGATCACGATCCTAAAAACAAGGTAACCAAAGATAATGAGCCGGTAGAAAAGAAACAGCTGAAATTTATTTACAATACCATTTTAGCCCGTTTTTACAATTTTACCTCGGTACTTAAAAATGAAATTATTTATGCCCATTTAAATCAGGAAACCAAGCTTACGCAGTATTATAATATCCAAACCGATACCAAGTTTGTAGATATTATTCATAAGGGTGATTTACCTGAGCTGAATTTTGAGGCACTTGGTAAACATTTTCAGGAAGAAACAGAATTAGAATACCTGGTAGAACACCTGCCTTTAAAAAACTTTCATTTTGAAGGTTTTAGCATCATTTCCATTACCGATGTTACTTTGCAGCACTCTATCGAAGGCATTCGTGGTGCTCTGGTTGATCACAATTACCAAACCGAAGCCTATACCCACGTAATACATGCTTTAAAAACATTAAGTGGTAACAGTAAGCTCGAATTTGGCTTAATGCCATTTTTAACTGTTAACGATAAACTGGTATTCGATAATCAGGAGTTTTCGCAAAGTATGCTTATCAATTCCGCAAAAGCTTCTAATCTGGAAGAAGAAGTTTTTTATTCGCTGGTTGATAAGTACAAGGAAAACCCCCGGTCTATTTTTGTAAGTGCCATTAACGACGACCAGATCGAAAAAGATCCTTTTTTAAAGGTTTTAAAAGCCGCTGGTGTATGTTCTTACTCTGTATTGCCTATTTATTACAATAAGCAGCTTGCAGGCGTATTGGAGGTTTATTCTAACGATGAAGTAGTTGTAGACGATAAGTTGCTGTCGAGATTACGTCCGGCATTGCCTTTAATTGGCCAGCTTTTTCAATACAGTATTGAAGAATTTGATGCCAAGATGGATGAAATCCTGATGGATAAATTTACCGCCTTGCAACCTTCTGTTCAATGGAAATTTAACGAAGCCGTTTGGCATTTCCTTCAGCAAAATAATGGCTACCACAAGTTAAAAGAGATCGAAACCATTACCTTCAAGCATTTATATCCGCTTTTTGGTGCTGTAGATATCCGTAACTCCACCATTGAGCGCAACAAAGCGCTTAAAGATGATATGGAGGTACAGTTGAATACCTTAATTGATACGCTAAAACTCATTCGCAAGCATGTTTCTTTAGAGTTGATCGATAAGTTGATTTTCAATTGTAAAGATTGGATTAAACGCATTGGCGATTTCGCTTCTTCGAACGAGGAAAGTCAGCTGAACGAATTTTTGGAGGTAGAAGTTTATCCTTTCCTGTCTATCATTAAAGGAAATCATCCTAAAACGACCGAAGTTATTGATCAGTATTTTGAAGTAGTGGTGCCCGAAACCGGTGCAGCATTCGAAAACCGCAGGCAGTTGGAAGTTTCCATGCAGTTAATCAATACCGAGGTAAGTCAGTATCTCGAAAAATCGCAGGCTAAGTTACAGGCTTCCTATCCTTGCTATTTTGCCAAATTCAGAACAGATGGGGTGGAGTACGATATTTACATTGGTCAGGAAATTGCACCCGAAAAACCATTCGATTTGCTTTATCTGAAAAATATTCGCCTGTGGCAGCTTACCTCAATGGTTGATATTGCCCGTTTATCCAAAAGTTTGATTGCCGAAATGCCGCGCGAGCTCGAAACTACGCAATTGATCTTCATCCATTCTAATGCTATCGACATTAGTTTCAGGAATGATGAGCGCCGTTTTGATGTAGAAGGAGCGTACAACATCCGTTACGAAGTGGTTAAAAAACGCATTGATAAAGTATTGGTTAAAGGTACGGCCGAGCGTTTAACCCAGCCGCATAAAATTGCCATGGTTTATTTTAATCCCGAAGAGGCCAAAGAGTATTTAGAGTACATTAAATACATGCAGGTGCAGGGCTTCTTAAACGACGATTTAGAGCAGCTCGAGCTGGAAGAATTGCAAGGCGTTTCCGGATTGAAAGCACTAAGGGTTGGTGTAAAATATGCCGATGAGAAAAAAACAAAAGCAGATGCCACCAAAAACTTAAAGCCCAAAGAAATCAAATCGATTGAAAAAGAAATAGCTAAAGTATTGCAACACTAATTCAATCAGGCTAAATATAAATCCTCCAATTTAATTGGGGGATTTTTTTTGCGCGGTTATCCTGAAATTCTAACCGTTGATAAATGCATCAAATTGTAGATTTATTAATCATTTTTTGTATGCTTTTAAATAATTGTTTGTATCTGATTTCGATGGGTTTAGAATTTTTCCACATTTTTATTTTTTATAAAACGCTTTTAACAATTCGTAATAACGCTTTCTGAACCGCTTTTGCATTTTGTTAGTGCTTCTGTATGAGTATTATAGGAATTGTTGGCCTGATATTTGGTTTTAAATATTTGATGTAGCAGAGGCTACTCATAATCGATTTATAAACCTTTAAATTTTAAAACTATGGCTTTCAAAGCTAGATTAAATTTTTCAGGCAAGGAGTACGATGTACTTCATTGTGCCTATGCGCTAAACCGCGATGTAGATGCTAAGGGAAGACCTTCTTCCGGAGTTTACGGCGGTACCATTGACATTGAGATCGAGTCGACTGAAGACACCTCAATTATCGAAGCAATGGTAAATAACCAGTACAAACCCATTACCGGAACCCTGTT
>NZ_JSYN01000005.1 GCF_000812965.1 Pedobacter kyungheensis
CCGATAGCTATCGGATTTATTTCAGGGTCTAGTTTTTGCAGGAGAGATGCTGAAATGAATTCAGCATGACGATCGCAGCAGGATAATACTAATTGAGCTCAGGTTATAAGTTCAAAAGATTTAGCATTAATACTATTTAATATTAGCAGATTGTTTATAGTCTGATAATTGAATATTGGTAATTGATAATTTTACAGTGAACCTTATCATTTTGATATTATCGCCTTTTATGGTTTGATAATTGATTATTGGTAATTGATAATTATAATAATATGGAAAGTAAACGTCAGCAGAAATTTGCAGGAGTATTACAAGAGGAGTTAGCACAGGTTTTTCAGCGCGAAGGAGCTTCATTTTTGCCCAATACATTAGTAACTATTACACGTGTAAGGGTTTCACCGGATTTGGCAGTGGCAAAAGTTTACCTGAGCTTTTTCAATACCAATAATACCACGCTTTCTATCAACACTGTTAATGCACATGCCGGTGAGATCAGATATAAACTGGGTAGCAGAATCCGTCACCAGGTAAGGGTAGTGCCTGAGTTAACTTTCTTTGTAGATGATACCAACGAATATGTAGAACGAATGGATCATCTTTTTGATAAGATTGCCAAAGAGCCGAGACAAAAAGACGAAGACAGCGAATAATTTTTTGTGAGGAAGCTCAGGGAACCCGTTAATTTCTTCACTCATTTTATACCGGCTTTGATTGCAATTCCGGCAGGATATTTTTTGCTGCAGAAATGCCATACCCCGATTGAATATACTGCTGCATGGATTTACAGTATTGGTACTTTTATCCTTTTCGGAGTAAGTGCCATGTACCATGGATATCCGGCAACAGAATATGGCGTACGCTTCTGGCAAAAATTCGATCATTGCTGCATTTACCTGATGATTGCTGGCTCTTACAGCCCTACAGCCTTATTAGTTTTTGATGACTGGCTAAGCTGGAGCTTATTTACGATTGTGTGGATTATTGCCATTGTTGGCTGCCTGCTTAAAATCTTTAACCGGTTAAAAAGTACAGCTATTTCACTGTCTATTTATATTTTAATGGGCTGTTTAATTGTGCCATTGATGCAAAAAATGCTGGGCACACTACCCATTGGTGCTGTAGCCTGGTTGCTTTTAGGCGGTGTTTTTTACATAGGTGGCACCTATTATTACGCAAAAGACAAGCAATTATCGAGGTGGATGCATAGTCATGAACTTTGGCATTTGTTTGTAATTGGTGGTGCTCTTTCGCATTACATTTATAATTACGTTTATATTTTTAAATAAACTCCTTTCATGCATATTCTCGGGCAGGTAATGGCAGGCAACCATGAGTTGATTCACAAGGTGGTAGATTTTGATCCGGAACGGGATCAGCTTTTAAACCTTGATTTTACCGCTGCAAATACCGAACTCACAGATGAGATTTTAGGCAATATTGACCAGTTTTCGACATGGATTGATGAAAAGCTCAGGCTAAACCATGCCAGATATGGTATTGGGGGCTATAATGAACACCGTACCATTTATTCGCGCAGTGCACATTTTGATACTGGAGAGGAACCCCGAAGGTTACATTTAGGTGTAGATATTTGGGCTCCTGCCGGAACGCCTATCTACAGCTTCTACGATGCAACTGTTCAGAGCTTTGCTAATAACAACAACTATGGGGATTATGGCGCCACCATTATTTTAGCTTACAACATTGCCGGTTATAAATTCAATGCACTTTACGGTCATCTGAGTTTAGCTTCTTTAAATAATCTGGAAGAGGGCATGCAGATAAAGGCAGGAACCAAATTTGCCGAACTCGGTAATAAAGATGAAAACGGTTGCTGGCCACCGCACCTTCATTTTCAGCTTATCGAAAATATGCAGGGCTTAAAAGGCGATTACCCCGGCGTATGTAAGTTTAGCGAAAGGGAAAAATATTTGGCCAATTGTCCGGATCCGGAGCCTATTTTGAGATCTACTTTTATTTAACCGCAAATAAAAGAGGGAAATCGCCGACGACGCAAAGTTTAGCCGTAACTTTTCCGTGTTTCTGTGCTTCCGTGGCAAAAAAGTTCTTTTCATTCACCTGTTTTTAACCACCGAGCACACAGAGAAGAGGCACGGAGTGCACTGATTTTTTATTGCCGGAGAGATGCTGAAATAAATTTACTGCGTAGCTTTCCGCTTCACTTCAGGTCAGCATGACGATCCACTTTGACAAGAGGGAAAAAAGCTCATTTTCTCTGTGAAAACTTTGTGCCTTCTCTGTGGTTAAATAAGTTTTGGCTGCATAAACTACATCTATCTTATCCTTTCAGCTTTTTTTAGTAAATTAGTAATATGAAATACCTGTTCACTATTTGCCTTGTTTTTTGTTGTGTTTTGGGCATGGCTCAGGTACAGTTTAAATCCGGTAAAAGCGGTTTTACCAATTTCCTCAGAGATAACACCATTTACCCGCAATTTTCGAAAGACAATTGCATTCAGGGAACTGTAAATGTGAGCTTCAAACTGGATGAAAACGGAAAAGTATATTTTTCGAAAATAAGTAAAGGAATCTTGTCCGAGCTGGATGAAGAGGCACTTCGCCTGGTGCGGTTAAGTAGTGGTAAATGGCAGGTGCCTGCAGGTTACGATACCACCGTTTCGATTGTTGCGCCAGTTAAATTCCAGCTTTCGGGTTACAATTGCGAAGGCAAATCGAATGATGAAATCCAGGAGGCCATTCGCAACTACCAGGCTGAAGAAGGTTTAACCAATTCGGTTATTAATTTTTATAAAAATATCGATCAGGCCAAACCCGGACAGGAAATCCAGATTATGGCCATTAAAAACCAACTGGGCATTGATGATGAATACCTGGACGATCGCATTAAAATGGGCCTGAAAAAGATTAAACAGGACGATAAACAAGGGGCCTGTGAAGACTTCCTATTTGTTAAATACATGGGAAGCAAAAAAGCAGATGATTATCTGGCCAAATACTGTAAATAAGAAAGCTTTTTACTGTAAACAGATCTGCGCCGAGACAGTTGTTATTGTGGCCACTTTTTTACCCTTGCACTTTGCTGGTGTCCATTTAAAAGATTTAGCAATCTTTAACATCTGCTCGCCAACTTTACCAACCTGATCCTTTACTACCCTTTCTCTGGAAATACTGCCATCCACATCAACTAAAAAAGATACCATGAACCGGGTTGATGCACCGCTTGGAACCGAATCTAATCTTACAGCAGACATTGCTCTATAAAGTTTAGCCAGGCCGCCTTCATTCGTAGCGGGTTCGTCATAGCTGCTATAAATTACCTTCCCCGTTAAAAGGTCTTTTTTATGTGGGCAATCTGTTTTATTGTCGGCAGGGTCTACCGCCTTCTGATCAGTAAAATAACCGAAAACTGTACAGAGAAACATTGAAAACGTTAACATTAATCTGAACATGGAGCAATGAATTTGAATAATGGCTAAACCAAGATAACAAAATTGATTAATTTAGCCAATAATGAAAAACACCACCCGATTTTTTGCCTTATTGGATATCATCAGTATCGTTTTGCTCGCCAAACAATTTTGGCAAATTTTAACCCACCTAAACGAAATTCCCGATCAGATACTTTCGCAAGCCAAAGTGGTATTGCTATTACCGCTATTTGTTTCGCTGTTTATCTCTGCTGCTGGTTTAATCCTGAAGAAGAAGTTTGGTTTTATTACCTATTACATCCAGTTTCCGTTTCGCCTGGTGGTATGGGTGTTTTCTATCGGTTTCATTACCTTTTTACCCGAAATGTTAAACCTCAGCGAGCGCTGGTTCTACATCCTGTTCCGGATCTGTTTTATTGCTGAATTTTTCAGGTTGTATTTTACCATCAGGATTCACCGTTCTATATTTCGCTAGGCAGAATAACCGTAATGGCTGCTGGCATGATGTTGGCCTCTACTTTATTTACGCGACCAATATATTCGCCGTCTACCTGAAAATGGGCTTTGTGTTTAGAAGAAATCCTGACTTCGGCGGTTTGAAAAACTTCGATTTTCTTTGGGTTGAAGGGCAGTTTGGTAAACCAGATTTTTAAGATTTCGAGGTAAGAGTAATCCTTAACTAAAACCACTTCAAAAAGATCGTCGTCCAGTTTGCCATCGGGGTTTATCTTTAAACCGGTTCCGTACATGGTGGCATTGGCGATGGCAACCATAGCCGCTTTAGAAGTAATGGTTTCGTTTTTAAGCCTGAGTTGTACTTCCATCCTGCGGTGGTTCCAAAGGGCATGCCAGGTGGCCTTGGCGTAACCCCACATACCGCGCTGCGGAAGTGTATCGAATTTCTTAACCAGATAGGCATTAAAACCCATATCAGATAAATGAATACAGATTTCATCATTCAGCTTAACCACATGGATTTTCTGCAATTGGCCTTCTGCAACAATAGCCAAAGCCATCTTTATATCCGTTGGGATCCCCAGTTCTTTAGCCATACCATTGGCCGAACCTGCTGGGATAATGCCTATCGGCGTTTCGGTATTCAGCAGGCATTCGGCAACGAGTTTCAGCGTTCCATCCCCGCCAACAGCTACTACGCGATCTGCATTCGAACCTGATATTTTTTGCTTAATCTTATCTAAAGAGCAATCTTTGGGCAATTCGAACAGATCGGTTTCAATTGCTTTTCCTTTAAAATAGGTAGAAATTACTTCTTTTAGGTTTATATCGTGACTGCCAGAACCTGGATTAATGATGAATAGTAATTTCATGAGTTAGCCAATACTTTTACATCACAAACAACTTTTAATAAACTCTGTTTTAATAACGATGAATAAATCGGTTAGTGTAAAAGTATATCATGGTTATGGGCACGCGCATAATCTGGTGGTGTATGGCCATGTTTTTAAACGGAAGGCCAAAACCAGGCAGGTTTACAGCAACAACATCGTGGTAAATATTGTACATCTTTTAAAGTTGTTCATACTAAAACCCTATGCTTTTGTTGATGTACGCCTGCAGTTTTTTGATCAAACCATTTACAATAAAACCGAACGCGATGGCTTCTTTAAATTCGAATGGAAAGCCGGGCGTGAAATTCCGGCCGGATGGCACTATGTAAAAGTAGAAGCGGTTGATGCAGCAGGAAAAGTTTTGAATACCGGAGAAGGAAAGGTTTATGTGCCACACCTCACGCAATATGCTTTCATTTCTGATGTGGATGATACGGTAATGGTTTCGCATTCGGCTACCATTGGCAGGAGGCTGCGGGAGTTATTTATTAAAAATCCACATACACGTAAAACTTTCTCCGAAGCCGCCAGTCATTACCAGCAACTGGCCCTCTCGCATACAGAACCTGAGCAACCCAATCCTTTTTTTTATGTCAGCAGCAGCGAATGGAACCTGTACGATTATTTAATTGAAACTTTCAGGTTTAACAAGTTACCGGATGGGGCTTTTCTGCTCAATACGTTAAAAAAATGGAAAGATTTAATTAAAACGGGTAAAACCGGTCATGAAGGGAAGCTGCTACGGGTAATGCGCATTTTGGATGCCTTTCCGAACCAGAAATTTGTGTTTTTTGGCGACAATTCGCAGCAAGATCCTGAAATTTATAGCACCATCGTCGAAAAATATCCTCAAAATATCGAGGCGGTTTACATTCGTAACATTCGCCCGGAAAAGGAAGCAGAAACAAGGAGATTACTGAAAAAAGTAGCTGATAAAAATGTTAGCGCCTGCTTATTTAACGAAAGTAAGGAGGCGATTGAACATTCGAGGCTGATAGGGTTGATTCAATAATTTTTGGAGCGCAATTGCTGTGCCGGTCGGTTTCAGCAGTCCCGCTTTCCTTCCTGCCCCGATGAAATATCGGGGGCATCCATCCAATCGGGGCTAAGTACAGCATCATCTGCCAATGGCAACAGGCCATAGTTCAATAAACTCTTTTGCAATTGCCTTTGCTCAATCCGTCATTGCCAGCTTGACTGGCAATCTTAATGCGGTAAAAAGGCTAGTGAGCCATGCTTAAGGCTTTTACGAAATCGACTTTCCGAAAGGGGTGAAGGCTAAATTCATTAATTTAAAATGCTGGCGGCCAAACGGAATACCCACAATGGTGATGCACAGCAAAATGCCGAAGAATAAATGTGTTAAAGCAATCCAGAAACCGCCGCAGAAAATCCAGATCAGGTTCATGATGGTAGAAAGGCAACCGGTATTGGATGAAGTATCGGTAATTTTTACCCCAAAAGGAGCCAGGCCAACAATGGCAAATTTAAAGCATTGAATCCCGAAAGGAATACCAACAATGGTTAGGCACAGGATTAGCCCTCCGATAATGTATTCGAAGAAAATAAATATACCACCAAAAATAATCCAGATAATATTGCCTAAGAAGTTCATTGCATTTTTTTAGGTTAAGATTGACTTTCGAAGTATTTGTTACAGGATCATTCTTCTTTTCCATGAATCATCGGAATCTGATAATCGAGTTTGCGGCTTTTAAAGAATGCTTTTAATTTTTGCCAGGTAATGATTCTTAAATTATCCGAAAGCTTAATATCAGCAGAGGTTACAAAATGTTTGCAGTCAAAGCAGATATCGAAAAAAGAGCATTTATTTTGTTTGTAAATTAAAATGCCATGATGGGGCATAAAGCACATACCCCTTTCAAATGTTTCTCCCAATTTTAGTGACATAATTAAAGTGCTTGCTAATAAGTCGATATCTTTTTTGTCAAGTTTTAATCTTTGCTTTATAATTTTCTCATTCAGTCTCCCATTTTCGATTAAACGTGGCGAATAATCACCATCATTCTGTATTGGCGTATAAGTTAAAGTATGGCTAACAATTACCACAGAATCGGCTGCCATAAAGGTTTGGTATACTTTGTTCTTACTTTTTTGAGCAAATGCAACTGGTGTTATGCAAAAAAAGAATACAGTTAAGGTGAGGAAGATTTTTATCATGAGCGTTAACAATTAAAACTAATATAGGCTTTTTTAGAGCTATTCTTTTGTAATTTAGAAATACACACAAAAGAAACACAACATGAAAAAATTATGGATTACTGCGGCTGCGGTCGCTTGCTTTGCGTTATCTGCTGCGCGGGCGCAAACGGTTAATGGGATCAGATTAACCGAACTTAAAGCCGATTACATCGAAATTTCTACCGTAAGCAGCACTTTTGCTGACAAATTATGGATTAAGCTTGAGTATGGACAGAAAGTCTCGGAGTTAAATGATGCCTATATTAAAGATGACGACGGTAAACGCCTGGAATTTAATTCTGCCCTTGATGGACTGAATAAACTCAAAAATTACGGCTATGAATTGTTCAGTGTTTATACAAAGCAGATAGACCAGACTTCAAACCGCCCGGTATACGTGTTAAAAAGAAAATAAATAATAGCTCTGGGCTTAGCACTGCGCTATCGTTTTATCTAAAATTAAGTATTACAATTCAAATAGTTTGTCATGTTGAGCTTGTCGAAACACTTTTAATAGTCCTTCGACAGGCTCAGGATGACAATTAATAGATGATACCTAGATAAAATCGAGTGTATTAAACTTTTTGTTCAGGATATCGGCATTGTTTACATCGAGCCATTTATCTAAAATGGTTCCGTAAACCTGCCTGAAATCGAGCTGGTATTTTAAATCTCCGGTGTCCAGATCGCTTAGGTTTGGGGCAGCATTAAAAATGCCCTGTTTTTTTAATTTTCCTCCAAACACGAACATGTTGTTGGCGGTTCCGTGGTCGGTTCCGTTACTGGCGTTCTGTTCAACCCTGCGGCCAAACTCAGAGAAGGTAATTACCAAAGTATCATCGAGCTTATTGTTCGATTTTAAATCTTTTAAGAACGCAGCCATGCCTTCGCTATATTGTTTTAGCAGGTTACCCTGTTGTCCAATCTGGTTTACGTGGGTGTCGAAGCCGCTAAGCGAAACATAGTAAACCCGGGTTTTCAATCCTGAAGAAATAAATTTAGAAACCGTTTTTAACTGATTGGCAAAACCACTGTTTGGGTAAGTTGATTTAGATTGATAAATCTTCGAAGTATTCTGGATATAACTTGCTGAAGATGAAGTTTCGATCATCGTTTTATACAAATAGCCTAAATTATCTTCGTCTAAATGCTCTTTATCATTCTGCAACATCGATTTAAAAAACGGATCGTTGGTGTTGCGGAACAAAGCTGCGGGATCTTTTAAGGCAATTCCCTTTTTGGTTTGCCCTTTCATGGCCAGCGAAAGCGAATCATCAACTTCGATAGCGGTGTAGGGGAATTTGCAGGTTTGGCAATTGCTGTCTAAATAACGGCCTATCCATCCGGTTGATAAAAACTGGTTACTGTCGCTACCGGTTTGCCAGATATCCATCGAACGGAAGTGGGAACGGTCGGGATTGGGGTAACCTACATCGTTAATAATTGTCATCCAACCCTGATCGTGGATTTCCTGTAAAGCAGCCATGTTAGGGTTTAGGCCCTGCATATCGTTAAGCTTAATTATTTCTTCGGGCTTAATGGCAATACTTTTTCGCTTTTGGTAGTAAATATCGTTACCATAGGGGATAACCGTATTTAGGCCGTCGTTACCGCCCGATAACTGCACCACAACCAGGTTTTTGTACAGACTGAGTTCATCAAGCGCCATGGCTTCAAGTGGTTTCATAAAAGCCGGCACAAATAACGAGCCTGCAGCAACAAAACCTGTATTTCTTAAAAAATTTCTTCTGTTCATCTTGTTAGTCTTTTAGCTAATGATTTTTTGGTTGATGGCTCATGGTTTTATAGTTGATGGTTTGGGTGTTTAGCAAATTGGCTACTAACTATGAGCCATAAAACCATCAACCAATATGCACCTAGCACAACTGATATTCGGGCATGCTGGTAATTTCGACTGCTGTACTCCGCAAGCCTTTATTATCGCTTACCATTGAGGTAATTTTGGTATTCAGTTTAGGTTGCAACAGAAACTCGGTAAGTGCCAGTGGTGTTAGGCCTTTTGGCAGGGTTTCTAAAAATTTAGGCCAGTCGGCATTTGCATTTACGTACGATTTTGGTTTGTTGTTGGCATTTGCGTTGCTGGTTGCCGTTCTGCTTAAAGCAATTACGGCTTCATCTTCAGGATCGGCTTTGCCACTGAAATCAATTTCGCCATCGTTTAAAACCAGCGAGGGAATACGCATTCTGAGCATTAAGGATGAGCTGTCAATCCAGCTTTGCCCACCCGGCCAGCCAGCAACGTTGGGTGGGTTAAATAAATACTGACCTAAACTGCTTTGCAGCTGAATGAGCACTTGTGGTTTGTTGTAGGTAACATAAAACTCACGACTTAAACCCACTAAAAATTCGGCTGGTGATTTGATTTTTGTGCCCACATTTTCCGGATCGTAAAACCAATCAGAAGTGAACATTTTTTTCATCATCGCTGCAATGTTATACTTCGAATTGTAAAAAGTTGTAGCCAGTTCTTTAATGTGGGCATCGTTTGGGGTATCGTTTACGAAGAATTTATATACTTTCTGTGCGATAAACTGAGCCGTTTCGGGTTTTTCTAAAATGATATCGATAATATGCTCGCCTTCAAAGTTGCCGATTTTACCAAAAAAGGTTTTGGTACCATCATCGTGCAGGTTTTTACGGAAAATAAAAGAACCGTCTTTATCGTACATCCAGCCGGTAAATGAACGTGCAGATTCTTTAATGTCCTGTTCGGTATAATTGCCTCTACCCAGGGTAAAAAGCTCCATGAGCTCGCGTGCAAAATTTTCGTTCGGTTTGCCTTTGCGGTTTTGCTGGTTGTTAAGGTATTGCAGCATGGCTGGCGCTTTCGATACTTCGACCAAAAGTGTTTTAAAACTACCCAAAGCATTGGCACGTTGAATATTATTTAACTGCTGTGCAAAAAACGGGTTGTTGTTGCGGCAGGCAAAGTGGCCATGCCAAAAGAGGGTCATTTTCTCTCTCAGTGGCGCATCGGTATTGATCATTTTGTTTACAAAAGCAATATTGAGATCGCGGCTTACCTCGTTTTGCTCGCGAACAATTTGCTGGCGCATTTTCTTTTCCTCATCTGTAAGGTCTTTTTTTGAATATAAACCTGCCTGGGCCAATAACTGTCGTTTCGATTCATAATCATTTACCAAAGCAATGGGATCGTCTTTCTGCGAAGTTTCGATCAGATGCTCAACTGTTTTTTCGAGATTTTTCCGGCTTAATTTTTCGAGGTCGGTATACGAAATTCCGAAGCCTGCACGGTTATAAAGATGCTTAACTTTGAAGAAATTATCTTTGGCGATCATAGTTAACGATTTTACAGTATGACTTATTTAAAACACAAGGGTTTAATCTTTGTTTTCTTTCTTATTTTCGTTCCATGTTTTTTCAACTGTTAGCTGATGATCCCGCTTTTCCCGATCCTGCCCTGGCAGAAGACGATGGTTTGCTGGCCGTTGGCGGCGATTTAAGTATGGAAAGGTTGTTAATTGCCTACTCAAACGGTATTTTTCCGTGGTTTAGCGAAGACGATCCCATTTTATGGTATTCACCGCACGAACGCTGTGTAATTTATCCCGATAAAATCAAGATCAGCAAAAGCATGAAGCAGGTTTTAAAGCAGGGGATATTTAAGGTTACCCTTAACCAGGCTTTTAAAGAAGTGATCTTAAACTGCGCCACTGCGCCAAGAAAGGGGCAGGATGGTACCTGGATTACAACTGAGATGCAGGAAGCTTACCTCCGGTTGCATGAGAACGGTTATGCCCACAGCGTAGAGGTTTGGCAGGACGATAAACTGGTTGGTGGTTTATACGGTTTAAAGGTAAACCGGGTTTTTTGTGGCGAAAGCATGTTTAGCCAGGTGAGCAACGCTTCAAAAACAGCCTTGATTTTTTTAAGCGAACTCAATATTGAGCTGATAGATTGTCAGTTACCCAACGATCATTTAATGAGCTTAGGTGCCGAAATGATTAGTCGTGAAAGGTATATGGAAATGCTTCAATCTCAAGATTAATCTCTGTTAGCGGCATCATTCAACTCTTGTTCCCGCATGGCTTTTTCTATCCTTTTATCGGGTATAAACCAAATGCAAGCGACAAAGAAGTAAAGTGCAACACCTAACCATGGGTTTATAAAGCTAAGGCCAATTCCGGTAATATAAAAAAGTAACGAGATTTTACCTTTGGCATCGTTGCCTACGGCTTGTACCACTAAAGAATCGCGACCTTCGGTCCGTTTAATTACGATTACGAATATTGTGTATGCAACTGCAGCTAAAAATAACACTACGCCATAAACAATTACCGGCCATAGCGCGAAGTGATTTTCACCCATCCAGCCAGCAGCAAAAGGAAATAGCGATAACCAGAACAGGAAATTGAGGTTGGCCCACAACATGGCTCCGCTCACTTTTTTGATGGCATGCAGTAAATGGTGGTGATTATTCCAATAGATGCCTACAAAAATAAAGCTTAAAATGTAGCTGATAAATTTGGGAATCAAAGGTTTAAGGCTTACCAAACTTTCGCTATGCTCTGGAACTTTAATCTCTAAAACCATAATGGTGATGATGATTGCGATTACGCCATCACTAAATGCTTCTAATCTGCCTTTGTTCATAAGCCGTATGCATTAAACTGCCGGATGCAATTATGAGCTAATTTATATAAAAAATAAACACCTGCAAGTTTTGGCCTGCAGGTGTTTCATTATTGTTTTGTTGTACTTAGTATTTAGCGATAAAATCGCTGTTCTCGTAGATTCTCGTTAAAAGCGAGGACCATGATTAACATTATAGTTCCCTAACCCAGATATTCCGGAAACTAATTGCCGGGCTTGGGTCGCCGTGATCTTGTAATTTAATTGATGCCGGACCATGTTTTTTATACTCAGGCGCACCAATGTATCTGGTTTCGCCTTTTAATACAAAGCCGTTTTGCAACAATACACCGTTTAAAAACAGGGTAACGCTTGCTGGCTTTTGTAAGGTTCCGTCTTCGTTAAAACGCGGTGCATTCCAGATGATATCATAATATTGCCATTCGCCTGGTTTTTTATTGGCGTTGGCCAAAGGAATACCTTGTTTGTAAACACTTCCGGTTTGTCCGTTAACATAGGTTTTATTGTTGTAGGCATCCATAATCTGGATTTCGTAGCCATCGTCGCCACCGCCTGTTGAGGCTAAAAACACACCGCTGTTTCCACGTGCCTGTCCTTCGCCTGAAATATTTGCCGGAATTTTCCATTCCATGTGCAATTGGTAATCCGTAAATTTTTTATTGGTTTCGATATTGCCGGTTCCTTTTTTAACAGTGAAGAATCCATCATCAATAGTCCATGCGGCAGGTTTAGATGGATCTTTTACCGAGTGCCAGGCATCCAGATTACGGCCGTTAAATAATATAATGGCATCAGAAGGGGCATCTTGTGGCAATTTGCCAGGCGTAACAATCTTAGGTACGGGTTCCCAAACCTCGGTGGTTTTAGGGTCTCTGGCAGGATCTGGTTTTTTATCTTGTGCCATAGCTTGCCCTGCGAATAAAACAGGAATAAATAATAGTGTGTATTTGTTCATAATTGTGGTTTAACTTTTTAAAGTTAACCAGTTTATTAAGAAATGGAAATTTGGTATTTAAAATATTACCCCAAATCGTCTACAACATAAGTTTCGCTAATGATAACTTCATCCGGTGCAATATCTTCTTTTCGCTGTTCAGCTAAATCGCGCATAGGGCAATATCCCGTAATGCCACGGTACAACAAGCCAGCGCCAATGGCAGCACCCGTTAATCCGATTACAGGATGAGTGAAAACACTCGTAATACCTTTAAAAAGCAGGTAGGCGCCCGTTGCACCAGATAGCCAGCGTTCTGATTTGGAAACATTCTGAAACAGTTCGGGGTATTTCCAGGCTTCTTTTACATTATTGACAGCCGTGTTAAAATCTTGATTTGTCATGATGGTAGAGTTTATGTTCTACAGTATAACAAGTAAGAGGGGAATGAGTTTTGAAAAGAAGGTTAAATTGTATTTCTGCCGTGGATTAATTTTTGTTACGAGAAATTACGTCATTGCGAGAAGGTTTTTTCAGCCGACGAAGCAATCTTACAACAATGGCTACTAGCTAACGCATTAAGATTGCTTCGTCGTTCCTCCTCGCAATGACGAATTTTTTCTAAGGTCTGTCAATGGTGTAGATGTACAACTTATTTAGTTCAATATCTCGCGTATATCTTCCTTACTTAGCGATTTAAAGAAACTTTCTTCGGTGGTAATAAGTGAATTAGCCAGCGATTTTTTGCGGTTCTGTAAGGCCAAAATTTTCTCTTCAACGGTATCTTTTGCGATAAACTTATAGATGAAGACCTTTTTATCCTGGCCGATACGGTGTGTCCTGTCAATAGCCTGTTGTTCTACAGCGGGGTTCCACCATGGATCGAGAATAAAAACATAATCGGCTTGTGTTAAGTTTAAACCTACGCCACCTGCTTTTATCGAAATTAAGAACACCTTCAGTTCGGTATTTTGCTGAAATTCGGCCACAATTTCGCCCCGGTTGCGCGTTGCTCCATCCAGATAAGCAAAAGGGATATTTTCGGCTTCGAAATGTTTTTTAAAGATATCAAGGTGCTTAACAAATTGCGAGAAAACCAAAACTTTATGTCCGCCTTTCAGCACATTATCCAGTGTATGAATTACGTTTTCGAATTTACCTGAATCTGATAGGTATTCGCCATCGATCATCACCGGGTGATTGGCCAATTGGCGTAAAGCCGTTAAGCCCTGCAATAGCTGAACCTGTTTTTGCGCAAAAGTCCCATCGTCCATGCTTTGCAGCAGATCGTTGCGGTAAGCCGATTTGGTTTTTTCGTAATAGGCGGCCTGATCTTCGCTCATATCGCAATAAATAACCTGCTCGGTTTTGGGTGGCAACTCTGCAGCTACCTGTTCTTTTGTTCTGCGCAGTACAAAAGGCTTAATTATAGTTTGCAGCTTGCGGGCTTTTTCTTCGTCTTTTTTCTTCTCTATAGCCTGCACGTATTCTTCAAAAAAGAAAGCCTGGGTACCTAATAAACCGGGATTTAAAAAGGTTAACTGCGACCACAAATCGCTTACCGAATTTTCTACCGGCGTACCACTCAAAATTAAGCGGTGTTTAGATTTGAGGCTTCTCACGGCTTTGAACGATTTGGAGGCAGGGTTTTTAATGTTCTGACTCTCGTCCAATATTACGTAATTGAAGTAAAAATTCTTCAATTCATCAACATCTACCCTTGTAACACCGTAAGTAGTAATAATGATATCATAATTGGCAAAATTGGCCACATCTTTATTCCGGTTGGTACCGGTATGCGCGAGTATTTTAAGTCTTGGCGTAAACTTTTTAGCCTCTGTTAACCAGTTGTAAATTAAAGAGGTTGGCATGATAATGAGCGAAGAAGTTTGGATGCCCTGCAACTGATCGTCTTCTTTTACTTTTTGCAGCATGGCCAATGTTTGGATGGTTTTACCCAAACCCATATCATCGGCAAGGCAACCACCGAAATTGTATTCGCGCAAAAAGCTAAACCAGTTATAGCCGGCTTTCTGGTAATCGCGCAAACTGCCTTTAAAATGCGTGGGCATCTGCGTATCGGCAATATCCTCAAAATCTGATAAGCGCTGAAGCTTACGTTCGAGTGTTACATTGGCCAGGCTATCTTCAGCAAGATCGTTAATTAAACCGATGTGGTGTTTCTTGAGCTTTAAACTTTTGCCAGTTTCGGCCAGGCTGAATAAACTGCCGTATTGCGTAAACCACTTATCCGGAATAATGGCTACTTCGCCATCGGGTAAGAGGAATTCGCGCTTTTTATGTAGGATATGCTGTTTTAAAGAAAGAAAAGGAATCTGGTATTTTCCAAACCAAACTACGGCATTAATATCGAACCAATCGTTTTCTTCTTTAACCTCGAGGTCGATTTTACTTACCCCAAACACAAATTTCTTTTGTCCGGTGGCTTGCTCAATTTCAAAACCCGAAGCCTGTAATATCTCAATGTGCTCGTTTACCCAGTTTATGGCTGCATAACTTGGGTTTTCCTCTCCAGAAATTACTTCCAGGTTACTGAATAAGGAACTTGTTTTTTTCAATCCGAGCGATAAAAGCAGGTTAAACTGTTTTTTCTCCCAGTCTGCCGAACGTTTAATGCGGTGAAAAATATAATTATCGGCCGTTTTCTCCAGTCGAACAGTTACTTTATGCGCGTTTTCTACCGGGAAAGTATATTCGCCATATTTAAAGTACAGCTGAATTTGCGAAAGGCCGCCATCTACATACAGTACTTTAATTACCGGGATGGCTTCAAACTGTTCGGTCCTGATTTCGAAGCCTTCGGCATAAACATGGTGTTTCTCAATCAGAGGCGCCACAAATTTTTCGAAATAGGTAGCCTCGGTAGTTTTGGGTATGGCGATATACCTTTTGTTCAGAAAGGGCTGTAATTTTTTACCTTCAATATCCTGATCAAAAAAGTACAGTACATCGTTCAGTAATAACCAGGCTGGTTTGTTGCTGATGATCTGTGCTTCTTTAAACATAAACTCGATGCGCAGGTTCTGGTACTTGATGGTAGGGAAGTAGCGCGTTTCGGTTTCGTTACGGCGAAAGTGGAAAAGGATAGAAGCGGGTTCGGCAGCGAGTTCTATTTTACGCTCAACCGGCCAGCCATCTTTATCCATTACATAAAGCTCGTTTTTGGTTTTTAATAATTCTAAAGCTTCGGCCAGTTTCTTCTCTATTTTCGGGCGTACATTTTCATAAAACTTGTCGTCGAAAACCTTGGTGAAAAACTCAGTTGGCCTGATCAGCTTTTTATAATACTTTTTGATAATAGAGTCCTGCTCAATGTCATCCAGAATCCGGATCAGCTTATAATCGATATCGCTTAAGAAACGGTTAAATTCTTCTGCAGTATGGGTAAAGATTCGCTGGTAGGTAAAAGAGAAATCGCCTTGCGGATTAAGCTGAACGATGTGTGGTTCAATTAAATAGCCCAGATACTCATGCTTGCACAAAGAGTACACTATTTTACAGGCTTTGGAACTATCGACACGTAACATTGATGGGGTTAAAATTTTTCTAAGCTAAGCGCTTAAAAAACTTTAAACTTACAATATTTTGGGTTTACATCAAAAGAACTGATGGTTTTTGAAATAAAAAAATATTTTTTTTTAAGGAGCAATTGAAAGGCAATACTTTAGCTAAACAGGCTTTGCTGTGCCTGTAAATATTTATCCTTTATAATTGCCTATAACTTATTATCTTTAGCAATGTATAACGGTTTGTTAAAGGCCGTTAAGCTTAACGCCGAACAAACCAAATGAAATTTTTTTACCCGCTCTCTCTGTTTATCTGCCTGTGTTTTGGTAGCTATGCGCAGGAAATTCCAAGAAGTACGCAATATATTTTTAATAACATTCTGCTTAATCCTGCTCTGGCTGGTATTGACAACTATACCGACTTAAAAATTGGTCTGCGCAAACAATGGAGTGGTTTAGAGGGAGCGCCCAGTACGCAATATCTTTCGATAAGTACCGCCATTGGCGAAGACTTTGTACGCAGTAATGTGAACTCGTTTGCAGGCAATGGAGAAAACCCGATGAGCAGAAGTTTTGTAAATAATTATACTGCCGCTGAACCACACCACGGCATTGGTTTGGTAGCCATGACAGACAAAGCGGGTTTGGTAAGGCAAACCAATGTAAATGTAACTTATGCTTACCACCTGGGCCTTACCAATGAGATCAACTTATCATTGGGCTTATCAGGCGGATTTAAATCAATCAGTGTAGATGTGCGGGGAATTATAGCAGACGAATCTGGCGATCCATTATTTTCTGCAGATTACAACAACAAAATCAGGCCCGATATTGGCGCAGGGCTTTGGTTATACAGCCCCAGGTTTTTTGCGGGCGTTTCGGCGAAGCAACTAATCGGCAATAAAAATAGCGTGGTGAATAATCAGGTGAAAAGCAGTCCATACCAATCGGCAACTTTTTACGGCACGGCAGGTTACAAAATATTCTTAGACGAAGATATTGCTATGATTCCCTCAGCGTTGATTAGCTATTGGGCCAATGCGCCTGCAACTTTCGATGCCAACCTGAAATTTGCCTATAAAGATAAATTCTGGGTAGGAACCAGTTTCCGCAATAACGATTCGTTTTCGCTTTTGGCCGGTTTTAATATTGCCTCGCTGGTTAACCTCAGTTATTCCTATGATGTTAATACTTCGGGGTTACGTTCAGTTAATAACGGCACGCACGAAATTGTGTTGGGCATACTCCTGAATAACCGTTATCAGGTAGCCTGCCCAAGCAGGCAGTTTTAACGTAAAAGTGTAATGCTGCCTCCTAGCGGTTTACATTCGGCCCTCAAATCAATTACATAATAATAAACACCTGCAGGTAATTCCTTATCTCTGAACCTGCCATCGAAAGGTTTGGTATAGTTTCCGATAGATTCGTAAACCAGCTGACCGCCACGGGTGTAAACCTTGATATTGGTACCTTTAAAATCGGGTAAGCCACGTACCTGCCAAACATCATTCATGCCATCGCCATTTGGAGTCATGGTATTGGTGATCTCCAGGTTATCATGTGTTACCTCTACGTGTACTTTGGTAAACTCGCTGGTGCAGGAGCCAAGTTTTCTGCGTACAAAATAATCGGCTGTTTTGGCCACTTTAAAGCTGAAAATACCTTTTGTGCTTTCTAAAAATGGTTTGCTGTCATCTATTCTTTCGAATAGCTGATAAGTCCCTTCTTCAGGGGCAATTACTGGCAAAACGATATCAGATACGTAGCAAACGCGCAAATCGTTGATAACCGGAGCCAGGATTTTGAAAGGCTCATCAACAATGGTAAAAGGTTCGCTGATGGAGTAACCGCAAGATGTTTTGTCTTTCACTTCTAAACGGTATGTTCCTGCGCCAATGTTGGTTAAATCTTGTGTGAACTGAACAGCCTCACCTGCTTCATTTATCCATTTAAAGTCGTACCCCGGCACACCACCTATTACCTGCACTCCGCTAACCGATCCTCTTTGCAAAGAGCAACCATCTTTAACTGCTTTACCTGTATTTGGTACTATAGTAAGCAGTGGAGTAACTTCAATCGTGTACGGACCAATAACAAATGGTGCACAGTTATTAATGTCATAAGCATACATCGTATAAACACCGCCCGGTAAATTTTTGAGCGATATAGAATTAATAGTTTTAGTGCTTAGCACAATGTTGCCAGCTTCATCTTTCCATTCATATCGATACGGAAGTGCAGAGCTAAAATCAAGATCAATAGTGCCGTTAGTAAGTCCACAGGTTGTTGGCGATTCGCGGTGCGAAAAATTATAAACCGGGGGCGGTGTTGCGGTTATCACAAAGTCTCTGGACACACGTGGGCAAGTAGAGCTGCTGTTGCTGGCCCATAACCTGTAAGAGCCAGGTTTTAAATTTTCGATTAATAAAGATGTTCCGGCAGAATAAGTTCCTTTCCTTATTGTAATTCCATCCGGACCAATCCATTCATAACCATTCGCATCAGTTAAGGTAATTCCGCCTAAGGCGCCATTGTCGCTATTACAGGTTACATTTTTCTTAATGCCTGCATCGCTGATTTGAATGGTATTATCGGTTATGATAAAGTACGATGCCGAAGTAGGAGGACATTCGCCTTCATCAGATACTACAATGGTATAATTTCCTCCATCCACATTTAGTAAATCGAGCGTTGAAGCAATAACATCACCCAGGGCTCCGGTGATCGGGTCAGGCTTATACCATTTGTAAGTCACAGCACCGGTAAAATCTGTAATTTTTAAGCCTGTAATTGCACCATTCTGGCTACCGCATGTAGCATGTTTTGGGGCGATGGTACTGGTAATAATGATTTTTGGCTTCCTTTTAACGGTAATTGGGTCTGAATCTAATGAACAGCTTGCTTCATCTGAGACTTTTACATAATAGGTGCCTTCCGGTAAATTAGCCGGATTGCTTCTGCTCACTACAGCATTTGTTGCAGTATTGATCCATTCGTATTTTAAAACTCCTTTTCCCCTTAAAACTTCAGCGGTAAATGTAAAAGATGTTTGTCCGCAAACCGGGTTAATAGGTAAAATGGTAGGTTTAGTTAATTTTTGGTCTTTAATGATGAATACTGTTGGGAAAGCCTTACAGCCATCGTCAACCGTTACTTCGTAAGTGCCCACATCTAAATTAGATATGCTTTGCGTGTTGCCTTTTGACACGCGGCTGCCATCTGTTTCTATTTTTACCCAGCTGAAGGTGAAACCCTCACGCGGCTCGGGAATAGTGATCGATCCGTTTGCATTACAGGTAACAGGTTCAACTATAGCTTCGTTGGGTAGTAACTCCGCGGTAGAGAAAGGAGAGGTGGTAGCATTTAATAAACTGGCCGTTGCGGTAACCATTCCGCTCAGGGTACCGTTGTATTCCCATCGGCCATCACTACCGGCCTGTACAGTGGCGATGTAAGTTTTGCCCTCGCAAATGCCCTGGCAATTTACGGTATAAAACAATTCTACTTCGGAGTTTGGAGTAGCCCTGCCAGAAACATAATCGCTGCGTTTTTTGAGCACCTGGATATAGGGTTGAAGGATAGTGAGGGTTTTCCCGATCCCGAAATTTTTGTTGCAAAAAAAGCTGTTGCGGGTAACTTTTACCGGTTTGGCCGATACTGTTTCCAATCCGAAGTTGTTATTGGCAATTAAGTTTGCTTCTGCAGGGGTTGCTCCACCTACAGTTCCACTAGCGCCGGCCTCTAATTTTACGCCCATGCCGTTACCCATTACTACTGTGCCGGCTGCATCGGTACCAATGGCATTACCGGTTAAAATAAAGTCTGAGTTGGTAATCGAAACACCTGTGGTGCGGTTACCTCCGATGATGTTATTACGCACGTAAAGCGCAGTATTTAATGCATTTACTTTTAATCCCGAAATTTCTAAGGCCGAAGACGATAAAAATAATGGGAGCTCATGGAAATCTTTTTTACCGGTATAATCAACCCCAATTTTGTTATTAATTACGTTGATGTCGAATCTGGCACTGCTGGAGTAAGATGAACGGGTAATATCTACATTGATACGGTTTGCTGCAATTACGTTGCCTTCGCCTGCGTTATCACCGCCAACATCAAGTCCGCAATCGTAGAGATTGGCCGAAATACCTGTTACGTTGGTGTTGGGGGTGATGCCATCATAAATTACCCCGATCAGATTGGATTGGATCTTTATTTTGGTATTTACCGCTGTACTGAAAAAAGAACTGTTCTGAACAACAATACCATTGATATTGCCACCGATTACGTTTCCTTTTCCGGGTGCCCCGATGGTGATGTTATTTGCGCGGTAATCGAGCACAATACCCGATCCCTGAGCCATGTTTACATTTTGGAGGTTGGTGATGGTTGCGAAATTACGGATGTAAAGCCCATAAATTTCTACGCCGGTGGTCTGAACTAATGTAGTAGCATACTGGCCGATAACCAGGCCTGAAAAGGTGGTGTTGGCATATTCCGGCTCTAAAATTACTTTAGCCCCTGAAACACCGAGCGCAGGCCAGGAGGCTTGCGAAGTTCCATCGATGATCACATTTGAGGTTACCACCGGCAATGCCGTGCGGAGCCTGATGGTCCGGTTAGCATTATCGGTTGGGGTACCCGGTAAATTAAAGTTGATGGTAAAAGTGGTGGTTCTATTGGCTACAGCAGCCTGTGTCAAGCCCTCGCGCAAAGTACCGGGGCCGCTATCCGCGTTACTGGTTACCACATAGGTTTGGGCATAAATATTCTGGAAGAAAAATAAGCCTGCAAATAAGGCTAAAAGTTTAGAGAGGCGCATAAAATTGTTTGGTAAGGCCAAAATACGAATAAACTTTTAGTAGCTAGTGTTTTAGTAAGAAAACCGGATTATTTTTTGATTTATCTGTGAAATTAATCTTTTATTGTAAATTTTCCCGCAGATTTAAGGGAGCAAGCCGCAGATCAAACAGGATTAGTATGGCACTCATTACAAAGGAAGAAGAAAGGTAAGTTCGATTGAATCGAACTGTTATTCATGCACGCGTTATAAACGCGCGCAAGCTGATCTTAAATCTGCGTTTTTCTGTTAAATCTGCGGGAAACAATATGAATGTGGTATGCTTAAGGTATTTATGTACGATTAGAATCGTACTGCTAGTTATGCCAGCACCAGGCCCCCAAAAGAAAGGCATCCTGAAAAATCAGGATGCCTTTCTTTTGCCTGTTGCAACAGCCTATTTCCAGCCGCCGCCCAGTGCGCGGTATAAATTTACTACCGATTGTAGTTTTTGCAATTTATCGTTAATGCCGCTTAATTGTGCAGTTAACAAACTTTGTTCTGAAGTTAATACATCGGTATAATTGGTAGCCGAGCTATAACGCAATAACTCTTTGGTAAAATCTACGGCTTTGGTTAATGATGCAATTTGTTTAGCTCTTGTAGCTTCCTTTTCTACGGCTGTTTGGTAAGCAAACAAAGCGTTTGATACTTCCTGCCCACCAGTTAAAAGCGTTTGCTGGAAATTATAAAATGCAATTTGCTGATTGGCTTGCGCTGTTTTCAAGCGCGCTTTATTGGCTCCTTTAGCAAAAATAGGCTGTGTTAAGCCACCTACCAAATTGTAGAAAATAGACTTGCTAAAGAAATCCTGCAACTGTAAGCTCGATAATCCACCGGAAGCAGTAAGGGTTAAAGCCGGATAAAAATAGGCTTTGGCTACGTTGGTGTTTTCGAAAGCTGAACGGAAACCAAATTCGGCCGCAATTACATCCGGACGGTTTTGCAGCAACTGCGCAGAAACACCAGTTTTTAAATCGGCATAAGGTGTTTGCTGATCTAAGGTAGTACGGTTAATGGCATTTGGCGCTTTACCCAACACCACACTTAATGCATTTTCGGCTTCTTTGATGCTTCTTTTTAAATCGGGTAAAGTAACCTGTGCCGCATATAAATTGGCTTCGCTTTGAACCACGGCAGCTCCGTTAACCACAGCGCCTTGTTTAAGCTCTTTCATGGTTTCCACATCCTTGGTTCTCACCTTAATGGTTTCTTCGGTAATGGCCAGTTGCTTATCCAGTGCCAGCAAAGTATAATAATTGTTGGCGATGGTCGCAATTAACTGGGTTTGAACGGCTCTTTTAGCGGCATCGCTTTGTAATAATGTAGCGTAAGCGGCACGTTTGGCACTGCTTAATTTGCCCCAGATATCCGCTTCCCAGGCTGTGCTCAGCTGTGCTTTATAGGTTTGGGTTTCCAAATTAATGTTAATCCCTGCCGGAAAGTTTAATGAGGCCTGTGATTGTTTATTGTCAGTTACGTTTACATCGGCCTGTAAACTTGGCAAAAATGCCGCCCGGCTTTGCTGTAAGGTTGCCTCAGCAATTTTAATCCTTTCGATGGCCTGCTTCAGATCTAAATTTTCATTTATCCCTTGCTGGATTAACGATTGTAAAGTGGTATCCGAAAACAGTTGTTTCCATTGCAGGTCGGCTATAGAAGCCGTATCTGTCGTATTGTTGTCGCGGTACAACCCTTCACTTTTTACCTGTGGGCGCTCGTACTTTTTGGTCACGCAGGCACTAAGGCTAAGGATGGCTATACCGGTTAAAATGGAATGCTTATATGTAAATTTCATGTTTTTAAAATTAATGTGGACCGTTAACCGCTAACTCGTATTCTTCTTCTGTTTGCTCGCGGTCAATGCCTTCATCAAAAGGAGATTTGCTGCTTATTTTTTCTTGCAATGTCTGGAAAACAATAAACAATGCAGGAATTACAAATACTCCGAATATGGTACCAATTAACATACCCCCAACAGCACCAGTACCAATTGATTTATTTCCTGATGCACCCACACCGGTAGATAGCATTAGCGGCAATAAACCCAAAATAAAGGCGAAAGAGGTCATCAAAATCGGGCGTAAACGCGCCGTAGCACCATCAATCGCTGCATTGGTAATACTCATGCCTTTTCGCCTGCGGTCTACCGCGTATTCAACAATCAGGATCGCATTTTTGGCCAGTAAACCCACCAGCATAATCAGTGTAATTTGCGTATAGATATTGTTATCAACCCCGAAGATTTTATCGAAAATAAATACCCCGGCTAAACCGATTGGCAGCGAGAATAATACCGCCAATGGTAAAATATAACTTTCGTATTGTGCCGAAAGCAGGAAGTAAACAAAGATTACGCAAAGCAGGAATATAAAAATGGTCTGACTACCGCTGCTTACCTCTTCACGCGATAGACCAGAGAATTCATATCCATACCCGGTTGGAAGGTGGATCGCCGCTTCTTCCTGGATCGCTTTAATGGCATCACCAGAACTGTAACCGGCATTCGGGTTACCTGTAACCGCTATGGAAGTGTAAAGGTTGAAACGTGAAATGGCCTGCGGTCCGTATACTTTTTCTAAGGTAATAAATTCAGAAACAGGTGCCATGGTGCCGCTCGAGTTGCGCACATAAATATTGGTTAAGCTTTGCTGGTTTGCACGGTATTTGGCATCGGCCTGGAACATTACACGGTATTGCTTACCAAATTTATTAAAGTTAGAAGCATACACACCACCATAATAGCCTTGTAAAACGCCCAGTACATCGCTAACGGTTAAGCCAGCCTGTTTAATCTTAGCTACGTTAACATCAATCTGATACTGAGGGAAATTGGGGTTAAACGAAGTTGATGCGTACTGAATTTCCGGACGTTTACTTAAGGCGCCTAAAAATGCATTCCCAATTTCGTTGAATTTCTTAATATCACCACCGGTTTTATCTTGCAGCTGAAATTCAAAACCACCACCGGTACCAAATCCCTGGATGGTTGGCGGAGCAAAGAAAATTACTTTTGCACCTTTAATTCCGCTGGCTTTGCCGAATAACTCGCCAATGATTGCTTTAACATCTCTTTTACGTTCATCCCAGGGCTTAAGCCTTGCGATAACCATACCGTAAGAACTACCCGAACCACTGATTAAACTCCGGCCTACTACCCTAAAGGTCGCTTCAACTTCCGGTACCTTACTTACAATATCATTGATTTTTACAATGATTTTATCTGTTTCTTCCTGCGAAGTTGATGGTGGTAAAGAAATATCAGAGAAAATGGTTCCCAAATCTTCGTTGGGTACGAAACCTTTTGGCGTGGTGTTCATGATCCAAACCAATACTACCGCAAATACGGCAATACCCAAACCCGCTAACCATCTTTTTCTACCTAAAAAGCCTACCGAACGCTTATATTTCTGCGTTACAGCATCAAATGAGGTGTTAAAGGCATCATAAAAGCGATGTAGAAAGTTTTTATCCTTTCCATGTTCATCTTTGTGCGGTTTCAAAAACATAGCACACAACGCCGGACTTAAGGTTAAGGCATTAATGGCCGATAAAATGATAGATATGGCCAGTGTTAAACCGAACTGCTTATAAAATACACCCGAGGAGCCCTGAATAAAACTCACCGGGATAAATACCGCCGCCATTACCAGGGTAATCGAAATGATAGCCCCGCTGATATCGTCCATTGCATCTTTAGTGGCTTTCTTGGCATCGGTGTAACCTGCATCCAGTTTAGCGTGCACTGCCTCAACCACTACAATGGCATCATCTACCACAATACCAATGGCCAGTACCAATGCAAATAAGGTTAATAAGTTAATGGTAAAACCAAATAAACTTAAAAAGAAGAAAGTACCGATAATCGCCACCGGAACACTAATTGCAGGAATCAGCGTTGAACGGAAATCCTGTAAGAAAATAAACACTACCAGGAACACCAGGATAAAGGCTTCGATCAGCGTGTGGATTACTTTTTCGATTGATGCATCAAGGAAGTTGTTTACGTTAACAACAGTTTCATAATGTACACCTTTAGGGAAAGAAAGTGCTGCTTTATCTAAAGTTTTGATCGAATTTTCGATTACTTCTTTCGCATTTGAACCAGCGGTTTGGCTAATGGCAATACCCAATGCCGGTTTACCGTTAAATTTCACGTAACTGGCATAGCTTTGTGCACCAAGTTCTATTCTTGCCACATCTTTTAAACGCAAAATCTGCCCGTTGGCATCGGCTTTAATGATAATGTTGCTAAACTCGGTTTCGGTTTTTAAACGGCCGCTGTATTTTAAAGTATACTGGAATGCTTGTCCGCCTTGCTCACCAAACTGACCCGGAGCAGCCTCAATGTTCTGCTCGGCCAGGGCCACATTTACATCATTTGGAACCAGGCCATAAACGGCCATCACCTCAGGCTTAAGCCAGATCCGCATGGTGTAATCTAAAGTACCAAAAGCACTGGCATCACCCACACCATTAATCCTTTTAATTTCGGGAATAATGTTAATGTTGGCGTAGTTCTGCAAAAATTTCTGATCGTATGAAGGATCATCACTGTAAATGGCAAAAATAAGGAGGTTACTCGCCTGTCTTTTAGCGGTAATTACACCCGATCTTGTTACCTCTGCAGGCAGTAAGCTGGTTGCTCTGGCAACACGGTTCTGTACGTTTACAGCTGCCAGATCGGGGTTAGTGCCCAATTTAAAGTTAACGGTAATGGTTGCAGTACCATCATTACTGGCGCTCGAAGTCATGTAGGTCATGTCTTCCACACCATTTATTTGTTCTTCGAGCGGAACAACAACGCTACTCATTACCACATCGGCATTGGCACCCTGGTACGATGCCGATACCTGTACGGTTGGCGGCGCAATTTCGGGATACTGCGAAATGGGTAAAGTTACAAGGCCTAATACACCTAATATTACAATTATAATGGATATAACTGTCGATAAAACGGGCCTGTCTATAAATTTCTTAAACATAAATAATAGGGATTACACTGGTACAGTGTGAATTGCACTAATTGTTATTTTTTGATTTCAGCATAAACTGAATCGGCTGCTTTTTCTTCAGGTTTAATTTTTGTGCCGTCTTTTAACGATTGGAAACCTTCTAAAATTACTTTGTCGCCGGTTTTAAGACCTTTGGTAACTACGTAAAAATTGCCTTTGGCTAATTCCATTACCTCAATCTGCGTATTTACCACTTTGGCTGAGTCGCCTAAAATGTAAACGAATTTCTTGCCTTGTAAATCGATGGTTGATTTTTGAGGGATTAAAATTGCGTTGTCAACATGTTGAGGGATTCTAACCGAAGCACTGGCGCCATTTTTTAGTAAGAAAACCGGATTAGGGAAAGTAGCCCTTAAGCTTGCCGAACCTGTATTGGTGTTAATCTGTCCGTTAATCGATTCGATTTTACCGTTTTGCGCATAAATACTGCCATCTGCAAGTACTAAACTAACCGGCGGAATATTTTTCATTTGCTCGGCCAGTGTTTTGCCTTTATAGGTGCTTGCGAAATCTAAAAGTTGTTTTTCGTTTAATGAGAAGTAAGCATAAACTTTAGACGTATTCGAAACTGTAGTAAGCGGTTGTGCGCTGCTGCTGCTAACCAAACTTCCGTTTCTGAAAGGAATACTGCCTACTACACCATCAACCGGACTGGTAATAGAAGTATAGCCTAAATTAACCTTTGCATTTACTAACTCTGCTTTTGCCTGTGCCAATGCCGCTTTTCTGCTTTGAAGCGTTAACTGCGCTGCATCGAGGTCGTACTTACTGATGATATCTTTATCTACCAAAGGTTTGGTTTTATTTACCGTTAGCTGGGCGGCATTTACATCGGCCTCGGCACTGCTAATGGCTGCTTTTGCAGTTCTTACCTGCTGTTCGTATTGCGGGGCATTAATGGTAAAAAGTAACTGGCCTTTTTTAACCACAGCACCTTCATCCACAAATATTTTCTCAATAAAACCATCAACTTTCGGGCGAATATCGATATTTTGTATACCTTCTATAGTTGCTGGATAATCTGAATCGAGGGTGGTGTTCTGCGTGTTTACTGTAAATACCGGGTAAGCTTGCGGACCTGCAGCAGCTGCGGCGGCAGCTTTTTTAGCTTCGTCGTTATTTCCGCAGGATGCCAGAAGCATACCAATGCTCATGCTAAAAAAGAGAGTTGTTACTTTTCTCATGGACTATTTCTGTGTGTTTAAATTTAAATTTCTGGATTAAGGGCGTTGTCAGTTTGATGGGCTTTTCTCATCGCCGATAATTGCCCAAAAATAGAGCCTAACCAAAAATAAATCTGTCCAAATTCTGTCATTTAATCAATCGATTGATTTATTTGGTGATTAAAAACTTACTTAAATATAATTAAATAATTGTTTTTAAGTACTTTGTGCACGATTTTTATTTAAAAAACCGACTTGTAAATATCTTGCGACAGATGTTAAAAGCTGTTAAATAAGCAAATACAATGTTAATTTTATCGCATAAAACTGTTGTTTATTTTGAGCAATATCCGCTACCTGATGTACAACTTAAACAGAATGAAATGGGGGTGTATGTTCTGCGGTTTTTAGCTTTATTGATATGAAAAATCTTTTGCTGTTAGTTGTAGTTTTATTTGCTTCGGGCTGTTTAATTCCCGGCGCGCCACACTACTATCATTACAAACTAAAGCAGAATAATGCTGATTCTGTTGTGGTGATTTCCTATCCTTCCCGACTCGATTATCAATACCGGTTTAGCCAAAATGTTTGGGATAGTGTTTTGGTGTTTGATCCGATTCACCGGCTTTTTCAAAAAATGACTTTACATGAAAATGCCGACTTTTATCCAAAGGCTTATTACTCGCTTTATAAAAATGAGCGAAGGAATTTAAAAAAGATGGAAAAAGTTAAATCAATAGTTGTGAAAAGGTATAAACAAAATTTAGTGGAAACAGATACGCTTTACTACCAGGATTTACGCTGAAGATTTAATCAACTTCTCCCTCAAAAACCAGTTTAGCTGGTCCACATAAAAACACATTGGTAAATGCATTACCATCGTAATCAAATTCGATTTTAATATCGCCACCCAAAACTTTAATATCGGTTTTAATGTGCCCGCTCAGGTTTTTATGTTTGGCCATGGCCATGGCTACGGCAGTAACTCCTGTACCGCAGGCATAGGTTTCGTCTTCAACGCCACGCTCGTAGGTGCGCACAAACAGGTGATCGCCTTTATCTTCTACAAAGTTTACGTTTATACCTTCAGTTTTATAGGTATCGTTATAACGGATGCTTTTTCCTTCATGAAAAACATCAAGATCTTTTAAACCGCTTTGTAAAGCCACGTAATGTGGAGAGCCCGTATTTAAAACATAAGCTTCGCCATCTTTGTTAATGGTGTCAACATCAATCATTTGCAAATCAACCCATTCGCCATTTTCTGAAATTCTGGCATAATGTGGTCCATCAACTGCCAAAAAGTTTGTTTCCCGGTCAATAATGCCAAGTTGTTTGGCAAAAGCAACAATACACCGGCCACCATTGCCGCACATACTGCCCAGGTTACCATCGGCATTAAAATAATGCATTTCAAAATCGTAATCCTCATGTTTGGTCAGGAACATTAAGCCGTCGGCACCGATGCCAAATCTTCTGTGGCAAAGCTGTTCAACTAATTGATTATCAATATTTTTTAACGGACTCATGGTGTGGTCTATTAAAATGAAATCGTTGCCCGCGCCCTGATATTTATAGAAATTAATTTTCATGAAAGCTTCATATTTTAGTGCAATATTTGAATTGCAAAGTGTAACCGCCACCACGTGTTTTTTTGATTTAACATTTTTTAACACAAAACCGGGTGCACTAATGATGCAAATATCGTTTATATGGTATTAAATTTGAATAATTAACGAAAGAAATTTTAGCAGATAAAAACTGCAGGAGCATTCTGCTTAAATCAAAGTGAAACAAACACTCCCGCAAAATTAGTAAATTTAACAACTGAAATAGGGTGAGCTAAAACATTTAGCTAGCAAAACGGCTTATCATATATCAGGGTTTTTAAAATTATATAAACACATGAACCCATTAAAAGCAAACAAAATTAAACATACAGATCAATGCTTTTAATAGCTTCATAGCCATTAAAAAAATAAATAATAAACACATGAAAAAAATATTGGGAATTACCGTGCTAGCTGCTTTTATAGGTGGGGCAGCAGCAATAGGGGGTTACAAACTTTTTGAACGTAACCAAACAGGCAGTACAATTTCTGAAAAACAGAATTTATATTTTGCAAATAACCCACTTAAAGTATCGTCGGCAGGAACAGCCGATTTTACACAGGCAGCAGCAGCAGTCGCACCAGGTGTGGTGCACATTAAAACTACCTACGCTGCACAAAGCGGTGGTGGCAGAGGCTCTTCTCCGTTTGATATGATGGAAGATTTCTTCGGTGGCGGTGGCCGTCAGATGCAGCGCCAACCAAGAGCAGCATCGGGCTCAGGTGTAATCATCAGTCAGGATGGTTATATCGTAACCAACAACCACGTGGTAGAAAATGCAGAAAAGGTGGAGGTTGTTTTAACCGACAGACGTAAAGTTGAAGCCAAAGTAATTGGTCGCGACCCCAATACCGATTTGGCTTTAATTAAAGTAAACGCTAACAACTTACCTGTAGTAAAAATGGGTAACTCT
The DNA here is from genome assembly GCF_000812965.1 of Pedobacter kyungheensis. GTDB lineage: Bacteria > Bacteroidota > Bacteroidia > Sphingobacteriales > Sphingobacteriaceae > Pedobacter > Pedobacter kyungheensis. Next base: position 29,600 of record NZ_JSYN01000005.1, read on the forward strand.
GATAATGTACAGGTTGGCGAATGGGTTTTAGCTGTTGGCTTCCCGTTAGATTTAAATACCACTGTAACAGCAGGTATTGTAAGTGCTAAAAACCGCAGTATCGGTATTATTGGACGCGAGCAACAAGGAAACGAAATCACTGAAGAAGAATATCGCGAATATCAGCGTACAGGTAAAAGACCAGATCGTCCGGCCAATACCAGTATCGAATCATTTATCCAGACAGATGCGGCCATTAACCCTGGTAACAGCGGCGGTGCATTGGTAAATGCAAATGGCGAACTTGTAGGTATTAACTCAGCAATTGCTTCGCAAAGCGGTTATAACCAGGGTTATGGTTTTGCTATTCCGGTTAACCTTGCCCGTAAAATTGTAGATGATTTTATGAAATATGGCTCGGTTAAACGTGGTTACATTGGCGTTAACTTTGTGCCGCTAAGTGGCGATGAAAAACCTGAAGGCATTAAAACCAACGAAATCAGTGGTTTATATGTAAGCGATGTAGTTGCCGGTGGTGGTGCAGCAGCAGCTGGTATTAAATCTGGTGATGTAATTAAAAAAGTTGATGGCGTAGTAATTAACGATTCGCCTGACTTACAGGAAAGAGTTGGTCGTTTAAACCCTGGCGATAAAGTAAAATTAACTGTATTGCGCGATGGATCTTTAAAAGATTATACCGTTACCCTTAAAGGCGAAGCCAGTGTAGGTTTAACTGCCAATAATACAGCTGGTAAAGCTGCCGAGGTTTCGAAACTGGGTGCAACTTTTGCTCCGGCCAGCCAGGCTCAAAAAGCTAAATACGGCATTAGCGGCGGTGTAGTGGTAACTTCGGTTACAACCGGAAAAGCTTTCGATAACATTGGTGTAGAAAAAGGTTTAATTATTACCAAAGTAAACGGACAGCCTGTTAACTCAGTGGCTGATGTACAAAAAGCATTGCCATTGGGTAGAAATAACATGGTAAGCATTAGTGGTGTTGGTGAGCAAGGTTCATATAACTACAGTTTCCCGGCGCAATAAATTTTGCAGAAAAAAATAGTTTAAAAAATGTCCTCCCTGTTTAAAAACGGGGAGGACATTTTTTTTAATCCTGATGGATAGGTTCGTGATGGGCATGACAGGCATCCGCACATTCTTCGCACGTTACGGCGCATTGCCTGCAGTGCTCGTGGTCGTGTTTGCCACACTCAGCGGCACACAAGCGGCAAATTTCTTCGCATAACAACAAATACTGTTTGCCAATTACCGATTCGCGCTGCAAAAGCCGCGCAGCCTGCGTACAAATATCAGCACAATCACGATCCAGTTTAATACAATCAACCATCATGTTCAGGTCTTCCTCCTGCAAACACGACGATGCACAATGCTCGCAAGCCAGTGCACAATCCAATAAAGCCTGAATTAAGGCATGATTATTCCGGTTTTCCATAGCTTAAAAATTTTGGTTATCAATATGCTCTTTATTAATAACCTTCAGGAAATTAAACGGTTTTATAAAATCGAAATCATCTGGTCGCGATTGTTAAAGTTTGTTAATCTTCCGGCCCCAGAAATATATTAAGCTCCTTTTGAAGCGTTTTTGAACATAAGCCCGTTTTGTTAATTAATCTATGTTCATCCTAAATTCATCATTGCGATTTAGTTTAGTGATTTACCGATTGATTATCAGTGTTTACCGATACTCTATAAAATTAATTTTTTTATTGTTACATATTTGAAACAGCAACAAAAACCGAATATTATGGCTTTAGCTCACATTAACCTCAGCGTAAAACAGTATTTCAATTTCATGTGTCACACCGATTTTGAAAGAAGGATATTTCACGATAGCTACAGGGAATTTCAAAAGAAATCGAAGATATTCAGCCAAAACCAGCAGGTACATACCTTTTCGCAAATGTTGCAAATAAATGAAAAGGCCGGTTCATTGCACCAGAAATTACAGTATGCAGTTATGCCAAGCATCGCAAATTTAGAACAGAAAATGCCGGTGTTGGGCGATTTGGATGGCAATGCACTTAAATTTGATTGGGCCGAATTAAATATTGTAAGTTCTGATTTGTTAAATAAAGGCGCCCACGTAGTTTCGATTACTTATACCAGTCCAAAATTGGTGCTGCATGAAATAATTGGCGATTTACTGGTTTTGAGTTATTGTAAACCAGGTAGCAAAGGCGAAACCTTAATGGTAAAAATTACCGAAAACCTGATGGTGAATTACGAAGAAAGCAACAGTTTGGTTTACAGTTAATCCATCTTGCGCATTTCTTTAGCCCGGGCCCAAAAAAATATTATTAATTTGTAGCATGCAACAATTTAAAGCTCCAACTTTTATTATTCACGTGGCAGGTTGGCTTTTATTTCTAACCTTTCCATTATTGTTCATCAATAACGAACAATCGGGGCAAAGTAGTTTTTTGTTGCTGGCATCGCCATTTTACTGGTTGTTTTGCCTTACCTACATGTTAATGTTTTATTTCAATGCCCTGGTGCTGGTACCCAAACTCATGTTTAAAAAGCGGTACCTGTTATATACCGCAACAGTTTTGGGCTTGTTTAGCTTTGTGTATTATGCACAGCCTTACGATAACCTGCTGGGGCATAACAAAAGTGTAATGGCGGCATTAAGAGGCGAGGCTAACAAACAACCAAAAGGCTTAAACCAATCGTTGCAGCCGGGCAGGGATAGTGTAATTGGCCCTAATGTAGAAATGCCTTTCGGACCCTTGCCCAATCAGGATTTGAGGATGCAGGACCCTAACCTGAAAAAACAGAAAGGGATTTTAGATTTACACAGGCCCGAAAATATCGATGTCATCAGTCTCTTTATTTTTATGATGATTATGGGATTGAGCATTGCCACAAGCACAGTAGAACGCTGGCAAACCGCCGAATCGAAAGTGGTAAAAGCAGAGGCAGAAAAAGCAACCGCCGAACTTTCATTCCTGAAAGCGCAAATCAATCCGCATTTTCTTTTCAATACCCTGAATAACATTTATACCCAGTCGGTTATCAATAGCAAGCATACTTCAGAAAGTATCATGAAATTATCCAATATTATGCGCTATGTTACCGACGATGTAACGCAGGATTTTGTGATGCTTAAGGACGAAATTGATTGCGTACGCGATTATATCGAGTTGCAAAGGTTGAGGCTGGGTGCCGATGCCGAAATCAGTTTCGGGGTGGAGGGAAAACCGGAAGGGAGAAAAATAGCCCCCTTAATTTTGATGACCTTTATCGAAAATGCGTTTAAATACGGCGTAACCAAAAAAGAAAAAACCATTATCAGCATCAAACTGAGTATTGGTGCCGATAAAATTGATTTCTCCTGCCAGAATAAAATTTATGCCCATCAGTCTAATTTAGAACGTTCGGGCATTGGTATTGCCAATACGCGTCAGCGCCTAACGCATTTATATGCGCAACAACACCGTTTGGATATTAAAAACACAGGCGAAATGTTTACCGTTAATCTTTGTGTAAATTGCTAACCTTTAACCGATAAATTATGGCCTTAAAATGTGTAGCTATAGATGATGAACCCCTGGCACTCGAGCTGATTAAAAATTACGTTTCGAGGTTTCCGGGCTTGCAACTGGTACAGGTTTTTGAAGATGCCCTGTCGGGTGCAGAGTATCTGAAGCAAAACCCTGTCGATTTATTATTTGTAGACGTAAATATGCCCGATATTTCTGGTGTTGAACTGGTACGCAGTTTGGTAAACAGTCCGATGATTATCTTTACAACTGCCTACCGGAATTATGCTTTCGAAAGCTACGAACTTCAGGCTGTCGATTACCTTTTAAAACCTATCGATTTTAACCGTTTTACTGCGGCAGTAGAAAAAGCGGTCGACTTTCATAAATACAAAAATGCGACCCCGGAAAATAACAGTGATGAGAGTATTTATGTGTATTCGGAGTATAAAATGATTAAAATTTTGCTTCGCGATATCGAATACATCGAAAGTATGGGCGATTACCTTAAAATTTATCTCAGCAATACCGATAAACCGGTTTTAACCCTCATGACGATGAAAAAAGTGTTGGAAAAGCTGCCCGAAGATCAGTTTGCCCGTGTACACCGGAGTTTTATAGTTGCGTTAACCAGGATTAAATCAATCCACAATAGAAAAGTAAATTTAACCAACGCCGAGCTACCCATTGGCGATGCTTACAGTGGCTTTATTAATCAGCAAAAAGGGATATGAAGTTAAAAGCTAACATAGCAACAAGCGAAAATGGTTTTATTTTCAATCCGGCAACCGGCGATTCATTTACAAGTAATGCCATTGCTGCCGAAATTTTAACCTATATGAAAGCCGGAGAAAGTGAAACAGAAATTAAGCAAAAAATCCTCGATCGTTATGAGGTAGAATTGTGCCAGCTGGAAAGAGACTGGGATGATTATATGTTGCAGTTAAAGGAAGCAAATCTTTTAGATTTGTAACCCCAAATAAAACTAATCATGAGCGTTTCTCCCTACTTAAACCAAACAAATACCTTAACCATTGCAGTTACAGGTTTAAATGCCAACGATAATCCCGGACCAGGTTTAGGGGTAATCAGGGCGTTGCGGGATGGTTTTGGAGAAAATTTACGGATTATTGGCCTGGCTTACGAAACCCTCGAGCCGGCTATTTATTTAAGCGATCAGGTAGATAAAACCTACCGTATTCCTTATCCAACTGCCGGAGTGGAGGCTTTAAAAGAACGTTTACAGCAGATACAGGAAGTAGAACACATAGACGTGTTGATCCCTAATTTCGATGCCGAGCTGTTTAATTTCATCAAGCTGGAAAAAGAGTTGTTAAGTATGGGTATTCGTACCTTTTTGCCCACACACCAGCAACTGGCAGACCGTGACAAGGTAAACCTGCAGGCATTTGGAAATAAACATGGTTTGGATGTACCTGCCAGCGAAACCATTTTGGCAGCCTCAGAACTGGATCAGATGGCGGATAAATTGGGTTTCCCATTGGTGATAAAAGGGAAGTTTTACGAGGCCACTATCGTGCAGCATATCAGCGAGGCCTACAAAGCCTTTTATAAGTTACAGGCCAAATGGGGGCTGCCCATTATTGTGCAGCAATTTATAAAAGGTACCGAAATTAATATTGCGGGGCTGGCCGATGGAGAAGGAAATACGCTGAGTGTAATCCCGATGCGTAAAATTTACATTACCGAAAAAGGCAAGGCCTGGGCAGGTATTACCATAGCTGATGATAAGCTGATTAACCTGGCTAAAGCCTTTGCAAAGGCAACGCGTTGGAAAGGCGGTTTCGAAATGGAAATTATGCGCGATGAGCAGGATAGACTGTACATTATGGAGGTGAATCCCCGCTTTCCGGCCTGGATTTACTTATCCGTTGCTGCCGGGCAGAACCAACCCCGAATGCTGGTTGATCTGGCTTTGGGTAATCAGGTAAAAGAATTAACAGCTTATACGGCAGGTAAAATGTTTGTCCGTTATGCCTGGGATAATATTATAGACGTTGCAGAATTTCAAAAGTTATCGGCTTTTGGCGAACTGTAGAATGGCAACAGAAGATATGCAAAAGATTGAATCTGGTCTTGATACTAATTGAAGATGAAACAAAAATACGAACGACCAACCATCAGGAAAATGAATACCGGACTTATGAACAAGTTTGGTACGCGTACTGATTTTGATCCTGTTGAAAGCATTGATGGCGTTGCCGTTAAAGATCTGGTTGAACAATATGGTTCGCCTGTTTTTGTATTATCCGAAAAGCAGATCAGGCGGAATTATCAGGCAGCCTTGCGTTCGTTTAAAACGCGTTATCCCAAAGTGCAGTTTGCCTGGAGTTATAAAACCAATTATCTGAATGCAGTTTGTAAGGTTTTTCACCAGGAGGGGAGCTGGGCAGAAGTGGTTTCGGGTTTCGAGTACCATAAAGCATTGGGTAACGGAGTTGCTGGTCATCAGATTATCTTTAACGGACCTGATAAAAAAGAAGCAGATTTAATCCTGGCGATAGAAAATCATTCGCTCATCCACATCGATCATTTCGACGAACTTTATTTGTTGATTCAACTAACTGAACGTATAAATAAAACTGCAAAGGTGGCCATCAGGGTTAATTTTGATACCGGTGTTTACCCCATTTGGGATCGCTTTGGTTTTAACTATGAAAATGGTCAGGCCTGGACTGCCATTAACAAAATTGCAAAGGCCAATAAAATGGAACTTGTGGGGTTGCATTGCCATATTGGTACTTTTATGTTATCTACAGCTGCTTATGCTGTTGCTGCCGCTAAACTTTGTCAGTTAGCCCTGAAATGCAAAAACGAGCTTCAAAATCCACTACAGTATTTAGATCTGGGGGGCGGCTTTCCTTCTACCAATACACTAAAAGGAGCTTATTTACCTGGTGTAGATACGGTGCCATCTGTCGAAGATTTTGCCGAAGCCATTACCAATACTATTTTAGAAGCGGGCTTTGCTACAAATGAATTGCCGCTGTTAATTTTAGAAAGCGGGCGGGTATTGATTGATGATGCAGGTTATTTAATTGGAAGTGTTTTGGCCAATAAACGGCTAAGCGATGGCAGGCGTGCTACCATTTTCGATTTTGGTATCAACATCCTGTTTACTTCAAACTGGTACGACCATAAAATAAGTGTGGCCAAAGAATCGGGGCAGTATACCGAAGAAACTGTTTTATTCGGCCCGCTTTGTATGAATATTGATGTAATCAGAGAAAGCATTATGCTGCCGCTTTTAGAGCGCGGCGATCAGGTAGTTGTACATAAAGTTGGTGCTTATAATATGACCCAATGGATGCAGTTTATTAATATGCGGCCAGCTGTGGTGCTAATCGATCAACAGGTTAAAAGTCATTTAATCCGTAAACCGGAAAACCTCGATTATCTCGAAATGATGGAAGTAGTGCCCGATTATTTAAAAACATAATATTGAAGAAACACCTGCAATATTACTTTAGCGCTACTTTAAACAGTTACGCCATCCTGTTCTTCTCGCAGAACCGGATTTTAGGTGTGCTGTTGCTCGTGGTTTCTTTTTTCAATTTTGATGCAGGTTTATCAGGGCTCATAAGTGTAATTGGATCTTTACTGCTGGTTAATACCCTTGGTTTTAAAAAAGAAGAAATTAAATCTGGGCTATATAGCTTCAATTCGCTGCTGCTGGGCATTGGTTTTGGCACTTTTTTTAGCTTCAGTTTCGCCTATTGGCTGTGGCTGGCCGCGGCTTGTTTATTGTGTGTTGTTTTAAGTGTTAACCTCAGTTCGTTTTTAGGTAAATATGCTTTGCCTTCACTTTCTATTCCTTTTGTGTTAACTTTTTGGATGGTTTTAATTGCCTCAAACGGTTATTTGGGGATGGGCTTGCTGCAAAAAGGCAGTTCGTTAATTTTTGAACTAAATACCAATCCACCATCTCATTTTAGCCAGCTCTGTCTCTTTTTCGAACACCTGAATATTCCAGCTAACCTGCTGCTCTTCTTCAGATCGGTAAGTGCCATTTTATTTCAGAACAGTGTGCTTGCCGGCATGATCATTAGCATAGGTTTTTTAATTCATTCGCGTATTGGTTTTAGTCTGTTGGTACTGGGTTTTATTGCTTCCTGCATAATCAACCAGCTCACCGGTACTTATCCGGGTGGAATAAGTAATTACTATCTGGGTGCAAATTTTATGATGGTAAGTTGTGCTATCGGAGGCTTTTTCCTTATCCCGTCGTGGCGTTCTTATTTATGGGCAATTGCTGTAATTCCTTTTACCTTTCTGGTTTTAAACGGGCTGTCGCGTGTATTGCTCCTGTATAATCTCCCTGTACTTTCCATGCCATTTTGTTTGGTTACACTCGGCTTGCTGTATTTCTTTATGTTAAGAAAGCAACCCGGAAAACTTAAGCTTACACCTTTCCAATATTATTCGCCCGAAACCAATTTATATCAGTTTTTAAACGGTGAACAAAGACTTAAGGATTTTAAGTATTTCAATTTAAGCCTGCCTTTCATGGGCGCCTGGACGGTTTCGCAAGGTTACGAAGGCTCAATTACGCATAAAGGCGATTGGCAACACGCTTTAGATTTCGTACTCAAAGATCTTGATGATAAAACGTATCAGCTGCCGGGAATAAAACCAGAAGATTATTATTGTTTTAACAAACCGGTTTTAGCAGTGGCCGATGGTCAGGTAGAGGAGGTGATTGCTTATATTGATGACAATGCAATTGGTCAGGTTAACCTGCAGCAAAACTGGGGCAATACCATTGTAATTAAACATGCCGAAAATTTATACAGTAAGGTTTCGCATTTAAAAAAGAACAGCATAAAAGTTAAGGCAGGCGATTATGTTAAACAAGGCGATATTATAGCCTTTTGCGGTAATTCTGGTCGCTCACCTGAGCCTCATCTGCATTTTCAGGTACAGTGTACTCCTTACATTGGTTCTAAAACTTATCCTTATCCTTTTGCTTATTTCACCGTAGCAGGTCAGTCTGGATTAAAAACATTTGAAGTGCCGCAGGAGGGAACGACCATTGAGCGGCCGGAGATAAATTCCTATTTAAAAAATGCTTTCCACTTTCAGCCGGGATACCTGGCAAATATTACAGCAGATAATGGACATACCGAAACCTGGGAAGTATTTACCGATGACTTTAATTCGACCTACTTTTTTTGTCACGAAAACCAGGCAGTAGCCTATTTTGTAAGCAATGCCAACGTGTTTTATTTTACGCGGTTTTATGGCGCAAGAAACTCCTTGCTTTACCATTTTTATCAGGCCGCCTATAAAATTAATTATTCAGCACAGCCCCTTGAAGATTTTTTTGCTGCAGATGCTGAAAATTTCAATTTGTTATTGTGGCTGCAGGATGCTCTGGCGCCTTTCTATCGTTTTATCCAAAATACCTATACCAATTCAATTCAAATAAAAGCAGATGGATTAATTGTACAGTCAAAAGGAGGGCGACTACTGTTGGGGAAAGATAAAAATTGGTTTAAAGCCGAATTATTTTTAGGCACTAAAGGTATTCAGGGCTTTGCACTTCAACATCAAAACAAACACTTAAAAGTAACATGGGAAACAAGTTCAGTTTAACGGTTTTGCTTTTAATTGTTTCGATAACAATTGGTAAAGCGCAAAGCAACTATCAGGCAACAGATAGTACATCTTTGGCGCTTTTTAATGCCGCCGAGTGGCAGCAACTTATTGTTTTTGGTAAAGCGGCCATTCATAATGGCGAGGATTTTCCTTTGCTGCGGTTACGCATTGCTTATGCATCATTTGTACGCGGTAATTATACCGATGCGCTGGTGCAATACAATAAGGTGCTGGCAAATGATAAACATAACCAAATTGCTCTGTATTATGGCTATTTAAGTAGCCTTTATTTAAACCGGCCAGATAACGCAGGGTGGTTCGCGGCAGGTTTAGATACGGCAAATGTAGAAGGCAAACAATTAAGGCCTTTTAAAATGATTTCGGCAGGGGCTGAGAGTGGAATTAAGTTTACCAATATCTACGAAAGGGGGAATTCTTCTTATTCAAGAGCTTTTGTTGATCTTGGCCTTACTTATAAACTAAACTTATCAACTTCGTTTTCGTATTACAATCAGCCTATCCACAACGATCATATTGTGCAGCCGGGCTATTATGCAAAATTGAATTATACACCGTTTAAAAGGTTTAGCTTTATTGGTGCTTATCATTATATGCGGTCTGATTTAAGGCAATTGGTATATCAGAACAATGCCTCCTTGTTAGGTGTTAAATATGCAGGTGATGCCGGCGATTTTCAGGGTGATTTTATCTTATCACAAATTGGCGACGAAAAAACAAGGCAATATAATATGCAATTTGTAAAGTATTTAGCCGGTAACCTGGATTTTTACAGCATTACCCGTTTTTCGCTGGTTGACGTTGTTAATGAACACAATATAGTTGTACAGCAGTTGTTTGGCTTTAAGCCCTTTAATCAGCTATGGTTTGAAGGTGTGGTAACAATGGGTAATCAGTACAATTATTCAGAGGCAGATGCCTTGTATTTTTATAATGGCTTTGATAAAACGAAGTTTAAAGCTGGTGCAAACTGTTATTTTTTGTTAAAACAACGGCTACTTTTGGGATTGAATTATACATTTGAACGTAAATCAGATAATATCTTTAAATTTAACTATTTACAACACTCAATAAACGGCGGCATTACATGGAATTTTTAAAACAATTTATGGTCTTTGCGATTCTGGGCTTATCTGTATTTGAGGTAAATGCCCAAACCAATGCCGCATTGCAAAAAGCATTTCAAAATAGTTATAACAACGAAAGTAAAAAGAGCTATACCGAGGCCATAAGTGATATTATGCCCTTTTATGCCGAAAATAATTACGAAACCAACCTCCGGATCGGCTGGCTGTATTATCTGGCCAAAAATTATACCGCATCGCAAAATTATTATAACAGGGCCATCTCTTCGCGACCAAATTCAGTGGAAGCAAGGTTTGGTTTAATCAAAGCGCTTTCGCTGTTAAGCAGCTGGGATAAAGTGATGGAGCAGTACAACAGTATACTCAAAATTGATCCGCAAAACACACAGGCAAACTATTGGGCCGGGGTAATTATCTATAACCGGAAACAATATGCCAATGCATCCAAATATTTTGCCAGGGTGGTAGCTTTGTATCCTTTCGATTATGATGGTAACCACATGTTGGGCTGGGCGTTGCTGTTTTCGGGCAGAAAACCTGAAGCAAAAGCCTGTTTTGAGCGTGCGTTAATGATAAAACCGGGTGATACATCGAGTACTGACGGGCTGAACAGATCGGTTAAATAGGGCCTAAAGGGCAATTAATCAATGTATTTAGCGAATATTTACAGATAAAAAAATAAAAAAGTGATTTATAGGTATTTAAGTCTATATTTGACGCAAATTAAAATACAATATAATGCAACAAGGAACAGTAAAATTTTTTAATGAAACTAAAGGTTTCGGATTTATCATCCCTTCAAATGGCGATGCCGAAATTTTTGTTCATGCTTCAGGCTTAATTGACAACATTCGTGAGAATGATACCGTAAACTACGAAGTAGAAGAAGGTAGAAAAGGCCTAAACGCGGTAAATGTAAAAGTAGCTTAAGAAAACTCAAACACATAAATCGTAAAAGGTCCGGATGCAAATCGGGACCTTTTTTTATGCTACTATTTTTTAAAAAAAAGATAACCCTAATTGTGTGATCTGATTTTTTATCATTAAGATATTTAGGTAGTTAAGCGGATAATTGTTATCTTGTTTTATCATCTCTAAAGTTTGTGCGCATAAACAAATGAGCTCAAAAGCATTATTGATTTAATTAAATTAGAGATGACTAAAAAAGAGGTTACGCAACTATCCTACGAAATTACAGGATTTGCAATTAAAGTTCACCGGGCTCTCGGCCCTGGATTATTGGAGCACGTATATGAAAAATGTTTGAAATATGAGATGGAAAAGAACGGATATACTGTTGCTCAGCAGTTTGTCTTATCAGTTGTGTACGATGATTTATTGATGGATTTAGATTTAAGGCCTGATCTATTTGTGAATAATTGTGTCGTAGTCGAAATAAAAGCCATTTCCAATATTTTGCCTGTTCATCATGCCCAGCTTCAAACCTACATGAGACTGCTTGGAGCTCCGCAGGGGTTGCTGATTAATTTTTTCACAGAAAATATTACCAAAAGCATAGTACCTATAGTAAACGAATATTTCAAAATTTTACCAGATGAATAGGACTTTCAACACTTTTGGTAAACAATCTTAATTACCTTAATTGCTTAATGGTGTAGTGTTTTTTTAAGGTAAACCTGAAGTGAAAACCTTAAAAAACCTATAATCCACCAAATATTTCCGAATATGCTTTAGAATGTTTCTAAATAAATGTTTTATCGTTGTTTTGTCATATTCGTTTATAAATTAAACTCATAATTAAATACTTTTGCAAGAAATATAGATATAAATCCTAATCAAATGAGTGGTTTCGGAAATGCGTTTTCTTCATCAATAGGGAAGAAATTCATCATGGGTATTACAGGTTTGTTCCTGATACTTTTTTTAATTGTACACTGTTTTATTAATGCATTAATTTTCATTAATGACGGTGGCTTAACCTTTAACATTGGGGCGCACTTTATGGCTACCAACTGGTTAATCAGGGCAGGCGAGGTAGTACTGTTTATTGGTTTGCTTGTGCACATTTTTCAGGCATTGCGGTTAACCCTGCAAAACCAAAAAGCCAGACCTGTTAAATATGCCGTCAACGATGGTAAAGCTAACAGTAAATGGTATAGCCGTTCAATGGGATTATTGGGTACGTTATTGCTTATTTTCTTAGTGGTTCACTTAAAAGATTTTTGGGTAGTTTCTCGTTTTACCGGAATTCCAACGGTTGATGCGAATGGCCACGAAGATTTGTATGCTGTAATGAGAGAGAAATTTCAGGATCCGGTGAGGGTTGCGGTATACATTTTAGCTATGTTTTCTTTATGCTACCACTTATTGCATGGTTTTGCTTCGGCTTTCCAAACATTAGGTTGGAACCACTCAAAATATAACGGTATAATAAAAGGCTTAGGCGTTTGGTATTCGATCATTATTTCGATCCTTTTTGCCGCAATGCCAATTGCAGTTTATGCAGGTTTAATTAATTAGTTTTTAGCACAAAAGAGATATGTCAGATATTAATTCAAATATTCCAGAAGGCGATTTAACAAGCAAATGGACTAAGTATAAGTCTTCTGTGCCTTTGGTTAACCCATCGAACAAAAGAACAATTGAAGTAATTATTGTAGGCTCGGGTTTAGCGGGTGCTTCGGCAGCAGCTACTTTAGCCGAAATGGGTTACAAAGTTAAATGTTTCTGTTTTCAGGATTCGCCACGCCGTGCGCATTCTATTGCGGCTCAGGGTGGTATCAATGCTGCAAAAAATTACCAGAATGATGGCGATAGCATTTATCGCTTGTTTTACGATACAATTAAAGGTGGCGATTACCGTGCCCGCGAAGCAAACGTGCACCGTTTGGCAGAGGTAAGTGCTAATATTATCGATCAGTGTGTGGCCCAGGGTGTGCCTTTGGCACGCGAGTATGGCGGTTTGTTAGATAACCGTTCATTTGGTGGTACACAGGTTCAACGTACTTTTTATGCTGCAGGTCAAACCGGTCAGCAGTTATTATTAGGTGCTTATTCGGCTTTAGAACGCCAAATCGGTATGGGTAAAGTAGAAATGTTTACCCGTCACGAAATGCTTGAGGTGGTTAAAATCGATGGCAAGGCACGTGGTATCATTGCCCGTAACTTAATTACAGGTGAAATTGAGCGTCACTTCGGTCACGCTGTGGTATTGGGAACAGGTGGTTACGGAAACGTATTCTATCTTTCTACCAATGCTATGGGTAGTAACGTTACCGCTGCATGGAAAGCACACAAACAAGGTGCTTACTTTGCAAACCCTTGCTATACACAAATTCACCCAACCTGTATTCCGGTTTCTGGCGATCACCAGTCTAAATTAACCCTGATGTCTGAATCGTTACGTAACGATGGTCGGATCTGGGTGCCTAAAAAGAAAGATGATAACCGTAAAGCTTCAGAAATTCCTGAAGATGAAAGAGATTATTATTTAGAGCGCCGTTACCCTGCTTTTGGTAACCTGGTTCCTCGTGACGTGGCTTCGCGTGCAGCTAAAGAGCGTTGCGATGCAGGTTATGGTGTAGGTGCTTCTAAACTGGCTGTTTACTTAGATTTTAAAGCCAATACTGAACGCTACGGAAAAATCGAAGCTGCTAAGGCTGGTAACCACAATCCGGATAAAGAAACCTGCATGCGTTTAGGTACTGCCGTAATTAAAGAGAAATACGGTAACCTGTTCGATATGTACGCACAAATTACCGGCGAAAACCCTTACGAAACACCAATGCGTATTTACCCTGCGGTACACTATACCATGGGTGGACTTTGGGTTGATTATAACTTAATGACCTCAGTACCGGGCTTATATTGTACAGGAGAGGCTAACTTCTCTGATCACGGTGCTAACCGCTTAGGTGCATCTGCTTTAATGCAAGGTTTAGCGGATGGTTATTTCGTTTTACCTTACACCATTGGTGCTTATTTATCAAAAGAAATTTCTACCAAGGCTATCCCGACTGATCACCCTGCGTTTGTAGAGGCAGAAGTCAGAGCGGTAGGTATTTTAAATACTTTGATTAACATTAAGGGAACTAAATCTGTAGATCATTTCCACAAGCGTTTAGGTAACATCATGTGGGAGAAATGCGGTATGGCCCGTAACGAGAAAGGCTTAAATGAAGCCATTCAGGAAATCAGAGCCCTGCGCGAAGAATTCTGGAAAGATGTACGTGTACCTGGCGCTGCCAACGAGCTTAACCCTGAACTGGAGAAAGCTGGCCGTGTTGCCGATTTCATCGAATTGGGTGAGTTAATGTGTATCGATGCATTAAACCGTAACGAGAGTTGTGGTGGTCACTTCCGCGAAGAATATCAAACGGAAGAAGGTGAGGCCTTACGTGATGACGAGAACTACGCATACGTTGCCGCATGGGAATTTAAAGAAGGTGTAAACTTCGAACTTCATAAAGAAGAACTGAAGTTTGAAAATATTAAAGTTGCACAAAGAAGTTATAAATAGTGATGCGTACAGCGTTTAGCGTAAAGCGGTTAACTGCCAAACGCCAAACGCTTAGCGCTTACCTAAAATCTCAATATCATGAGTACAGGAAATATGAACTTAACGCTAAAAGTTTGGCGTCAGAAAAATAACAATACCAAAGGTGCTTTGGTTGATTATAAATTATCCGGTATTTCGCCAGATATGTCTTTCTTGGAGATGTTCGATGTGTTAAACGAAGATCTGATCAATAAAGGCGAAGAACCAGTGGTGTTCGATCATGATTGCCGCGAAGGTATTTGCGGAATGTGTTCAATGTTCATCAACGGTCGTCCGCACGGACCAAAAGATTTGGTTACTACCTGCCAGTTGCACATGCGCTCATTCAATGATGGCGATACCATTGTGGTTGAGCCTTGGAGAGCTGCCGCTTTCCCGGTAGTGAAAGATTTAACTGTAGATCGTTCTGCATTTGACAGGGTTATTGCTGCTGGTGGTTTTATTTCGGTAAATACCGGTAATGCGCAAGATGCCAACAACCTGCCAATTCCTAAAATGCAGGCTGATGCAGCTTTTGAGGCTGCTGCATGTATTGGTTGTGGTGCCTGCGTAGCTACTTGTAAAAATGCTTCTGCAATGCTTTTCGTATCGGCTAAGATCTCTCAACTGGCTTTATTGCCACAAGGTCAGCCAGAGCGCTACCGTCGTGTACAAAGCATGGTTGCACAAATGGATGCAGAAGGTTTTGGTAACTGTACCAATACTGGTGCTTGCGAAGCAGAATGTCCTAAAGGAATTTCTTTAGAGAATATTGCCCGCATGAACCGCGATTTCGCTACTTCGAAATTCATTTCTGAAGAAACCGTTTAAAAAATATACTGTGCATCCAGTTTAACAGCTGGATTCTTAAGCCTCCACCTAGTGGGGGCTTTTTAGTTTTAACACAAAGCATTGTCTTAATTTAGATTGTCATCCTGATCCTGTCGAAGGATCTACCTAATGATTGTACGGGAAGGCTCAACTAAACTTATTTTTATGCCTCTTTTTTAGTTCAAGACATCTGCTATTGTATAAATATCTTTATATCCATTCTCATCTCTAAATACTAGAGAATAAGATAAATCTGGTTAAAAGCATGATAAATATTAGTATTTAATAAAGAAGACTAAAATAAATTTCATCAATTTTCTGACTGGTTGAAAGTGCCCGGTTGGCTATCATTTTAACATTTTAGCCTGTTATTGAAAACATACGAAACGCTAAAGCTTAAAATCGAAACTCAGGACAAGAAATTACTAACAAAATAAAAGTTTGTGAAACTGATAATAATTTTATGTATGCATATTAAAATTTTGCTTAAATGGAAATTTTATTCTGTATTATTTGCATATACATTAAAGTTTTTCTAAATTTATTGCTCCGAGACAGGAGAGAAAACATAAAACCCCGGCAATTTGTGCTGGGGTTTTGTGTTTTTTAAAGAAATGAGTGAAAGTTAGTTGAGTGCGAAATTAACGTTGATGTTGTATTTCACCCTTACTGGTACGCCAAATTGTATTCCCGGTTTCCACTTAGGTGAACCTGATAGCACTCTTATGGCTTCTTCATTAATATCGGCGCTAACTCCACGCATTATTTTAATGTTAGTTAGCGCGCCGTTCTTTTCTACAACGAAAGATAAAAATACCCTACCCTGAATCTTATTCTTCGCCGCTTCTTTTGGGTATTTAATGTTATCGTTCAAATACTGGTAAAAAGCCTTTAAACCACCTGGAAATTCAGGCTGTTTCTCTACGCTAACAAAATCGAATACGCCGTTAGGAATCGAATCTCTTGAAGGCTTGTTGGTAGTGCCAGACTTCATCACAAGATCAGGTTTCGCTGAAAAATTCAGTTTGGCAATCTTTTTTTTAAGGGCAATATTTTCGGCACTGTTTTGTTTTGCTTTGGTAAATACAATGAGCAAGCCGTTGTTATCATTTATCCCAAATTGCGAAGTCTTATCCCTCTCTTTTAAAATGGTAACAGATTCAATGTCTTCGTTTTTAAATTTACGCAGCGTATCCATGCCATTTACCAATAGTTTTCCATCTAAAATAACAGATGGTTTTGGGGTTGCCGGGCCTACATTTTGCGCATTTGCTGTAAAGTATATTAAAAGACTGAGCAGCGTAAACAGATATTTTTTCATACCCAAATATAGCATTTGTTAGTTGCTGTGGCAGGTAGTAAATGGAGTAGACCCCGTGATTTATATTGATTTACTACTTATTGTGCCACGTGAAACATGAGTTAATATTAATTTAATCTTGCGTTTATGAAAAAGCCTCTTATGCAAAAAAAATCTCCGGTTGTTAAATAACCAGAGATTTGAATTGGAGTAGCAACAGCTCAATTTAATTTTTTGTACTGTTTGCCTGGGGAAGGTCGAAGTTTACATTAATGTTGTATTGTGTTCGCACAAGCTCATTATTCTTTATAGTGGCCCATTTAGGTGCTTTTTTAAGCACCCTAATCGCTTCGGCATCGGTTTCTTTGCTCAGACTTTCAGTTACTGTTATGTCAGATAAGGAACCGTCTTCTTCTACATTAAATGCTAAACCCACTTTTCCCTGGGTATTATTTTTTTGTGCTTCTGCCGGGTATTTAATATTCTTAGCCAAATAGCTATACAAACCTTTTATTCCGTCATTGTTTAGTGGTGTTTTGGCATCGCGATTAATAATGGCTGCTTTTTTTTCGTTACTGATTTTAGAAAGGTCGAAGTTTATATTAATATTATACCTTACACGTACGGCTTTACCATCCTGCTCGGCAGCGGCCCATTTGGGCGAATTTTTAAGCACTCTAACCGCTTCTTTATCTGTTTCAGGGCTCAGGCTGCGTATGACTGTAATATCGGAAGTAGAGCCATCTTTTTCTATTGTAAATGCCAGAAATACTTTGCCTTCTGTTTTATTGTTTTTAGCTGCTTCGGGATACTTTATTTCTTTTTTAACATACTGGTAAAATTCGGCAATCCCACCAGGGTACATTGGCTGCTTTTGTACTGATACAAAATCGTACAATTCGTCTTTATCTTGTGCTTTTACAGAATTAACAAACATGGCACAGCCCAGTAGGGCTAAAATGATTAGCTTTCTCATTGTTTTTTAATTAAAAGGTTAATTATTTAATTCTTTTGTTGAAGTGGTTTTGCGTTCTTGGTTTTGATAATGATTACACCATTATTCCCTTTAGCACCATAAAGTTTTTTTGCTGCTGTATCTTTTAAAACTTCTATAGATTGGATATTGCTCTGGTTTATCGATGTTTCTTCCTTGATTTCTTCTCCATCAACGATGTAGAGGGGGGCGTTTGAACCATTTCTGAGCTTGAATTCGGTTTCGGTAATGTTAAGGTTGTACGGTGCAGGCTTAATGTTGAAAGTTGCAGCTTTTTTGGTTTGCTCTGCATTAATATTGTTTTCAGGAGCTATGCCATTTCCTACCAACGCTGTTTTTGTTTTAATTTCAATTACTCCTGCCAAACCATCGGCACCATAAGCTGAAACCGCACTGCTATCTTTTAAAATCCTTACCGATTCTATGTTATCTGGTGCAAGTGTAACCAGGTTAATATCCCTGCTATATTGCTTGTTGCCATCAATTACAATTAATGGTTTAAGACTATTCAATGCAGCATTACTGCGCAATCTGATGGTTGTAGTTTTCGTGCTATCTGCTTTTTGTGCAAAACCTGCCAGGGTAAATCCCATTACAATGGTAAAAACGATTATCTTTTTCATGCTGCTTATATTTTCTGGTTAGCATTTTTTATTTAAAATCGAAAAGTGGCGCGTTTTTGTCGATGTTGAGTTCCTTTATTTCCGGTTTTCTGAAAGTATTGTTTTTTGATCCTTTGCTGGTAATGAGTATTGCGCCACCTTTTGCTGCTGAGCCGTAGAGATCGGTAGCTGCCTGATCTTTCAATACCTCGATCGATTCGATATTATTCGGATTTATCGTACTCAAAGGCGTATTCTCAGCAAGTTTTACGCCATCTAAAATGACTAAGCCGTTAAATTTAATATCGTTACGAAGCTTAATGATTGACTGGTTTTTAGCTGTTTTTGGTTCATTATCGTTCAGCGTAAAATTAACATTAATGTTGTATCTTACCCGTACAGGCAAACCATTCTGAATCCCCGGGTTCCATTTTGGCGATTCTTTTATAACCCTTAGTGCTTCCTCATCGGTGCCACTGCCCAGGCCTCTGGTTATCTTGACATCACTTAAGAGACCGCTTTTTTCTACTACAAAAGATAAAAATACTTTACCCTGTACATTTCTTTCCTGTGCCAGTTGCGGATATTTTATAGCTCCACTTAAATATTTATAAAACTTGGCTATCCCACCCGGAAACTCCGGTTGTTTTTCTATTGAAACAAAATCATAAATGTTTTTATCCTGGTCGGGTTCGGGAATCAGGTTTGGCGCTGTTTGAATGGGTAAATAGGAGACAACACTAATTTTGTTCAGGCTAGTATAACCGGTGTTTTTAGGCAAGGCTTTATTTTTGAACTCTTCTGAAGATTCGGGCATTTTAAAGCTTACGGTGAGCGCGTATTTACCATCAGCTACCTTTTTAAAATCTTTGTACGAAAGGATGGATTTCATTACTTCCTCGTCGCAACCTGCACCCAACTCTACATTTGGAGTTATATTTACGAGTTTGCCATTTTTTATGCTGAATTTTATCTGCGTATTACCCTGCACTTCGTAGCTGTTGGCAAATGCCGGATATTTAATGTTTTGTGATAAAAACAGGTAAAAACCATTCCAGTTCGCATCGGCCTTGCCTTCAACAGAAATTTTGTGTACGGCTGGCGCCTCGGTTGTTGTTGTATTAACCATTTGCTGTACCATTTCTATTGGCTTCTCTAATGGAATGCGATCGGTAATAGAGATTAATTTCTCGTTTTTACGTACCGTAGCCGAAGAGAATACAATAAGCAGTGCAAACAGCGGGATAAAGATTCCATACTTCATAATGGCAATCTTCTTAGACCGCTCTTTATGAAGCATGAAAATTCTTTTTTTGATTAATGATTTATCTAAAAAATTGTTGGTTAAAGCATTTGGCGAAATGCCGAAAGATTTGCTGAGCAGCAGCATCGCATACTCGGCTTTATCGCCCTGGTATGCTGCTGCCAGCTCGTCTGCCAAAAACTCGTGTATATTTTTAATCGTTTTTTTATAAAGGTATATCACAGGGTTTAGCCACGTAATGATCCCTAAAATTTCAAAAAATAAAATATCAACGGTATGCCATTGCTTGATGTGTGCCTGCTCGTGGATATCAATTACATCCATTTGAGGCAAATTCTGGTCGATAATTTTTTTGCCGAAGAAAGAAAAAGCCATTCCGGCCTTTCCGGGTACCAGCATCTTTTTTACTGCCAGTAAGTTAAAAACCAATCTACCTAAGAAAAACAGGATACCTGCACAATAGATATATACAAATGCATTGGCCCAATTGAGGCCATTGTTGCGCTCTGTTACTACTGTGGCTTGTTGTAATACGGCCTCCCAGTTAACTGTTGTATAAACTTGCCGGGCGGCTTTATGTTCGGTAAGCCATTCTAAACGAATAAATGGAATACATAGCGAAAGCACGCCGGCAGATACCAGATAAATACGGTTTAACGTAAAATAGGTTTCCTTATCCAGCAGTAATTTATAAACACCGTAAAAAACAACCAAGTATAAGTTTACCTGCAATAGGTAGTGGGCAAAACTCATTTTGGCTTGTGTTTAATGTTATTGATCATTTTTAAAATCTCATCAACATCACTTAAATCCAGTTTTTCTTCTTTAACAAAGAAAGAGAACATACTTTCTACTGAATTTTCGAAGTAATTGCCCAACAGTTTTTCTGTTGCATGGCGCTTATACTCTTCTCTGCTTACTAAAGGGTAGTACTGATGTGCTTTCCCGAATGCTTCATGACCAATAAATCCTTTGGTTTCGAGGATTCTGATAATGGTTGAAACGGTGTTGTAAGCCGGCTTAGGTAGGGGCAGTTCATCAATTACTTCTTTGACGAATGCTTTTTCCAGTTGCCATAAAACCTGCATAATCTGCTCTTCGGCTTTAGTTAAATCTTTAATTTCCATCATGGTAATAATAATAAGGACAGGCAAAATAATTTGCTTAAACTAAAGTTAAAACTAATTGGTTAGTTATCCAAATTTTATTTGATAATTATTTAAAAAAAATAAAGAGGTAACCGATTCGGTTTGCAGATCGAACGAGGGAGTGTTAATGTGTTGTTAATGAGTGTTTTTGCTTTGTTTTTTTGCTGGGCTAAATGGTAATGAGGTTGTTTTTTATACCGTACACTACCAGCCCGGTGCGCGATTTGATGTTGAGCTTGGCAAAAAGCGATTCGCGGTAGTTGTCAACAGTGCGCGGGCTCACATTCATAATGTCGGCAATTTCCTTGTAAGTAAGTTCGGTGCTGCAGTGCTGCAGGAAGGTAAGCTCCCGCGCCGAAAATACGGGCTTTGCATCGGTATCTTTCAGTGCAACCAGAAGCCTGCCCGATACCAGTTCGTTTACGAAAAAGCCTTTTTCTACAATTACTTTAATTGCTGTAAATAAATCGGATGGTGTAGATTCTTTAAGCATATAGCCACCGGCCCCGGCTTTAAGCATCCCTATAATGGCTTTTTCATCTTCGAGCATGCTCAGTGCAAGTACATGCACATTCGGGAAATTGGTTTTAACCCATTTAGTAGCGGCAAAACCATCCATAACCGGCATGTTAATATCCATTAATACCAGCTGAACATCTGGATGGTTATTGATTTTAGATTGCAGGTCGATTCCGTTTATGGCCTCAAACTTTACTTCTATTTCATCAAATTCTTCCAATAAACTGGCCAGCCCAGAGCGGAAAAGGGTATGGTCATCAACGATAGCGATAGCGATATTAGGGTGTTGCATATTATTAAGGATAGGGGATCTCTATTGAAATGGAAGTACCTTTTCCCGGTGCCGAATTTAATATTAATTTTCCATTGATCATCTCAATTCTTTTATAAATAGAATTCAGGCCCATGCCTGATTTACGGGCTTTAATTTCGTCGGGGTTAAAACCCACGCCGTTTTCTTTCACCTTTAAATACAGCACGTTTGTTGCAAGATAGGCGTCGATCTGGATCTGGGTGGCCTGTGCATGCTTAATCATGTTGTTGATGATTTCCTGGAGCAAACGCAGGATAATCAAGTCTTTATCAGGCGAGGTGTAATCTGATTCTGATAAGGTATTGTTAACCTGAAGCTCATAAGCACCGCTTTTACTCAGCCAGCTAATCTCCTGATCAATGGCATGACCAAGTCCGTTTTCTACCAGTTGTTCGCCATGTAAAAGTTTAGCCAGTTCTCTTAGTTCTTTAATTGATTTATTAACCAGTTCGAGCGAATTTTCTATTTTCTTTTTGGCCTTAACCTCGTCGGATAAATTTACCGAGTTGAGTGTAAGCGTAGTGAGGCTGAGCAGCTGACCCACATTATCATGCAATTCAGTAGCAATGCTCTGCATCGTTTGGTCTTGCACTTCAACACGGGCCTGCAGCATTTCGGCTTCGAATTTCTGCTGCATGTTCTGCTTTTCAAGAAAATGATTTTTTTTATGCTTATTATACGATCTGATATAAAGCAATAAAAATATTGGCATCAAAAGAAATACTAATGATGCCAATAATATTAATGAGATAACTTCCGTTGTCGAGCTCTGCATACAAATGAATAGGCCCAAAAGGCGTAGAGAAAAATGTTAAGTGTTGTGTAAATGATAACCCTTGCGTTAAATTTCCCTAAGTAAACATGTTGCACAAGGTCATCAAAGAAATTGGCTAAAGTACTCCCGAAATAAAAAATCAGAGTTCCGCCAACCCACCAAAACGCAGGATGATTGCTTAAATCGATGTAATTTTCATCTTTTATTAACAGATAAAAATACATTAAGCCATAAATAACAAAAATTACCGATGCTAAACTTATGGTAAAGGCATTGTACACATTCAAACCATATAAATAAGTAAACATAGCATAAGTTATCATCGTGCCAAAATAAATGCCAATCAGCCAGTTTTTTATTTTAATGTACTGACTGAGAAAAACATAAAATGCATAGGTGATATAAGATATTTCCAATATGATATATACATTATATACACCTATATTGGTATGATACACTTTGGCAGAATACCTTGCTATGATTTGAGTTAACACCACCAGAAACAGGTAAAGGTTGGTAATTCTCCAAAACCTGGTCTTATCCCGATATAAAAAGTACAGACTAAAGGCCAGACTGAAATAATAGGGATAAGTATTAAATCGTGGGGTACACAGTTTTAATACCTGATAAAAATCTAGTTCTCCAGCAATTTTTGCTATCATATTTTATTCTGGTCCCGATAATGGACTTTTTTCATCGCAAAATGTGGGGCATAAGTCGCTCCTGTTTTCAGGGTCGGTTGGTGGGGTATCGCATAACTTGCCATCATGTGATTTATAAGTATATCCTTTTTCTACAAAGTAATCTGTTCCTGGTTTACCATCAATATTTTTAGTAATTACCAGTAATACCGTATTCATATCAACGTAGCTGTCTGGAATTTTATCGCCATATTCAAGTTTGTTGATTTGGCTTATAATATCGCTGGTATACCGGCCAAAATAGATTCTGATACCATCGCCGCCCAGTTCGGCCATTTTTTTAATTAATGATGTCATTTGAGCTGCTGGAAACCAGGCTGCTTTGGTGTAAGTGCCATTTTCTGCATTCTGACTTTTGCGGAATGCTGCAGTCATTTGTTGGGCAATTTCTACCGGAACAGTGTTATCTGTGCCGTCTTTAGTTCCTGTGCGTTTAATCATAAAATCTGTTGGTTTAATATTTTCAAATATAAACAATTGATGACATGCGCAGCTTTGCGATTGATTAAAATGTTAAAAACAGTATAAATACTACTACAATTCTAAAGTTTGCTATGTTTTTGCCTTAGGCACTACCAATTGATATAAATGGCGATTCGGTTAGGTTATTCCTGTATAGCATATTTCGCATGTTTAATACCGTAAAAATACCCTATTAATAAAGGCGTTTTGCACAATCGCTCAATTATCGACTACCACTACTTTTGGTATTACAATGATGACCAAATAAATTGCCGTTACCAGATACTAAAGTCGTGAATCCTCAAAATGCTGTTTTTATACCCGTTTAAAAATGGGTCTGTTTTGGAGAAACTGTCCATTTATTTAGCAAGTTGTAAACCATAATTTGATTAAACCTTTAATTCTTTTAAAAATGATAAATAACATCCTGCTTCAGGAAAATCATAGCGGAATAAGCGAAAGAGAAGTTGAAATAGTACATCTGTTATCAATGGGTTACAACAGTAAGGAAATTGGCGAAATGCTTTTTATCAGCGAGCATACGGTTAATACCCACCGCAGAAATATGGTAAGAAAACTCGATTTAAGAAATTCGTACCAGTTGATTGTATGGGCATTTAAAGAAAGAATATTATCCCTTTAAGGACTAAAAAGATATAACAACCTCTCAATAAATAATAAAGCCTGCAATTTGATCGCTAAAGTCAAATCGGCAGGCTTTTGTTTTTGATTATTTTTTGCGCTTATGGTCTTGCTGGCTGCGGCGCAGGTAGTTCTTTTCTTGGTATTTGTGCCTCGCGTTGTGAGGTGTTGTAAACAAAAGATGCTATAATGGTAGCGGCTTGTTTTAAATCGTCTTCTACCAGCCTGTCGTAAGTATCCATATTGCTGTGGTGTGTTCTGGTATTGTAATCGGCAGGATCCTGGATAAACTGGAAACCAGGGATGCCCACTGCATCGAAAGCCTGGTGATCGGTACCGCCGGTATTGTTTATAGTAATGGTAGTAGCGCCCAAATCGTTAAATGGAGTTAACCAGCTTTGAAAAATGGGGCCGGCGGCTGCATTGCCCTGTAAATAAACCCCGCGTATTTTCCCGGTTCCGTTATCGAGGTTGTAATAGGCCGAGATTTTCTTCTGATCGGGCGTTAATACCATGGTTTTCGGATCGCCGAAGTGTTTGGCCACGTAGCCTCTGGAGCCAAATAAACCCTGCTCTTCTGAACTCCACAAGGCAATGCGGATGGTACGTTTAGGTTTAAAATCTATAGCTTTTAAAATGCGCATGGCTTCCATCATTACGGTAGAGCCGGCAGCATTATCGGTAGCACCGGTAGCGGCATGCCACGAATCGAAGTGGCCGCCAATCATGACCACCTCATCTTTTAATTTTTTATCGGTACCAGGTATTTCGGCAATTACATTGTAACCTTGAGGATCCTGATCGTAGAAAGAAGTTTTAATATCAGCTTCTACTTCTACCTTTTTGCCTGCGCGTAACAGACGTAAAATGTGTAAGAAATCTTCTGCTGCAACTTCCAGTTCTGGCGATACGGGTTTGGCATCTAAAGCATAAGAAGCGCCATTACTGGTAAAAAAGGTACCTTGTCCGCCGCGGGCATAAGTTAAAATGAGGCCAACTTTTTCGTCAACAAACATGGCGTTCATAGCGGCTCTTACTTCGCGCATTTTCATCATTTGTGCCATTCTATCTGCCATAGGGCCACCTGTTGGGCGTTGTCTTGTACCTGCAGCCTGAGGTTTTGCAGCAGCCATTTGTGCCAGGGTAGAATCGGCATAGCGAGCAAAATCTGCTTTTGTACCACTGGTTAGGGGGGCTCCCTGATCCATCATGATGATTTTGCCGGCCAGTTTACCTTTGTATTTGGCTAAATCGGCAACGCTATCGGCTTTAATTAAAATTACTTCTGATTTGATTGGGCCGTTTGTGCCGGGAGTCCAGGCTTTTGGCGAAGCAATAATGGCATGGTAAAAAGGGAGTGTGGTAGCTGCATAATATTTATCGATTTGCCAGCCCTTACCGAAAGTTCCCCAGGCTTCGAGGTGCGCGTTTTTGAGCCCCCAGTCGGTTAATTGTTTTACTGCCCAATCCTGTGCCTTTTTTAAACCGGGGGAGTTGGATAACCGCGGACCGCTTACATCGGTCAGGTTAAAGGCAATGTCCATTGCTTTCGAATTTTCGAGTCCTTCTTTCCTTATTTTTTGAACTATGGCTGCATCGGGGGTATCTTGTGCAAAAGCCGGGAAGCACAAGGCAAGAGCCAGTGCGGTAATGGTAAATCTTTTGATCATGAGAATAATTTGTTAGGTGATTTTAACTTAAAAATACGTTTAAAAGCCCTTCAAATCGTTTTACAATGAGATTTTTACACGGAGGCTGTTTTTATATGGCGTTTTTGCATGGAAAGGTGTTTTTTTAACCGAACGGAAGTAAAATAAACCTGATCCGATAGCTATCGGATGAAATGAAAAGCCCGCAATCCCGGTTTGGCCGGGTACGGACTTGTAATGTAAAGCAGGAGAGGCGTTAAAATGAAATGCTGAAATTGCTTTTCGAATTGTTATTTAATGCTCTTTCTGCTCACGATAAAATAACCCACAATAAAAAGAATGAGCGCATAAATTAAGCTGGTCCATATTTCTTGTGTAAAAACAGGAAAATCCATCGGGTTAACACCCTTTTTTACCTTAGTTACCCTTAATGACAGGGTTGGCAGGCAGTAGGGAATTAAATAGGCATATTTCCAACCTACATTGGCGGTAATGATACCCATAATGGTACCTACAAAACCTATGCCCATGGGCTTAAGAAAATCGGCCCACACCAAACTGAGGATAAATTGCAGGGATAGAATACCCAGCGATGATAAGAATAGTTTGGTATAAGCGTTGGTTAAAATGCTTAGCGGGTTATATTGATTAAAGTTGTATTGGGGTACCAAAACCTGAAGTAGATGCCCAAAACCATAGGTAAGTGAGGCAAATAAAAACAAGGAGATAAATATTAAGCCTACTGCGTACAGGTATTTCGCTGCATAGATGGAAAGTTTGTTTAAAGGTTGCGCAAACAGGGTTTTCCAGGTGTCGTTTTTATGTTCGATGTTGTTTACCGAAAAGGCCATAAATATCACATAAAAAGGCATGACTAATAAACCCATTACATTTAAAGCTGCCCCGCTATATTGTGCCCAAAGCACTATTGGCGGGTAATGAAAGTTTAAAATCTTTTCGGAGCTGGTGTAAAAACCAAAAGTAATGAGCCCGCATATGATTAGCGGTAATAATATAGCAGCCCAAAATGCGAGGGTTTTCTTCGATTTATAAAATTCGGATACTAACGAGATGTATAGTGAGCGCATATTAATTGGTTTTGGTAATATCGAGGAATAAATTTTCGAGATCTTTGCGCTGCTGATATAAGCTGCTAACCTTAAACCCATTTTGCACCAATAATGCATTTAAAGTAGCACTTTCCTGCGCAGAGGTAAATGGGATGGTGATCTTTTTATCGGTTTGGCCTGTAATTTCGTAACCCGATTCTAAGATTAATGCAGCTGCCTTTTCAGTATCGTCTACTTCAATTTCGAGCATGGGTTTGCTGAGTTGATGCAGTTCATCGATAGTGCCCTGAAACAACAACTGCCCTTTGTTGATAATGCCAACATGTGTTGCGGTTCTTTCTATTTCGGCCAGCAAATGGCTCGAAACGAGAATAGTTTTATGGTGTTTTACGGCAAGTTCTATCATGAGGTTGCGCACTTCGATAATGCCGTTCGGATCGAGACCGTTGGTGGGTTCATCGAGCAAAAGTAATTCGGGATCGGAAACGAGTGCAAGGGCAATGCCTAAACGCTGTTTCATACCCAGTGAATATTTGGCTGATTTTTTATCTGCCGCATCGGTTAAACCAACAAGAGCCAGCATTTCGCTGGCCTTACTCTTTTTTATACCGAGTAAAATGCATCGGTTAATTAAATTTTCTTTACCGCTTAGGTGGCCATAAATAGCGGGCTGCTCTACCAGGGCGCCCACGCGTTTTAAAATGGCTATGCGGTTGTTGTTAATCTCCTTACCGAAAATAAATACCTGATCGGATGGTGATTTTAACAGGTTGAGCAATATTTTAATGGTAGTGGTTTTACCAGCACCGTTAGGGCCTAAAAAACCGTAAATACTGCCTTTGGGTACTTGTAGCGAAAGATCTTTTACAATGGCCTGATTGCCAAAGTTGAAATTTAAGCCTACAGTTTCGATAGCGTAATTACCCATTATTTCCTATTTGAAAATAGCAGATACTTGTTTTACAATTGTAGTAGAAGCTTTAGCAGGTTTTACAACAATTTCAGCGTCGCTTTTGTTGGTGCTAACCGTAAGGGTTAAAATCATCATCATAAATACTGGAAATAATAAAAATAAAAATGGTGATGTGTTTGCTAACTTTTTCATGATTGATTGTTTTATTTGAGAGGCAGTGAAGCTGACATCAGCAGTTACTGCTTGGTTGTTTAAGTTGATTGCTGATGTAGTTTTCATGTTATTATCGTTTTGATGATTCAAAGAAACTCAAGAAAAACAAGCTGCTAAAATGTATTATACCAAGTGTTCAAGATTCTAGATCAACAGCCGTTTTTGGCGTTTGTCGATAAAATTTGGCGATTGGGCCGTTGGTAGAAAAAAAATGCCCGTTGGTAGATTGTGTTCGGTTTAAATTGAAAGTTTATTTACTTTGGATGCATAAACTAAACACGCATATATCAATCAATTTAGTTTATACTGATAAAATATATTTTAATGAAACAAAGCAAAGGACCTTTAATACTTCATTCTATCTTTTGGGGGGTAATATTTCTTTTCTTAATTGGTGTATCCATGATAGATAAAGAGCCACATACTTTAAAAGATTACTTTCTCTCCTATGGCGTTTTTGGAATGCTTAATGTTTCGGTATTCTACATCAATTATATTTTTCTGATACCGTCATTAATCAAAAAGCGGAAAAGATATTGGTTATATATCATATCCTTTTTGTTGTTGATTGTTATCATGTCGTTGGTGAAAACGGTAATCGCAGTATTAAATCCAGATGAATTGCTGCATTACACTATGGATGGTGAAGTGCGTGAAATGTCTGTAAATGCTTTTGCTATAAATAGAGTTTTTGCGATCGGCTTTTTTCTTGTCGCAAGTTGTATCATTAAATTCACTATTGATTGGTTTGGCAGCGAACGGATTCAAAGAAATTTAGAAAGCGAGCGCCGCGAAATGGAACTCCAGTTTTTGAAATCGCAGTTAAACCCACATTTCCTGTTCAATTCGTTAAATAATATTTACTCGCTGGCTTATCAGAAATCGGATAAAACTGCCGATGCAATTATGAAGCTTTCGGAAATTATGCGCTACATGATTTATGAAAGCAATACCCCAACAGTTTCATTAAGTAAAGAGGTAGATTATTTAACCAATTATATCGAACTGCAAAAAATCAGGTTTAAAGATGGTGCTTTCATCGAGCTTACGTTGAACGGCGAGATTGACGACCAGAAAATTGTGCCCTTAATGTTGATTTCTTTTGTTGAAAATGCCTTTAAGCACGGTGTGGTGAATGACCCGGCCGAGCCTGTAAAAATAAATATTATTGCCAACCAGAAGATTTTGCATTTTAGTGTAATTAACAAAAAAAGCAATTTAAATAAGGATGCGCAGGGCGGAGTAGGTTTAACCAACGTAGAAAGACGTTTACAATTGGTTTATCCCGACAGATATAAATTAAATGTTGTAAATTCGGCTACGCATTACACCTGCGAACTGATGATTGATATATAAGGGCAAATTACTTGTTGGCCGGATATATTAAATCGTGAATTAAAATTAAAATCTAAAATGAACCTAAACTGTATTGTTGTTGATGACGAGCCTTTAGCGCTTGATATTTTACAGGATTATATCTCAAAAGTACCCTTTTTAACCCTGGTTAAAAGATGCGAAAACCCCATTGAAGCCTTGCAGGTTGTGCAGGCCGGAGGGATTGATCTGGTGTTTTTGGATATTCAGATGCCTGAATTAACGGGCATACAGTTTTTGAAGATTGCAGGCAACAAATGCCATTATATTTTAACTACGGCCTATCCACAGTACGCGCTGGAAAGTTACGACCTGAACGTTTCTGATTATTTGTTAAAGCCAATTGCTTTCGATCGTTTTTATAAGGCGGTAGAAAAGGTACATAATCAGGTAAAGCCTGTAGAGGCTCCGGCAAGTGTGGCGCAACCACTGGTTACTCCAGCGCCATTTTCGGGTACACCAAACCCTGTACAGGATTATATTTTTGTTAAAACGGAGCATAAGATCCAAAAAATTTACCTCCACGATATCTTGTACATTGAAGGCTTAAAAGATTACATTTCTATTTTTACCAAAGATGAGCGTGTAATTACGCTGCAGAGCATGAAGAAAATGGAAGAGGCCTTGCCGCAAAGCCAGTTTATCCGCGTACACAAATCGTATATTGTTGCTGTAGATAAAATTGAAAGCATTGAGCGCAGCCGCATCACCATTAACCAGAAAATTATTCCGGTGGGCGATACTTACCGCGACGAATTTTTCAGGGTAATCGGGAATAAGAATATTTAGTGCGGGATCTTTAGTCTGAAGTTCGGAGCCGGCAAGTAAAAGCTGGAATTAAACGTTTGGCTCTTCCTAATCTTGATACTTGCTACGCAGTACCTGATACTTTATTTTCCTCAAGCTCCTGCCCCAAAACTTTTCTGATTGCATTTTCGGCTTCCAAAGTAATTTCATTGGCTGTTTTTCCTTCTGGTTCTATCGAGCTTAAAACTGTCCATTTAAGAGCATTGCCTGTGGTTAAAGGGAACATGCCAAAGCGTACAATTTTCCACGAGTTTTCGATTGCTACCGGAACAACAAGCGCATTAGGTACCACTTTTAAAATGGTTGCAATACCGCCAAACTGAAAGGTTTTTACCTGTCCATCTTTGGCCCGTGTACCTTCAGGAAAGATTACCGTGCTCCAGTTGTTTTCTTTCATGCGGCGGCCAAGTTTAATAATTTCTGATATAGCCTGTTTATTGTCTTTGCGGTTAATATTGGCCCCGCCACCTAAACGCAGGTTGATGGATATGGATGGAATACCTTTGGCAAGTTCAATTTTGGAGATAAACTTTGCGCTGTATTTTCTTAAAAACCAGATTAGCGATGGGATATCATACATGCTCTGGTGGTTTGCTGCAAAAATAATGGGCCTGTCAGTTGGTAAATTGTAGGTGTTTTTAAAGCTGATGGAATTAAAAAGAAACAGCTGACAATAGGTTAAAAAGAAATTCAACACATCAACAGAAACCTTGTGCGCTTTATAACCGGATAGTTTATAGCATAACCATTGAATGGGATGGAAAATGCAAAGGAATAATCCGAAGAAGATATAGAAAATCGGGCTTAAAATATAGCCAAAAAGCTTGCTCATCTGGTTGATTTAATGGATGGCAAAGATAACAATAAATTATTCGGGTTTGATTATAGCATTATAATTCGCCGTTTTGCATCATTATTTTGGCTTTTAAAATTGCCGCAACGCTTATCGAATCGGTTATTTCGGCATTGAGCACCATTTGGTAAGCTGCTTCAAAAGGTAATTTTTTAAGCACCAGTTCTTCTGTTTCTTCGGGCATGGCAATACCCTGAATCAGGCCGGTAGCCACATAAATAATGCCCAGTTCATCGCTTACCGAATTGGAGAGGTGCAACCTTAAAATTTCTTTCCAGTTTTGTGCGCTCATCCCGGTTTCTTCCAGTAATTCTCTCCTGGCGCTCTCTAAAGGTGCTTCGTGGAAGGGGCCACCACCTTCCGGAATTTCCCAGCTGTAAGCTTTTATGGGGTAACGATACTGACCAACCAGCCAGGTGTTGTAATCCTCATCAAGTGGTAAGATCCCAATGGCCAGGTTCTTAAAGTGCACCTCACCATAAATGCCTTTTCCGCCAGTGGGGTTAATTACCTGATGCTCGGTTACGCGAATCCAGTTGTTATCGTACTTTACATCACTTTGCAGCGTTTTCCAGGGATTAATCTCTTCCATACCGCAATATAGGGATATCCTTTTAGCTTATTGCGGTTTTGTCGGTGGTGGTGGCGGAATTTTATTCACCTTGATTTTGGTAAAACGGTAATTCAGGCTGAAAGTGAAATTTTGGGTATTGTTAGTCGAATAATTCTCTACCCTGAAATTCTGGCCTTCGTTAAAAAAGGTATTGGTACGGTTGCCTAAAATATCGTTGATGGTTACATGAAGGTTTAACCGGTTAGCGAAAAAGACTTTCCTTGCCGAGAAATTAGAAGTCATAGAGCCTTTGTTGCGGCCTTGTGCATTGGCATTGTTGGCATAATTTAGATTCGACTCAAAAGCCGTTTTGAAAGGTAGTTGCATTGATAAGCCAACTGCAGCCCTGAAGCTGATCCCATCACGGTTTAAAGAGCTGTTGAGTTGCGATTTATAATTGCTTTGGATAATACTAAAATTCCCGTTGGCCGATATTTTATTAGTTGGCCGGTAATTACCGATTAAAATGAGCGATAGTGCACGATTGGTGCCCACATTATCGTAGGTGTTTTCAGATCGAGCAGTGTTCGAACCCGGAATTAAGGTAACCGTGCGGTAACGTTCTATCACGCCCTGACTGGTAGAATACGATAATCTGGGGTTAAAAGACCATTTCTGCCCAAATGCACCGAAATTAATATCGAACTGGTGAGTGTAAGCTGGCGATAAATTGGGATTTCCGTAAGAGATATTCAGTGTATCTACATTATTTACCTGAGGGTTTAATGTATTTTCACGCGGGCGATTAATGCGGATGCTGTAGGTAGCGCCAATATTATAGCGTTTGCGGTAAAAACGATTTAGCGAGAGATTAGGGAAAACACTTAAATAGGGCTTTACATTATAATTTTCTCCTGTCGATAAATCGAAGGCTACATCCGTAAGCTCTGCTCTGACACCGGTTTTTACGCCCCAGCCTACGTTACGGTAATTATACGAAGCATAAGCAGCACCAATGTTTTCGTTGTATAAAAATTGGTTTGATAATTTGTTGTTCCGCAAAAACTGCTGCGTGGCAAAGTTGAAATTCTCTATTAACAGGTCGTTATCGTTTTTTCTATAGTTAAAGGCCAGGCCTGCTTCAATGCGGTCGCGCTTTTTAAATATGGGCTTTTCGTAATCCAAAGTTACATTCAATCCGCGGTTGCCAGTGTGGTTATTGTTCTGCTGCAAGCTGGGGTTTAATGTGCTGGGTTGGGCATAGGTGGTACTGTAGCTGCGGAAATCGATATTTTTATTGGTATTGAAGTTTATTCCTAATGATATTTTTCCGCCGCTGGTGTCGGTTTGTAAATCGTAATCGGTATTAAAAACAAAATTGTTGCTGTTTCCGTTGCCGGTGTTGAGCTGATTACGCAAGCGGCTTTCTATATGATTTTCATTTAGATAATGCAGATCGGTAGAAGAGTTGGAATTGGTATGGTTGAGGTTGTAATTGGTTGACAGGCGTAAACTCTGTTTGGGGCTAATGGTCCAATCTAAACCCAGCCTGAAATTGCCACCGTTATTATGGTTTTTGTAGCCTCCGTACTGATCGTAATAGAAAGTGGTATCGGGAAAGAAATTCTCGCGGAAATTATGGCTATTGCCTTTGCTTACATTGTAACGGTAAGCGGCACTGCCATTAAGCGCGTACGATTTACCCCTATAAGAAGCATTTGCATTGGTGTTGCCGTTGCCCTGCAAGCCACCTGCAATGCCAACATTACCGTTAAAGCCAACTTTAAACCCTTTTTTCATCACAATATTAATGATGCCTTCACCATCGCCGCTGTATTTGGAAGGAGGGTTGGTTAGTACCTCTATTTTATCAATCGCATCTGAAGGAAGTACATTGAGCAGGTCGGCAATGTTCGAGGTCATATAATCAGATGGTTTACCATCTATAAAAATCCGGGTATTTCTTTTGCCAGCTATGGTGGCATTACCATCAATATCAACCTGTACCATGGGTACATTTTTAAGTACATCGGTGGCGGTGCTGCCTTCGGCCAGCAAGGTAGAGCCCACGTTATAGGTAACGCCATCGGCACCAAATTCGATGGGTGGTTTTTGTACGGTAATGGTAACTTCCTGTAACGCATTTTGTTCGGAGCTTAGTTTTAACGCTCCCAGGTTTTTATCGTAATCTTTCTCGGTTAGGGCGATGCCATTTACTTTTAAGGGAGCGTAACCTACAAAACTTACGCGAATGCTATAATTGCCTGATTTTAGGTTTTTAATGCTAAAGCGGCCGTCTTCATCAGTGGCTGAGGTAATTACCGGCTGTTCAGAGTTATCGAGGTAAACCGATATTACTGCAGATGGAATGGGTAAGCCACCAACTTCTTCGACCACTTTTCCACTAATTACCCCTTTTTCGACTGCAAAGGCTGTGAAGGAGTAGAAGAATAGAAAAAATATAAGACCAAGTTTAGGTAAAGGTTTTTTCAAGCGCTAATTATTTAAAAAAAAAGGTGCTTAGCAAATTTACTAAGCACCTTTGATAAAATTAAAATGATCCTTCATCAGGTCGGTTATCCTGATCTTCTCTTTTTTGTTTTTTAGTACCGGTAAAGGTTGTTTTTCCAAAACGATAAGAGAAGGTTAAGTTACCCATAGTTCCCTGAAACTGACGTTCAAAATCAACAATGGTTGCTTTATCTTCTGTAGTCATGCTCCATCTTCTGGTGTTAAATACATCCCGCACATTGAAACTTAACGAAGCTTTTTTGTTCGGGAAATCATATTTGGCACCTCCGTCTACTCCGTACATTGCATTGCGTTTACCTTGAGCCATTACTTCAGGGGCACGGTAATCGCCACGCAGCTGCAACGACAGGTTTTTAACTACAGTTAAGTTTGCGGTAAGGTTCGCATTCCAGCTAAAACCGCTACTCGAAGGGATATCAAATCTCGCATCGCCAGCAAACTTAGCCTGGTATAAGTTAACGTTAGTGGTAAAATTTAAAGGTTTGATCAGATCAAAACGACCAATTAATTCTACCCCGCTATTAATCTGGTGCGATAAGTTTTGAGGGGTTGAAGTAATGATACCATTAACCGGCGTGCTTCTTACCCTTTGGATCACATCGTTGGTTTGACGGAAATATAAGCTAGAAGTTAAAGTTACTTTCTTCCAGTATTTGCTATAGCCCAGCTCAAATGAGTGTACATCTTCCGGGATCAGGTTCGGATTACCGCCTCTGTAGTTTAAGGGATCAGAAACATCTAAAAACGGGTTGGTATCCCACGGGCGTGGACGGTTTACACGACGGGTATAGCTTAACTGAAGCTGGTTTTCGCCTTTCAGTTTTTGTGTTAAGAAAACGCTGGGATAAATTCTTTTGTAATGGATATTACCTACACTTGTACTTAGCACATTATTGGTGTAACCTTCAAGGTGCGTATCTAAACGTGCATCTTCGCCCCTTAAACCAATCTGGTAACCAAAATCTTTAATCTGGTTCTGATAGTTAAAATAAAGTGCATGCACCTGGTCTTTACTATCAAAACCGTTAATTAGTTTATTGTTGCGCACATAAACCTCTGTATTGGTTGGGATCGAATCGGCATATTGATCGTTATTACCTAAGCGGATCTGGCTGCGGTAACCTACTTCAATTTTACCTGCTTTACCAACCGGCAAAGCATAATCGGTTTGGATATTGTAATTGGTGTTATTACCGGTATTAAAAACACGTTGTAAGCTTAACGTTTCGTTAATGGGCGTGCCATTACGGTTTGTGGTAGTAGTACTGTAATTCTGGTCGTTGTTATTGGTGCCATACGAGTAACCAAAATTAAAGGTTAGCTCTTCTTTTGGTTTTTTAAACTTCTGCACAAAATCCAGGTTGGCATCGTAACTGTTGCCATAGCCATCAGTAGTATTGGTTCTGGTACTCAATAAAACCGGCGCTTGCGCAAGGTTTAATTGTCTGATATCAAGCAGTTCGTTACGGTCGTTTGTCCTTGAGTTAAAACCTCCCGATAAACTGATTACACTTTTGGGAGCCACATAATAATCGATACCTGCTTTGGCATTATGGCCCTTATCTAAGGATTTTGAAACGGTAGTCTGGTTGGCAAATCTAGTAACAAGTGTGTCTGGTTTATAAAAGATATCCTGAAAACCACCACCAACACGGTTACCGTAACGGTAGCTGTAATTACCATAAATATTTACTTTACTATTTTGGAAGCTTAAATTGGTGTTTGCATTGTAATTATCGCGGTTACCAGCTGTTGCAGCAACCGAACCGTTAAAGCCCAGCCTGGTGTTTTTCTTTAATACAATGTTAATGATACCCGATTGGCCCTCTGCATCGTATTTAGCCGATGGATTGGTAATTACTTCAACGCTTTCAATCGAACTTGCCGGAATAGAAGCTAAAATCTGCGCCACATTTCCGCCGGCAATTAAAGACGGTTTACCATCAATTAAAACCTTAACTCCTGTCGAACCGCGTAAACTCACATTTCCGTCCATATCGGTAGAAACTGAAGGTACATTTTGCAATAAATCACCAGCCGAACCACCTTCACTCACCAGACTCTGGTCAACTGAAAATACTTTCTTGTCAATTCCCATTTGCATAGCGGCTTTTTGACCAGTAACGGTAACCTCGCTCAGCACATTGCCCTTGGCAGCATTCATTTTAATTTCGCCAAAGTTTAATGCACCAGTAGCGGCTGTAATGGCCACATTATCGCGAACCATGGTTTGGTAGCCCACAAAGCTGATTTTAAAAGTGAAATTTCCTTTTGGAATATTGGTCATCGTAAACGCTCCGTTTACATCTGTTTGGGCAATTTTGGCATTTTTGCCTGTCGCTTTATCAATTAAAACTGCTGTTGCAAATGGAATGGTTTCTTGTGTTTTAGCGTCTTTAAGTACGCCGGTAATTTTTGCATTTCCGCCGGTTTGGGCAAAAAGATTAAAAGCAAGGGTTAAAAGCAATAAGATAATTGGTATTGTTCTCGAATGTAAGAGTCTCATTAAAAGTTAGTTTTTGTCGTGTATTTTTATAAAGGGAGACAAAGTAACGGCAAGGAAGTTTAATTAAGGAGCCGTAACCATTTTATTACAGCCATTTTATGGTAATATTTTTGTTGGTTATAAATCGATTTACAGTTAGCAATTGGCAGTTTTCCCTTTCGTGGAAAACAATGGTGGAATATTACAATTGAACGATCTTCAAAATGTTACTTTTGTTTATCACATTGAGCATAAAATAACAGATGAAAAAAATATTGATTGTTGATGATTTGCACCCTGCATTTAAAGAACAGGCTATTGCTATGGGATATGAGGTTGATGATGAACCGCAAATTACCCGTCAACAAACACTCGGGAAAATAAAAGATTATACAGGTATTGCCGTAAGAACTAAATTCAAGATTGATGCTGAAATTTTTGCCGCTGCACCCCATTTAAAATTTGTGGCCCGGGCTGGGGCGGGTTTAGATAATATCGATGATAAGATTGCTTTTGAAAGAAATATTGAACTGATTAACGCACCAGAAGGCAATTGCGATGCAGTGGGCGAACATGCTACCGGTTTGTTGCTTTCGCTGATGAATAATTTCAGGAGGGCAGATATCGAAATCAGAAATGGCCTTTGGGACCGGGAAGGGAACCGTGGTTACGAGCTGAAAGGTAAAAAGGTAGGTATTATTGGCTATGGTTTTATGGGACAGAGCTTTGCTAAAAAACTGGCTGGTTTTGAGGTTGATGTAATGGCTTACGATAAATATAAAACCGGTTTTAGCGATGCCTTTGCTCGCGAGGTAAGCATGGAAGAAATTGTAAAACACAGTGATGTATTGAGTTTGCACATTCCACTAACTGCCGAAACCAAGCTGATGGTGGATGATGAATATTTCTTTCACTTTAAAAAACCGATTTTCTTTATCAATACTGCCCGTGGCGAAATTGTTAAAATTGATGCGGTGTTAAACGCCATTAAAGCAGGTAAAATATTAGGTGCCGGGCTTGATGTATTGCAAACAGAAAAATTTCCAGCCCTGGGCGAACAGCCCTGGTATAATGAACTTAAAAATAACGATAAGGTGATCTTAACCCCGCACGTTGGTGGCTGGACATTCGATTCGTACCGTAAAATATCTGAAGTATTGGCAGAGAAGCTGAGTGTACTTCATTTTTAGTATATAACCTCGCAGGTTTCAAAAACCTGCGAGGTTTGAAGCATTATAAATTAGCTGCGTGTAAAAAACAGTTGATATTTTTTGCCTCAATTCAATCATAATGTTTAAATTGAGTTAGAAAATTTAACTCAATTTATCATGCCGAAAGATCACTTATATTCAACTACAGTAACCTGGACGGGCAATAAAGGCTCTGGTACAATGGATTATCGCTCGTACGATCGCGATTATGTTATTTCTGTAAAAGGAAAAGCCGATATTTCGGGTTCTTCAGACTCAGCCTTTTTAGGTGATAAATCTAAATATAATCCCGAAGATTTATTACTGGCATCTATATCGAGCTGCCACATGTTGTGGTATTTACACCTTTGTTCAAAAAATGAAATTGTGGTAATCGATTATAAAGATGAGGCGGTAGGCACCATGGAAGAATCGGCTGATGGAAGCGGACGTTTTAGGGAAGTTACGTTGCACCCGCAGGTTTTAATTGCTGATAAGGCACATTACGAGCTGGCAGAAGCATTGCATAAAGAAGCCAATAAAATGTGTTTTATAGCCAATTCACTCAATTTTCCAGTAAAACACGAAGCAAGCTGCAAAGCAGAAAACGCATAGCAGTAATAAGTTATCAATTTTCAGTTGGCAGTTATTGATAATTGCCAACTGAAAACTGTGAATTACCAACTATTTGGTTGCCCAAACATTATCAGCAGGAGTGGCATCCATATAAATGCCATTATCCAGCGAAACTGATTTTATCTTTTTGCCTGCATTAAAGGTTACATTAATTTCTTTCTGGTTTGCTTTCCAAACGGCAGGCGTTTTATGGATCGTATCTGTTTTTCCATCTGTATAGGTAACTACCACATCAAACGGAATAGCAAAACCACCCACATTTTTAATCGTTACGGTAGCTTTACCAGCTGCAGAACTCACTTTAGTAATGGCTAAGTCGAGGTAATTGTTGGTAAAGAACCAGTTTTGGAAAAACCAGTTCAGGTTTTGTCCTGAGCCTGCGTTCATCGAATTAAAGTAATCCCACGGAATAGGGTGTTTACCATTCCAGTTGCTCATATAGGTGTGCAATGCTTTCTTAAATAATTCATCGCCCAGCATATCTTTCAGTGCCAGGTAAGATAAAGAAGCTTTACCGTACGAGTTATTGCCGTAACCAGCTCCCGAAACCTGATCGGACATTGAAATTACCGGCTGATCTTCTTCTGTTGATTTATCGTTAATGTATTTATCAACTCTAAAGCTTTTGTAAAATTTATCGGCTGCTTCTTTACCATGTTCGGCAATGCCAATCAGGTATTCAAAAGTAGTTGCCCATCCTTCGTCCATGTAGGCATAACGGGTTTCGTTAATACCCATGTAAAACGGGAAATAAGTATGTGCCACCTCATGATCTTGCACCAGCTGTGCAA
The DNA here is from genome assembly GCF_000812965.1 of Pedobacter kyungheensis. Classification (GTDB taxonomy): domain Bacteria; phylum Bacteroidota; class Bacteroidia; order Sphingobacteriales; family Sphingobacteriaceae; genus Pedobacter; species Pedobacter kyungheensis. Next base: position 68,916 of record NZ_JSYN01000005.1, read on the forward strand.
AAACCGGATCGCCAAACTGCGAATCGTTTACCATCATCGGGTATTCCATATCGGCAAAGCCCTGGAAAGCGATGGTTTTTACATAAGGATAAGGAATGCCTGGCCAGTTGTTCGAAAACCAGTCTAAAGCATTCAGGTTGTATTTAACTGAATTTACAAAATCGGTACCGGTAGTTGGGTTATAAGCGGCTTGTGCACTGGCCCTGCGGTTAGTCTTTTTATCTACAATTACACTGGCGCCATCCCAAACGTAATGGTTACTCAAGGCAAAAGTAACATCGGTAATGTGTTGTACAGCAAATTTCCAGGTATTCCAGTCTTTTTGTGCAGTAACCTTACCGTCTTTCATTTCCTGCTCGGTTGCAATGTGGATTACCTCATCACCGTTATACGATTTTTTTAAACGTGCCGAAATTTCGGGTTGTAATACCTCATCAGGGTTTAAGAAATCGCCTGTAGCATAAACTACATAATTTTTAGGCGCTTTGATCGAGAATTCATAATCGTTAAAGTCGTTGTAAAACTCGGCCCGGTCGGTATGTGGTATACGATCCCAGCCATTATAATCGTCGAAAACCGAAATGCGTGGATAACTATAAGCTACAAAAAAAGAATTGGGATCGATTTGTCCTTCTCTGCCACTTTCTTTCGATAGAGGATAATCCCAGGTTATTTTAACTGTGATTTTTGATTTGGGCAATAAAGGCTTTTTTAATTTCACATTACCAACAGTTCCCCAATCTTTACTGTTTACGTTATAGGTTTCGCCATCAACCGAAAAAGCAGAAATGTTTAAGCCAGAGCTTAAAAAATCTTCACTTACCGCACCGCCTCTTGGCGAAGTTGGCTTATGTAGGTTATTTACAAAACGAATAGCCAGGTTTCTTAAGGTATCGGTGCTGTTGTTGCTGTACAAAATTTCCTCCTCGCCGCTAACCACCTTTGTGTCGGCATTTACCTTAATATCCATGTTATATTTACCATGGTTTTGCCAGTAATTTGGCCCCGGTTTTCCGCTTGCCGAGCGCGTACCCTTTGTATAGGCCGCTTTAATATTCCGTGGCATATAAAGCTCTTGTGCAGAAGCTGCATAGCCGCCCAGGCCGATCAGCAGGGCTATAGAAAGTAACTTTTTCATTTTTACGAATAATTTTAAGCTAAAAATAGAATTAATGATTGAATTTCGGAGGGGTGTATGGCTGAATGTTACGATTTGGTGAGCTTCGCATATTGGTAAAATGATTGGATTTTTAAGTTTTGAAGGATTGAAATAATGTTTAAGCTAATTCCATAATCTTACTCAAACCTGGGTAAACTGAAAAATCATGGTAATTTATTTGCTTTTGTAATTTCCACAATTTATCTTCGTTATAATTGAAGCAAGACTATGTAGCAAACCAACTATGTAGTCTTGTTTGTTTTTTATAGCGTTTGAATAAAAATTAAAAGAGCAATGACAGAGGTAACATACTATACCCAAGAGGGGTTGGATAAATTGAAAGAAGAAGTACATTATCTAACTACAACCGGTCGTCAGCTTATATCTAAAGCAATTGCAGAAGCAAGGGATAAAGGTGATTTATCGGAGAATGCAGAATACGATGCAGCTAAAGAGGCTCAAGGGTTGCATGAAGCAAAAATAGCCAAATTACAAAATACGCTGGCCAATGCACGTTTAATTGATGAGTCGAGATTAGATTTATCGAAAGTGCTTGCATTATCTATCGTTAAAATAAAAAATGTTAAAAACGGCGCAACCATGACTTATCAATTGGTGGCCGAGAGTGAAGCTGATTTAAAAACAGGAAAAATTTCTGTTAAATCGCCTATTGCGCAAGGCTTACTGGGTAAATCGGTTGGCGAATTTGCCGAAATCGAAGTACCTGCAGGTAAAATGCAATTCGAAGTACTCGAGATCTCGAGATAAGTATATGGCGTATGGCGCTAGATGGGTAAACCGCTTCGCGCCATACGCTTAACGCTAACCTTTATACCCTTTACCTTAATGACTATATTTTCAAAAATCGTTGCAGGAGAAATCAGCGCACATGTTGTAGCCGAAACTGCTGAATATTTAGCCTTTTTAGATGTTTCGCCATTAACTGCCGGCCATGTGCTGGTAATTCCGAAAATCGAAGTCGATTATATTTTCGATATGGAAGAAGATCACTATGTTGGGCTTTGGATGTTTGCCAAAATTGTAGCTAAAGGGGTAAAAATTGCTTTCCCTTGTAAAAAGGTTGGTGTTTCGGTAATTGGATTAGAGGTGCCTCATGCACACATCCATTTAATCCCGATGAACAATGTGAGCGATATGAACTTTAGCAAAGAAAAGCTAAAGCCTACCACTGAAGAACTGGCAGAAGCTGCTGCGAAAATCAGGCAGGCTTTACTCGAAGCATAAAAAAAGGTCGGCTGCAAATTTGCCAGCCGACCATTCTACCCGCCTAACCCCAAATATTTTAAGGTGCCGGAGCAACTGTAGTTGTGGTATACACATACGGCCAAACTGAACCAACTGCAGCAGTAGCTGGTTTAACGGTAATTCCTTTGTTATCGCCCCTTTTTGCATCAGGTACATAATAATACAATGGCCAGCCTTTATAAGTAAGCTGTTTTTTGCCAATTGAGGCAACAGTAATTACAGCAAGATCTGTTTTTGCAATAACTGAAGGTGCAATCAATACTTCAGCTTGATAAACCGGCCAGATTCCTTCCTGGGTAGCACCTTTTGTGTAGTTGTTAACCCCATTTTTATCAGGTGCAAAAGCATAAAGTGTTCTGCCAAAAGCATCGGTAAAATATTTGGTATTGCCAGTTCCTTCTGCATAAGCGCTGGTGTAGCTTTTACCGTCAGCACCGATCAGTTGCGCATTGGCAATCATTAACGAATAATCAGGCTTGGCCACAAACCAGATTCCACCCACACCATCACCTTTAATTTCTCCGGCGGCAGCATCGCTGGCATAATAATACAAGGGATAGCCGCGGTAAGTACTTTGCTTACGTCCATCGGCACGGGTTACTTCGCCCACTTCGGCTTTGTTTAAGTTGAGGTCGGTGCTGGCATCAGCCGAATAATATATTGGCCAGGTTGTTTCGCAGCCACCACTGCAGGTTGGCGTACCCGCTACATCAGAAGCAAAAAAGTAAAGCGTTTTTCCGTCCTTATCTGTTAATACCGCTCCAAATGTGGTAGTGCTTGCCAGTTGGATCCCTTTTTTCTGTGGTACAGGTTCAGGAGTGGGTTCGTCGGCACTGTTCTTTTTGCAGGCCGTAATAACCAGGGCCATACAAGCTACGGCCAACAGGTTTCTTTTTAAGTAGATTAGCATAAGATTTCGTTTTTAGTTTTAACTTTAATAAAATAATATGCTGCTATTACGCCGCGGCTTTGTAAATAGTTGCTTCCGGAAACAACATTTTTTGCGAAAACCAGTGAAATAAAAATAATTTCAAAAAATAAATTTTAAAGGCAACCTTTTGTAATCGGTTACCGTAATGTGTTTTGAAAGGAGAACATGTGACCGCTAGTAGCGATACCGAACATACTATACAAAAGCATATTCAGGGCTGTATTAGAAATGATAGAGATAGTCAGAAAGCACTATACAAACATTTCTATAGCTTTGCTATGGGAATCTGTTTGCGATACACTAACGATCGGCTGGATGCTGCCGGGATACTGAATGATGGCTTTTTTAAGGCTTTTAAAAATATTTCAAAATACGAAACTTCTAAAGCATTTATGCCCTGGCTTGGGCGGATCATAACCAATACCGCTATAGATTATTACCGTGCTAATTTAAAATTTGCCGATCATGTTGATATTCAGGATCACGAAAACATTGTGCAGGTAAGTTCTGTATACGATAAATTGGCCTATCATGATCTGCTGGCGCTGGTACAGCATTTAAGTCCGGCTTACCGCACGGTTTTTAACCTTTTTGCCATAGATGGGTACAGCCATGAAGAAATTGCCGAAATGCTGGAAATATCTGTCGGCACATCAAAATCGAACCTGTTTAAAGCCAGGCAAAAATTACAGGAAATGCTAAAAGCAACCGAAGCGAAAACTTACCAGGTAAGAAATTCGGAAGTAGACAGAAACCTTTTAGAGGTTAGGTTAAACACAAACATGCAATGAAAGAGGGAAAAGATATAGATAAATTGTTTAAGGACGGACTGGAAAACCCCGATCTGCCTTTTAATGATTTAGATTGGGATGATCTGGAGGAAAGATTGCATCCGAAACCAAAACGAAGGGTAATACCTGTGGTTTGGCTTGCTGCTGCGGCAATTGCTGCCATGGTATTGATTGTATTTTTATTGGTAAAACCAACTGAAGGACCAATTGGTATTAATCATGTGGTGAAAAACAGTGCGGGCGATAAAAACAAAGCTAATCCTGAAAATAATGCAACTAAGGTTACAGAAACACATTTAAAACCAAATGATCCGATAGTAAATACTGATCCGGCAGGGTTAGTGGCTAATAAAGCTAACAGGAATCCTTTTGTACAGAAACCTGTCGGAAAAAATGTTTTGAGCGGAACAAATACGCCAAAGTTAGTTTTGGTGGATGCTGATCGTGCAAATTTATTGGCTGATGTGGTTTATCAACCTGGGCTCCATACTGAATTTGATCCGGCAACTTTTAAAGATCAAAAGCTGATTGCCTCTGTAGCTACAGGTAAACCTGAACGGATTAAGCAACGGGTTTTGAATAAAAAACCACGGTTGGTATTGAGTATTTTAGCTGCACCCGATTTAACCAGTGTGCAAAAATCGGGTATGAGTAGTTTAAGTGGTGGTTTGGGAGTAGAGGCTACCTATATTTTAAGCAAAAAAATTAGTATTACTACCGGGGCCACCTATGCTAAGAAAATTTACGATTCGGACTTTAGCTTATATAAACCGAATAGCAGTTACGTTTTTAAAATTATACCTTCAAATATCCACGCCAATTGCGATGTAATCGACATCCCGTTAAATGTTAATTATAAAGTTTTTGGCAATAACCGGAATAGCGTTTCAGTAAGCACGGGGCTTTCGAGTTACCTCATGCTAAAAGAGAAATACAGTTATAGCTACGATGGCGTTTACCAGGGACCGCAGGATTATGAGGTGAGGGGCCGTAACCAGCATTATTTAGGTATTGCGAACGTAGGTATCGAATTTCAACACAAAATAAATAACAATTTAAGTATCAGCGCCAAACCTTTCATGAAAATTCCGCTAACCGATATTGGTTACGGAAATTCGCGACTGTCGTCAACAGGCGTGGCCGTTTCGGTAAATATGAATTTGTTCGGAAAAGGAAATTAATCCTGTTTTATTGTCTTTGCTGCGGTAGCGGTACGAAATCCGTTTCGCCTGGTACGGGTTTGAAGCTTTGCTCCAGCCATTTTTGTTTCGCCTTTTCAATGAGTTCTTTATCCGATGCCACAAAATTCCAGTAAATAAAACGTTCTTCGGGGAAAGGTTCGCCTCCAAAAATGTAAACGGTTGTGTTTTCGTGCAGGGTAAACTCACACAGTTTGGAATCGTTGGCAATTAAAATCTGTCGTGGCTCAAAAATATGACCATCGCTTTCTATGGCACCTTCTAAAATGTACAGGGCACTCTCGCCGAAAAGAGAATCGCCAATATTAACTTTTTGGCGGCTTGTACTTTTCAATTCTAAGAAATACAGCGGACTATAAACCGGAACTGGTGATTTTCGGCCAAAAGCTTCGCCCGCAATTAACTTAATAGCAACACCATCTTGTTCCCATGTGGGGATATCGGTTTCTTCGACGTGAAAAAACTCCGGGTCCATTTGTTCAAGTGCTTTAGGCAATGCTACCCAAATCTGTAAACCATGCAGCATTTTATCGGTATGCCGTAAATATTCAGGAGTCCGTTCTGAATGTACAATGCCACTTCCCGAAGTCATCCAGTTTACCTGACCGGGTTTAATCACCACATCAGAACCCAGGCTATCTTTATGGGTAATTTCGCCCTCAAACAAAAAGGTAAGAGTAGAAAGGCCGATGTGTGGATGCGGAGGAACATCCAGGTTTTCATGATCGCTCATTGCTGCCGGTCCCATGTGGTCGATAAAAGAAAATGGGCCAACCATTCTTTTCTCTCTGAAAGGCAGTAATCTGCCAACCATAAAATTGCCAATATTGGCCGGGCGTTCTTCTATAATGAGTTTAATGTTCGACATGATGATGGGGATTTTTGATGAGGTGAATTTACGGAAAAACGATGGGATTTGGAGGAGAATTATACATCTCTCGTCATTGGCGAGTTTATTTTCTTTTTAAAGATCAATGGATCCCTCCAGCTGAAAAAGCCTCCTCGAAATTACGGACCAGGCGATAGCGCAACTATCTCCGTGGTTTCTGTGTTTTCCGTGGCTAAAAATCTGAGTGCTGTCAGATTTTGCCATCTGACAGATTTTATTAGCTTGATCTAATAGAACTGAGATGTGTCAGCTGGTAACAGCCGATACCACAGCCTAACAGTTGACAGCAAAAAAAAACACCCCTTTCGAGGTGCTTTTTTAAACTTAAAAAGAAAAAATAAAGCTTGTTATACCAATTGCATCAAAGCTTCTTTGCTAAAGCCTTTCAATTCTTCGGTGCGGTTGTTTTTAATTTTTTCTACCCAATTCGGATCGGCTAAAAGCGGGCGGCCAACAGCTACGAGGTCAAAATCGCCGCGATCCATTCTGCGTACCAGTTCTTCTAAAGAGCTGGGTTGTGAGCTTTGGCCGGCAAAAGCGCCAAAGAAATCGCCATCTAAACCAACAGAACCAACTGAAATGGTTGCTTTGCCGGTTAATTTTTTAGCCCAGCCTGCAAAGTTAAGGTCAGAACCTTCAAACTCTGGTTCCCAGAAACGGCGTTGCGAACAGTGGAAAATATCGATGCCGGCATCGGCCAGTGGCGTTAACCATTGTTCCATTTCCTGCTCATTTTTGGCCAGTTTAAAATCGTAAGCTGCGGGTTTAAATTGCGATAAACGAATAATTACTGCAAAATCTTCACCCACTCTTTTACGCACTTCTTTAATTACTTCTACGCCAAAACGGGTACGCTCGGCTAAGGTTTTACCGCCATAAATATCGGTGCGGTTGTTGGTTGCATCCCAGAAAAACTGGTCGATTAAATATTGGTGTGCACCATGTATTTCAACAGTATCGAAACCAAGGGCTTTGGCATCGGCAGCAGCCTGCCCGAAAGCAGCAATGGTATCGGCAATGGCGGCATCGGTCATGGGTACCCCGTTTTCAAATCCCGGACTGTTAAAAGATGATGGTCCTTCAAATGGAGCACTTGGTAACCAACCAGAAGCGTGATTGGCATGGATACCCTGGTGCCAGATTTGTGGACCCATTTGTCCGCCAGCGCTGTGTACACCTTTAATTACATTTTCCCAACCTGCAAGTGCTTCTGCACCATAGAAATGTGGAATATTCGGGTCGGCAGACGAAGATGGTCTGTTAATTACCGTTCCTTCTGAGAGGATTAAACCGACCTCGCCAGCCGCTCTTTTGGTATAATAGGTGGCTACATCGGCTGTTGGTACACCACCCGGAGAAAATGAGCGGGTCATTGGAGCCATTACGATTCTGTTTTTTGTATTTAATGTTTTAAGGCTAAAGGGCCTGAATAAACTATCTGTGTTCATATCCGTGGATTATAATTCTGAATTGATGATTTGACTTAATTTTTCTATCCCTGCTTTATTGCGTTTGTAATAGGTCCATTGCCCAACACGGGTGGCGCATACTAAATCGGCACGTTGTAAAATAGAAAGGTATTCGGAAATGGTACTTTGAGACAAGCCCGCCTTGTATTGAATTTGTCCCACGCAAACACCAACGTTTTCGAAATCGGCGTTAGGTTGCTCCGGGAAATTTTTCTCTGGTTCTTTTAGCCAGTTTAAAATTTGTAAACGGGTTTTATTTGAAAGGGCTTTAAATATCTCTACCTGATCCATGATGCAAATGTATATCGACTTTTCCCGATATACCAATTAAAAGATGGAAGTTGACAATCAAATGGCGATTATGCTGCTTAAATGGGGTTAGAGATCGTTTTTAAATTATTGATATCCAGTATGGATTAATGAATAGGAGCGGGTTCGATTTCAAATGAGTGGCCAACGGAATTTCAGCCAAAAAAGAACGGGGATAAATCATACCGACCTATCCCCGTCATCTAAATTAACGCTCTCATATATATAAACAACCAAAAAGGCGATTTATTATATAGCAGTGAAAATTTTTTTATTTTTTTTCTGCAGCCTTCTTTGCAGCGGCTTTCGGCTTCTTCGGCGCAGCTTCAATTTCTGCAGCTGGTACAGCTTTTTTGGTCGCTGGCGTTTTTGTTTTCTTAGGTTCAGCTTTATCAGCTTCTTCTACAGTTTCTTTCTTTTTAGCTGGTGCTTTAGCTTTTTTAACTTCAGCAACAGATTCGGCTACCACTTCTTCTTTTACTTCTGTAGCTGCAGGCGCTGCAGTATTTTGTAAATAAATGGCCAATAGTTGTTTTAAGTAAACATCTGGTTTAGGCATATTAATTACGGTGCCTGGTTCTTTATCCTGCGCTTGTTTAGTGTAGGCCGATTTAATTTTGCCCCAGTCTTTTGAATAAAGTTTGATGAACATTTCTAAAAACTGTTCCTCTGTATATTTTTTAGGCAACCTACCCAGCACTGCCTGTATTTTTTCTTCTTTTCTATGTAATATCGCCATCGGTTTTATTTTCTGCAAAGATAGCCGAATTTTATCATAATCGGGTTTTTGCTTTTTTAGGCCGAAATGCCAGGGCTAGCATTGGTTTCTTCTAATGAAACATCTTTTCTCCTGTTTTTTACCAGGCGTTCGCGGTGCTGCATTCCCCATTCCCTCAGTTCGTTAATTACACTATCCAATGTTCCGCTGTACTCGGTTAACTCGTAAGTTACAGTAACAGGCGTGGTGTGAAATACTTTTCTGATTACAAACTCATTCAGTTCGAGTTCTTTTAATTCTTTTGAAAGGATTTTTGGGGTAATTTCTCCCAGCGATTTTTGAATTTCGTTAAAGCGGAGTGGTTTTTCCTGCAAACTCAAAATCAGAGGGAGTTTCCATTTACCGTTTAAAACATAAAGCGCATCTTTTATCGCATTCATACTGGCGGTACAGGCAGATTTATCGTGGTGTTTATCTTTTGGTTCCATGTTGCAAAGTTACGTGCTTTCCTAAACGATACCGCTATCCTTTGGGAAAGTAGTATCATTTGGATAGTAAAAGTATATAAGTTTGCCTCAAAAAAAGTATGAACACAAAAGCAATTCAGATTACGTATTGGATATCAACAGCATTGGTTGCGTTGATGATGGTTTTTTCCGCTTATTCCTATTTCACCAACCCGGAGGTTAAGCAAGGATTTCAGCATGTAGGTTTTCCCGATTATTTCAGGATAGAATTGGGAGTAGCGAAATTCTTAGGAGCTATTATTTTACTGGTACCAGTAAAAGGTTTGATTAAGGAATGGGCTTATGCCGGTTTTACCATTGTATTTATTTCAGCAAGCATTGCGCATCTGGCTTCGGGTGATACAATTGGTCACGCCAGTGCACCCCTGATCTTTTTAGTGGTTTTGGCCGTATCTTATTTTGCCTATCATAAAGGTAAGTATCAAACTAATAAAACGATTTAGATTGTATTGCAACAAATTAATGATGAAATATAAACTCTCGCGTTTTTATTTTATTTTGGGTTTGATATGAAAATCTATACCAAATATTCGGCCCTCGCTTTATTTGCTTCGATGGCCTTTTTTACTGCATTTAAGGATGGTGGTAAACCCCAAAAAAAGGTGACTAAAGTAGACGAGCGGCCCAATATTATTGTCATTCTTGCCGATGATTTGGGTTTTTCGGATATCGGTTGTTATGGCGGTGAAATTAAAACACCAAACATCGATTATCTGGCCAGTCAGGGTATTCGTTTTAGAAATTTTTACAATACTTCCCGTTGTTGCCCCACCAGAGCTGCCTTACTAACCGGGCTTTATAATCACAATGCTGGCATTGGTGAAATGACCCAGGACCGTAATATTGAGGGGTATCGCGGTGCTTTAACCAAAAATGCGGTTACGCTTGCTGAGGTTTTAAAAGATGCTGGTTACCGTACAGCCATGTCGGGTAAATGGCATGTTTCCAATACTGTAGAACAAGCTACGCCTCAGGCGCAGCAGGATTGGTTGAACCATAAAACAAGTTTCCCGCTGTTTTCGCCGATTGACCAATACCCAACCAACCGGGGGTTCGAAAAATTTTTTGGTACACTTTGGGGCGTGGTCGATTTTTTTGATCCTTTTAGTTTGGTAAGTGGCACTACGCCAATAACTGAAGTGCCCAAAGATTATTACCATACCGATGCTATTAATGATACGGCTTCAACCTATATCCGCGAATTTAGCAAAAGCGATAAGCCTTTTTTCTTGTATGTGGCCGAAAATGCACCACATTGGCCATTGCAGGCAAAGCCTGAGGATATTGCCAAATATAAAGATACCTATAAAGTGGGTTGGGATGCCATCCGCGAAGCCCGTTACAAAAGAATGGTGGCTATGGGTTTAATCGACCTTAAAACAGCCCCGCTTTCGCCAAGAAAGAGCAGCGAGAATTGGGAAAATAATCCAACCAAACAGTTCGATGAAATGGCCATGGCCGTGCATGCAGCCATGATTGACCGTATGGACCAGGGTATTGGGCGAATTATTAAAACTTTAAAGGAAACCAACCAGCTGGATAACACCCTGATTGTATTTTTAAGTGACAATGGTGCAAGTCCGGAAGATGCCATGCGTTATGGACCGGGTTTCGACAGGCCAAGCCAAACCCGTGCCGGCGAAAAAATTGTCTATCCCATTTATAAAAAGGTAATGCCGGGTCCGCAAACCAGTTATACCTCTATTGGCCCCATTTGGGCCAATGTAGCCAATACGCCCTACAAGTTGGCTAAAGCGCAATCGTACGAAGGTGGTGTACATACACCGATGATTGCCTTCTGGCCTAAGGGGATTACTGCTAAGAAGGGGAGTTATAGTGATCAGGTTGGCCACGTAATGGATTTTATGTGCACTTTTGCCGAGCTTGGAAAGGCCAGTTATCCAACCCAATATAAAGGCAATACCATTAAACCCATGCAGGGTGCCAGTTTAGTGCCTGCGTTTAAAGGGAAGCAAGTTGCAGGGCATGATGAATTATTTAATGAGCATTTTAATGCGCGCTATATACGTGCCGGCGATTGGAAAATGGTTAGTCTTGCCGGCGATTCGACCTGGCATTTATACAACATTAAAAACGATAAAACCGAATTAAAAGATCTGGCAGGTCAAAACCCAGACCGCGTAAAGGCATTAAATGCCAAATGGCAGATATGGGCAAAAGAAAACCATGTGCTGCCGAAAAAATAGTTATTGGCATTAATTCGACTAAATAACCGGCTGGAAAGTATTGACCCGAATCAGGTTAATCTTTCCAGCCTTTTTGCATTTTCTTATAGGCTTTTTTGCTGATTTTAGATCTCTTTTTTGATCGCGATTTCCCTTTCTTCTTTCGTGCGTTAATGTTGTTCACCAGCGAATTTTTAACGCCAAGCTTATTTTTCTTAAGCTTCTTTTTGCTCTTTTTCTTTGCTTTTGCCATAATGTATTGAATTGCTGTGCTTATTCAACATCAAATCATTAAGAAAAGTTCCGGCAAAGTGGTAGGTGAGCTTTTTAACAAAGTAAGTTGAGCTATATAGCAAAGCGCTGCGGTCAAAATCGATCTACCTTTGAATTAAATAAAAACAGAAAGAATATGAAAATTTGGTTTATAACAGGTAGTGCCCGTGGTTTGGGCCGTAACCTAACAGAAGCAGTTTTGGCTCATGGCGATAAAGTTGCTGCAACAGCAAGAAATACAAACGCTCTACAAGATTTGGTTGAAAAATATCCTGATCAGGTTTTTCCCATTCAATTAGATGTAACCGATTACGATCAGGTGCATTTGGCAGTTGAATCGGCTATAACACATTTTGGCCGGATTGATGTATTGGTAAACAATGCGGGTTTTGGTATTGTAGGTGCCGCTGAAGCGTTTACCGATGAGCAGGTGAGAAGTCAACTGGAAACCAACCTTTACGCACCTATTGAAATTACCCGTGCAGTTTTACCTTTTATGCGTAAACAACGTTCGGGGCGTATTTTACAAATCAGCTCAATAGGTGGCCGCGTAGGTAATGCAGGTATTGGGATTTATCAGGCAGCAAAATTTGGATTGAGTGGTTTTAGCGAAGTACTGGCCAAAGAAGTGGTTGATTTCGGGATTTACGTAACCAGCGTAGAACCAGGTGGTTTCAGAACGGATTGGGCGGGCGATTCGATGACGTATGCTGCGCATATTGAAGGCTACGAAAAAGTAGAACAAAGGGCTGAATATTTTAAAAATGGCGGGTTTGTACCGATGGGCGACCCTGCAAAAGCAGCCAAAGTAATGCTGAGTCTTGTGGATAGCGCGGAACCTCCTGTACACCTGGTTTTGGGAAGCGAAGCCATTGGCATGTTAAAAAATGCAGATGAAGCGCGCACTGCCGAAATGGAAAAATGGATGGCCGTAAGTATATCAACCGACCACGATGAGGCCAATAATTTCCTCACTTCAGATTTAGGTAAAAGCTTTTTGAAAAAGTAGGCAGAATAGGTTGAACACAGCCATGGTCCAATTGCTGTGTTCTGCTTTAAAATCCGGTTCTAAAGCTGCAATTGCTTTTTTTATTTTATAAATTTGATTACATGCAAGCAAACAAAAAGCCCAATATCCTCTACTCTTGTTATTCGCAAAAAAATAGCGAGGGAGAGCAGTTTATTGCCCAGCATAATTTAGGTTTCATGATTTCGGGTAGCTCGGAGCATTTTATTGGTGGTGAAAAATTTGTTTTTAAACCCGGTGATTTCCGTTTTTTTAAAAGGAATCAGTTAACCCGATGGACTAAATTTCCGCCAGCTGGCGGCGAATACCGGTCTATTTCTATTTCGATAGATCAGGATACACTGCACAGCATTAGCGAAGAGTACAACCTGAAGGCCACTGGTTTTGATCACTGTCCGGGAGCCATGTTGCTGGAACCCAATAACCTGTTAAAGAATTATATCGATTCTTTAGGGCCTTATCTTGATGGCAACAATGAGTTTAACAAGGGGTTAACCAATTTGAAGGTTAAAGAAGCGGTAATGGTGCTGCTCGAAACAAATCCGGAATTAAAAAACGTACTTTTCGATTTTTCTGAACCCGGAAAGCTGGATCTGGAGGCCTACATGAATGAACATTATAAGTTTAACGTAGATATAAATCGGTTTGCCTATTTAACCGGCCGAAGCCTGGCTGCTTTTAAGCGCGATTTCCAGAAGATTTTTAATACTTCGCCTAACCGTTGGTTACAGCAAAAACGCCTTGCCGATGCACACTACCTGATTAGCGAAAAAGGCTGGAAATCATCAGATGTATACCTGGAGGTGGGGTTTAAAGATTTATCGCATTTTTCTTTTGCCTTTAAAAAAACTTATGGTATTGCCCCCTCGCGAATTGGTACACTTACCTGAAAAGGGTGATGCTACCTGATAATTTCCTGGTGCCACCGTTTGTCGTAATCAGATAAAAATAGGTGCCAACAGGAACAGGTTTGCCGGCTAAAGTGCCATCCCAGGGGATAGTATAGCCTTTTGACTGAAATATAATGTTCCCGTTCCGGTTAAAAACTTTTACTAAATCAGTGCTACCCATTGCTTTTATCTGCCAGTAATCATTCACACCATCACCATTAGGCGAGAAAGAATTGGGCACTACAATTTCGCAATCATTTCGAATTGCTACAGGAATCGGATTGGAATAGGCTATGGCATTGGCCAGGCAGGAACCGGAACCAAAGGCCTGGCAGCTGACAATATCACCATCTTTCAAAGTCGTGCTGGTAAAAGTATTTCCGGCATGGTTGGCATACTGATCATTTACAAACCATTTAATAACCGGGGCTGTGGCAGAATTGCCCACAGTTTCTGCAGTAAAGGCAACTGCGGTACCTGCGCAGGTAACATCGGTTGTGCTGCTGGCAATTTCTACACTAAAAGCCGTGAAAGGTGTAACCTCAACGGTAATGTAATTGGATAAGGCAGAAGAAAGAGGAAGGCAGTAGTCGTTATTGGTTACAATCAGCGAAATTCTGTCGCGATTTGCCAAACTGCTTGTGGTATAGGTAGCACTGTTGTTGGCAACATTTACACCATTAACCAACCACAGGTAGCTGGGATTTGCTCCCGCGTTATCAGTTGCGGCATGAAAAGAAACGGTAGCCCCTTCGCAGATATTAATCAAAGGAGTACTGATAATAGCATATGGGCGTTGAAGATCAGATACTGTTAGCAATTGACTTGCTGTTCCTATTCCGTTGCTCGCCGTTATTGTGGCTGTTCCGGGGCCATAAATGTGTATTCGCCCGTTAACAATGTCGGCCACATCAGGTTCGCTCGAGGTGTAGGTGATGGGCAGGTTGCTCGTAGCCATCGGATCAAAATCAGGATCGCATATTCTTTTGGATGGAATGGGCGGAAATGTTATCGCCTTGAGGCCAACGGTGCCTGAAGTTTTAATGACTTTGTAAGATAGCGCCGAAGCTACCGCAAAAGTGTTTACTTCTCTATTGGCATATTGCCAGGCAGATGATGATGGAATGGAGAGTATGGCTGCAATAAAAAAGCAGGCCAGGTGGAGTGCGCTTGCTTGAGGCATCACGTTATTAGATTGGCAAAATAAACGGCCTAAATTAGGTAAATATCAATTCTGGCAATTAAAATTACTGTTAACAAAAAAACACCATTCAGTTAAGGATGGTGTTTTTCTCCGGAGGATAGCAAAATACTATTTGCTTACCGTGGTTAAAATACTGCTCGTAGTAAAAGTGGTTGCTGCGGTACCTTTGGTATAGGTTGCACCTGTGTACAAACCATAGAAATTCGATCCACCACTTACGCTACCCCCGGTATAAATTGAATAGGTAGTTCCCGCTGCCAGGGTTGGGCTGCTAAATAACATGGTCATTTTTGAATATGCTCGTGGTACTACAAAAGTAAAAATATCTGTTCCTGTTGCCGATTCTACATGAACAAGCTGGTTTGCAGTTGCTGAGCTGGTAAATACTACTGCACGTTGTGTTGTTACACTGGTGGTTGGGTTGCTGGTTGCCCCGCCCACACCAATTAATGTTCCACCGGTAATTTTAAACTGGTTATTGTCGCAATCGAAGCCCTCTTCGGGTGCTGTTGATCCTGAAGATACAATTAAGCCGCCCGTAATGGTTAAAGTTCCGTTCGAATCTATCCCGTCGTTAGTGGTGCTGTAGGCGTAAATGTTACCGCCATTAATTACAATTTGTGTCGCGGCATTAAGGCCATCGTCGTAGGCTACAGATTGCACTGTGCCACCGTTAATGGTTAAAATGCTCTTGCTTTCTATACCTTCTGCTTCAACACCAGTAGTTTTAACACTTATGGTTCCACCATTGATGGTTAAGTTGCCATCACTTTTAATTCCTTTTGCCGAGGTATCGTCGCTGCCATAGGTAAATTTGCCACCAGTGGTTGATACATTTATGGTTCCATCATTAATAACCAGCGTACCATCGGCGTTAATGCCCTTGCCACCTGTGCCGGTACTGGTGATGTTAACCGTGCCTTTATCCATTTTGAAATTACCGCCTGCTTTTATACCTGCTGCAGATGAAATATCTTTATCGTTGGTATCGTAAAATGCAGCGCCAGATGTGGTAATGCTGGCATTTGCATTGGTAATGGTAAAATCTTTACCGCTGCTGAAGCCCTTAGCACCTTTACCCGAAACGTTTACCTTAATGGCATCGCTACTATTGATAATTGTGGCACCTTCGCTTTTTATGCCCATTGCTTTTTCGCCGGTGGTAGTGACGGTTAGTGTGCCGCCATTTATTTTAACCGATGGATCGATGCTTGTATCGGTTCCTTCGTACGAAGCCACCAGACCATCATCTACACTGTTGATGGTGATTGATCCGGCAGTAGTTTGCAAATAACCTTCCTCTACTTCTATGCCGTCGCCGGCTGAGGTAATGTCCAAAGAACCACCTTCCATCATAAAATAATCGTTGGCATGAATGCCATCAGAAACTGCACCCGTAATGGATATCGTTCCGCCTTTTATGTCTACGTAATCATCACTGCAGATGGCGTGTTTGTAATTACCTTTAACAATTAAGCGGCCATTACCTGTCAGAATGAGCTGTCCGTTACTGAAAAAGGTACCTTTCATATCTTCAGATCCGTTAGCGGTGTAGGTGGTGCCATCAATTAACCGGTTGGTAGTACCACCAACCAAAGTAACGGTTGCTTTTTTGCCCGATTGGATATTAATTGCCGGACCGTTAGTACTCAATATGTCTGCGCCGTTTAAGATCAATCCAAATTTATAATCGCTGTATATTTTTACCGATCCACTGGTTGTACTGCCCGAAACCACATAGTTTAGTTCTGTACCAGAGAGGCTAGAGGTAATGATTACCACCCCATTGGTATTCGAAACGGTAACCCCGCTGTTGGCATAAGGATTGGTAATTGTAGCCACGTTATTGGCATAAGCGATGGTTATGGCATTAGCTACCGTGGTATCTTTGCTGTTGGTAACAATGGTGCCGTAAGTTACGGCTGTTTCGGTTGTGGTGGTAGTTTCTTCGTCGCTACTGCTTTTTTTACAGGCAAGCAAACAGGTTAATGCCACGAAGCAGGTTAAGGTGGGTAAAAGTTTAAATATCCTCATCTTTTAAAATCGTTAATAAAACGGGATGAATTTATTGCGATTGCCAGCGCCGAAATGTTAAGACTCTACGAATGGTTAAATTGAGTCGATAAATATAAAAGTGGGTAGATTTTAGGGGGCAATTAGAAACAAAAAAAGCATCAAAATTGATGCTTTAAAATAAGTTAAACTTTTTTTGGCGGAAGATCAAAAGCAATGGCTTCA
This sequence comes from Pedobacter kyungheensis, assembly GCF_000812965.1. GTDB lineage: Bacteria > Bacteroidota > Bacteroidia > Sphingobacteriales > Sphingobacteriaceae > Pedobacter > Pedobacter kyungheensis. Next base: position 85,992 of record NZ_JSYN01000005.1, read on the forward strand.
TGCTCGAAATGATCTTTGTGTGAGCCATCGCAAAAAGGTTTATTTTTAGATAAGCCGCAACGACAGATTGATACCACTTCTCTACCTTGTAAGCCATAAGTATTTCCGTTTCTATCTACAATTTCGAAATCGCCTTCTATTTTAACGGAGCCATTATTGTTAATGGTAAGTTTTGTTTTAGACATGTGTTTTGTTAGTTTTCTGCAAAACTAAAATTTACTTGCTGCAATTTGCGATCTGATTTCTATTTAGAAACATTCTCTGGTTCCTTTTTAATCACGTATGCGGTCATCTCTGTTCTGATTTTGAAACCTAGTTTCTGATATAATTTAATGGCGCCCAAATTGTCGTTTTTAACATGTAAAAAAGGAATTTCTTCACGCTTGAGTATCCTGCGGATCTGTTCCTGTAAAATCTTAAAGGCATGCCCTTTCCCTAAATGATCGGGATGGGTACAAACTGCGCTTACTTCGCGGTATGGGGCAGGGAAGAACCTGTGGCCTGCCATGGCTATTAACTGGTTTTCGGCAAATATGCCCGTGTAATTACTCAGCTCAATTGTTTTGGCTAAAAACGGACCAGGTTTGGTAAGCTCTACCAAAGCGGTCATTTCGGTTACATGGTTTAGATCGAGGTCGGTCAGGTCTTCGTTTGTACTTTCCGGTATGTTTTTGCCTTCATAAACCAGCTGAAACATATCAATGTGCATTAATAGTGTCCAAAAAGCTGGTATGGTTAAAGGCGCTTTTGAAAAGATTACAAATAAACTATCTGGTTCGCTGATCTCATAGAGTGTTTGTAAGTTTTCTACCGAATTATCTTTCAACCCTGCAAATGCAGCAATATCTTTCAGGTAATATTTAACCTCATCAACACCTTTTGCAAAATGCCCGTGCGCAGAATTTAAAGCATGATAAATGGGGTTATCTAAGAGATGTTCCATGCCACAAAGATATCCAATTGGCTATTAATTTCTTGCTTTGCCGGGGTAAATACCTAGGTTGCTGTGTATGATGAATGTAAAAAAGATTCGATTAAACCAGCGGTAAATTCGAGTGTTTTAGGATCGATATCTGGCGCGCATATTTCACCAATCATACTTCCATGTATACCCGGTAAAATTACCAGACGCGAATTTTTAATCAACCTGGATGTTTTAACCAAATGTTCGGGAGTAATTACGTCGCGATCGGCCAGCATTAACAAAGCCTCGGCTTTAATTCCTGCAATCTCATCATCGCTGAGGTCGATATAGTTTAGCATACGCTGTTTATCTTTCTCAAACATATTTTGCAATCCGGCAGGATCGGGGTTCAGCTCCAGATAGGACTTTTTCAGGCCTTCGGGCATGTGGTCTAAAGTTGCGGCACCGAAACCATCATAAAAACCATCTATCAGTCCTGTTTTTTGGTAATTGGCAGAAATAACCACGATTTTATTTACCACAATAGGATAACGCACCGCAATATGCAGTGTTGTGGTGCCCCCGTTACTAAAGCCAAGAAAATTGGCCTTTGCAATATCTAATTGCTCAAGTAGGGTAACTACATCATTGGCATCCTGTTCAAAAGATTCAGGAGCATCACGGTCGCTGGTACGTCCGTGCGCCTGCAATTCCACAGCAATTAATTTATTGTTTTGGGCCAGATAAGGAATAAAATTGCCAAAGTTGGAGGGGATGGTAGAGCCACCGCCGTGGATCAATACCAACGGAATTTCACCTTCGCCATAAACCTCGTAATACATACTGATCCCGTTAACGGATTTTGTGCCAGTTATTTTTTCAGTTTCCATATCTTTATGATTTACTTAGCCATTTAGCCTTGCCGGTGCGCATTTATTTATAAATTTAGCATAAGTAAGCCATTAAATTGTAGAAAGTCTGGATATTGTTAAGTATATCGCCCGAAATGTAGCCGTTTACCTGTTACTAGCCATCATCACTTATCTGATGCTGATTGGCATTATCCGTTATTATCCGCTGCGCGATGATATTGGCTTTTTGCAGTTTAAACAAGAATACCTGGATATATTACCCTGGAAGATTGCTTTTTATACCCATGTGTTTACCATTATTTTTGCCTTGCTAGCTGGTTTCACCCAGTTTTCGACGACAATATTGGCTAAACATAAAAGGTTACACCGCATCATGGGCAAAATTTATGTTTACGATATTTTTCTGAACTTCCCGGTGGCTTTTGTGATGGGTATTTATGCCAATGGCCTTTTACCTACCAAAATGGCTTTTATCCTGTTAGATTGTTTATGGGTTTGGTTTACTTATAGAGCGGTAGTTGAAATTAAGAGCGGCCATGTTTCTAGGCACAAGGAATTCATGATCCGCAGTTATGCACTTACCTTATCGGCGGTTTCGCTAAGATTTTGGAAGATTGTTATTTTAAGTTTTGTGCAGGTAGATCCCTTACCACTTTATATGATTAATGCCTGGCTGGGTTTTGTGCCTAATTTGTTGTTTGCCGAATGGCTGATTAGAAAAAGGAGGCGAAAACTAACGTTCAAAGCGAATATTGTACAAGATTAAAGCGGCAATAGCACTAAAAATAATGATGCTGCTCAATATAAAAACGCCAATAGAAATGGCAGTTACATACTGATTATTACGTGCAATTAGCTTTTTTCGTGTAAGCGTTGTGATAAAAGCTGCGGCCAGAAGCGAAATAAGTGCTGGAATAACAATAAAAACGAAGATAAATTCCATAAACGTTAATTTTTTGCACTAAAATAACGATTAATTTGTTTGTTCAGATCAGGCTAAACAAAAAAGCATCAACCGGTTGATTGATGCTTTGTATTTAGTTGGAACGAATAAATTAAAGTGTGAACTGAATTTGTTGCACCAGGTAAGCTTTACCGAATTTTTGAGGATCATGCGTAACTGTTGCTTTAATGGCTTTCCATTTGGGTTGCAGTCCTAATTTCCAGTCGGCACGTATTTCTTTTACATTTTGCCAGATTTCTTCCAGCTGCCCTGCTACAGTATTGTTGGCAGGGGTGAATTGTAATTTATCGGGAATAAAATAATAATCGTTTCCTGTTTTGCTTAATCTTATCGTTGGTCCGCCTGGCACGTAAGATACAATCAGCTGGATATCGAAAGATTCAGTTCCCTTGTATTGTTCCTGGTTAATGACTTTGACAAATTCAAAATAGCTTGATGGACCATCTTGCGGTGGATCGCTGAGGTAGCGAAATCTTGCCTTTATCCGGTAATTCGTACCTGGTAACCGCTGATCAAAACCTGATAAGTAGCTGCCTGCATCAAGATTTTCGGGTAGTTTAATTAAAACATCCTTGTCGGCGCCATAGCGGTGATCGACCATTAATTCAACTTCCTGACCATTTTTTAAGTTAAGGGGGCCATAAACAGGTTCTTTTTTACACGATAAAAAAGAAAGGGTCAATAGAAACAAGGCTAGTTTTCTCATAAAGGCTTTAAGCTGGTTTTTGGTTAATTTAGTTTTTTTAAGAAAACGATAAGGTTAATGCAAACGCTACATTTATCTTGTAAAAGATGTTTTCGGGCTTTTTAAAAAACAAAAAGTAGTCGATATATTTTTTTAATACTAAGTTTTTGGACTTAATGATTCTATTTCTCAGATCAATTTAGCAAAGTTAAGGCATCTCGTAAAATAGTATTAATTCGATATTTGATTATGGGGTGCTTAGATGGCTGTCGCAAAAATGGACATCTAATGTTTGATAGAAGACTAAATTATCAGTACTTTCAGGACGGGGATTAATCCTCAAAAAACAAACGCTTTCTTCAATGTTTAAGTATTTATTTTCTTTTTTCGACTGGTTAACAGGTATTTGTCTGCAGGTGATTAATCAAGGTTGTTACGATGTGAAATTGTATTTCCAATTGTTTAACAGAATCTGGAAACCGGTATCGATTTATTCAAACACTAAGATGAATATCTTCTTATTCACTGGTATTGTTCTTTTGATGGGATGTAAGACAAAAAAAGATGTTACCCTCGTTGGTAATTTTCCATCTAGTAACAATGCTGTTGTTATGGTTAAAGGAAAAGCTGTTAAGCTTACAGAAAATGTAAAAAACGATAAATTTAATGTGACAATCAAAGAAGCAAAAGCAGGATTCTATGATCTTACCCTTGAAATTCCTCCTTTAGTTAAGGAAGAGAAAGATATTAGAAATCGTTTAGGCAAAACGATGAAAATCTCTGTTGCAAGGATGATTTCTAAAACAATTTATATTGATCCACAGCAGGATATCAGCTATAATTTAAAACTGGAATTACCCAGAGGCATAAATTCGGTTGATTCGATGCCAGCTAAAGTATTCAATAAGCTTAATTTAAGTTTGGATTCCAGGAGCTATGATAGCAAAGTGTATGAAAAGATATCAATAATCCAACGAAAATACTACTACATAAAGAATTCTAAAGAGAGCGAACTGAACCTAAAACGTGATCAGGCGTTGGTTGATAAAAAAATGGAAGAATATAGTGCATTAAGTGATTCTTTGGTTTTTTTATGGAAAGCTAATTTGGTGCCTCAGATGACTGGAGAATACCGGGAGACAATGCGTGAAAATTTAGGATCGATTATAACTCCGTATCTAATTTCGAAGGCCGTTGATTTAGACCAGCACTTTCAGGAATATAGCAGTATTGTTAATCATTTGAAAGGTGCAGCAGCTACTTCTGAATATGCCAATAGTGCCCGTGAAAGACTAAAATTTTTAGAAAGCACCAGTATCGGACAAAAATTACCAGAGCCTATAGGGGTAGATCCTAATGGTAAACAGTTTAAAAGCAATCAAAAAAGAGCCAGATATACATTGATAGAGTTTTGGGCTTCCTGGTGCGCACCATGCAGACAGAATAATCCTGAACTGCTTAAAATATATACTAAATACCATAATAAAGGATTCAATATAATCGGAGTTTCTATCGATGAACACAAAGGAGCCTGGCTAGATGCTATCCGCAAGGATAACCTGATCTGGCAACACGTTTCAGATCTTAAATCCATGACGGCAAGTCAAAACACTAGCCGCTTCAATATTGTAGAAATCCCTAATAATTTTCTGATTAATGATAAAGGGATCATCCTGGCTAAAGATTTGAGTACAGAAAATTTAAAAGAAAAGTTAACAATTTTGCTGAAATAGCCTGGTTCGTCAAGAGTTCTATTTGCAACAATATGGTTAATGTACTATAAAAAGTTAATCCTGATGTTTAAATCAAATACGCCTGACAAAGGTCTCATTTGATCTTGCACTAACATTAATCCACTATTTTGGTATGGGAAGTCTCAAAAAATCAAGAATAACCTTATTTAGATCTTCCGGTTTTTCAAAAGGAACATAATGCGTGGTATTTGGAATGATTTGTAACTGAGACTTGCTAATGTTAGCCGCAATTAATCTCGTATGCGCAGGCTTAATAACATCATCACTTCCTGCAATAACCAATACGGGATTGGCAATCTGTTGCAACTGTTTTGTAGTGATATGGGGCTGCTCAAGCGTCAGACTAATCAAACGGGAGTCTTTTGATGGGTTTTGGACCTTAAGCTCATTGCTGAAAGCGGTGAGTAAACTATCTGATACGCCCGATGGATCGAGGTTTGCACCGATGGTTACTATATTGTTTACCAGTTCCGGATGGGTAAGATTGAAGCTTAGCGCAGTATTGCCGCCATCACTCCAGCCAACAATATTTACTTTTTTCAGCTCCATTGCCGTAAGCACCTTATACAGATCATTGGCAAAGCCATCGTAACTATAAGCCTCAGAAGATAAATCTGTGCTTCTGCCCTGACCTCGCGTATCCAGAGCGATTACCCTGAAGTGTTTCGCAAAAGCGGGAATTTGCTGATAGAAATCTGCTATACTTCCGTTGTTACCATGTAAAAGTACCAGTGGCTCACCTTTGCCATACTCTTCTGTGTAAATTCTGGCGTCTCCCAGATCAATATATTTGCCGTTTTTGTTTTTGCCATATCCGCTTTTCAGGGAAGCTTGCTTGTAACGGTAGTAATTGGCCAGTGCAGTTATCTCTGGCTTTTCAGCTGCTGAAGGCTTGTCTGCAAGCTCTGGTTTGTCTGCTTCCTTACTATATTTAAGATCCAAATTAGCGATGAAAGTTCCGGCATTGCTTTCCCAGTTTCCCTGACTTTGATATCGGAACAGCAAATCTTTAGCTACCGTTTTCTTTGCCGAAACGCCAAAAACAAAATTATTGCTGCTATCTGGTGCGTAGGCAACCAGCTGTAGTGTAACTGCGATCTTGTCCAAACCATCAAAACTGAGCTCATGAGCTGCAAGATCTATATGCTGCCAGCCAGTAGCGGTGGTATGATAAGTAATGTTTTTACGTAAAACATTACTATCTGGTAAATTATTTTTTACGGTATAAACATTAAGTTTTAAGGTGATAGCAGAAAACCTCGAGCTGGGCATGATATAGAAATTATAGGCTTTGAGCAAGGTTCGGTTGTATATTTCGAAAATATTTCCCTGTTCTATGCTTGGAACGTTCTTATCGAACATTTTAGAAAAAGTAATCATGGGTCTGGATTGCTGCCCTACGATCCGTTCTTTCAGTTTAGTTCCTTTGATAAGCACTTCGGCCATATCAAATACCTTTTCTTTGAGCGTAACAATGATACCCGGTTTGAGTTCGTTTTGCTTAAGCTGCCGATCCATAAAACCGATGGCACTGAACGTTAGACTAGTGCCGGCAAGACTGTCGGGGATAACCAGTTTGAAAGAACCATCTTCGCTGGCCACAGTAGCAACCCTGCTATTTTTAATACCTATTGAGCAATAGGGGATAGGATGTTGCTGAGTATCTTTGATACTCCCGGTTAAAATATATTGTGCCTGGGCATTGAATAAGGTAAATAAGGCTGCGAATGTTAAAAACAGCCTTTTAAAACTGCAAGGGATTTTTTTCATATACCGCAAAGACGATGCAGCCGGCTGAGTGGTTGCATGACCTATGGAGTTTAGACTCAACCATTCAGGAATACCTTTATTCTGAGCGCTTTAGTTTTGCCTGCTCCTTAGCGATAAAATATTCAAATATTTATCAATACGTCTCTTGTTTTGCTGTTGCAACAGGGCAGGATAGATGTTCATCAGGATGTTAACCAAAGTCATTACCACCGCAAAAAGGTACAAACCTTTCAATATTTTAATAAAAATAAACACAGACATAAAACCAAAAGCCAGTAAATGGTTAAGCTCAGCCAGGTTCATTTCTTTTCTGTATTCATTTAACTCGCTAACCATAATTTTTTTCTTCATAGAGAGCTTAGGGTTGAAAAATTTAAAGAAAGAATGCAAAATGATATATTTAAATACATTCAGTCCCAATAATTTGTTAACCTTCTCATTTTTTATGTAGTTAAGGTGCATTAAGCGCGGATGGTATAAATTCATTTTTGTGAAAAAAGCATTCAATAACATGCCGGCAATCCAGGAAATAAAGGCAATAGAGAAACTGAAAGTGATTTGTTTGATGAGCATAATGGTCGGTTTTCCTCTTGTTTTCCAGTCGATAAATCAGGGATGCTAAAATACAAGACACTTTTTATCTTTTAACAATCCTGATTGTAATTTCGAAAAATAAATAGCAGGCATTAAACGTACACCTAAACAGTAAATGTTTGTTAACTTATTTTTTGCGGTATCAGCCTTTCACTTGAATGCAGATTAGAATTATTTGCTAAATTAGCTAAAAACTAGACTATGAAATTCTTAATTACTTTGATTATCTGCCTGGCCTGTTATTCGAGCCATGCACAAACTGCCAAGGAGCTCGTTGGAAAATGGAAACTTGTAAAACAAACCAATAACGGCATCGTATCTACCCCCGAAAATACCTATCAGGTTTTTAGCGAAGATGGGGTATTTAATGGGATCAATGGAGATAAATCCAGAAAAGGGAAATGGAAATTATCGGCCGATAATAAACAATTAACCATTAAAATCAGTGTTGTTTCAATCGCTTTCTCAGTTGATTATTTCGATGCCAAAAAACGCATTATAAGCAGCAATAAAACAGGCACTCTGGAATATGAAAAAGTTACTGAATAGCAGGGAAAAACAGACTTCCTTACCTTCATTAAAATGTGCGCAAGCTTTGGCATCGAGAAATGGGCTATTCGCATGGATAAGATGACTTGCATATATTACGATAAGGCTGGAAATGAAGTGCTGGAAGAGAAAATTCCTCACTAATTTTTGCAAGTGCTTTTAGAGCACTTGCCTTTCCTACACAATCATCTACTTAGCGAGAAAGGTCTGGACAGGCCGATTTACAATATATGGTTGGCCATACAGTAGGATATTAATCCGGCACTGTTTGTTACGCCTGCTTTTCGCAGGATGTTTCTTCGATGGGTCATTACCGTATGAGGGGAGATAAATAGCTGCTCAGCAATTTCCGGATTTTTATAGCCCTTTGAAATAAGCATAATTATTTCCAGCTCTCTTTCACTAAATGATGCTTTTTCGCTCTTTAAAGGTGAAGGAATAGTTATTTTTTTCTTCCATAAATTCCTTTTTCCCAGTAGGTCGCTTAAGGTTACCGTAAAATTATTTTTCTGCGTGAGTAGACTGATATCGGTGTGGACATTAAGCACAAGTTTCACCTTACCCTTATCATCAGTTGTCAGAGTCACAGCCTGGTGCTGGAAAAGTCTGTAGCTACCATCGGCTGTTTTAGCCCGAAAACAGTAAGCACTTTTAAATAGGGCAGTTTTACTGATCGTATGCTGCTGGCTGCACTGGATCAGCACAGCCTCTTCAGCAGCAGCAACATAGGCAATATCCTTCGGATGAATGATGCCGATGATATCATCGAAGGTTAAAACGTCTTTTCTAATACCTAGTATATCGCCAATGTTATTACTGGTATAAACCAGGCTTCGGTCGCTGAAATCTACAATATAGTGATAACTAGGACCAGAGGTAAAAATAGAAGCTAAAAGTTGATTGATTCTCAGTTCTGGGAGATTATTCCCCTTTGAGCTGATTCGCATCAAATTATTGTCCCATACCTGATGAAGTAAGGATTTTTTTCTATCCATATGAATCTTGAGGGCATTATAGGGAACAGATAAAAAAATAGACGATAGTAGTTGGGTAGATGTAACTGCTGTTCGTACTTAAAACCTTCGATTGAATATAATAAATAACTTCCTAAAGACGATATCCAGATTTTAATAATCTGCAAAATGCCCGGTTTACAATCCCATATGCAAAATTGGATATTCTTTACCCATTCCATCCAATTCTGATCTATTTAAAATATAGAATCCAATGTGTTTATAGAAACCAACAGCTTCCGTATTTTGCTCATTTACATCAACTTTAGTTACCTTTAAATTCTCAATGGCATATTTAATCAACTTTTTACCTACTCCTTTACCACGGCTATCGTTATGAACGAATAGCATCTCAAGGTTCTCTTCCAAGGTACCCATAAATCCAGCTAAAATGCCACCTTCTTCAAACCCCAATAGTTTAACATGTTTAAAATACACAGGCAGCTGTTCCTTATAATAAGTAAAGTCTTCATCTTTCAAAAAATCATGTGTATTTAGTACTGCACTTCCCCATATTTCTATAAGACGCGGATAATCCCTTAGTTTAATTTCCCTTATCATAATTACAAATATAAAAGTTGTAGCTTATACACTGAATTTTAGGTAAAACTTCTCCAGCGTACTCCCCCTAAGAGGTAAATGCATAATTGATCATTGTTTAAATATTTTATAATCACCCAAAATTCCTATAATTACAAATGAAAACAATTGTATTTGGTCCTTCAGGCTCCGGAAAAACCTACCTCGCAGGCTATCTTGCAAAGCAAGGGCTGCCGGCTTATGATGCCGATCAGATAGAAGGGCTTTGCTCCTGGTATAGTCAATCTGGAATCAGAGTTTCACCCCCTGCAAGCGCCGAGCAAGCATTGAACAACGGCTATTCATTTCTTTGGAGTAGAAAAGTCCTAATCAAATTTCTTGATAACCGCCCGGAAGTATTCGTTTTTGGTGGCTCCGGAAATGTTTTCAATATGATTGATCTATTTGATAGAGCCTATTTTTTGAAAGTGGACAAAAATGTGCAGCTGGAACGGCTTAATAGCATCCATCGCCCAGCACCGATGATGGATTTTGACAGAAAAGGTGCCGTAATCTGGGGAGATAGGCTGGAACAAGAAGCGTTAAAGCAAAATATACCCTTTATTGACGCTAATCAAAGCCCTGAGGAAATCTATAAACAGTTTAGGACCACAATTTAAGTTTTGGGAGCTAGGTCATTCCAATAAGGGTGTTTACTACCTTTAATTTTTAAGTCGTTCTTTTACCTGATCTATTATACTTTGAAAACGACCTTTTAGTTCGGGATTTGTAACCCCCTCTTCCACTGAAAAATTTTGTCCAAAGGCAGGAAGAGAAAACATCTCAATAATTTCTGCACCATGAGATGGGAATCTTTTGGCAGCAGTTTCCAAAGAAGAAAGACCACCTCTTCCCCCTGGAGAGGTCGATAAGAGTAATATTTTCTTTCCCTCAAACATTTTTAATTTATAGCGCGAAGACCAGTCCAAAAGGTTTTTGAATCCTGAGGTATAGCTACCATTGTGTTCCGACATTGAAATAATCAAAAAATCAGCTTCTCCTAATTTATGAACAAAGTCCATAGCTGAGGGGTGATGTCCAATTTCTTTTTCAAGATCAACAGTAAATACAGGTAGGGGATAATCGTTAAGGTCCAAAAGTTCTACTGCCGCATCCGTAAATAAAGAAGCGGTATAGCCCGCGAATTGTCTGTTGATTGAGCTTTTGCTATACGAGGCGCCAAAGGCGATGATTTTCATGCTAATTATCTTAATTGTCTGGTAAGGATTCAAATATAAGCCGATTTTCCTAATCAATCTCTTCTGGCAGTTTAAAGTAGGCAAATAGGTTTGATTTTTTGTTCAGTTAAACATTTTAAGAAATATGGGTATATATACACTATTCTAATGCCCAATGACTGATGGCTATACCTGGGTCCTTAAGGTAGCTCACAAAACGTAACATTTCGGTTGTGTTTGTGTATTTTTTTTCTAATTTAGTTCAAGAATACCAAATGCCAGTCTATCCATTACAATATCAAGATGAGTTGATATCCAGATTAAAATGTGGTGATGAGCTTGCATTTAATGAAATTTATAACAGTTATTGGAAGCAGCTTTACTACACCGCTTTTACCATTTTGCAGGACGAGGAAGGGGCTTTGGACGCGGTACAGGAAGTTTTTGTAAGTCTATGGCAACGCAGAGAACAACTCAATATCGTAACGCTTAAGGCCTATCTCCATCAGGCAGTTCGTTTTACAGTGCTAAAGGCAATCAGGGCACAAAAAACCGACAAAGAGTTTTACAAACGACTCGCTAAAATTACCACAGAAATTATTATCGAACAGCCCCTGCTTTTTAAAGAACAACAGAAACTGATTCAGGGATTAATTGACAGCCTCCCCGCTGACTGTAAGAGAATTTTCCTGATGAGCCGCGAGGAAGAAATGACTTACAAGCAAATTGCAAGTAAACTCGAGATTTCGGAGAAGACGGTAGAGAAAAAAATGTCCAAATCATTAAAGCTCATCCGCGAGGGCCTAAGTCTGGAAATGTGCCTGGTCATCATCGCAGCTTACCATTTGTTGTGATTTTATAGCTTTGTATTACAATGTCTTATGATTTTTGTCTTGATGATTTCCTTGCTGCCGTAGGGTATAAGTTTGTTTTTGGTACTTATTATTTCAAGACATGGAAAAAGAACAGTTTTTAATCCTGATAGACAAATACATTAATGGGGAGGCTACCGATGGTGAAAAACTTTTGGTTGAGGCTTACTACGCACGATTGAGAGGAGAGTGGGATGTGGATACAGCAGAAATAAAAAATGAAAAAGCTATACGGGAAACCTTGTTTAAACAGATTAGCGCAGAGATAAAAACCAGTAACGATACTCTGGTTAAAATCAGGCCAGCTAAACGCCAGTTAATATGGTGGTATAGTGCAGCAGCCCTGTTACTGATAGTTTTTAGCATTGCCATAATATTATACAAAGCCAAGACAGCCATTGGGCCTCGAGCCATTGACTATGCAGCGTTAATCTCTCCGGGTGGAAATAAAGCCATTTTAACCCTTGCCAATGGTAAAAAGATAATTTTGGACAGTATTTCAAACGGAGCAATAGCCGAACAAAACGGCATTCAGATTAAAAAGAAAAGCAACGGAACCCTCGAATATATCCAGCTGACAGCCAGCCCATCGGATAACCAGATACAAAATATCTCGAATACTATCCAGACCCCACGAGGGGGACAGTATAAAATTATATTAGAAGATGGTACCATCGTTTGGCTCAATGCAGCATCTTCTTTGCGCTATCCGCTACATTTTAATGGCAGCGAACGGCGGGTTGAGCTAAGCGGCGAAGGATATTTTGAGGTAGCACATTTAAAAACCAAACCGTTTATTGTGGTGACCAGCAAACAGGAAGTAGAGGTTTTGGGCACACATTTCAACATCAATGCTTATAGCGATGAGGATGAGGTAAAGACAACCTTACTCGAAGGAAGTGTAAAAGTTAAGGCCTTCAGAGATAAAACCCAGTCTAAATACCTCAAACCAGGAGAACAATCGGTATTGAATAACAGCAACTGGCAGGTAAAACAGGTAGATGCTGCCACACAGGTAGACTGGAAAAACGGCCGTTTTATTTTTAAGGACGAAGAACTGAAAAGCGTGATGCGCAAACTATCGCGGTGGTATGATATCGAAGTCGGTTATACCGGGCCAGTAGAGAACTTAAACTTCAGCGGAAGAATTTCGAGATCGAAAACCTTAAAAGACGTGCTCAGAATATTAATGCGCACGAATGATGTCAATTTTAAAGTAAATGAAAGGAGGGTTACAGTTATGCCATAATTACCATATAGGCAGGCTGTAGCAAAAACCGGAAGTGCTGAAGACACTCCCGGCTGGAGTTCAGTTTGTCTGCACCAAAATATTTTTGAGAATACTATCAACCAAACACAATGGTCCGGAAACGGGGCATTTCAACCTAAACTATTCAAATGTATGAAATTTTACGATCTTAACTCGTACTGGAATTCCTGTGCGAAAAATAAAGTTCTGCTAACCATGAAACTTACCGTTTTACTCTTCTTTGGCCTGGTGTTCCAGGTGTGTGCAAATGGCTATGCACAAAACAAGATTACCCTTGCAGAAAAAAATATTTCTTTAGAAGAAGTATTGGATAAGATCAGCCAGCAAAGCGGATTGGATATCTTCTATAATGCCAACCGGATAAAAAAGATAAACAACATCAGCATTAATGTTAAAGAGGCTTCCCTGGCAAGCGTTCTGGATAAATGCTTTACCGGCCTGCCATTAACCTATACGATTGAGGCATCAACGATTGTAATTAAAGATAGAAACGAGCCGAAATATAATGCTTTTAACCGTCAGTTTGCCGATGTTAGAGGACGGGTTGTTGATGAATCCGGCCAGGGTTTGCCTGGAGCAACCATAAAAGTTAAAGGGACTACAATGGCCATTGTAAGTGGCGATAATGGCGAGTTCGTGCTGAAAAACGTTCAGGAGGGGGCTATTTTACAAGTATCATTTGTTAGCTACCAATCGCAGGAAATAAAAGCCAACCTGAAGGCCGAAATGTTAATTCAGCTTATTGCCGAGGCCGGAAGCTTGAATGAAGTAGTGGTATCGGGCTTTGGACAAACGCAGAAGAAAGTAAGCGTAACCGCGGCCATATCAACTGTCCAAACCCGAGAGTTGAAACAAAGCCCTGTCTCTAACCTAAGCAACGCCTTAGCCGGTCGTTTACCGGGCTTAACTACTATTCAATCCTCAGGTACACCAGGCTCAGATGGCTCAGCCATTTATATCCGTGGTATCGGTACGTATGGAGCAAGCAGGAGCCCGCTAATTGTAATTGATGGATTACCCCGGGGCGATGCTAACTTTGGAGATATCGATGTTAATGAAGTCGCCTCAATCAGCATATTAAAAGATGCTGCAGCAACTTCATTATATGGAATACAAGGTGCTAATGGTGTTATTTTAGTAACCACTAAACGCGGAAAGATCGGTAAAACGAATATTCAGTTTAACGGCCAGTATGGCCTGCAAACCCCGCAACGCCTGCCTGAGCGTTTCAGTAGTTTACAAAAGGCTATTTTAGATAATCAAGGCTCCGTTAATGATGGAAGCAACCCTATTTGGACTGATAAAGAGATTGAACTTTTTAGAACCAAGGCTGATCCCTACACCTACCCTGATGTAAACTGGTATGATGTGATTTTTGAACCGAATACCCCCCAGCAGCAGTATAATGCCAATATGAGCGGCGGTAATAGCAGCGTGAAATACTTTGTGTCTTTAGGCTACCTGAATCAGGGAACACTCTTTAAAGGAGCTAATGACAATAAATACAGCGTAACCCAGAAATACGACCGCTATAATTTCAGGTCTAATATCGATATTACCGCAACGGATATGATGAATGTACGCCTCGACCTGGCCTCCAGGATAGAGCAGCGTACAGGCCCTGGCCCTGGTTATGGTACGGTTTTCAGCTGGGTAAACCTGATGCAGAATTATACCACACCTGTTTTTAACCCCAATGGTACTTATGGAGCAGGGCGGATTACTGCGCCAGATGTATGGAATCCACTTGGAGCGATTAAGGAAAGCGGTTACTACGATAATTTCTGGAACAGTACGAATGGTACTATTGAGATCAACCATAAGCTCGATTTCATTACAAAGGGACTAAATGCGAAAGGTTTATACACTTTCGAAAATTACGGCGCTATTAATTACGGCCAGAACCAAAATTTTACAGCTTTTCGATACCGTAAAGATCCAGTAAGTGGTGCAGAAACCTATACCCCTTTTACTCAGCAAACCTCACTTACTAAATCATCAAGCACCTCCGCTACCCGTTATTACTATTATAACCTGCAGATTAATTATGACCGCTCATTTGGTAAGCATACCTTTTCTGGTCTGGCCTTATTTAACAGAAATTATACCTCTGTTACCGGCGATTTACCCAGGGCTTATGAAGGTTTTGTAGGTAGGGCAGCCTATAACTACGATTCAAGATACTTTGCCGAATTCAACATGGGGTACAATGGTTCAGAAAACTTTCCCAAAGGGAAGCGTTACGGCTTTTTTCCTGCGGTTTCCGCCGGCTGGGTAATTTCGGGTGAATCGTGGTATGATATTAAAGCGATGAATTACCTCAAATTACGGGGATCTTTTGGATACGTAGGTAACGATAATATCGGCGGTTCAAGATGGCTCTTTATATCTGATTACAGTAGAGGCGGAGGTTTTGATTTCGGTACCACGCCAACTACAGCCGGAGGATACAATGTTAACCGTACAGGTAATCCGAATATTACCTGGGAAAAGGCACAAAAATCAAATATCGGCTTAGAGGCGGGATTCTTTAACAACGCCCTTAAACTGGATGTAGATGTGTTCAGGGAGAATAGAAATAATATCCTCACAACACCGCAAACTATCCCTACATATTTGGGTATCGCAGGCCTTTCAGCTATCAATGTGGGTAAAGTATTAAACCAGGGTTTCGAGGCTTCCCTAAATTTTAACACCAATGTAGATAAAGTAAATATTTTTGGATACATCAACTGGACCTACAATAAAAATAAAATCCTCGCGCGTGACGAACCTAATTTAGCCTATCCATACCAGGCATTAACCGGGCTCCCTGTAGGTTACCAGTTAGGCTATATAGCAGAGGGTTTATTTAAAGATCAGGCAGAGATAGATGCATCGCCCAAACAGAGTTTTGCCGGCCGGGTTATTCCAGGCGATATCCGCTACCGCGATATGAATGGAGATAAGGTGATTAATGAAAACGATAGGGTAGCCATTCAGGTAAGCAACTTTCCTAACAATACTTTTGGAGCCTCCCTTGGAGCCAGTTGGAAAGGCATTGACCTGAGCGTTTTAGTTCAGGGCGCTTTAAGCGGCAAAACGAATGTACCTTACCTGGGGCCGCAAAGATTAGCAGATGTCTGGACGCCGGCAACTGCCGCTACAGCCAGCTACCCAACGGTACATTACAGTCTGGCAGGCGGACAGAATAACTCACAGTTGAGCACTTTCTTTATCTACAGCTCTGATTACCTCAAACTTAAAAATATCGAACTCGGATACACGTTCCCAGCGCGTACACTCGCTAAAATCAAAATCAGCTCACTGCGGATATTTGCCAATGGCCTAAACCTGGCCACATGGGACAAGCTACCTTATAAGGATTATGATCCTGAGCAGACCGCAAACGGGACGGCATTGTACCCAACGATGAAGGTGTACAATGTAGGCGTATCGATGAATTTTTAAACTGACTTAAAATATTTAACAATGAGAAAATATAATTATGCTTTACTACTGGTACTCATCCTGTTGGGAGTGAGCTCTTGTAAAAAAAGTTTTTTAGACCGGGTGCCCAGTGATTATATCAATGAAACAGAAGTCTTTGGCGATATCAATAATGCCGAAGGCTTCCTGAACAATATTTATACAGCCATTCCATCATGGAATTATGGAGCAGGAAATTCTTATGTTACAGCTGCCATGACCGATGAGGCGAAACAGCGCTGGGCAAACGGAGCGGTTCTGTTCAATACAGGCGCATGGAATCCAAGTAACTTTTCCCCCCTGGGAGATGACTGGACAAATGCCTATGCCAAAATCAGAGCCTGTAATCTTTTTTTAACCAATTTCGATCAGATCCCCGAAGACCCCAATGTTCCCAGCCGGAAGGCTCGGTTAAAAGGAGAGGCGCTAATGCTACGCGCATTTTACCACTTTGTTCTCTTTAGGGGCTGGGGAAAAATTCCGATTATGGATAAGCCCCTCTCGCCGGCCACAGATGGCGATGCCGTATTTTTAAAACGCAGCGAGTATAGTGAGGTTGTTGGTTTTATCGAGAATGATTTAAACGCAGCGATGCAAAACCTACCAGCCAAACAGGATGCAGGTTTATGGGGCAGAGCTACCAAAACTATTTGTCAGGCCATAAAATCAAGATTGTTTTTGTATTACGCAAGTACGCTGTTTAATCCTGCAAATGATGCCGCCAGGTGGCAGAAAGCAGCAACCCTGGCTAAAGAAGCGCTGGATGCTGCCCTGGCACAGGGTTATACTTTAGAACCTAAATATGCCGACGCCTTTTTGAAATATGCCAATACCGAGTGTATCTGGGGAAGGAATATCGGAACAGGTGCAGGATCTGGTATCGATCAGGTAATGCAACCCCTGGGCTATAGCGGCTGGACTAATTGCGGACCCATTCAGGATTTTGTAGATGCATTTGAAATGAAAAATGGCTTGCCTATTCAGAATGCTGCATCAGGCTGGGATCCAAAACATCCATATAAAGACCGCGACCCGAGATTTTATGCTACAGTGCTTTATCCGGGAGCAACATGGAAAAACAGAAAAATCAATATCTACAGCAACGATAAAGATAATGCCAATGAACCGGGAACGAATTACTGGTGGAGAAAATACATGACAGAAAGCCTTAACTTATCGAATAGCTCGGGAGGGGTAAATAAATCATTCTCTATTTTCAGAACCGCCGAACTGATGTTAAATTATGCAGAAGCACAGAACGAGCTGGCTGGCGCAGATGCAAGCGTATACGGCGCCATTAATCCAATCCGAAAAAGAGCAGGCATGCCCGATATCCCAACTGGCTTGACCAAAGAGGAGATGCGTGAGGTGATCAGACATGAGCGCCGCATTGAGCTGGCCTTTGAAGGCTTACGTTTCTGGGATGTAAGGAGATGGAAAATAGCCGAAGTGGTAGATAACAGACCCATATATGGCGTGAATTATACCATATCGTCTACTAATGCTACAGATACTACCTTTACCTATTTCGAAGCACAAAAGCGGGTTTTCGATAAAACAAAACATTACTTCTTGCCCATCCCCCAAGGTGAAATTGATAAGCTCAACGGGAAAAATCCTGATTTTAAACAAACAGAAGGCTGGTAGATAAAGATTATTCCATAAATGACGCTCCGTATAAGGTAGGCCATTCCATGGCCTGCCTTATTAATGCTCAAAGCTAATGAACAGCAGAAATTTGGTAACCAATTTTCTTCAAAAAATAATTAGTACACTTACAACATGAATAGTTCAAAAGTTAAAAAATATATCTTGTTATGCATTGGCCTGGCTTGCTTTGGCTATGTAAAGGCGCAGGTGTTTTCACCCGTAAAAGAAATTGCTGCAAGAAGAGTCCCCTGGCTGGTTTCATCACTTACTTTCAGCAATATTCCAGCGCAGGATGGCAAAGATGTTTTCGAGCTTTCTACCAAAAATAACAAGATCAATATTGCCGCTTCAAACGCCAACGCTGCCGCCGAAGGCCTGGGCTGGTACCTCAGATATTATTGCAAAAGAAGCTTGTCTCATTTAGGCGATAACCTCGAAGCGGTCAAAAAACTGCCACAGATTACGGGTAAGGTGAGGATAGTCTCTCCGTATCCATACCGCTATGCCTTAAATTATTGCACGATCAGTTATTCGATGAGTTTTTACCAGTGGAAAGACTGGGAACGAGAGCTGGATTGGATGGCCTTAAATGGCGTAAACCTGATACTGGCACCGGTAGGTATGGAAGCAGTTTGGCAAAATACATTAAAGCAAATAGGTTATACAAAAGAAGAAATCCTGGCCTTTATACCCGGCCCAGCCTTTGACGCCTGGTGGTTAATGGGGAATTTGGAAGGATGGGGAGGACCGGTAAGCCAGACCTTAATTGACCAGCAGGTGAGCTTAGAGAAGCAGATCATTAAGCGCATGAAAGATTTAAAGATCGAGCCTGTCATGCAAGGGTTTTATGGTATGGTACCCACTAGCCTTAAAAATAAAATGAAGGTTACTGTGGCCGATCAAGGCAAATGGGCAGGAGGTTTTACACGCCCTGATTTTTTAATGCCAGATGACCCTGCCTTTGAAAAGCTTGCTGATATTTACTATAGCGAGATGAAAAAGTTATACGGTAGAGAACTACACTTCTTCGGTGGAGATCCTTTTCATGAAGGCGGAAATTCTAAAGGGGTAGACGTTACTGCGGCAGCAACCAGTATACAAAAGCGCATGCAACACCATTTTCCGGGAAGTACCTGGGTATTACAAGGCTGGCAATCTAACCCATCGGCTGCTTTACTAAAAGGACTCGATAAAAAGAAAACCCTGGTAATAGAGTTGTTTGGCGAGAACACCAATAACTGGGAGAGGAGAAAAGCTTACGATGGTACACCTTTCGTATGGAGCAACGTGAGCAATTTTGGAGAGAAAAACGGACTATACGGCAAGCTTCAACGCTTTTGCGATGAGGTAAGCAGAGCAAGCAAAAGCAGTTACGGTCCGTTCCTCTCAGGCGTGGGCATTATACCCGAGGGGATAAACAATAATCCGGTAGCCTATGATTTAATGCTGGAATTGGGATGGCATCAGAACTTCATAAAAGTGGATGAATGGATAAAAGGCTACCAGGATTACCGTTATGGAAAAAGTAACACGGAGCTTAACCAGGCCTGGCAACTCTTATTGCAAACAGCATACAGTAGTCCGGAGATCTACCAGGAGGGGCCTTCAGAATCGATTTTTTGTGCAAGACCAGCCGTGGCCATAAAAACAGTATCATCATGGGGCACACGTAAAAGAAATTATGACCCGCAACGTTTTGCCCAGGCAGTTAAACTGTTCGTGGCAGCAGGAGCAGATTTTAAGTCAGTGGAGACATACCAGACCGATAAAATTGATTTTGTAAGGCAGGTACTGGCCAATCAGGGCGATATTGTCTATGAGAAAATGCAGGCAGCCATCAGCGCCAAAGATGCTGATGGCTTCAAAAAAGAAAGCGAAAGCTTTCAGAGGCTGATTTTACAGCAGGACTCGCTTTTGAGTGCCAGCAAATATTTTTCATTAAACCGTTGGCTAAAGCAAGCCGTTGATTTTGGTAAAATGCCTCAGGATAAAACCAATGCGCTAAAAAACGCCAAAACACAAATTTCCTACTGGGGACCAGATGATAACCTGAAAACCGATCTGAGGGATTACGCCCATAAAGAATGGTCAGGACTGTTAAGATCCCTATATCTTCAGCGCTGGCAAGCATTTATAAAAGATGAATTAGCGAAAATAAACGGCACCCCGCATCAAGCTCCAGATTATTTTGCCATGGAGCTGGCATGGACAAAAAAACCAGACGATTACCATGAACCGGAGCTTAATAGTGAACAACTGTATCAGCTAATCGCCCGAATATTGAAGGAGTCGGAAAACTAAAGCCCGCGAAGTTTAAAGTCATACAACTAACTTGTAAAATCCTGGAAGAAACAGCTCTTTTGAATAGGTGAAAAAATAAAAAAAACGTATAGTCTTGATCATCGTTTCCTGAAATAGATCATTTGCGTCGTCGAGATCATGGGTAAATTTCATAGCGAAATTCTTAAGTGCCCCCTGATGGACATAGATTTGTAGGTTGAATTGTTTTTCGGTCATGATTGATGTTTTTGGTAGGTCTAAAGGAAAAAACAATAATGATACCTCAAAAAACTACAAGGTGCTCAATCGCACCGATTTTCAATGCCTGTTACGGAATTGAACAGAATGAATGTGAGTACGCAGATGTACGTGAAAGATAAATAATCGAATAAAAATGTAATATATTCGCGGCTTCAAATAGTCGACTATTTAATAAAATAACAAAATGGAAAAATTCGCAAAAATTAAAGAAATCATTGCAGGGGTAGAAGCTGATGTAGAAAAATTCTATAACGCAGGAAATGCTGCGGCTGGAACAAGAGTTCGTAAAGCGATGCAGGATTTAAAAACTTTGGCTCAGGAAGTACGTACTGAGGTGACAGAAAAAAAGAACAGCGATAAATAACAAACAATCACTGTTTTGGGAAAAAGGGGTATCATTTATCCCTTTTTATGCTTTGTTACTTAGCTTACTCGCCATCTCTGAGCGAATACGGCTTAGGGTTTCCAGACGCATGCCTAAAAATGAAGCAATATATTTCAGCGGAACCCGCTCGAGCAAATGCCCATAGCTAATCAAAAAACGCTCATAACGAAGCTTGGCATTTGGCAGCCTTGCAATAAAAGCCCGCTCTGAGGCACCCTGATAATAAAGTTCGGTCATCTGCCTGCCGACCAGATTCGCTTCAGGATGATTCTCATATAAAAAGATCGACATCTCATGTGGAATAGCAACAGCTAAAAGCGGCTCAATGGTTTCTATATATTCCTCAGATTGTCCACCATGCCATAAATTATTTATTGTTCCAGCCAGCTCACCTTCTACGGCAATCCAGGTAGTAATCTTTTTAGCCCCAACTTTAATAAAGCCATGGGCAACCCCCTGCAAAATCAGAAAAATATAACGGTTTGTCCTAATCGGTGAGGCAATATGCTTGTTCCTCCCAAAATGTACCGGAAAGGTCTGAACATTAATCACATCCTCAATCTGCTGATTAAGCGGATGATATTGTTTAAAAATAGGTATAATCGGGGATTGGCCACCGTAAGGTATCCATCGGGTAGCTAACGGTTCAGGCTCAAAATTCATGTTGACATCAAAAATGCTAAAAGACTGTAATAAATCACACTGCTATCCCTAAAAGGAGTAAAGATAATACTGTTCCCCTCCGGAAACAGTATTAACATCTAAATTAACGCTCTCAATCTTTTGGATTGATGTAAGGCTCTCACCCCTTACCCCGCGAATATAAGAGGATATTTAATAGCAAAAAAAAGAATTTAAACCAGCATGCAGCCTATGGCTTAATTTCATTTACAAGTATCTTTCCCGAAACATACGCATCTGCGTTTGAAAATGTAGTTTCGGCAATCTGTCGCATTGCTTCCCTTGTAAAAAAGCCCTGGTGGGAGCTGATGAGCACATTAGGAAATGATATCAGACGGGCAATCAAATCATCCTGAATAACTTTCTCGGATAGATTGCGAAAGAAAAGCCCAGATTCCTGTTCATATACATCTAGTCCGAGAGAACCGAGTCCGCCGGATTTAAGTGAGGTGATAACAGCCGAGGTTTGGATTAGTGCACCTCTGCTGGTATTGATCAGCATCGCCCCTTTTTTAAAATACCTTAGGGTTTGTCCGTTTATCATATGAAAGGACTGCTCGGTTAAGGGACAATGCAGTGTTACGATATCAGCATCCTTTAACACTTCCTCCAGGCTAGCATATTTAAGTCCGTCACTTCGTAGCTCCAAATCCGGATAAGGATCATAGGCTGATATCTGACAGCCAAATCCTTTCAGAATCCGATACATGACTTTACCTATATTACCTGTTCCAATAAGCGCAACTTTTGAGCTATGCAAATTAAAGCCCATAAGCCCTTCCAGTGAGAAATTACCTTCTCTAATCCTGTTATAAGCTTTATGGGTTTTACGATTCAAGGTCATGATCATCGCGATGGCGTGTTCAGCAACAGCCTCAGGAGAATAGGCAGGTACACGAAGAATGCTAATACCCAGTTCTTCTGCCACCTCCAGGTCAACGTTATTGAACCCCGCACACCGCAAAAGGATTAGTTTTACCCCATTTTCAGCTAAAGCAGAAAGAATCTGACCGTTAGCCTGGTCATTTACAAAAAGACATACTGCATCGCAGCCTTTGGTAAGGCTCAGATTATCATAATCTAATGCCTGTTTAAAGAAGATAAGCTCATGGTCAGTATTGTATTTCTCCAGAAACTCCTCATCATAGGAGCAGGTACTAAACACAGCAATTTTCATTATCGGTTGGGTTTACCGAAAGGTAGGAATAATATTCGGTTGATAAGAAATTCCCGGTTTAATCTGATTGTTCACAAGAAGAGAATTTTTATATAAAAATATTTTATTGCTAATTTGAAATTTACAATTCAAAATGATACTGAAGCAGATTTTTGCCTTAATAGGTTGACGAGGCAAGATACTGGCGTAAAAAACATGATTCAGTGAGTCGGTATTCTTGTTGGGCGACTCACTGGATGTTGGTAAAAAAATGCAAATTTTCTTGTTGAAATATGAATTCTCTCGATTTATAAAATCGCCTATTTAGGCTGCAGATGGCGATTTGGGAATTCTGTAAACGAAAAAAGCCTGCAAATTTAAAATTTGCAGGCTTTTTTATTTGTAAGTATTCGTAGCCCGTAGGGGAATCGAACCCCTGTTTCCAGAATGAAAATCTGGCGTCCTAACCCCTAGACGAACGGGCCATTATTAATAAAAGAGTGTCTTTTCAACTCCTTTGGTAGCGGGGACACGACTCGAACGTGCGACCTTCGGGTTATGAGCCCGACGAGCTACCAACTGCTCCACCCCGCACTCTATTTTTCGCCCCAAATATCCGTTTGAGGGAGTGCAAAAGTAGAATTTATTTTTGAAAATACAAACCCTTTCAAGAAAAAAATCCAATTAAAATTTAATTTTCTGCCTTCATTTGTTTTTAAAATAGGGCTAAATAATTTAAAATGAATAGCTTAAAACCTGTTAAGTCAATTAAAATATTTTTCACTTTTTTAAGCAAAATTATTTTTCTTGAAAACATTTGGAATATTCGCTATGGCTTCGTTTCTTTGTTTAAAATTAGTCTAAATAAGAATAACTCATTTCTCTTCTACCTTTGGACTTCAATTTTTATCTCAATATATATTTGGTTAGTTATGTTGATTAAAAGACCTGTTTGCCTGCATCTTCATCGGATGCGGGTAAATCAGGCACTAAAAAGTCCTTTTAGGAATTAAAGGTGAGATTTCGAATTCCAAAATTCTTAATATCTTTATTCAAATCTTAAATACGCTAATCATTTAATGAAGTCTTTTCTCTCTAGCTTTAAATACAACTTTAGTCTATTGCTAATTGCCGCTCTGGTATCTTGTAAAAAAGAAAATCAAACAGAACAGCCATCCCAGATTCAGGTAAAATCTCCTATTTCGCCAAAGCTTATACTACTACAACGGCAACGAAAAGAGGTGTCACGATAGATAGTGCATCACAAACGATTCCAGTTAATTGGAGTTCAGCTACAATATGGGTAGAGAAAATTTCGCTTGCCGCCCAAGGTAAAGGAGCGCTGGATACTATTATTATGGTAGGGAAGAAACTAAACATTTTCAGTGCTGATGCACTGGCAGGAGTCATTCAGTTGCCCGCCGGTTCTTACAAAGATGCTAAAGTAAGGCTGTTTTGCCGGAAATCACCGCGCTCAGAATTTGCGTTAGATTTTAAAGGTACTTTTACCAATAGCTTTGGTGTAGTTGATAGTGTATTAGTTAGAAGTTCATTACCCTTCGAAGCAAATTTGAATGTTTCGGAGATTGTAATCGGACAAACTGATAATTATAAAGCAACATTTAATTTTGATCTCAGTAAGATGTTGACCGGAATTTCTACCAAGGCATTAGAGCAAGGAGGAAGAAGCTCAATCGGAATCGATGGTAAGAAACTCTACGTAATTTGGAAAGGTGGCTCTGCCGATGAGCCTTTTTATAACCAGATTATTCAACACTGGCAATCAGTGGCCAGTGTTGTGATCAGCAAAGCAGTAGAGTGAAATATTTTTAGTTATTTATTCTATAGCCAAGTATCTTTTAGATTTTCTGATTCTTCAAAATATCCTACCTACAGTATCGTAAACTTGAAAACTGCAGATTCTGACTTGTTCCCCGACCTGTCTTTTGTTATGATTTTCCAGTAATAAGTAGTTGCAGTGGTTACATTTACCGAAATTGTTGTCGCAGTATATCCTTCTTTGTACAATGTTGGGTTGCTTATCGTTCCGAAATATACATCGAAACTTAAAATATCCCGGTCTGGATCATCACCTATCCATACAAGGTTTGTTTTTCCTGCAGAGGCGTTAAATTTTGTTTCCATTAATGGGGAAGTTAATTGTGCCGGATACGGGGCATAAGAAGAGGTAGCTTCTCCCGCATTATAAAATTTCCAAATATCACTTTCCAAAGTCAGGCTATTTAGGCTCGATTTAGTTTTTACAGACCATGAATAGTGAGCATTTTTAGTCAATGCCATTTCAATTTCTGTTCCATTAGTTGTACCAATTGTAAGTTCAGAGGTCGTTAAATTTTTGATAGTTACAATGTAACCTGCTGAAAATGCAGATTCATTCCATTTAAATCTAATTGCATTCATGGTGCTATTAATAGAGGTACCCGTGATACAAACCTCATCTTTGGCAGGAGTGATTAATAGGGCCTTGGTAGTTTCCTTTGGTGTAGGTACCACCGGAGCTGGAGGTGGCGTCGGCTCAACCGTTTTTTTCGTGCAACTGAATAGGCTACATACCAGTAGGATTAATAAAATTGATCTTAAGGTACTCATTTTTTGAGGATTTTGGTTTGAGAAACGAAATTATCGGCAGCAATTTTTAATATATACATGCCTGAGGTAAATGATGAAAGATTCAGTGTGATTTCTACGTCGTCAAGCATTTGCTTTTTGGTAAACACCAACCGGCCACTTAAATCATAGACATCAATCTTTACCACTTTTTGATAATACTCTGACCCCATGGCAACAGTTAAGGTCTGATCAAAGGGGTTAGGATAGGCGGTTATTCCTGACGCCAATGATATACTTTTTTTGATGATACCTTGACAGCTAAGATCTGAAGATATCGTTAAACTATTGCTCCCTTGCTGAAGAGCTAATGTAATCTGACTATTACTTGTGGTATACTTTTCGCCATTTAAATCAATATGATAGGTCTTAGCGCCACCTAGATTAAGGGTAATGGTTTTATCGTTCACTATCGAAGAAAAAAGAGCAAGGTCTTTAGGTTCGGTAATAGTTACCTCGAAACACTGCTTGTAATCTGTATACTCCGCTACGGTAATACATACGCTATAGGTGCCAGCCTTGAGAGAGCCAATATTGAGGTTTGACCTGAAGTTATAGGTTTTGTTGTAGCCTGCTCCGGTAACGGTAGCGCTATAGTTCATATCTATTCCGGCACTGATCGAAATCTCTCCGTTATTAGATAATCTACAGGTTTCGTTTGTTGCTTTAACCTTAAAGATAGTTGAAGGAAGTGTATTTAATAATGTGAAAGTGAAGGGTTCGGAAATAAGTTGTTTATTGTTGTGTAGGATTGCGGCAGTATATGAACCGCCTTCATCTGCAACGATGCTACTTGAGGTAGCTCCGGAGATAATTGCCCCATTTTTTCGCCATTCATAAGTGAAGCTCGTGCCGGTATTTGCGCTTAGGCCTAGTTTTGTGTTGAGATAGTATGGGGCGCCCTTGTCGGCCGAAATTACCGGTGCCTTTGCTAAAATAAACCCTGCCATGGTAGAACTTCCGTAAGGTGTATCCACAATTATATTTCCCGAGCGGACAAACTCTGAGGAGGGTAGTGTGACCGAAATTGTATTGTCGTCTAGCACGGTAAAGGGTGTTTTTAGTGAAAACCATACCTGCGTTGCTTCTGTGAAGTTTTTACCTTTTATGGTAATTGTTTCCCCAAATTCAGCAACCATAGGGCTGAAAGAAGTAATTACTGGCGGAGGTGTATATTTAAACTGAAGGTAGTCGTTGGTCCCCTCAGAAGTGCTTAAGTTAACAGGGCCACTTCCTCCTGCGCCAACGATGGCAGTGATGAGGGTCGGTGACTCGATTTTAAATGAGGATGCAGGTACTCCTCCAAAACTTACGCCAGTGACCGAAGTAAAATTGAAACCATTTAAGCTAACCGCTTGACCTTCTGGTCCAGATGCAGGCGATAAAGAAGTTAATAAAGGCTTGATAATTGGTTTGCTAAAAAGCACTACAGAAGATGAAAACTCCGAAAAGGTGATAATGTCTGGTTTGCCATCCTCATCCAAATCGGCCGCCATTCCTAGAATCGGATCATGAGGCTGGGCATATTTTACGCCTGGAGCGAAGGATATAGTTCCTGGCTGACTGATATTTTTTAGTACAGATACAGCGCCGCTTGCCTTAAACAAATCAACTTTCCCGTCCCCATCCAGATCAGAGAGATTGATCATTGGAACGATATAGCCTTCATCTGCAAACTTTAGTGGTGCAGCAAAGCTGATTGTGCTTGTTGAGCTGGTATTTCTGAAAACTAACACACTGTTGGAGGCAACCAGCAGATCGGCTTTGCCATCATCATCAAGATCGCCAGCCACTACATCTATTGCCTCGTTTGCGACTGGAAATACAATTGCTGGATCGAAAGTAATCTGCGAGCCAATGCTCGTGTTTTTATGGATGACAAGTTGATTTGAATTACGACTCGAATAGGCCAAATCAAGCTTTCCATCATTGTTGAAATCCTGTAATGTAATTTTGGTTACCCATCCCTGTCCTGGCAGGTCTATTCGTTCACCGAATTTTAAGGTCCCATTGGTGCTTTCGTTTCTGAAAATACATACTTTTTTATCTGCATAATTTGCTATGGCAACATCTATTCTCCCATCACCGTCAAAATCGCCAATTTTTATATCACTCAGTGTTTGAAAGGGACTATCACCCGCGACAAAATCGTATTGAATAAGGGAAATTTTACCTGGAATAGAAGTGTTTTTAAATACATGGAATCGGTAAGGAGAGTAAGTAACCAGTTCCGGTTTTCCATCTCCATCCATATCGGTGACAATAGTGGTTTCAGGGACGTTGATCATAGGAATAACCAATGATTTTTCGTAAGAAATCTCACCATTCTTTTTAATTGCATGATATATGTGGAACGATTTATCATTCACGTTATTAAGGGCATAGGTAATATCCAGTAATCCATCGCCATCCAAATCCCCTACAGCTCCTTTTTTATAGCCAGACTGTGGTCTAATGGCCGGGGAAAATGATTTTTCCGTAAAACCGGTATAATCCCCTGGAAATGTGAGCATGAAAGAATTGATGCTGGCCCCAAATAATCCATTTGTGAATACGGAAATAGGAGAGTAAGTTGCTTTGGAAGGAACGGTAACGGTGAGCATTGTTGTGGTTGATGCAGTTACGGTGCCATAAGCTAGACCGAATAGGACCTTGTTTTCCGAAGGAGTTTCGCTAAAATTTTTTCCAATTATGGTAATAGATTCTCCGGCATTAGCCCTTGGTGTTGAAATGGAAGTAATGATGGGCGGTAATCCATACGAAAAACCAGGCCGGCTTGAAGATCCCAAGGGGTTGCTAACAGTAATACTTCCGGTAGCCCCATCGCCAAGGGTTGCAGTGATTTGTGTTGGAGAATCGATCACAAATTTTGCTGCTTGACTTCCCCCAAAGCTAACCGCGGTAGCATCATTGAAATTTTCCCCGTTAATGATGATCAGATCGCCTTTCTTCGCATTTGAAGGAGAGAAAGATAATACAAAAGGGGTGTTGTTTACCTTGTTTTTGAGATAGGCAATTACGGCATTTTCTTCACTCTGAAAAACGATATCGGTTTTCCCGTCCTGATCGATGTCGCCAGCCTCAATGGTTTTTACATTACTGAGTGTGCTGAAGACAGTCTTTTGAGCAAGTTTTGGATTCCCGATTGAACTGATATTGACCAGTACTGCTGCGGATTTGTTGATCTCACTATGGTACAGCACATCTGGTCGGCCATCACCATCCAAATCGTGAAAATGTAAATTTGTTGGACTTACTGCTACCTGATATTTTATAGGGGCAGCAAAGAGGAATGAGTTATTTCCAGTGTTGGTATGGATTTTAAGCTCATTGAGGCTGCTGCTAATGGTTACAATATCTATTTTTTGATCGCCATCTACATCGAGAGTCGCAAATTCCGATGGCCTATCTGTCGGCACTTCCAAAGCTTTGGTGAACAGTATTTTGTCCAATGTGCTTACATTTTTATAGATTTCAAATTTATCTAGTGAGGAAAAGGTAATTAGGTCGAGCTTGCCGTCATTATCAAAATCGTTAATTCCCACAATCGGGCTGTAATTCTCGTTGTAATTTGCAAAGCTGATATTGCCTGGGCTTGAAGTATTTTTCCTGATAATGCCGCCAGTAATAAGATCTGGTTTGCCATCACCATCAAGGTCTTTGAAATCAAAATAAGAGGTATTACCTGAGGAAAGAACTGTTGGTAATGAAAAGGAAATCTTTCCTGTGGTTGATGTATTCTGGTAAATAAACACGCCCTGTATTACATTAGCATCCCAAACTGCAAGATCAGGTTTGCCGTCACCATCGATATCTGAGGCGCTGAAGACAAGCGCCGATGATTTAAAGAACAAACTAACCCGGTCATCGAATTTTGTCTCACCCGTTATGCCCTTGTTTCTATAAACGGCCAATTCGTTACGGTCAGTTAAGCCTTTGATTAAGATAATAATATCCAAAAACCCGTCACCATCAAAATCACAGAGTTTAAAATCGCTTGGTTTAGCGGAGATTGGCAGATCAATTTTTTCGGCAAAGGAATTGTCGGATATTCTATTCTCGCCAGGTAAGGATTGTATAAAGGGACTTTTGCTGTAGGCAGTGAGAGAATTTGTGGTTACAGAAAGGGGCTTAAAGGTGGAAACTTTAGGTACTTCTACCTCTATGGTAGTGGAAGTGCAACTGATTACTTTTCCTCTGATATCACCAAACATGACAATGTTCCCATTGATTAGATTACTAAAGTTGCTGCCAGTAATGGTGATCCTGCCTCCACTTGTGGTAAAGCGCGGGCTGAAATCGGTAATTTTAGGTGGATTATAATAGGTAAAGCCAGCCAAGGTATGCGTTCCATTTTTCGTTGTTACGCTTACCGGTCCGCTTTCTGCTGCGCCTACAATTGCTGATATCAATGACCTGTTGTTTACGGTGAAGGATTTAACAGGGGTGTTGCCTATGCTGACAGTCGTCGTTCCCGAAAAACCAGAACCTTTAATGACCACGAGCTCACCATTTGTTCCGCTTGAAGGGGTGAATGATTCAATCGTGGGTAACATCAAAAAATTTGGCAGCGCCGATGACCCGCCTAAGGTGGAAACAGAGAGGTCTCCTGATTCTCCATCAGCTACTACCGCATCGATTCTGGTAGAAGAGAGCACGACATAAGATAATGCAGGGGTTCCTCCAAAAGTTACTGAGGTAACATTAATAAAGTCATCGCCGATAATTGTAATCTTTTGACCCTTAACAGCACTTTTGGGCGAGAATGAGGCGATTGTCGGCGGGGGCAGGTAATTAAAACCGGGTAGTGAGGAAAATCCTTTAGGGCCACCTACATACACCTCTCCAGATTTACCTCCTCCTAGCAATGCCGAAATGGTTGTAGGGGATACCACTGTGAATGCAATAGCATTTAATCCCCCGAAGGTGACTTTGGTCGCGCCAGTAAAATTTACCCCTGTTATCGTCACTGTAGAGAGCAATCCAGCATCTTTGGGCGTAAAATCTGTCACCTGTACTCCTTGTGGAAGCGTTATTTCTTTGGATATGGAAACAGTTTGTAAACCATTTCTGGCCATCAGGGTAATTTTGTTCTTTAAGTTGCTGTTGTCTCTTTGAAAAGATGCGTCGTATGTTTTGGCGATACTCACATCATTGACCAGCCATTCAAAGCTATAGTCGGACTTTGAATAATTCTTTAGTTTTACTGTGTTTGTTGAGAGTGTGCTTATATCTATGCTGAAAATTGGGTTAAGAATAGGTGTGCCACCTCCATTTGTCGTGTATTCGAGAAAACCGTAGCCGCCTCCAACCCAAAAGGTGTTTGAATCCCAGAATTGGGCATCATAATGGGTATAATTTAGATAGCTAAAATTGTTGTCTCTGGGAAGTGGCTCCCAGTTTTTGCCACTATTTGTAGTTTTGTAAATGGTATAATTTGTTCCTAGACCATATCCCAGATTGTCGTCAAAGAATTTTAGTCTTTCAAAGAGCTGAGGATCATTTTCAGGATTGTTCTTTAAGCTCCAGGTAGTCCCTCCGTCTGCGCTATAGTAAATGAAACCATCTGCGTTCTGAAAGTTCAGCCAGATTTTTGAGGTGGATAAGTGGCTTACGCTTCGAATTATTGCGGATGAAAAACTTTCTGGAAGGTTGGTTTTTGCAAAGGAGACTCCGCTGTTTGTTGATCTTATGATTTCCCCATGACCGGTAACTGCAACAAAAGTACCAAATGCTTCGATCTGTTTATAGCCGGCATCTGTTGATCTATAGATTTCAGTCCAGGTTTGGCCTTTATTGGTCGTTTTAATTACTCGATCATCATCTGCAGCGTAACCGATGCTTCCGTTGTCTGGAAAAACCATGTCAGCTATGTGTGAAAATTTCGTATCGCTGCTTTGTTGGTGAAAGACAAGTTTAAATGTTTCTCCACCGTCCGCTGAGGTAAGAATTGCAGGTACCAGCCCATAGTCCCCGTATACAATCAGATTGTTTTTATCGAAGGCCTTAACTCCTGAGATTCCAAAACCAAAGGTCAGGTTTGCAGAAAAGCCATTGTAGTTGACATTGGATGGTGTAATAAGTTTCTTCTGGAATGAAAGTCCTCCATCTGTGGTATAGCCAAGCCCATCTTTGAAGGCAATATAGCCTTCTGTTTTCGAATAGAAACAGATTTTGCGGACTTCATTGTCCTCATTGCTATCTTTGTAAGCCTGTTTTAGCTGGCTAAACGCCTGGTTAAATACAAAAAATAGAAGAAAAGAAACTAAAAGCGTTTTGATTAGAAATTTCACGGAGCATAATTTTCGCTAAAGTAACATTTTTCAGCATAGTTATCACAGTGGCCGATAAAACTAGAAGTCATTTTGTAGCTTTTCATCAAGCATGCCCATATCCCTTGAAATCTTACTATTGAGTATCTTAGCGTAATGCATCGTAGTCTTGATATCTTTATGCCCTAGCATCTTCGAGACACTTTCAATCGGGACGTCGTTTCCTAATGTGACGGTTGTTGCAAAGGTATGCCTGGCTATATGGAAGGTCAGTTGCTTTTGAACGCTACACAAGTCCGCTATTTCCTTTAAATACCCATTCATGTTTTGGTTACTTAATACGGGAAAAGCCAATCCTGAATGTTCGCAGGTTGGATGATCAGTGTATTTATCATAGAGAGCTTGCGCTGGTTTTACAAGTGGCACATGAGAAGAAGTTAATGTTTTCTCCCGTTTGGTAAAGATCCAGAGTTTCCCATCATCGCCCTTTCGAATTTCAGCGCGTTTTAATTTCCTTACATCAGCATAGGAGAGTCCTGTGTAGCAACAGAAGACAAATATATCCCTTACCTGATCTAGTCTTTGTATAATAAACTCCTTATAGCGAATAGACCTTAGCTCTTCCTTCGTTAAGAAATCCCGCTCTTTTGGTCTTGCAGAGTTTTTATAAGCAGCGAAAGGATTATCAGAAATCCATTTGTGAGCGAGACATAGGTTGATTATCTTTCGAAGATGCTTCATGTATTTTGCTACAGAGATATCGCTACATTTCACTGTCTTTCTCAGGAAGAAATCATAGTTTGTTACAAATGCATAGTTGATTTTGGTTGCCTCTATATCTGACTTCTTATATTGAGATCTGATGAAGCTGGCAAGATGTTTTAAAGAGGTGACATAACCTTTGAGCGTATTTTCCTTAAAGCCATTACCAAGTAGAGCTTTGATTTTATCGTTATGTTCCTGGAGTATTTCCAGAAGGTAGTATTTTTTTTGCCCTTGTTCTGGTATTTATTCATCATTGATTCGCAGGTAATTTCCTTGTCGAGATTTTTAAGCTCGGTATGGATGACCTCCACTTTTCGCTCAATAGAATTTAAATAAGTGTTAAGATTTCGGGCGGATTCCGAATTGCCTTTTGCCCGGTTTACACTAGATTCCCAGTATTTAGGATCGACCATTCTGCCAGCGGAAGCTTCTTTTGGCGTGCCTCCATGGGTTACGGTGATCCTCATGTAGATCGGTACTTCTCCTTCCGAATAGTTCTTAGGGCGTTTCAAGAAGAAGTGAAGAGAATAATTTTAACTCATAACAGCTCATTTTTAGTGTATAAAACTAAGGATGCTATGCCCTGTATGTCAAGATGTTTAAATTTTGAACTGGCTGTAAATTAGCGAGTTATGGCGTTTTCAGTGAGTCGATATTTTGTAGAGCCGACTCACTGAATAACTCACTTGAGATATGGCAAAAAATAGGTTTTTTAGCCATTCTGTAAAACTAAAAACCCCACAAACAACGCGTTTGCAGGGTTTTATACGATTTGTCATCGTCATTCGTAGCCCGTAGGGGAATCGAACCCCTGTTTCCAGAATGAAAATCTGGCGTCCTCACCCCTAGACGAACGGGCCATTTTTTCAGTTTTTTAATTTCCAATTTTCAGTAGGCAATTAAATTGCCAGCTGAGAACTACCAACTGAATTGGTAGCGGGGACACGACTCGAACGTGCGACCTTCGGGTTATGAGCCCGACGAGCTACCAACTGCTCCACCCCGCACTCTATACAACTCGTTTTTTCTCTTGAATTAAATCCTTAACCCTGTTTCCGAATTGGAATGCAAAGATATAATTCGTTTCTTTGTACTGCAAATTTTTTTTAAAAAATATTTCAATGGCGCATAAAGCAGGTTTTGTTAGTATAGTAGGTAAGCCCAATGTGGGTAAATCTACCTTGATGAATGTGCTTGTAGGCGAGCGACTTAGTATTATTACCCCTAAGGCTCAAACCACAAGGCACCGCATTTTAGGTATTGTAAATGAAGCAGAATATCAGATTGTTTTTTCTGATACTCCAGGGATAATTAAGCCAAAATACAGTTTACAGGAGAGTATGATGAGCTTCGTTAATGGCTCATTAACCGATGCTGATGTGCTTTTATTTGTAACTGATATTAATGAATCGCATGATGAAGACGATGTTTTGGATAAAATTTTAAATAAAGATATTCCAACAATTGTCTTAATTAATAAGATAGACCAGGCTACACAAGAGCAGGTGGATGAGAAAATTGCTTACTGGAACGAAAAATTAAAGCCAGTTGCCATTTATGCCATTTCTGCTTTGCATAAACACAATGTGGATGGTTTGCTTGACCGCGTTTTGGAAATGTTGCCCGAGCATCCGCCATATTACGATAAGGAAGATTTAACCGACCGTTCTGAGCGTTTCTTTGTTTCAGAAATCGTACGCGAGAAGATCTTTTTAAACTATCAGAAAGAAATTCCTTACAGTACTGAGGTGATTGTGAAGAGTTTTAAAGAAGAACCCCTTAAAAACGGAAAGGGTTTAATGGTACGCATCAGTGCCGAAGTTGTGGTAGAGCGCGATTCGCAGAAGAATATCCTGATTGGTACTGGTGGCAGTATGTTAAAGAAAGTTGGTACTGAAGCCAGGCTCGAAATCGAAAAGTTTTTAGATGCTAAAGTATTTCTCGAGTTGTTTGTGAAAGTTATTCCCGATTGGAGAAGTAAAAAGAACTACCTGAAAAGTTTCGGATACGATAATTAATTTCGATTTTTAAGGATGAAGAAAAGCATAACGATCTTATTGCTGTTTGTAACGGCGGTAGTTGCCGCTCAGGAATCGAACAATGGTAAAAAATTGTGGGCCAAATCAATCCTGAACGAAAAAGCGCCCGAGCTGGTAGTAGAAAAATGGATTTCGAAACAGCCCGATACCAAAGGGAAATTTGTGTTGATTGATTTTTGGGCGACCTGGTGTGGTCCATGCAGGGCGTACATTCCTTCGTTAAACGATATTCAGAAAAAGTATGCTGATAAAGTAGTAATTATCGGGGTTTCTGATGAGCCTGCTGAAAAAGTTGAAGCTTTTAATAATCCGAAAATTAATTATTCAGAAGCAATTGATACCAAAGGTACAGTAAAAAATCAGCTGGAGGTTAAGGGGATTCCCCATGCCATTCTGATCGATCCTAAAGGGATTGTGCGTTGGGAGGGTTTTCCATTGTTGAAGGATAACGAACTTACTGAAGAAGTGCTGAAAGGACTTTTAGAAAAGTATAAAAATTAATATCACTGAGGTTACGAAAATTAACCGTACCTTTGCAGCCCGAAATAAATCGGTTAGTAGTTGATAGTCAATGGCTGATAGCCAAATAGTTTAAGCAGCGGCCTAAACACCACGACCATTAACTATAAGCCATTAACTATCAAAAGAACACCCATGAGTAATATTATAGCCATCGTAGGCAGGCCAAACGTAGGCAAGAGCACCCTTTTTAACCGGTTAACCGAAAGCCGTAAAGCCATTGTTGATGATATGAGCGGAGTAACCCGCGACAGGCATTACGGAGTGGGCGAGTGGACTGACAAACAGTTTACCGTAATTGATACAGGTGGTTATGTAGCCAATTCGGAAGATGTTTACGAAGCGGCCATCCGCGAGCAGGTATTAATCGCCATCGAAGAAGCAAGTGTATTAATTTTCATGGTGGATGTAACTACCGGCATTACCGATTTAGACGATGATATTGCGCAGGTGTTGCGCAGAAGCGATAAACCGGTTTTTGTTGCGGCCAATAAAGTAGATAACACCGCGCTATACAACGAAATTCATACTTTTTATGGCTTTGGTTTAGGTGAAGTTTATCCACTGTCATCAATGACAGGTTCCGGAACCGGAGAGTTGCTGGATGAAATCATTAAAAAATTCGACGATACTCCGGAGGAAGAAAGCCTGTTGCCTAAAATTACCATTGCTGGTCGCCCGAATGTGGGTAAATCTTCTTTGGTTAATGCCTTAATCGGTAAAGAAAGAAATATTGTTACTGCTAATGCGGGTACCACGCGCGATTCCATTAAAATCCATTACAATCAGTTCGGGCATGAGTTTATGCTGATTGATACTGCCGGGTTGCGTAAAAAGACCAAGGTGAAAGAAAATCTTGAGTTTTATTCTGTAATGCGTACCATAAAAGCTTTGGAAGAAGCCGATGTGGTCGTATTGATGATTGATGCGCAGGAAGGTCTCGAGAGTCAGGATATCAATATTTTCCACCTGGCCGAAAAGAATAAAAAGGGTATTGTAATTCTGGTTAATAAATGGGATTTGATTGAAAAGAATACCAAAACCATGAAAGCTTTCGAAGATGAGATTAAAGAGCGCATCCGTCCGTTTACTGACGTGCCTATTATTTTTACTTCGGTATTGAATAAACAACGTATTTTTAAAGCTGTTGAGGCTGCTTTAGAAGTGTATACCAACAGGGGCAAAAAGATTCCTACTTCTAAGTTAAACGATGTTATGCTGCCTTTGATCGAGAATTACCCGCCACCGGCATTAAAAGGGAAGCACATCAAAATCAAATACATTACACAGATTAACGGAACATCGCCAATGTTTGCTTTCTTCTGTAATTTGCCACAATACATTAAAGATCCTTATAAACGTTTTATC
This sequence comes from Pedobacter kyungheensis, assembly GCF_000812965.1. Taxonomy (GTDB): domain Bacteria; phylum Bacteroidota; class Bacteroidia; order Sphingobacteriales; family Sphingobacteriaceae; genus Pedobacter; species Pedobacter kyungheensis. Next base: position 122,468 of record NZ_JSYN01000005.1, read on the forward strand.
GAAAATAAACTGAGAGAGAACTTCGATTTTTCGGGTGCGCCTATCCAGATTTTCTTCAGACAGAAGTAATTTAAGGTTAAAGGCGTAAGGTCTAAACATCAAAACCATAATATTTAAAACAGGGCTACATTCCATAGTGAATTAGCCCTTTTTTTATTTTTGCTGTAGTGCATAATGCTGGACCGTGGTTATTTGCACCATATAAGTCATGTCAGAACATTTAAGCTTTTACGAATTTAGATGTCTTATATGGTTTAAAGATTTGGGGTGTTTTAAATCTGTGTTCATCATTTTTATCTGTGGTAAAAAACTACCTTTGTTGTATGCAAATCGAAGTACTCAATAGCCAATCAACTGATATCGACATCATTTTCGGTTTTTACGATCTGGCCATTGCACACCAGAAGAAAGTTTTTAACAAGCATTGGCAGGGTTTTAGCCGCGAGCTTGTACAAACTGAAATTGCCGAAAATCGTCAGTATAAAATTTTGGTTAACGGCGAAGTAGCTTGTGTTTTTGCCGTAACCTTTAATGATGCGCTGATTTGGGGCGACCGCGATCATGACTCGATTTATATTCACCGGATTGTAACCCATCCCGATTTCAGGGGCTATGCTTTTGTAAAAGAAATTATTAAATGGGCCCGGCAATATTGTCTGGATAATGATTTAAAATATATCCGGATGGATACCTGGGCCGATAACGAAAAGCTTTTGGATTATTACACCAGCTGTGGTTTCGAATATGTAGGCGTGGTAACCATGCAAGAGACCGATGGCTTGCCTAAACATTACGAGGGAATTAGTCTAAGTTTATTTGAAATTGTGGTGTAAGTTATTTCAATTCAATTTTCCAGCTTAACATGTCATCCACTTCGCCAATATGGATAAAACCGTTTTTTTCTAAGATAGAGTAAGAAGCTACATTGTCTTTGGTAGTAGCTGCAAAAACCGATCGTACTTTGGGCTGTTCTTTGGCCCATTGCAATATCCGGCCAACAGCTTCTGTCATAAAGCCCCGGCCTCTGAATTCTTCGTAAGTGCCGTATCCAATTTCAATTTCTCCATTTGGATCGGGCTCACCAACAAAACAAATATCGCCCACCATGCGGTTGTCAGGTTTAGAAACAATAGTCCAGAGGGTGTGGTAGAGGTAATCTTTGTCTTTATCGAAAACATTGGGTAAAATGGTTTGCTCTAAGGCTTCCTGCAGTTCGGGTGCAATGTTTTTTTTGGTGGGTAAGAGGTGAAATTCTTTTTCTAAAGAATGATCGTCTTTAATGTATTTTAATAGTTGGTTGTGTGTTAAGGGCTTTAAAATGAGGCGTGGCGTTTCTATCATGTTTGAGCGGGATAATCGGGCCTAATATAATGTTTTGGCTATTAAAACCTGGCTTTTTGAGAACAAGCTTATGTTAATAAACTTTAATCACTTGACCTGTAACAATACCAAGCACACTTTTTTCAAAGGCTTTTACAACTTTATCCATCGTTACCGGTATTTCACCTGGAAAAGAATCGAAATAGGCCGGCGAATCTTCAACCACATTTGGACTAACTGCATTAATGCGTACACCGTTTTCGAGCTCGGGTGCTGCTGCAATTACAAATGAGTTTAAGCCACCATTTACAGCACTTAGTGCCGAGCCGGCTGCTACAGGATGATCGGCCAGGATGCCAGATGTTAGCGTAAAAGAGCCTCCTTTATTAATGTAGTGCTGCCCGATGAGTACGAGATTAACCTGGCCCAGTAATTTATCGAGCAGACCTTTTTTAAACGTTTCGCCTGTCATTTCTTTAACGGGCGCAAAAGGGCCTTTACCACTGGTGCTAATCAAGGCATCAAAAGGGCCTATTTTTTCGAACATGGCTTTAATCGATGCTTCACTCGTAATATCAACCTGTACATCGCCTTTGGTGTTGCCTACACGTATTACTTTGTGCTTTTGGGCAAAAGCATCACTAACTTTTTTGCCCAGGGTTCCGGTTGCTCCTACAACAATAATATTCATCTATTCCTGATATTTAAGTTTAACTTATTGAGTATGGTTGTTAAACATAAAGATCAAACAAATGTTTTTGAAAAACAATTAGTGTTGCAACACCATTTCTGCTTTTAAATCGGCTATAAAAAGATCAATATGTGTTTGATTAACATTGGGCATGCAAATGATGTGTGAATGGCCGTTTTCGGCGGCCAGCTGCCATTTCTTGCAGATAGCGACTGATGGAGCGGGGAAGTTAACGGTAATGGCATTGGTGTTGCGCCAGGCAGCTATTCCCATTTCTTTAAGTTTTAATTCGGCATAAGCGGCGGTTTCCAGGCTGTGCAGCGCACGTGCTTTTAAACCTGCTATTCCAAGTCGTTTAATGGTGTGCCACAAAAACAGTGGGCTATGTCCGTTCCTTGAGCCTGTAATCGTAGTATCTACACTGCCAATATAGGCTACCGAACGCGCAATCCTGTCGCGGTTTGATTTTTTAGCAATCACTACGCCACAAGGCATTGGCGAACCGAAAAATTTATGGCCGCTAATGGCAATGCTATCTGCGCCATCTTCAAAATCAAATGCAGGGCGGGGCTCAATTAAAGCACTGTAAGTGCCTGAAAGTGCCGCGTCGGCATGAATGTAGTAATGCTGAATGGCTAGCTTTTTTAAAATCGCTTTAATTTTGGCAACATCATCCCGGGCCTCGGTCATGGTGGTGCCGATGTTGGCCATAATGATAACCGGCATGTGGCGGTTCATTCTGATCGTGTACTCCAAATCATCGTAATCAATTTCGCCATTTTCCTGCGTGCGGATAACAATATTTGACATGTTGAGCAAATGCAGGTTTTTCTGAACACTGTAATGGGTAGCTTCAGAGTAATAGACCATTCCTTTGGGATGAAGCTCGCGGGCCAGGTACAAGCCATATAAATTTCCTTCCGAGCCGCCATTGGTTACGTAGCCCCACCAGTTATCTTCAGGTGCCCGGAAAAGATTGGCAAAGAAAGCTACTACTTCCTTTTCCAGTTCGCGCGAACCCACGCCATAAGTAGAAGTAACAAATGGATCGCCGAGGTTATTCATCGGGTATTTCAAAAAGTCAGTTAGCTCCTGATAATCGAAATCTTTAGCAACCGGATAGCCGAGGAACAAATCGGTTTGGTTCTTTACTTTTTCTAATAAATCGCTTAATGTATGTTGGTCTGTTGCTGATAAATTGCCTGATGTCATAACTGATTAGATATGTGGGCAAAATTATATAAATAGAAATATAATATCGCTATTTTGATTTAAATAAGAATATTATATTGTATTTGTTGTGTGATTTAAAATTATAGCTCTTTTTGGATTGATCGGAGAGGTTTGCTAAAAAATAAAATATGGCTATTGCAGGTTGGCTAGTGCCTGCCTTACCGCATTGTCGGTTTGGTTAGCGGCTTTATAGTAACCTACATCTCCCAAATAATAACGGCAAAGCAATGCTTTCAGGTCGTTTTGGATTATAGTTTTAGCATTATATAGTTGAAAACGATCAATCGGCACATTTTTACGCTGTATAAAACCGATAAAATCTTTAAAATCGTTATCGGTAATGGTAAAAATATTAATATTCTGTTCTACAAAGCTGGCGCTGTATCTGTTGGTTAAAACATTAAACACATAATCAGATAGTACTTTTTTACTCACCAGGTTGCTGTAAAATTTATTGTATCCGGTAGTGTCCAGTCGTACAAAAACATCAGGCTGTATGCCACCTGCCGGCTTAAATCTTTTAGTGGGTTGGGGATTTACACCCTCTGTTTTTTCAATCGAATCCTGAAAAGAAGTCCGGTCGCCGGTTAATTCGCCGTCCATCATGCGCTCATCCAGCTCATGCTTATAGGCATCGTAACCTTTTTTATACGATTTTTGAATACTCCGGCCCGAAGGTGTATAATAGCGGGCAATGGTAAGGTTTAGTGCAGAACCATCCCCAAAGGCAAATTGTTCTTGTACAAGGCCTTTGCCAAATGAGCGGCGACCAACAATGATACCTCTGCCTAAATCCTGAATGGCGCCTGCAACGATTTCACTTGCCGATGCGGTGTTTTCATTAATTAATACGGCAAGCTTGCCATTTTGAAAGGCTCCGGTTCCGGTAGAGAAATAATCGGTACGTGGCTCGTGCTTGCCCTGTGTATAAACAATTAACTTATTTTCTGGTAAAAACTGATCAGCTAAACCTGTTGCTGCGGTAAAATAGCCGCCACCATTATCGCGCAGATCAAGAATCAGTTTTTTCATGCCTTTCGCTTTCAGGTTGTTAGCGGCTGCTGCAAAATCGTTATCGGTATTGGCACCAAATTTACTAATGCGTACGTAACCGGTTTCGGTGTTAATCATGTAAGCTGCATCGATACTACTGATGTTTACCTTACCGCGGGTAACCATAATACGGTTGCTTTGCGTAAGGCCCGGATGTAATAAAACCACGCTTACGCCAGTTCCGGCTTTACCTTTAAAACGTCCGGTAAGCTGATCTTTGGGTAAATTCCGGCCACTAACTACTGCGGTATCGATACTCAGGATTTTATCGCCTAATTTTATGCCTGCCTGTGCAGCAGGACCATCCTTAACAACACCTGTAACCATCATGGTATCATTAAGCATGTAATACTCTATCCCAACACCTTCAAAATTTCCCTCCAGGTTATCGCTCATATCCTGCGCATCGGTTGGTGGCAGGTAAACGCTATGCGGATCGAGCTGGTGTAACACACTGTCGATAGGTAAATTTTGAAGCGAATCGGTATTGATATCATCAACGTAGTTTCCGTTAATGATGTGGAGGATTTCGTTGAGTTTCTCGTCGCTGTTATTGGCCAGCTGTGGGCTTTTCTTTACGCCAAAGCCCTGGTCTTTAATGAATTTTATGCCCAAAAACATACCGGCTATTAAGATTACAGAATAGCTTATAGCGATCAGTATATTATTGCGGGTATTTTTTTTCATCAGCGTTACTGCAAATTTATGAAAATTAGCGGGTTGATATATTTTTTAACTGCATTTTCTTGTCTTTTGTTTATAATTTTTAACATAAATTAACCTGAAGAATGTGCGGATTGAATTTTGTGCGGCATATTTTTGAATTTTTAAGGATGTATTTAGAAAGAATTTACCGAATTTTATCAAAATTAAATTTATGAACAGAGTTACCGAGCAGGAATCTAACTATAGCCACATCGATAAGATGTCGGTGTTAGAAGTTTTGCAGGGCATTAATAACGAAGATAAAACTGTGGCTTTTGCCGTAGAAAAATCTTTGCCTCAGATCGAAAAATTAACTTCGGCCGTTGCCGAAAGAATGAAAAAAGGTGGTCGTCTTTTTTATATCGGAGCAGGAACAAGCGGTCGACTTGGAGTGGTAGATGCTTCAGAATGCCCGCCTACTTATGGTGTGCCTTTTGATTGGGTTGTTGGGATTATTGCCGGTGGCGATACAGCGATCAGAAGAGCGGTAGAATTTGCCGAGGATGATGCCGAACAAGCCTGGAAAGATTTACAGGAATTCAATATCAACGAAAAAGACTGTCTGGTTGGCTTGGCCGCATCAGGCACTACCCCGTACGTTATTGGCGGCCTAAATACAGCCCGTAAACATGGCGTTTTAACCGGTTGCATTGTTTGCAATACTGGCGGACCAATTGCAGCAGAATCAGATTTTCCTGTTGAAGTTGTAGTAGGTCCGGAGTTTATTACCGGCTCTACGCGCATGAAATCGGGTACAGCACAAAAACTGGTTTTGAACATGTTGAGCACTACCGTTATGGTGCAACTTGGACGTGTGGTGGGTAATAAAATGGTAGACATGCAATTAACCAATCACAAGCTGGTTGATCGTGGAACACAAATGGTGGCAGATGAGTTACGTATTGGTTACGAAGAAGCTGCCGAGCTGCTAAACCGTTATGGAAGCGTGCGTAAAGCCGTAGAAGCGGGGCAACATTTATAAAGGATGAAGATAAGAGAATATGCACGAGATTGAACCTTATTACCAGTGGAGAGATGATTATATCTCGGCAGAAGACGAACGCTCGCCTTTTTACAATACCGAATACTCAGAGCTTTACTTCGATAAACAGATTTATAACTTTTTGCTACACCCCCAGTGGGATGATTTTGGTTCGGGCACGCTCTATCTGAAAATACTTTATGCCGATTACGACCGTAGTTACGCCATTATCGAATTAATTGGCGAGTGGAACGATGCCATTAACAACGATATCATGTTGCTTAAACGCGATGTAGTTGAGCTGATGATGGACGAAGGCATCAATAAGTTTATCCTTATTGGAGAAAATGTGCTGAATTTCCATGCTTCTGATGACAGTTATTACGAAGAATGGTTTCAGGAGGTAGAAGATGGCTGGATTGTGGGTGTAAACTTTCAGGAACACGTAATTGCCGAGTTTCGCGATAACAACATCGATTATTACATTAACTTTGGTGGCGATTTCGATAATCTGCCATGGCGTACCTTAAAGCCGTTACAGTTCTTTAAAAAAGTTGAAGAACTCTTGACAAAAAGATTAAACTAAATGTTTATTTTTATAATTTATCACACAAAAAATTAAAATGGAACAACAAAATTATCAATATCAGGACAACAGTGTTTTCGTTCAGGAAAAATCTGCATCTAAACGTTTCTTCGGGAGTGTGTTTTTATGGATGTTTGTGGCACTTGCTGTCTCAACAGTAGCAGCTTACTTTATCGCAAGTACACCTGCTGTTTTAGATTATCTTTTATCGTATAACCCGCAAACAGGAAAAGGAGGCTTTACTGCTTTAGGTTACATTGCAATATTTGCTCCACTTGGATTAGTTTTTCTGCTAGGCTCAAGAATGCAAACAATGTCTTACGGCGCGTTGGTTGCTGTTTTTTTACTGTATTCGGTTCTAACAGGAGTAATGTTAAGCTTTGTTCTTTTATTATATGCAACTACTTCCATTGTTATTTGTTTCGCAGCTGCAACAGCAATATTTTTAGTAATGGCTATAATGGGTTATACTACAGATGCAGATTTGAGTAAGTTTGGTCCGATATTATTTGCCGGAGTAATGGGCTTAGTTATTATAAGTGTTATCAATTTCTTTTTAGGAAGTTCTACGCTGAGCTATATTTTGGGTATAGTTGGAGTTGCAATTTTTACTGCATTAACCGCTTATAAGGTTCAGGAGCTAAAAAGAATAGGCCAAGGCTTAGATGAATATGGAAATGAAATTGCGCTTGCAGATAGCAAAAAATTAGCAATTATCGGTGCACTGTCATTATACATTACATTCATCAATTTATTTATGTCACTATTACGCGTTTTTGGTAACAGAAGATAACCGATAATACCGAACAATATTCTTAAGGCTGTGCAGTTTTGCATGGCCTTTGTAATTTTATTTGGCTGCGAAGCGATAATTTTTGGAAATGATGCCGCTTTGTTGCATTTTTGTATGCTTATTAAGAAAGACGGAGGGATTAGACCCAACGAAGTCTTAGCAACCTGTGCCACACAAGGTGCTAAATTCTATCTCGATTTTATTCGGGGAAAGATAAGTTTAGGATTACGATTCTCGTACCAACTTTTTAGATAAGCTTTTTGAGTATTACGAATAAAGTATCTGGTATCAAGACATAACTGTTTTATTACCTTGCTTGATTTTTGTAGCATTATCATTTATTAGGAGTAATCTTGATACTCGATTCCCGCTACTTGATACTTACTATCACAACAACAATGAGCATAAGAGAAGAATTAGAAAAACGTATTTTGGTGATTGATGGTGCTATGGGTACCATGATTCAGCGATATACTTTAACCGAAGAAGATTTTAGAGGGGAGCGCTTTAAAGATCATCCCTGTGATGTAAAAGGCAATAACGATTTGCTTAACATTACGCGCCCCGATATTATCAAAACCATACACCTCGAATACCTGGCTGCCGGTGCCGATATTATCGAAACCAATACCTTTAGTACGCAACGTATTTCGATGGCCGATTACCAGATGGAAGACCTGTCTTACGAAATGAGTTTCGAAGGAGCAAGGGTAGCCAAAGAAGCGGCAAATGAGTTTATGGCGGCTAATCCCGATCGCAAGTGCTTTGTTGCCGGTGCCATTGGCCCAACCAACCGTACCCTTTCGATGTCGCCGAATGTAAACGACCCGGGTTTTAGGGCGGTTTATTTCGATGAACTGGAAACAGCTTATTACGAGCAGGTACGCGGACTTGTTGATGGTGGTTCGGATGTTTTACTGATTGAAACCATTTTCGATACTTTAAATGCCAAAGTGGCCATTGTTGCCATTAAAAAATATGAAGAAGTAATTGGTCGTAAGCTCGAGATTATGATTTCGGGTACTATTACCGATGCTTCAGGAAGAACACTATCTGGCCAAACTGCTGAGGCTTTCTTAAATTCAGTAATGCACGCCAAACCTTTGAGTATTGGTTTTAACTGTGCATTGGGAGCTAAAGAAATGCGTCCGCATATTGAAGAGCTGGCTGCAAAAGCAGGCTGTTACGTTTCGGCATACCCGAATGCAGGTTTACCAAACGAGTTTGGTGCTTACGATGAGCAACCGCACGAAACTGCCCATTTGGTTGATGATTTTATTGCCTCGGGCTTTGTAAATATTGTTGGGGGCTGTTGCGGTACCACGCCAGATCACATCGGCTGCATTGCTAAAAATGCACGAAAAGCAGAGCCAAGAAAATTACCTGTACTTGAGCCTTACATGCGTTTAAGCGGGCTTGAGCCGGTAACCATTACACCAGAGAGTATTTTTGTAAACATTGGCGAAAGGACCAATATTACCGGATCGCCCAAGTTTTCTAAACTGATTCTGGGTGGCGATTACGAAGCTGCTTTAGCCGTTGCCTTGCAGCAGGTAGAAGGTGGGGCGCAAGTAATTGATGTGAATATGGATGAGGGGATGCTCGATTCGGAAGCTGCCATGACCAAATTCCTAAACCTGATTGCCTCTGAGCCAGATATTGCCAAATTGCCCATCATGGTCGATTCATCGAAATGGTCGGTAATTGAAAATGGCTTAAAATGCCTGCAGGGAAAAGGGATTGTAAATTCCATTTCTTTAAAAGAAGGTGAAGATAAATTCCGCGAAAGTGCCCGTAAAATTATGCAATATGGGGCTGCTGTAGTGGTAATGGCTTTTGATGAGCAGGGGCAGGCCGATAATTACCAAAGAAGGGTAGAAATCTGTAAACGCAGCTACGATATCCTGGTAAATGAAATCGGTTTCCCGCCAGAAGATATTATTTTCGACCCGAATATTTTAACTGTGGCCACCGGACTGGAGGAGCACAACAATTACGCGGTCGATTTTATTAATGCTACCCGCTGGATTAAAGAAAACCTGCCTCATGCCAAGGTAAGTGGTGGGGTTTCCAATATTTCTTTCTCTTTCAGGGGAAATAATGTTGTTCGCGAAGCCATGCACTCTGCATTCCTTTACCATGCTATTCAGGCTGGTTTGGATATGGGCATCGTAAACGCCGGGATGCTTGAGGTTTATCAGGAAATTCCACCAGAATTGTTAGAGAGGGTAGAAGATGTACTGTTAAACCGGAGGGAAGATGCAACCGAACGCCTGGTTGAATATGCCGATACCGTAAAATCAAAAGGTAAAGAAGTGGTAAAGGATGAGGAGTGGAGAAAGGGCTCGGTAGAAGAAAGGCTATCTCATTCTTTGGTAAAGGGAATTGTAGAATACCTGGATGATGACGTAGAAGAAGCCCGCCAGAAATACGATCGCCCGATTCAGGTAATTGAGGGGCCATTGATGGATGGGATGAATATCGTGGGCGATTTGTTTGGTGCCGGAAAAATGTTCCTGCCCCAGGTAGTGAAATCGGCCAGGGTTATGAAAAAAGCGGTTGCTTATTTATTACCCTTTATCGAACAGGAAAAACTCGATAATCCAGATCAGGACCAGAATTCTTCGGCCGGAAAAGTGTTGATGGCTACGGTGAAAGGCGATGTACACGATATCGGTAAAAATATTGTGGGTGTGGTACTGGCTTGTAATAACTTCGAAATTATAGATATGGGTGTGATGGTTCCTGCACAGGATATCATCAAAAAAGCCAAAGAAATTAATGCCGATATTATTGGTTTAAGTGGATTAATTACGCCATCGCTTGATGAGATGGTTCACTTTGCCAAAGAAATGGAACGTGAAGGTTTTACCATTCCGTTAATTATCGGTGGTGCAACTACCTCACGTATTCATGCCGCGGTAAAAGTTGCGCCAAACTATTCTGGCCCTGCTATTCATGTTTTGGATGCTTCCAGGAGTGTTACGGTATGCAGTACCTTAATGAACCCTGATACGAAGGACGAATATGTGGCTGGTATTAAAGCCGAATATGATAAAGCACGTGAAGCACATTTGAACAAACGTTCTGATAAACGCTTTACAACTTTAGAAGAGGCCCGCGAAAACAAGTTTAAGATCGATTTTAAAGCTGATCTGCCGGTTCCTGAATTTACGGGTACAAAGGTTTTTGATAATTATCCACTGGAAGAACTGGTGCCTTACATCGATTGGACGCCATTTTTCCATACCTGGGAACTACGTGGAAGTTATCCGAAAATTTTCGACGATAAAAACGTAGGCGACGAAGCTAAAAAACTATTCGATGATGCACAGACTTTGCTAAAACGCATCCTCGATGAGAAATTATTAACTGCAAGAGGTGTAATTGGTTTCTGGCCTGCAAATGCAGTTGGAGACGATATTCAGTTAACAGTTGACAGTAATCAGTTGGTAAATGAATCTGAACTGAAAACTGAAAACTCCCAACTGATAACCATACACACCCTCCGCCAGCAGGCCGAGAAAGTAGACGGGCAACCTTATTATGCTTTATCTGATTTTATTGCGCCAAAAGAGAGTGGTATCCAGGATTATTTCGGAGGTTTTGCGGTAACAACTGGTATTGGTATTGATGAACTGGTGAATGAGTTTGAAGCTAACCACGATGATTACAACAGCATCATGGCCAAAGCATTGGCCGATCGTTTAGCCGAGGCCTTTGCTGAGCGGATGCATGAGCGCGTGCGTAAAGAATACTGGGGTTATGCCAAAGATGAAAATCTAAGCAATCAGGAGCTGATTAAAGAAGAATATGCAGGTATCCGTCCGGCGCCGGGTTATCCGGCTTGTCCTGAGCATACAGAAAAAGGAACATTATTCGCTTTGCTTGATGCCGAAAATAAAATTGGTTTACGCCTGACAGAAAGTTATGCCATGTATCCAACTGCTGCAGTAAGCGGGTTTTATTTTGCACATCCCGATTCGAAGTACTTCGGATTAGGTAAAATAACCAAAGATCAGATTGAAGATTATGCCACCAGGAAAAATATGCCGGTTGAAGAAGTAGAGCGGTGGTTAAGTCCGAATTTAGCTTATTAACCCCTCGCTTTGTCATCCTGAGTATAACGAAGGATCTCAAAGTGAAGGACATATTTTGATGTTGCAGTCATAAAAAGATAGGGGCTGCTATTGTTTTTGAGATGCTTCATTAGCATTCAGCATGACAACTAAACCAGGTTATGAAGATTACAGACCATATAAAAAACGCAAAGGGTAAAACCTTATTCTCTTTCGAGTTATTGCCACCAATGAAGGGGCAGAGTATCCAGTGGGTTTACGATGCTATCGATCCTTTGCTGGAGTTTAATCCGCCATTTATTGATGTAACTTCCCTCCGCGAAGATTACATTTATAAAGAACAGGAAAACGGCTTGTTGCAAAAAGTATCGTACCGCAAGCGTCCGGGTACTATTGCCATTTGTGCAGCCATTATTCATAAATACAAAATTGATGCTGTACCGCATTTAATTTGTGGTGGTTTTACCAAAGAAGAAACCGAAAATGCCTTAATTGATCTGCAGTTTTTGGGGATTGATAATGTGCTGGCTTTACGTGGCGATGCGCGTCAGGCTGAAGCTTCTTTTATCCCAACAAAAGGAGGCCACCATTATGCTACCGACCTGATTCAGCATATTAAAGACCATAACAACGGTAAGTTTCTGCACGAAGATATCGATACCTACAAAAGCGATTTTTGTATTGGTGTAGCAGGTTATCCGGAAAAACATTTTGAAGCGCCTAATTTAAATGCCGACTTTAAGTACCTGAAAAAGAAAGTTGATATGGGCGCTGAGTTTATTGTTACCCAGATGTTTTTCGACAATCAGAAATATTTCGATTTTGTTAAAAAATGTAGGGAGAACGACATCAATGTGCCGATTATTCCAGGTTTAAAGCCTATTAGTACCTTAAAACAGCTAACGGTTTTGCCTAAAATTTTCCACCTCGATTTGCCAAATGAGCTAACCGAGGCGTTATCGCATGCGAAGAATAATGCTGAGGCCAAAGAGATTGGCACGGAAGCCATGATTAAACAATGTAAAGAACTGATGGATTTCGGCGCACCTGTGCTACATTTTTACACCATGGGCCGACCTGAGCAAACCAAAGAAATTGCCAGGGCGATTTTTTAACAGATCTTAAGCGACCTCGCAGGTTTTATAAAGTTGCGAGGTCTGAATGTTTTCGCACAATTAAATTCTATTGACTATGAATCATTTAAATAAAGACCAACAAAACCTCGATAACATCTTAACCGATGTAAAAGAGCAGGGGATGGCTTATTTAAACCAGATTCATGAACGCGCTACGGCGAGTAGTGGTGGCGTAGAATTGATAAATAGTTTAGCTGCTGAAGGAGTTGGCGCAGAAGGTGCTTTAAAACAATTTAACGAACGCTTCGAACCCATTATTGTAGCCTCATCAGGTCCGCGTTATTGGGGCTTTGTAACCGGTGGCACAACGCCTGCAGCCATTGCCGGCGATTGGCTGACCACTATTTACGATCAAAATACCCAATCAGCAAAAGGGAATGGCGATATTTCTGCTTTGATTGAGCTGGAAACCATACAGCTTTTACTGTCACTTTTTAATTTACCCCATCAGTTTTTTGGCGGCTTTGTAACCGGGGCAACCCTCTCTAACTTTACTTGCCTGGCAGTAGCACGTCAGTGGATTGGTAAACAGGAAGGGAAAGATTTTGCGCGCGAGGGCATTACAGACAAGGTAAATGTTTTATCGGCAACTCCTCACTCATCGTCGGTTAAATCGCTGGCCATGCTGGGTTTAGGCAGTAATAACATTATCCCTGTAAAAGTAATGCAGGGTAATCGCGAAGCTTTGGATATTGCCGATTTAGAATTGAAGATACAAGCACTAAATGGGGCTCCTTTTATCTTAATTTCAAGTGCAGGAACAGTAAATACAGTCGATTTCGACGATTTTGAAGCCATTAACCGGTTAAAACAAAAATATAATTTCTGGTGGCACATCGATGCTGCCTTTGGTGGCTTTGCCGCTTGCTCGCCTAAGTACAGCCATTTGGTACAAGGTTGGGAAAACGCCGATAGTATTACAGTCGATTGCCACAAATGGCTGAATGTTCCCTACGAAAGTGCTGTGTTTTTGGTTAAAGAAGCGCATCAGCTGTTGCAGGTAGAAACTTTTCAAAATTCAAATGCCGCTTATCTGGGCAATCCGATGGAAAACTTCAGCTACCTCAATTTCCTGCCCGAAAATTCAAGGCGTTTAAAAGCCTTACCAGCCTGGTTTACCTTAACCAGTTACGGAAAGCAGGGTTATCAGGAAATTGTAGAAAGTAACGTAGAAATGGCCTTGCTATTTTCCGGTTTCATTAATAACCATCCGGCTTTCGAATTACTGGCGCCGGTTCGTTTAAATACTGTTTGCTTTACGCTGACGGATGAAAGCCATGTTCCGGAGTTTCTGAATAAACTCAATGCAACCGGCAAAGTTTTCATGACCCCAACTTTCTACAATGGCAAAAAAGGAATCCGGGCAGCCTTTGTAAATTGGCGTACCTCAGTAGCTGATGTAAATCTTGCCACAGCTGCTATGCTCGAAATTCTTACAGAACTTTAACTGAGCATATTATTGTTTTAAAAGCATAGCGCTTATATTTGCAATAATGAAGCTGGATACCCTTAAATATATACTTATAACCTGCATAGCGCTTATTTTTTTAATAAAAGTGAGTCATGTGGTTTCGTATTTAAGTTATTCTGCTGATACAACCGAAGTATTGTCGATGCATGATGATGCCTCTGAAAAAGAGGAGAAAAAGCTGGAAACCGAATATGCTATACCGCAATTTGTCTCACATATCCAGTCTTATTTTCCCATGCTAACGGCTAAGAAGTTAATTATTCCTGATTATTCTTTTAGATTAGCGTACTTTCCCGAGGTTTTAACACCTCCTCCTTCTATATAATACATCTTTACAAGTATCAGGTTTTACTAACAGGTGAAACCCATTGTCTATTATTAAAAATTCAAAAACCATTCTATATGAAACGAGCAATTTCATTTGCAGTGTTTTTAATCGCTGCTTCTTTAAAAATCAGTGCACAGGAAGTTGTGCAGAATAACGTTAAACCTATCGAAAACGCGTTAAGTCAGGTTACCAAATTACAGCCTGTAAGTTTTAATTACGATAAAGCCTGGGCCGAAAAACTAAAACTATCAGCAAAGCCACAATTCGGTTTTGTAGGTGCTGAAGCCAAAGCTGCTGTGCCCGAAATTACAGTTGCAGTGGCAAAAGATTATGCTACGGGTAAAAATGCCTCGCGATCTGCAACCATAACCAGGGTAGATTACGAAAGTTTAGTACCGCTTTTAGTTGGTAGTATTAAAGAGCAACAGCAACAAATTGAAGAATTAAAGCGCGAAATTAAAGCTTTAAGGGCGCAGCGTTCTAAATAGCATCCAGGATTGGAAATCCTTAGCGCTAATCGTCACCCTGATCCGATAGCTATCGGATTTATTTCAGGGTCTCTCTGCAGGTTATATAACAAATAAAGGGATTCAGGCCCAGCCGAATCCCTTTTAGCTTAGTTGGTCCGGATTTGCAATCCGGACCTATCGTTTTTCGGATTTTTAATCCGAAGTAATTAAACTCACAAATAAACAACTTCCAATAAACCTACTCCACCTGCATAATTTATAGCTGAGCTGTAATTGTAATATTCTGCTTCAGTTACAATTCCTGCTTCAATAGGATTGTTGTGGATATAATCCAATTTTTGATCCTTAAACTCATTTGAATATAGGATAATTGGATGAAACCCGTCCTGCCAGAATTTGTAGTCCTTATTTTTAATATTTGTTCGGGCAGCAAATGCAAATTTATCTAAAAGCCACTCCCGGCTTTCGTTAATTTCGCCCAGGGTTTTGATAATTTTCTTTGAAGTAAATTTTTTGAAATCTCTGATGATATCTGAAAGCTTCTTGTCTTCAGTGGCACTTACAATCACATGTAAATGACTTGGCATTAAACACCAGGCATAAATAATTAATCCCTTTTCCGATTGGCAATATTTAAGACTTTCAATAATAACCTCCGAAAGTTCTTTTCTCGTAAATGCATCGATGCAACCCACTACAGTTGTGGTAATGAAATAAATTTCATTCTGATCGGTAACAGCATACTTGAAAGCCATAATCCATAATTTGAATATTTAATATAAGAATTTCATTTCTGATATCAATTATTCTGGCAGCAAATCATAAATGGGGGCTAGATCAGGATTGAAAATCCTGGGTTCAGGAGTCCGGATTTTAAATCCGGACTAACATAAAACAATAAATGGATTCAGGCTTAAGCCGAATCCATTTATATGCTCGTAATTAGATCAGTTTTATCCTTTCAACAAATAAGCTTTAAATCCTTCAAAATCTACGCCTAATTGGTCGGCCTGTTTTGGTTTGCTTTCTAAAGCAGTAACCTGTTCAGGGATTTCGATTTTTGCAGCAATCGCTTCCGGAAAAATATCCGGGAATTTGCAGGCGTGTGCCGTAGATAAAAATACGGCGGCACTTTCATCTGCCGGATTTTCATTTCTGTATTTTTCTACCGCTAAATAGGCAATGGCAGTATGCGGACAAGCCACATAATTAAACTGATTATCGAGTCCTTTAATTCCGGCAAGCGTTTCTTCGTCAGTGAAGCGGTAAGCAGTAACCACTTTCTTCAAAGCTTCCACATTCTGGTTAAACAAATCCATAATCCTTACCCAGTTGCTTGGTGCACCTACATCCATCGCGTTCGAATAGGTTTGTGTAGAAGGTTTGGTTTCGTAGTTGCCACTTTCTAAAAAGCGCGGAACGGTATCGTTAACATTGGTAGCGGCAATAAACTGTTTTACGGGTAAGCCCAGTTTGTAAGCCAGCAAACCTGCACCAATATTGCCGAAGTTTCCACTTGGTACCGAGAAAACGACATCATTAAGCCCTTGTTTTTTCAGCTGTGCGTAAGTGTTGAAATAATAGAATGTTTGTGGAATTAACCTCGAAATATTAATCGAGTTGGCTGAGGTAAGGCGGAATTTCGCATTCAGATCGGCATCGGCAAAAGCTTGTTTAACCAAAGCCTGGCAATCATCAAAAGTGCCTTTTACTTCAATAGCACGGATGTTTTTCCCGTTGGTAGTCAGCTGCAGTTCCTGTATCGGACTCACCTTGCCTTCAGGATATAAAATGGTAACGCGGGTATTGGGTACGCCTAAAAAGCCAAGTGCTACGGCTCCGCCGGTATCACCTGAGGTGGCTACCAATACATCAAGCAGTTGCTCGCCATCTTTTAAGAAGTAAGCCATCACCCGGCTCATAAAGCGAGCACCAAAATCTTTAAAGGCTAAAGATGGTCCGTGGAAAAGTTCTAATACAAAGGTTTTATCATCAAGTTTTACCGCTGGTGCTTCGAAATTAATTGCGTCTTCAATCAATGCTTTTAAATCGTCAGCCGGAATTTCATCTTTCAGCAGGGTAGAAGCTACTTTGTAGGCAATTTCTGGTAAGGTATATTGCTCAATATTTTCGATAAAAACAGCGTCCAGCTGTGGAATTTCTACAGGCATGTACAATCCTTTATCTTGTGGCATGCTGTTAAACACGGCTTCTTTAAAAGAAACACGTAAATCTTTATTGTTGGTTGAATATAGTTTCATTATTTAATGAGGTTGGAAGGTTGGAAGGTTGGAAGGTTGGAAGGTTTTGGGCACTTAGCCCTCTGCCTTTTACCCCTCAACCTTCCGCCCTTATGAAATTACTCTTGGTCCTTCGGCGTTAACCGGAGAAACAAAAGCTTTACTGTTGATATTGATTTTGTGTAAATGTTGCTGTTGCGATTTGGTAATTTTTCGGGCAGTTTCTTCGTCTTTGGTTAAGGCGAAAACAGATGGACCTGAACCTGAAATTCCGAAGCCGATGGCCCCATTTTCCATGGCCAAAGCCCTCATTTCTTCAAATCCCGGAATTAAGATCGAACGGGTAGGTTCTACCAGTACGTCTTTCATACTTCTGCCAATCAAATCAAAATCGTTCATAAACAAACCGCTAACCAGTCCGGCAACATTGCCCCATTGGGTAACGGCATCTTTTAACGATACTTTGCTACGGATCATCTGGCGCGCATCTTTGGTAGGTACATCTACCTCAGGATAAACAATAGCAGCATACATGCCCGCAGGGGTTGGTAAAGAAATTACATCCAGCGGATCATAGCTTCTAACCAATACAAATCCACCCAGTAAAGCTGGGGCAACATTATCGGCATGGCCATAACCACAGGCCAGTTCTTCGCCCTTCATGGCAAAAGGAACCAGTTCTTTGGTGGTAAGCAAATCGCCCATTAATTTGTTTATGGCAAATAAACCGGCAACCGTACTCGCAGAGCTAGAACCCAGACCACTACCAATAGGCATCTTTTTATGCAGTTCGATTTCTACACCCACATCTAAGCGATTTACATGTTTCAGGTAGTGTTGTACGCTGGCGCTAACTGTATTTTTTGCAGCATCTAAAGGCAAGCGACCATCATCGCCGGTAATCTTTTTAATTACCACTCCAGGCGTATCCGTGAGACGCATTTCAACTTCATCGCCAGGTTCATTAACGGCAAATCCCAGTACATCGAAACCACAAACTACGTTAGCAACAGTGGCTGGGGCGAAAACTTTTATACTCTTTTTCATTATTAATAGGCTTAGCGCTTGGTTAAGCAGTTATTTGGTTTAAGTGATATTGTAAATGCACAAGGTAATCTTCAATAAAATAGGAAAGCGTGTGCAGTTCTGTCTTTCCTTTTCCGGTGTCGCAGGTGTTTTGCAGTTTTTCTTCAGGAATATTTTCAATAACACGGGCAATCTGGTTATTCAAAAGTTGCCAAAGGGTTTTTACTTCTGCAAGATCAGCAGCCTGATAGTTTTGACAGGCTACCCACTCATCCTGGTGATAAATGATTTTAACTTCTTGCTCATATTGGCCAACAATAAGGCGACGGATATTATTCGAAGCACTATCAATCAAGTGACCCAATAATTCCTTTTTCGACCATTTATGTGGTTGTGGTTTATCATTCCAGGCTGCTTCGGTAATGTTTTCAAAATCAATCATCGCCTGATTTACCAGGCGGATGATTTCATTTTTTTGTGCTAGAACGGGATGCATAAGCCTAATTACTCAAAGTTCCTACGTTGATGATATCGGCAAAAACACCTGCAGCTGTAACTTCTGCACCTGCACCCGGGCCTTTTACCACCAGCGGACGCGATTTGTAACGGTCGGTAGTGAAAGAAATGATGTTGTCACTTCCGGAAAGCATAAAGAAAGGATGACTGTCATCCACCATTTGCAGGCTGATTTCAACATTTCCATCTTCTAGTTTACCAATGTAGCGTAAAACCTTGCCATCTTTGGCTGCTGTATTTTTCAGATTCTCAAAATAGGCTGCATTCGCCTGTAATTCCGAGTAGAAATCTTCAACTGAAGTGGCATTTAAACAGGCATCCGGTAAAATGTTGTCGATTTTTACGTCGCTGGCTTCTAAAGGATAACCGGCATCACGAGCCAGGATCAGCATTTTACGCATAAAATCTTTTCCGTTTAAGTCATCTCGCGGATCGGGTTCTGTATAACCGAGTTCCTGTGCTTCTTTTACAGTTTCGTAAAATCCGGCATCACCTTTAAAGTTATTAAAGATATAAGAAATGGTTCCCGATAAGATGGCTTCAATACGCGCCACTTTATCGCCACTCATCATCAATTCCCTCAAGGTGCGGATAATTGGTAAACCGGCGCCTACATTAGTTTCGTAATAAAAATCCACCCCAAATCTGCGTGCAGTATCTTTAAACGATTTGTATTGCGCAAAATCTGCTGAATTACCTTTTTTATTACAGGTTACTACCGAGATACTGCTTTCGAATATGCCCTGGTAAAATTCAATTGGTGCTTCAGCTGCGGTATTATCAACAAAAACACAGTTAGGCAGGTTCATGGCTTTCATTCTGGCCACAAATTCGGCCAGGTTGGCCTGTTCACCCTGATCTGCTAATTCAGTTTCCCAGCTGTCGAGCGATAAACCATCTGCATTGAAGGTCATTTTGCGCGTATTGCTTATTCCGGCTACTTTTACCTGAAGGTCGTTATTGGCTGCCAGAAAAGGCATTTGCTCTTTTAACTGGTTGAATAAGGTTTTGCCAATATTTCCCGTTCCCAGGCAAAAGATGTTTAAGGTTCTTTTCAGGTCGGTAAAAAAAGCATCGTGCACCGCATTTACGGCTTTCGATAGATCGGCTGCGCTGATGATCACCGAAATATTGTATTCTGATGAACCCTGTGCAATTGCCCTTACGTTGATACCGTTACGGCCCAGTGCACTGAACAAACGTCCGCTCATACCCGGAGTGCGTTTCATGTTTTCACCCACTATGGCTAAAACCGCCAGGTTGTTTTCAACTTCTGGTAATTCGAGCTTTTTGGCGTCTAATTCGAGTTCAAATTCTTTTTTAATTAAGGCAATAGCATGTGCTGCATCGGTTGGTTTAACCGCAAACGTAATACTGTGCTCTGATGAGGATTGGGTAATTAGTACCACATTGATCTGCTCACGTGACAATAAAGAGAACAAGCGGCCGCTAAAGCCAGCTTTGCCTACCATACCGCTACCGCTGAGGTTGATGATGCTGATGTGATCGATAGATGAAATACCTTTTATTGGCAAGTTAGATGATTTAACATCGCTTTTGATATAGGTTCCGGCGAAATCCGGCTCGAAAGTGTTTTTAATCACAATCGGAATTTTTTTCATGAAAGCAGGAATCATCGTTGGTGGATAGATTACTTTCGCACCAAAATAACTCAGCTCCATGGCCTCAGTATAGCTCAGCTCTGGTAAAGAGAAGGCTTTCTTCACCATGCGTGGGTCGGCAGTCATCATGCCGTTAACATCTGTCCAGATTTCTATTTCTTCGGCATTTAAGGCTGCACCCCAAACGGCTGCAGTGTAGTCAGATCCGCCACGTCCCAGGGTGGTTACGCGTCCTGTTGCATTGCTGGCAATAAACCCGGTAACAAAAAGCACCTTGTTTTTATTTTCCTGATAAAAGTTGTTGATCAACATTTCGGTTAGCTCGGTATCTACTTTTGCCTGGCCAAAATTGCTGTCGGTTTTAATAAAATCTGCTCCGTTTACATAAAGGGCATCACCGAATTGCTGCAAAGCGATGTGGCTGATCATAAATGTAGAGCAGCGCTCACCATAACTCAAAATCTGATCTTTGGTTTGTAAGCTCAGCTCTTTGAGGTTGCTCACTGCTTGTAATAAATCTTCCAGTTCGTTAAAAAAGATCTTTAACCGCGTAAATACGGGATTCTGTGCAGCAGCTGGCAAAAGCGAACGGATTACCGCAAAATGTTTTGCTTCAATTGCTTTTAAATGAGTATCGTAATCTTCGCCACGCTCGGCCATTTCGGCCATCTCGGTAAGCAAGTTGGTTACACCGCTCATTGCCGATAATACAACTACCGGGCTGTTCTTCTGTTTTTCTTCACCTACCAGGCGCAGGAGGGTTTTAATGTTCTCGGCCGAACCTACGGATGTGCCGCCGAATTTAAGTACTTTCATTAGTATGGGTTTTTATGGTTATGAAAGCTGTACAATGGCTCGTTAATTATGATATGACTTATTGTAGCAGTTTTCAATGGTTTTAGCTTAAAAAAAAAGCGTCCCGACTACTGTCGGGACGCTCTCTGTGTTTTATGTTTTTTCAATTTACAACAAATTAGCCCCGCTGGTTTATACCGGTGGTAATAATAATGGTTGTAATAATTGAAGAGTTAAAAATCATGTTGTCTTGGTGTACTTTTTACACCGTAAAGTAGGAGATAATTTTTTTAAAATGCAAATGTTTTTTAATTTTTATTTCGAAATTTTTATTAAAACGTTTAAGTATATGCAATAGCGATATTTTTTAAACTGCAGTACTTTGCAAATAGAATTCCTTATTTTTTTTAATAAGGCTAATTATCGGCTACTAAATGTTTCCATAAGCGGTACAATATTTTTTACATTTTGGGTAGCGGATGGTTGCTTACCGCTGTCCGTAAGATTTTAAGCGTCGGATAATTCCATAAAAACGGCCTTGACTTACATGATTTAAATTGTTGTTTAACGTTTTACTTAGTGTAATTTTGTGATTTTTTTATTCTTGTAAAAACGCGTGTAAATAACTGTAAATAAAATATTTACATAATAGTGTATTTGCTACAATATGTAAAAAATTAGTTATAAAAACTAGTTTTTGTGAAAGATAAGTAATTACCTTTGCTGTACTAACTAACTTATTGTCATGAGCAAAGAGAAACTGCAAACACCAGATTTAGGCTATTTAAATCTAGGTGAAAACGTTGCTGTAAAGTACCAATTATCCCCAGCGGAATTAATTGAAGATGCGTTATTGAATAAAGAAGGTACGCTGGCCTCATCGGGTGCGCTGGCGGTTGATACCGGAAAGTTTACCGGACGTTCTCCAAAAGACCGGTTTATTGTTTGCGACAGCGTTACCGAAGACCAGGTATGGTGGGGCGATGTAAACATTAAAATCAGTCCGGAGAAGTTCGATCAGTTATTTAATAAACTAACGGCTTATCTGGCTGATAAAACCATCTATGTCCGCGATTCATCGGCCTGCGCCAATCCGGATTACGATATTTCTATCCGGGTAATTACCGAAACAGCTTATCAGAATCTTTTTGCTCATCATTTATTTATCCGTCCAGAAGCACATCAGCTGGGAATTACACCAGAGTGGACGATTATTGCTGCCCCAGGCTTTTTGGCCGATCCTTCAACTGATGGAACGCGTCAGGAAAATTTCTCCATCCTGAATTTTACTAAAAAAATGATTCTGATTGGTGGAACAGGTTATACCGGTGAAATCAAGAAAGGTATTTTCTCGGTGTTGAACTTTATTCTACCTGTATATAAAAATACCTTGTCTATGCACTGCTCGGCCAATGTGGGCAAAGATGGCGATACGGCTATATTCTTTGGTTTATCTGGTACGGGTAAAACTACACTTTCTGCCGATCCGGAAAGGGGATTGATTGGTGATGATGAGCATGGATGGGGGGCAAGCTCCGTTTTCAACTTCGAAGGAGGCTGCTATGCAAAATGTGTGGATTTAACCCAGGAAAAAGAACCTCAGATATATAAGGCTATCAGAACAGGATCTTTATTAGAGAATATTAACTTCTTTCCGGGTACAAAAGAGGTAGATTATACCAATATTGCTAAAACTGAAAACACGCGGGTAGCTTATCCTATTAATTATATCGATAACGCCATAATTCCATCAATAGCTGGTGTACCTAAAAATATTTTCTTTTTAACTGCCGATGCCTTTGGCGTGTTACCTCCAATCTCTAAATTAAATGTAGAACAGGCCATGTTTCACTTCATGAGTGGCTATACCGCCAAGGTTGCAGGTACCGAAACCGGTGTAACCGAGCCCCAGTTAACATTTTCTGCCTGCTTTGGTAAGGCCTTTCTCCCATTACACCCATCAAGATATGCTGCATTACTGGGCGAGAAGATGGAAAAACACCAGGTAAATGTGTGGCTTGTAAATACCGGCTGGACTGGTGGAGCCTACGGTATTGGTAAAAGAATGAAATTAAGCTATACCAGGGCCATGATTACGGCAGCCTTAAACGGAGATTTAGACCACAATAAATATAAGCAACACCATGTATTTAAACTCATGATGCCTTTAACTTGTCCGGGTGTGCCAAACGAAATTTTAGATCCGTCTAAAACCTGGGACGACCAGGAAGAATACTTTTTAAAGGCCTACGAACTGGCCGATGCATTTGCAGAGAATTTTAAACAGTTTGAGGTGCCCAAAGTATCAAAAAGGCATGGCGAAGCGTTAAAATTATGTTAAATGTGCTTTAAAATGCATTTTTTGAGCAAAAAATTTGCAATTCGATTTTTTTTTAGTTTTTATTGTGAAAGAATTGCCTCCGGCTGAGGCAATTTTTTTGTTTATATGCCCAACTGAGTTACCGTAAACTAAATGTTAAGTAACGATTTGATTGTTTATTGATTTATTAATTTGTAATTTAAAATCAATTTATAAATTTGTTTTTCGCAACAAAATCAGATAAGACACGTTGTGTGTAATACAAAAGAAATAACAGCTAAAAATTAAAAACAAGAACTAAAACTAAAATTCAAAAAAAAATGGCAAACGCACCAAAACCAACAACTGTTAAAAAAGAGAGCTCTTCAAGTGCATCTAACGTTTTCGCAACATTGGTAATTCCTATTTGTATTGTAATTGGCTTCATCATCTGGAGATACGTATTAGGAGATCCTTCAAACTTTATCGATAACAACAACGAAAACTTACCTTTGCCAAATAACTACCCTGGTACAGCGTTTAAGGGAGGTCCGATCGTAGCGGTATTAATCGGTTTATTATTAACTACAATCGTTTTCTCTATCGAGCGTTTAATCGTAATCAGCAAAGCAAGCGGTAAATCTAGCTTAGATACTTTTATCATCAAAGTAAAAGGATTATTAAACGCTGGTAACATCGAAGCTGCTAAAGCTGAGTGTGATAAACAACAAGGATCTGTTGCTAACGTAATTAAATCAGGTTTGAAAAAATATAGCGAGGTTGAAGCTGACACTAACTTAGATGTTGAGCAATCAATCGTTGCCATCCAAAAAGAGGTTGAAGAAGCTACTGCTTTAGAAATGCCTATGTTAGAGCAAAACTTAACGATCATTGCTACTTTGGTATCAATCGGTACGTTAATCGGTCTATTAGGTACAGTAACAGGTATGATCCGTGCATTCGCCGGTTTAGCTAACTCAGGTGCTCCAGATCAGGCTGCATTAGCGGTAGGTATCTCTGAGGCCCTAATCAATACCATGACTGGTATCGCGGTTTCTACTTTAGCAATTATCATGTATAATATCTTAACTTCTAAAATTGACAAGTTAACTTATGCTATCGATGAAGCTGGTTTCAGCATCGTTCAAACTTACGCTAGTTCGCATAAATAATAAATTTTGAAAAAATTTTTACCGGCTTTATGGAAAACCGGGAAAAAGATCATCATTATTAAAAAGTAATTAAAATTATGCCTAGAATTAAAGTTAAAAGAACCAGTACAGTAACAGATATGACCGCCATGTGCGACGTAGCTGCACTGTTACTTACGTTCTTCATATTAACTGCTACGGCAAGACAACCAGAACCACTAGCGGTAATAACACCTTCATCAACGTATGAATTTAAGGTTCCAGCTGAGAACAATGCTATATTAACCATTGGTCAGGGTAAGGTTTTCTTCGAAGTAGCAGGCCAGAATGTGAGGGCGAGAACCTTAGAGTTGATTGGTCAGCAATACAAAATCAATTTTACTCCGGAAGAAATTAAAAAATTCTCTGTAGTATCAACATTTGGTGTGCCGATTGCAAACTTAAAATCGTTCTTAGCCATGTCTGGAGCGGACCGTATGAAACCAGGAGTTCAAACTGGTATTCCTACAGATTCTACCGATAATCAGTTAAACGCTTGGGTTTTGCAAGCACGTACGGCTACAGCTGAGGTTAATCAGCAACCAATGCGTGTGAGTATTAAAGGCGATTCTAAAGAGGAGTATCCTGTAGTTAAAAAAATCGTAGATGTTTTGCAGAAGCAAAAAGTGAACAAGTTTTTATTGGTTACTAACGCTGAAGCTAGAAAAAAATAAAAGATGGCAGAATTAAACACAGGTGGGAAGAAAGCCACCCCGAGAGTAGATATGACGCCGATGGTTGATTTGATGTTCCTTTTGGTAACATTCTTTATCTTAACCACCTCAATTTCTACGCCGCAAGCAATGGATATTGTTAAGCCTGATAAAGACGATAACAACAAGGATAACAGGTTGGAACTGAAAGCTTCTAAAACCATGACTATTTTATTAGGAAAACACGATAAAGTAGCCTGGTATATGGGAGAAGCTGGTGCATCAGCTCCAACGTACGAAAACCTATCGCAAGTTGACAAGTCGATTATCGAAAATAGAAAAAAAGCAGATGCATCTGGAGTAAAAGGTGAATTTGTGGTTTTAGTTAAACCAACAAGTGGCTCAAACTTCAAGAACTTTGTTGACATCATGGATGAATTGGAAATATTAAAGGTTAAAGTTCGTCAGATTGATGATGACAATATCTTGGATAGTGAAAAGGAATCAATGAAATCTCAAGGTATTTTATAATTTGTTAAATCAGTAATCATGTCAAAATTAGATATATTAAGAAGGGAGTGGATTGATGTAGTTTTTGCTGAAAAAAACAAAAACTACGGCGCTTACCAATTGCGTAAAAGCAATGGTGCCAATACCACTCGGGCATTAATTATTGGTTCAATAGTATTTCTAGCGCTTTTCTTTGCTCCAAAAATCTACGGATTAATTAAAGGTTCTTTAAAAGAGGATCAGCAAGTTGAAAAAGCGAAAGAGGTAATTATTGCACCTCCGCCCCCAGTTAACCCAGAAACGCCACCTCCGCCACCGGTAGAGCCACCGCCACCAAAGGTAGATCAGGTAAAAATGCCACCTCCAATCGTAAAGCCAGATGAGCAGGTACGTGATGAGGAGCCACCAACAGTTGAAAAACTGAAAGAGGCAGATCCAGGTCAGAGAGATATTAAAGGTGATCCAACCGCTGATATCGTAATTGCTGCACCTGTAGGCGAAGGCCCTAAAAGAGAAGCAGCGGTTGCTGTTGATGATAACCAGGTTTATGACTTTGTTAGTATCGAGAAACAACCAGAGTTTCCGGGAGGCTTACCTAAATTCTACAAATACCTAAGCGGTGCGATTAAATATCCGCCAATGGCTCAGGAAAACAACGTACAAGGTAAAGTGTTTTTATCTTTCGTAGTAGAAAAAGATGGTAAATTAACCGATATTACAGTAACACGTGGATTAGGAAGTGGTACAGATGAAGAAGCAATCCGCGTATTAAAAGCAAGCCCACGTTGGAATCCAGGTATTCAAAATGGTAAACCAGTAAGGGTAAAATACAACATCAACGTTAACTTTACATTGAACTAATAGTAGATGTTAAATTTTGATATCTTTAAGCAAAAATCGCCTAAACAGCGGTTTTTGCTCATTTTAGGGCTAGTAGCTTTCCTGTTATATCTGGTAATGGGGATTGCTTTTATCTTTTGGCCACCCATTGCATTGCGATTTAATTTCATCCCAGCATGGGGGCGTATTGCAATAGGAATCTTTTTAATTTTTTATGCTTTTGTAAGATTGTTAAGTCTTGGAAGGCGCGACTAAAGCCGTAATGAAAAATATTCTCTTCATTTTTATGGTACTTGCTTTAATCTCTTGTAAACGAAAAGATAAAAGTACAGGTGTTAAAGAAACCCGCACCAGCGGAACAATGAGAATGCTCGTTGATGAAAGCGTGAGCCCTATCGTTCTGAAACAAATTGACATCTTTAAGCTGGATTATCCGGAGGCAAAGTTCGAAACGACAATTAAGCCCGAAGAAAAGATTATTGCCGCTTTTTTAAATGATAGCGTTCGCGTAATTGTAATGCCCAGATTGCTGAGTAAGCAAGAAGAAAAGTACTATAACCAACGAGGAATCAAAATCAATTCAATTCGGTTTGCAATAGATGGAATTGCATTAATTACAAACAAAGACAATATCGATAGTACAATTACCGTTAAAGAAGTGGTTGATGTATTACAGGGGAGAAATTCAGATAAGAAACTGGTCTTTGATAACGCTTATTCAAGTACCTTTCAATACTTTAAACATTTGGCTAATATCAGCCAATTTCCCGCAAAAAACGTTTATTCAAAAAATTCCAGTAATGAAGTTATCAAACTTGTTGCGCAGGATAAAAATTTTATTGGTATTTTGGGCGTAAATTGGATTTCTGAACAGAATACCGAAATGGCTCAATACCTTGCCCAGGTTAAAATGATGGGTGTTAAAAACGATAAAGGAAAAGTAGGAAGCGATAAATTTTATAAACCTACGCAGGAAAATCTTATAAACGGAGTCTATCCTTTTCTAAGAAACGTAAATATAATTGAGTGCGAGGGTAGAGATGGTTTAGGCACAGGATTTGCAACATGGTTAAGAAGCCAGAGAGGACAGTTGATTGTACTTAAATCTGGACTTGGCCCGCACAAGCTAATGCCAAGAGAAATAAATTTAACTAAAGAAAGTAATAAATAAATTATAAATTGAACCACGAAGTATTTAGAGATAATGCTTCATAATTGTTAAAACCAATGTTCGGTAAGTTTGGTTGGAGATTTTGGATAAAAATAGAACTCACTCCAGCCCGATTTTAAAAACATTTAAAAACAAAAAATTGATCCAATGAAAATTTCAAAGAAAGCAATAACCTTAAATGTAGGTTTGGTGTTGATGGGTTCTGCAGTTTTTGCTCAAAGTTTAACTGATGCGAAAAAAGCCATTGATGCAGAACAGTATCAGAAAGCTTCATCGATGCTTAAGTCGTTGGTAAGCTCTAAAGCCTCAGATGGCGAAAATTATTATAACCTGGGTTTGGTTTACCTGAAAACAGGTTACATCGATTCAGCAAGAGCCGTTTTTACTAAGGGTTTAACTGCTGATCCGAAAAATGCTTCAAACCTGATTGGTTTAGGCGAAGCTGATTTATTGTCGAACAACCCTACTTCGGCAAAAACCAACTTCGATAAGGCAATTGAATTGGGTAAAAAAGACTATCAAACTTACTTACAAATTGGTAGAGCATATTTAGCTCAGGATAAACCAAGTGACGAAGTTTCTAAACCTGATTTTACTAACGCAATTGCCAATATCACCAAAGCTGATGAGTTAGATACGAAAGATAAAGATGCTGGTGTATTCTTAGCTTTAGGTGATGCTTATGCATTGCAAAGAAAAAACTCTGAAGCATTAGGCCCGTATTTCCGTGTAAACGATGTTGACCCAACCAACAGAAGGGCTAAAACGCAGATTGGTAAAATGTATAAAGAATCGCGTGCTTTTCCTGAAGGTGAAAAAGAATTATTGGATGTAATTGCTGCAGACCCGAACTATGGTCCGGCTTACCGCGAATTAGGTGAGTTATACTTACAGTGGAGTAACTTCGGTACAGACAAAGAGAAAGCTGCTAAAGGAATTGAAAACTATAAAAAGTATATGGATTTAACTGACAAATCTTTAGAGTCTCAGTTACGTTATGCTCAATTCTTATTCTATGCTAAAGATTTCAAAACATTAGAACAAGTTGCTTCTGCTATTCAAGCACCGGCAAACGATCCTAAAAATGCAATTGTATCCAGGATGAAGGGCTGGGCAGCTTATGAAAATAAGAATTATCCGGTTGCTTTGACCAGTATGACTGAGTTCTTTGCAAAGGAAAAAGACACAACCAGAATTTTAGGTAACGATTATCTGTATTTGGGTAAAGCGCAGTTGCAGGCTGGACAAGATAGCTTGGCTTTAAACAATATTATTAAAGCTACAAAAGTAGATTCAGCAAATGCTGAGGCTTTATCAGAAGCTGCTGCTGCATTATATAAAGCAAAAAAATATGCTAAGTCTGCTGATGTTTACGAGTTAGCTGCCAAATATAATCCAAACGGTAAAGGTTCACTTTATAACTACTTGTATATTGGTATCAATAGATTCTTAGAATCTTATTATCTTAAAAAGGAAAATAAGCCAATGAATATTGAAGGTTTAGTTAGGGCTGATACAGCACTTGGAACTTTATCTAAAGCTTCTCCTGATTTTGCGTTATCTTACTTTTACAGAGCAAGGATTAACGATTATATTGATCAGACTAAAAATGCCTCGGCTACAAAAGGTTTAATGATTCCATATTATGAAAAATATGTAACATTAGTTAAACCTGAGGAGCAGGCATCGGCCAAAAGCAATTTAATTGAATCTTATCGTTTATTAGGTGCGTGGTATGCAGATAAAGATAAAGCAAAAGCGATAGATTACTTAAATAAATGTTTGGCATTAGATCCTGCCGATAGTTATGCAACTGCTAAATTAAAAGAGTTACAAGCTCCGGCAGCTGCTAAAGGTAAAGGCAAATAATTAAAAGTTAAATAATTTAGAAAAGGCAGAGTTTGGTTACTCTGCCTTTTTCTTTTACTTTTGCATCACAAAATAAAAATTATGCAAGCGCAAAGTACCTCTATAGATTTTTTACCTATTATATTTCAAGTTATTGTTGCTTTAGGTTTCGTAGTACTCACTTTAGTAGCTACACACGTATTAGGCCCTAAACGCAAAACAGCCGATAAGTTAGAGACCTTCGAAGCTGGTATTAAAAGCGTGGGTAATGCCCGTCAGCCATTCTCAATTAAGTATTTCGTAGTAGCCATCCTGTTTGTATTGTTCGATGTGGAGGTTATTTTTATGTATCCCTGGGCAGTTAATTTCCGTGCATTAAAAATGGATGGTATGATCGAGATGTTCATTTTTATGGGCACCTTATTGCTTGGCTTTATCTACGTAATCAAGAAAAAAGTATTAGACTGGAACTAGTCCGTTAACAGTTGTTAGTTCGCAGTTTGTATGATTCTTGTGACTAAAAACTTAAAATTATCAACTGAAAACTGTACGTGTATCAGTTACACTAACCAGGCTTGATTTTGGTTATTTAGAAAGGTTCTAAATCTGGTGATTCTAGTTCAATTGCCTTTTAAATATTGTAAATTTGCTGCTCATTCTTCAAAGGGATGAGCATTTTTTGTTTATAAACATGAGTGAAATTAATATAGTTGATGCGCCTCCAGGAACCGAAGGGCCTGGCTATTTTGCCACCTCTTTAGATAAAGTGATTGGTTTGGCCCGCTCAAATTCATTATGGCCATTGCCATTTGCAACTTCTTGTTGTGGAATCGAATTTATGGCTACCATGGGTTCTCACTACGATTTAGGTCGTTTCGGTGCAGAGCGCTTGAGTTTTTCTCCCCGTCAGGCCGATGTTTTAATGGTTATGGGTACTATCGCTAAAAAGATGGCTCCGGTATTAAAACAAGTGTATATCCAAATGGCAGAGCCACGTTGGGTAATGGCTGTTGGAGCCTGCGCAAGTAGCGGTGGTATTTTCGATACTTATTCTGTTTTGCAGGGTATTGATGAGGTTATTCCGGTTGATGTTTACGTACCGGGTTGCCCGCCAAGACCTGAAGCCATTTTAGATGGTTTTCAGCGGATCCAGGATTTGGTTAAAAACGAATCGGGCAGAAGAAGAAATTCTGATTATTACAAAGAACTTTTAGGCCAATACGGTATTAAATAATGGAAGAAACGACACTAAATAATACTATCCTGGCAAAACTTAGCGAAAAGTTTGGCGAAAAGGTAACTGCGGTTGCCGAGCCTTACGGTTTGCTTACTTTTGCAACAACAAAAGATGTAATCATCAATGTGTTGTCGTTCCTTAAAAACGATTTAAAATTTAACTTCTTAACTGATATTACTGCGGTTCATTATCCGGGTAAAGATCATGGCATTGCAGTGGTTTACCATTTGCACAACATGGTAGAAAAAGTTAGGATCAGGGTTAAAGTTTTTATTTCAGAGCAAAATCCAACAATTCCTACTGCAACAACAGTGTGGAAAGGAGCGAACTGGATGGAGCGCGAAACTTACGATTTGTTTGGTGTTAAATTTGAAGGACATCCTGACTTACGCCGTATCCTGAATATGGACGATTTAGGTGTACACCCAATGTTGAAACAATATCCATTGGAAGACCCGAACAGAGTAGATAAAAAAGACGAATTTTTTGGAAGGTAATTTTATGAATCATAACCATCCGGTATTTACAGATAACGACCCGCAAAGTGAGCTGGTAACCTTAAATTTAGGCCCAACACACCCTGCAACCCACGGCGTTTTTCAAAACGTTTTGCAATTAGATGGCGAACGTATTGTAAGCGGCGTTTCAACTATTGGGTATATTCACCGTGCTTTCGAAAAGATTGCCGAGCACCGCCCATTTTATCAGATTACACCACTTACCGACCGTTTAAACTATTGTTCTTCGCCTATTAACAACATGGGCTGGCACATGACGGTTGAGAAGTTATTGAATATCCAAATGCCAAAACGTGTAGATTATCTGCGCGTAATTGTAATGGAGCTTTCGCGTATTGCCGATCACATTATCTGTAACACGATTATTGGTCAGGATACAGGGGCTACCACCACATTCCTTTACCTTTTCCAGTTCCGTGAACACATTTACGAGATTTTTGAAGAGGTTTGTGGTGCACGTTTAACCACAAATATTGGCCGTATTGGCGGTTTTGAAAGAGATTTCAATGATATCGCTTTTGCCAAAATCAATAAATTCTTAAAAGAATTTCCTGCGGCATTAAAAGAGTTCGAAAACCTGTTAACCCGCAACCGTATCTTTATCGACAGGACTGCGGGTGTTGCAGAAGTAACGAAAGAAACTGCTTTAGAGTACAGCTGGACAGGTCCACTTTTACGTGCTACTGGTGTAGATTACGATGTGCGCGTAAGTGATCCGTATTCTTCATACCAGGATTTCGATTTCGAGGTTCCCGTTGGTACCAGTGGCGATATTTACGACCGTTATTTGGTTCGTAATGAGGAAATGTGGCAAAGTGTACGCATTATTGAGCAGGCTTTGGAGAAATTAAAATCAGAAGAAAAAGGTATTTTCCATGCCGATGTTCCTGAATTTTACCTGCCTCCAAAACAAGAAGTTTACAATAATATGGAAGCATTAATCTATCACTTTAAAATTGTGATGGGCGAAATTGATGCACCAAAAGCAGAAGTATATCATGCTGTAGAAGGTGGTAATGGTGAGTTAGGTTTCTATCTGATCAATGATGGCGGACGTACCCCATACCGTTTACACTTCCGCAGACCAAGTTTTATAAATTACCAGATGTTTGCGCCAATGAGCGAGGGCATGTTATTGTCTGATGCCATTATCAACATGAGTAGTATGAACATTATTGCAGGAGAATTAGATGCTTAAAGTAGAAGAACAAACACCTGTAACTTTTTCATCAGAATTGCTGGCCAAATTTGATGAAATAAAAAGCCGTTATCCTGAAGGAAAACAAAAATCAGCTTTGCTACCCTTATTACATTTGGTGCAGGCCGAATTTCTTTGGGTACCAACATCGGCAATGGATCAAGTAGCTGCATATTTAAATATTCAGCCGATTGAAGTGTACGAGGTAGCTACATTTTATACCATGTACTTTTTAAAACCTCAGGGTAAATATGCACTGGAGGTTTGCCGTACAGGGCCTTGCTGCCTGGTAGGTGCCGAAAAAATATTAACCCACTTAGAAGATAAGTTAGGCGTTAAAGAAGGTGAAGTAACTGCAGATGGCCTTTTCAGCTTTAGAGGAGTTGAATGCTTGGCGGCCTGTGGTTTCGGTCCGGTTTTACAAATTAGCCCGGAATATACTTTCTACGAAAACTTAACTACCGAAAGTGTAGATAAACTGATTGAAGATTTAAAGAACAAGATTTGAGAAACTAGATTTGAGATTTGAGATAAGGCGGCTGTCGCACATCTCACGTCTCACATCTCACATCTAAAAAATAATGAGTCGCAAATTATTACTTGAGCATATAAACGTACCAGGCATCAATACACTTGAGGTCTATCGCCAAAAAGGCGGGTACCGTGCCGTTGAAAAAGCCCTTAAAACTTTAACACCAGAAGAAGTTGTTGAAGAAGTTAAGAAATCAGGCTTGCGCGGCCGCGGGGGTGCTGGTTTCCCAACAGGAATGAAATGGAGCTTTTTGGCTAAGCCGGAAGGTGTTGCCCGTTATTTGGTTTGCAATGCCGATGAGTCTGAGCCGGGAACTTTCAAAGACCGTTACCTGATGACTTACATTCCGCATGCTTTAATTGAAGGCATGATTGTTTCGAGTTTTGCTTTAGGTGCTAAGGTTTCATACATCTACGTTCGTGGAGAGATGATGCCTCAGATCCGCATCCTGGAAAAAGCAATTGCTGAAGCAAAGGCTGCAGGATGGTTAGGTAAAAACATTTTGGGAACAGGTTACGATTTAGAATTATATGTTCAGCCTGGCGGTGGGGCCTACATTTGTGGTGAAGAAACCGCTCTGTTAGAATCACTTGAAGGTAAAAGAGGTAACCCTCGTATTAAGCCACCTTTCCCGGCAATTGCGGGTTTATACGGTTGTCCAACTGTAGTAAATAATGTAGAATCGATCGCTGCAGTTGTGCCGATTATTAACGATGGAGGCGATGAATATGCTAAAATCGGTATTGGCAGAAGTACAGGTACCAAATTAATCTCTGCATCTGGTAATTTAGTAAAACCAGGTGTTTACGAAATTGAACTGGGTTTACCGGTAGAAGAATTTATCTACTCTGACGAATATTGTGGTGGTATTGCTAACGGAAAACGTCTGAAAGCAACTGTTGCAGGAGGTTCATCTGTGCCAATCTTACCCGCTAATTTAACCTTAAAATATGCTAATGGCGAGCCTCGCTTAATGAGTTACGAATCATTAGCTGAAGGCGGTTTTGCTACCGGAACCATGTTGGGATCTGGTGGTTTTATCGCTTTTGATGAAGATCAGTGTATTGTACGCAATACCTGGAATTTTTCGCGTTTCTATCACCACGAAAGTTGCGGACAATGTTCGCCATGCCGTGAGGGCACTGGCTGGATGGAAAAAATCCTGCACAAAATTGAGCACGGACATGGTACCATGGATGATGTAGATTTGTTATGGGATGTTCAGCGTAAAATTGAAGGAAATACCATTTGCCCGCTAGGTGATGCAGCAGCATGGCCGGTTGCAAGTGCTATCCGTCATTTCAGAGATGAATTTGAGTGGCATATTAAAGAGCCGGTGAAGAGCCAGAGCCAGAATTACGGTTTGGCAAACTATGCAAATCCGATTGAAAAAGCTCCGGTAACGGAAGAAAAATAAAAGCGCCTCGGTTCGTGTGTTCACGAAACAAAAGCAAGAAATAAATCTTAAGGTCACATTTTTTGACCTTAAGAAAGTTTAACTTAATACCATGAATATGTAAATGAAAGAAGAATTAACATCCGTAATTATCCCAAACGAAGTAATTATTAATAAAATATATCTTTTTCGGGGAGTTAAGGTGATGTTGGATTCGGATTTAGCAGAACTCTTTGGCGTTGAGACTAAAAGATTAAAAGAACAAGTTAGAAGGAATATAGAGCGTTTTCCGGAACATTTTATGTTCGAACTTACAAAAGAAGAAAACGAGGTTCTAAGGTCGCAATTTGCGACCTTAGAACAAGGAAAGTATTCAAAGTATCTTCCGTTTGCGTTTAGCGAGCATGGTATTTTGCAACTATCAAACGTTTTAAAAAGTAAACGTGCGGTAGAGGTAAGTATTAAGATTATTGATGTGTTTGTACAACTTAGAACCATGGTTTTAAGTAATACGGAAATAAGATTAGAAGTAGAAAAGATTAAAAAGAAAGTAGATAATCAGGATAAAAATATTGAAGTAATCTTCAGGTATTTTGATGAACTACTAGAACAAAAGCAACAACCAAGAAAAGAAATTGGTTATAAAATCCCGGGAGGGAAATAATATAATTGAATTGGTTCGTGGAGAAACAAACCAATGTGAGATAAAGCAATAAAAGAATATCATTAACCATGAGTGAAAAAGTTAAGGTTACGATAGATGGGATAACAGTTGAGGTTGATAACGGAACAACCATCCTGAATGCTGCAAGGCAAATCGGGGGTGACATTGTTCCGCCAGCCATGTGCTATTATTCTAAGTTACAAGGCAGTGGTGGTAAATGCCGTACCTGTATTGTTAAGGTAACAAAAGGTTCGGAGAAAGATCCTCGCCCAATGCCAAAATTGGTTGCATCTTGTCGTACAACTGTAATGGATGGGATGGAAGTGCTTAACATTACTTCGCCCGAAGTTTTGGAAGCACGCGCAGGTGTAGTCGAAATCTTGTTGATTAACCACCCTTTAGATTGCCCGGTTTGTGATCAGGCTGGAGAGTGCGATTTACAGAACTTAGGTTACGAGCACGGTTTGCAAAAAACACGTTATGAGTTTGAACGCCGTACTTTCGAACGTATCGATATTGGCGATAAGATCCAGTTACACATGAACCGTTGCATTTTATGCTACCGTTGTGTTTTCACTGCCGATCAGATTACCAACAAACGTGTTCACGGTATCTTAAACCGTGGCGATCATTCAGAAATTTCTACTTATATCCAGCAGGCCGTTGATAACGATTTCTCAGGAAACGTAATTGATGTTTGCCCAGTTGGTGCTTTAACAGATAAAACTTTCCGTTTTAAAAACCGTGTTTGGTTTACCAAACCAGTTGATGCACACCGCAATTGCGATCATGAAAAGTGTAACGGTAAGGTAACCCTTTGGTACAAAGGAGAAGATGTTATACGTGTTACCGCGCGTAAAGATCAGTTTGGTGAAGTAGAAGAGTTTATCTGCAATACCTGCCGTTTTGATAAAAAAGCAACATCCGACTGGACTATTGAGCACCCAACGCATATTGATGATACTTCGGTAATTGCATCTAACCACTACGAAACATTAAAACCATTGCCGGTAATTAAGCCCAACCCGGCATTGCAGGCTGCAAACGAAATTGAATTACATAAAACAGTAAAATACTAATGGATACAGGTTTTATTATAGAAAAATTTATTCTGGTAGTGGTAATCTTCGCTATCAGTTTGGTAATTGCCATGTATTCTACCTATGCTGAGCGTAAGGTTGCAGCATTTTTACAAGATCGTTTAGGTCCGGACAGAGCTGGTCCATTTGGGATTTTGCAACCACTTGCCGACGGGGTAAAGATGTTTATGAAGGAAGAGATTATTCCTACAACTTCTAACCGATGGTTATTTATTGTTGGTCCGGGTTTAGCACTGCTATGCGCTTGTATCGGTACCGCAGTTATTCCCTGGGGAACACCGGTATTAATTGCGGGAAAAACCGTTTCATTACAAGTTACCGATATCAATGTTGGTGTTTTGTACATTTTTGGCGTGGTATCTCTTGGTGTTTACGGCGTAATGATTGGTGGCTGGGCATCTAACAACAAATACTCTTTGTTAAGTGCTATCCGTGCGGCTTCACAAAACATCAGTTACGAAATTGCAATGGGTTTATCTATCATTGCTTTATTGCTGATGACGAATACGCTAAGCTTAAAGGAAATTGTTGCACAACAACATGGCCTTAACTGGAATGTGTGGTATCAGCCATTGGGCTTTCTGATATTCATGGTATGTTCTTTTGCGGAAACCAACCGCGCACCATTCGATTTGCCGGAGTGTGAAACCGAGCTGATTGGTGGTTATCATACTGAGTATTCATCAATGAAATTAGGTTTCTACTTATTTGCCGAGTATATCAACATGTTTGTTTCATCGGCAGTAATGGCTACGCTATATTTTGGTGGATATAACTACCCGGGTATGGATTGGATTGCTGCACACTGGGGACCAACTTGGGCACCGTTGTTTGGTACTGCCATTTTCTTCGGAAAAATAGTATTCTTCATCTTTTTCTTCATGTGGGTACGTTGGACTATCCCGCGTTTCCGTTACGATCAATTGATGAATTTGGGTTGGAAAGGCTTAATTCCTTTAGCCATTGCCAACATTATAATAACTGGAATTGTGATTGCGATTATTGAGAAGTTTTAATTATGGAATCATTAAGTAATAAGAAAAAAGTACTGGAACAAAAGCCGCTGAGCTTTATGGAACGGATGTACCTTCCGGCAATTGTTAAGGGAATGGGCATCACCATTAGCCACTTATTCAAAAAAGAGGCAACAGTAAGATATCCGGAAGTAGAACGCGAATTCTCGACCAACTTTAGGGGAATGCACTCGCTTAAGCGCGATGAGAACGGGAAAGAGCGTTGCACAGCCTGTGGTTTATGCGCTTTATCTTGCCCTGCTGAAGCGATTACCATGATTGCTGCAGAACGTAAGCCGGAAGAAAAACATTTATACCGCGAAGAAAAATACGCAGCAACTTATGAAATTAACATGTTGCGTTGCATTTTCTGCGGATTATGTGAAGAAGCCTGCCCTAAAGAAGCTATTTATTTAGACGGACCAATTGTACCTGCCGATTATTTACGTAAAGATTTCATTTACGGAAAAGATAAGCTGGTTGAAGCTCCGTTAGAGATGAAAAAATAATTGTTGTCATCCTGAGCCTGTCGAAGGACTAAACAATTAAAATGGCTTTAAGCACCGTTTTGTGTTTTTACAGAACGAAATATAAATACTGGTTTATGATGATATAAACCATGGAACATAAACAAAAAACAAATTAATGAGTACACAAGTATTCTATTTCGTAGCTACATTAAGTATCCTCTTTTCACTGATGGTGATTTTTGCGAAAAATCCAATCCACAGTGTATTGTACTTAATTCTTACCTTTTTCACTTTCACGGTACATTATGTATTGCTGAATGCACAATTTCTGGCTGTGGTAAACTTCATTGTTTACATGGGGGCCATCATGGTATTGTTCCTTTTCGTACTGATGCTCCTTAACCTGAACAAGGATACCGAGCCATCAAAATCGCCATTAATTAAAATTGTGGGCGTAATTGCCGGTGGTTGCTTAATTGTAACCTTAATCGGTTCGTTAAAGGCAGCAAGTATCAGCAGTCCGTTAATTTTAAAAAATCCGGGATTAGGTTTGGTAGAAAACTTAGGTAAAGAGCTTTTCGGACCATTCTTATTGCCATTCGAATTATCATCTCTATTACTGTTGGCAGCAATGGTTGGAGCCGTTTTATTATCTAAAAGAGATGAGGTAGAAGCATAATGGAAAATTTAACTACACAAATGGCAGGTGTGCCGCTAAATCATTACATCTATTTAAGTGCAATTATTTTCACTATTGGTGTAATTGGCGTGTTAACCCGCAGAAATGCAATCGTAATTTTTATGTCGGTAGAGTTGATGTTAAATGCAGTTAACCTGCTTTTAACGGCTTTCTCTGTGCATAGCAACGATCCTTCGGGACAGGTTTTTGTATTCTTCATTATGGCCCTGGCAGCTGCAGAAGTTGCTGTAGGTTTAGCCATTATTGTAATGGTATACAGAAATACGAAATCGATAGATATTAATGTTTTAAATCGCCTTAAGTGGTAAATATATAATAAGAATGACAATAGAACAATTGATTTGGTTGGTTCCGTTACTTCCTTTTTTAGGCTTTGTAATTAACGGACTAGGCAGAAAATCTTTATCTAAAGGACTTGTTGGAATCATCGGAAGCGGCGTTATTTTAGCTTCTTTCATCATCAGCGTAGTTATTTTCTTTAGTTTACAAGGCGATACCCAAAAAGCTCACGAAGTATTTTTATTTGATTGGATTAGCGCAGGCGCATTACATATTCCTTTATCATTCCTGGTTGATCCTTTAAGCTCGATCATGCTGTTGATTATCACCGGAATTGGATTTTTAATCCACCTGTATTCTACCAGTTATATGCACGACGACGATGGGTTTGGTAAATTTTTCAGTTACCTGAACCTGTTTGTATTCTTCATGCTTTTATTGGTATTGGGTTCAAACTATATCGTAATGTTTATCGGTTGGGAAGGCGTTGGTTTATGTTCATACCTGTTAATCGGTTTCTGGTACACCAACAGCGCTTATGCATCGGCAGCCAAAAAAGCTTTCGTAATGAACCGCATTGGCGATTTGGGGTTTTTACTGGGTGTATTTTTAATCTTCAATTTCTTCGGAAGTGTAGAATTCTCAAAAATTTTCCCTCAGGCAGCTAACATGTTGCCAGGCGATAATAAATTAGTCCTAATTACCATTTTATTATTTATCGGGGCCTGCGGTAAATCGGCACAATTGCCTTTGTTTACCTGGTTACCGGATGCGATGGCCGGACCAACCCCTGTTTCGGCGTTAATCCACGCAGCAACGATGGTAACGGCAGGTATCTACATGATTGCCCGTTCGAGCGTATTATTTGATCTTGCTCCGCTAACCCAGCACATCATTGCTATTGTTGGTGCAGCAACCGCTTTAATCGCAGCTATTATTGCCTTAACCCAAACCGATATCAAAAAAGTATTGGCTTACTCAACAGTATCTCAATTGGGCTATATGTTTTTAGGCTTAGGTGTTGGTGCTTACACAGGCTCCTTCTTCCACGTATTAACCCACGCATTCTTTAAAGCTTTATTGTTTTTAGGAGCTGGTTCCGTTATTCATGCTATGCACCACGAGCAGGATATGCGTCACATGGGTGGATTAAAAAGCAAACTTAAAACTACATTTGCTACCATGATGATTGGTACTATCGCAATTGCAGGTTTACCACCATTCTCTGGTTTCTTTTCTAAAGACGAAATTTTGGCGCATGCTTTTCAGTCAAGTCCTATTCTTTGGGGAATTGGCGTGCTAACCGCATTCTTAACTTCGTTCTATATGTTCAGGATGATGTTTCTTACTTTTTCTGGTAAATACCGCGGAACGCACCATGCAGAAAGTCATATCCATGAATCGCCAGCTGCAATGACCCTACCTTTGGTAATTTTGGCTGTTCTGGCTGCAATTGGTGGTGCCATTAACTTACCACATGTTTTTGGTGGTAACGAGTGGTTAGCACACTGGTTAACAGGTGCAGGTGTTGCACAACATGAACTGGATTTAAGCCATTCAACAGAGTGGACCTTAATGGGTACTTCGGTTGTGGCTGCAGTTATTGCTTTATTGTATGCTTATACTAAATATGTAAAAGGTGCGCATGTTCCGGTTGCTGATGAAGCACCGCGTTCGGCTTTAGCGAAATTATCATATAATAAATTTTATTTGGATGAGATTTACGATTTCATCATTACCAAACCTTTGGATATTCTTTCTAAATTCTTTTACCGCATCATCGATAATAAGGTTATTGATGGCATTGTAAACGGATTAGGATGGAGCACAAACGAGGCAAGTAAAGGCCTTCGCTTATTACAGAGCGGAAACGTAGGTTTCTACCTGTTTATGATGGTATTTGGTATCATCGCGTTATTGATCTATACATTTAGTTACATATTATAAAAAGGGTTCAAAAATAAATAATGGAACAACTTTTACTACTTATATTTCTTCCGCTTGCGGGTGCTATTATTACAGCATTTGCAGGTAAGTCGGCTAAAATAGTTTCGACCGTATTTTCGGTAGTTTCTTTAGGGCTGGCTTTGTTTATCGCCTGTAACTTCATCCCGAATGCAAGTACACAGTTCGAAGCAAATTTACCATGGATTGCTGATCTGGGCATTAATTTCCATGCCGGTATCGATGGAATCAGCATGTTGGTGGTTTTATTAACCAACTTATTAATCCCTATTATTATCCTTTCAAGCTATAAACACGATTATAAAAATCAGGCTGCTTTTTATGCATTGATTTTATTTATGCAAACCGGTTTATTGTTGGTGTTTACTGCCTTAGATGCTTTCCTTTTCTATATTGGCTGGGAAGCAGCATTAATCCCTATTTATTTTATTTGTGCTTTCTGGGGTGGAAAAGACCGTGTTCGCATTAACATGAAGTTTTTTGTGTACACCATTGCAGGTTCTTTATTTATGTTAATGGGTATTATTTACCTGTATCTGCAAAACCCGGCACACAATTTCGAAATCTCGGCTTTTTATGCATTAAATCTTGATGCAGCACAGCAAGGATGGATTTTCTGGGCTTTCTTTATTGCTTTTGCCATTAAAATGCCGGTTTTCCCTTTCCATACCTGGCAGCCTGACACTTATACTGCAGCACCTACGCAAGGTACTATGTTATTATCAGGTATTATGTTAAAAATGGGTATTTATGGCGTAATCAGATGGTTATTGCCAATTGTACCTGCAGGTGTTCAGGATTGGTCGTGCGTAGCTATTGGTTTGTCTATCATTGGTATTGTATATGCATCGTTAATTGCTTTTACACAAAAAGATGCCAAACGTTTGGTCGCTTATTCTTCAATTGGCCACGTAGGTTTAATTTCTGCAGGTATTTTTGCTTTAAACCAGCAAGGTATGCAGGGCGCAATGGTGCAGATGCTGAGCCATGGTATTAATGTGGTAGGTTTATTCTTTGTACTGGATATTATTTTCTCGCGCGTTAAAACCAATAAAATAGAAGAGTTGGGCGGTATTGCCAAAGCAGCACCACAATTAGCTATCACTTTCCTGATTATTGTTTTAGGAACAGTGGCTTTACCAGGAACAAACGGTTTCATTGGAGAATTCTTATTGCTAATGGGCGTGTACAATGTAGGCATCTGGGCTGCAGCAATTGCAGGCTTAACCATCATTTTCGGTGCTGTTTACATGTTGCGCATGTATCAGAACGTAATGCTGGGCAAAACAAACGAATTAACCATCACATTCAGTGATATTCAGGGATCAGAGAAATTTGTCCTTTATTTGATCTGTGCTTTAATTATCGTTCTGGGTGTTTATCCAAAACCATTATTGCACTTAACAGAGGCATCTGTACAACATTTATTAGAACAGGTAAATCAAAAATTAACATCAGTAAAATAAGCAATGAATATTATAATAACCATTAGTATAACAGCTTTTATTGTACTTTATGCAGGTTTGTTTAAAGCAAATAAAGCATTATTGCCGCTTACCGTTGTTGGCTTACTTACTGCCTTGGGCTTTACTTTTTGCGCCTGGGGAGGCAACGCAGTTCATTTCGGAATGATGCAGACGGATAATTTTGCACTTGCATTTTCTGGCGTTTGTATTGTAGGTACACTTTTGATTTTCTTATTAACACAAAACTATTTTCACGCTAAAAGCGATAACATTGCCGAGTACTATACCTTAATCCTTTTCGCCCTGGCGGGAATGATTATGATGGTTTCGTATAAAAACATGGCCATGCTGTTTGTTGGGCTTGAAATCATGTCGGTGAGTTTATACATTCTGGCTGGTATCCGGAAAAAGGATTTTGCCTCAAATGAAGCTTCGTTAAAATATTTCTTAATGGGGGCCTTTTCTACAGGCTTCCTGTTGTTTGGTATTACCTTAATTTATGGTGCTACGGGTTCTTTCGATTTAGATAAAATCCAGGCTTATCTGGTAAATAATAGCACTTCAGTTTCACCAATCTTTTATCCTGGGGTAATCCTCATGATGATTGGTTTGTGCTTTAAAATCGGTGCGGCACCTTTCCACTTCTGGACTCCGGATGTTTATGAAGGCGCACCTTCTTTAATCACCACCTTCATGAGTACGGTAGTTAAAACTGCTGGTTTTGCGGCGTTTTTGCGTTTGTTTGCCGGACCTCTTGAGCCTTTACACGAGTTTTGGGTAATGCCTTTAATCGTTATTGTATGCCTTACCTTATTCATCGGTAACGTAACAGCCCTATTCCAAAAGAACTTTAAACGTATGCTGGCTTACTCAAGTATTTCGCATGCAGGGTACTTATTGTTCTCTTTAATAGTTATAACTAAAAATTCTGGCAATAACGTATTGGTATATGCTGCTGCTTATACTTTTGCATCGATCATTGCCTTTGCGGTATTAATTCTGGTTAAACAGAAAACAGGTAGCGATAGCTTTGAAAGTTTTAACGGTTTAGGAAAGAAAAATCCATTGGTGGCATTGTGTTTAACTGTTGCCATGTTATCATTAGCAGGTATCCCATTAA
This sequence comes from Pedobacter kyungheensis, assembly GCF_000812965.1. Classification (GTDB taxonomy): domain Bacteria; phylum Bacteroidota; class Bacteroidia; order Sphingobacteriales; family Sphingobacteriaceae; genus Pedobacter; species Pedobacter kyungheensis. Next base: position 165,683 of record NZ_JSYN01000005.1, read on the forward strand.
CCGCTGGTTTCATAGGTAAATACCTGATGTTCCTGAACGTAATGACTGAATATAAAACCTTATTGGTAGCCTTTGCAATCTTAAATGCTTTGGTTGGTTTCTATTATTATTTCAGGGTAATTGTGGCCATGTGGTTTAAAGATGGTAGTGAAACTGTACTTTCAACGCCTGCACAATACAAAGTGGTACTATTGGTTTCAGTAGCAATTACGCTTGTTTTGGGTATCTGCCCTGCAATAATTTTAAACCTGATATAGGTATGCTGTTGTTTAATAATTATTTGTAGTTTTACGAATAATTGAATATGCACGATTTTTGGAACTACCTGCATCAGCTAATTGATCCCGAGAAATTATTGAGGGAGGGCGGTTTCTATCTCGTTGTATTCGTAATCTATGCAGAAACAGGCCTGTTCTTTGGTTTTTTTCTCCCGGGCGATTATTTACTGTTTTTGGCTGGCATGTTTGTTGCTACCGGTAAACTTGATGTAAATATTGCCGTGCTTTTGGCTGGTTTATGTGTTGCGGCAATTTCGGGTAATTTTACGGGTTATTGGTTCGGGCGCAAAACCGGGCCGGTATTGTACACCAGAAAAGATAGCTTCTTTTTTAAGAAACGCTACTTAAAAGCTGCCGAAGACTACTATAATAAACAAGGCGCATTTGCACTGATTATGGGGCGTTTTGTGCCAATTGTAAGAACTTTTGCTCCTATTTTTGCCGGAGTTGTAAAATTAGACTTTAAAAAATTTGCATTGTATAATGTTGTTGGCGGAACACTTTGGATCTGTTCACTCACTTTACTGGGCTATTTTTTAGGTCGCCGCTTTGAAAAAGAAATTAACGATTACCTATTATATATTATTATTGGCTTTATCCTTATCACAACTATACCATTATTAATTACCTTTGTAAAAAGTAAAGTAGTGAAAGGTCCGGAAGAGGATAAAACAGATTTAAATTAGAAATGATAAAAGACGATCATCACGCGTGGCATAGCGTATCTCCAGGAAACAACGTTCCGGAAATTGTAAACGCAATTATTGAAATTCCAAAAGGTTCAAAAGCAAAATACGAAATAGATAAAGAATCAGGTCTGATTAAATTGGATAGGGTTCTTTTTTCATCAGTTATGTATCCGGCTAACTATGGCTTTATTCCGCAAACCTATTGCGATGATAAAGATCCTTTAGATATTCTGGTGCTTTGTTCAGTAGACGTATACCCAATGACCTTAATCGAGGCTAAAGTGGTAGGTGTAATGCACATGGTTGATAACGGAGAGCAGGATGATAAAATTATTGCTGTAGCTGCGCACGATATGTCGGTTAACTACATCAACGATTTAGATCAGTTACCTCCGCACCAAATGAAAGAAATTGTTCGCTTCTTTCAGGATTACAAGGCATTAGAAGATAAAAATGTAACCATCGAACATTTATTAGGTGTTCGTTATGCGCATAAAGTAATTAAAGAAAGCATAGAACTTTATAACACAACATTTAGAGAATTAGCTTAATGGATTTACCCACGGTCTGTTTGTTTTTAAATTCAGCGTTAAGTACAATACTGCCAACCCCCAATGTAGTTCTTGTAGCCTTACAGGAACCTGATACCGGATCAGTAGGCTGGCGTTTGTTTTTCGCCTTGTTTTTGGTGCTTTTAAACGGTTTTTTTGTGGCAGCCGAGTTTGCCATTGTAAAAGTTCGCGCATCACAAATAGAAATTAAAGCTAAATCGGGCAGCCGTGTAGGTAAAATGGCCAAGAGTATCATCCATAACCTGGATGGCTATCTGGCCGCCACTCAGCTGGGTATAACGCTTGCATCACTGGGCTTAGGTTGGGTTGGTGAAGGCGTTATGCATACCATCTTTAAAAACCTTTTCGATAGTTTAGAGTGGGGGCTTAGCGATGCTACCATTCACACCGCCTCTACAATTGTAGCTTTCTCGTTAATTACGATCATGCACATTGTTTTTGGCGAGCTTGCCCCAAAATCGTTTGCCATACAAAGACCTGTAGCCACCACTTTATTCGTATCGTTACCACTTCAGTTGTTTTATGTGGTATTCAGACCGGCAATCTGGACTTTAAACAGTCTGGCTGCTGTAATTCTAAAACCATTCGGTATCGATACTTCCGGTGGTCACGAATCTCTGCACAGTACAGAAGAACTTCAGTATTTACTCGATCAGGGTAAAGAAAGCGGTGCACTTGATAATAATGAGCACGAGTTGATTAAAAACGTATTCGATTTTAACGAGCGTGTGGTAAAGAACATCATGGTGCCACGAACCAAAATTTCGGGTATCGAACTTACTTCCGGTAAAGAGGAAGTAATCGACACGATTATCAAAGAAGGATACTCACGTTTGCCGGTTTACGATGATATTATGGATAAAATCGTAGGTATTATCCATGCCAAAGATATTTTGCCTTTGGTTGCGGCCGGCAATCAGCACTGGACTTTAAAAGACATTATCAGAAAACCATATTTTGTAACAGAAACCAAAAAAATTAATGATCTGATGAGCGAGCTGCAAAGCAACCGCATTCAGATTGCCATTGTTTTGGATGAGTTTGGCGGAACTGCCGGTATGGTAACCTTAGAAGATATTGTTGAAGAACTGGTAGGTGAAATTCAGGACGAGTACGACGAAGAAAAACCACTGGTAGAAAAAGTATCTGATAACGAATTTATTGTGAATGCCTTTGCAACCGTTTACGATGTAAACGAGCACCTGCCTCACGATTTACCTGAAGATGAAGATTTCGACACCATTGGTGGCTTGGTTTCGCATGTTTTTGGGCGTATTCCTGAAGTTGGCGAAAGCAATGAATCTTATGGTTATTTGTTTACCATTCTTAAAAAAACAGAGCAAAATATCGAAACTGTTAAGCTCGAACTGGTAATTAATGAAACAGATATGGTTGATAATCATTAATTTCAACCATGCATATTTTTTATACACCAGATATTACCTCCAATACTTATACGCTTAACGAAGAAGAAAGCAAGCACTGCGTTCGTGTACTCCGTTTAACCGTTGGTGCTGTAGTTAATCTGGTTGATGGTAAGGGTGGTTTCTATACTGCCGAAATTACTTCCGATAACCCGAAAAAAGTTGCTTTATCCATATTAAAGGTAGAAACGGAATTTCATAAACGGAACCATTACCTGCACATTGCTGTAGCACCTACTAAAAATATCGATCGCATAGAGTGGTTTCTGGAGAAAGCTACCGAACTCGGCATCGATGAAATTACACCCATCATTACCGACCGATCTGAGCGTAGAATAGTAAAAGAAGATCGCTTAAATAAAGTAATTACCTCTGCGGTAAAGCAATCAATAAAAGCATACCATCCCAAATTGAACGATGCCATTTCTTTCGATGCTTTTTTGAAACAGCCTTTTGATGGCGAAAAATTAATGGCACATTGTATTGATGAAGGGGAGAAGCGGTATATCGCTCAGCTTGTTGCACCACATCAAAAATATCTGATCTTAATCGGCCCTGAAGGAGATTTCACACCAGAAGAAGTGAATTTAGCTTTGAACAAAGGCTTTAAAGCACTAACTTTAGGTGATAACAGGTTGCGCACCGAAACCGCTGCGCTGGCTGTTTGTTTTGAAATCAATTACCTTAACCGATAAGCTTTTGAAGTTTTCAACCTTAAATTTTCAGTTTCCGAAGTTCAGGACATTGGCTGTAGGCTTTGGTCTTTCAGCTTTAGTCTTTGGTCTTTTCGCTTTCATTCCGCCAACCTACCGCATGGCTAAACTCAAGTATAACGGGGGAGGTGATTGGTATGCAGACCGTACTGCGCTTCCAAACCTGATTGCTTTTTGCAACGCTAACCTGAAAACTAATTTTTATGCAGAAGAGAGCATTGTTGACGTAGGTTCGAAAGAATTGTTTAATTATCCTTTTGTTTACATGACAGGGCACGGTAATGTAGTCTTCAGCGATCAGGATATTAAAAATTTAAGGCAATACCTAATTGGAGGTGGTTTTCTGCATATTGATGATAATTACGGGCTGGATAAGTTTATCAGGCCACAAATGAAAAAGGTATTTCCTGAATTGAGTTTTGTCGAATTACCAGCTAACCATGCCATTTATAACCAAAAATTTAAATTTCCGGCAGGCTTACCCAAAATACATGAGCATGATAATAAGCGTCCGCAGGGATTTGCGCTGATCTATAAAGGAAGAGTGGTGTGTTATTACACTTATGAATGCGATTTAGGGAACGGCTGGGAAGATTTTGGCACATACCCTGAAGACACGCAAGAAACGCGATCTAAAGCGCTTAAAATGGGCGCTAATCTGGTTCAATATGCTTTAACCCAATAAAACATGTATAAAGTAAAAGTAAACGATCAGTTTTTATTCGAGGTAGACCATAAAGACTCGGCTATTGCAGTAAATGGTGAGCCAGTTGAGCTTGATTTAAGCGAAATAAATGGTACCCATGCTCATGTTTTGTATCAAAATAAATCTTTCCGTACAGAAATTGTTGAGGTAAACAAAGCTGAGAAAACCTGCAGTATAAAAGTTAACGGCAATACTTATCAGATTAGTATCGAAGATCAGTTTGATGAATTACTGAAAAAACTCGGTCTCGATAACCTTGCTGCAAATAAAGTCTCAGAAATTAAAGCACCCATGCCCGGTTTGGTATTAAAAGTTCTGGTTGAAGAAAATGCCGAAATTAAAAAAGGGGATAACCTGCTGATCTTAGAAGCCATGAAGATGGAAAATATCCTGAAATCTTCCACGGATGGCATCATAAAAAAGATTTTGATAACGCAGGGTGATAAAGTAGAAAAGAACCAGGTTCTGGTTCAATTTAAATAACTATTAGCGTCATGCTGAACTTGTTTCAGCACCTCTTAAGCATAAAAAAAGTCCCGATTTAACAACCGGGACTTTTTATTTTATTTACCTCTGCTTACCCTGTAAGGTTTTTGCGGAGGGTTTTTAAAGCTTCTTTTTCCTGCTGTGCTAATTTCAGGTGCACCAAGCATTGTCATGGCACAACGGAAACCAACTTCAGCCGATGATTCATCCTGCTGCATAAAACGACGGGTTGCCGGGTTTAACCAGTAAGCCATGTCATTCCATGATCCACCTTTATATACTCTCGATTTATCGTTAACCAACGTTACACCTTCATCGTTAAGTAAAGTGTTTTGTCTGTCGCGATAACCTCTCTGGTCGGCCTGATAGCTTGTAGAAGCGGTGGCTCCCTGAGGATCTGTTGATTTAGAAATTGAATCAGCACGTTTGGTTTGCGCTTGTTTTTCAGCCCAGGTTTGTTTCCTGCCCGAGTAAGCGTTTTCCTTAATCGGATTGCCGTATTTATCAAGTGCAATTTTACCACTTTGCGAGTCTTCTAATTTTTTATTGGTAAAATAGTTACCACGATAAGGGTTAAAAGCATCTGCATCAGTAAATGTACCTGTTCTGTAAACGTCGTTTACCCATTCGTTCACGTTTCCGGCCATGTTATACAAACCGAAATCGTTTGGTGTATATTGGATAACCGGTACAGTTAAATCTCCCTTATCATTCAAAGAACCGCCCACACCCATATAATCTCCGGGAGCTCTTTTAAAGTTGGCCTGAATCATACCTCTGGTTTTCTTTTTGGCAGAGCTAACACCCAAACCATTCCAAGGGTAAATTTTGTTTTGGTTAATGTTTTCGTATTCAGTATTACCAATTAAGCCTAATGCCGCATATTCCCACTCAGCCTCTGTTGGTAAGCGGTATGGCTGCATAATTACGCCGTCTTCTAATGTTGCATTTCTTCTTGGCTGACTGTTCCTACCGCCACCTGTAGCTCCGGCTGCACCTGCAGTAGTAGTTGCTGCACCTGATTTGGTGTTGTAATCGACTGGTGCATTTTTACCTTTATCATCATACTGACCATTTAAATAGGCATCAGTATTAAATGGTTTATCTGGCCTTTGGGTAGCTGCAGCAGTAGCATTGTTGTTCTTGCCTGTATTTCCGCCAGCTAAAGTTTTGTAGTCGGTTAAGATTCCTTTTTCACGCAAGATAAATTCATTTGCTCTCGAAGTTCTCCATTCGCAGTAGCGAGAAGCTTGCTCCCAGGATACACCTACAACAGGGTAATCGCGGTAGGCAGGGTGCCTTAAGTAGTTATCTACGTAAGGTTCGTTATAAGATAAAGCACGGCGCCAAACCAAAGTATCAGGAAGTTCGTTGTAATAATATTCGCGATCTTCAGGGTAGTTGTACCTGATCCAGTGTAAATACTCTAACCAATCGGTGTTGGAAACTTCGGTTTCGTCCATGTAGAAAGAGGGTACGGTAACCTGTCTTTTGTAGTTGTAGATGTTGGGCTCAACACCAGGTACTTCAATGGCACTGCCACCAACGACCAAAACACCACCCTCAATCGGGATTAAACCGGGCCCTGGTGCACGCTTGTATTGCGTAGCTACAGCAAAAGCACCAGATTGGTTCTTTTTACTTTTCCTATCTGCATAGGGAATACCTGTTTTACTAGAACTGTTACCACCTTTAGAGCTACAGCCCGAAAGCATGGCGGCTAATGATAAACAAGTAAAAGAATATAGTATTAGTTTTTTCATATAAAGCAACGGGATATAGCCTAATGGCCTTTCAACCGATAAAATTAAACAAATTTAAATGAATATATAAATAATGTGACAATAAAATATCTAATATATTTTTAAGCCATAACGTATTATTTTTCTGCGTATTGTGTCTGTTTATTTTTTCTTTGCAATTTTTGCTAAATAATTATAAATAAGCGAGATAATGAGCTGTTTTGTTGAGGTGACCTTCCATTTTTTAAGAATTTGATATCAGTGTTGTAGGTGTAATGTTTCAACGCTGGATCGGCCTGTAATATGGATTGGCAAAGTGTTTTAATTAGCGGCCGACCTTAGATCGGGGCTTTGCATCCAATTAAATTAAGTTAACAATGAATTTTACTCACTGAATAAAGAAATATGAAAAATTAAGTTTATTATTGAAACAGATAACAGGCTAAAGCGCTGTTAACTTAGCGCTTAAGCTAACTGTAGTCACAGCGGTATGTAAAAATCGTAGGTTTAATTAGTAAATAATGATAGAATTCGTAATTTGGTGAAATATAATTTTTGGTTTTACGTTACAAGATATATTCTCGAGTATTTACTAAATACCAAAAATCTAAAATTACGGACCTTACAAAGGATGAATTTCAAGTATATCAGTAAGCTTGCTTTTTCTGCACTCTCCATGGCATTGCTATATGGCAAAACACATGCTCAGGCTACCATAGGGAATACACAGACAAATGGGAGCGAGTCGAATAATATTGTAACAGCAGTTCCGTTCCTGCTCATTACACCCGATGCCCGCGCAGGTGCAATGGGTGATGCAGGTGTGGCTGTAGCCGGAGATGTAAATTCGGCCAGTATTAATGCTTCGAAACTGGCATTTCTGGATAAGCCTTATGGTTTTTCTGTTTCTTACAGCCCCTGGTTAAAAAGTCTGGTACCTGATATTAATCTGGCTTACTTAAGTGGTTTTTATAAACTAGACGATCGCAATACCATTGGTGCCTCGTTAAGGTATTTTTCTTTGGGTTCTATTCAGCTTACTGATATCAATCAGCAGGATTTGGGTATTTCGAATCCTAACGAGTTGGCTTTTGATGTTTCTTTTGCCCGTAATTTTGGCGAAGAATTTTCATTGGGAACTTCTGTGCGATACATTTATTCTAACCTTGCTTCCGGGCAGTTTTCATCATCTGGGCAGGTGCACAGCGGAAATGCCCTTGCGGTTGATGTATCCGGATTATATAAAACCACTTCTTCCATGTTTGGTAAGCAGGCTATTCTTTCGGCCGGCGCCAATATTTCTAATATCGGTACCAAAATGAGTTATTCGGATGGTGGCCAGAATTTCTTCCTGCCTACGAATTTAAAGCTTGGCGGGGCCTCTACCATTATTGTTGATGATTTTAGTACCATTACCTTAGCACTCGATTTTAATAAGTTATTGGTACCTACGCAACCGATTTACGATTCGAACAATAACATTGTAAGTGGCAAAGATCCGAACCGTTCGGTACCGGCTGGTATTTTTGGATCGTTTAGCGATGCACCGGGTGGTTTTAAGGAGGAGCTTAAAGAGGTGGGCATTTCAACCGGATTGGAATACTGGTATAACCAGCAATTTGCGGTGAGGGCAGGGTACAATTATCAAAGTCCGATGAAAGGCGATAGCCGTTATTTTACACTTGGTTTAGGCCTGAAATACAACGTTTTTAATATCGATTTCTCTTATTTATTGGCAAATGCGCAAACAAGTCCGCTGGCCAATACCTTACGTTTTGGTCTTTTGTTTAACTTTGGCGAGAAGAAAGCGGTTAAAAATTAATCCTTTTAACCATTTCTGTTAAAGTTTAACAATTAACCCAAATTTCAAATGAAAATTAGAGTAGGCTTCGGATTTGATGTACACCAGTTAAAAGATCAGCACCCTTTTGTAGTAGGTGGCGTAACACTCGATCATCATAAAGGAGCTTTTGGCCATTCGGATGCCGATGTGTTGTTGCACGCCATTTGCGATGCACTTTTAGGTGCAGCCAACCTGCGCGATATCGGTTTCCACTTTAAAAATACAGATGAAAGATGGAGGGGAATCAGCAGTTTAATCCTTTTGCAGGAAACGGTTAAGTTGCTTAGCGAAAAGGGCTGGCAGGTAGGCAATATTGATGCTATGCTTTGTTTAGAAGCCCCGAAAATCAACCCGCATATTCCGGCCATGCAGCAAAACATTGCTGATGCAATCGGGATCTCTACCGAAGATATTTCAATCAAAGCTACTACCAACGAGCAAATGGGTTTTGTGGGTAGGGAAGAAGGGGTCGTAGCCTACGCCGTTTGCCTGATAGAAAAAAATTAGACATTCAAAGATTCAAGTTTTACAGCACATTGGCCATTAAACCTGACTTTTGTTGTTATCTATGATTGAAATCGTAAACTACGGGCGGTTAGGTAAGAAACCGGTAAGCCAATACAAAATATTAAAATTATGGCATTAATCAGGGCTTTTTCGGCATGAAAAGATATTGGTGGAATTTTAGTTAAAGGCACAACCAATAAATTCATCATTGTCCAGACAAAAATGCCGTAAATTATGCCAGAAAGCAGAACATTCTTCCTTAAAGCTGAAATCCTGGTCGTTAACAGGGCGAAGAAAAACGTGAAACTAAAAGCTATAAAATAGTGCAGGATCAAACCCAGAAGCACTGTTTTAGCACCTCCAGCGTAGGCTGCTTTACCCAAAATGGCGCTGGCTATGTATTGGAATACACGCACAAAATTCATTTTGGCAAGGAATATTACTGCAGCCAATCCGTCTAAAGTGCCGGCAATTAATCCTATGGAAAACAGCGTGCCGAAGGAAAATACATTTTGGTTAGCATTTTTCATGTCAATATAAATTTAAGGGTTTTAATACACCGGTTGTGATTAAAACCCTTAATTAAATTCAAATTCTACAAGGCCACTTGTTCTTTTACATTTCCGGTTCTTTTTAAGGTACCCCAGGTTCCAAGCTCGCCTTTTATGGCTTTTCTAACTGAACGGAACAATACAACGTACATTAATTGTCGCCAGAAAAAGCGCTGTGGGAAAAGATAAAGCAGGTTTTTATACTTTTCTTTTTCCATGCGGAAGGCAATAGCAGCAAAAACCATATCCACCACAATAAAAATAATGTAATAGAAAAGTACCTGACCAAAACCATTGTGAAGGCTCAAAATCCCCGAAAATCCGGTTAGCGTTAAGTTATTAATGGCGCTAAGCGAAAATAAGCCGCTGATTAGCGATATCAGCATAAATAAATCGGCCAATGGAGAGAACAGCGGCAAAATGATCTGGTAAATCAGAATATTGGGCATACCCACCATACCGAAATAGCCGTATTTTTTGTTAAGCAAGGCTTTTCTGTTTTTCCAGAAACTTTGCATTACGCCAAAGCTCCAGCGGAAACGTTGCTTTAACAGCATGCTTACTGTTTCGGGTGCTTCGGTATAAGCCACAGCGGTTGCGCAGTTTTTTACTCTGTAACCGGCTCTTAAAATGCGCATGGTTAAATCACAATCTTCAGCCAGCGTATCGATGGTAAAGCCGCCCACTTCTAAAATTACATCTTTTCTAAAAGCACCAATGGCTCCCGGTACAACAGTAATGGTGTTCAACAAATCGAAAGCACGCCTGTCCATATTCTGGGCGGTAATGTACTCGATAGATTGCCATTTGGTAATGATATTATGTGCATTCCCTACTTTAACTGTACCGGCTACTGCCGCTATTTTATCGCTGTAAAAGTAGCGCATCAGTTCCGTTACGGCATCATTTTTAAGCTGGGTATCGGCATCAATACAAACTACAAATGCTGCACTTGCTTTCGAGATGCCAAAGTTCAAGGCCGAAGCTTTACCACCATTGGTTTTAGTGTACACTTTAACCTGCGGATGGTTTCCAAACTGGTTGTTAATAATTTCGTAGGTCTTATCTTTCGAACCATCATCTACAAAAATCAGTTCAAAATCAGGATAATTAATTTTTAAAAGACTATTAATGGTTTGAACTGCTGTAACCTCTTCATTATAAGCGGGAATTATGATGCTTACTTTTTCAGTCGGATTTTGAATCAGTTTGCCTGCATTTTGCTTGCTTCTTTTCCTTTGCCTGATGGCAAGATAGGCGATAAACAGGGTTCTTAATATGGCCAGCACTATGGCTACAGAAAAGATGATATTTAAAACGATGTTGCCATAGTAGAAGAAATTGATGAAAAAATAATCGCCAGAGCCTGAAAAGCCGCTATTGGCAGTCGATTTTACCGCTGGCATCAGCTCAGAACGTTTTTTGCCCATCAAATCGCCAACAGTGGTAAATGTATAACCTTTGGCTTTAAAGAATTTAATGATCCTTGGCAAAGCAGCAACAGTGGCCTCGCGGTTACCACCAGCATCGTGCAACAAAAGAATGTTGCCGTTATCCTGCTGTTTTACCACCTCATTAAAAATCTGATCGGCAGTTTTTCCGGGCTCCCAATCTTCCGGATCGATAAATTCACCGATATTAATGTAATTTTCTTTACGACTTTGGGCAACCGGTAATATTTCAGAAATATTCTGCGGTTCGGCATCGGCGTTAAATGGTGCACGGAACAAAATTGTACTGTGGCCGGTCACCGCTTCAATTAACCTTCGGGTAGCATTCAATTCGAACTTTACACGTCGTGGTCCAATAGTCGACATATCCGGGTGGAAGAAGGTATGGTTACCAATTTCAAACCCATCATTATATTCCTGTCTTAGCAGCTCCATGTTTTGCTCGGCCATAATGCCAACGACAAAGAAACAGCCCGGAACTTTTTCTTTTTTGAGGATGTTGATCACTTGGGGGGTATAAACCGGGTCAGGGCCATCATCAAAAGTTAAGGCAATTTTTTTATCGGCTTCTCCAAATCTTTTAATTACATACTGTTCGGGTAAACGGGTGTATTCCTGATTAGCAATAGAAAAATTAGATTTGTTTAGGGTAAACTTAACCATGCCCGGCTGTGGTGTCGAAATGAGATCGAGGATTTCGCCATTACCAATGTATGAAATGCCCCCCATGTTTAATGAAGCGATTTTGCGCAGGTCGAAAGGTTTTTGCTTCAAAGTGTCCAAACTCAGGTCATTTGAAATGAAGCTCCATAAGCGTTTATCTTCCGAGCCTAAGCGCCATAGTGCAATACCAGCTATATCCCAGTCATCAGCTTTGCGAATTAAATTGAAATAGGTCGCAGCATCAGTAAAATACACATTGTGTTTGATCCCGCTGCCATCACTGTAGCTATAATTTAGATTGGCCGATTCGGGATCATAGTTGATCTTGCTTTTGTAATTTACAGCATTGATCATGGCTTCTTCGTAAGTAACCGATTTACCCACGCTGTTTTGCGGCCAGTCGTAACCGTAACAGGCAAGGGCGAGGATTACTTTACTCGCATCAACCTTACTGCAAATGTTATCCAGTTTTTCTTCAACCCATTCCTGGTGCGAAATATCGCCGGCATTACTCTGTTCCGTATGCTGGTCGTATGCCATCAGTACAATGTAATCGTTGTATTTCTGAAGAATCTCGGGTTTATAGTCGTCATTTTCAGGCGAAATATCCTGCGATACAATTAGTTTTTGCGCATGAAACTGCTCGTAAAGATTTTTCATGAAAGCATTAAAACTGTCGCTGTTTTCGAGGTTAAGCTCTTCGAAATCGATATTTATACCTTTATATCCATACTTTTTTGTAATGGCAATCAAATCGCCAATCAGCTTTTGCTGGGCAGGTTGATTATTTAACAGGCGTTTTACCGCCGCTCCATCCCAGTGGTCGGTGTTGTAATTGGAAACAACTGCAATGGCTGATTTTTTACCTGCATGTATCACTTTAAGTGCTGAGGTATCAGCTTTATCTACAATTGAATCGCCGTTTAAAAAGAACGATTCGGTAGCTACCATATCCAAATGGCTGATATTTCTTTTTAAGTCAGATAGTGATTCCTTTTTAATTCCTGCCCAGCTTACATAAAACGCCATGTTAATGCGTTTACTGTTGCCTCTGTGACTTAGCAGGCGGTGCTCGCGGTCTCTTTTAATCTTTTCGAGTTGTGATTTTTCGATCGAAAAGGCCTTGTATTGCTGCGATTTTTTTAGCTTATCTAACTGCTTCTGCGTTAAAGGTGTGTTGGTGTTAATAAATGGCAAATTTGGGGCTTGTACCGATGATAAGGTGTACACCACGCAAATGATTGCGATAATGAAGACTAAAAAGAAAGTGCGGCTAACCCATGTAAAGGTGTTCCAGCGGGTTTTAGTCTCAGTTTGAAATATTTGTTTTCCGGACATTTTTCTGTTCTGATTTGATAGTCAAATGTCATTAACGAATATGAAGATTATGTGAAAATAAAACGGGATGAAGCTGGCGATCGTTAATTTATGCTAAATTACTCTTTTCTAGTGAAATAAGTATAAGCTTCTACTTTTTTTGTCTTTGCTTTAGTAAGCAGAAATTGTAGCAGCATAAAAAAACCGGCAGATTCTACAATATGCCGGTTTTCTCATTTAATGCTGATTTCAATAAATCAACGCTTATTATATTATTCTTCCAGATACCCGAAACGACCCTGGTTATAATCTTCAATGGCCTGGTGTATTTCGGCTTCGGTATTCATCAAAAACGGGCCATATTGAACAATTGGTTCGTTAAGGGGCTCGCCACTTAACATCAAAATCACACTATCTTCAAGCGCTTCGACTTCGATTGTTGTTCCTTCGTTCTTAAAATGAATAAAGCTATCTGCTGCAGCAGTATCGCTGCCATTTACTTTAATGCTTCCTTCAATTACCATAAAACCGGTATTGAAGTTGGCCGGGAAACTAAAGTTTGCTTTAGCGCCTTTATTCAATCGTGCATTGTATACTTCAATTGGGGTAAAAGTATGGGCGCTTCCCTGTATACCCTCGTAATTGCCGGCTATAATTTCGATTTTGCCTCCGTTTTCAGGTAAATCGAAATGCGCCATATCGGCTTGTTTAATAGCCTGATAGCCAGGTTTGCCCATTTTATGTTTAGCAGGAAGGTTTACCCAAAGCTGTACCATTTGAAAAGGACCGCCTGTTAAGCTGTACTGCGCTTCGTGGTATTCTTTGTGTAATACGCCGCCTGCAGCGGTCATCCATTGTACATCGCCGGGGTATATTACACCGCTATTGCCAGAACTATCGTGATGGGCAACTGCACCATGATAGGCAATAGTTACCGTTTCGAAACCCCTATGCGGATGTACCCCAACACCGCGAGGCTCGCGCCTGGCCGAAAACTCAATTTTAGAGCCGTAATCCATTAAGAAAAACGGGTTCATGTCAATCTCGTATCCGCTGGGGAAAAAATTATGTACCCTAAAGCCATCACCCACCATGTGTGGAGCAGGTGCTTTAAGTATGTTATTTATTTGTTTTGTGTCCATGATTGGAACCTTTCTGTAATGCGTTTGGCGTAAGGCGCTTAGCACTTATCGTCAAACGCTTATCGTTTATGCTTGTTTCACGAATTGTAATTCGCCTAAAATGCGTACTTCTTCACTTACCATTACACCACCGGTTTCTAAAGCTGCATTCCAGGTTAAACCAAAGTCGGTGCGGTTAATTTTTCCGCTCAAAGTAAAACCTGCTTTGGTATTTCCCCATGGGTCGGTAGCAATACCACCAAATTCTGCAGTTAATTTTACCGGTTTGGTTTCGCCTTTAATGGTTAAATCGCCATTAACAATGTAATCGTCGCCGTCTTTTTTTACCGAGTTAGATTTAAATTCAATGTGTGCAAATTGAGCCGCATCGAAGAAATCGCCGCTTTTTAAGTGATTATCGCGATCTGTATTACCGGTATCAATTGAATCGATATCGCCTTTAAAAGATATTTCAGCATTTTCAAAATCATCGCCTTCTGATGATAATTCTGCCGAGAAAGATTTTAAACTACCGGTTACAGTAGTAATCATTAAGTGTTTTACTTTAAACTGTAATTCGCTGTGGGTTGGATCTAATGTCCATTTTGTAGTTGCCATATTTTTGTTTTTTGAGATGTTTAATATTTACAACACAAAAGTACAGCGAAGGTTCTTCAGAAAAATTGATGTATGTTAAGTAATGAAAGGATGTGGAAGTAGTTGAGGGATTGGATGTTGTAAGGTTGGAAGGATTGAATGTTGGAATGTTAGCTTAGCAAAATCATTCACTCATTCAAAATTCATACATTCAAAATTACCTAAGGCTTGAAATGTTTATTGGCCAGTTCTTTTCTTACGCGGCTTAGAGATTCAGGAGTAATGCCCAGATAAGAGGCAATCATCCATTGGGGTACGCGTAAGGTAAGATTGGGATAAAGTTTAATGAAATCGAGGTATCTTTCTTCGGCAGTTGCACTGAGCAGCATGTTAATGCGCTTTTGCATAAAGCGGATCGAATTATTCAGCAATTTGATTTGCATCGGTTGCAGGCAGGGTACTTTACTGGCAGCCTGTTCCATAAAATCGTTCGGCATCAATACGGCCTCGGTTGCTTCGATAGCATCGATAAAGAATATCGAAGGCTCGTTATTCATGTTATTGCGATCAGAGATCAGCCAGTTTTCGGGTGCAAACTGTAAGATATGTTCTTTGCCTTTTACATCGATAGAGTAGGCCCGCAACAAGCCCTTGCCTACAAAGAAACCATGTTTAAGGTTATCGCCGGTATATTGAAGGATTTCGTTTTTTTCGAATTTCTTTACTTTTAATCCAGTCGAAATGCTTTCGAACTGTTCATCAGTAATCTCTATTTTTTCTTGCAGGTACTTCTGAAACTGATGAATCATAAAAGCGTAATCTTATTTTTTTGCAGGTTTAATGTCCGAAAAATCTACTCCACACTTGCAATTACCGCCGCAGCCATCCTTTTTTACCTGTAAAGATTTAAAAACCAAACGGCCAACATATACCAATGCTACCGCAAAAAGTAAAAAGACTAAAATCGTTTGAATATCCATAACACAAATATAAGGGCTTTTGGGGTTTGGCTGTTCAATTGAATGTAAATTATTAGGATGCTATTTTTTTACCACAGAGGACACGGAGTTTTACACAAAGCAAGTAGAGCGTATTTTAGGTGTAAATAATTTAGCCACGGATTCACAGAAAGCACGGAGGGATGCGTCTCGGTTTTTTATGTCGTGAGAAAGATTGTAACTCTGTGCACCTCTGTGCTATTTCCCTATGTACTCGGTGGTTAGAAATGAAATTTAAATTTTTACGACAGAGGGCACGGAGTTTTGCACAAAGCATGTAGAGCGTATTTTAGCTGTAGATAATTTAGCCACGAATGCACGGAAGGATGCGTCTCAGTTTTTTATGTCGTGAGAAAGATTATAACTCTGTGCACCTTTCTCTGTGTACTCGGTGGTTAAGAAAATGAAATAAATCGCTGTGTTTTTTCTTGGTTAAAAGGCTATATTTCCATAAAACCTACCGTTCCGCCCACCCAATCAAAATTGGCATTGTAACGCACGCCAATCATTTTACCACGGCTTAAGCGGGCCAGATTAATGCAGAGCTGGGGTTCGCCACCATCAGGCCATAAATACATCATCCTGATTTCGGCTTTTACACCGCCATCGGGCGATTGTACCGCGGGTTCATAATTGACTTTTCTTTGTAAAATCCAGTTTTCGGGATCTTTAATGCTGGTGATATCTGATGCGCTTACATCAATAATTACACCCATGCCGGCGAAAGAGAATAAAGGTTTTAGCACGTAGTTTTCTAAATCGGCAGGCAGCGTTTCTATTTCGTTTAAAAAACGTGTTTCGGGTACAAACTCACTCTTTAAAAATGGCATGGTATATTTGCTGATCCGGTAAAACCAGTTGGGATGGGTTACCCATTCAATATCCAGTTCTTCGCGCGGATCGAAACTGTTTTCGAAAATTCGGGTATCGTTAGCTACTTCATCAAATATCAATCGGTTATAAATCCTTTTTAGCTGTATTTGTCTGCCCCCTTCTTCGTAAAATAATTGCCTGCCAATTTTTTTAATGTCTTCCAAAGCCAAAATCTTGATCCCAAGCATTTTTTGTGTAACGAAAAAATCGATAGCTGTTTTCTGATTATGTGCATCAACATCCATTAGCGCCACTTCTTCAGGCTGATGCTTACCTATAATTACTTCTTTAAGCAGCGCGATGTATTTTTCTTCGGTAAATCCGTTTAAGAAATGATTTACAGTATCATCAATCCCAAAACTGCTTTTAAAAGTTTTAGCCAGGTGGTGCTGAAAGCCATATAAGGATGGGAAGCCCTGCATTTCGATTAACATGGGGCTAAGCTCACCAGCATCGTTTTTACAAATGCCGAAATCGAAAGTCAGAAAATGGGGCTGTTCATTTTCGTTAGGCACTTTCCAATCTGCCGGGATGGCTTTATCAGTTAAAGCTTTAAAATCAGGCTGTTTAATCAGTTTTATGATCTCTTCACCTGCCGCAATTAGTTTTTCTTTTAAGCCTTGCGGCACAAAAATCGGGGTTTCTGCAACGCGGAAAGGAATTTCAGGATAACCTTCACCAAGTTGGGTTAAAAAAGCATTATACTTTTCTGTGGTAAACTGTTGGTTGTATTTTTGGCGTTGTGCAGGTATCATAGGTTTGTAATTTGGTCAATACTTAGAAAGTAATGCATCTTGATATAAATCCGTCGGTTTTAAATCATGTTCGGCTACAAAACAACATCGAATAACCTTTGTGATTTCTCTTTTATTTATAGTGTTCTGATTTCGTCTAGCCTGTAAATAATGTTCTCTGACTACTTTTTTAACAAGATTTTCAATTGAAATTAATTCAATTTCCTGTTGAAGTTTGGTTGCGATCCAATTAAAAATCAAGCAACTCAAAATTCCTGTTAAAGCAAATTTCCAGTTAAAGAAAAAAGCTACCAATGAGATTAGGAAACCAGCAATAATGGAAAGCAAAAGCCATGTTTTCATGGTTAAAAAATTAACAGGTATAGCTAGTTCTCTTTGAAATGCTTTTATTTTCTTTCTACGCCCAAGTCTTGGGAAAATTTCATCCAGGCGAGTGTTGGGTTTAATATTTTTCCTATCTATTTTTTGCGAAATAGCAATGGCATTGCGAATCTTATAAAAGGCCTGTTGAGTCGTACAGCTTTCTTCATTTTTATAAGGAATATTTTTTTCAAAAACCTCACAGATTTCGCCGAATGTTTTTACTTCTCCAAATGCATCTGACGGTAGTGTTATTTCAAAAGATTTAGCTACACTTGCCAAAGTGTGTTCAATGTCTTGTAATTCAATATCTTCAAGTTTATAATCTTCCTTTATATCCATAAATAAATCACGCCTCCTGCAAATTTCCGATTGCTTTTTGCAGAAAATTAGGTAAAATAACACTTTGGGTTAATACAATCCTCGCCGGATCGTCCAAGCTATTAAGCATATCCAGGTATTTCTGTTCGCCGTGCATATCTACAATGGCTTTTTTCCTTTCGTCTTGCAACAGGTACATTTTCATCCCCACCGGATCGGCCTCCGGATGGAATTGTGTGCCGATTATTTCATCCGAAAACCGGATCGACATCATGCAGCGTTCTAAATCCACATGTTTACGCTCTTTTTCGATGGCCAACAACTTTGCCCCCTTTTTTTCAAAAGCAGCAAAATCAGGTTCGATTACCTGCCAATCCCTGCTATCTACAGAATAGAAGGGATTGGTAATACCTTCAAAAATTTCATCCTGCTCTCCGTCACCGGTAAGCGTAATTGGAAAAATACCGAATGCATTGGAACGTCTTTCGGTTACATTGCCCAACTGGTACTTGCGGCAAGCAAGCTGAAAAGAGTGGCAGATTAAAAAAGCGTATTTCTTTTTTTCTTCATTGTTTTGGTTAAATTCCTCAATCTGATCGAGCAGATTGAAGAAATCATTTTCCCATTTTTCGCCTTTACTTTCAACCGGACTTCCCGGACCACCACTCGAAATATATGCATCGTAACCGATGCCCGGTATTTCGCCTTTTTGTCTTAAATCAAAAATATCAAAGGTTAAATCGATATTGTTTTCGTTTCTAAAACGGGATAAAATTTCCTGAATTCCCCGCATGCCCTGGTTAGGTGCGCCGTTATTCATGTCAATAACAGCCACCTTTAAGCCTCTTTTATCCATTATAAAATTACTTTGCGCCTATAAGTGTTTGAGTAGTAATGTAATCTACTACGGCTTCAAAGTTACCAGTTTGTTGGTAAACGGCCAACTGTCGGTCGGCGCCGGTACCATGTTCTAGTATTTTATGTACATAATTAATGTCGTCACGGCAGCCTAAATCATCCACTACATCATCTACAAAATCCAATAATTCTAAAATCAGGTTGCGACAGTTTATTTCCATTTCTTTACCGAAATCGATCAGGTTACCATCAATGCCATAACGGGCTGCACGCCATTTATTTTCGTTAATAAGGGCTCTTGAGTAACTGATAAACTTCATGTTTTGCAAACGTAATTTGTACAATTTGGCACATAAAGCCTGAAATAGGGCTGTAAAAGCCATCGTTTCATCAATTAACATCGGGCAATCGCAAATGCGGAATTCAACGGTATCGAAGAAAGGATGTACACGAATATCCCACCAGATTTTCTTGGCGTTATCCATGCAATTGGTCTTGATCAGTAGTTTTACGTAATTGTCGTAATCTTCAATGCTGTTAAAAATATCAGGAATTCCGGTACGCGGAAATTTGTCGAAAATTTTTGTCCTGAAAGATTTGTAACCCGTATTGCGCGATTCCCAGAAAGGGGAGTTGGTTGACAAGGCAAACACATGGGGTAAAAAATACCTCACCTGGTTGGCAATGTGTATAGCCAGTTCGCGCGATTGAAAACCTACATGTACGTGCAGGCCGAAAATCAGGTTTGAACGGGCAGCTTCCTGCAGTTCGTTTACAATTTCGTTATAACGGGGGTGTTCGGTAATTAATTGTTTTTCCCAATGTGAAAAAGGGTGTGTGCCTGCAGCACCAATTCTTAAACCTTGTTCTCCGGCCAGTTGCGATACGGTATAACGCAACTGGGAAATTTCTTTACGGGCCTCGGTGGTGGTGCGGCAAATGCCTGTACCTACCTCCACTACGGCCTGATGCATTTCTGCCTTAACCTGGTCTTTATGTATTTTTTGTGCGGCCTCTACAATTTTTTGTTCGTGAGAAGTAAGCTCTCTGGTAACGGGATCAATTACCATGTATTCTTCTTCTATGCCCAGCGTAAATTCATTCATGTTAATGCATATTAATTTTTAATCCCTGTTATTTCTTTGGCGTTGCTTTTTTAGGTTTGGCAACTGCTTTTTCTGCTGGAGCCTTTGCGGCTGGTGCTTTCTTAGCTGCAACAGGTTTACTCGCTTTCGGCGCTGCCTTAGCTACCAATGGTTTACCACCAACAGAAGCTTTAATGTACTCGCCCCAGGTTAAATTGTCTTGTCCGTCTTTTTGTGCTTTTGCCCTTTCTATAGCATAATTCGCAGTGGTTTCTACTACCCAATCAAAATTTTCCTGTCCAACACTTTTAACATCGGCATCCGGCGCAGGGTTGCAAAAGTCGATTGCAATTGGCACACCATCACGTACGGCAAACTCTACGGTATTAAAATCATAGCCTAAGTATTTACATAGTTTTAAGGTATATTCTTCAACTGTTTTAAGCAATTTCGGATCTGGAGATTTACCTTCGGTGGCGTATCTTAAGTGGTGCGGATTACGCGGATCGTACTGCATAATGCGCACATGCTTGCCACCAATGCAATAACACCTGAAATATTCTTCGAAAATAATTTCTTCCTGAAGCAGCATTACCAGTTGTTGGGTACCGCTGTGCTTATCGAAAAAATCTTCTTTATTGTGTAGTTTGTAAACATCTCGCCAGCCACCGCCATCGTATGGTTTCATATAAGCGGGGAAACCGGTGTATTCAAAAATGGCATCCCAATCCAGCGGCATAGCCAGGTTAGAGAAAGATTCGCTGGTTGTACCATCAGGGTGTTCCCTTGAAGGAATTAAAGCCGTTTTCGGTACCGGTACACCAATCTGTTCGGCCAGCACATTGTTAAAAAACTTTTCGTCGGCACTCCACCAGAAGGGGTTGTTAATTACGGCAGTGCCGGTAATGGCTGCATTTTTTAACGATGCACGGTAAAAAGGTACATCCTGCGAAATGCGGTCGATAATTACCGCATAACCGAGCGGTGCATTCTGAAACATCTTATCAATTTTAACCGCTTCGGCGCTAATGCCTTTCTCTGCTTTTTGGTTAATTCTTTCGATTACGGCTTCAGGAAAAGAGCGTTCCTGTCCAAATAAAATCCCTATTTTTTTCATTGGTAGATTTTTTAGTTTAATTGTTTAATTAGTTAATTGTTTCGGGACAGTTATTTATGTTAATTGATTATAGACAAAAGGCTTAGTACTAATGACTGAAGTTATAGTTGCGCAATGTAATCTGGAAACATTTCCCGCCATATTGGCCAATCGTGGTCGGCATTGGGCCTGATATCCAGCCAGTGGTCGATCCCTTTTTTACCTAAAATGGAAGATAAGTTTTCATTATCGGGCCTGCACATATCGCGATCCGTAGTGCCCAGTACAATTTTCATGTAGTGCAGTTCGGGGTTGCTGTTATTCAACACAAAATCTACAGGATTGTTGAAATATACATCATCGTTGTAAAAACCATCTAACTGACCGGTAATATCGAAAGCACCGCTCATGCTAAACATGTGGCTAACCAGCCAGGGGTGCCTGAAAGCAAAATTTGCCGCATGATACCCGCCGAAACTGCAACCTGCCGTAATAATTTTATTGTGACCGGTTTCGTGCCTGGCCAGCGGTGCAACTTCTTCCAGCAGGTATTTATCGTACCAGATGTGGTTTTTTACCCGATCTGCCGGGTGTATGCTTTTGTTGTACCAGCTCAGCTTATCAATTCCATCGGGACAATAGATTTTGATTTTGCCCTCGTTGATGAAGCCTTCTACAGCATCTATCAGTTTGAAATCTTTGTTTTCAAAGTATCGCCCCATGCTCGTGGGGAACAACAGAACGGGGATACCACTGTGACCAAAGATGAGCATGTCGATTTCGCCGCTGAGGTTAGGGCTGTACCATTTCTTATGTTCTTCTTTAACCATAACAAAAAATTGAATGTTTTAAGGTATAAATTAAAATTTATAAAAAGAATACTTTAAACGGTAATTTAAAGATGAAATGTAAAAATTAACCTTTGATAATTAATAGTTTATAGAGATTTGTACCTTTGCACCCTAATTCTGAGGCGACAGCCATGTGACAGGGATTTTGATTATGATGTACACTACAATTTTACCAGTAAAAATTAACACCAACAGTTATAAAATACCATCTGCTCATTTAAAACATGAGGTAGAAATAGATATTTATACACCCGAAGGTATTTTGGGAAATGAAAAAATAGAACTGCTGTTATTGAATGATGGCCAGGATGTTGCCAAAATGGATTTTAGCCAGATTTTGGAGCATGCGCATCACGGTAAAAGAAACCACAGGTTAATTGTTGTGGCCATTAAAGCATCAGAAGAACGTTTGTTGGAGTATGGTGTAGCGGGTACGGCTGATTTTAAAGGGCGTGGGGCGAAAGCGAATTTGTATACCGATTTTATAATTAAGGAGCTTTTACCTTTTGTTAAAAAGAAGATTGCCATGCCTATTACCGGAAAAATCGGTTTTGCAGGTTTTTCTTTAGGTGGTTTATCGGCTTTCGATATCGCCTGGAACAATCCTTCAGCTTTTGATGTAGTTGGTGTTTTTTCGGGAGCATTCTGGTGGCGCAAAAAAGATCTGACCGATGGTTATACGGATGCCGACCGCATTATGCATGCCCGGATTGAAAGTACAAGCACGAAACCGGGAATGAAATTCTGGTTAATGACCGGTACTGAAGATGAAAAGGCCGACAGGAATAAAAATATGATTATCGATTCTATTGATGATACCATTGATGTGGTTAAACTCCTCTTAAAAAAAGGATATAAACGGCCTGATAATCTTTTTTACTACGAAAAGGTTGGTGGCAAACATGATGTGCCAACCTGGGAAAGTGTAATGCCTGCTTTTTTAAGCTGGGCATTTGGCTATTAATTTTACAGCCGTTATTTAAGTATGTGGTAATATTTCGGGGATAGCCACATCAGTAGGCTGGCCGTTGATGTAGTTCATAACGTTTTCAAAAGCTTTTCCGAAATAAAGTTCATAGCTGTTTTTTTCTACATAACCTAAATGTGGTGTGCAAATTACATTTGGCAAATTAAGCAGCTCGTTATTCTGGTCGTAAATGGGTTCGTTTTCATAAACATCAAGCCCGGCAAAGCCTGGTCTTCCTTGTTTAAGAGATTTAAGTAAAGCGCCTTTTTCAATCAATTCGGCTCTGGCGGTATTAATTAGCACTGCATCCGGTTTCATTGCATTTAAATCTGATGCTGTAATTATACCATAAGTTGCCTCGTTTAAACGCAGGTGAAGTGTAATCACATCGGCACTGTTAAAAAAGTCTGCCTGGGTATTTGCACTTTCAAACCCATCGGTTACAGCTTTTTGCCGCGATTGTAAACTTCCCCAAACCAACACTTTTGCACCAAAAGCTCTGGCATAACCTGCAATCAGTTGCCCTATTTTGCCATAACCCCAAATGCCGATTGTTTTACCGCTAACAGTGTTGCCTATATTGGTTTGCCATAGGCCTTTTTTCATGGCTTCGATAGCTGGTGGAATTTGCCTCACAGTATTCATCAGTAAGGCCCAGGTTAATTCGGCCGGGGCCACGGGCGAGCCAACTCCCTCGGCAACCGCTACACCGTATTGGGTGCAGGCGACTAAATCTAAATGATTGGATATTTTTCCGGTCTGACTGATGAGTTTAAGGTTGGGTAATAAAGCAAGTAACTCTTTGTCAATTGTAGTCCTTTCGCGGGTTAGCACCAGAATCTCCGTATCCTGTATTTTTTCGGCAAGTTTTTTTGCGTCGGGTTCGGTATGGTGTAAGATTCGAATGTCTTGGCCTGCCAGGATCGGGAAACAGTTTAAAGATTGGATTATATGCTGGTAATCGTCTAAAATGGTAATTTTCATTTTCGCTTAATTTTGGAGATCGTTTGGCCAGCCAATTTTGCGGGTTTTTCCATGTCATTTACCACTAAAGCTATGGCTTCGCTGATTAATGCTTTTACGGCCTCGTTTCGGTAGTTGTCAGGATGTTTAACCGGAATATGCCTGATGAGGTTGCCGGTTCCGGTGAGGAGTTGCTGCGGATCTTTCAACAGCGTTCCCTTATTAAAACCCAGGTTTAAGTGGTTATTGTAAATCGGGATCATACAATACGAATCGCTCAGTTTTTCTGAAAGCGAAAATACCGTGGTTAAGGCATGGGTATGATAAAGCAACTCGTTGGCAGCAGGATACAACTCAAGCATAAAACTTCTTAAATCGCAGAAGAGGTTAATCAGGTTTTTATCCTTAAAATTTAAGAAATACCCAAAATCGGGATGTATTGCTTTCGATCCTGCCATTTTTACTCAGTTTGGATTGCAACTGCTGGTTAAATGTACCGAATTTTTACAATTCCCGGTGGGGAAATGCCTGACTTTAAATTTTACCCAAAAGCAGGCGTACTTTCAGGCTTAATTTTTTTGCGCCAAACTCATTCAGGTGGTCGCCATCGTAAAAATCCCGGGCATTAAACGAACTATCTTGCAACAGATTATAATATTTAACCGAACTATGCCGGGCATTTATTGTTTTAATTGCCAAAAAAGTGCCGTTTAACTGGTTTTGACTAAGATGCGTTACGTAAGATTTATAGGCAGGGCTGGTAAATAAGAGCATTTTAACATGCTTTTGTTCTGCAAAAGAGATAATGCTATCCAGCAGATGCATATTGGTGCCATATTGCAGGTTATTTTTAGCAGTATGGCGGCCAGCGGCTATAGCACCCGATTTGATGAGATCTTTATGGTTAATGGCTTTATAGCCCGAGCCCCAGCCCAATTTAGTGCAGCTGATGTCATTTTCACCTTTCAGGTAATAGTTATAAAGCCGTTGCAGGTTAACATCGAGTTTATTGCTGAGCATTTCTGAAGCATTGAAAATTTTATGGTCGTTATCGATATCGTAATAAATGCGATAGTTTTTAGCGCGCCAGGCTTCCGGACTGTTTTCTAACCGGCCATAAAAGGAAAAATAATCGATCGGTAAAACAATGTATTTCAGATTGCTCCACTGATCTTTGTATTTTTTTAAGATTTCCAGATCATAATCGAATGATTGAGATATGTAACTGGCATTAAAACTCGATTTAATGTATTTTGGATCGATACCATAGTACACATGAGAGCTGCCGAGAAATAAAGTGCTGACTTCGTTAGCATGTTTATCCAGATAGCTTTTTTTATACTCGTAATCATTGGGAATGCGCCTGATTAAAATTTCAGACAAAATGCCTAAAACAATAATCGGAAAAAGAAATAGTGCGGTATAGGTTATAAACTTTTTCATCATTAAAACTGAAAGTAAATGAATTGTTGTTCTGCCCCTGCAAAAAAGAAGATCAGTAAAACCATGCTATAGTAAATACCCCATCTGATTGGTTTGGGCCATGATATAGCAAGTTTGGCAATGGCATATTGTTCCATACGGCCATTCCATTCTATTAAAATGAATAGTGCCAGCAACAAGAAAAGTTTGAGGGGCATTATTTGGGGCAAGGTAAATAACGATCCTGAACCAATGGTTGATAAAATTTGAAAAGCATGCTGAACAGAATTAGCCCTGAAAAATATCCAGGCAAAAACCGTTAAGCCAAAGGTTAATATCATAGCCGCAAACTCCGTAAAGGTGGGTAACGATCTCCCTGCAGCAACGGTATCCAGGTGAGTACGGTTTGTCCTGAAAACGATTGATGGCATAATGTATAAGGCATTTAACAAGCCCCAGATAATAAAAGTCCAGTTGGCGCCATGCCAAAAACCGCTGACTAAAAAGATGATAAATGTGTTTCTTACCTTAATCCAGGTACCTCCTTTACTTCCACCCAGTGGGATGTATAAATAATCTCGGAACCAGGTTGATAGTGAAATGTGCCACCTGCGCCAGAATTCAGCAATATCTCTCGAAAAATACGGGAAAGCAAAGTTCCGCAGCAGCTCCACACCAAATAGTCTTGCTGTACCCAGGGCAATGTCCGAGTAGCCTGAAAAATCGCCGTAAATCTGGAAGGCAAAAAGTATGGCGCCCAATAAAAGTGTGCTTCCGCTGTAACCGGCCGAGTGATTAAAAATGGTATTGGCATAATTAGCGCATTGATCGGCAATCACGATTTTTTTAAATAAACCCCATAAAATCTGTCGCAAACCATCAATGGCTTTGCTGTAATCGAACGATCTTTCTTTTTTAATTTGTGGTAATAAGTGAGTGGCACGTTCAATAGGCCCGGCAACCAGCAGCGGAAAAAAGCTCACAAAAAGCGAATAATCGATAAAATTCTTTTCGGCTTTAATCCGGTCTTTATAAATATCGATTACGTAAGAAAGTCCATGAAAAGTGTAGAAAGATATGCCTACGGGTAAAATAACTTTCAATGTCCATGGGTTTACCTGTAAGCCGAAGTTGGCAATTGCCTGAGCAAAAGAATCGGCAAAGAAGTTGTAATATTTAAAAAGGCCCAAAAAGCCAAGATTGATGGAAACGCTGAGCCAAAACCAGAATTTCCTGGTATTTTTGGTTTTGCTTTCTGTCATTTTCAAGCCGGTAAAATAATCGAGCAGCGTGGAGAAAATGAGCAGAAACATAAATCTCCAGTCCCAGCAGGCATAAAAAAAGTAGCTGGCACCTAAAAGCAATATGTTTTGCGCTTTTAGCCTTTCTTTGCCTAAAAGCCAATACAATGTAAAAATAACAGGCAGAAAAACTGCGAAACTGAAAGAATTAAAGAGCATGGCATTTGAATTAATACTTCGTTAAGGAATAAAATTAACGTTTTATGTTTGCGCCTTTATGCTACTCCAGCAGGTTGTACCGCTAATTGTTTAATGTGTAAAGTATTTGTGAAAAGGTTTTACGCGGGCTGTTGCTACTACCGGTATTTGATAAAAATGCCAGTATCAAAAATTGTCCACAAGCAGCTTTTTTGCCCACAGGCTTTTAACGCGGCATTTGCCCAGGTGTTGCAGGTTTTAAAAATACTGTAGCTGCCCTTTGCCTCATAAAAAGCATCGCCAATATCGTAATGAACTGATGTTTTAACAGGCATTAAACGGCCTGCACCATCTTTTTCAAAACTATTCAATACGTAGCTAACCAGTTTTTGGTATTGCTGGCGACTGATCATGATTTTCTTGCAGTCGTTATCTTCCCTTATATTTTGATAATAAGTGGCGTGCATTGCCGAGGTACTTAATCCTGAAATAGCCCTCAATGCGGTACCTGCTTTAAGATCGGCAAAAGCAGGTGTTTCCAGGTAGAATTTTTTATCACCCCAGCCCATGGCCAGGTATTGATAGGTACTATCGGCTTCTAAAGTATTTTTATAGCTGATCTCCTTCGTCCAGTCTATGTCTTGGCTTACCGCAGGCATTACAATATCGGTATGCACACCATTGGTCATGATATAAATGGCAATCTCGGGTTTATTAACAGGATTAGCATTGATGGTAATGCGCGATAAACAAAAGGCCAGCAGGAAATAAAGTGCGATTAACGCAATCAAAACCAGACTAAATCTGCTTGCATATTTAAGAAGCCTTTTCATTTATTGTTTGCAAAATCATCCTTAATACCAAATTAAGCTTTAGGGTAACCCAAATAGCTGCGTTTATCTATAACTATCAATTTTATTGATGCATTTATCGAAAAAGGTGATTTTTTATGCATTTGCCTTATCGCTACCTTCATATTATGATAAAAGGATTATTTGAAACGCATATTTATGTTGAAAATTTAGAAAGGTCTATAGATTTTTACAGCAATGTTTTAGGCTTAACGCAATGCCATTACGAAGAAGGGCGCAGAATTGCCTTTTTCTGGATCGGAAAGCCACAGGAAGCGATGCTGGGTATCTGGGAAAAGCCAAAAGCTGAAATCGATATCAGGCATTTTGCATTCAGGTGTGAGGTAGCTGATGTGCTGAATAAATCAGTTCAATTTCTCGAATCGCGACAATTGCAGCCATATAACCGTCTTAAAAGTGGAGGCAAGGAACCTATGGTATTTGCCTGGATGCCTGCTGTGGCCATTTATTTTAACGATCCTGATGGACATGCTTTGGAGTTTATTGCCATTTTAGCAGGAGAGGCCCGTCCGGAGTTGGGCATAATTGGTTACGGAGAGTGGTTAAAGCTGCAGTAACGCTAAAGCAAGCACAGGCAGTAGTTAATCGCCTGGTTTTTCTGATTAAAAATGAGCTAATTACAACATTATCTTCTTATTAAATAGTGACTTGTATAGTTGAAAATCCATTTTTAAACACTATCTTTGCGCCAAATTTGAGGCGCATTTTATGCAAAAGATTAGAAATATAGCTATTATAGCACACGTTGACCACGGTAAAACCACGTTGGTTGATAAGATTTTACACTCTTGTTCTATTTTTCGTGACAACGAACAAACAGGAGAGTTGATATTGGATAACAACGATTTAGAGCGTGAACGTGGTATCACCATCGTGTCTAAAAACGTTTCTGTTCAATACAAAGATGTAAAAATTAACATTATTGACACTCCTGGTCACGCGGATTTCGGCGGTGAGGTAGAGCGTGTTTTAAAAATGGCCGATGGTGTACTTTTACTTTGCGACGCTTTTGAAGGTGCAATGCCTCAAACACGTTTCGTAACGCAAAAAGCTTTGGCACTGGGTTTAAAACCAATTGTGGTTGTAAACAAAGTAGATAAAGAAAACTGTCGCCCGGAAGAGGTTTACGAACAAATTTTCGAATTGTTCTTTAACCTTGAAGCTACTGAAGAACAATTGGATTTCCCGGTTATTTACGGTTCATCTAAACAAGGATGGATGAGTACTGACTGGCAGAAACCAACAACCGATATTTTTGCTTTATTAGATGCTGTGGTAGAAAATATTCCTGCTGCACCAATGAACGAAGGTACTTTACAAATGCAAATCACCTCTTTAGATTATTCTTCTTTCGTAGGTCGTATTGCAATTGGTCGTGTTCACCGCGGTACCATTAAAGAAAACCAGCCGGTTACTTTAATTAAACGCGATGGCAAAATTGTTAAATCAAGAGTAAAAGAACTTTATACTTTCGAAGGTTTAGGTAAAGTAAAAGCTACTGAAGTAAGATCAGGCGATATCTGCGCTGTTGTAGGTATCGATGGTTTTGAAATTGGCGATACCATTGCTGATTTTGAAGCTCCGGAGCAATTACCGGTAATCAGTATCGATGAGCCAACAATGAACATGTTGTTTACCATCAATAACTCACCTTTCTTCGGTAAAGAAGGCAAACTGGTAACTTCTCAACGTATCAAAGATCGTTTGATTAAAGAGATGGAGAAAAACCTGGCATTGAAAGTGGTTGAAACTCAAGGTGCTGATTCATGGTTGGTATATGGCCGTGGTATTCTTCACTTATCCGTATTAATCGAAACCATGCGTCGTGAAGGTTATGAGTTACAAGTTGGTCAGCCACAGGTAATTGTTAAAGAAATCGACGGTAAAAAACATGAGCCGGTTGAAACTTTAATTGTAGATGTACCTGCAGAAGTTTCTGGTAAAGTAATCGAATTGGTAACCCAACGTAAAGGCGAGTTATTGATTATGGAGCCAAAAGGTGATTTACAACACTTAGAGTTTGAAATTCCATCTCGTGGTATCATCGGTTTACGTAACAACGTTTTAACAGCTACAGCTGGTGAGGCGATTATGGCACACCGTTTCAAAGCTTACGAGCCTTGGAAAGGTACTATCCCTGGTCGTTTAAATGGTGTATTAATTTCGATGGATAAAGGTACTACTACTGCTTATTCGATCGATAAATTACAGGATAGAGGTCGTTTCTTTGTTGATCCGGGAGTTGATATTTACGAAGGACAAATTTTAGGAGAGCACATCCGTGATAACGATTTAGTAATTAACATCGTAAAAGGTAAAGCTTTAACTAACATGCGTGCATCAGGTACTGATGATAACACCCGTATTGCGCCGGCAATTAAATTCTCGCTTGAAGAAGCAATGGAATACATCCAGGCTGATGAGTACATTGAAGTTACTCCGGCAAGCATGCGTTTACGTAAAATCTTCTTAACTGAGCAGGAACGTAAAGTTAAAGGAAAACAATTCGCTTAAAATCCCTAATCCCCAAAGGGGAATTAGAAAAAATAGGAAAGCCCTGATGAAAATCGGGGCTTTTTTCATTTTACGCATTTCTTTAATCAACCGCATGAGAGGAGATTTAGCATTTCGTAATGCTAAAACCGGGGCTGTTATGTAGGATTACTGCC
Organism: Pedobacter kyungheensis; assembly: GCF_000812965.1. Classification (GTDB taxonomy): domain Bacteria; phylum Bacteroidota; class Bacteroidia; order Sphingobacteriales; family Sphingobacteriaceae; genus Pedobacter; species Pedobacter kyungheensis. Next base: position 195,872 of record NZ_JSYN01000005.1, read on the forward strand.
TCAAATTGCTGATGTATGTAAAAAAAACAAAATGATGATAATTGCTGTGAAATATGCCGTAAATTTGTACGTTATTAGAAACAATGTCCCATAATAGCATGATTAATAAATGGTTATCCAGAGTGGGTATATCTTTGTTGAATTTACTCTCTCTTTTACCGCTATTCATTTTATACAGGTTGGCAGATGCTTTTTATCTGTTAATCTTTTATGTTTTCGGCTACCGCAGAAAGGTGGTTAAAGAAAACCTGCACAATGCCTTCCCCGAAAAAAGCAATATTGAAATCAAGGCTATAGAAAAAAGATTTTATAAATTTCTGGCCTCCCTTTTTATAGAAGTGATTAAAATGAAAAGCATTTCTAAAAAAGAACTCCAAAAAAGAGTTGTTTTCAAAAATGTTGATCTTGTTGAAGCTTATCTTAAAAATAATGAAAGCGTTATTTTTTGTTCGGCACATTTCGGTAATTATGAATGGGTTTGTATGGCCATTGGATTAGCTTTTTCTGGCGAACATTACCCCATATACAAGCCGTTAAGCAGCGAAACCTTTGATCATTGGTTTCTGGGAATGAGGAGCAGGTTTGGAAACCACATGGTATCTATGCGCCAGACTTTAAGGGCTATTCAGGCCAGTAAGAACGAAGCAACCATGTTTACTTTCGGAAGCGATCAGGCGCCTTCGAGAGAAGATTCTACTTATTGGACAACATTTTTAAACCAGGAATCTTCCATTCAGCTGGGTGTAGAAAAAATTGCCAAAAAGACTAACCGTCCGGTTTTTTATCTTAAAATTAATACACTAAAACGGGGTTATTACGAGGTAGATTGTGTTCCGATCTGTTTAAATCCAACAGAAACTGCCGAATTCGAAATTACTGAAATGCATACCCGGTTTTTGGAAGATATGATTAGCGAAGCACCTGCTTATTGGCTGTGGAGCCACCGCAGATGGAAATATAAGCGGGAACCAAAGGCTGCACCTGCGGTGTCAAACGACCAGAATACCATGGATGCAATGGCATAATTCTCTTCCCGCTACCAAAAAATAAAATTTTTGTGGCATGATTTTTTGAGTTACTGGTTATTAGGATTTCAACTCATGCCAGTATGATCAAAAAGGGGATTTCCCATTTAGGGATATTTTTTTTAAGCGTCTTATCATTATTCCCTTTAACTGTATTATATCTATTTGCAGATATTACCTACCTGCTGCTGTACTATGTTTTTGGTTATAGGAAACAAGTTGTAAGAACCAATCTGGAGTGTGCATTTCCGGAAAAAAGCGCTGCCGAACTCCTTATTATTGAAAAACGTTATTACCGTTATCTGGCCGATTTGATTTTCGAAATCCTTAAAATGAGCAGTATTTCGGCAAAGGAAATTGAAAAACGCTTTGTTTTTAAAAATAAGGAACAGATTCAGGCTTATTTAAGTCGTGGCGAAAGTATCCTTGTTTGTTCAGCGCATTATGGTAATTGGGAATGGGGTACTTTGGGCGCCGGACTTAATTTTGCAGCCAATCATTATCCCATTTATAAACCTTTAAGCAATCCGTTTTTTGATCATTGGTTTAAAAAAGTGCGCAGCAAATTCGGCAATCAATTAATTGCCATGCGGCAAACGATGCGTGCATTACAGGCCAGTAAGGATAAACCCAGTATTTTCAGTTTTGGCAACGACCAGGCGCCCACGCGTGAAGAATCGCATTACTGGACAATTTTTATGAACCAGCCGAGCGCTATACAATTGGGGATTGAAAAAATTGCCAGAAAAACCAACCGACCTATATTTTATTTCAGAATTAGTGTATTAAAAAGGGGCTATTACGAGGTAGATTGTGTACCGCTGTGTTTAAATCCGGCTGAAACTACCGATTATGAAATTACGGAACTTCATACCCGTTTTTTAGAAGAAATAATCAAAGCCGAGCCGGCCTATTGGTTATGGAGCCATAAAAGGTGGAAACATCGACCTCCGGCTGCGACTGGTTTTTAATGGAATGAAAAATTAAAGCAGGCATAATTTTATATTTGTAGCCATAATGCCTTGCTGATGAAAATCTTTAAAAGAATAAGCTTATTTCTGGTTTGCACACTACTTTTGTCGCTATTGCTATTGTTCCTCTTGAAACCCTACCTCATCAGGGTGCTGAGGTATAGAACGCCGGATGCTGCAACCTATAAAATATTTCCACAGGAGATAGTTCATAAAAGTAGTTCGGTTTTTCATTTTATCAGGCCGGCAAAACAACGGAACGATCTGGATACCTTGCATGTACTTGATGGGAATAACCAATCCATCCCATTAAAAACTTATTTAAAAAACGGGCAGGTAAATGCTTTTCTGGTCATTAGAAATGATAGTGTTTTATACGAAAGATACGATAAGGGCTATAGCGACAGTACACTCACCACCATATTCTCTGGTGCTAAAAGCATGATTTCTATCCTGATAGGCCAGGCCTTAGGCGAAGGAAAGATTAAAAGCCTGAACGATAAGGTTATGGTTTACATTCCGGAATTAAAAGCAAACCCTGCTTTTGCCGAAATTACCTTGAAAAATCTGTTGGATATGAAATCGGGGCTTGATTTTCAGGATGCGCTCGGTGGGGCACTTAAAGCTTTTTTTTCTGACGAAGCCAAGTATTACTATACCCATGATATGCAAGCTGAATTGATGAAGGTAAAGCTGGTTAATCAACCCGGTACAGTTTGGAAATACAAAAGCATCGACCCGATTTTATTGGGCTGGGTGCTGAAAAAAGCAACCGGTAAATCGGTAGCACAATATTTCCAATCGCATGTATGGCAGCACATTGGTGCAGCGTATGATGCCAGCTGGGGTTTAGATCAGGTAAACGGACTGACGAACACGGCCAGCCGCTTTCAGGTTACGGCTATTGATCTGGCTAAAATAGGTCGCTTGTATTTAAATAAGGGAAAATATAATGGTTTGCAGGTTGTTCCCGAAAATTGGGTAAACCAATCAGTAAATATAGGAGTCGAAAAACCAGCCTCAGCAAAGGGTTGGCAGCAATCGGCACATCATTACCTTTGGTGGATTCCACAGGAAGGTGAAAAAGGAGATTATGCTGCAGAAGGTATGCTCGGTCAGCGCCTGTACATCGATCCTAAAACGAACACCATTGTTGTACAGTTTGCCGATCATGGCGCAGGTAATTATCCTTACCGCAAAATAAGCCGGTATTTGAGTGGCTTGCCATTTAGTTATCCAAAGTCTTAACCGCAAAGAACGCTATAGGTGCGCTAAGACGTTTAAACTTTGCATTCTTTGCGTAAAGCTTTGTGGCCTTTGTGGTTAAATTTTTAAAATAGTACCTTGTCAATAAATGGAAAACAACGACGTAAAAATTTCGAAAAAGAAGCCGATTTTCCCGGTTAGTCCTGCTTTGCAGAAATATTTGCGTACCTACCAGCGCGAAGCTAAACTCCCCATTTCCTATCAGGATTTAATGCAGTTTAACGAGGCTTTTCCACTAATGGATAAGTTTGGCAAAGATTCGCTTTGGGAAGGCCCAATCTATGCCCAGGATTTAATTGAGCCGCTGCACAACGGGCTGAAAGAAGTTTATGCCAACCTGAAAGCTTCGGGTAATTTACGTATCGTAGAACATAAATACATCGATAAAATTGAATATTGCACCTTTGGCAATACACATCCTTTCCGCATCAGGATTGTAAACAGGCTAAACGATGTTTATGATTATTTCTACATCAAAAAAGCCGATGCTTCGCGTATTTATGGCCTGGAGATGGAAGAAATACTCTCGCCCAATCAGGTAAACTATCTGGTAGATGGCGATACCCTGGTAGAAGAACATATTGCCGGCATTCCGGGCGATGTTTTTACCAAAGGCCAGTTGTATGCCCCGGAATTTAACCCTACGCGTATAGCAAAGGAGTTTGTAAAATTTAACGAGCGTTGCCTGATTATGCTTTTGGGTGATATGCGGGCCTATAATTTTGTAGTCCAGATTACACCCGATTTTGACGATATCCAGTTCCGCATCAGGGCGATTGATTTCGATCAACAGTTTTATGAAGGCAATCTGAAAGTTTACCTGCCCCAGTTTTTTAAAGAAAACCTGCCTTATGTGAAAATGAGTATGGAGCAGTTAACTGATAAAACCGTATTGCAATACCAGCAGGAAGAAAGATCATCCATTGTGCACCGCGTGAGGAGTGAGCGGCACCGTCTAACCGATTTACGCGATGTATCTAACAAAGAGGAGCTCACCACGCCCGAAAATATTGCTCAGCTAAAACAGGGCATGAGCGATTATTTTAAAGATACCAATTACCTGAGGTGCAATACCATGACCGATATTATTGAACTGAACATCAAGAATATCATTCGCCAGGTTAAACTGTAAATTATTATATTTGGTTTAAAATCAAAAACTTATGAAAAGATTCCTTTTTACAACGGGTATTTGCGTGCTGCTGTTAATCTCGGCCTTTAAAAATGATACACCTCCAACTGCCGATCAAGTCTTAAAAACGGCCCTGGTAAAAGCCAAAAAAGAGAAGAAACATGTTTTGATTATATTTCATGCCTCCTGGTGCGGTTGGTGTCATAAAATGGATGCATCTATCAATGATCCGGAAATCAAGCCTTTATTTGATAAAAGTTATGTTATAGAACATTTAACTGTATTGGAGCACGATCCGGCAAAGAAACCTGATCAAAATCCCGGTGCAGAAGATTTGATGAAAAAGTACAATAGTGAAGGATTTGGAATCCCATTATGGTTCATTTTTGATGCAAATGGAAAATTAATAGTCGATTCTCATATCCGCCCGGCAGGTACAGGTTTTGAAGTAAAAGGAGATAATATTATTGGTTGCCCGGCGTCTGAAGAAGAAGTGAAAGCTTTTGTGGTGGAACTTAAAAAAACATCCAAATTAACGGATGCGGAGCTGGAAAAAATTGCTGCGCGATTCAGAAAAAATGATCCCAAATATAAAGGTTAAATAAAACGGTCAGCTACTGCCAACCGTTTTTGAGTGAATCTAGAAAGAGCGTCCAAAGTTTTTAGGCGTGCTGGCCTTCATGAACACCTTCGGCAAATTCCTCTACAATTTTATCGTTAAATGCAGGTAAGTCTTTTGGGGTACGGCTGGTAACCAAACCCTGGTCTACCACCACCTCCTCATCCGACCATAAAGCCCCTGCGTTAATTAAATCCTGCGAAATGTTTTTAACGGATGTCATTTTGCGGCTTTGTACCACATCAGCATTAATGAGCGTTTGTGGGCCATGGCAAATGGCGGCAACGGGTTTACCGTCATTAAAAAACGATTTCACAAAAGCCAGTGCATCGCTGTTAACCCGTAACTGGTCGGGATTGATTACGCCTCCGGGTAAAAGTAGCGCGCTGTAGTCTGATGCATTTGCTTCGGTAAGGGTTTTGTCTACATCAACCTCAATCGACCAATGATCGTGATCCCAGGCTTTTATTTTACCACTTTTAGCGGAGATGATGTGAACGGTTGCACCTTCTTCTTTTAATCTTTTTACCGGTTCTGTTAATTCTACTTCTTCAAATCCGTTTTCTGAAAGAACAGCAATTGTGCGGTTACTTAATCGTCCCATAATCTTTTCTGTTTTTAATAGGTATGTATTAAAGACAGTTGGGGAAAATTATTGTTTTTAGAAATTTAAGATTATTCTAGTCGATTTAAAAAGCGTTTGTCATGTTGAGCCTGTCGAAACATATCTATACACATTTTAGAAAAATCTAAAATTTACATAGTTACATCTTTTAAGCAGTTGCTGAAACAAATCCGATAGCTATCGGATCAGCATGACGAACAGTAGCGGTGGTACAACTAATCATTCGTCCTTCTATGCTTAATAAAGTACCATACTAAATTCCCTGCAATAACCACATGATTAAAAATGTTTGGCAGCAGGCCGTAGTACTTACTAAAGATATTAAACCGCTCTTTTAAACTTTCGCGATGTTTTTTCTTGCTCATGCCGCCAACCAGGTATTTAGCCACGTATCGGTGTACATTTACTATATTCGAAGCCTTTTTTGCTGCTTTGATAATCCAGTCGATATCTGCGCTGTATTTATAGCTTAAATCGTAAGGTACAATAATGCTGCGGCGAATATAAATGGCCTGATGGCTGATATTCATCCCATATTTAAAGCTGGTCCAGTCAAATTCTTCAGGGGCTTCATGTCTTCTGCGGCCTAAACTTTCCCAGTTATCGTTGTACATTTCGGTTTCGCCATAATAAATATCGGCTCCTGGCGAACTTGCAAAAACATCTGCTACGGTTTTGGGATCGTATATTTCATCTCCCGAATTCATGAAAAGTACATAATCGCCAGTAGCCAGGGCTAGACCTTTATTCATGGCATCATATATTCCCTTGTCGGGTTCGGATACGATTTTCGAAATCTGATCTTTATACTGTTCAACAACCTGTAGTGTTCCATCAGATGAGGCGCCATCAATTACAATATATTCTATGTTTGGATAAGTCTGATTTAAAACAGATTTTATGGTACGTTCAATATCACGAACGTTATTGTACACAATGGTAATGACGGTTAACTTTGGCAAGGGGTGTTTATTTGGATTGGAGTAAATTTAATAAAGATTAAGTAATTTTTGCTGACTGTGGGTGAAAATGAAATTGGCCAAACATTTTGAGGGCGAACCGCACAATAAGAATTGGTTGGTGGGGTGTAGTTAGTAATGAACTAAATTTAACTCGCTATAGTGTAGTTGTTTACAATTAGTCCAACAGTGTTGGACTAATTAGGATCTTATTTCGGCTGTAAATCAATCAAGGTTTCGTACAAATGAATGTGTTCGGCGGCAATTACCTCTTCAGAAAAATCGGTGAGGATACTTAACCGGGCCGCTTTTTGAATCTCATCTTTATTGGGGCGATGGTAAAGCCATTCGATACCATTGGCCAGATCTTCGGCATTCTGGTATTCGGCCAGGTACCCGTTTTGCATGTGTTTTACCATATCGGGTATGCCACCGGTAGTAAAGGCCACCACAGGCGTAGCGCAGGCCAGGCTTTCCATTACCGTATTGGGTAAATTATCTTCCAGCGAAGGGGTAATAAAAGCATCGGCTGCCGAATAGCATTTAGCCAAATGGTCATCTTTATTAATGGTGCCCAAAAAAGTGGTTTTGAACGGGAATTCTGGCATTTCTGCATTTTCTTTATTACCAAAAATCACAATCTCGATATTCTCTTTTTGAATTCCCTGCCGGCGTGCTAAAATTTCTAAAGCCTCGATTAAATAGGGGGTTCCTTTATGCTTATCGTTTTTAGAAGGCATAAATCCACTCATTAGCACAAATTTATCTGGATTGATCTTTAGTATTTTCTTCGCTTCGGCCTTTACATAAGGCTTAAAAATTTTGGTTTCGATGGTATTCGGAATCACCGTGGTTTTTCGGGTGCCCAGCAAACTGCTGAATTTTACCGATGCGGCCATCCAGTTACTGGGTGCAACAATATGGAAATTTAATTCGGTATAGGCTTTTTGTTTGCGCTTCCATGTTTTGTGCGAAATGTCGTGCTTGCCGCTGATTTTCAAAATCGGGCAGTTACCACATTGCTGGTGAAAATGTTCGCAGCCATAACGCACATGGCAGCCACCCGTAAAAGCATTGCTATCATGAAAGGTCCATACAATAGGTTTTTCCAGTTCATCCAGCTGCGCCAAAAATTTGGGGTTCAGAAAACCGTGATTTACCCAATGTAAATGGATAATATCGGCATTTTTAACATCGGGATGGTTGATTACTGACCGGCCGAACCATTGCAGGCTGAAGGGCGTTTTAACCGATTTGCTCAGCCACTTGGCAAAATATCTTTCTGATAAGATATTGTAAACGGCCCTTGCTTTCTGGAAAGGAGATTTGCTAAAGGTATCTATTTTGGGGTTTTGCCCAAATTTATAGTAAACCAATACTTTTGAATCTATTCCACTGGCTTTTAAAGCATCGCTCAGGCGCAAACAGGCCCGGCCTGCCCCGCCATTTCCGTCATAGGTATTTAAGTGTACTACTTTCAAATCAATCAAAAATACATTTTATTGTTTACGATTATAAAAACTGTTGCGTAATTTCATCCATATATTTTATCGTTCTTAAGGTTAAGCTGTTTTTTATTAGAAAAGAGTTGCCTTTACGGAGCCAAACTAACTTAATCATGATCAAATCCCTAGTAAAATCACTTGCGGCCCTGGCATTTTTATGGCCGGCGTATTCATTTGGACAAAACCAAACTTATTTTGCCGCATATCCTGCTTTAACGCCCGATGCGCAGACAATAGTATTCAGCTACGATGGCGATATTTGGAAAGTACCTGTAAAAGGCGGTGTGGCATCGCGTATTACAGCGATGCAAGGCGAAGAAGTTAACCCGAAAATTTCTCCCGACGGAAAGTGGCTCGCTTTTTCGTCTAACCAGTTTGGCAATTACGATGTTTATGTGATGCCGCTTGCAGGTGGCGATATTAAACAACTCACCTTTAATGATGCTGCTGATGAGGTTGACAACTGGAGCTGGGATTCGAAAACGATCTATTTTACCTCGGGCCGTTACAATTCTTTTTCGAGTTATAAAGTAAATGTAAACGGGGGGACAGCAGTGCGTTTATTCAATAATTATTTTAACACTACACACCACATTGCCGAATCGCCAACAGGCGAGTTGTTTTTTAACGATACCTGGGAAAGTATGCGTTTTGCCAACCGCAAACATTACAAAGGTGCTTATAATCCCGATATCCAATCGTATAACCCGAAAACGAAAAGCTATAAACGCTATACCGATTATATTGGAAAAGATTTCTGGACCAGTGTAGATCAGAAAGGAAATGTGTTTTTTGTCTCAGACGAAGGGAACGACGAGTACAATCTCTATACTTTTATTGGAGGCAAAAAAACAGGACTCACCAATTTCGATACTTCTATTAAACGCCCATTTGTTGCTGCAAACGGAACTACCGTAGTGTTCGAAAAAGATTATCAGTTATATACTTACGATGTTGCAACCAAAAAAACGGAAAAAGTGAACATCAGCACTTCGCGCAATCAGGTGTTGAGCAAAGAACAGGAATATGATGTGCGGGGCAATATTTCTGCATTTGATGTTTCAACTGACGGCAAAAAAATGGCTTTCATTTCGCGTGGTGAAGTTTTTGTAAGTGATGCCGATGGAAAATTTATCCGCAAAATTACCAACAGTGGCGAACGTGCTATGGAATGTAAATGGCTGGCTGATAACAAAACAATATTATTTAGTCAAACCGCTAACGGCTTCCAAAACTGGTTTACCATTACCGGAGATGGTAAAGGAACGGTAAAGCAGTTAACCAAAGATAAAGCAAATAACCGCGATATTACCCTGAATAAAACCAAAACCATGGCGGTTTATTTAAGCGGCAGAAATGAACTGAAGCTGATGGACCTTAAAAATTTCGATAGCAAAACGCTGGTAACTGATGAGTTTTGGGCTTTGCAAAGCGCAGCCCCAAGTTTTTCGCCAAATGATGAGTATGTGCTATTTACCGTTTACCGCAATTTTGAACAGGATATTATGGTGCATAATATCAAAGGAAATAAAACCATTAATTTAACCAATACAGGGGTTACAGAAACTGGCCCGGCATGGTCGCCAGATGGCAAATACATTTTCTTTACCAGTGCACGTACCAAACCATCGTATCCAACAGGGATGTCTAATGCCCATATTTACCGCATGGCCCTCGATAATTATGGCGAGCCTTTCCGATCTGATAAATTTGATGATTTGTTTAAAGAAACGAAGCCTGCAACCCCAGCAGTTAAACCCGAGCCTTCAACTAATAAAAATGATAAAAAGGCAAAAGCAGATACCACTAAAAAGAAAGCTGAGGTTAAGTCTGCAAATGTAATTACCATTAATACACAGGATATTATGGATAGGGTAGAGCTGGTTGGACCTGCTTTTGGAGGCCAGTTTGGAACTGATGCCTATGCCAAAGGAGATAAGACTTACGTGTTCTATTCTTCTAACCACGAAGGAGGCGCACCTGGCTTGTACAGAACCACTATCGAACCTTTTGAAGCCAATAAAACCGAAAAGGTAGCCGATGGTGGCGATTATTCCCTGATCCAGGCCGGCGATAAGTTTTTTGTGTTAACCCGCGGCGTAATTAACAAGTATACTTTAGAGTCGAACAAATTGGATCGGGTAGACCATGGTTATAAATTTACCCGGAATTTAAATGCCGAGTTTAACCAGATGTTTTACGAAACCTGGGTAGGCCTTGACGAAAATTTTTATGATGAAAAATTTCATGGTGTAGATTGGGATAAAATGAAAACCCGCTATGCTGCTTATTTGCCTTACGTGAATAACCGTAGCGATTTGCGTATCCTGTTAAACGATATGCTGGGTGAGCTTAACTCTTCGCACATGGGCTTTAACAGTTTGGGAGCAGAAGAACGTAAGAATTTAACCTACGTAACCAACGAAACCGGAATTATTTTCGACGATGAAAACCCGTTAAAAGTTGAGCGTATTGTAGCCAAAAGTAATGCCGCTTATACCGGTACAAATATTTTAGCCGGCGATATTTTAACAGAAGTGAACGGGGTAAAGATAGATGAAAAAATAGACCGCGATTATTATTTCAGTAAACCTTCTTTAGACCGCGAGATGACGCTGACCTTTAACCGTAACGGCAAACAGGTATTCGTTAATGTGCATCCTGAAAGTTCTGGTGCTTTAAGAAATAACCTGTATGATGAATGGATTACCCAAAACCACAAAAATGTAGATAAATGGGGTAATAACCGCATCGCTTATTCCTATATGAAAAATATGGGCACCGGTGAACTTGAAACTTTCCTGTTGGATATGGTAGCCCAGGAAGAAAACAAGGAAGCCATTATTTTAGACCTTCGTTACAATACCGGAGGTAACGTACACGATGACGTATTGAAATTCCTTTCTCAGCGTCCTTACCTGCAATGGAAATACCGGGGCGGTAAATTGGCGCCACAAAGTAACTTTGGCCCGGCTGTAAAACCAATTGTGCTGTTAATTAACGAACAATCGTTAAGCGATGCTGAAATGACTGCGGCTGGCTTTAAACAGTTAAAGCTGGGCAAAATAATCGGTACCGAAACCTACCGCTGGATTATCTTTACCTCGGCCAAAGGTTTGGTAGATGGCTCTTCTTACCGTTTGCCATCATGGGGCTGTTATACCATGGATGGTAAGAACATCGAAAAAGAAGGTGTTAAGCCTGATATTTTTGTGAAAAATACTTTCGAAGATCGCCTGGCAGATAAAGATCCGCAACTGGAAAAAGCTGTTGCCGAGATTTTGAAAGAATTGAAGTAGGGTTTATCGGTTATGGTGCAGAGATTTTGTTTTATTGTTGGATGGTTATATTGTAGTATATCCAGCAATAAAACAATGTTGCAATAGCGCTCTTTCACAGTTTAAACAGTTAACCAATTTAAACAATTAACCATTTTAGGCAGTTAACCAAATTTTTCCGTTTCTTTGGAACTGGAATTTTTAAAATATGGCAAATTTATTAACCGACAGGGCTTTTTGGGTAAATTATTGGGAAAGTAAAAAAGGACTCGCGGTTCGGCTACCATCTAACTATCTGTTTCATCGCCAGCTGGCTGATGTGATTCAGCAAAATCAGGTTAAAACAGCGATTGAGCTTGGTGGTTTCCCGGGATATTATGCCGTATTTTTAAAAAAGTACTTCAAGCTGGATGTTACCTTGCTTGATTATTTTGTGCACCCGCCTGTAGTAAAGGAGCTTTTAGAAAAAAATGATCTGACCGAACAAGATATCCATATTATTGAAACCGATTTATTTAACTACACGCCTGAAAAACAGTACGATTTGGTACTGAGCTGTGGTTTAATTGAACATTTTAACGATACCGCCGACATCATTAACCGACACATTGCTTTTGTAAAACCCGGGGGTACTTTGTTTATCACTTTACCCAATTTTAAAGCGGTAAATGGTTGGTTTCAAAAGAATTTCGATAAAGAAAACTACGATAAACACAATATCGATAGCATGAATCCGGCACTACTTCGTAAAATTTGCGAAGATGCAGGTTTAAAAAATGTAAAATCGGGTTACTTTGGCCGTTTTAGTGTTTGGCTTGAAAACGAAGACCAGAAATCAGCCAGTGTACGTGTTTTCAAAAAAGCGGTATGGCTTGCCGGAAAAATATTTACCAAGATTATTCCATTCGAGAGCAAAAATCTATCGCCATATATTATATTAGAGGCGAAAAAAAATTAGCGCGCTATGGCAATCAGTTGGGGTTACTCGCCAAAAATTGAAAAATATATCCCTTTAGCCGATTTTCCGGCAGATAAATATTTAATTATTGCCCGCAAGGTAATTGAAAACCTGGGCTGGAAATTAAGTCATATTTCCAAAACCGGTATTATCGCCTATACTCCAATCTCTTTTCAATCCTATACCGAAGAGATTTCGATCCGTATTCATGGCAATTTTGCTGTAGTAAAAAGCGAATGCGTGGGCATTCAAATGCTTTTTAACGATTACGGGAAGAATGACCTCAATCTGGAGAAGTTTTTTAACGAATTCGAGTACGTTCAATTTCACCTGCAGGATATCTGGGAGGATAGCCTGACTGCATTTCATGCCTTAATTGCTACACAGGACGATACTTACTTCGAGAAAGCTCCGCTTACGGCAAAGGATAAGATTAAAAATATTCTCTATCTTTTTCTACCTCAAAAAGGCTATCTGGTTACCCCGATTCTCATTATTTTAAATATAATCTATTACGGAATAACCCTTTTATTTATCACCCTAATATTTAGGCTCAGGAGTGAAGATGCGATCATTACCGCAGTAATTACAAATGGCTACCTAAATCTGGGGGCAAACAGCCGGGAATTGGTTTTAGAAGGCCAGCTCTGGCATTTATTTACGCATCAGTTTATTCACTTAAACATTTCGCATGTATTTTTTAACCTCTATGCACTTGTTTATATAGGCCTTATGGTTGAAAATAAATTGGGCTCGGTTAAATTTTTGTTTACTTACCTCTTGAGTGGTATTTGTGGCGGTTTGGTCAGCATCATTTTCCATAAATTTGGTTTTATGGCTGGTGCATCGGGTGCTATTATGGGTATTTTCGGTGCTTTTATGGCCTTAATTGTAAGCAAGGCATTCGAAAAGAACGCAAGTCGTGCACTTTTAATCAGCACGGTTGTAGTAACAGCTATTATGCTCTTAAATGGTATAAGTGGTAATGTGGATAACAGCGCACATATTGGCGGATTGGTTTCGGGCTTTATAATTTGTTATTTGCTTTTTAACGAAAAGTTAGGGAGCTGGAAAATAACTTCTGGCTTACAGTATGGGTTATCAAGTATGATTGTTGTGGTGTTTGCTGCTGTGGTTTTAACACTAACACCAAATTATCAGAACAGGAAGTTTTACAAGCTCCAATTTACTTTTGATCAAAATATCTCCGATTTTAATAAGGTTTATTCAATTCCGCGCGATCTTTCGAAAGCTGAAAAGGTAAAGATGATTGAGCAATATGGCATACAGGTATGGCGTAAAAATAAGCAGATTGTTGCCGAAATGAAGAAGCTCAGACTGGAAAAAAAGGAAAACTACAGAAGGGATTTTGATGGTAAGATTACCAATCTGGCCATCAAAATCTCTGAGCTTTTATATCGCGAATATCTCGAAGAAACCTCCAGATACCGCGATGAAATTGAACAGCTTACCGATGAGGTGAATGTCATTCGCGGTGAAGCCAGCACAAGCGAATTTAACCGCGATTAAGCAGTTTTTTTGTAAAGTCCTATCTCGCTTAAAGTAATACAAACCGGCGATTTGGTGATGTTGATTTTTACTTTATTTGTGGTAACAGGAGTATCGAGTTTGATTAACCTTTTTGCGCCAATGCTGGTGCCATCGTATACCTTTTTCCAAATACCGTTTTCAAAAACCTCAATGGTATAGGCCTCAATTCTTTGCCCCAGCTGGATATATTCCTGCAGGCTAATAATGTCGAAAGTTTTTGAAACCGGTAAATTAAGCTCAATTGTAGCTTCGTGAACCTGATCTTGTGTAGCCCAATAGGTTGTTTTATTGTTATCTAATAATGCTGCAGCGTTATATTTGGCCCCCCTGCTATTGCTCAGTTTTAGTTTGGCATTTTTAGCCAGGTTATTGGCAAAGGTGTGTTTAACCATATCGCCAAAAGTTTTTAACGAGGCAACATCATCTGCATGGAGCTGTCCGCGGGTATCAGGTGCTAAACCAAGGTCTAAACCTGCACCCCGGCCAACACTTTTTAAATACAAATCAAAAAGTGTTTCGGGGCTTTTAGGCTTCTCATTGGCATGAAAAAACCAGCCCTTTCTTAGTGGAACATCGCATTCTGCAGGCATCCAGAATTTGCCATTTCTAATGCCTTCGGGGCTTTGCGGATAATTGGCCTGCCCCGGAACTGCAACACTTTTTCCATCTGGTGCCATTGGGGTAAAAGTAGCCCAGCTTGTTTCTGCTGCGTGCCCGTCTTCGTTTCCTACCCAGCGAATATCTAAACCAATATCGCTGAATATGTTGGCCATAGGCTGCATTTTGCGGGTAATGGCCCAGGTATTCTTCCAGTCGTAATAAGTGGTATTATCGATCGAGCGCTTTTCCCTGGCTCCACCGTAATAACCATCGCCACCATTGGCACCATCATGCCAGCTCATAAAAAGTTCACCAAAATTACTGTACAGTTCTTTTAACTGTGCCTGGTAAATCGCCAGATATTTATCTGTACCATAAAGGGCATTGTTTCTATCCCATGGCGAACAGTATACGCCAAATTTTAAGCCATTTTTGCGCACGGCCTGCTCCACTTCTTTAACCAGGTTTCCTTTGCCACCTCTGAACGGGCTCTTACTAATGTTATAATCGGTTGTTTTGGTTGGCCATAAGGCAAAACCATCGTGGTGCTTGGTTACCAGTATAATGCCTTTTAAGCCGCCTGCTTTTGCCGCTTTGATAATCTGATCGGCATTAAAATCTGTCGGGTTAAATGTTTTAGGGTCGGCATCACCAAATCCCCATTCTTTATTTTCGAAGGTGGTTGGGGTAAAATGGATTAAGCCATACACTTCCGTTTCATGCCATGCGAGCTGACGTTTAGAAGGTAATGCACCATAGGGTTTGGGCGGGTTTTGGGCATACGTTGCTGCCGAAAGAAGTAAAAATAGAATCAATAAGGGTTTCATATTGGTTTTGCTTAGGTTGACTAAAATACATAAAATAACCGTTGAGCCAGTAGAATTAACCAATATTTAACCTGTTGCTCACGTAATTAACAAATTATTTTTCCATCTTGATCGTTACATACGGGCCTCAAACATTTTAATTTCATGATGCGTTTAGCTACTATGACTTCCATGCTCCAGATTCCTCCCGATGGAGGTACAGTATATACCGAAACGAACCTTAGCCAGCTTTTTCCCGAGCCTTTTAATACCATAACCAGTGCTTTCTTTTTGGCCATTGCTTTTTATTGGCTTTTTAAATTGCGCGGAAATTTTAATCAGCATAAATTTTTAACTGGCGCATTGGTATTACTTTTTATTGGTGGTATTGGCGGAACTACGTACCATGGTTTAAGACGCTGGCCGGTTTTTATTATGATGGATTGGATGCCAATTATGCTGCTTTGCCTTTCGGCTGGTGTTTACTTTCTTGCTAAACTAACCCGTTGGTACTTTGCGGTTTTAATCGTAGTGGTGTATGCCTTTTTTCAGTTTTATGTAAGGCAGCTTTTCAGTCAAGGCGATTTTCAGTTGTTTATTAACGTTAACTACGCTTTTATGGCTGCGCTGGTACTATTTCCGGTATTTGGCTATCTGGTAAAAACCGACTGGAAAAACGGTAAGTGGGTTGGTTTTGCCCTGATTGCCTTCATATTCGCCCTAACTTTTCGCATAGCAGATAAATGGGAGATCTTAACCATAGGTACCCATTTCTTGTGGCATACTTTCGGAGCTCTGGCTTCTTTCTGTATGCTCAACTATATTTATCTGGTGAACCTTAAAAAGACAAAACTTAATTAAAAATTCATTCTTAATAGTTGTAGATGTTTTATATTAGATCAATAAATTATTTTTAAAATGAAGAAATTATTGATCCTATCAGCCCTGGTATTGGGTTTAAACTTAAGCTCGAATGCGCAAAGTATTTTAAATAAAGTTGGTACGGCTGCGGCGGCTGCAACTGGTTTTGATGCCAATAGCTTAACCTCAAGTATTTTAGGCAAGCTTACGCCTGCGTTGAGTTTAACTCCCGCGCAAAAACCGACCGTAACCACTATTGTTAAAGATTTTTTGGTACAGAAAGCTACAATTATGGCTACACAGAAAACCGATCCGGCTGCTTATACCAGCAAATTTGGTAAATTGTACGCAGGTTTGAAATCTAAATTGGGTACAGCTTTAACCGTAGCTCAGTTAGCTAAATTTACATCATTAAAACCTGCTGCTCCAAGTGCAAGCAACGTTTTGTCACAGTTGTTCTTTTAAAACAAAATAGCCTGTTAATGATATTTAACAGGCTATTTTTTGCTTAAAGCAATTTAGATTTTGCTTTGCTATAATCGAGTTTCTTTTGTTTACCTATTGCGTATTCTATGCCTCCCCAAAGGTGATTTAAGAATTTTTCTTCAGCCCATGCTTCGTTAGTGTGCCCCATCGAAGTATAAAAAGCCCTGCCGCCATCAAAATCGTGGTACCAGCTAAATGGATGGAAAGCGCCGTTTTTACCGCCTTTGTACGATTTTTCATCAATGGTGATCAACACTTTGATATCAGGGTTAATATCTTTAAAGTTATACAGTTCATCTTTGTGCATCCATACCGAATCGGTGAAAAATTTGGTCGATGGGTGGTTTTTATCTTTAATTACAAATCTGGCGTCTTGTATTGCCGGGTGACTGGTAAAATAAGCTCCTGCAAGTTTTCCGTACCATGGCCAATCGTATTCGGTATCTGTTGCAGCATGAATACCTACATAACCGCCACCTGCCTGGATATACCTTTCAAATGCTGATTGCTGGGCATCATTCAGTACATCACCTGTAGTGCTTAGAAAAATTACGGTTGCATATTGTTTCAGGTTTGCTTCGGTAAATACGTCGGCATTTTCGGTAGTGTCTACTTCAAAATTATGGCTTAAACCCATTTTTTGGATGGTTGCTTTGCCTACCCCGATAGAGGCATGCCTAAAACCTTTGGTTTTCGAAAAAACCAGGACTTTTGCAGGCTTTTTTACAGCGGTAAATCCCTGAAATAAAATAACAGTTGCAATTAATAAGCACAGAGAAAGGAATTTTTTCATTTTCGATTTGGCTAGTGTGTGTTGTTAAAGTGAAAGCTAAAATTAAGAAAGTTGTTTGATAATTGCTAAACATCTTGCTTCAACCTGCTTACAAACCGGGGCAAATAGCGCATTATCCCAGTATGGGTCTGTAACTTCGTCGTTATCAAGAAAAAGTTTAATCTTTTTTTCTTCTGCTTCGGTTCTGGCCAAACTTTTAACATCTTTCAGATTATTCCTGTCCATTACCAAAATTAAATCGTACTGGCTAAACATGCCATGGTTAAATTGTTGTGCCCGTTGTTTACTAATGTCGTAACCAATGGCTTTGGCAGCTGCTATGCTTCTGTGATCGGGAGCCTGGCCAACGTGCCAGTTACCTGTACCCGCCGAAGCGATTTCCCAGTTGAGGTTATGTTTTTCAGCTAAATGGCGCATAATGCCTTCTGCCAGGGGCGACCGGCAAATGTTACCGAGACAAACCATTAAAATTTTCAATGTTATTTGGATTTTGCAGTAAATATATATGTTACTGTAAAAGTAGTTCCATTTTGTTCGAAAACATATTTATCGGTGATATTTTTCCCTTCTATTTTTACCACCCTTGCATTGGCACTAAAGCCATCGTTCAGTGTTATTTCATTTCCGTTTTTGCTCCATTTAGCTTTTTGATACGAAATCATATCGCACAGCGGCCCATTAGAAGTGAAGGCAAAAGTGCCGTTCTCAGAAAAAGAGAGGGTATAGTTATTGTTTAAACAGCCAGATGGGCCTGCCATAGTCATAAAGTTAGTTACAGCTTTACCATCTACCTGCATGGCCGGATTTACGGTCGCCGATTCGAGAGCCCAGTTGTATCTGGTTATTTCAGTAAAATTTTCGGCATCGTTTTTCTTTTTGCAGCCTAATGCCAGACTTAACGTCAAAATTAAGAGAAGTTTTTTCATTGCGTTTTTAGTTCGTTTTTTCCCTAAAACGAGAAGATAGGTTAATATGCTACAAAAAAAATGCTCCGGCTTTTTTCAAACCGGAGCACTTATATTCTGATTATTTACCATTAGCCGTAAATATCGTTTAACATTTTGGCTAAGCGCACACCACCTTTTAACAGCTGACTGTTAAGGGTATCTACCCAGTCAAAATTATAACGGTAGCTCAGTTTGGCATCTGGCTTAGTAGTTTCGTAAATTTTATTGCAAATGTTGTACGATTCGAAAATGCAATCTTTTAAACTGGTGTTTTGCCAGTTATAAAGCTCAACTGCTGATGCATGGTTAATGGCTTTGGCATATTCGGTATAACTTAATTGCTGATATTCGATTAGTTGTTCATCCCAAACGCGGTGGATGTTCGATTTTTCGTTAAACCACAAAACCGAAACACGGTTACCGCCTAAATCTTCTTTACGGGCAACGTGCATGGGTTGACATAAATCGCCGGCAAGGTGTACTAACATGCGCATGGCCAGTTTTTTCTCATCGCGGGTACTGCTGGCTTTCTTTAAAACGGCAATCAAATCAGGGATTTTGGTATATAAGCTTACCGATTTATCTGTTTCGAGGAAATTATATACACCATCTTTATTTAATCCGGCCGGAAGGTTTACAAAGTGCCAGTTGTACATGTAATTATAGGTCGAATCTGATTTGATAAAATCGCCCCAATTGGCGCACATGGCCAGGGTTTCGTAACCTAAAATATCCTGAACAGCCTTGCGGGTTTTGGCTTTTAGGTAGCTATCGGCAATTTCGCCAACCACACGGTGCCCAATGGTACCCCAGGCGCTTACGTTTGCAGGTGCATAAGCTAACAATCCTACGATTAAAGCTGTGGCAATTTTTTTTCTAATGGATGTTAAGATCATTTTATAATTCTTTTGGGATGCAGGTAACTTTTTGTTTCAGCGCCAGATTTATTTCGCGCTGATCGCCCATGCTCTCTAGCCTAAGGCTATCGGCTGAACGTTTTGTAATCAGGAAGTTTTTTTCGTAACGACCAATGCGGTAACAGCCTGATATTTTTTGTTTGTAATTGGCATAGGTAAAGGTTGCACCTACAATTAAAGTATCGCCCCTTACAGCATAAACGCCTTTGGCATATTCTTTCCAGATGCCATTATTATAGCAGGAATCTTCGTAAAAGTTAACCTTACTGTGGGTAACCAGATCGATATAAACCGAATCGCAGGTAAATTTGAAATGGTGCTGTGTATAGTTGCTTAACTTGTTGCTAAAAGCAACCGAATCTTCATTCCAAACCCCCTGTATAAATGCTTCACCTTTACCCTGTATATTGGGCCTCGGACTACAGGCTATGTGCAGGATGGATAATGTAAAAAGGATAAGGTAAAAAATCTTCAAGCAGGGATGCAGTTTGTTCATGTTGTTTTTTAATCGTTGCTTGTAGGAAACTGATCGTGAAATACATTGTTCTTTTTAACGGTATTGTGAATCAGGAGTAACAAACCTACAGCAAAACAAAGACTGGCCATGGTGCCGATAAAACCAATTATGGTATAATATTTAGAAATTTCGGTATAGGCGATATTGTTGCTGCCTGCCAAAAGTGGCACTAAAAAATAAAGTAAGCGTGTAAATAAGCCAACTCCGGAGCCAATAGTCATTAAAACGGCTTCAACTGCTTTTCTTTTCGATAAAAGATAACAACAAGCTCCAAATACAATGCACGATGCAATAAGAGATATCATGCCTATGAGCGTAGTAAGTATCGAATCCATATTTATCTATTGTTTTTAAGCGTATTGATTTAGACCGTAACTATATAAACCTGATAGGTTTTTAAAAACCTATCAGGTTTGGCAAATTATTTCAAGCTACCTACCATGTCTTCCGGACGAACCCACTCGTCGAATTGTTCGGCGGTTAACAGGCCAAGCTCAACAGCTGCTGCTTTTAAAGTTTTATTTTCTTTATGCGCTTTCTTCGCAATTTTTGCTGCGTTTTCGTAACCTACATGTGGGTTTAATGCCGTAACCAGCATTAACGAATTTTGAAGGTGTTTTTCAATCTCCGGTAGGTTTGCAGTAATTCCTTCAGCGCATTTATCCGTGAAAGAAACGCAGGCATCGCCAATTAAACGTGCCGATTGCAATACGTTAGCCGCAATTAATGGTTTAAAAACATTCAGTTCAAAATGTCCTGACATACCACCTACAGAAACGGCAACATCGTTACCAATTACCTGTGCACAAACCATTGTTAGTGCCTCAGGTTGAGTTGGGTTAACTTTACCCGGCATGATTGATGATCCTGGCTCATTATCAGGGATGATGATTTCGCCAATACCACAACGCGGACCAGAACTTAACATTCTTACATCGTTAGCTACTTTCATTAAAGCCACAGCTGTACGTTTTAAAGCACCAGAAAGTTCAACCATTGCATCGTGCGCTGCCAAAGCTTCAAATTTATTTGGGGCTGTAACGAAAGGTAAACCCGTTAAATCAGCAATTTTTTTAGCCACTAAAACATCGTATCCTTTTGGGGTATTTAAACCAGTACCTACAGCAGTACCACCTAAAGCCAGTTCGGCAACCATTACCAGTGCATTTTTAATGGCCCTGATGCTGTTATCGATCTGCTGTACGTAGCCTGAAAATTCCTGACCTAAAGTAAGTGGCGTAGCATCCATAAAGTGGGTACGGCCGGTTTTGGTAATTCCTGCAAATTCTTCAACCTTTTTAGCCAGGGCATTTCTTAAATGCGTTAAACCCGGAATAGTGTTTTCTACGGTTAATTTATAGGCTGCAATGTGCATTGCAGTCGGATAAGTATCGTTAGATGACTGCGATTTGTTCACATCATCATTCGGGTGAAGTACTTTTTTATCATCAGCCAGTGCACCACCATTAATCACGTGTGCGCGGTTTGCAATCACTTCGTTTCCGTTCATGTTACTTTGCGTACCTGAACCGGTTTGCCAGATTACCAATGGGAACTGATCATCCAGTTTGCCCGCAATAATTTCATCACAAGCTTTGGCAATAAGCTCAGCTTTATCGGCCGATAATACACCAAGCTCGGTATTGGCTAGTGCTGCTGCTTTTTTCAGGTAACCAAAAGCGTGGATAATTTCTTTAGGCATCGAACCCTCAGGGCCGATTTTAAAGTTATTGCGTGAGCGTTCGGTTTGTGCACCCCAGTATTTGTCGGCAGGTACCTGCACCTCGCCCATGGTATCGTGTTCTATTCTGAAACTCATTATATTTTAATTTTTGTTGTGGCAAATTTAGGTTTTTTGACTTTTAAAGCGTTGTATTTATGTAAGATATTTGGTGGATAATAAAATATCTTTAAGTTCAGCGTTTTTAACCAGAGCCTGAACGGCTGGGCAGGCTTTCTATCTGTGGTTAAATTATATTTAGCTGTTTAATGGCTTAAATTAATGATATTGCCACCAGGGCCGCTTCTACCAATGAAATCATATTCATACCTTTACGGCAAATATGCAGGGATTAGTTATTAAATCTACGGGGAGTTGGTACAACGTGCTGGCCGATAATGGCGAGCATTACGATTGCCGCATTGTAGGTAAGTTCAGGATTAAGGGAATTAAAACCACCAACCCGATTGCGGTTGGCGACAGGGTGAAGTTTGAGCTTGAACGGGATAGCAATCAGGGCTTAATTAATGAGCTTTTGCCCCGTAAAAACTACATTATCCGCAAATCCATCAACCTGAGCAAGCAGGCCCAGATTTTGGCTGCCAACTTAGATATGGCCATTCTGGTGGTTACTTTGGCATCGCCACGTACCTCTTTGGGCTTTATCGATCGTTTTTTGGTTACTGCCGAAGCCTATGATGTACCTGCAGTTTTGGTGTTCAATAAACTAGATCTGTTTAGCAAAGAAGGCCTGGAAATCCTTCAGGAATTTAAAGATATTTACCAGAATATAGGTTATGCGTGTTATGAAGTTTCGGCTTTAAAAGGAATTAATATTCCGCTGATTCAGGAACTGATTACCGATAAAATTACCTTAATTTCTGGTCACTCCGGCGTAGGTAAATCGAGTCTGATTAATGCTTTATTGCCTGATCGTGATTTGAGAACAGGCGAGGTTTCTGACTGGAGTGATAAAGGGCAACACACCACCACCTTTGCCGAAATGTTCGAATTGCCGCAGGGCGGTTTTATTGTAGATACGCCAGGTATCCGTGAGTTGGGTGTAATCGATATCGAAAAAGAAGAGTTGGGGCATTTTTTCAGGGAGATTTTCGAAACCTCGCACAATTGCCGTTTTAACAACTGCCGCCATGTAAACGAACCGGGTTGTGCGGTTATTGAAGCCGTTAATGAAGGTGAAATTGCCATCTCGAGATACGAAAGTTACCTGAGCATTTACCACGGAAACGATACCCGCCATTAATGGAGTCAGAAGTCGGAAAGTCTGGGGTCCGAAGATATAGTGCGTCATAAATGTGCTTCTGATTAAGTGTATCGAACTAAGCTTGCTTAAAAAAATAAAGAGATGAAATTCAAATTAGGAGATTTTGTGCGTTTTGTTGATGAGAAACGCGAAGGCTATGTAACCCGCGTTATCGACGCCCAAACTTTGGGGGTAACAGACGAAGACGGTTTTGAAATTCCGGTTGCGGTGAGTAACCTGACATCGGTGCATGGCCATGGCGTAGTGGCTGAGGAGATCGATGTACCTAAGCCGATTCAGGTTAATGTACCTGGTGTTACCAAAATAGAAAATGGTATATACGCTGCCGCTGCAACTGACGATAAAGCCGGTAATGTGGTTCATTTACATCTGCTTAACCAGTCGCCCAACACTTTGTTGCTAAGCCTTACGACCGAAAGAAAAGGGAAGTATACCAATGCTTACCACGGTATTATACAACCTTATGCGCTGGCATTGGTATACGCAGCCTCTTTAGCTGATCTGGAGCTTTGGCCGGAGTTTACCTTTCAGGTTTTGGTTGCAGGGGTAGCTGATGCTAAGCCGATAGATCCACTGGTGATCCGCAAGAAATTCAGGGCAAAAGATTTTAGTACCGAGCAAAAAGAATTGCCTAATCTTAAAAATAAGGGCTGGTTGGTTCGTTTAGATGATCTGGTGCCGGTAACAATCGATGCGCAAAAACTAAAGGAAAGCTTTTTTAAATCGGCCGACGAAAAGAAAATGGTCGAAGCGCCTGCAAAAGAGGTCGATTTACATATTGAAAAACTACGTGATGACCACCACTTTTTAGAAGCCAGCGAAATTTTACAGATTCAGCTTACGCATTTTCAAAATGCCCTTGATGCCGCTATCGTGCACCATTTCGATAAAATGATTTTTATCCACGGCTCAGGAAACGGAACGCTTAGGGATAAGATTCACAAACTGATTAGTAAAAACCCGCACATTAAAACCTATATGGATGCCCGGAAAGAAAAGTTCGGGTACGGGGCAACTGAAGTGGTTTTTAAGTAATCCAATATCGTTATGCTGAACTTCCGCCTGATCTGTCGGACGGGTGTTTCAGCAGCTCTAATTTTTGGTAGATGTGTCAGATCGTAAGATCTGACACCACAATAATGTTTCTGCGCTTATCTCCTTAATCTGCGGGCCAAATTTGTTTGCTAATAGCCAAACTCCAAAACCACCACAATAGCATTATTGCTCAATGCTTCCAGTTCAACATGTGGTAAATCCCAAAGGGCAAGTCCATCGCGGGCATGCAGTAACCTGCCTTCAATTTCAAATGCGCCATCTATAACAAAGCAATAAAATTTACTGTTGCTGTGCTGCAGGGTGTAAATTGCTTCCTCGCGACCAGCAAAAATACCGGCACTTAATTTAAATGGCAGTTTTGGGTTAGAAATAAGCTCAATTAATTGGTTCTGGTCTTTTTCAAAGTCGAAATGATACAACATTTCACTCGGGCGCAGCAGAAAGAAATCCGTTTTAATGCCTAACTGTAAATAATTGATGGTATCGTTAGGATAGGGATTACTAATTTCCAAAACTTCACCTTTGCCTAAGTTTAACACTTGTACTTTGCCTGTATCAATCGAAAATTCTTTGTTCCCCTGTACCACATCAATGCCACCGGTAATGGGAAAGAAAATCTGAAAGGAATCTTCTTTGGATAGGAAAAAGGTAACTTTTCCGCCCGCCAAAGCATCATCATTGCATAGAAAAAGATTTTCGAACGGTTCACGGTGTTCGCTATAATATTTTTCGAAATTAAAGGTGCTATACCTGCGGAGTGTTGAGTTTTCGGTCAGCCCGCGTTGGTCAGCGAGATATATTTGTCCGGGGGTTAGTTCCATGCTTAATCGATATTTTTGATAGAGTGGATGCTTACAAAAGGCTGAACGGCAAAAAGATTGGTGAAAATTTCAGCTTCTTCTTCTTTATGTTGCGATACCAGCAGTTGATCGCCAATAGTATCGTGCCAGATCAGCGGTTTTGAGAAAAAGTTAATGGCAATTTTGTGTTTCTCCGGATGGCGTATATCTGAATTAATAATTTCGAACTTAAAATGCTCAAAAGTTAAAAAGCGCCGGCCCAGGTTATCCAAAAC
This sequence comes from Pedobacter kyungheensis, assembly GCF_000812965.1. Taxonomy (GTDB): domain Bacteria; phylum Bacteroidota; class Bacteroidia; order Sphingobacteriales; family Sphingobacteriaceae; genus Pedobacter; species Pedobacter kyungheensis. The sequence goes on from NZ_JSYN01000005.1 coordinate 220,824, forward strand.
ATCCGGAATAATGCCGTTTAGCTGACGCAGATAACCGGTAATAGCTGCACTTACCAAAAAATGGAGTTTTTCGGCCTCTGGTATATGCAGTAACATTTCGGCAAAAGTATTATACTGCTGCGGTTGGTTGTAATACTGCGCCTGCATTTTAAACTCGGCAAAGCTGTCCTCGTGTACAAACCTATCCCAGGGGTTGGTATTGGTGCTATCGATTATCTTCCGGTAGCATAAAACGATCACTTTTTTTGGCATGCCATAAAATTAAAAAAGACGTTAAGAAATCCTAACGCCTTTATTGAAAAATAAAACAAATAATAAGGATGATATTATGCTTTAACGTTCAATTTAAAAGTAAGGTCGAAGCCTGCAGTTAGGGTTCCGCTTACTGCAGCAATCTGTACACCTGTTTTGTCATCACTAAAAACATTGTCAGCATTGTTGTAAGTGTAGCCTGTCATCCCTTTGGTATAGCCGTTAACCAGGGCAAGCGATGTTCCGCTACCTTCAGGGAAAGCAATCTGTGTTACATTTAAAGATGTTCCGGCAGCATTATACACGTGAACATGAATATGTGTGGCCCGGCCGGTGTACCAACCCGGGAAAATAGTTGTAAAAGTTACCAGTCCATTGGCATCGGTAGTTTGGCGACCGCGTAAAAAATGTACCGATTGATAATTGGTGCTTTGCATACCAGAGCCACCATATTCAGAATAGTTGCCTTCTGCATCGCAATGCCAGATATCAACCAGCGCGCCAGCCAATGCCGCGCAATTGTTGTTCAGGTTACCAACAGTTATTTTTACGGTCATTTTGTAGCCTGTACGGCCATCGGTAATATCGCTGCGTACGTATGATGCAGGTACTTTGGTTGGAAAAGGCCCTTCGGTTTCGGTTGGGGCTACGGTACAGGTTCCGTTGGTGCTGGCAGTTGTACCTGCAGTTCCCGATCCTGATGTACTGGTGCCATCTGTTATACTGCTCTTTTTACAGGCTTCGATAATTACCGGAGTTGAAACGGCTCCAATCATTAAACTTCTGATGAAATTTTTTCTTTCCATAGCTAATGCGTTTTGTTTCGTTGATTTAAAATTGCATCAAAGAAAACGGATTGTAACAAATGTATCGACAAACAAGTGCTTTGACACGTTGAATCATAAGGCTTTATAAGCTGATGCAGAGTAATGCCTGATAAATGATCATTAAACAGGTGCATTAATTATAAAAGCGGGTGTGATAATTATAAAAGCATGTACGTTAATTATAAAAGCGTGTACGTTAATTATAAAAGCAGGTGCATTAATTATAAAAGCTGGTGTGATAATTATAAAAGCGGGTGCATTAATTATAAAAGCAGATGCGATAATTATAAAAGCATGTACATTAATTATAAAAGCGGGTCTATTCAATAAACTGTGTCATGGGGCTGTTCAATAAAAAGTATTGTTTTTTATCCTAAATAAATAAGCTGGGATATTGTGGTGCGTTTTTTGAGGTTAGCAGATTTCGTTTTATAAAAGATTAAAACTAGCTTTGCCGCTATTAATGAAACACCTGGTTACCATATCGCTTGTATTTTTTAGCTTAACGCATTTGGCCAAAGCCGAACGTGTTGAAGGGCTTAGAATATTAAATGAATATTGTAATGAGTATAAAATCAGTGCTAACGCATCTGATAAAAGCGTTGTGCAGTTTAACGAACAGCGTAACCCTTATTTATTATCGTACACCCGGCTTGCTTTAATTGGTACCCAACCTCAATTAAAAGTAGCAAAATATGTAAGCGTAAATCAGGTAATCACCGATTTAACCATCCGCAAAAAACCGAAGAACAACAGCCCCTAGTTCTTTCTCTTAAAGATCTTTTTAAGATTTTAAGCCCCCTTTTATACCAACAACTGCCAAACTGACTTAATGCTGACAGTGGCTTGGTTGTTGTAATACACCATTTTTTAATAAATAAATACGATTTAAAATATAATGTTAGGATTTTTAGCGAAGATTTTCGGAAGTAAATCAGAAAGAGATATAAAGGCTATTCAGCCATTGGTTGTAAAAATTAACGAACACTACAGTAAATTTTCGGCACTAAGCAACGATGAGTTACGTGGTAAAACCATAGAATTTAAAAGCAGAATTGCAGATTTCTTAACCGAAATCGATGGAAAAATTTCGGCCCTTAAAGCCGATGCAGAAAACGAAGAATTAGATCTTCACGAAAAAACGGCTATTTACGATCAGGTTGATGCCTTAGGCAAAGACCGCGATGCGGAATTGGAAAAAATATTGTTGGAAATCCTGCCTGAGGCTTTCGCAGTAGTTAAAGAAACTTCACGCCGTTTAAGCGAAAACGATTATTTAGAAGTTACCGCAACCCAGTTCGACCGCGATTACGCTGCAAGAAAAAACAATGTTAAAATTGTTGGCGATAAAGCCCAATGGGCCAATAAATGGGAAGCTGCCGGAAACGAGGTAGCCTGGAACATGGTGCATTACGATGTACAGTTAATAGGTGGTATTGTATTACACAGCGGTAAAATTGCCGAGATGGCTACCGGTGAGGGTAAAACCCTTGTAAGTACGCTGCCTGCTTACCTGAACGCACTTGCCGGACAAGGTGTACACGTGGTTACGGTGAACGATTACCTTGCACGCAGGGATAGTGAGTGGAATGGTCCTTTGTTCGAATTCCACGGTTTAAGTGTTGATTGTATTGATAAACATGAGCCTAACTCTGAAGAAAGAAGAAAGGCTTATGCAGCAGATATTACTTACGGTACCAATAACGAATTTGGTTTCGATTACCTGCGTGACAATATGTCGCAAACACCTGATCAGCTGGTACAGCGCAAATTACACTTTGCCATGGTGGATGAGGTCGATTCAGTTTTAATTGATGATGCCCGTACACCTTTAATTATTTCAGGGCCGATTCCGCATGGCGATCAGCATGAGTTTTACGAGTTGAAACCACGCATTGAGCGTTTGGTTAATGCACAAAAAGCTTATGTTACCCAGGCTTTAAACGAAGCTAAAAAATTAATCAATGCGGGTAATACCGGTACCGAAGAGGGCGAAGGTGGTTTAGCATTATTACGTGCTTACCGTGGTTTGCCTAAAAATAAAGCTTTAATTAAGTTCTTAAGCGAAAGCGGCGTGCGTGGTCTGTTGTTAAAAACAGAAAACTACTACATGGCCGATCAGTCTAAGAATATGCCTAAGGTAGATTCAGAGTTGTTCTTCTATATCGATGAGAAAAACAACCAGGTAGAGTTAACCGAAAAAGGTATTGAGTTAATTACCCAATCGGGCGAAGATCCTCATTTCTTTGTATTACCTGATGTAGGTACCGAAGTGGCTGAGTTGGAAAAATCTGATCTTCCTTTAGAAGAAAAAGTAGTTACCAAAGATGCCCTGATGCGCGATTATTCTGTTAAAGCAGAGCGTATCCACTCGGTAAACCAATTGTTAAAAGCCTATACCTTATTCGAAATTGATGTAGAGTATATCATTGATGAAGGTAAGATCAAAATTGTTGATGAGCAGACCGGTCGTATTATGGATGGTCGCCGTTACTCTGATGGTTTGCACCAGGCTATTGAGGCTAAAGAAAATGTAAAGGTTGAAGATGCAACCCAAACCTATGCTACAGTAACCTTGCAAAACTATTTCCGTATGTACCACAAACTTTGCGGTATGACGGGTACTGCAACTACCGAAGCTGGCGAGTTCTGGTCGATCTATAAACTGGATGTGGTTGAGATTCCAACCAACAGAAATATTTCGAGACAAGATCAGCAGGATTACGTTTACCGTACCGTGCGTGAAAAATACAATGCCGTTGCCGATGAAATTGTAAAATTAACTGAAGCAGGCCGTCCGGTATTGGTAGGTACAACTTCGGTTGAGATTTCTGAGTTGTTAAGCCGTATGCTTAAACTTCGTGGCATTAAACACAATGTATTGAATGCGAAAATGCACCAGAAAGAGGCCGATATCGTTGCCGAAGCTGGTCAGGCCGGAACCGTTACCATTGCTACCAACATGGCTGGTCGTGGTACCGATATTAAATTAGGCCCAGGCGTTAAAGATGCCGGTGGTTTAGCTATCGTAGGTACCGAGCGCCACGAGTCGCGTCGTGTAGACAGGCAGTTGCGTGGTCGTGCCGGTCGTCAGGGCGATCCGGGTTCGTCTCAGTTCTTCGTTTCATTGGAAGATAACCTGATGCGTTTATTCGGTTCAGAAAGAATTTCGAGCATCATGGTGCGTATGGGTATCGAAGATGGCGAGGTAATTCAGCACTCTATGATTACCAAATCAATTGAGCGTGCTCAAAAGAAAGTAGAAGAAAATAACTTTGGTATCCGTAAACGTTTATTGGAGTACGATGATGTGATGAACTCGCAACGTACTGTAATTTACGCTAAACGTAAAAACGCTTTGTTTGGCGAGCGTTTAGATGTGGATATGAATAACATGGTATTCGATGTTGCCGAAGATATCGTTACCGAATACAAAACAGAAGCAAACTTTGAAGGCTTTAAGCTTGAGGTAATTAAAAACTTCTCGCTGGATACGGCAATTACTGAAAAAGAATTTTCGTCTACCGCTATTCCACAGCTAACAGAGCGCTTGTTTGAAGAAGCAGAAGCATTTTATGCGCGTAAATCAGAGGCCATTATTCAACAGTCGTTACCAGTTTTAACACAGGTTTACGAAGAGCGCGGTCAGCATATTGAGCAGATTGTGGTTCCGTTTACCGATGGTATCCGTGGTATCCAGGTAGCTGTTGATCTTAAAAAAGCAATCGATAATAAAGGAAAAGAGGTGGTTCGTGCATTCGAGAAAACCATTGTATTGGCCTTGATTGATGATAGCTGGAAAGAGCATTTACGTGAAATGGACGATTTGAAACAGTCAGTTCAGAATGCTGTTTATGAGCAAAAAGATCCATTGGTAATTTATAAAATGGAAGCTTTCAACTTGTTTAAAGATATGCTTAATGCAGTAAATAAAGAGGTTGTAAGTTTCTTGTATAAAGGTGGTATCCCGGTTCAGCAGGAGCCAGATCAGGTTAGAGAAGCACCAGCTCCGGTTAAACAGCCTAAGCTGCAAACTACTAAACAGGAGTTTGGCAGAGAAGAGCCTGGTATCGAGTTTGGCGACACCCGCGAAGCTGTTCCACAACAACCCATCCGTAAAGAAGCAACCATAGGCCGTAACGAGCCTTGCCCTTGCGGAAGCGGTAAAAAATACAAGAACTGCCACGGCGCTAACTTGTAGTAGTTAATAATTAAAAAGGGGTGATTTTCTTAGCGAAAATCACCCCTTTTATTTTACCCGCTTAGTATTTATTGTTCGTAAACATGCAATAATAGCGAATCGCAAGCCATTGCAGTAAATATGCCTAGTCCGTTTTTAATATTGGTAGGTGGATTGGTGAGGTTTAGTGAGCTGTTTGAACTGCTGTTCAGGATGTTATTGTATTCCGGATTAATATGATACAGGTAAACATCGTAATATCCAGAAAACTGAAATGTCATGCGTTGCGTTTTATACGCAGATACCTGGCCTAAATATTCTTCCCTGTCTTCATAAGCATTTCGGCGTCCAAAGCCACTTCCAATCCGGTTAGGTGTATCATCCTGGTTTCTGAATACCATTAAATAATAGCCTTTATTGCTATTGTTCCAGGTAAAATTTACCGCTGTAAAGGCAGTTGAGCTGGAATCGGGATCAGGATTGGGTACCCCCTGCTCGGAAGAAGATGAGGCAAACGCAACCGGCTTAGCAGGTACAGTTGTTTCGCCCGAAATAACCTTGCCATTATAATTGAAGTTGAACGAACAGCTATTACCGGGTACAACAAGATCGGTTGCCGTACTGGTGTACACCCCGTTTGCTGTTTCGTTTAAGGTAATGGTTTTAGCACCGTTGCTAAATGTGATGTTAAGGCCGGTAATTGCTGCCCCGTAACTTGCGGTATCCAGCAAACCTTTCTGTTCATAAACTTTCAGGCTTACCGCTTTGTCGTTAATAAGGTAAGCCTCAATTATTGGTCGCCCGGCAATTGTACTATCGCCTTCATCTTTCTTACAGGCTACATAGGTTAAAGTAACAATTAATAAGAATAAGAGCTGTTTGGCAGTGGTTTTTATTTCCATTTTAGACTAAGTGTGATATTGGGAGTAAAACCCAGATAGTTTACATTGGTGGTAATTACTTGATTGTTATAGATGGTATATTCCTTATACCAAACATTGGTTCTGTTGTACACATTAAATAAAGAAAAGCTAATGCTGCCGGTTTTCCTGTTGTCAATTTTAATCAAATCGAGGGTGGCGGCAAGGTCGAGTCTGTGGTAAGCAGGCATTCTTTCCGTGTTTTTTCCACTAATGGTCAAATAATTTCTGCTGGCCCCGCTGGCATTATCAATGGTATAACTGGCCACTGGTGCTGTATAAGGTTTTCCCGTAGCAAAAATCAGGGTAGCAGAAAAAGTCCAGTTACCCAGTTTATACATGTTAACCGACTTAAATTCATTGCGGGCATCCTGATTGGCTGAGTAATAACTGCTGCCATAGTCATTAAATTGATTGCGGGCAATGGCCATGGTATAGCTTAGCCAACCCGTGTATTTTCCTGCTTTTTTCTGAAGCAGAAATTCTACGCCGGAGGTGTAGCCACGGCCATTGTAAAAATGCTCTTCCAGGGTGGATGACATTCTGTTGCCGGTTAAACGTTGTGCATACTCTGTCAGGCCATTCAGTGTTTTATAATAGCCTTCCACATCAAACAGGTATTTATCTGTTTCGTAGCTAAAACCAGCTATATAATGATTAGCATTTCCAACGGGGATACTGTTGCCATTGGCAAGCACCCAAAAATCACGGCTTCCCGACAAAATGTCTTCACGTACCACACGGTTAATAAACTGATAGAATTTACCTGTTGCCGCCTTAATGGTAAATCTGTCAGTAAGCAGGTAGGTGCCGGAAAAACGTGGCTCAAAGTAAGTTTTTCCTGTTTGCGAATAATAGGTTTCCCTTACACCAGCCTTAAACTGAAGTTTCTGCCATGGACTAAACTCACCCTCGCCATAAACCGTCGCGGTTTTGGCATTTTTATACTGATCAATTAATACACTGGTATCGTTCTGGCTGTATTTATACATCACATTCTGGGCTGAACCATATCCGCCAAAAAGAAATTTAATCTGATTGTTGATCTGGTATTCCCAATCCGATTTAAAGCTCCAGTCTTTTAGCCGGTTGCGTTCTATCGTTCCGGTACTTACCGATTTTTCCGTTCCGTCTTCGTTGGTAACGCCTATGGTATTGGTACGGTCTCTGTCACTGTGGTAGCTGGAGTAACTCACCAAAGTATTTGAATACAAATCACTGTTCCACCTGCGCGACCATTTTATGCTGGAGCCTAAATTGCCATAAGTTGTTTTATCTGTAACCGAGGGGCTAATGCTGGAGTTCGTGGTATTCAGAAACGATGGAATGTTAATGGTTCTGCTGTTATCCAGATCGTCGTCGCCCTGGTAAACGCTCCAGGCCAGGAGATCTTTTTTGCCGAGATTGAGTGTATACTTGGCATTTAAATCGTAAAAATAGGAGGTTGGTGTCGTAGCCGCCTGTGCACCTCCACCGGGTCCCCGGCCGCCCCCAAAGCCCATAGTTGCTGTGGTAGTTTTGTTAAACTGACTGAAAATCTTATTATACAAGGGACCCTGGTACGATTTTCGGAGGGCCAGTAAAAATGAGCCACTTTTTTTGACCGGTGTTTCCAGATATACATTTGCCGAGAGTAAACTTAAATCGCCTCCTACGTTCCAGTCTTTTTTGGTGCCTTCTTTACCTGTAATTTCGGTGACGCTCGATAGGCGACCGCCATATTTGGCAGAGAAACCGCCTTTGTACAACAGCACATCTTTAACCGCATTACTGTTAAAGGCACTAAAAAAACCGTACAGGTGATCTACCTGATATACTGTAAAACCATCAAACAGAACTAAATTCTGATCTGGTGTACCCCCGCGTACGTAGGCGCCAGACGATGACTCATTACTGGCACTTACCCCAGGCATGAGCTGAAAAGAACGTAAAATATCTTTTTCGCCCAGGTTGGGTAATTCAGCCAGTTTGGCTGGCGATATTTGCAGTACGCTTACCTTGCGCTTGTCGGTACTCATAATGCCGTCATTCTTCTTGCTCTTTATCGTCACCTCTTCGAGGTTATTTCTGGCTACACTTAAGCCAATGGTGAGCGTTTCGTTTGGATTAATAGCAGTTAAAGCAAGCCTGTCTGATAAATAACCCACATAAAAAGTAGCAATTACACAGGTGTCGGCCGGAATTTGGGTTAAGGTAAAATAACCATCAGCATTGGTGGTGGCTCTGATACCCGTGTTTTCAATATTGACCACTGCGCCGGGCAAAGATTCGCCACTTAACTGGTCTACCACCCGCCCGGTTAGTTTAAACAATTTTAGGGCATTCTTTTTACTTTCTTTATTCAGGGTATCTGTTTTAACTGTGGTAATGGTTCTGATGGTTTGGGTATTAACCGGTTGGGCTGCCCTTTGCGCCCTTTGCAACGATCTCACTTCCTCAGGGGTTCTTACCAGGTAAATTGTACCATCAGGTTCGACCCAATAATTTAGCTCAGCCGATTTGCACAGGCTCTTCAGCACCAGGTTTAGAGGGGTTTCATCAAAACGTTCTGAAATAAGCTTTTTTTCAGCCAGCTTTCTATCAAAAACTATTTTAAGGTGATGGTTTTTAACCAAAGTGTCTAAAACGACATCCAATGTGGTGGTGTAAAAACCGGTTACGGTTACTTTACTCAATAACCGTTGCTGAGCATCGGCTTGTTTAAGTAAAATAGCTACGAATAATAAGGCTATAAGTATCTTTTTTATCATAATTAGCGATAAATTTAGCTTCCGCTTAAAAGTCCGTTTAAAAATATCGACATAACAAGCTCTTTTTGCGACTACCTGTTGTGTTTGAGCTACCAATCGCCAAGTGTTAAATTCTGTTAATCATGCCTTACCCAGCCTTCCATCTGGCAATGATAACTGTGCTATTAGATATATTTGTCCAATGCTTTGAAGCTTTACCAGGCAGATACACCCAACAATTGAAATGATTTTCTCTTTTAAGGACCATTACTTTAACCAGAATTTGAAACTGAATAGTTGGTTTTACCATTTTATTCCTTTGGTGCTTTGGCTTGTTTTCGCGCTAATGCCTTTTATTATTCCGGTTAATGGTAATATGTCGGCTGCGCATCATGGCTTTGCCCTTGATATTTTCTACCGAAACCTGCTTATTTTAATTACTTTTTATATCCATGCCTATTGGGTTTTTCCACTCTTGCAGCATAAACGCAGCAAAGGCTATTACTTTTTACTACTGGTTCTGTTGCTGGCCGGATTTGTAGGTATTTCCGAATATTTACGTCCTCAACATCCGTTCTTTCCGGTTAATCACAACAGCAGGTTACTGCCACCAGGCCCGCCATTTAAGCCCAATGGTTTTTTCAGGATATTTTTTCACCTGCCCATATTCGCTGTGGCTATTCTGAGCAGTTATTGCTATTGTTTGTTATTGGGTTTTAATAAACGCGAAAAAATGCTTCGCGAAAGAGAAAATGCACAGCTAAAAACAGAATTGTCTTTCCTCCGCTCACAAATAAGTCCGCATTTCATGTTTAATGTACTAAACAGCATTGTTGCCTTATCCCGGAAAAAATCCGAACTGGTAGAGCCTTCGCTTATTAACCTGTCGCGCTTAATGCGTTACATGCTTTATGAGCGCAACGGCAATGTTATTTTTTTGAAAACGGAAGCTGAATACCTCACCAATTACATCGATTTGCAGCTGCTGCGGTACGGCAATGAAGTAAACCTGAATATGTACATCAATGGCGATTTCGGTGCATACCAGATAGAACCCATGCTCTTGCTCCCTTTTGTCGAAAATGCTTTTAAACACGGCATAAGTATGATCGATCAACCGCTGATCGATATTTTCCTTACGATAAACGAGCGCGATGCAACCCTGCAGTTTGTGGTACTAAACAGCGTAAGCCCGGTAAGGGATATGGAAAAAAGTGATACCGGAATTGGGATTCAAAATATTAAAAGAAGGCTGGAGTTACTTTATCCCAACCGGCATGAGCTTAATTTAAACAATCAGAACGGACTCTTTAAAGCCGAAATTATAATCAAACTTGTCTGAAAAAATGAACTGTTTAATTGTCGACGATGAAAAACTGGCTATTGAGCTGATTGAAGATAATCTATCGCAAATTCCGTTTTTAAAACATTTGGCCTCTTGCCGGAATGCAGGTGAAGCCATTAAGGTAATTAAACAGCAGCAGGTAGATTTACTTTTTCTGGATATAAAAATGCCGGGAATTAACGGCCTGGATTTTATTTTAAGTATGGAAAATCCTCCGATTATTATTCTCATCACTGCGTTTGAACAATATGCAGTTGAAGCCTTTAAGTTAAATGTGATAGATTATTTACTTAAGCCTGTTGATTTTAACCGGTTTTTTGCTGCCGTAAGTAGAGCTTATGATCTTTTTAACCTGAAAAAAAGGCCGGCAGTGACTGAAAAAATAACTGAAAATTATTTTTTTGTGAATGCAGGTTATTCACTCATTAAAATCAGATTTTCCGAAATTGCCTACGTAGAAGGTTTAAAAGATTACGTTAAAATAAATCTACAGAATGGCAAAAATGTAATTACACGGATTAATCTGAAAGATTTAACTGGTAAGCTCCCATCCGAAGCATTTATGCGGATTCACCGTTCCTTTATCGTTTCGCTGGATAAAATAGAGGCTGTTCAGAAATATCAGGTGGTTGTTAACGAAACGGAAATCCCTATCGGCGAATCGTACCGCGATGGATTATTGGAGTATGTGAGTTTAAGGAATATTTAGCGCCAATAAATGCATTTGCACAACCCATAAAGAATGCCGATTTTTGTAATCAATATGGCATTCCTGTTTTTAAAACAATTTTCGTCTGCCTGATGTAATACCATCATGAAAATATTTTATACGATAATCTTCAGTTTATTCCTATTCAAAACATCCTTTGCACAAAAGGGAGAGGTTACCGTGATAAAAGATCCCTTAATTGATAGTTTAATTGCGAAACGACTTGAAGTATATAAAACGCCGGGCGAAGTAAAAACAGGCAAACCCATCGTTTCTGCCTACGGCTACCGGGTACAGATTTTTTACGGATCAGACCGGCGCGAGGTTTTTAACGAGCAGGCCAGGTTTAAAGGGCTTTACCCCAAGTTAAATACCTACCTCATTTATAAAGAACCTAATTATTATGTAAGGGTAGGCGATTTCAGAACCCGGCTCGAAGCCCAAAGGCTAATCAACGAACTGAGACCAAATTTCCCTACACTGTTTATTTTCAGGGAAAAAATCAATGCCCCAAATTTAGATACCAATACTACTGATGATCAAAAATAAAGTACAGGAACTGGCCGCAAACATCTTTAACGATGTGGTAGGCTATCGTCAACATATACACGCCAACCCCGAACTATCTTTTAAAGAATTTGAAACTTCTTTGTTTGTTAAGGATAAATTAAAAAAATGGGGAATCGAATATACCGATTGCGCCAATACCGGCGTAGTAGGTTTAATTAAAGGTAACCTGCCATCTGATAAAGTAATTGCTTTACGTGCAGATATGGATGCCTTACCCATTCACGAAGCTAATGATAAGCCCTACGCGTCGAAAAACCCGGGTGTAATGCATGCCTGTGGACACGATGTGCATACATCTTCACTTTTAGGAACGGCTTATATTTTAAACCAGCTGAAAGATGAGTTCGGCGGAACAATTAAATTGATTTTCCAACCGGCAGAAGAATTGCTGCCAGGTGGTGCCAGCATCATGATTAAAGAAGGTGTACTCGAAAATCCGAAACCGAATCATATCGTTGGTCAGCATGTGATGCCGCTAATCGATGCCGGTAAAGTAGGTTTCCGTTCGGGTATTTACATGGCTTCGACTGATGAATTGTATGTTACCGTAACCGGAAAGGGTGGCCATGGCGCACAGCCACACCAGAATATCGATCCGGTGGTAATTGCTTCGCACATTATTATTGCATTGCAGCAGATTGTGAGTCGTAATGCCGATCCACGTATTCCTTCGGTTTTATCGTTTGGTAAAGTAACCGCAAGCGGAGCAACCAATATTATCCCAAATGAGGTTAAAATTGAGGGCACATTCAGAACGCTTGATGAAGAATGGAGAGCAGAAGCACACAAACGCATGAAAAAAATGGCCGAAGGCATTGCCGAAAGCATGGGCGGAAGCTGCGATTTCGATATTAATAAAGGCTATCCTTTTTTAATTAACGAAGAAAAATTAACGGCCAATGCAAGGGCCTTTGCCGAAGATTTCTTAGGTAAAGAAAATGTGCTGGATTTGGATATCTGGATGGCTGCTGAAGATTTTTCTTTCTACTCGCAGGTAACAGATGCTTGTTTTTATCGTTTAGGAACAGGGAATGCTGCTAAAGATACCCAGTACTCGGTACATACGCCGCGATTCGATATTGACGAAGATGCGCTAAAAATCTCAACCGGTTTAATGGCCTACATTGCTTTAAAGCAACTGGGCAACTAGAAGAGATGTAAGATGGAAAATGTAAATGGGTAATGTAGGCTATTCCATCTTACCTTTAACATTTTCCATTTTAAACAGGCATCGTTTTTGCCACTACCATAAAATATGAAGAGAATATTTCTAGTTCTGATACTCAGCTCGCTTTTTTATACCGGTTTTACCCAGGAAATTCAACGGTTTAATCCCGATACCATTAAAACCATTACACTCGATTCGACTGTAAACATCAAGGCAGAAAAGCTGAATATCGAAACTTTCATCAATAAAGTAATAAACGATACTTCCTTTTATCAATCGTTCAGGGATATGAAACGTTACAGTTTTATTGCCGAGAACCGGATTTACAGTTACGATAAAAAGAATAAGGTTGATGGCAAAATTTATCGTAAAATAAAGCATAACAACAGCGGTCCGTACAAAATGGAATACCTGGTAAAACAGGATACCGGAAAAATTTATAAGAAAAACGGCAAATACCAGTTGTATACCGTAGAAATGTTCGATTACATTTTTATGAATGCCTATAGTACCGATTTTGTACCCAATGCACCAAAACCTGATGGAAAGGGTGGAACCAACGAAAGTTATAAGGATAAACTGAAAACGCTGATTTTTAATCCAGGCAGACCAGTTAAAGTGCCTTTTATCGGCAGCAAAACCGAAATTTTTACGGCCAACATGCGCCAGTATTACGATTATACTTTTACAAGTGGTACTTATTTAGATTCTATTCCCGTTTACCGCTTTAAGGTAGCAGTTAAGCCTGATTTAAGCAGCTGGACAAAGGATGGCGTGATGATAAAAGAACTGGTTACCATTTTCGATAAACGAAATTTCAATATTTTAGGCCGTTATGTGGATATGAAATACAGCAATATGCTTTTTGATTTCGATGTGCAGATGAATATTGAAATGGGTTATTTCGGCGATGATAAATTACCGACTAAAATTACCTATCAGGGCAATTGGGATTATCCTTTCAAAAAAGAAGAACGGGCAAGTTTTTTAATTGTACATAAAGACTACAAACTCGAAAAGGGCAAGTAAGGATAGATAATCGCCTGAAAGATTTATTATCTTTAAGCGATTAATTTAAATCCCTATCCATGCAATTATTCTCGCGTACCAAACTGGTACTGTTTTTATTTTTGTTTGTGGTTAGCCAGCTCAATGCACAGGTTTTAACTTCCAAACAGATCGACAGCATTTCTGAAAAAACATTAACTGCTTTTAATGTTCCGGGTTTAGCCGTTGCTGTAGTTAAAGATGGTAAGGTAATTCATGCTAAAGGTTATGGTGTGGCCTCTTTAAAAACCAGGCAGAAGGTAGATGAAAATACCTTATTTGCCATTGCTTCCAACTCAAAAGCATTTACATCTGCTGCTTTAGCCATATTAATTGATGAAGGCAAAATCTCCTGGGATACGAAGGTAACGGATGTTATTCCGGAGTTTAAAATGTACGATGCTTATGTTACTGCCGAATTTACCATCCGCGATTTACTTTCGCACAGGAGTGGTTTAGGCTTAGGCGCCGGCGATTTAATGATCTGGCCCGATTCTTCAACCGTAAGCAAGAAACAGATTATCCATAATTTAAGATACTTAAAACCGGTTTCCAGTTTCAGGACTAAATGGGATTACGATAACCTGCTGTACATTGTTGCCGGAGAGGTAATTGCACGGGTTTCGGGCAAAACCTACGAAGAATTTGTAGAAAGCCGGATTATGCAACCCCTGGGGATGAGCAGAAGTGCTACTTCATTCAATCGCTTAAAAGATAAAACGAACAGTATTGATGCCCATGCGCCTGTAAATGGCATAATTACGGCTATTCCGAAAGATTTTTCGGAAAACAGTAATGCCGCCGGAGGCATTAATACCAGTATAAACGATTTAAGCAAATGGATAATTACCCAGCTTAATGGTGGCAAGTATGGCGAAAAGCTCGAAAAAACCTTGTTTAGCAGGCAGGCTCAAAACCAAATGTGGACCATGCACAGCATTATTCCGGCTGGTAAAGGTGCTTACAACAGGCATTTCTTTGGTTATGGCCTGGGTTGGTTTTTAAGCGATGAAAAAGGATCGCTGGTAGCCGAGCATACGGGCGGTTTGGCCGGCATGGTGAGCGAGGTAACTTTAATCCCGGATCTCAAATTAGGCATTATCGTATTAACCAATCAGCAATCGGGAGGGGCTTTTTACGCCATTACCCAATCCATTAAAGATGGTTATTTCGGCATTACCGGAAAAGACTGGATTAAAGACAATGCTGCTGATGAGCAAAATGAAAGAGACGAAGCTAAAAAGGTAACCGATAAAATAAGCGCTGATATTGCGGCAGCCCAAAAAAGTGCGGTAAATAAACCCGACGAAAAAAAATATCTGGGTACTTATAGCGATATTTGGTTTGGCGATATAATCATTAGCAGCCTCAATGGTAAAATGCATTTTCAAGCCAAAAACTCACCCAAACTAAAAGGCGATATGGTATTTTATAAAGGCAATACTTTTATTGTGAAATGGTACGACAGAAGTCTGGATGCCGATGCTTTTGTAAACTTTAGCCTCGATAATGAAGGAAATGCGGTTGCTATTAAAATGGAACCCATTTCGCCACTAACTGATTTTAGTTATGATTTTCAAGACCTCGACTTAAAAAAGAAACCATAATTTAACGAATTAAAATATATGAAAACCTTGTTCAGAACCACTGTTTTACTTAGTATTTGCTTAATTGCTTTAACTTCAATGACATTTAAACCTAAACGCATTATCTTTTTTGGCGATTCTATTACCCAGCAAGGCGTATCTAAAAATGGCTATGTAACCTTAATTAAAAAATCGCTCGATTCTACTAAATATGATATTATTGGTGCCGGAATTGGCGGAAATAAAGTGTATGATTTGTACCTGCGTTTAGAAGACGATGTATTGAATAAAAAGCCCGATCTGGTCGTTATTTATGTGGGTATTAACGATGTATGGCACAAACAATCGTCTCATACCGGAACCGATTACGATAAATATTTAAAATTTTATCAGGCTTTAATCAATAAAATTCAGGGCGTAGGCAGTAAAGTGGTATTGGTTACCCCTTCAGTTGTAGGCGAGAAAAAAGACGGCACCAACGAATTAGATGCCGACTTAAACAAATACGCTGCAGGAATCAGGGCCCTGGCAGCTAAAAACAATTTACCTGTATGCGATTTAAGAAAGGTTTTTGCCGATTACGAAGCACAAAATAATCCGGAAGATAAGGAAAAAGGTATTTTAACCGTTGATAGGGTGCACCTGAACGAAACCGGTAATAAGCTGGTTGCCGATCAGTTATTGCCTTTGGTTAAATAAGTTTTTTTAACCGCAAAGTTCGCAAAGTATTTCGCAAAGCACACAAAGAAATTTTCTCTGTGTGCTTTGTGTTTTTTCTCTGTTATCTTTGTGGTTAAAGAAGAGGAAAGAGCAGAGCGTATATGATCAACCGCGAAACGATAGATAAGATAATGGATACCGCCCGTATTGAGGAGGTAGTTGGGGATTTTGTGCACTTAAAAAAACGCGGAACCAGTTTAATTGGTAATTGCCCTTTCCATGGCGAAAAAACACCTTCCTTTCACGTTTCTGTAACCAAAGGGATTTACAAATGCTTTGGCTGCGGTAAAGGGGGCGATTCTGTGCGCTTCATTATGGATCATGAAAAATATTCATATCCCGAAGCACTTAAGTTTTTAGCCAATAAATACAACATTGAAGTAGCCGAAACCGAACTTTCGCCCGAAGCTGCCGAAGCCCAGAGCGCTAAAGAAAGCCTTTACATCGTATCTCAATATGCCAGTGCTTTTTTTGTAAAGCAGCTTTGGGATACCGAAGAAGGTCGGGGCATTGGCTTAAGCTATTTTAAAGAACGTGGCTTTCGGGAAGATATCCTTAAAAAGTTCGAAGTGGGTTACTCGCCCGATGTTTGGGATGCATTGACACAAAGTGCTACCAATGCAGGGCATAAGCTCGAGTTTTTAGAGTCGACAGGCTTATCCATTAAAAACGATAGCGGCAAAATTTACGACCGTTTCCGTGGCCGGGTAATGTTCCCGATCCACAATTTTACCGGTCGGATTATTGGCTTTGGTGGCCGTACTTTAAAAACCGACAAAAATGTTCCGAAATATGTAAACTCGCCCGAAAGCGAAATTTACCATAAATCGAATGTGCTTTATGGTTTGTTCCACGCCAAAAAAGCTATTCGCGATTTAGATAACTGCTACCTGGCCGAGGGTTACGCCGATGTACTGTCTGTGCACCAGGCAGGCATTGAAAACGTAGTAGCTTCATCCGGAACTTCGCTTACTGTAGAGCAGATTAAGCTCATCGGTCGTTTTACGCAAAACATTACCATTTTATTTGATGGCGATGCGGCGGGGATTAAAGCATCACTGCGCGGTTTGGATATGATTCTGGAAGAAGGTTTAAACGTAAAAATCGTTTCCTTCCCTGATGGGCATGATCCCGATTCGTACATGCACCATGTTGGAGCAGGTGCTTTTAAAACCTATTTAGAGCAAAACCGTAAAGATTTTATTCTTTACAAGGCCAATGTATTGCTTAAAGATGCAGGCAACGACCCGATAAAACGGGCGGGGATTATTCGCGATATTGTAGAAAGTATTGCTAAAATACCTGATCAGATTAAAGCTTCGGTTTTTATTCGTGAGTGTAGCAGCCTGCTCGAGATAAGTGAGCAGGTATTATCTGGCGAGCTGACTAAAATGCGTTCAGCGAAGCTTAAAAAGAGTTTTGACGGTAACCAAAGAAGCAATCAGTCAGCAGCTCCAAAACAATCGTTCTCTTCTTTTTCTTCTGGTCCGCCAGAACCGCTGGGCCCACCCGATGATTTGTGGGACGATAGTGTTGGCCCTATGGGCTACGAACCACAGGAGCCGGCTAAAGAAGAAGAATATCAGGAAAAGGAAATTGTACGTTTATTACTGGCATACGGACACGAATTTGTAAACTGGGATAAGATAGACGACATGTATATTGGCCCCTTTATTATGCAGAACCTGGCCGATGTGGAGTTCGATGATCCGCTTTGTAAAAAAATTATTGACTATTATAAATCGGAGATCGATAACGGCCGATTGCCTACAGCCAATCATTTTATTACACATAAAGAACGCGAAATTGCCGATTTAGCCATTACTTTATCGAGTTCAGAACACGCTTTAAGTGAAAATTGGCTGAATAAACATCTGATTTATGTTAAGGATGAATCGATGAACTTAAAAGCGACAATTTTGGGTGGAATTTTTCACCTCAAAAAGCGTAAAGTAGAAAATATATTGATGAGCCTGTTAAAAGAAATTAAAGAGGAGAAAGATGCCGATAACCAGATGATTTTGATGCAACGTTATGGGGTGATTAAAGGAGTAGAACGCGAAATTTCAAAATTTTTAGGTTCGGTTATTGTTAAGTAAAAATTGAATGCATTACGATTGAATGTATTTGTTAGCAATATGCTTAAATTCACTCGTTCAAAACGCACACATTCAATGACTAAAGTATGGCGCTCCATAATGATTTAGGCCGTTTAGGCGAAAGCATTGCCAGGCAATACCTGGAAAGCAAAGGTTATGAGCTGTTGGATGAAAACTGGACTTATGGCAAAGCAGAAGTCGACCTGATTGTTTATAAAGACGGTGTCATGATCTTTGTCGAAGTAAAATCGCGCAGTTCGGTTGCTTTTGGCGAACCCGAAGATTTTGTGGGTAAGGCCAAGCAGATACAAATGGAACTTGCGGCCAATGCCTATATTGAAATCATGAACCATCAAAATGATATCCGTTTTGATATTATTGCAATTACATTTACTAAAAATAAAGATTATACATTAAACCATATTGAAGATGCATTTTGGCCTGAAGATTAACCACATTAAAAAAATGATATTCGTCAGTTTAGCTTGCGCTGTTGTTAGCGCTTGTAAAAACGATGCAAGTACAACCTACCGTAGTTTTCTGTCGCCAATGATTGGTGTTAATGTGCCCTTAGGTAAAGAGGTAGAGGTAAAAGTGCAGTTTGGCAGCGGAACGCCTGTAGATTCTGTGATTTATTTGATCGATACCCTTAAAGTAGTCGCTAAAACAGATACCGGTGCCATTAAGCTTAAAACTGAAGGACTTAAACTGGGTAATCACCTGCTTACTGCCAAAATTTTCGGTGCTGGCAAATCAGAAGATATTACTTCTAATATTAATGTACTGGCTGCTAAGGCCCCTGTTGCATACAGTTACAAAGTTATTAAAACCTTACCGCACGATACGGCTTCGTATGTAGAAGGCCTGGAATATCACGATGGCTTTTTTTACGAAAGTGCCGGCGATTACGGCCATTCGAGTTTGCGTAAAGTAGAGCCTTCAACAGGTAAAATTCTACAGAAAACCGATTTGGATAAGCAATACTTTGGCGAAGGGATTACTGTTGTGGGCGATAAGATTATTCAGCTTACTTACCGCGAAAAGGTTGGTTTTGTGTACGATAAAAATACCTTTAAAAAATTATCGGAATTTGCCTATACCACAGGTAGAGAGGGTTGGGGGCTTGCTTTTGGCGGCGAAAAAATCCTGAATACCGATGGTTCAAACACCATCTTTTTCCTGAATAAGGATACCTATCAAAAAGTTGGCTCTATTGATGTGTTTGACGATAAGGGCGCAATTCAAAACCTGAATGAACTTGAGTATATTGATGGCAAAATATACGCTAATGTTTACACCACCAATAATATCCTCATTATTGATCCCCAAACAGGTGTTGTAGAAAGCAGCATAGATTTATCGGGGCTATTACCGGCCGATTATTTTAAGGGAGAAGATGAAAAAGCCAATAATGTATTGAATGGGATTGCTTACGACAAGGCCGGAAAAAGACTTTTTGTAACGGGCAAAAAATGGCCACACATTTTTCAGATAGAACTGATTAAGAAATAATCAAAAAGGCCTGATTTTAATTAATCAGGCCTTTTGCTTTTAATCTTTTTTCTTCGGCTCATCCAGGTAGCCGTTAAAAAGAATGGGTTGCTTGTTTACGCTGGTGGCTGTTAAAGAAGCATAACCATTGGTCGAAATATTAATGGTAAACCGATAATTTTCCCTGCTTACATCCTTAGTGTTAATCTGTATGGTGTAGGCACCTCTTTTGTTTTTAGTTTCTGTGTAGCTAAAATCTTTCGAAGTAAATTTTATTCCACCCTGTGTTGGGTCCATCGGGGCTGAAAATGCTCTGCCATAATACGGCAGGTAAGCCACAACACTGTCTTTGGTTACCTTAACATCGTATTGCGAACCCGAAAGGTTAATGCTCGAACCGCCTTGCCCGCCCGGCATCATCATTAATACTTTATTAATGTCGTTATTGGCCATTGGGATAGCTGTATTGGCCACAAATATATAGTTCTTATCGCCAACAATCCGGCTAGTGGTTTCTTTGTTTGTTTGGGCAAACAACTGAGTGGCGAAGGAAATAAAGGCCAGGCTCAATATTAAATTTAAACGTTTCATAATGTGTGTTTTTAAATGTTTAACAATTTAAAGATGCACCAGTACGGATTATTCCATAACAGTGCCAAGAATGAAATGCTTAGTAAATTTAACGATTTTAGTTCTTATATAATGGATTTACACTTGCAGAATGACTTGATTTATACAATGGATTATTTTTTTCTGCTGCTGTTGCAGCAAGCGCTGTAAATTTATAGGCGCCGGGTGCCAGATTGTTTAACTCTATGGTACCGCTTTCATCAGTAATCACGGTAATCAGGTTGCCACCAGGGTTTTTGCCTCCCTTTACTACAATGCCACCAATCGGCGAGCCTGCAACCCTCGATTTTGGGTTGCTTGCCGGTACAGAAATAACCAGTTTATAGTTACCGGTTGCCGGATTGTTAAATTCTATTTCTCCTTTTTCGTTAGTAGTAAGGTTAATGCTGTTATCGCCCGGGTTTTTGCCTCCTTTCACCACAATGCCGCCAATAGGCTGACCCTCAATAAAACTAATTTCACCTGTGGTGACATTGAGTTTTCCCTTTATCGATTTCATGATACAAGGAAAATGCGATTCCGGGTAATTGAGTTTGCAATAATCGCAATAGTGCCCTTCCGGAGCAGCAGTTTTTAATTGCTGCGGAGCGGTCTCTTTTATGGTGGATGTAGTGGTGGCAGTTCTTTGTACTTGTGCAAAAACAGCAAATGAAATAGATAGCAGAAATACCGCTATTGCAGCACATTTTTTCATAATATTTGATTAGAAGGCTAAAATTAATCAAAAAATATGGCTCCTGCTACTTTTTGCGCTGTGGGTAACTGAAATGAAACACTATGATCGTTTAGTTTTTTTCGATGCTTTAGCAAATGGATTAAATGCCAGTGCCAGGTTAATCCAGTAATCGAGTTCATCATTCCGGTTTAATACATCTGCCGATACGAGTAGATAACCCTTCATTGGACGGCCACCCATTACCATTTGCTCCCAGCCATCTTTATCAGTCAGGCTATCTAGAGTATTTGGATCGAGGCGTACCATCATGTCATTTCTGGAAATACCCAGACACATTTTACCGTTAACCATAAAAACCAAACCGCTAAACATCACTTTTTCTTCTACATCGGGCAGGTGTTGCAAACGTTCTGCTATGCGCAGGACGAGGGCTTCGTTGTATGTTCTCATTGTTCATTTTTATATTCTTCCGACACAAATTTAATTCCATTTGAGGTAAAGAAATCTTTAAGCTTGCCAAATTTTTCTGTGCAATTTTCACCAAAATGAATGTTTTTTGAACTAACTCTTGTACCTTGACAATCGAAACAAATTTCGATAAAAGCTATTACCTTTCTTTTTTTATTAAAGAACAAAATGGCATTATGTGGATCATAGCATCTCATTCTGGTCACTATAACTCCATATTTTTTAGACGTATAACCTGTGTTGTAAAATAAATCGGTTAGTTTATCAATGTCTTTTAACGAAAGTTTTACTTCTTCTTTTACCATGCCTGTATCTAAAACCCCACCTTTAACCGGTAAACGACTTGAAAACTCGGAAATGGTATCTTGAAAAGAAATTAACGAAACAAATTCTGTTTGGTTAAAAGGATAAAACTGTTTCCTTTGTGCAGCATTATATTTATTGGTATGTAAGCAACGAGAGTTTTGCTCCATCAATAAATCCTGTTCTTCTATCGATAGTTCTTTTGATTTTTTTACTTGTGCAAATAAGGCACTACTGATGCATATCAAACAAATAATATTTAAGATTCTTAACATATTAGAAACTTGTAGTGTTCAAAACTAAATTACATCTTTATTAACCATTTTTCAATAAACTACCGTTATTCTTTAAATTTGCAACATGTTATTAAACTGCTATCAGGAAGAGTTATTAGAAGCTGGATGCGATGAAGCCGGAAGGGGCTGTTTGGCTGGGCCTGTATTTGCTGCCGCCGTAATTTTACCCAAAGGTTTTGTGTTGGAAGGCTTGAACGATTCGAAGCAGTTATCGCACGAGCAACGCGATTTGTTAAGGCCCGTTATCGAAAAAGAAGCTTTGGCCTGGGCTGTAGCCTCTTGCGATCATGAAGAGATAGACCGCATCAACATCCTCAATGCTTCTTTTCTGGCCATGCACCGTGCCATCGAAAAGCTTAAGTCACAGCCAGGTTATCTGGTTATTGATGGTAACCGCTTTAAGGCATATCCGAATATTCCACACAGTTGCATAGTAAAAGGCGATGGTAAATATTTAAACATTGCTGCGGCTTCTATTCTGGCCAAAACGCACCGCGATGAATACATGACCAACCTGCATGTAGATTACCCGCATTATAACTGGCAAAAAAACAAAGGCTACCCCACCATTGCACACCGTAAAGCGGTGCTCGAAATTGGTTTATCGCCCTTTCACCGCAAAACTTTTAATGTAAGCGATCCTCAGCTTGAGCTGTTTTCAAAAAACGCTTAAAATTTCGTATTTTCACGGCACGTGAAGATTCTGTTAATTACTAAGCGGGTTCCCTTTCCGCCAAATAGTGGTTATCCGATTGTGGTTTACAATACCATAAAAGGCCTGCTGCAACTTGGTGCAGATATTACTTTGTTTAGTCTTAACCCCAGCAAGGGTAGGGTTGATATTGATGATATTTACGACCCGATTTTTGAGCAGATTAAATACCATACCTGCGATCTGGATACTGACGTCAATATCTGGTCGGCCTTTTTTAATATTTTTACCAACGAATCTTACAACGTTTCCAGGTATTACAGCGAGGATGCTGCCAAACAGCTCGAAAGCCTGCTGCGCGAAAATGCATTCGACATTATCCAGTTTGAAGGACTTTTTGTGGTACCTTATTTGGATGTAGTTAAGGCCAACAGTAATGCCAAACTGATTTACCGGGCACATAATATCGAATTTACCATGTGGGAGCGCCTTTCCCACTCCGAAAAGTTCCTCATTCGCCGTAAATACCTCGCTTTTCTGGCACAGCGTTTAAAAGCTTACGAAACTGATCAGATTAACCGTTTCCACAAGATTTTTGCCATTAGTGAGCCCGACAGGCAAAGTATATTGCGGTTTGGCTGCGAAGTGCCGATGTCGGTTTTTCCCGTAGCCATAGATCTGGAAAAATATAAGGTAGATAAAAGTAAAACCAGTTTCCCTACATTGTTCCATTTGGGAGCTATGGATTGGAGGCCAAACCAGGAAGGTTTAGAATGGTTTTTAGATGATATTTGGCCGGATATAGAAAAACTGAATAAAGACCTGCGCTTTTACATTGCCGGTAAAAACATGCAGAAGCATTTTTTTGAATACGATTCTGAAAACCTGATTGTAGAAGGAGAAGTTTTTGATGCGATAGAGTTTATGAATTCGAAGGCGATTATGATTGTTCCTTTAATTTCGGGTACAGGCATGCGGGTAAAAATTATTGAGGGGATGGCCATGAAAAAATGTATTATTGCCACCGCCACTGCTGCCGAAGGAATAAACTGCAGGCATGGTCACGATATCTTAATCGCTGATTCGGCCGATGAGTTTTACCGCTCTATATTACAATGTATTATTAACCCCAAACGTTGGATGGAAATTGGCGAAAATGCCCGTAAAACAGTAGAGAATGATCACGGTGTGCATTTAATATCTTCTAAAATGCTCAAAATTTACGAAGAACTAATTGGGCTATAGCAGGAAACAAGCCTGGGATAGGTTTACAGACCTTGGTTTTTAAACCCGATCCGATAGCTATCGGATAAAGCGGGCATGAAATAAAGCGTAAAGCGGGGCTGCGGCTGCGATGAAATGCTTGCTTTCATTTTCAAAAAAGCAGCTTAAATCTCCTGAATTTTTAGCCTTAAACATTGTCATTTTCTTAGTACTTTTGCCGCAACTAAAAAATTAGCATGAAAAATACCGCATTAACAGAAAAACACATCGCTTTAGGCGCTAAAATGGTTCCATTTGCTGGCTATAATATGCCGGTTACTTACGAAGGTATAAACGCAGAACATGCAACTGTTCGTAATGGGGTTGGTGTTTTTGATGTTAGCCACATGGGCGAGTTTATTTTAAAAGGTGAAAATGCATTGGATCTTATTCAGCGTGTAACCAGCAACGATGCCTCGAAGTTACACGATGGTAAAGTACAATACTCTTGCCTGCCTAATAAAGACGGTGGTATTGTTGATGATTTATTGGTTTACCGCATCGACGAGAAAACTTATATGCTCGTTGTAAATGCATCGAACATTGAAAAAGACTGGAACTGGATTGAGCAGTTTAACACCAATGGCGTTGAAATGCATAATATTTCTGATCAGACTTCACTTTTAGCTATTCAGGGGCCGAAAGCTGCCGATGCTTTACAAAGCTTAACAGATGTAAATCTGGCCGCGATGGAGTATTATACCTTTGTTAAAGGTACTTTTGCTGGCATTGAAAATGTAGTAATCTCGGCAACAGGTTATACCGGAGCAGGTGGTTTTGAGATTTATTTCGAAAACCAGTATGCTAACCAGATTTGGGATGCCATTTTTGAAGCCGGACAAGCACAAAACATTAAACCAATTGGTTTGGGTGCCCGTGATACACTACGCTTAGAAATGGGTTTCTGTTTATATGGAAATGATATTGACGATACTACTTCGCCAATTGAAGCAGGTTTAGGCTGGATTACTAAATTTTCGAAGCCATTTACTAATTCTGAAGCCTTGCAAGCTCAAAAAGAAGCTGGAATTCAGAAAAAACTGGTTGGTTTCGAAATGATTGATCGTGGTATTCCGCGTCATGACTATGAAATTGTTGATGCAGAAGGAAATGTAATTGGCAGGGTAACTTCGGGTACACAGGCTCCTTCATTGCAAAAAGCGATCGGTATGGGCTATGTAGCTAAAGATTTTGCTAAAGAAGGAACTGAAGTTTTCATCAGCATCCGAAATACACCGATTAAAGCAAAAGTGGTTAAATTCCCTTTTTATAAATAAGGATATTTAAAGCAGCAATATTTTTGAACTGATGAAACCAGAAGAAAATAAATACAATGAGCTGCTTTATCAAATAGGATCTACTTTACAAACAGCCAAACAAAATGCCATCAAGGCAATTAATGTTGAGCTGATTATTGCCAATTGGAAAATTGGAAGATATATTGTTGATTTTGAACAGCATGGTAAGCTCAGGGCTGCATATGGGAAAGAGCTGTTGGTAACCCTTTCAGCAGATCTGAAGTTAAAGTACGGCAAAGGATTTAGCCGTTCGAGCTTGCAGTTGATGCGTTCGTTTTATATCAATTATCCAAAATTTCAGCCTTTTGCTGATGAAGATTTAATTCGCCAGACGGTGTCTGGCGAATTCTCAAAACGCCAGACACCGTCTGGCATTTTTCTAAGTTGGAGTCATTATGCCGAGCTTTTGACTATTTCTGATGAGCTTGCAAGAAGCTTTTATGAAGTACAAGCCATAAAAGAAAATTGGAGTTTTAGAGAAATGAAGCGTCAGATTGATTCTGCTCTATTTCAAAGACTAGCGCTCAGCAAAGACAAAAGTGGTGTTTTGGCTTTAGCTGAAAAGGGGCAGGTAATTGATAGGTCTGAAGACTTAGTTAAAGATCCTTATGTTTTTGAATTTTTAAACCTACCTGCCGGAAGTATCATTAAAGAGTCTGGCTTAGAAAAAAGACTCATTGATAATTTACAGAAATTTCTTTTAGAGCTTGGTAAAGGTTTTTCTTTTGTAGCCAGGCAGTTTAAAATTACGGTTGATAATGAGCACATGTTTGTTGATATCGTATTTTATCATCGAATATTAAGATGTTTCGTGCTAATTGACTTAAAAACAAAAAAGGTTAAACATCAGGATATTGGTCAGATGAATTTTTATCTCAACTATTTTAAAGATGAAGAAAATGTTGAGGGGGATAATGATCCAATCGGGATTATTATTGCGGCTGATAAAAATGAATTTTTGGTTAAATATGCAACCGGAGGGCTTTCAAATAAAATATTTGTGTCTAAATATCAACTTTATTTACCAGATCAAAAGCTTTTGGAAGAAAAGGTAAAAGAAATTATAAATGAATAGAATATCCGATATGTCAAAAAAAATAGAAGTTTGCTTAACACCCGCTTTGATCGATTTATATGATATAGAGCAAAGCATTGTGGTGGTTATTGATATTTTAAGGGCTACATCATCCATAACTTATGGAATCGATAATGGCGCTGAAGCTATTATTCCGGTTGCTCATGTAGAGGATTGTCTGAAATACAGTGATAGTGGATTTTTATTGGCCGCCGAAAGGAATGGTGAAGTAGTGGCTGGTTACGATTTCGGAAATTCGCCTTTTTCTTATACCCCAGAAAAAGTTGGCGGAAAAACAGTGGTACTAACTACTACCAACGGTACAAAGGCATTACATCTGGCGCAAAAAAGAGCACATCAGGTGGTTATAGGCTCCTTTCTCAATTTAGATACGCTTTGCGATTATTTAAAAAGCCAGGATAAGCATGTGTTGTTATTGTGTGCTGGTTGGAAAGATCAGTTCAATTTAGAAGATACCTTGTTTGCCGGAGCTGTAGTGAATCAACTGCGTCAAAGCTTTGAGCATTTCGACGATTCTAGTGTTGCTGCTGAAGATTTATATTTGTTGGCGAAAGATGATTTAAGAGCCTACCTGCGCAAATCATCACACAGTCACCGTTTGGCTCAGCTGAATATCGAAGAAGATGTTGTATTTTGTTTGCAGTTAAATATTTGTAAGGCTATTCCCGTTTTAAACGGCGAAAGTTTAGTGGCTTTAAAACACTAGAAAGTAAAGTTCAGGCCTAAGGCAATTGTATTTGCCCTGAATTTAGCACCGTTAAATTGTGTTTCTTCTGTTTTGCGGTTATTGTAGTAGGCACGGTCTACACCTGTATAGGTATTAATGTTATTGATTTTATAATCGAGTTCCAGTTGAAGCATTTTGTTTAACGGAACAGTCAGGTTGACATTTCCATTAAGTGCAAAAGAATTTGCAGCATGGGTAAAACTCACCGGTTTTTGAAAATCGGGGATTAAATTCCAGTTGGCCTTTGCCGAATATTTATAAAAGCCGCCTAAAATACCTGCACTTATGCGGAATAATTTGGCTTTAAAAGTTCCCTCAAGCCCAAAATCAAAACCTTTATACCTGCTTTGGTAGGTAGAATTTAAACCCGCACTATTGGGGTTGCTGGCGCTTTCTAATAAATAAAATTTTTGCTCGTTGTAAGATAAACCAATAAGCGGGCTGAATGCAAATTGTTCTGAATTGAATACCTGATAACTGAGCTGCAGGCTGGTGTTAAAAAGATAACCTTTATTGGCGTTAAGCAAATCGTAGTAAAAAGCACTTTGGCGGTTATCATCTGCGTAATCGGTATCTTCTGCCTCGCCTTTGGTAGTCTTACTGTATTGATTACTGGTTTTTACCGTTAACCGATCTGTAATGTGGTATTTCACATCCAATCCGAATGCAGGTCCTTTTAAATTTTTCCAGATGAGTTCTGATAAGATGTTGGGGGTTGTACCCGAAGCATTGCCGGCAATAGACCAATCGAATTTTGATTGTTGGATGCCTATGGAAGGCTTAATTTCCCATTTTTTTGATGGGCTTTGTGCAAATGCAGCTGTATAAAAGAGGACTAAGGTTAAACAAATTAGTAATCGGTTAAGCGTACGCAAAAAAATAAGCTGCATATTTTATTTCTGTTTTAAACTACAAAATACACATAGTGGCCAAGTATATGCCACTATGTGTAAATTAATTTTTAGAATGGATACACTGAAGCAATAAATGATTTATCGGTAGGAGATAAAACGGTATTCCATCCCACTTCAAAATCGCCGATTGTTAGTTCATTAGGAACCGCATAATGCATAATCGAAAATTTATCGTATGCGCTGTAATTGGTCTGCGTAGTGCTGTATTTAGCAAAGATGTTATTATCTGTTGTTGCTTCATCCCAATAATTTGGAGCCGCTGCATAATAAGCATAAACAGCTGGCTTGTCCCACGGAATAGATACCAAAGGATGTTGGTGTTCGTGAATCATTCCCAATGCATGGCCAAATTCGTGTATTACCACGCGGCTATATTCCGAATCTGCAGTATTATCGGTCAGCCAGCCATAATTCATGGTTGCACCAGTGCTTGGTGTCGATTTTCCAATGTACGACCATGATCCTCCGCTGGCAAAAGTTACCCTGATTTTAGCGGTATTATCGTTGGTTACAAAATTGAATTTAATGTTGGCATATTGTTCCCATTGTTTGGCAAACTGGATTACTTTAGCCCTAACGGTTGAAGTACCTCCATTTAGACTTACTTTAATGGTAGAGCCATTTGGCCATTTGGTTGAAGTGATTACTGCGCCTCTGGGCGTAGTGCCGTCAAGTGTTCTTTCCGTACAGATTTTGATATCGCTCATTTGGTTGACACTTAAACTTTCAGGGCGATCTAAGGTTTCGGTTTCAGTTGGTTTTTCTTTTTTACAAGAATATAAAGACAAAGTTAGGGCTAAGGCAATAAGTGCTGCCTTGTTTAATTTTAAAAAATTCATGTTTTAGGTTGTTTAGGTAAAAATTAATGATCTGTGTTATTTGACTGAAAAATCGAGTTAGAAAATAGTAAACACAGGGATTCTCCGCTTCTGCTGAAGCATGGTCTGGTTAAAAAACATAGGTAAGACGTTTAGGTTAAATACCATGCATTTTGCAAAGTATAATCCTAAAGTAAAATATTATTATATAACAAGCAAGAGAAATGTAATATTTTTATTTCAATTGTGTAATTATTACACTATATTTTTATTGCATATAAATATTCTTTACTGTAGTTTTAATTCTACTTTAATAGATTGTAAACTATTATTTCGTGATGAGTTCAGAAATTGTGGGACTATTTTTGATGGTAATCAAGGCTTCTTCGTGCGCCAGCCAGTAAATATCTTCTGCACGTTTCATATCAAAGGTACTAATGGCGCCAAGGCCTTTAGGTTCAATTAATACATTACAGAATTTTGCTTTTCTTTCCATGTCATGATTGATCGACATGATTCCGGCGCGCCCCATTAAATTGGTAATCCCTGTTATTTTATCAACTGGCTTGAGGTGATTGCAGGAAGAGCCAATAATAAAATCGCAGTCTTCCATCAGGGGTTCAACCGGAAAATTATTTAGAATTCCTCCGTCAACATACATCTGCCCGTCAATCATAATTGGTTTAAAAATGCCTGGTATGCAGCTCGAAGCGTGTATGGCTCTGATTAATGGTCCTTTAGTAAAATACACCAGCCGGCCCTCACTAAAATTTACAGCAGCTATGGTTAGCGGGATTTTTAGCTTCTCAATGGTATCTTCCGGGAAGTATTCTTTTAAAATCAGTGAAGTATTTTCAATATTAATTAAGCCGAGCGAACCCACTGCCGGGCGTACAAAACGCCACAATTTAGTTTTCAGGAAAATATTCAATCCTTCTTCCGGATCGATACCCGCCGCAAAAAAAGCTCCGGCTATGGCTCCGGCACTTGTTCCGCTAATGTGACTAAATGTAATACCTAAATTGCTAAAGGCTTTTAAAACGCCTAAGTGTGCTATTCCTCTAATGCCTCCGCCCGATAATACAATGCCAACTTTCATAGATTTATTTTAGGGTAATTACTTTATTGCTTAATAATTTTTTAGCAGACAACTATAAATTGCTAATTGAAAACTGCAACCTAATTCTGTTGTTTCGGTTTGTATTTCGATTTATTCAAAATTTTCTGTGCATCTCCTTCTGCCATTAATTGTTGCAGAGTTACATCCGGATTTTCTTTCATATACTTCTTTACCATCTGCCACCCAATCCATACTCCCAATTTTGGTGCCGAATCTCTATTTTCACCCAAACCAGGGGTAAACGGACCTTCTGAGAGAAAAACCTGTATTTTTTGGTAATCAGTTTCGAACAGAAAATTATGCTCTAAAAAATAGGCCCAAATATCACCTTCAAAGTGCTGTGCCCATTCCAGTTGTTGCGTAGTGTAGCCAATTTTAACCGAATCTGGCAACTGCTCTGGCAATACCTGATCAAGAAAATAAAGGATTTTTCCCTGAAAAACCATTTTGGATAACAGCGACTTGTTTTCATCAGGCTCTGCAAAAAGCTCTTCGTGCGCGTAGGTTTCGGCTACGCGTGGAACAATATATTCTGGTGCAAACCTTCTGGAGAGGTACAATGGTACACTCTGAACAATGGCTTTATAAAATTTACTGTCTTTGCCCAAAAACATGTCGAGGCCAATCCCCAGATAATTATCGCCAACCGGCATCTGGTAAGCAAAGCCCGAAGCAAAAGCGATGAATTTTGGAATTTTAGCTTTGGGGTAATAGTATTTAATGTACTTAAAAGTTTCGTTTAAACCAGCTTCCTGTGCTTTCAAATCGGGGAAAACACTGTCTACTTCTTTAGTTAAATCGGTATAGGCCTGATCATGGTACAGGGTTGCCAGCGATTCGGTATTTTCGTATTTGGTATCGAGGATTTTATGCAGAAAATCGTCATAAAATACACCATATTTTGTGCTTAGCGTTTGGTTTACCTCGGCCGGATTTTTACTTTTGCCTGCAAACAGTTCTTTATCAAAGCGTTCTATTTTGATATCTACGGCAATATTGCTTACATCGGGCCTGTGGTTTTGCTTACAGGAAATAAATGCAATGGCAAAAAGAAAAATTAGATAAATTTGCCTGTGTTTTACGTTATACATCATGTAGAACAAATATATATAAACACCTATAGCATGAAAAGAATATCGACCATTTTAATTTTATTACTTTTAAGTTTCGGCGCCTGGGCGCAAAATTCAACCTTAACCAGTTATGGCTTCCGCTTAGGCTTAACTGCTACACCAACTGTTGGCTGGATTAAACCCGATCAGGGTAAAACCAATGGAGTAGCTTTAGGCTTCTCTTATGGTTTAATAGGAGATTTTAATTTTGCGCCGAATTATAGTTTTTCTACGGCTTTAACCATCACAACTATCAATGGTAAAAGTACCGAGGTAAGCCCTTCGAACATTATCGAACCAACACCTAATAATGCAGCAATACCAGTAGCTTACGATCTGAAATATAAACTTCAATATTTAGATTTGCCATTAACTGTCAAACTCAAAACAATAAAAGAAGACGGGAGACGCTGGTATGGTCAGTTTGGTTTATCTAATTCAGTTCTTTTAGGGGCAAAACAGGATGCTGTGGGCGGTAGTACCAACCAGAGCAATATCAAGGTAAATGATTATACCAAATTTTACCGTGCCGGATTAATTATCGGTGGCGGCGGAGAGTTTGATATATCCGGAAACACCAGTATTGTGGCCGGTTTAACTTTTAACAACGGCTTTACCAATATTGTAACCGATAAAAACAGGAATGTTAAAAATCACTATCTGGCACTTAATTTCGGTGTATTCTTTTAAACCAATAGCTAAATAGTTACAACAACGCTTGCTACTTAATACTTGCTACTTTAATCTTGCTACCTAATACTCGCTACTTCATTACGCTTTAACTAACCCAAACATGAAAATCGCTTTAGCCCAACTCAATTACCACATCGGAAACTTTGAGGCCAATACCCAAAAAATAACCGAACACATCCAATTGGCAAAAGATAAAGGCGCAGATCTGGTTGTTTTTGCCGAGCTGGCGATTTGTGGTTACCCGCCAAGGGATTTTTTGGAGTTTGATGAGTTTATCTTGCTTTGCGAAAATGCAGTGCAGGAAATAGCAAAACATTGCAATGGTATTGCCTGCATTGTGGGCTTGCCCATAAAAAATGAGGTGCTTCAGGGTAAGGATTTGTTTAATGCTGCTTACTTTATTGAAGATGGTGCAGTAAAAGGTGTAGTTAGGAAAGCGCTTTTGCCTACTTACGATGTCTTTGATGAGTATCGTTATTTTGAACCTGCAACACAATTTAGATGCATTGATTATAAGGGTAAAAAAATTGCACTCACCATTTGCGAAGACCTCTGGAACATTAACGATAACCCGCTTTATGTTTCTAACCCAATGGATGAACTGATTAAGGAAAAGCCCGATTTAATGATCAACATTGCAGCTTCTCCTTTTTCTTACACCCACGATGATGAGCGGATTAAAGTACTGTCTGATAATGCTAAAAAATATCATCTGCCCGTTTTTTACGTCAACCAGGTAGGTGCACAAACTGAAATTATTTTCGACGGTGGTTCGCTGGTTTTTGACGCAGATGGAGCCATGAAAGCAGAGATGAAATACTTTGAAGAAGATTTACAGGTATTCGATCTGGAAGAGGTTGAGCATGTGCGCAATAAATACCCGCAAGCCGAGAGGTTAACCGACATTGAACAGATTCATGATGCGCTGATTTTAGGGATTAAGGATTATTTCAGGAAATCAGGTTTTAGTAAAGCGGTGCTGGGCCTTTCAGGCGGTATCGATTCGGCGGTGGTTTGCGCACTGGCCTGCCGTGCTTTAGGCCCAGAAAATGTAATGGCTGTTTTAATGCCGTCTAAATTCTCGTCCGATCATTCGGTACAGGATGCCTTAGATTTAGTAAATAACATTGGTTGTATGCACGAAATTATCCCGATTAAGGATGTTGCAGAAGCTTTTGATCAGATATTGGCACCTGCGTTTAAAGGCTTGCCATTTAACCTGGCCGAAGAAAATATTCAGGCGCGTATCCGTGGTATTATCAATATGGCTATGAGTAATAAGTTTGGTTATATACTGCTCAATACATCCAATAAAAGTGAATGTGCGGTGGGCTACGGCACGCTCTACGGTGATATGTGCGGTGCCATAGGCGTAATTGGCGATGTATATAAAATGCAGGTTTTTGAGCTGGCCAGATACATCAATAAAGAACGTGAAATTATTCCGCTTAATACCATTGTTAAACCACCATCAGCAGAGTTAAGACCTGATCAGAAAGATTCTGATTCGTTACCCGATTATGAAATCCTGGATCAGATCCTGTATCAGCATATTGAAAAGAAGCAGGGATCAAAAGCCATTATTGCACAAGGATTTGATGCTGCACTAGTGCAACGGATATTGAAAATGGTTAACATCGCTGAATTTAAACGCTACCAAACACCACCTATTTTAAGGGTTTCGCCTAAAGCATTCGGTATGGGCAGGAGAATGCCTATTGTAGGGAAATATATGGCTTAGTGGGTTGAAAGGTTTGAAAGTTTAAATTGTTGGAAGGTTAAAATGCCTATTTGATCTTCCAGGCTTCCATTAAAAAACAACTAGGGAATATAGGTGTTCCTGGGGTAAACAATTTGAGAAATCAGCAAGCAGGTCGTCATCTCGACTGAAGCGTAGCGAATGGAGAGATCTATTAGCTAGATTTCTCGACTGCGTTGCACTCCGCTCGAAATGACGATCTATTAAAGACTGTATTACAATCTTATGCTAAAGTAGCATCAACCGTAATGGTGGTATTTAATAATTTAGAAATCGGGCAGTTTTTTTCTGCATCAGCCACTAATTCATCAAATTTATCTTGCGATAAACCCGGTACAGAAGCGGTTAAGGTTAAATGTGATTCAACAATTTCACCTTTCGATGGATCAAGGTTAATGTCACATTTGGTTTCCAATCTATCGGCAGTAAAACCAGCTTCAGTTAAGTTTGCTGATAATTTCATGGTAAAGCATCCTGCATGTGCCGCAGCAATTAGCTCTTCGGGGTTAGTGCCAACACCTTCTGCAAAGCGCGAGTTGAAAGAATATTGTGTATTGTTTAAAGTAGTACTTTGAGTAGTAATATTACCTGTACCTTCTTTAATAGAACCTTGCCAAACGGCTGTTGCATTTCTTTTCATGGTCAAAATTTATTTTTTGGTTGATTGTTTAACAGCTAAAGATAAATATATGTTTGTATTCGGAATGAAAATCTTTGTTAAGAAATTAACTTATTTCAGCAGCTTATTCTACCTCAGTAATGCTGTCTTCCTCAGGCTTAGTAATTTTATTCCTGAAAGATTGGATCAGTAAAATGCCCACACCAATCATGATCGAAATATCCGCGAAATTAAATACTCCCGTTTGGAAAATATAAAAATCCATGTGCATAAAATCGGTAACCGAGCCATGCACAATCCTGTCATATAAATTACCAATGCCGCCTCCAATTAAAAAGCAAAGTGCAATTTGCATGCTGATGGGCAGGTTGCGTTTAGCGAAAAGAAAATACAGACCATAGCCTAAAAATAACAAAGGCAGTCCTGTCAAAATGATTAGCCTGAAAATATAAGGCATCTCGTCACCTAAGCTTAAAAACGCACCCGTATTTTCTACCTTGGTTAACGTAAAACGGTCTTTAATGATACTGATATGCTCATAATCGCTAATGTTAACGCGAACAATTTTTTTGGATATCTGGTCGCACCCAAAATTTAAGGTTAACAACAGAAGTAATACCGACCAGCGTAGGTTTTTTATTTTTTGCATATTTTTTTATCTGATAATATCGGCATCAACCGGTGTATAGCCTAAATGCCTGCTTAACGACATGATTTGTCCTTTGTGATGAAATTCGTGCGTAATAACATGGGTAAATAGTTTTAAAGGATTTACAATTAAAGATTCCCCATTTCTTTCCAGTTCAATTTGCTGCTGCTCATTTCCTTTAAATTTTTCGGTAAATAACTCCAAATATTCATCTACTTGCGCAAAATAGCTTTGGCAATCGCTTAAGGTCTGGTAGCTTTCGAAAGGTAAAAAATCCTGCTTAATTCCCAATGCCCTTTCGCCGATCCAGGCACAATAGGTTTGGCAGATATGCACCAGTAAATTTCTGATAGATCCGCGGCCAAAAGAACTGTTATCGGCTAAGAAATCCTGTTGGGAAATGGTGTCTATATAAGTTAATAGCGTATTCCTCGAAGATAAAACGTATTCGTATTGTTGTTTAAGCATGGCCTGATTTTCTGATCCATTTTCTATAAGGAATAATCAAAGCTAAAAGAATGGCTGCAATGCTCAATAACTGCGCAATAATATCTCCGCTTTTTACATAAAAGGTTATCTCATCATTTAGGTTAATGTTTGCCTTGATAGCTGTTCTTGTCCACCATTTGGTGCTTTGAGTAACATCGCCACGCTGGTTAATGAAGCACGAAATACCGGTATTGGCCGAGCGTGCCACATCACGGTGTGTTTCTATAGCCCTGAGTTTGGCATACATTTCATGCTGATCTTTACCTGAAGTATTTCCCCACCAACCATCATTGGTAATAATTGCAATAAACTGGGCACCATCTTTTACTTGTTCACCGATCCAATCGCCCCAAAGGCTTTCGTAGCAAACAACAGGAGCAGCACCAATTCCACTTTGCGCGTACAAAACACTTGGTTTTTCCTGCCAGCCCCAGCCACTAACACTGCCACCCAGCTGCGCAAATACACCATCCATAAAAGAAAATACTTTTGGGAAAGGCATTTTTTCTGCACCGGGAACGAGTTTTGATTTATGGTAGAATTGTACGTTGGCAGAGTTCTCTACCTGCATAGCAGAGTTGTAGTTGTCATAAAACATGCCGTTAGGATGCCTTTTTGCAGATATCGTTTTTTTATCTTCATACCACCTTACGCTCTCTATCCCGGTAATCAATGTGCCGTTTTTGTATTTATTCAAAAAGCTTTGCAAGCTGATAAAATCCGGATTGGTACGAATCTTTTCCTCATCAGCATAATTTGGAATGGCTGTTTCTGGCCAGATAAAATATTCTGTATTGGTTTGCCCGATTGAATCAGAAAGATGGGTTAAAATTTTTATTTGCTCGGCGGCAGGAATGATTTCCAGCTTTTGATAGGGATCAATATTCGGTTGAACAACTACGACATTACTTGGCGTGCCTTTCTGTTCGGCATTAAAGTATTTTGTTAAAGATATAGCCACCGGGATAATAACCACCAGTGCCCAGATACCCAAAGGTCTGTACTTTAAATAGCCGGTTTGTGTTTTTAGTTTTTTGTAAGCTTCGAAAGCCAGGATGTTGCTGGTTAAAATCCAGAGCGATCCGCCGTAAACCCCCGTGTAATCATACCATTGTGCCAGCTGGTGCATACCTGCCAATCCGTTGCCTAAAGTCATCCATGGGAAGGCGAGATCCCAGGTTTGCTGCAAATATTCGAGCGCAATGTAAAAGGAAATTAAGCCAATATAAGCCACAGTTTTATTCACATATCTGCCCAAACGGTAATATAGCCAAACTGAAAAAGTCATTAAAAGTGCACCTAAACCGTAAGGGATTAACGATACCGGAATAGCCACAATGGGGTTGTTGTATGCGCTTATGGCATTGTAAACCCAGTAAATAGCCGCTGTATTCCAGGTTAAGAAAGTTAAACCTGCAGTTAGGAAAATCCTTTTGCCAGCTTTTTTAATGCCACTATTGGCAATACTGTCTATCGCAATGAATAATGGTACCAAACCGATTAATAATAATGGTGTGGTAAATGGCATAGGCGGCCAGGCCAGCCACAGTAAAAATGCACTTAAGCCGGCGAGGAGGTAGGTTTGTTTCTTGTTCATTTTTAAATGCTGGCGCGGTGTTGTCAGGCTGAGCTTGTTGAAAGCGTAATTAAAAACTTGCGTTTCGACAGGCTCAACGTACAATGGAGGGATTAGTGCTATAGACTATCTAAAATATTAGCTTTTTTGGCTTCGTACTCTTCCTGCGTAATCAGGTGTTTATCGTACAAAGTTTTAAGCTTGCGTAGCTTCAATGTTGTTTCGTCTTCTGCTTCTTCTACCACTTCGGCAATCTGAATAACCGGTTGCTCAGGTTCTGGTGTCGGTACAGTTGCCGGAATTTCGGCGAAAGGTTGTGCGTTTAAGCTAATTGGAGAGGCTGTTGCACGGTTTTCTTCCAGTTTTTGCTGACGCAACATTTCTTTATATTCTTCCAGTTGCTGGTTTGCAGCCTGGTGTAATTTACGCGCCTGTACCTTTGGAATAAATTCGGTTACGATATTTTCGCCATGTTGTGGTACACAGATAAATTTAGAACCGAAAAACTCTTCTTTAAACGAAACTTCTTTAATGCTTTTCCACGAAATATCTTTAAAGTTCATGGTTAAGCCCAGGTTGCCAGGCTCGCAGTAAAAAATCCTTTTGTTAGAAATGGCAATGCTATCCGGAAGCAAGTTTACTGCTGGTTTTTTCTGCACAGCCAGGTACAAAAGCTCTTCGCCGCTGGTTAAAAGATCGTTTAATTTTCCAATCACCTTTTCAACCGCTTTAGGGTCTTGTTCGTCGCTTAGAAATCTATCTATACTAATCATAATATTTTTTAAAATTGATGTGTTGTTTATATCCAGATGCTAATCTTCGGCATCATCATATTTGTTTTTTTGCTTTGTTGCCGGTTTACCCGCAATGCAAATTACAAATTCTCCTTTTAAAGTATTGTTTTCAAAATGTGATTTTATTTCGGTCAAAGTTCCCCTTACGGTTTCCTCAAACATTTTGGTCAGCTCTCTGCTTACCGATGCTTGTCGCTCTGCACCTAAATATTGGGCAAACTCTTCTAAAGTTTTTAATAAACGGTGCGGACTTTCATAAAGTATAATGGTACGCTCTTCTTCGGCC
The DNA here is from genome assembly GCF_000812965.1 of Pedobacter kyungheensis. Lineage (GTDB taxonomy): Bacteria > Bacteroidota > Bacteroidia > Sphingobacteriales > Sphingobacteriaceae > Pedobacter > Pedobacter kyungheensis. The sequence goes on from NZ_JSYN01000005.1 coordinate 258,705, forward strand.
AGTTTTTTAAATTTAGTTTGCCGGCCTTTTTTAACGGGTAAAAAACCTTCAAAGCAAAAAGAATCGGCAGGCAGGCCCGAGTTTACCAATGCGGGTACAAAAGCCGTTGCACCAGGGAGGCATTCTACAGCAATATCGTTTTTAATGGCTTCGCGTACCAGAAAGAAACCCGGATCGGAAATAGCCGGTGTACCCGCATCCGAAATCAGGGCAATTTGCTGTCCTTCGTTTAAAAACCTGATAATCTCTGCAGTGGCTTTATGTTCGTTATGCTGGTGATGGGCAAAAACCCTTTTATCAATGCCGAAATGTTTGAGCATGGGCGCACTGGTACGGGTATCTTCAGCCAAAATCAAATCGCATTCTTTTAATATCCGGATTGCCCTAAAGGTCATATCCTCCAGATTGCCTATCGGCGTGGGTACGAGAAATAGTTTGCCATCCATGGTATCAAGTTCAGGTATTGAGTATAAGTATCAAGTATTAAGTATCGAGTATCAAGTATCAAGTAACGAGTATCAGGTATTTAAGCTGCGGATGGTTGAAAACTGCAAACTGAAAACTGAAAACTCTTTCTATCTTTGTGAAAAAAAATAAAATAATGCTGCAAGTTAACTATATCCGCGAAAATAGAGAGAAAGTTTTAGAACGTTTAAGTGTACGTAATTTTAAACAACCAGAACTGGTAGACGAAATCATTAAAATTGATGAAGAACGTCGTTCCACTCAAACTTCGTTGGATAGTATTTCGGCAGAAGCTAATGCAGCCGCCAAACAAATTGGTGATTTAATGCGTGCAGGTAAAAAAGAGGAGGCTGAAGCAATTAAAGCACAAACGGCTTCTCATAAAGAAAACATCAAAAACCTGGGCGATAAATTAAATGAACTGGAAACTGCTCAGCACAATTTAATTGTTCAGTTGCCGAACTTGCCTTACCATTTGGTGAAACAGGGCTCAACTGCCGAGGATAACGAAATTGTACTTACACATGGCGAACCGGCAAAATTGCCGAGCAAAGCGTTGCCACATTGGGAACTGGCGGCTAAATACGATATCATTGATTTTGAACTTGGGGTTAAAATAACAGGCGCTGGTTTCCCTGTTTATAAAGGAAAAGGTGCCAGGTTGCAACGCGCCCTGATTAATTTCTTTTTAGATCACGCTACTGCTGCGGGTTATAAAGAAATGCAGGTGCCTCATTTGGTAAATGCGGCTTCGGGTTTTGGAACCGGACAGTTGCCGGATAAAGAAGGACAGATGTACCACTCAACAGTTGATGATTTATATTTAATCCCAACAGCCGAAGTACCGGTAACCAATTTATACCGCGATGTAATTATTAAGGAAGAAGATTTACCCATTAAAAATACCGCGTATACACCTTGTTTCCGCAGAGAAGCCGGTTCTTATGGCGCGCATGTACGTGGCTTAAACCGTTTACACCAGTTTGATAAGGTAGAAGTGGTACAAATTACACACCCGGATCAATCTTACGAAACATTAGAAGACATGAGCCAGTATGTGCAGTCGCTTTTACAAGAACTGGGTTTACATTACCGAGTATTGCGTTTATGTGGTGGCGATATGGGCTTTACCTCGGCCATGACTTATGATATGGAAGTATGGAGTGCGGCTCAGGAGCGTTGGTTAGAGGTTTCTTCTGTTTCTAATTTCGAAACTTACCAGACTAACCGTTTAAAACTGCGTTTTAAAGGAAAAGAAGGAAAAGCTCAACTGGCGCACTCGTTAAACGGAAGTGCATTGGCTTTACCTCGTATTGTAGCTTCTATTTTGGAGAATTACCAGACTGAGAATGGTATTAGAATTCCTGAAGCTTTGGTAAAATACACCGGGTTTGATATGATTGATTAAGATGAGCAACTTCAATGGTTTAGCAGGACTGAGACTTACGAAGTTATCATCATCCTGTAACCCATCGCAAACTTCGTAAGAAGACCATAAAAAAAGCTTTGCAATATTGCAAAGCTTTTTGTTTTTTATGTAGATAGATGTGATTTCGATTATAGGATCAGGATCAACAATAAGATGATGATAATGATGGCACCTACTGAAAGGTAAACACCTCCAGAGATTGCACGTGCCTGTCCTTTTAACTCTCTTAATTCGCTGCGTAATGCCTTGCGCTCAGCTTTAGTCAGGTTCGATTTGTCCATGTCTCTGATTTCTTCAACACGGCTTTTAATCGTTTCTAATTTTACAGCCTGCTCTGCAGTTAATTCAGTTGGGTTCTTAGCAGGTTTATCAGCTGCCTGGGCCGAATTAAAACTAATGCCTAAAGCAAAAACCAAGGCCAGCGTGTAGATGAATTTTTTCATAATATTAATTTTTTTAGTGTTCGACCTCTAGCTAACAAAAAACCTACCAAAATGTTCTGGTAGGTTTTAAAAAAATGTAATTAAATGTTAAATATGTTATTTGATTTCGAAAACCACATTAACACTGAAGTTTAACTTAATTTTTTTGAAATCGATTTCTGGTGCTGCATCTGCAGATTCGGCCATTGCCGATTTCATCATGTAGTTTCTGTAAACAGGTTGTACAACATTGTCGCCACCATCCTGTATTTCAATTACGCTGCCTAATTTATCGCCCAAAGCTTCTACCATGTAAGCTGCTTTTTCTTTTGCAGCCATAAGCGCTTTAATTTTTAACTCTTTTTTAAGGCTCTCAATTTTACTGTAATCGTAGCTTTCGATATTGGTATTGGCAATACCTTTGGCATCAATGGCTTCAATAATTGCGTTGAATTTGTTTAAATCGCTAACTTTTAAGCGGTATTGTTTGCTGGCTAAAAAATCAGGGTTTTTCTTTTTCTCTGTAGCGTAGTTCCAGCTGCTTAGGTTGCTAATGGTTAAATTTTCTTTTGCAATACCCGCTTTTTGAACTGCTGCATACAGTTGTTTCTCTAATTCAGTAATCTCTACTTTTTTCTTACCGTTTAAATACTCTTTAAGGGAAATACCGATGTAAATGATATCGGGTGTAACTTCTGTTTCGGAGGTGCCGCTAACATTAATTTTTCTGCGTAAATCTACTTGTTGAGCCATCGCTGTCGATAATCCTAAAAATGCAACTAATGCAAGTGCTATTAACTTTTTCATAATTCAAATTTTTCTTTGTGTGTACTGTAAAGATGTAAGCAACTCACAAATTCCACACCGGGATTAAAATATTTTTTATTTTACCTGATAACGGTTGCATCTGACAAATAGCTACAGTGAGGCTATTATTTATTGGTTTTTCGGTTGTATCTGGCTTATTTTCAGTAGAATGTGTTTGGGCTGATGGTGGTTGGGTTTCAGCCTTAAATGCCAAAAAACAGACACGAAATATTTTTTATAATGGGAACATTAATCAGGCATATTGTACTGAAGTTGTAGCTAATTATGGCTCATTGCTGTACCCGAAAAGAAATTTTGGGAAAGAAGAATGTAAAAATTTGTAGGTATTTTCTCAATCAGGAAAAATTATGCGCAAGGTTTTATGCTTAAATAGACGGAATTATAAAGGGGTATAAAACCGTGCGCAGCAGAACGTTTTCTGCGATTTATCTTATTGCAACCTGGATAAGGTTACAACCGGAGCGTATTTAGCTGTTAAACTTTTGAAACTTTAACGGCGGTAGGTCCTTTCTGGCCCATTTCTACTTCGAAAGTAACTTTATCACCTTCTTTAATCTGGCTGATTAAGCCATTTGCGTGTACAAAGATGCTTTCCTGGGTTTCGGTGTTTTTAATAAAGCCATAACCTTTGCTATCGTTAAAGAAAGTAACTGTTCCTTTTTTAAGGGGGCTTTCATCAACAACATCTTGTTGTCTGGCAACGCCAATCTGGATATCTTCGGTATTGATTACCACTTTTTTGTTTGGATCGGGTGGCGTAGAAGAAATGTTGCCATTTTCGTCAACATAAGCCATCATATCCTCGAGTGCTAAACCTTTTTTGGCATTAGCCTGGCGTTCTTCTTTTTTCTCTTGTTTGTCTTTTTGTTTCTTTAACCGTTTTTTTTCGTTTTCTTTTTTACTGTATGATGCCTGGGATTTAGCCATATTTTACTTAAGTTTTGTTTTAGAATGGTGAGTGGAAATGGAGAATTAAGCAAAGATAACAATCGTAAAGCAGAAACACGATTTTATTAGCCAATGGCTGGCAATAAATGATATTGTTTCTGGTGGTTAAGCGCACATTAGTTTACCTGGCTGCCCATCTTGCTTTATCTACCTGATAAACAAAATTCCATTTAACCGGTTCACCATAATAGGCTACCTCTATTTCGCCAACTTTAGTGGCCCCTAATTTCTCTGTAGCTTTTTGCGATCTAAAGTTAGTGGCACCAATATGCAGGATTATCTTATCTACAAAACGGAATGCATAATCGAACATTAGTGTTTTTAAGGCGTGGTTGTGGCCTTTTCCCCAAAACTCACGAGCAATAAAAGTGTAGCCAACTGCAACCGCACTGTCTGTCTCGTCCAGATCGTAATATCTCGAGCTGCCTACAATTTTGCCGGTTTCTTTTTCGTAAACGATAAAAGCACCTTTGGAATCCATTGCGCCTTTGAAAAAATTCTCAAAAACTTCACGTTGATAGCGGTCTTTATTGGGATGTTGTTCCCAGATCAGCGGATCGGAAGCTACTGCAAACAAGGCTTCGAAATCTGTTTCTTTTAAGGGAACAATTTGAATTAAATCGTTTGCTAATGTGGGTTGTAAATCGAAATACATATCGTTTGGTTATCAAAACGGCCGGCTAAAAAGCCAGCCGTTTGTTAAGTGTTTTATTGCAGAGGCCCTGAAACGAATCCGATAGCTATCGGATCAGGGTGACGGATTAGTGATTTAGTCTACCAAACCTTCAATGGCCACCACTTCGTTTGCTTCTTTCTGGTAATCTACTTTATCAATTTCGAAACCAAACAGGCTTAAGAAATCAGATCTGTAACCTGCTAAATCGCCGATGGCTGGCAAAGTTTCGGTAGTAGCCTGTTCCCAAAGTTCGGCTACTTTTGCCTGTACATCTTCGCGCATTTCCCAATCGTCGATCCTGATTCTGCCTTTTTCATCAACAGGAACCGGGTTGCCGGTAAATAACCTGTCGGCATATAATCTTTGGATTTGCTCGATTGTACCTTCGTGAATGCCTTCAGCTTTCATTACTTTGTACAACAATGAGATATACAACGGAATAACGGGAATAGCCGAGCTGGCTTGTGTAACCAATGCTTTGTTTACCGATACGTAGGCTTTACCATTAATATCTTTCAATTTATCGCCAATGGTAAAGGCTGTAGCCTCTAAATCGTCTTTTGCGCGGCCAATGGTTCCTTTGCGGTAAACGGGCTCCGTTAAAGCCGGGCCAATGTAAGAGTAAGCGACTGTGGTAGCGCCCTCAGCCAAAAGGTTCTCTGCTTTTAAAGCATCAATCCACATGGCCCAATCTTCGCCTCCCATTACGGCAACGGTGTTGGCAATATCTTCTTCGGTAGCGGGTTCGATAGAAACTTCGCTCACGTTACCGGTATGGAAATCGACAGTTTTATTGGTATAAGTTTCGCCGATTGGTTTTAGGGTAGAACGGTGTAAGACTTCTGTATCCGGGTGTTTTCTAACCGGTGAGGCTAAACTATAAATTACTAAATCTACCTGACCTAAATCTGCTTTAATCAGTTCGATTGTTTTTGCTTTGATTTCTTTCGAGAAGGCATCGCCATTAATACTTTTGGCATATAAGCCTGCTGCATGTGCTTCTTTTTCGAAAGCGGCACTGTTGTACCAGCCTGGTGAAGCAGTTTTGCCTTCTGAAGGAGCTTTTTCGAAAAATACACCAATAGTAGCGGCGTCTGAACCATAAGCAGCGGCAATTCTGGATGCTAAACCGAAACCGGTTGATGCACCAATTACCAATACTTTTTTAGGACCATTGATAGCTCCTTTTGATTTTACATATTCAATTTGATTCTTTACGTTTTGAGCGCAACCATCAGGGTGTGCTGTTAAACAGATAAAGCCCCTCATTCTAGGTTCGATAATCATTTTTGTTCTTTTTTACGTTTTGTAATGTTAAATAAGGGCGCTTTAAAGGTCTTTTGAAAAAGTCGTAGTGCCCAAATCTTTAACGAAGATAAATTTTTAATTGTTTAACATTAAATGAATTTTAAATATTGGAGATTTTTAAGTGTGGGAGGCTATCTATTTTTAACCGCAAAGCGCGCAGAGGTTTTCGCAAAGCACGCAAAGCTGGAGGCATGGTTTTGGTAACTAGACTCCGGGCCTCCGACCCCGGACTTCGGACTTTTTTTCACCACCGAGAACACGAAGTTTTCACTGAGGACACAGAGCTCTTTATTATTTTAAGTACGCAAAGCTGGATGAGGGTTTTGGCGATTAGACTTCTGACCTCAGACTCCGGACCTCTGACTTTTTTTTACCGCAAAGCACGCAGAGGTTTCGCAAAGCACGCAAAGCTGGAGGTATGGTTTTGGGGGTAGACTTCCGACTTTATTTACCACAGAGAACAAGAAGTTTTCACTGAGGACACAAAGCCCTCTATTATTTTAAGTACGCAAAGCTGGAGGAAGGTTTTGGCGATTAGACTTCTGACCTCAGACTCCGGACCTCTGACTTTTTTTTACCGCAAAGCACGCAGAGGTTTCGCAAAGCACGCAAGCTGGAGGTATGGTTTTGGGGGTAGACTTCCGACTTTATTTACCACAGAGAATACGAAGTTTTCACTGAGGACACAAAGCCCTTTATTATTTTAAGTACGCAAAGCTGGAGGAAGGTTTTGGCGATTAGACTTCTGACCTCAGACTCCGGACCTCTGACTTTTTTTTACCGCAAAGCGCGCAGAGGTTTTCGCAAAGCACGCAAAGCTGGGAGAAGGGGGGATGATCAGACTTCCAACTCCGGACTTCCGACTTTATTTACCACAGAGGACACGAAGTTTTCACTGAGGACACAGAGCTCTTTATTATTTTAAGTACGCAAAGCTGGAGGAGGGTTTTGGCGATTAGACTATGGACTTCCGACTCCAGACTTCGGACTCTCGCATATTTCTTTTATTTTAGCGGCACACAGATAAAACCGGTAACCATTTATGAAAAAGCTATTACTGCCCATCTTATTTATTTTGATGGCATTAGGGAAACTATCAGCGCAGACACAATATCAGAACTCTGGCTGGTTTATGTTTTTAAACAACACTAAATTTAACGATAAATGGGGCTTGCAATTTGATCTTCAGGTTCGCTCGGCTGATGATTGGGGATATGTACGTAACACCCTCGTGCGCCCTGCAGTCCAATATTTCATCAACAATAAAAGTAATGTAGCCCTGGGTTATTTATGGCAGAATACAGAATTGAGGTTAATTGGTTCGGCCAATAACTCTTTAACCGAACACCGCATTTTTGAGCAGTACATTTACAACCATAAAATCAATTCGGTATTTACCAGTCATAGGTTTAGGTTAGAGCAACGTTTTATTGAGCGTTTAAATAACGATGATTTGTTTTCGCAGCGTTTCCGTTATTTTGTGCGCTTTATTAAACCTTTACAAAAAGCACAGCCAACTTTTACCAAAGGTGCTTTTGTGGCTTTACAAAACGAGATTTTCTTAAACCTGCAAAACAAAAGCCAGATTAATAACAGCGTTTTTGATCAAAACAGGGCATATTTAGCTTTAGGCTATCGTTTTTCGAAGCAGTTTGATATCGAAGCCGGCTATATGAACCAGGCACAGCATGGTGCAAGTGCCAATACGATCAATAATATTATTCAGTTGGCCTTATACACAAGGTTTTAATGTTTTAAAGTCATTTTTTGTACTACAACTCTTACAAAATGTTAAAGCTATTGTAATTTAGCTTGCTTTTTGCTCAATTTGCCGCGTGAAAAAATTTACCATTCTATTTTTAGCACTTTTATTCGGCAAACGGATGCATGCCCAGGAAGTTAAAAGTCCTTCAAGCAGCTCAGTACCAGCCTCAAAAAGTTTATTTAATCCCGAGCATAAGCGGAATTTTTCGCGCAAGGGCGATTTTTATTTTCACTGGGGATACAATAGTTCCTGGTATGGCAAAAGCGATATCCGTTTCCAAGGGCCGAACTATGATTTTACGTTAAAAGATGTTGTAGCACACGACAGGCAGTCTAAATTAAGCTGGGATTATCTGAACCCGGGATTGATTACGGTACCGCAGTACAATATCCGTGTGGGGTATTTTATAAAAGATAATTACAGTATCTCTATTGGCTGGGATCACATGAAATATGTAATGGATATTCCGCAAACGGTAGCTATTAGCGGGCATATCGGCGCCAATATTTCGCACGAGAATGCACCTACAGGAGCTTTGGCAGGCGATTATAACGGTCAAAGCATTAATGTGAAGGAAAGCATGCTTACTTACGAACATACGGATGGTTTTAACTATGCCAATATTGAATTAGAGCGTTATGATGATATCTGGGTAGCACCAGGAGGCAAAACCTCTTTAACTTTAGAAACCGGTTTAGGTGGCGGGTTAATGGTACCCCGTTCTGATGTCCGTTTATTTGGGCAAGGCCGCAATAACCACTTTAGCATTTCTGGTTATGGGGTTTCGGCAAAAGTTGGTTTGAAGTTTTACATCTGGAAAAATTTCTACTTACAAAACACCACCAAATTTGGCGCTACCAATTTAACCAATGTACACACCACCGGTTGGGATGAATTTGATAAGGCCAGCCAGAAAATCAACTACATCGAAAATATCTGGTTATTCGGGGTTCAGTTTTAAAAAGAAATTAGAGGAGGCTTAAGCCTCCTTTTTTGTTTAAACCCATTTCATTCGCAAAGTCCGTTCCCTAAAAACTGAACCAGTTCCATTTCTGCAGATTATTTGATCGGCTTTCAAACCTTTTTAATTCTGTATGGTGAACTTTTGGGGCTAATACCATTAAGAGCCAGACCACTGATCCTATGGCAAAAGAAATAAATATCCAGGCTAACTGATTACCGAGGCGATCTTCAAAAGCCCCTTTTTGTGGAATAAGGACCGGAGCATGACTACTACTGTATTTACGGCTAAAAAGAATGACATCTTTAAATCTATCGCCATCATAATTATTATGCGTTTTCTCCAGATAAGTAAAATCATCAAATGAATTATGGGCTATTTCATACTGACAAACAGCTAATAGTGAGTTGTAGTTTTCTTCTTTTTCTCTGGCTGATAGCCGGTTGGGTATACTTTTGAAATATTTTATCCCTAAAAAGGCTTTACATTTAGTATCATCTTTCTGGTTTCTTGTTAAAGGGAATACTACATAAATATAGATATTATAGTCACTGCTGTTTTTCCCCCCAATTTGATAAAAGTGATTTATCCCAACGTTATTCTTGTCGATGCCAAATTTATCCAGACTGTAGTACTTTGAGGGGATGTGCTTGTCAATATCGCTAATATTATGCAGTCTGGTTAATTTCCCAACAGCTTTAGGGAGATAACTTTGAGCGATGATATTTGGAATGGATAAGGAAAACCAAACTACGATCCAGTAAAGACCTGGTAGTTTAACGTTTTCACGCTTTAAATTTAGTACCTTAATTCTCCGCATAAAAAAGAGCAGGGATACCAGGAGCGCTAAGCATAAAGGCCCCAGAAACTCAATAATACCATCCTTAACAGAAAAAAGTTCCAACCTGATAATGAGCAACCAATGGAGAAAAGTATAGCCTATGCATAACCCTATAGAAATTAATAAGTAAGGTATAAACAGGATATTTAATTTCTTTACGGTTAGATCTGATTTAGTTTTACGGGCGTACATTATTTCAGCGGTAAGGAGGATTTATAACAGGCTTTTTAGAAGTTGTTTTTGAGATAAGATTGCTTCACCCTGGCCCACAATCTTTGCTTCTGTTCGCAATGACGGCTAAGGGATAATTACATCCAGTAACCTTCTGTGGTAATTAATTTGCCCCAGGTGATAAGCCAAATGCGTAGTGAGATGAACCAGAAAATATTCGGTTGAGGTTTTTTCTTCAAAAACCAGCATGGGGTATTCTGCGTCGATTTCTGCTGCCGTTATTTTATCCAGGGTTTGGTTAACAATTTCAATGGTTTGGTCTATTTTTTCAATCAATCAGCTCTCCACGTGGAACATTTTTTAATGTAAACTCAAGCTCACGGTTTCTGATGTAGCCGCTGCCACCAAGTGTAGCACCGATATAGGTATTTAAATTTCCGATTAAATGCAGGCATAGGTTCCCGGCAGAATTGGCTATATCCTGGTCGATGATCCACAGATTAGCCTCGTTTTGATACAATTCAATTTCGGCTTTTAGTTTGTGCAGGTCGCGGTTAAATAGTTTTTTTAAGGTTTGGTTGAGCATGGTTATGGGAGTTTAGGCAAGCTTATTCAGCTAACTTTATGCTTTTCCAGGTTTCAATGGCCCAGTCCATATCATTTTTATCGTCAAAATATAAGGCCAGCATTAAATACTGATCATCTATTATTGAGGTGCCATAAATTACCTGATAGGTTTTGTGTTTATCCCTTTCGTTAATCATATAGCCCACTTTTAAAACCTTGTCATCCGAAAAATCGAATGTATCTAATGTTTTGGCTACCGATTGATCACGGTCTTTTATATACTGTATTCTTTCCTGGTATATTTCGGCCCTGGTTTTATCTGGTTCGTTGCCGATAAAAAGTCTGACTGATTTATCACCTGTGGTGTACAATACATTGCCATCGGTTTCTGCTATCCGCTCAAAGAGATTGTTAATGTCTATAGTCCACTTTTCGCTCAACTGGTGGGTTACGAGGTAATCGTCTTCCAGTTCAAAATCTGTAATTTTTTGCCAGCTGGCGTGTTCATCCACTCTTTCATAAGCAGAACCCACACCTTTAAGCAGGATCTTTTCTATGGAGGAATCGATTTTAAGAATGGTAGTGGGGTTGTAGATTTTAATGTTTTGCGGATCGTCTACATATCCTTCAGGTTCGTAACCGCTAAAAATTCTCCAGCCACTGTCTTCGGCGCATATTCCTTTTTCGCGGTACATGAAACGTGGTTTCCTGTTTTCCTCGACAATCATTTTAGAAACCATCAGCCCGCCAATCGGAGGGAAATTTTCAAAGTTTTTTTCGTTTTGTTTTTTTTTCTTTTTAGATAGATGCATTTGTTTTAACTGTAAGATGTTGGAGGAAACGCTGATATTGGTAATTTAAATGTGCTTATCTTGGAATAATGTTTATTACCATCCTTTCAGGGGCAACCAGTGAAAGTTGTTTTACACATTTCCATTTCGAGCCTTTTATTAATCCTTCAATCGTTTCTCCATCTTCAATAATGTCGCCGTATTCGTAAACGTGATAAGCATAAGTCCACAGTAAATTGGCCATTTCGTTTTCATTTAAGCCTGCAAACCTAATCTGGAAATCGGGCAGGCCTAAAGCATGCATGCCAATGGTATCCATCAGTAACTCGCGGTTTTGAGGATCGCTGCTTACATTGAAAAGCCTAACGTTGCAAAGGGCGTAAAGTGCCTGTACTTTATCGGTTTCCCAGAGGTTGGTGATGGCAACCGGGTTTAATAGCTTATCGCCATGAAAGGTATATACCGCATCGGGTTGAGTAACCCTGATTACGGCTGTAAGGAAATCCATGAAGAGGTTTACACGTGTTTTATAGGGTAAGCTTCTCGACATTAAATCGGTAATGAGTATTTCGTACTGGCAGTTTTGCGCTACCTCATTGGCTTCGGGCCAGTGCCAGTTTTGGGTAAATGCGGTATCTGGGAGACCGACTCCGGCTTCATTTCTATCAGGTATCAGGATGTTGAGCTGTGCAGGAATAGTAGCATTGGCCAATTGAACAGGATAATCCAGAAAGGAAAAAATAAGGCTGCTTACAGCAAATGAGTGATCTATATTGGGGATGTGCTTTTTGAGTTCGGCTAAAATCTGATCGGCATTGAGACTGGGTTTGCCAGAAAATAAAAGCTTGGTCATGAGCATTTCCGGCAAATTCTGAGGCTGGTTATCTTCAGCTATCGGTTCAATCTTTTCTACTGTTGTGTTTTTCTTTTTAAAAGGGTTGAATAAATTCATGCCTAAATGTAGCATGTTTTGGATATAGTGGGAGATTCTTTTTTATTTTTACGAATATAACAGACTATAATTGAGGATCATTATTTCGAGGATTAAAGACAGCCAAACCCGTTTTTTCCCACTTCAGTATGCATATATAGAAGATTCTTTTTCCGCTCTATGCCGCGGGGCATGGTACTTTGGAGCGCCAAAGTACCCAAAGCGCTTTGTCAATCCAGCAATGGGCCTTTTCACCATCCTGTACACATCAAAAAAACAGCGGCACTTCGTTTTGTTCGTTCTTGCCCAACGAAATTTCCTGCAAACATGAACACAAAACCACTGCGTTTAAGGTTTGGTAGTGCCATTCGTGCTATTCTACACCTGTTTTTTTGATTTCCCCGGCCCTTGGGATTGACGGCGTTCTTCGCCTGGGGCTGTGGTTTTTCAAAGCAAGCTTAGCATCACGCCCAACTATTCCCAAAAAGAAACGTTCAGAGTATAGGTTTCTTTAGTGAAGCAATTATGATTCGTTATGGCATATTTATCCAAAATGGTATCTAAAATTTAAGGAGCTGGTTCATTAAAAGGATTGGTAAATGTAAATCAAAAAAAAACGTCCCGAATTGCTCCGGGACGTGCTTTAAAAAAGGTTTTATCAGGCTTATACTTTTCTTACTTTTCCTGATCCGATTACCGTTTTATCAACGGTTGGGTTGCCTGAATAGTTTACGCTTCCTGAGCCACTGATTACGGCTCTGATGCTTTCATCAACAGCGATATTAACCGTTCCTGATCCGCTAATGGTAGTAGTTAATGTTTTTACAGCAAAAGATTTACCTGCAAAGGCACCAGAGCTGCTGATTACCACTTTGGCATGATCGGCACCGCCGGTAATGTTAATTGAGCCTGAACCGCTGATAACACCGCTATAGTTATCTACATCGGCAGCAGCTTTGATGCTACCCGAACCGCTAACTGTAGTAGTTAAGCTTCCGGTGCTGATTTTTCCGTTAACGGTTATGCCGCCATCGCCGCTAACGGTTAAGCTGGCCAGTTCTTTTGCAGTTACATAAGCGGTAATTTTTTTACCATCATATTTGTTAGACCAGCTTCTGATGCTGGTTTGCGGACGGATTACCAAAACACCACTTTTTACTTCGGTAACAATTGTAGCAAGTGCATCGGCATCGCCTTCTAAACGGCAGTTCTCGGTGTTACCCAAAGTTACAATTACATTAATAGGGCCTGCAGAGGCCACACCATTAAAATTTTTCACATCTCTATCGTCTTTCTGATAGCTTGCCGTATTGGGTTGGGTATGTGCTGAAGCAGTACTGCTGATACCTGAAGTTAATGTTAATGAGGCTAATAAAAGGGCAAATAATTTTTTCATGTTTATAGATTTTATAGGTCTTTAATGATAATGAATAATGTGTTCAGCTTATAAGACGGTAGTTTGGGCAAAAAGTTGCATAAAGTGAAAAATATGTAACTTTTTTTGTCTTACAGCACAGTCTTGCCTCGGCTCGCCGCCGTCGAAGGGCTCCTTCTTTTTGGCGTCAAAAAGAACCAAAAAACGTCGGCTGAAATTTTTTCTTTCAAAGGCAGTGGTTTGGCTGGGTTGCTGCAACCCGAAAAATTTATTAGGCCGAATTTAAGTAGAACGGAGGTACGATGCGAAGGCCTGGTTGGGTGGAAATGCACAAACAAATAATATCGACAGCCTGCCGAATAATCTAATTAAATACTTTGTGAAGCGTTTCTTTAATTCGTCAAGCACATCCACGCTAGTGGGTGTCAGATATTGCTATCTGACACTCTTAACTAAAGATTTAAGGTCAGATGGTGACATCTGACCTCACCTCAAGTTATATGGTTATCCCTTTTTTATTCCCACATAAAACAGGGGATCGTGTTTGAAATTTTCTGCCGTTACGCTTGCATCTACCGGAATGGTTTTCCACTCGTTAGTCGGCTTAATTAAAGTGTAAGCACCGGCTTTTAAGGTTACACGTACGGGCATATCAAAACCTTTAACATCAGTTACCCAACGGTAAGATAAAATGTTGTTGCTGATCTTGTATTCGAGCACCGGGATTTGTGTATGGCGTAAATACTGATCAAAGATCTTATCTAATTTTAAACCACTTTGTTTGGCCATGTATTGCTCAATCTGTGCGGTAGTTACGGTCTGGTGATAAAAAGTTTTGCCTAAACCGCGTAAAAGCTGTCTGAACTTTTCGTCGTTATTGATGAGCTGGCGGATGGTGCTGATGAGGTTAGCGCCTTTAGGGTACATATCGCCGGAACCTTCTTTGTTTACACCGTAGGGGCCAATAACCGGAATATCATTGCGGATAATTTTCTGTAATCCGATTACATATTCATCGGCAGCAGCTTTATTTTCGGTACACTCGGTAAACAATACTTCCGAGTAATTGGTAAAACCTTCGTGAATCCACATATCGGCAATATCTTTCGAGGTAATGTTATTGCCAAACCACTCGTGCCCGCTTTCGTGGATGGTGATGAAATCCCATTTTAAACCATGTCCGGTGCCGCTTAAATCCCTGCCCAGATAGCCTTTTTTAAACTGGTTACCGTAAGCTACAGCACTTTGGTGTTCCATGCCCAGGTGTGGTGCCTGAACGAGCTTGTAGCCATCTTTATACCAGGGGTAAGGACCAAACCAGTATTCGAAACATTTTAGCATGGGTTTAACATCGGCATCCCAATGCGGGCGTGCTTTGGCACTGTCGGTTTGTAACGCCCAGTAATCGATGGTCAGTTTTCCGTTTTCGCCGTTATAGCTATCTTCCCAGTGGGCGTATTTGCCAATGTAAAAGCTTACATCGTAATTGTTAATGGGGTTGCCCACAAACCAGTTGTATTGTTTGTAGCCATCAGGTTTATCAACCGTGTTCCTTAACCGGCCGTTAGATATTTCCTGTAAAGTATTGGGAACGGTAATGCTAATCAGCATACTGTCTACCTCATCGCTCTGGTGATCTTTATTTGGCCACCAGCAGCTGGCGCCCAGTCCCTGGCAGGCTACCGAAACGAAAGGATTGCCCGCGCTGTCTTTTTTGAAAATGAAACCGCCATCCCAGGGTGGTGTTTTAGCTACCACGGGGTTGCCCGAATAAAAAACAGTGAATTTATCTTTACTCCCTTTTTTTACAGCCTTAGGAAAGGTTACAAAAACGGCATTGTATTCTCTGTTAAAAGGGAGCTCGGCACCTTTGTACACTACCTTTTCTACTTTAAGGTTATCGAAAAGATCGAACTGCAGTTTGGTAAAATCCTGTGTGGCCGTGAAAGCAAATTCGTTGCTGCCGCTAACCGATTTCTGGTCGATATCAATTTTCACATCTAAATGGTAGTAGTTGATGTCGTAACAGGTGCGCAAGGGCGTGAGGGTTCCACGCAGGCTGTCGGCACGCGAGTTGACCTGGTTTTTGCCCAGCATTTGTGCCTGCAAGCCTGAAACGCTGCAAGCCAGGGCTAAAATGGTGAATAGTTTTTTCATTTGTTTTTTATTTGGCAGTTGGATTGAGGTTCGTGTTGACACGAACTGGTACCTTGTCTTTTTTTTTATTGTAGTCGTTTAAAACGACTGGTTATTTACGCACGCGTTAAAAACGCGCGCGAGCTTAATGAGTTGCTTACGCACCCGGTTCGTGATGACACGAACCGGGGCGCGGCTGCGCGTATTTATTTAATTATATCAACTTCGATAAAGCTATCGTTAAAAACGGTTTGTGTAGCTTTAATATAATCGGCTTCGGTTGCTTTATAAGGGTTATCTACAAATTTTTGTGGGTTGCGGGCAAACAATGGGAAGGCTGTACTTTGCACCTGAATCATGATGCGGTGTCCTTTTTTAAAGGTGTGCAATACATCCTGCAGCCTGAAATTTACATCGGTTTTTTGGTTCGCTACCAAAGCTTCGGGCTTTTCGAAACTGTTACGGAAACGTGCCGGCATTACTTCCGAACGTACCATTTGCCAGTAGTTGCTTAAAATGATGTTTTTGTTGGGCATGTAAGGGTTGTTAGGCTCATCGGCAGGGTACACATCAATTAACTTTACAATGAAGTCGGCATCGGTACCTGTGGTTGCAATTTTAAGGTGCGACATGATTTCGCCACCTAAAGTGATATCGTTATCCAATACATCGGTCTGGAAAACCAAAACATCAGGACGGCGGCCGGCAAAACGCTGATCTTCGCTCATGTAATTGTGTGGGGTGAAACCAAGCGTGGTGGTTAAATCTTCGGTATATGGAACGGGTTTTAGCGGATCGCTGATGTAATTAACCGAGCCTGCTGCAGCCGGAGCAGTCATGCTCAGCTTACCATCGGCACCTAAATACAGTTTTTGCTTGCTGGCTTTTTCGGTAGGCCATTTGCTAAAAGTTTCCCACTCTTTTTTACCGGTATCGAACATGTAAGCCTCAGGTAAGCCAGAGTTTTGATCGCCATTTCCTTTTAAAAAGTGGTTAAAGAATTTGGCTTCGATATTTTTTTGGTAGAAGGTAGCAATGCTATCGCCAAAATACACATTGCTGTGCATGGTGTGGCCGGTTTCGCGGCTCCATCTGCCGTGGCCAAATGGTCCCATTACGATGGTGTTGTAAGCATTTGGGTTTTTCTTTTCGATGGTTTTGTAAATGTTTAACGGACCGGATAAATCTTCGGCATCGTACCAGCCACCTACTACCATTACAGCAGGCTTAACGGTACTGTAGTGCTTTAGCAGACCCCGTTTTTGCCAAAACTCGTCGTAATTGGGATGATTTACCGTTTCCTGCCAGTAGAAATTATCTTTATAATATTTATCTGCATTGGTTAGCGGGCCTAAGTCTAAGGCAAATTGGTAGCCATCTTTAGTTTTAGGGTTAATCATTTGTTGGTTGTACCAGGGCTTCGAGGTTGTATCGGTTTTCTGTACGCCAAATACTGGGAAGGTAAAAAAGTAACTCTGTAAAAATGAGCCGTTGTGGTGGAAATCATCGAAAAAGAAATCGGAAATGGGTGCCTGTGGCGACGATGCTTTTAAAGCAGGGTGATTACTTAAAATACCAGCTGCAGTATAAAATCCAGGGTAAGAAATACCCCACTGACCAACTTTACCATTGTTGTTGGCTACATTTTTAACCAGCCAATCGATGGTATCGTAAGTATCTGAGCCTTCATCTACATCTTTTTTGGTTTTCTTATTGTCGATTACCGGCGTCATGTTGGTCCAGGTGCCTTCACTTTTCCAGCGGCCACGTACATCCTGATAAACAACAATGTAGCCCTCTTTCATCATCAGTTCTGATGGGCCTAAGCGTGCAGGAAATTTATCTTCGCCATAAGGTGCTACGCTGTAACAGGTACGCTGCATAATCATGGGATATTTTTTGTTCTTAGCCGCGTCTTTAGGGGTGTAAATGGCGGTAAAAAGTTTAACGCCATCGCGCATGGGAATGTAAACTTCCTTTTTGGTGTAATTGGCTTTGGGATAATTGGCATCGCTTTGGGCATAGGCAGAAGATGCCGAAAGCAGGATGATCAGGAGTTTAAGGTATTTCATTTTAATCGTTTTGTTGATAATAAGTTAAGCGAAGTTATTCAATTTGATTGATGTTTTTATGTTCTGGTTTTACCTGGATGCAAGAAATATGATTAGATAAAACAACTACGATGAAATTTCTGATTTTATTTGTCCTGGCCGGACAGGCTTTCTTTTTGATGTCAAAAAGAAACAAAAAACACCGGTTGAAAATTTTTCTTTCAACGCTGGTTGGTGGGCCTGTTTTGTGCAGCCCGAAAAATTTGTTAGGCCGGGTTTAAGTAAAACGGTGAGACAGTGCTTTAGCCTGACAACCGGAAGGTCATAGCTTCAATGAAATGATATCCTGCCTGAATGGAAGAACAGGCGGGAATCTTAAAGCTAATGCATTATGATTCCTATCCGATAGCTATCGGATCAAGTTGGGAATGATTGATAGCGCAATGATGGCATTCCGGTTCGTGTCCGCTTCACCGGTTCGTGCAGACACGAACCGGGGGACAAAATTTATTTCAGCACTGAAACCGTAATAAACGAGCTATTGTGCACGTCGTGGTAAATTTTATGGGTTGCTTTCTGGAAATCGCCGGGCTCTGCCTGGTAAATATCCATAAATTTTTGCGGGTTGCGATCGGCCAGCGGAAACCAGGAGTTCTGGATCTGGATCATGATTTTATGTCCTTTTTTAAAGGTGTGGGCCACATCAGGCAAAGGATAGTTTACTTTGGTGATTGCTCCGGGTACGAAAGGCTCGGGTTTTTCGAAACTGTTGCGGTATTTGCCGCGCATAATTTCACCACGTACCAGCATTTCGTAACCACCCATAATCAGATTTTTGGGGTTAGGTACAGGGTTTGGCGCATCTTCGGGGTACACATCAATCAGTTTTACTACATAATCGGCATCTGTTCCGGTAGTAGAAACCACTAAGTTGGCCAAAACAGGGCCAGTTAACGTAATATCTTCGGTTAAAGCGTCGGTTTGGTAAGTTTTTACATCGGGCCTGCGGGCGGCAAAGCGCTGATCATCGATCATATACTCGCGGGTACGTTTGGCCTGAACGCCATCCTGATAAGGTACGGGATTATTCGGATCACTTACATATTCATCCCAGCTATCGGTACGGCCTACTTTTTCGAATGCCAGTTTCCCGTTAGGCTGTAAATACAGGTTTTTAGTTTCTACTTCCTGAGGTGGCCAGGTGCTGAATTTCTTCCACGCATTGCTTCCGGTTACAAAGATATTGGCTTCAGCAGGGTTAAAATCGCCTTCGCCTTTTAAGTAATGTTTAAAGAAAGGCAACTCGTACTGCTGTTGGTAATCGATACTGGTGGTTTTGCCAAAATTAATATCGCCCAGGTAAGAGCCATCGCTGCGTACCCAACCGCCATGAAACCACGGGCCTGCAACCAGAATATTATTGGCATTGGGGTTTTGTTTCTCAATGGCTTTGTAAGTGGCAAAAGTTCCGTAAGCATCTTCGGCATCGAAGAAACCACCAACTACCATAACGGCAGGTTTAATATTGGTTAAATGCGGGAGGATTAATCGCGATTTCCAAAACGTATCCAGGTTGCTGTGTTTGAACAAATCGTTCCAGAATTTAATGCTGTCGGCAAAATAACGGTCTTTTAGGTTTTTAACCGATCCGGCTTCGAGGTAAAAACGGTAGTTATCCTGAATGGGAAACTGAAACCCTTTCGGGCCTTTATCAGGCGTAATCGGTTTCGGACGCGGAACTCCAAAGCTGCTCATAAAGCTGAAAGCATCCATTAAAAACAAGGTGCCGCGGTGGTGAAAATCATCGCCTACAAACCAATCGGTAACGGGTGCCTGAGGCGAAACGGCTTTCAATGCAGGGTGGGCATTGGGTAATGAAGTAGTAGAATAAAAGCCTGGGTAAGAAATGCCGTAAATGCCGGCGTTACCATTGTTGCCTTTTATATTTTTAACGAGCCAGTCAATGGTATCGTAGGTGTCGGTGCTTTCATCAATCGCGGTTTTGGTTTTTTTACCTGTAACCTGCGGGCGGATATCGGCAAAGGTACCTTCACTCATCCAGCGGCCACGTACATCCTGGTAAACAAAGATGAAACCTTCGCGCATCATGGCCGGAAAATTACCCAAACTCAACTTGTACTGGTCTGCGCCATAAGGTGCAACGGTGTAAGGTGTGCGGTTAATTAAAAACGGATATTTTTTGGATTGATTTTTGGGTATATAAATGGAGGTGAATAGTTTAACCCCGTCGCGCATGGGAATCTGGCGTTCTATTTTGGTGTAATTTTCTCTAACATACGCCGAATCGCTCTGCTGGGCCAACAATTCATTTGAAATAAACAAACAGACAAGGAGACTGAAAATTCTGGAAAAGCTCATTTAAGTTTAGTTTTTAGGAATAAAATTTAAAGATAGCAGATTCGTGTACGATTCTGAAAAAACATCCGGTAAAAGGTTTGTAGCAAAGAAAAGTGCATTCGTCATCCCGATATCAAAATTTAGTTAAATATTGTTAAGGGATAATCTTTTAAGAATTTTCATCGTCATATACATAATCGAATTAAACACAAAGTAATGAACAGGTTATTAAATAAAGGATTGGTTGTTTTCGCTGCAGCAGCGATGATTGCAACTTTAAGTGTAGGAAGTGTTTCTGCCCAAAGGCCAAGCAGGAGTGGTGGTTCTGGTGGTGGCCATTCGGGTTCAATCGGACCTTCAAGAGGAGGAGGTTCCATTTCCCGTCAGCCATCTATGCAGGCACCAAGCCGTGGTAGTTTTTCACCGGGCAGGGTAGGGGTTAGGCCAGAACGTCCGGGATATAGCTACAACAGACCGGGGTATCGCCCTAGTCCAGGCTATCGTCCGGGTTACAGACCCGGTTATGGTTACCGCCCGGGTTTTGGCAGACCTTATTACAGACCATATTATAGCTATTATAATTTTTACAGGCCGTTTTTAGGCTTCAGAATTGGTGTATTGCCTTATGGTTATTATCCGTTTTGGTTTGGAGCCAATCAGTTTTATTATTCTGGCGGATTGTTTTACCAACAAAATAACAGTCAATACGAAGTGGTAACCCCACCAGTTGGTGCCGAGGTGCCAAATTTACCATCGGATGCCAATCAGGTGACCATTAATGGTGTTGATTACTACGAATATAAAGGTGTGTACTATACCCAGAAAGAAAATGCCGATGGTAAAACCGTATATGTGGTAGCAGGAAAAGATGGTATTTTAAACACAACTGATGGCCCGGTTGATACGCACCAGATAGGGGATATCATTAATCAATTGCCTGAAGGATGTCGTGAAGTGACCATCAAAAACGAAAAGTATTTTGTTTCGCCGGATGATGTGTATTACGAAGAGGTTGTAGATGGTAATAATATCAGTTACCGTGTAATTGGTAAGTTGTTTTAGGAACACCCCCAATTGTGATCAAGAGTTGTCAACTTCCTGGCAAATTGGTTAGTAAAGTTGACAACTCTTTTTATTGTGCAGCCAGATGTTACCATCTGGCTGTTTTTGTTTGTTGAATATATTAGTATATGGATCAGTGTCGGATGGAAACATCCGACACCACCGAAAATCTTTCCGTGCTAGTCTGTGTTTCCGTGGCAAAAAATCTGTTACTATTTATGGTAAAAAGATTGTTAATGTGGAGCACATCGTATGTGTTATGGAGCAGTATCAGATGGAAACATCCTGCACCACTGAAAATAAATTCTGGGCGACGCATATTACTGGCGCTCAAAAATCGATACTTTTACAGCCTAAATATTCCGATTTGAAACCTGTATCTCAACTGCTTATCGTTTATGCTTTTTTTGCTGTTGTGCTCTCCTCTTGCTCGGCGACAAAATATGCCACAAAGCAAAAGGAAACCAGCATCTCATCAATTAAGTTTTTAGATGAATATGTAATGCCTTTAAATCAGAGCTTTCAGCAAACAGTTGTTGGCGGTTTATCGGGGATTGATTATGATGCGGCCAGCAATCAATATTATCTCATTAGCGATGATCCCTCGCAATTAAGCTCAGCGAGAATTTATACCGCTCAGATCGGCATTAAAGACAATAAGATTGATAAGGTGCAGGTAACTGGTGTTACTTTCATGCTTCAGCAAAATGGAAAGCAATACCCGCAATACCGATCAGATAAAACATTAAAGGCAGATGGGGAGTCGGTTCGCTACAATCCCAGATTGAAAAATTTTATCTGGAGCAATGAAGGCGAGCGTTTATTGAAAAATGGCGATACCATTATTGTACAGCCAGCTTTAACTTTTATTTCTACAACCGGAAAGTTTTTAGATACGATACCGCTACCCGCCGGCTTTCATTTTACAAAAACTGAAAGCGGGCCACGTAAAAATGCTTTGTTTGAAGGCTTAACCTATGCCGATAATTACCAAACCATTTATGCAAGTTTAGAAGAACCACTTTACCAGGACGGCCCGCAGGCAGCTTTCCAATTTGATAAAGCACTTACCCGCATTTTAAAATTTGATGCGGTAACGAAGCAAAACACGGCGCAGTATGCTTACAATCTCGGCGCTATGCCGGTTAAACCAACGGTAGAAAACGACTGGAATGTAAATGGTATTTCGGAAATATTAGCGGTAAACAACCATACCTTGCTGGTAATGGAACGGGCCTGGGCTAAAGGGCACGACGATCATACGTTTATTAAACTATTTCTGGTTGATTTGAATGGTGCGGAAAATGAAATCAATAACCAGAGTTTTGTCCAAAATCCACCTAAGCCTTTAAAAAAGAAATTGCTTTTTGATTTTGATACGCTCAACAGGCACATCGATAATTTTGAAGGCATCACCTTCGGCCCGAAATTACCAAACGGCCACCAGACGCTTATTTTCTGTGTCGATAATAATTTCGGTAAAACACAAACCCAGCAGTTTTTCCTGTTCGAGGTTATTCCTTAGTTACAATTTATAATGAGTAAAATAAAAGCATTGCTGTTTGATTTAGACGGTACGTTGATTGATTCGGAGAAATTTCATTTCGATTGCTGGAATACATTTTTATGCCCCTACAATGTTCAAATTGATTTTAAAGATTGGTTAAGCAATTATGCGGGAATCCCGCTGCCAAAAAATGCAAAAACGATAATAGACCGCTATAAAATTGATGAAGATTTAGATGGCTTTATTGATAGAAGGGAGAAAGTAACCTTTGAGGGTTTTAGAACAACCGATATTCTGTTAATGCCACATGCCTTAGAATTTGTACAGTTTGCTTACGAAAAAGGGCTTACGCTTGCAGTGGTTACAGCCAGTCCGAAATTGGATGTCGAAGCTGTTTTTGAACGCAATGGTCTGGCCAGGTATTTCAGTTTGTTTATTACGCGCAGCGATGTAAGTAAATCAAAACCTGATCCGGAAAGTTATAACCTGTGTGTAGAGCGCCTGGGTTTGCAAAAGGACGAATGCCTGGTTTTTGAAGATACCATCAACGGCGTAAAATCGGCTATGGCTGCGGGTATCACCTGTTTTGCAGTACAGGCCAATGTGCGGGCGCACCAAAAATTAAAGGTAGCTGATCAATTGTTTCTGAATATGGCTTATGCCCGGGAATTTATAGTGCAACAAGAATTAATTTAAGATACTAAAGCAATCCCTGTGAAGTTGCATTGGTGATTAATTCGGCAACATTTTTAGCGTGTAATTTTTGTAGCAGATTTTTTTTGTGATTATCGACCGTGAATTTACTCAGGAACAGCTTTTCTGCAATTTTTGATGCAGTTAAGCCTTGTGCAACCAGTTTCAGGATTTCGCTTTCTCTTGATGTGAGTTTTGCAAAGCCCCACCTTGTTTTTATGGGCGATTTTGATATCACCTCAGCAACTCCTTTACTAAATGTTATTTTGCCCGCAAGAGCTTCGTTAATGCAATTACCAATCTCATCTATCGATGCATTTTTAAGGATATAACCATTTGCCCCATTTTCTAAAATTTTGGCAATGGCACTCCGTTCCTGATGGTTACTTAGGGCGATTACAATGGTATCTGGAGCTATTCTTTTAATTTCCTTACACAATATCAGGCCGTTAATATCGGGCAGGATAATATCGATGAGTGCAATGTTAACGGGATTTTTTTTAATATATGTAAGCAGATCCTGTCCGTTTGTAAAGCTTGCTATAATTTCAAATCCATTGTTTTTGCCTAATAGCCTGGTTAATCCTTCTATAATAACGGGATGATCATCCGCAATAACGAGTGTTGGTTTATGCTTTAACATTGAGTTCTATATTTATGGATGTACCCGATCCGTTAATCCGTGGAGTAATATCTATTTTCCCATTTAAATAAGCTACCCTGCTTTTAATGTTGTTAAGCCCGATACCCGTTTTCCCTCCCTGCAGGTGGGGATCAAATCCTTTGCCATCATCTTCAAGACTAATAAAGAATATACCCTTGTGCTGTGTACATTGTAAAAATACATTTGTCGCCTGGGCATGTTTTACCACATTGGTAAGCAGCTCCTGTACAATGCGGTAAATGGCCAGTTGTGTTTGTTGCGGTATGGCATTTTCAATTTTAATGAAATGATAATCAACGGTTAATTTATGTGAGGTAAGCGATTCGCATAAATCTTTAAGAGCTGCTTCAAGGCCTATACTTATCAGCATTTCGGGCATCATGTCGTGTGCAATGCGCCTAAGCTCATTAATAGAGAGGTCTAATTGCTGTGTAACATCCTGCAGTTCCTCGGTCTGATTTTCGATAACCAAACCGCCAAGGTTAAATTTTACAACAGCGAGGATATTGCCTAAGCCATCGTGTAGTTCCCTGGCTATCCGGTAACGCTCGGTTTCCTGTCCGGTAATCATGGCCTGACTAAGTCTGATTGCCTCTGTTTGTGCTGCCTGTTTTTTCTGGTTACGATAATAATAGATGCCAAAGAACAGAATGGATAAGATAAACAATATCGTGGTTCCCAATAGCCAGTTCAACAGGCGGCTATTTTTGGCCGATAGGTTGGCCTTTTGGTTGGCGGTGTTCAGCTCTGCAATTTTTTTCTGGTTTTCGACAGTTTTGAATTTTATTTCGAGTTGATTTATTTTACGGAGTACATCTTGCTTATTTAAACTGTCGTTTAATACAGTATATTTTTTGAGCCAATCGTAAGCTATTTTCTGATTTCCTAACTTATCATATAAAAAAGATAAATCTTGATAATAGCTCAGCATATTTACTGAAAAATTTATGGCCGGTTTTTTTAAGATATTTTCGATAATATGGATGGCTTTTTTGTAATCTCCCTTTTCCATTAATATTTTATATTTCTGAAAATTAAGCTTCTCTTGGGGATATGGATCCATTAATTGCATAGCAATCTTAAGCCCGTGATTAATGCTTTTGAGTGCGTTATTGTATTCTTTTACATTTTGATAATAACAACCCTCCACTAAATAATATTCTGCTTCATGTTCAGGATTAGCGTCTGTTCTTAGTAGCCGCTGAGCTTTACTCAGAATTTTTTTAGCTTTTATTAACTTATTAATCCTGAGATATGTTTTACCCAGGCTTAAATAAGTTTTTATCAGTAGGGTTGTTTCTCGTATTTTGGCTTGTTCAAAAATTGAAATCGCAAACAAAAAATATTTTTCTGCCTTATCATACTGCAGTTTGTTGAAAAATATCAAACCCAAATCGTAATGATATTTACCCAAATAATCATTATTTGCTGCTTGTTTAGCCAACGGAATACTCTTGTTCACTAAAATGTCGATCATTAAAAGTTCATTATCTTTTTTCTGCTGCAGATTGGCATAATTCGACCAGCTTTTCGCCCTAAATAAGAATGCTTCTTTGCTGTTAAATTTTGAGAATTCTTTTTCGGCCTTCATATAATTCGCTTCACTCTTTTTTGTGTTTCTCAGGTAATAATATCCTGCTAAATTGAAATAATATACAGCTTTTAGATAGGGGTATTTGGACTCATATTTAGCACCTTCGATAAGATATTTTTTAGCTTTTGCGGTGTCTATATCCGACCAATAGCCGGATAACCTAAAAAATGCTCTTGCCCTAATACTATCCGATGGGGTGTTTTTTGTAAGCTGTAACAAGCTATCTGGATATCTTTTATCACTAACCTGTAGCTGGCCGAACACCGGTACACATCTAAATAGGAAAAGCAAACCAAATAATAATAACTTTCTCATCTGCTAACATTATAATATCAATTATGTGGTTAAGGGGATGAGCACGAATGCCGTAACCGTAATTTAATTTATTGTACAGTCTAATTTATGTGAAAAGAAGCACAAAATATAGCTATAAATCACTATACAGAAAAATGGCTATTTGTGGTTATTAATGGCGCTAATCTGAAATTTAACTTTGATACAGATAATCAGGGATGCCGAAAACTGTTGATAAGAGTAGGCCTGTTGAAAAAACAAATATCTATGAAAAAGTTAAGTTTAATCATATGCTTATTAGCATTTAGTGCCGTGGTTTTTAGTGGTTGTAAGAAAAAAGATGGTACAGGTTCAGGAACAGATCTTAATAAACCCTATAAGGTAAAATTTGTCGGTACAGTAAGTGCCGGATCAAAAATTAGCTCTGCCGTTGTTGTATGGGGCGTAAATAATACTGCTTTTAGCTCATTATCTGGCACTAGCTGGACTAAAGAATATGATTTAATTGAAAAGGATTTAAGAGCATTTACCGATAACCCAACAAAAAACATTGGTTTTGGTATTCAGGCTGATGGTAAAGATGCCAACGCTACAGCAAAAGTCGAAATCTTCGTAAACGGCACTTCAGTTAAAGTGGCCAATGGTTCAGGTGCCACCCTTTCTCCAGATGCTACTTACATTTTTGACTAATTAACAAAAGATATTTATTCGCTTCAAAGGTTGTAGCGCTGGCCAGGCGCTTCAACCTGGTTTTTTTTCTTAATTCATTATCATAACTCATGAAAAAACAATTACTTTTTATTGCACTTTTCCTTTTTACAGCCATAGCAAGTATGGCCCAGTCTAAATCTGCTTTCAACAAAGGCGATAACCTATTTAATGTTGGCGTAGGTATCGGTAGTCCGTATTTTGGAACGGGTTATAGCTCATCTTTACCGGTTAATCCATCAGTGAGTTACGAAATTGGGGTGTCTGATGCCATTAGCGTTGGCGGACAGGTATCTTATGCAAGTTCTAAATACGATGGCTATAACTATACTTTTAAAGAAAGTGCCATTTTCTTCGGGGCAAGGGGTTCGTATCACTTTAATGAGCTGCTTAAGCTTAACCCAAAATTCGACTTGTATGGTGGTGCCAGTTTGGGTTATGTTACAGTAAGTATAAGCGATAATCAAAGTACTGTTACCGGTACAGCAAGTGGTTTTGGTTTCGGATTGTACGCCGGCGGAAAATATTACCTGGGAAAAGGCACGGCCATTTATTCAGAACTGGGTTATCAGAGTCTTTCCTTTTTAAATGTGGGCATTGCTTTTAAATTTTAAGGCAAACAACTGCCTTTACAAATAGGCCAATGGAAAAATAAAAGTTACGGTCACTTTTGTTAAAGTGGGTACGGTTTTTTTAAACCTGAAAAAAGTTGCCGGAGAAGTAAAAGCTGAATTAGAGAAATAGTGCTTCAGTGATTTCAATAAAGGGTTATTGATCAAACAAGCAGATGAGTAATACCTTACTAAACTATTTTTATTGTCAAAACGATGAATAGGTTAATATTTTTAAGTTCCATGTTATTCTTCTCTGTTTTAATATCCCATGCCCAGGAAAAAATAAAGTTACAGGGCTTAGTTAAAGACAGTGTAACCCAGGAAATAATTGCCTATGCAACAGTGAGCCTGTTTAAAAAGGACGATCCTAAATTGCTGGTTGTAAATACATTTTCAGATAACAAAGGACAATTTGTGCTGAACAGCGATACCGGAAACTATGTTCTCGCTATAGATGTGATGGGCTATAATAGGTTGACCAGAAATATTAAGGTTTACAGGGGCATGTTGGCCGAACTTGGCGCTTTTTTGATAAAACCATCTGCCAATCAATTACAGCAGGTAACCATTACAGGTCAAAAACCTTTGATAGAGCAAGACAAGGATAAACTGGTTTATAATGTGGAGCAGGATCCGGCAGCCAAGGGAGAAAGCCTGACTGAAGTTTTTAGGAAAATACCTATGCTTAGCGTGGATGGGGAAGGTAATGTGCGGTTAAACGGGCAGGGTAATTTTAAGGTATTATTGAACGGACGCGAAACGGCAATGTTTGCCCAAAGTGTAAAAGACGCGCTTAATGGATTTCCGGGGGCTGTAGTATCAAAAATCGAGGTCATTACCTCACCCTCTGCCAAATATGATGCCGAAGGTATTGGCGGGCTGATCAATATTATTACCAAAAAAGCAATATTCGGGTATAATGGTTACCTGGGGCTGCATTACTCTAGTATAAATTATTCTGCCAATACCAATTTAAGTTTCAGGAAAGGGAAATTCGCCGTTACTGCTACCTATTTTCTTAGCGGAAACCATAACAATAAGGCGCAGGTAACCAGCGAAACTTTACCCTTACAAGCCGCTGCTTATAAAAGAAGATTTCTTGAAGGCGAGCGTATTACGAACCGTTTCTCGAACAGCGGGATTTTCGAAATGAGCTACAACATCGATACATTGCAAACCATTGTGCTTTATGCCAATGTAGATGGAGGTAACAACAAGAACAGGTTTACACAAAATATTACCACCAGTTTTGTAGATAAGCTGGAACAGATGGATTTTTTTACACAAAATGTAAAGAATAATTTTCCTTCATACGGGCTTGGAAGCGATTTTATCAGAAAATTTAAAGGAAATCCGGATAAAGAACTAAGCTTTAGGTTTAATGGTCAGTTTAATAGGAATGATGGATTAAATACGAGTAAACTCGATATGGCCAGCGCCGATTTATTCAGGCAGAACGATAGTTATTCTAAAAACAGGGAGTATACACTGCAAACAGATTTTATACAACCTTTTACTAAATCACTTAAATTGGAAACCGGTGCGAAATTTATTTTCAGGGATGCCGATGCCGACTATTTAAGTTTGAGCAGAACAGATGAAAGTTTGCCTTTCGAACCTGATTACTCAAATTCGGATAGTTTTGCTTATAAACAGCAGGTATACAGTGGCTATAGTTCTTTATCATTTGCCCTGCATAAAGTTAATTTCCGTACAGGTTTGCGTTTGGAGTATACTAAAGTTGAGGGTGATTTTTTTAGTTCGAAAACTACGGTAAAAAAGGATTACACCATACTCATTCCCGATTTTTCGATGAATACCAAAATATCCAAAAATTACACAATCATTTTTGGATACAATAAGCGTTTACAAAGGCCATATATTAATGCACTCAATCCATTTATCAACAATAACGATCCGCTGAATATTTCTTTTGGTAACCCCGATCTGGATGCACAGACCATCCATAATTTATCTTTCCAGAACAGGTTGGCTAGCGGGAATAATTTTATTGCATTGGCTTTAAATGCCTCTTATTCAGGAAATATGATTGTACAATACACCACTTTTAATGAAAACAACGGTGTAAGTACTACTCAATATGGAAATACGGGAAGAAACAGGGAGCTAAGCGCAATGTTTACATCTGCTATTTCGTTAAAAAAGCTTAATTGTGGCGTATACACCACTGTGCGTTATAATAAAATTGAGAACACAGTAGTTCTAACACAGCATGAAGAAGGCTTTAGTGGCCAGGTGGGAGGATTCTTTTTTTATAAACCGGTTAAATCTTTTTCATTGAGTGGAAGCGGAGGCATCTCCAGATTGCCATATAGTTTAATGAATACTTTAAAAGCAAATCCCTATTATCAGGTAAACCTGGGCTATAAATTCTTTAATGATAAATTAAGTACAACAGTTAATTTTAATAATTTTTTCAGTAAGTCGCTTACCAACAGATCGTACACCGAAGATGTTAACTTCACAACCAATTCTACAACCACCATTCCATTCAGGGTTGTTTTTGTTGGAGCTACCTATAATTTTGGCAAACTCAAAGAAAACCTGTCGAAGAAAAAAGGCGTTAATAATGATGATTTGATAAACAATTAATCTTTTGAGATGCGCTTCAATGTTTGTTCGTGATTGGAGGGCTGGTAGAAATACCAGCCTTTTTTATGCAAATAAGGTAATGCTATTTCGTTTAGTTTTTAACAGGTTGCAAGCTTTAATCATTTTGGGGTAAAGCATTTACTGTAGGCTAATAGCACTTTCAGCTTTTAACCTTTTTTCCCTACATTTGACCAATCAAAATTCTCAAGAAATTATGCAATACGATGTCGTTGTTATCGGTTCAGGACCGGGCGGTTATGTAGGCGCAATCCGTTGTGCTCAGTTAGGTTTAAAAACTGCAGTTGTAGAAAAATATAAAACTTTTGGAGGTACTTGCTTAAACGTAGGTTGTATTCCATCAAAAGCTTTATTAGATTCTTCAGAGCACTACCACAATGCTGCTCATACTTTTACTACCCATGGTATCAACTTAAAAGATTTAAAGGTTGATATGAAACAAATGATCGCCCGTAAAGACGATGTTGTTGCTCAAAATACAGCCGGTATCACTTATTTATTCAAGAAAAACAAAATCGATTCTTTCGAAGGTGTAGGTTCTTTTGTAGATAAAAATACCATTCTGGTAACCAAAGCTGATGGAACTACCGAAACCTTATCGGCTAAAAATGTAATTATTGCTACTGGTTCAAAACCAACCGCTTTACCGTTTTTACCAATCGATAAAAAACGCATCATTACCTCAACTGAGGCTTTAACCTTAAAAGAAGTGCCTAAAAGCATGGTTGTAATTGGTGGTGGTGTTATTGGTTTAGAACTGGGTTCGGTATATGCCCGTTTAGGTACCAAAGTTTCGGTAGTTGAATTTTTACCTTCAATTATCGGTACCATGGATGCCGGTTTAGGTAAAGAACTTCAACGCGTATTAAAGAAAACTTTAGGCATGGAGTTTTACATGGGCCACAAAGTTACCGGTGCTACTACTAAAGGTAAAACAGTTACCGTTACTGCCGATAGCCCTAAAGGCGAAAGCATTTCTTTAGAAGCCGATTACTGCATCGTAGCTGTTGGTCGTACCGCTTATACAGAAGGTTTAGGTTTAGATAAAATCGGTATTACGGTTGAAGAAAGAGGTAAGAAAATCCCTGTAAATGAGCATTTAGAAACTTCGGTTAAAGGTGTTTACGCTATTGGCGACGTAATTACTGGCGCAATGTTAGCCCATAAAGCCGAAGATGAAGGTACTTATGTAGCAGAAACTATTGCCGGACAAAAACCGCATATCAATTATAACCTAATCCCTGGTGTGGTGTATACCTGGCCAGAAGTAGCTTCTGTTGGTTTAACCGAAGAGCAGTTAAAAGAAAAAGGAATTAAATACAAAGCAGGTTCGTTCCCTTTCAAAGCCAGCGGACGTGCGAAAGCGAGTATGGATACCGATGGTTTCATTAAAGTATTGGCCGATGCCGCTACTGATGAAGTTTTAGGTGTACACATGATTGGTCCGCGTGCTGCAGATATGATTGCTGAAGCCGTTATTGCAATGGAATTCCGTGCATCTGCAGAAGATATTGCACGTACCTGCCATGCACACCCAACTTATACCGAAGCGTTAAAAGAAGCCGCTTTAGCCGCAACTGATAACAGAGCAATACACATTTAATTCTCCGGTTGGCGAGTGCACCAATCAGTAGAAAATATTTTAAGCCGGTAAGCAATTATAGACTGACCCCAAAAAGTTGGACGAAGTTACGCAATGTTTTTAAAGTAATGAGTTCGGTATTCCACCGGACTCATTCCATTTAAATTAATCCTTATTCGGTCCCTATTATAATATTTAATATACTTTCTAATTTCAGAATGTAATTGTGATACCGATTTAAATTCATT
>NZ_JSYN01000050.1 GCF_000812965.1 Pedobacter kyungheensis
CTGAGTGATCACTTGGGGAATGTTAGGGTAACTTTTAAACAAAGCCCTATACCTCCCTATGCTTTAGAGGTAATACAACGTGATGATTACTATGCTTTTGGATTAAGAAAAGAAGGTTCTCCAAATGCCAATGTAAACAAGTATCTTTACAATGGCAAGGAGTTGCAGGAGGAGCTGGGGCAGTATGATTACGGCGCAAGGTTTTATGATCCGGTGATTGGAAGATGGAACGTGATTGATCCACTGGCGGAGAAGATGAGAAGATATTCATCTTATAATTATGGTTTCAATAACCCGATACGTTTTGTTGACCCTGATGGAATGGAAGGTAAAGATTGGGTAAAAAAAGGTAATACTTGGACATGGGATGAAAATATTAATACTGCTGAGCAAGCTAAGACTGCAGGGTATGACGATTATAGAGCTCCAGGTTCTATAATCGAAACCGCGAGTATTGGAGAACAGAAAGCAAAAGGAAGCGTACTCTTAGGCGAAAATGGTCAGGCCAGTTATGTGCCAACAAATAACATCATAGTCACTGGATTCGAAATGCTTTCCAATTGGTTGCAGAGTTTCCAGCAAAAGGATAGCCCAATAGGAAGCGGCTGGACAATGTATAATAGTGGGAATGGAATGGGACCTGATCCTGATGCAAGATTTGGCCCGAATGCAAAGGAAATAAGTTCTTTGGGAGACATTTCTTCATTATTAAGTTATGGGGGGCAACTAAGGACAAACAGTTCTCCTCCTCCATTTTTTAATCCTTTTGATGCATTTGGTGCTGCAGATAATATATCCCAAGGAAAATTGATGAAGTACCTAACTAAAAAAGAAGTAGCAGCAGATACATCTGTGTTAACAAATTTGTTAATAGATGACAAAAGAGGGGACACTATTACAAGCCAACAATTTATGGGAAGAACTTCATCCAGTGGAACGAAGTTATATTTGAATTCAGATGGTAGCTTAACAACAACACCTAAGTACAATCATAGTAACAATAAATAAAAGTTAATGAGAAAAAATATTTTTTTGATTTTGTTGCCCTGTTAGTTTCATTTGTGATAGTTCTTTGCTACATAAACGAAGAATTCTATTATAGAATTTTGAGTAAAAGTGGAGAAAGCTACAAATTAAATTCAAACGGTAATTTCGAAGGAAGGAGTCGTATTTATAGAAAAGGTATTAAAATATTTGATGGATATTTTATAAACGGTAAAATGGATGGTTGGTCTTTCAAGTATTATGATAATGGGGAGCTGGAGAGGAAAACATCTTACAAAGATGGTGTTATCAATGGCCATGAATATGAGTATTATTCTAATGGAAAGCTAAAGGCTGAAAAATTCTCATTCAAAGGGAGATTGTATGCTGAACAAATATACTACTCAGAAAAGGGGCAACCAACGGGTTATTGGGTCAGAGATCACAGAGACATGCCTAATGATTTTTTATATATTAATTATAATAATTCAGGAACTATAAAACAAGTTATTGGTACTTTACTCAGCGAAGAATTTGCTGTTCGTAAGAATGATGGCTTCGAAATTCTTAGACAGGGAAATAGCTACAAAAATATTGATGATCTTTATATAACAGTTGCAAATCCACCAAAACTTAAATCGACATTCAAAATATTGGTTAATAGTAAAGAATATATTTTCTCTGATATTAAAACAAATACTTTACAACTTGCTGGAGCTTTTACAAAGGCCGGAAAGTATGCTATAGTTGGTATAGGCACATTAAAAGATAATGATAAATTGATTAAGAGAGACACTATTTCTGTGACTATTATAAAAAGTATATAGAGCGATAATATATTGTTCTTGGCACTTACTGACTAAGATTTTGATATCTGTTGGAAAGTATGAGAAGCTGTATCCTAGTTGGTCGGGATTTATAGCCCCGGTTCCCATCTATCCGTAGTCTTGTGCCCTTGGATTGAGGGTAGGGAGACTACGGATTAATTAATGGAAGCGTAAGTGGATAACTTATAGCCTGGTCTTAGTTTGTATAGCAATTATTATAATTAGCAGTAGTTATCAATTATTTTTTTACGCAGCCCAGTTTGTTATCCTAATGATTTATTTTCTATACTTAAAATGTATTAGAACAAGTGAACTTTACAAGCCTTCTCACTATATCAGGATAATTATTATTTTAGTTTTGAATTTATATGTGTTCATTTTTCAGTAACACTGGCGCTACAATTATTACAAGGGATACAAGGATGTTTAAATTTATGAAGGCAGCAGGGGTGCCTTTTCAAACATTTTAATATGGGGGCTTACAATATTTTAAAAGTTGACATTAAGTGCCAAAATTGCAGTAGTATTTTTATGGTTAATATCCAATTTAAATTTGGTGATACCTGGCAGAATCAATACCTTATAGGGGATTTAATAAGATGGGGAGGTGCCGATATTGGAATGCCAGGACTTGATAAAGTTAAGGTTTATGGAATATCGGAATTGGATAAATGTCCAAGTTGCCAACAACCAATATTTGACGAGTATGAGATAATCGTTGAGAAAGATATAATTAAATATATTAATCCAATATTCAATTTAGAAGATTACGATTCTAACGATGGCAACTATGTAATTCCAGTCCAGTCTTAGGGTCTCGTTAAAACTAAAATGTACCATCTATCCGTAGTCTTGAGCCCTTGGATTGAGGGTAGGGAGACTAGGGATTAATTAATAGGGTGCGTAAGCGGATAACTTATAGCCTGGCCTTAGCGCCAGGTTTTTTATTTTTATGGTCAGAGTTATACTAACGGGGCAACCAATGCTTTCACTTATACTTACGACCGGCTGAACCGTTTAACCAATGCAGTTGCAGCAACAACCTGAGCGAAGCCAATAGTTCCGATATTATGGGTAATATTACGAGTAACTGTTCAAATCGCATTCATAATTACATCCCTTCAAATTTTACCCTGATAAACCTCGGTCTATAAAGATTAGGATGCGTTTGCAGATCCTTTAAAAAATCGAATGAGTTTACATTATAGCTAATCAGCAGTTCTCCTTTTTTGGATAAACTAGGATGCGCTTTTGCATTATAAGTAAAAAATGATTTCAATTCAATGGCTTCCGAAGTATCCCACAGTTTAATTACTTTACCAAAAGGGCCGTAAGGTGTTTTGCCCACCTGCATACAAATCTGTCTGCCAATACCGCTTTGCTGAAACACCAGTGCATAACGTCCATCAGGCAGTTGCGAAAGACTGAGTTCGTTTGAAACCTGATCTGTTACTGCCGCCGATTTTTTAATGTCGGCCTGCCAATTGGCTCCATCCCAGTAGCTCCATTTGTTGTAGTTTTCAAAATCTTTTGGCAGCACCCTGGCAACGAAAAGTTTCTTGGTTTTTCCGAAAGTGCCGTACACATAAATGTAACCATCGGCATTTACTTCGCCGGCCTGTTTGGTATTGATATAAATGCCTGCCCCAAAAGAACCTGTTTCACCATCCTGGTCGAGATAAAATGGGGTATCCTTTTGTTCGTAATTTTGAAAAGGCAAGGCCTCACCAGCCTTAATTTTGATTAAAGTATTGCCCACTTCGGCGAAGCCAAAAGCACCACCACCTGTACTTTTAATGCGGTAACCAAAAATGAAAGTGGCATTATCCAGTTCCTGGTTTACAAAACCATCGCCAAGCCAGTAATAGTCGCCAGCCTGCGTTAATGGTGTTTTGGGCACGAAGATAGATTCGGGTTTTTGATAGGTATTTTTCCAGCTAAAACTGATTTTATTGGGATCGGGTTCATGACCATACAGCACTGCAACTGCATTGTGGATCATTACGGCGTTAGGCTCCATTTTGCCGTCGCTTACCTTCCCGATCATGCTATCGCTAAAAATAAACAAGGTCTTTTTCGCTTTAGGAGGCGAAGATTCTTTTCCGTTTAATGCAATGCTGTAAATCCCATCGCCACCAAACCAGCCATCCGTTCTGTTAAACAGATTGTTCCATTCGGGTGCAGTTGCTACTTTAAACCTGATGCTATCCAGTTCCTGTGCACGTAACGATATAGAAGCAATAAAACTTAGCCATAACAGGGATACAAAAGCTTTCATAGGATGGATCAAATTATATTTTTTATCCTGCCATAAAAATATTTACAGATCGGCTGATCGACAAAAATCATGGTCAGGCAGGCTAAAGCAATCAATAAAAATAAAGATATGATAATTACCATTACTATTTGTGCATAGCTGATTTTCTATTTTGCTTGTAACTTTATGGGGATTTTTCTTCGGGCCTCATTCAAAAATTAAAAGCAGCATCCGATAGGCGTGTTTTATACCTCAGGCTAATGCTATGCGCTTTTTTGCTTATTTCAGGCAAAGGCCTTACAGGCTAAAATTATTTCCTTTCATTATCAGGAGCTTAGGTCGTAGCACTTGCAGGAATGAAAGCCAATGATATATTTGCAGCATGACCGTAACCGTTTTAGCTATATTGGAGACCGATTTTAAACCCGAAAAGGCATTAGCAAAAGTCATGAATGACCGGCTGCAAAGAGCAGCAAAAGAACTGCAAACCAGCCACCTGAAATCACTTTCGGGCAGGGGCTTTACCAGCGATGACCTGGTTGTTTATATCAGTTATAACCCTAAATACAAAATCCGTTACCGGATTGTAAACGATGTACCTGCAGATATCGAATATTTTGTTGCTGAAACCTGTGGAAGGCTTGGCTATATCCTCTGGCGGGCAAACGCAATAGGGGTAAGCAACGAATTTATTTCCTAAAGCAGGAAAAATATTTAGTTTAAAATAAATTAAGATAAGGGAGCCGATATTTCGATCAGCTCCCTTTTTTATTTCTACAGACAACGGATCGTGCCGCCATCTACGCGGAGTACAGCGCCGCTGATATAGTCTGCAAAGCGGCTGCAGAGATAAGTTACCGCACCGGCAATCTCATCAGGCTCCCCAAATCTTCCGGTATCATTGGGTATAAGCTCCTGAACAGCCTTGTATTTGATTTCCTCAGGGTCTGTTCCCCAGTTAAATTTAGGGGCCGCATTTTTAAGCCATTCTTCAACCATGGGGTTAATAATTGCTCCCGGAGATACCACATTCGAGGTAATGCCGGTATCTTTGATCGATCTCGCCAGTGAAACCGAAAGGTTGTGGCGTGCGGCCAGGGTTGCATTATAATGGGGCTGTTCTTTGATCGGCTGAATACCTAATCCGCCACCAATATGTATTACACGTCCCCAGCCAAGCTGTTTCATTTGTGGAACAATACGCTGGATCATTCTCACATAAGAAACCACATTCGTATTGTAAATATCCATCCAGTCTTCAGCACTGGCCTCTCCCCATGATTTGTGGGAAGTTGCACCCGCATTGTTCACCAGGATATCAATCTGTCCACCAGATAAGGCAGCTGCGGCCACCTGATCAGCCCCTTCGTCAGTAGCAAGATCGCCGATAGCCATGGTTGCTGAACCGCCTTTTGCCAATATTTGCTGTACCACGCGACCGGTACGCTTTTCGTCACGGCCATGGATAATCACTGTAGCCCCCTCACTGGCCAGCATGTTTGCTATTGCCTCACCCAAACCGGAACTTGAACCGGTAACCAGGGCTCTTTTACCTTTTAATTGTATGTCCATTTTTATTTTATTTATTGATTTGAATATTTTTTATTTGGTGCATAACCGAACGCCTTTTTATAGGCATAAGAAAAATGAGAAAGATCTTCAAAACCCAGATCCAGGTAGATATCTGAAGGTTTTTCATTTTTCTCTTCAATATGGAACTTAGCCTCCTGCAATCGCTTTTGGATTAGCCACCTGTTGGGACTTAAGTGAAACTGCTTATCGAAATCTCTTTTAAATGCAGAAAGACTGCGACCAGTTAAAAAAGCAAAGCGTTCGATACTTACGTTATATCTGTAATGATTGTTCATGAAAGCTTCCAAATCAATCTTGCCGGGTTGGCTAAAATCGAATAGGATATTTTTTAATCTGGGATCGTTTTGTATGAGCAGTAAGATAAGCTCCTGTGTTTTAAGTAAAACAATTCGCTCGTCCACCCTTGGCTGATTGAGGTAAGGAATAAGTGATGTGCTAAAACCGCGCAGCAGATTGTCAGGCTGGAGCAAAAAGGGTTCTGTGGGGGTTGGCAGTTGATTTGCCAGTAATCCATAACGGTCACTCATTTCACGCAGGGTAGCCTGATCAATATGAACAGCTACCGACTTGAAACCTCCATCGCTGGTATTTTTAACATACCGGGCCAGTTGGTTTCGCCTGAAAAACCTGAAGTCGCCTTGTTTAAAAGCGTATTTTTTATCTCCAAGCCAGACATCATGTTTGCCTTGCAGGATATAGCTGAAGATGTGATCGGTTACAAAAGCTTCACCTTCAATGTTTGCTCCTGTATAAGAATTTAACACCAGCTTTGGCTCCTGTACTGTTTCCCTTTGATTGATTAGTACTGTTCTGTTTATTGAATCCATATCTTTAGTTTGATCATTTCAGGGTAGCAGAAAGCTCCATGTTTTGATTAAACAAAATTAGGCAACATCTGCCGCTGCAGCTTTGCTGTAAAGCCCAGATTACTTTGTTGAAAAGCCCGGTTTAAAAAAGCTACTTTAATGATAAATTAGGATTGAATGCTTTAAAGTATTTACACTGTTCTTCAGGTATCTCAGGCGATTCTTTTATCTTTGCGCCTGAATGATACCTAAGCTAAACCTGCAGGAAACCTATGGAAACATAGACATTTATCTCTTTGATCAGCTGCTTAAAGGAACCTATACCAATTGTAACAACATTTTAGAAGCCGGCTGTGGAACAGGCAGAAATTTAATCTATTTTTTAAACAGCGGATATCAGGTATACGGCGTAGACAAGAAAGTTGAGGCTATTAATTACCTTAGGGAATTTTCGGCTGCCTATCCCCATATTAATCCCGAAGAAAACTTTCAGGTATCAGCAGTAGAAAACCTGCCTTTTGAAAATGAGCAGTTTGATCTGGTTATTAGCAGTGCCGTGCTGCACTTTGCCGAAAACCTCGAACATTTTGAGCTCATGCTGGATTCGATGTGGCGGGTGCTTAAACCTGGGGGCTACTTTTTCTGTCGTTTGGCCTCAGAAATAGGCATAGAGTCTTCAGTTCAGTTTATCGGAAACGGCAGGTATATTTTACCTGATGGAACAGAACGCTTTTTGGTTAATCAGGAAATGCTGCTGCGGCTAACCAAAAAACTTGGTGGCGAACTCCATGAGCCGATTAAAACCACCAATGTGCAAAATATGCGCGCCATGACCACCTGGTGCATCAGGAAATAAGCTTACTTTTACCTGAAGTGACACTCAGAAAGTAAATTTCTTCGGCTGATGAAACACATTTCCTAAAGCCCTTAATACCTGTAAGTGTAGTGGAATTAAATAGATAATTTCTAAATAATTTGAACGTTTGGATAACCTGATATATTTTTAGGTTGTAAATTGATACAGATAGTGGAAATATTGAGACTGAATGTATCGCTAAAAGGAAGCTAAAGTCTTTACTTTGGATTCTGGCCTTGTAACAAAAAGGGCTGCTAACCAAATTACTAAAACGCATCACAATGAAGTTTAAGCTGGCATTTTCGCTTATTTCTCTTGGCCTTTTATCTTTTAAGCCAATTCAGGGAGAAGATCCACCCAAAAAGAAAGCCGATAATTACGTCAAGCCGAAATATATTCCTGTTCCGCTGGGCGCAATAAAACCGCAAGGCTGGTTAAAAGATCAGTTAGAAATTATGCTGAAAGGTACTACCGGTCATTTGGATGAAGTTTATAGTAAGCTAAAAGATGATAACGGTTGGCTGGGAGGTAAAGGCGATTCATGGGAAGAAACCCCTTACTGGCTCGATGGAGCTGTTCCGCTGGCTTACCAGTTGGGCGATGCTGCACTACAACAAAAGGTGCTGAAATACATCAACTGGGTATTGGATCATCAACGTCCATCGGGATATTTCGGTGCCATTACCAAAGCCGAGCGTGAAGGCAAAGAAATTACGCTTCAACACCCTGAAAATGGCGACGACTGGTGGCCAAAAATGGTGATGCTGAAAGTACTGCAACAGTATCATGCCGCAACTGCCGATAAAAGGGTGATTACCTTTATGGAAAAGTATTTCAATTATCAGAAAGAAGCGCTTAAAACGGTAAAAATTGGTAACTGGACCGAATGGGCTACTTCCCGCGGACACGACAATGTGCTCATGGCACAGTGGTTATATGGCATTAATGGCGATAAATCGCTGCTGGAATTAGCTGATCTGATCCAAAAACAATCTTTTCAATGGAGTAACTGGTTAGGCAACAGAGATTGGGTAATTAATGCGGCCACTTATCAAAATGACGATCAGTGGATGAGCAGGCATGGTGTAAATGTGGCCATGGCACTCAAAACACCTGCAATTGATTATCAGCGCAGTGGAAATCCCCGTTATCTTAAAGATTTAAAGGTAGGCTTTAAAGATTTGATGACTTTACACGGTTTACCCATGGGGATTTTTTCTGCAGACGAAGATTTGCATGGAAATTTGCCTACGCAGGGCACCGAGCTTTGCGCTACTGTAGAAGCCATGTATTCGCTCGAAAAAATTATAGAAATTACCGGCGATGAAACCTATATGGATGCTCTAGAACGGATGGCATTTAATGCGCTCCCGCCTCAAACAACCGACGATTATAACAATAAACAGTATTTTCAAATGGCCAATCAGGTGCAGATCAGCCGCGGCGTTTTTGATTTTTCACTACCCTTTGATCGGGAAATGAATAACGTATTGGGGATGAGAAGCGGTTATACCTGTTGTTTGGCAAACATGCACCAGGGGTGGACAAAATATACCCAGAGCCTTTGGTATAAAACAGATGGAAATGGGCTGGCAGCATTGGTTTATGCGCCTAATGTGTTGAAAACAATGGTTAATGGTCAGGAAGTTACCATTAAAGAAGAAACCAGTTATCCCTTTGAAGATGAGATCAATTTCGTGTTTTCAAGCAAAAAAGCTGTGATTTTTCCTTTCCACTTAAGGATCCCTGCCTGGTGTAACGAGGCTAAAATTATGGTGAATGGCAAAGAAATAAAATCGGCCAAAGGTGGCACAATAGCAGCGTTAAACCAAAAATGGAACAATGGCGATAAGGTTACATTGAAATTGCCTATGACGATTGCTACCTCTAACTGGGGGCACAATTCGCGGACTATTGAACGTGGACCTTTGGTATATGCATTAAAGCTGGAAGAGAAGTGGGAAAAAGGAAACAACAAGGTTGAAGGCGATTATTTTAGTGTATACCCTAAAAGCGACTGGAATTATGGTTTACTGGAAAGTATCATCGCAGATCCGGCCAAAAATCTTTCCGTATCGTTTAAACCGATGCCACAAAATTTTGTATGGAATTTGAATAGTGCCCCCATCGAAATCAAAGCTAAAGGAAAGAAGATTCCCAACTGGAAGGTAGTTGATGGGGTTGCGCGTCAACCCGTAAGCGACCGGTCGGGGGTATATAAAGGAGAGGTGAATAACGAGGTTGAAACCTTAACACTGGTGCCATTTGGTTTCACCAAGGTTAGGATCGTTGCTTTTCCGGTAGTTAAATAAGATCAGTATCCGAATCAAATATTTTAATAAGACATGCTTAAATATATCTTATCCGTTTCGATTTTGTTTTGCGTATTTAACGTTAAGGCCCAACATCCTAAAATGTATTATGCCGATACTACCGCTACAGGCGTACCATTCAGCAAAGACCCCTCGGTAATTAAGTTTAAAGGAAAGTACCTGATGTATTATTCTATTAAAAGTCCTAAAACCGGTAACGGCATGGATGGCTGGAAAATAGGGATTTCTGAAAGCAGCGATCTTTATAACTGGAAAAAAATTGGCGAAGTTAATCCCGAAGCGGCGTATGAAAGTAAAGGACTTTGCGCACCTTGCGCTAAAGTAATCAATGGTAAGGTGCATATCTTTTACCAAACTTATGGTAATTTCGAAAAAGATGCCATTTGTCATGCTTTTTCTGATAATGGCTTAAACTTTACCCGAAACGCTACTAACCCCATATTTCATCCAACTGGAAGCTGGACAAACGGCCGGGCCATAGATGCTGATGTTTATCGGTTCAAAAATCAGTATTTCCTGTACTTTGCTACCCGCGATGCTGCGGGTAAGATCCAGAAACAAGGGGTGGCTGTTGCACCAGCTAATACCAATTTTGATAGAAAAGATTGGAAACAGGCGGTAGATAACGCTATTTTATCGCCTGAGTATGCGTGGGAGGGCGAATGCATCGAAGCCGCATCGGTTATTCAGAAAGGCAAATACCTGTACATGTTTTATGCAGGCAGTTACAACAATGTGCCCCAGCAAATCGGGATAGCAAAAAGTACCGACGGTATTAGCTGGCAGCGGTTAAGTGATAAACCTTTCCTGGCTAATGGAAAGCCAGGCGAATGGAATGCCAGCGAATCTGGTCACCCGGGTATTTTTGAGGATAGTAACGGCAAAACCTATTTGTTTTATCAGGGTAATAACGATAAAGGACGCACCTGGTTGCTCTCGAATAGAAAAATTGGCTGGAAATCGTCAGGCCCTTACTTACTAAAAGACTAACAGTATTTTGTTGATAATAAAATATTTAGGGCCGATTTTTTAAGCGTTAGTTTCAAGCCTGTAGCCTTTACCGCGTACGACTACAATATTGATATTCGGATCAAATTCCAGTTTTTTTCTAAGTTTGGAGATAAACATATCCAGGCTGCGCCCCACAATAACGCCTTCGTCTTCCCATATCTCTTTCTGTAGCTGGCTTCTTGCTATCGTTTGGTTAGGCGATAAGGCGAAAATGAGTAGCAAACGTGTTTCAGTTCCGGTCAGATCGATGGTTTGCCCGTTTGCCATAAGCTTGCGGTTTTGGGTATCGAATAAGGCTGAGCCTATGTTTAATGTATTGGTATCCTGATTGTTTTGAACTAATGCTTTTCGCGGTTTTGCAGAGCGTAGAAAAATAAAACCTACAAATGCTAAAAATGGTAAACTGCCCAGCAGATATTCATGTTTTGCGATATTTATGCCTGCCGTTTTAAATTTAATGTTAATGAGGTAAGGTGCTTTGGGCTGCACTCTGCCTTTGCAGGCTATAATATCATCTTTTTTATTTTTAGATATAGCAAATCCATAGGCTACACCCGGTTGGTTACTGTTTATTACGTTTACAACATAATCTTTTACCAGCGGATCTCCGGCCAGCAAACGCTGGGTAGTATTAACGAGCAGGTCTGTTCGAAAAGTAAGCTCTTTTTCAAAACTGATTTGGTATTCATTTTCTGAGATCTTTTTTACAGGCATCACCCTCGATGTACCATCGCCCGATTGTAAGAGTAGTTCGTGCCCGATCTTGCGAAGCAAAACTTCCCTTCTCGCCGTTTCAAAATCGTTATGATCTGCCATACTGAGACAGATTACCGTGATAAACGAAAGCAAGATGAATCCGCAAAAGTATTTGCCTTTTCCTGAAATGATATTTAGGCTAATCTTCATAATGACAGGTTTTTATTTACAAAGTTTACATTTTTATTTACAATTCAAATGCCCTGCGCCGAAAGTTATCAAAGTAATTTCGCTCAATCAATTTAATTATATACTGATGAAAAAAAGAAACGTTTTTTACTACCTGCTGATCGTATTGGCAGGAGTAATTTATTTCCCGGCACAGGCGCAGCAAAAAAATGAAGCGAAAGGTATTGCTGAAAAGAAGGGTGCAACAGCCGCTACTCAAAGCCCCAAAGGAATTGTTCGCACCATTAAGCAAGACAGGAAGGGTAACATCTGGATTGCATCTTGGCAGGGGATTTTTAAGTACGATACCCGCCAGCCAAAGGAAGAGAATAAATTTACCAATATCACCGGTACAGTAAGTTCTGCTCGTTTTTTCTCGCTTCTGGAAGATAGAAAAGGAAATTTTTGGTTCGCTTCTGTTGGTTCAGGTGTTTATTATTATGATGGAAAATCTTTCCGGCATTTTACAACAAAAGATGGCCTGGCTAACGATGTGGTTACCAGTATTTATGAAGATAGGGCCGGTAATATTTGGTTGAGTACCGGAAGTGGGGTCAGTCGTTATAATCCGCGCCTGCCTGAGGGGGAGGGAAAAGCCTTTCAGAATTTCAGGATGACGGAAGCGTTACCGGTTAAACAGACCGATTCTGTACATGTTTCAGCTTTCCAGCAACCGATACCCGAAGATAGCTGGATGCATAATGATGTTAATGCGATAATTGAAGACAAAGCCGGAAAATTTTGGATTGCTACACGGGGAAATGCCCGTATTTATGATGCAAGCCAGGCTGATGTACAGGCTAAGGCATTTACCACCATAACCAGGAAAGATGGTAAACCTTTTACCAATGTGCGTTCAATTATCAAAGATAAAAAAGGCAATATCTGGCTGGGCGGTTTCGATGGACTTTGGCGTTACGATGGTCATACATTTACCAATTTCTCACCACAATTTGTGGGTTATGTTTACGAAGATAAAAAAGGAAACATCTGGACCAGCTCAGAAAGTGCCAAAGGCAAGAATTGGGTACTATCCAGATATGAGGCCAAAACGCTCACAGATGAAAAGCCAAAAGTAACTGAAGTCATTACTCAGCCGATGATTTTCGGGATTCAGGAAGATAATGAAGGCAATATCTGGTATGGTGCTGTTGATGGGGTACACCGCTATAATACGCACTTGCCAAAGAGATAGACAGCACGAAAATACTTAATAGCAGAAAAGCATCAAAACTTTCCTAATTTTAAGCCAGATAAAATTAACCGGTATGAGAAAGCTGATTTATGGTATTAACATCACATTAGATGGCTGCTGCGATCACACCAAATTTACTGGCGGCGATGAAATTCAGGATTATTTCAGGGAATTGTTAGAAAGCGTAGATCTGATCATTTATGGTCGTAAAACCTACGAGCTGATGG
This sequence comes from Pedobacter kyungheensis, assembly GCF_000812965.1. Taxonomy (GTDB): domain Bacteria; phylum Bacteroidota; class Bacteroidia; order Sphingobacteriales; family Sphingobacteriaceae; genus Pedobacter; species Pedobacter kyungheensis. The sequence goes on from NZ_JSYN01000050.1 coordinate 13,014, forward strand.
TGCCATTCTGGCCCGAAGTTGCCGAAACACAATCGATGGATAGGTCGGCAAATGCTTTTGCGAAGGTATTCTCGGGTTTAGACCGCGTGCTGGTTTCGCGCACGATAAAAGAGGTTAACGACAAGAAGACAACCCTTATTGGCGATAACCTGGAGGCAGAAATACTCAGGCTAAAGCAACAACCCGGTAAAGCGATCTCTACAGGTGGGGTAGAATTGCCCGCCAGGTTAATTGAGCTGGGTTTGGTTGACGAATTTCATATGGTGGTGCATCCGCTTATAGTTGGTGAGGGCAGGCGCTTGTTTGCCGAAATGCAGTTGCCCGCAAATCTGGGCTTAAAACTGATAGACACGCAAACTTTGGCAAATGGTTGCGTGGCATTGCGGTACGAAAAGATTTAAATAAATTAAGTTCGGGAACACCTGTACCCATTCGTCATTGCGAACAGTAGGGAAGGATGGTGAGTGGGGGTGAAGCAATCCTTTTTAAACAGTTTTGTAGTTTTATAATCAGGAATAGAAAATTCAATGAGGATAGTCAGATATTACTATTATCGCCTTTATACATATTTTCAGGATGGGAGCGAAATTCCTTTCTTTAAAACTTACTGTGTGCTTTTCGTTTTCTTTTTCATTAATACTCTAACAATTTTAAAAGGAATTGTGCTATTAACACATCAGCATAAATTTACCTTGTTTACCATACAAGGACTTGCGAAATTGTGCTTAATACTAGTTATACCGTTATTTATCTTATTCAGGTATTTGATGATTCATTTAGGTACTCAGGATCTGATTATCAATGAATTTAAAGGCGAAACGAAAAAGCGTAGAAATCTAAGTGCCTTTTTTACAATCTTATATTTTTTTGTATCTATGGCGCTCTTTTTCTCGATTTTAAGAATGCGCGGTTTTACAGAATAAGGAATCTATTATATTTAAAAGAAAAAATGAATTTTCTGTTTTTTATTGTTGGCGTTTTATCAGTAGCGCTGGGTATTTTCATAATGTTAAAAAATAAATTCTATAAATATGAAACCAGTGATATGCTGTTTGTTACTAAATTAAAGGTGTTTTTAGGTGCTGCAATTTTAGTTTTATATGGTTTACTGATATTAATAAATGAGGTAAAAAAGGTAATTAGTTAGATTAAAAATGAAAATTATAAAGGTATTGGATAATTTACCCGTTGGTCGGGATTTGTAATCCCGACTCCCTGCTAGTGCATGCTTCATTCCAAAGGCTGATAGATTTAGATGAACTGTAAAGTGGTATGGAAATGCACATGTAGCACGCGTGTTCCAGCGAGGGGACTTCAGGACATGAATTTTGATAAAACATTTAAAATAAAATAATGAGTTTTGATACTTTAAGTAAGTACAAAGAGATTTTTAACCTGATTTATGATGGTGTAAATATCGAACAGGCAATTGCGGAACTTAAAATTGCAGGTGCCTCTCAAATGATATCAGTCATAGTGTTAAAAGATGCGCTTGGAATCTCATTAATTGATGCAGATGATTTTATAGTTAACTCATTTACATGGTCAGAGAACAAAGAAAATATTGAGGGATTTAGAAAGAAATTTGCGAACGTTGTAAATAATCTAAAGGATGATATCCGCGTTGATCGGGATTTGTAATCCCGACCGTATTGTAATTTATGTTGTTAAAAAAAGGATTTAAACCCGAAGAACTAATATTTGGAGGGATTGCTATTTCAGCAGTAATATTGGAAACGAAATCGGTTGTTCCTGCACTTGTATCTTGTTATTTATTGGCTTTTTATTATTTGCTATTTTGCTGGTATCTTTTCGCTGTTAAAAATGAAAAAAGAATTTTCCGCTCAATATCTTTCGGGATATTGTATTCCATAATCTGGTCAATTATTGGTTCTTGTTCTGTTAAAATGTTTGGCAAAGAGGCTTGGTTTTTCTATTCAATAGAGGCATTGTTGCTTTTAGCGATTGGACTATATCTGTTTTTAAGCAGAAAAAAGAATAGCGATGTTTTTACCTCATCCAATTATTGCAGGATTTCTGTTGTAGTTCTCGTCAATATTTTTATCCTCATATGGAAATAAAAAACTTATCTCGTTGTCGGGCATTGGTAACCTCAAGCTGGTTTATGGATAGCCCCATTTTTTAACTAATTAACCGCAAGAAACAGGTTTTTGTTAAAAAAAGTGTTATTAATTCAGTGATTTTAGCTTTATTTATTTTAAACAATTAATAGAAGAGATATTTAAATGAAATATAAGTGCATTAAAAAGCAGTATTAATACAACATATGCAAAATTTAATCAATAGATACATCATTTCAATAAATGCATATGCATTACATTTTGTTAAAAATTTCTGGCTAAGCGACGGGTATCATTCCGAAAATTATAAGGTTAGTTCAGCTTTTACTATTTTGTTAATTATCCATTATGCATGGTTATATTTTATTAACAACTTTTTACCTTTCAACTGGAAGGCTGTTCTTTTTTTTATCTGTTGCTTTCATCTTTTAGTGGCAGTTCTTTTTAATCACAAAATCACAGCAATAATTAATCAGCCTAAACCTGCGCGGTTCATGCGGTATTATCTATTTTTTATTCTTTATTTATCAATAGGGGTCATCCTCCTTTTTATTGATATATTTTATATTTAAACATAACAAGATAAGGATGGATATTACATTATTTTCAATGGGTTTTGTTATAATGATCGTTGGATTAATTATAATGCTCAGAAACAAATTTTACAAACAAAGACCATACGATATTTCATTTTTAAAGGAGTTGAATTTTTTTATAGGAGGGTTGATTTTTTTTGGGATGGGGTTGGCAGTCTTAATTAATATAATAATTGATTTAGTGTATTGATTAATAGGTGTTTAAGTGTTGAAATGGAGTTGCATAGCAGTTTGAATTGAGTTGTTGGTTGACTTACCTCGTTGGTCGGGATTTATAATCCCGTCCGTATTTGCATCTTGTTAAGATGTCTTAGTAGTCTGAGGTGGTGAAAAAATGTATAACATTCTCCTAAACCCATTATTTAACCATTTAAGATAAATAAGCCTGCATAAACTTATATTCTCTTCAATGTCTTACATGGTAAAAATTAACAGTGCGCTGCGCATTTAGTTTATCTTCCACCTAGTGCCAATATTATTTAAAAGCTTGGCAAAATCGCTAAACAAACTGCACAAATAAATGCGTTTCTTCAAATTCCTGAATCTAAATCAGATAAACTATACCAAATAGAACCAAATTTATGATCTTACTTATGAAAAGGCACTTTTTTATTTTTTTTATAACACTGTGTATGTGTAAAGTGGGAATCCCTTTTTCAGTTTATGCGCAGCAAAAAATTAAAATAGCCTGTATAGGCAACAGCATTACCTATGGTTTGGGACTTGCCAACCGTGAAAAAAACAGTTACCCTGCGCAGTTGCAAAATATGTTAGGGAGCAGTTACGACGTAATGAATTTTGGCCATAGCGGTGCTACTGTGTTGAAAAATACGGTTAATCCTTATTGGAAAACAAAGGCTTATGCCGATGCATTAAAAAGCGAACCCAATATTGTGCTTATTAAATTGGGAACCAATGATAGCAAGGGACCGAATAGAGATAAATACAATGAATTTGAAAGTACTTACAAAGAGCTGATTAACAGTTTCAGGCAGTTACCCACCAAACCACGCATCATTTTAATAGCACCGGTTGCTACATTTAATGCCGATACTAATTCCATTTCTGATCGTGTACTGGTAAACCGGATTATTCCGATGATACAGCAGGTGGCTTTTGACGAAAAACTGGAGTTGATTAATCTTCATCCTTTATTTGTAGATAAAGCAGAGCTGTTTCCTGATAAAATTCATCCCTCAGTCGCCGGAGTAAGCCTCATTGCGTCACGTTTGTATGAAACGATAGTCTTTAAAGGCAATGCAGGTTTCGATATTTACACCAAAATAAATGCAGAAAAGAACATCAGCAGTTTTTACGGTTTTGAATGTGCCAGCTTTAAGTTTAATGGTCGCGATTGTAAGGTTGTTAAACCTAAAGTAGCAGCTAAAGGGCACCCATGGGTGTGGCGTGCACGTTTCTGGGGGCACGAACCACAAGCCGATGTATCGCTGCTCGAACGGGGTTTTCATGTGGTTTACTGCGATGTAGCCGAACTTTTTGGCAATGCAGAGGCCATTACTTTATGGAACAAATTTTATGCATTGATGCGAAAAGGTGGCTTAAACAAAAAAGTAGCTCTGGAGGGCATGAGCCGTGGTGGTGTTTATGTGTACAACTGGGCTTTGGCTAATCCCAAAAAGGTGGCTTGTATTTATGCAGATGCGCCTGTGCTCGATTTAAAAAGCTGGCCGGGAGGGAAGGGGAAAGGACCTGGAAGTAAGCCAGATTGGGAGATTTTTAAAAAAGATTACCAGCTGAATGATGAAGAAGCCAATCGTTTTAATCAAAACCCTTTAGATAATGCAGTGAAAATTGCCAAACTGGGCTTTCCGATGCTGCATGTAGTTGGCGATGCGGATGATGTGGTACCTATAGCGGAAAACACTACACCATTCGAAAAAATAGTACGCGAAAATGGAGGCGATATTAAAGTCATCCATAAGCCCAATGTTAACCACCATCCGCACAGCTTGCCAAACCCTACTCCAATAACCGATTTTATTTTGAAAGCAACAGGACAGCAGATGAATATTGCAGGTAAGGACGAAAAGTAATTATCTTCACCAAAAACTATTATAAAATGAAATTGCGCTATTTTGAAGAACTAAAACCAGATGCACTCCAGGACTATTATTCAACCGATATTGACTTCGAAGGTCGTCAGATACAGCTGGATATTAACTTTGAAAGTAATACCATTGCCGAAAGCCGTTTGTTAATCGTTAACAACATATTAGAGAAATTGCCTGAATTTGTCGATAAGCTTAAACATTTCATTCAAGAGGATTTCAAAGAAGGAAATGATGTACAGGAATTTTTAGATTTCCATATAGATGAAATGGATGAAGAATTAGAATCGTTACTCTTAACAACGGATAAGAAGCTAAATAAAGATGAACAGTTACTGTCGGTTGTATCTTTAAGGCGAATTGGTTTCTATCCGGAAGAAGATGATAATTTTACAGTTGCTGATTTTGGGTTAGATCGTGAAATTTCACAATATGTTTTAGTTGTAAATACGACAGAAGATCAGGAGCTTAATTACATCACCATGGAAAGTTAGGATGATAATGTTGATGATACGCATCAATTAAAGAAATATTTAGATAGAAAACTTTTATGGACCGCTTACGCAAGCGGTCTTTTAATTTTTAGCGAAAAATACATTGAAAAATGCCGCATTTCGGCGCAGATTTTAAATCTTTGTATATGCTAAAGATATCTATAAAAACAACCCTGATTGCACTTACTGCATTATTACTTAATACTATTGTTGCAGCTCAGCAGGTAGTAGAGCCGGCCAATAACCCGGCCGAATGGTCTAAACCTTACCAGCCTTTCCGCATTGTGGGCAATTTGTATTATGTGGGTACTTATGATCTGGCTTGCTATCTGGTTACTACCCCAAAAGGGCATATCCTCATTAATACCGGATTGGCCAATTCCGCCAGTCAGATTAAAGCCAACGTAGAAGCGCTGGGCTTTAAATTTGCTGATATTAAAATACTTTCTACCACACAAGCCCATTTCGATCACATGGGGGCAATGGGTACCATCAAAAAACAAACAGGTGCTAAGCTTTTTATCGATGCAAAAGATGCTGATGTATTGGCCAGTGGTGGCCGTACCGATTATGCACTGGGCGGTAAGGTAAGTTCATATACACCTTTAAAGGCCGATCGGTTGTTAAAAAATGGCGACTCGGTTAAATTGGGTAACATGACACTGGTACTGTTGCATCATCCTGGCCATACCAAAGGCTCATGCAGTTTCCTTTTTAATGTTAATGACGGTAAAAAAACGTATAGGGTACTCATTGCCAATATGCCAACCATTGTCACGCATGAGAAGTTTGATCAGATTAGTGCTTACCCGGAGATTGCGAAAGATTATGCCTATACGCTTGCAGCCATGAAAAAGCTTTCATTTGATATCTGGTTATCCTCACATGCCAGCCAGTTTAACCTGCATACCAAACACCAACCCAGCGATGCCTATAATCCTGCAGTCTTTATCGATAGAAAAGGTTATGATGCTGCATTAGCCGATTTGCAAAAGGAGTACGATAAGAAGCTGAAGGAGAAATAATAAATGTTGTAAAGTTGCAATGTTTTAAGGTTGGAATGTTCTTAGTGCAAAGCCAATCATCTCGTTCAGAATTCATTAATTGTAGCACTAAAAAAGTCTGTCATGCTGAGGGAATTATTTATTGTATAAAAATCAATATGAATGACAGGGAGAGCCTAACGGCATTGATCTACTCGAAAAATCGTCATTGCGAGAAGGAACGACGAAGCAATCTTTCTGCCGGTAATTCTTGCTATAAAGATTGCTTCGTCGGCTGAAAAAGCCTTCTCGCAATGACGA
>NZ_JSYN01000051.1 GCF_000812965.1 Pedobacter kyungheensis
AAAATTGTAACTGTGATTTAGCCAATCCATACATATTGGAAAGTTCATGTACAGAGTGTTCTTCTTTGATTACCTTGTTGACTAAATCAAGTTTAAACTGATAGTCATATTTTTGTTTTCTACTCATAAAAAATGCCCCAAAAAGTGTCTAACTTTTTGGGGCATGTCCAAAATCAGAATTTGGAAGGGCTTTTTTATGTTTTGTTAAAGCGCTGGAAGGCTTATTCTTCAGCCAGTTTATCGCCGGTTACTTCGGTTTTAATTTTATTTTCCAATTCTTCGGCCAGCTCAGGGTTGTCGCTCAACAATTGTTTTACGGCGTCTCTTCCTTGTCCTAATTTGGTATCTCCGTAAGAGAACCACGAACCTGCTTTTTTGATGATACCGAAATCAACACCTAAATCGATGATCTCGCCATTTTTAGAAATACCTTCACCAAACATGACATCAAATTCGGCAATACGGAAAGGAGGAGCTACCTTATTTTTAACAATCTTAACCTTTACGCGGTTACCTGAAACTTCGTCAGAATCTTTGATTTGAGAAATACGACGGATATCTAAACGTACTGAAGCATAGAATTTCAAAGCGTTACCTCCTGTTGTAGTTTCAGGGTTACCAAACATTACACCGATTTTATCACGTAACTGGTTGATGAAAATACAGCAACATCCTGTTTTGGCAATCGTTCCGGTTAATTTACGTAGTGCCTGACTCATTAAACGGGCGTGTAATCCCATTTTGCTATCGCCCATTTCGCCTTCAATCTCACTTTTAGGAACCAAAGCAGCAACAGAGTCAATTACAATTACATCAATAGCTCCTGAGCGGATCAGGTTATCAGCAATTTCTAAAGCCTGCTCGCCGTTATCTGGTTGAGAGATTAAAAGGTTATCGGTATCAACGCCTAATTTTTTCGCATAGAACTGATCAAAAGCATGCTCTGCATCAATAAATGCAGCAATACCACCTTTTTTCTGTGCTTCGGCAATAATGTGGGTAGCCAAAGTGGTTTTACCAGAAGATTCCGGACCGTAAATTTCGATGATACGGCCTTTTGGAATACCGCCGATACCTAAAGCGATATCTAAACTGATTGATCCTGTGGAAATATATTCAATAGGTTCAACAGCTGTGTCACCAAGTTTCATGATGGTACCTTTACCATAAGATTTTTCGAGCTTATCTAAAGTAAGCTGAAGGGCTTTTAATTTATCTGGATTTGAAGTGCTCATTTCTTTTTTCATTACGGCGTAAATATAATCGATTATCGGCTAATATACTTGAATGTTGATATTTAAAATACTAATATATTTAGCTAAGGTAAATCTTTTTTAGCTAATGTCAATAGTAAAGTGAAAATAATTTTTTAAGCTTTTAATTTATTACGCTCATTTTGCGCGGTTAAGCGCTCGAAATACCTGCACATGTAGGTAATTTCGCAAACATCGCATTTGGGGTTTCTGGCTACACAAACGTAACGCCCGTGCAGGATTAACCAGTGGTGGGCAATGTGGATGTCGTGCTCGGGCAGATTTTTAACCAGGTCTTTTTCTACGGCAAGCGGGGTTTTACCATTGGTTAGGCCAAGCCGGTTAGCCACGCGGAAAACATGGGTATCAACCGCCATAGCAGGTGCATTATAAATTACCGATGCAATTACATTAGCAGTTTTGCGGCCAACACCTGGCATTTTCTGCAGGTCATCAACCCCCGAAGGTACCACATCGTTAAACTCGTTAAGCAGCATATTGGCCATGCCCACCAAATGTTTAGCTTTATTATTAGGGTAACTGATACTCCTGATGTAATCGAAAACAATATCAGGCGTGGCTTCTGCCAGTGCCTTAGCATTGGGGAAACGTTGAAAAAGGGCAGGAGTAACCATGTTAACCCGCTTATCGGTGCACTGTGCCGACAAAATTACGGCTACTAAAAGCTGATAGGGGTTATTGTAATGCAGTTCGGTTTCAGCATCAGGCTGCTTGGCCGAAAAGTGTTCTACAAAAAGTTTATAACGTTCTTTTTTAAGCATGGGCAAATATAAGAGATAAACTTGTTCGTTGGTTTATTAGTTCATTGGTTCAGTTGTTCATTAGTAATTGCTAATTGGTTAACTGGTTAATTGTTTAAATTGGTTAACTGTCTCCGTCCAAACTCACAACTGCAAACTCCAAACTTGTTCATTGTTTCAGTGCAAACTCCAAAGGCGCTGTCACCCTGAGCGGAGTCGAAGGGCCTTGCGTTAATCTAGTTGGTAAACCAACACCAATCGCCAGCCGCCTAACGCTCAACGTATTGATAATTGGTTATTGTACATTGGTTATTATTGATGGCAACTCCAAACTAAGCCTCTGCCTGTCCAATCTCCTGCAGCAATTTATCGCATTCGGCAAAGGCATTGTACAGGTATTTGTTACGGTGCTTTTCTCCCTGACCGCTGAACGAAACAGATTTCATAATCAATCCCTGCATCCATTTCCTGGTTTGCAGGCAGTAGGATTGGTCTTCGGTACGCAAATAGTTAAAGGTATTGAAACGGTTGTAGCAAGCCATGCGGTCTTTGAAATCGACCAGGTAGGCAATGCTCCCCAGCACATCGCAGTTGTACCAGTTAAAAGTATGGTTCGGGTCGATTGTCTTTTTACTGCCAATGGCGTACATGTTCATATCGGTGAGGCAATATTTTACCTGCTCTACAATTTTAACGGCCAGTTCGGTGTCGTTCAGGTGGCCGGCTTCAAAAGCATACCTGATCTGTTCTAAAGTGCCGGTTATGGTATCTTTCGACCATATTTCTGTACTGGGGATTTCTAAATAGGTGGCATGCAATGCCTTTGATATTTCGATGATCTCATCCGACAGGAAGGCGGAATTAAACGGAACTTCGATGTTATTGGCACTGTTTGCCCAGAAAAACAATTTAAAACTGGTTAATTCAGGGTACTTAAAAAAGTGAAATACCGGAATATCATCGGTAGTAATGGTAATGTGTTTTTGCTTACTGTTTTTAATGGTTCGAAGGTTATCGAGCAAGTCTTTGAGGTAGTTAACCATATTAAGGTCTTCGTTTACGCTGAGGTAATTGAAGGTAACGGATAAAGATTGCTTTGGGCTATATACAAATGGCACATTAAAAGAATCAGACAGTTTAATAATCTGCTGCAGCGTAAGGTTGCTGTCGCCCCTGATTTTTTTGTAAGCTTCGTTAGTACTGATGCCCAGTTCTTCGGCTATACTTAGCGCCATATTCTGGTACTCGGGCAAAGCTGCTTTAATAGCTTGAAAGAATATTGCCTGCTGATTCTCCATAAAGAATAATTTATGAAATGAAGATAAGGTAATTATATCATCAATCAAGTTTTTTAGATTAATAAGTGATTTTGTATTAATCTTTTAGGGTAATTAATGGACGGTATGATGCTTTATAGGGGATAAATGGAAGCTGTTGTAATTTTTAAAGATAAATTGCTTGTTTTTAACTGTTGATCTTTGGTTATAAACTAATTCAAAATATCATGAACAAGAGACTTATATTAATTATGCTGATCTTTCTTTTACCGGGCGTAAAAGGTTATGGTCAGGACAGAAAAAATCATTTTCCTGCAGCAACATTCCATCAAGGCAATGCCCAAATAACCGGGCTTTCATTTGGAATTGCTTCGGGATTTAAAGAAACACATACCAATGTCGTAACTAATGGAACGAGGTTAGAATTGATTGGTTTGGGTTTATTGCTACCGCTTATACCCCACAGTCCGATAAATGAAAACGATAATCTTGTTAGTGTCAGGGAGTTTGAGTTTACCGAGAAGATCAATGGTTTAAACATTTCCGGTTCGGGAACAGTTTGCGGAGATTGTATAGTAAACGGGTTAACGGTTGGTGCTATCGGGCAATATTTGTATGCTTCAAATGGTATATCTATTTCGATTGTAGGTACTATAATTAAAAAGCAGAATGGCCTTCAGCTCTCCATGTTTAATGATGTGCATCAAGGAGCGGGATTACAGGTGGGCATAGGCAATAGCGCTATAGATTATAAAGGCATTCAAATTGGTTTATTAAGCAACGACGTATTAAAAAGCCGTGGCATACAGGTTGGATTATTTAATAAAAGCAAAAATTTAAAAGGTTTGCAGGTTGGGCTTTGGAATGTAAACCAGAAAAGAAAGCTGCCTTTAATTAACTGGAATTTTAAAGCTTAAGCTCATGAAATTCATTTTGCTGATTGTATGCGCTTGCTGCCTGGTGAAATTTGTTTCTGCACAGCAGGATTCCCTGCCTCAAAAAGATAAATTTTATTATGGCCTGGGTGTCGGTATTGGGGGCGGAAGTGAAAGCGGGAGTTATTTCGACGTGCATTTGTATCTGCAGCGCAAAACCAGTTATATAGCGCTTAAGTCGTCAGCAATATCAGCAGCGAAAATTTACAGCGACGAACCTGCGCCAGGTGTAGGAGAAGCAGCCTTAATTTTAGGCAAAAGCTATACTTTTAATCAATATGCAAATCTGCAATTTGGTGCTGGCCCTGCATATACCGAGCGAATTTACCGTGGGGCATTTTTGTACAATACCTGCAACTCTTTCTTTTGTATATTCGGTCATGATGTATACGAAATTGTGAAACAGCGTACGGTTGGCTTATCAGCAGAAGCGAGGTTTAATTTTATGGTCAGCAGAAGATGGGCCTTTACTTTAGGGCTTAATGCTAACTTTAACCAGGCGAAAAGTTTTGGTGGTGCCTGTATAGGACTCCGGTATGGCAAGCTTCGTTACCGTGTTCCTAAAACCTAATGCATCACTACAAATTGCTCTTCGGTTTCTTCCTCTTCAGTTGCCGTAGTTTTGGTTACGGGTTTATTGCTATTGCTTTTAATTAACCAGAAGGCAAACAAAGCACCTACCAGGGCCATTGCAGCACCAACGTAGGCCGGCGAAGTATAGTCGTAACCATAAACCAGCGGAAGGCCGCCAAAAAAGGCGCCCAATGCATTACCAATGTTAAAACTTGCCTGACTAGCCGATGCGGCCAGCATTTCTGATCCTTTGGCACTCTGGATCATCAACATCTGGATAGGGGCTGCCAATGAGAAAGCGACGGCGCCGGTAATAAAGGTCATGATTAAAGCCAATGGCTGACTAGCCGAAACAAAATGTACAATGGTAAGGGTAATTACCATAACAAGTAACAGGGCTGCAGAAGCTTTAGCCGGCGAAAATTTATCAGCCAGTCGACCACCAACGTAATTGCCGAACATCATACCTAAACCCGCAAGCATTAATATATAGGTTACCGCGTTGGCCGAGAAATGTGCAACTTCGGTCATTAACGGAGCGATATAGCTATACCAGGTAAATAATCCGCCCGTACCAATAGAAATCATGAAAATGATAATCCAGGCATCTCTTTTTTTGAAGAAGCTCAATTCTGCTTTTAAATCGCGGTTTTTGGTAGCTTCTAAAGCAGGTAACCAAAGTTTTAAGCTTAATAAAGTAATCAGGCCAACCAATACCACTACAGCAAAAGAGATGCGCCACGAAAAATTGTGACCAATAAACGTACCCAGAGGTACACCCACAATATTGGCAATGGTTAAGCCCATAAACATGAGCGATACCGCCTGTGCGGCTTTCCCTTTCTCGGCAATTCTGCTGGCTACTACAGAGCCCACACCGAAAAACGCACCATGTGGTAGGCCTGAAAGTAAGCGTGCAATAAACAAAGTGTTGAAAGTAGGGGCAAAAGCCGAAAATGCATTAAAAACCGTGAACATAATCATCAGGGCAATTAATATCATTTTAGGTGGGTATTTGCCTGCAATCATAATCAGTAAAGGCGCACCAATTACAACCCCCAAGGCATAAGCCGAAATTAAATGACCGGCTTCGGGGATGCTCACCCTTAAATCGTTTGCAATATCGGGAAGCAAGCCCATCATTACGAACTCTGTTATACCGATGCCTAAACCGCCTAATGTGAGTGGAAGTAAGTTTTTATTCATTGCGCTTAGTGTTAAAATTACACTATGTAAAGGTAGCGCTTTTTATTTTAAGGGAATGTAAAAATTAGGCCATTTATCCGGTAGTCAGGTTATTTGCTGTTAGACGGGGTTCATAGTCGATGGTCAATACTTCATGGCAAAATGGGTAATTGGATATTAACTGTCAAACATTAACCATTAACCAAGCTGCATAAAAAAAGGTTGCCCCACCCTGTGGAGCAACCTCTTTGACTAGTGTAAATTTTATAAAGACCTGCTGTAGGCTAAAATCTTATTGATGGTTTCATCTTGTGGATTTTTAGCCAGTCTATCTAACTTACTTTTGATTTGCTCATAAAATAAGTCGATTTCTGCGTCAGATTCCATATCCATTTTAGGCTGAAACATGTTCGGGGTTGGTAAATTTACATTGTTTTTTGATGTAGAGGTTTTTGTCATAAGCAAACGCGATAAGTTTTATAAACTTAACGATAGTTCAGATGCTTTATTTCAACCCCTACTATATTTTATGTAACAATTACGCTACCCTTTATAGCTCACCTCCTTTGTTTTAAGCATTTTGCGCAGATTGCTCAATGCGTAACGCATACGGCCAAGGGCTGTATTGATACTTACGTCGGTTAAATCGGCTATTTCCTTAAAGCTCAAATCGGCATAATGACGCATTAAAAGCACTTCTTTCTGCTCATCAGGCAATAAATGGATCATCGCTTTTAAATCTTTATGGGTTTGGTCGCGGAGCATCCTGTCTTCTGCACTCTCATCATAAAAGTGTAGCATATTGAATACATCCATTCCATCAGAACTGGTGATGATGGGTGTTCTTTTTTCTTTCCTGAAATAATCGATAACCAGGTTATGCGCAATACGCATTACCCATGGTAAAAACTTACCTTCTTCGTTATACCTTCCCGATCGCAGGGTGTTAATCACTTTGATAAAAGCATCCTGAAAAATATCTTCCGCCAGATATTGGTCTTTCACCAATAAGTAGATAGAAGTATAAATTTTACTTTTATGTCTCTTTAAAAGTTCCTGCAATCCGCTCTCATTCCCGGCAATATATACCTTTACCAGGTCCTGATCATTATATGATTGTAAATTCATAGGTTTACCTACACTAAATCCCGTACTGTTTGCTAAAAATTAATTTGTAGATGTATAATTTCTATAGCTGCTCTCCTATGTTTTTTGAAATGTGTTAGTTTGGTTCTGAGGTTGTTAATGTTCAAAGAAAGTTATTTTTTTATCAAAAAACAAAAAATAAAATGTTAAAAAATAAATTAACCATCCCAGTACCCTATTTTTGTATCTTCTTAAAACCCAAATTACTTTGTTGGGTTTATACCTTTATATCCTTTAGAATACATGAGCAAAAAAGAGGCCGAAAAAGATCCGCATAGAAATATTATTATAAAAGGTGCCCGTGTGCACAACCTTAAAAACATTGATGTGGCCATTCCAAAAAATAAATTGGTAGTGGTAACGGGCATGTCGGGGTCGGGCAAATCTTCGCTTGCATTCGATACTTTGTACGCAGAAGGGCAACGCCGGTATGTAGAAAGTTTATCGTCGTATGCACGCCAGTTTATGGGGCGGATGAATAAACCTGATGTAGATTATATTAAAGGTATAGCTCCGGCAATTGCAATTGAGCAGAAAGTAATTACTTCGAACCCACGTTCAACAGTAGGAACTTCAACAGAGATTTACGATTACCTGAAACTGCTTTTTTCGCGTATTGGAAAAACCATTTCGCCGGTTTCGGGCAATGAGGTGAAAAAAGATTCGGTAAGCACCGTGGTAGATTATGTAAATGCCATGCCCGAAGATACTACGGTAACCATTTTTTGTCCGCTTTACCCGCATAATAACCGCACCATTAAAGAAGAACTTGCCATTTTATTGCAAAAGGGCTTTTTAAGGGTACGCATTAACGATAAAATTGAAAAAATAGAAGGCATTTTAGATGATGCCGGTTTTAAAGATGTTGAATTAACTGACGATAAAACCGTTCAGATCCTGATCGACAGGATAGTAACCAATCAGGAAGAAGAAACGTTAAGCCGTTTGGCAGATTCTGCACAAACTGCCTTTTTTGAGGGCAAGGGCGATTGTTATGTAGAAGCCGAAGGGGAAACTAAACATTTCAGCGATCGATTTGAATTGGATGGAATTCGTTTTGAAGAACCTACACCTAACTTTTTCTCTTTCAATAATCCTTACGGGGCCTGCAAGCGTTGTGAAGGTTATGGCAATGTGATTGGCATTGATGAAGATCTGGTTATTCCGGATAAAAGCAAAAGTGTTTACGATAATGCCATCGCCCCATGGCGTGGCGAAAAAATGGGTGTTTGGTTGCAGAACTTTGTAAAAGCAGCACCTAAATTCGATTTCCCGATACACAGGCCTTACAGCGCTTTAACCGAAAAGGAACAGCAGCTATTGTGGACAGGAAATAAATATTTTGAAGGACTGGATGCTTTTTTCAAAGAACTGGAAGAGCAGACCTATAAAATACAGTATCGGGTAATGTTATCACGCTACCGTGGAAAAACTACCTGCCCTGATTGTAAAGGCTCGCGCCTGCGCAAAGATGCATCGTATGTTAAGATTGCCGGAAAATCGATTATTGATGTGGTTTTAATGCCGTTATCGAAAGCACTGGTTTTCTTTAATGAGCTAAAATTAAGTGTAAACGATGCTAAAATAGCCAAACGTTTACTGGCCGAAATCGATAACCGTTTTCTCTATTTAAATAATGTTGGTTTGGGCTACCTTACCTTAAACCGTTTGTCTAATACCTTGTCGGGTGGAGAATCGCAAAGAATAAATCTGGCCACTTCGCTGGGTAGTAGTCTGGTAGGATCGGTGTATGTTTTAGATGAGCCGAGTATTGGTCTGCATCCGCGCGATACCAACAAATTAATTGAAGTTTTAGTCTCTTTGCGTAATGTGGGCAATACTGTTTTGGTGGTAGAGCACGAAGAAGAAATGATGCGTGCAGCCGATCACATTATTGATATTGGCCCGGAGGCGGGTACCCATGGCGGTAACCTGGTTTTCAGTGGCGATTACGAAGAGATTTTAAAAGATAAAAACAGTTTAACCGGTCGCTACCTGGCCGGTTTGGAGAAAATTGCCATCCCCACACAGCGCCGTAAATGGAAAGACCATATTCTGATTAAGGGAGCAAGGGAGAACAACCTTAAAAATATCGACGTTAAATTTCCTTTGGGCGTGTTTACCGCAGTGAGTGGGGTTTCTGGCTCTGGAAAAACCAGTTTGGTTAAAAAGATTTTATATCCGGCACTACAAAAAGCAATTGGAAACTATGCGGGCGAACAAACAGGTGCTTACGATGGTATTTTTGGTAATTACGATCTGGTAAGTGCCGTAGAACTGGTAGATCAAAACCCGATTGGCCGCTCTAGCCGTTCAAATCCGGTTACCTATGTTAAGGCCTGGGATGATATCCGTGCGTTGTTTTCAGGTTTAGCTGCCGCAAAAGCTGCTGGACTGAAACCTGCTGCTTTCTCGTTTAACGTAGAAGGTGGGCGCTGCGATGTTTGTCAGGGTGAAGGCGAAGTGAAGATCGAAATGCAGTTTATGGCCGATATTTACCTGCCTTGCGAGGCTTGTAATGGCAAGCGCTTTAAACAACAGGTGTTGGACGTAACCTATAAAGAAAAAAATGTTTCTGAAATTCTGGACATGACCATTGATGAAGCGGTTGATTTCTTTAAAGACGAACAAAAAATCCTGAATAAGCTAAATCCGCTGGTTGATGTGGGTTTGGGATACGTACACCTGGGACAATCGTCTAATACTTTATCTGGTGGTGAAGCGCAACGGATTAAACTCGCGTCTTTCCTGATTAAGGGTAACAACGCCAATAAAACGCTGTTTATTTTTGATGAGCCGACTACTGGTTTGCATTTCCATGATATTAAAAAACTTTTAAAAGCATTAAATACCCTGATAGAACAGGGTAATACCATTTTGGTTATCGAACACAATATGGATATGATTAAATGTGCTGATTGGGTAATCGATATCGGCCCTGAAGGTGGCGATGGTGGTGGTAATGTGGTATTTGAAGGGGTACCCGAAGAGCTGGTTAAAGTAGAAAATTCGTACACCGGAAAATATTTGGCTACGCATTTAAATTTAAATCCATAATTTCGGCAATGCTTTTTCTAACGTTTTTCATAGGCATTATCCTTAACGCTATGGGGTATATCCCCCCGGGTAACATCAATCTCACCGTTGCACAACTTGCCATCAATAAAGGTATGCGGCAGGTTTGGTATTTTATCTTATCCTTCTCCTGCGTAGAAGTGTTTTTTACTTTTGGTATGATGCGCTTTGCACGTTGGGCCATGAGTGATATTAACCCAAATGAGGCTGTGAGCGAGGTACGACTGAGTACTTTGGTAGATTGCTTTATGATTGTGATGTTTCTGGTAATGGGTACCATCACCTGGAAAAACCGAAAAAAGGTGCCTAAAACCAGCAATGCTAAAGAAGATAAACGCAGTGGAAGTGTACTTTATGGATTGATTTTAGGGGTATTAAATCCCGTTCAGATTCCGTTCTGGTTGTTTTTTGGCAACTACGTAATTTTACACCAATGGATTGAAACCGATTACCTTTCGCTGGTTATTTTTAGTCTAGGCTCTGGTGTCGGCTCGGCACTGGCTTTGTATTTATATGCACACTTTGCTACTTACATTCAGGAAAAATTTGCACTGAGCAGTTTGATTATCAATAAATCTATCGCCATATTCTTATTTGCACTGGCAGGATATTTAATGGTGAAGCAAGCGATTGTTATTTTTTAAAGCCATGATCCGTGTCACCGCGGATCATATCTTTTTTCTTGCCACGGAGGCACGGTAAACACGGAATGCGGGTGCCGTGGTTCGTGTTACCACGGACCATTTTTCTATTTTAGCCACGGATGCACGGTATACTTTTCATTTGTAGTATTCAGATATTCGAGTCATTAACACTGCTGAATACTCATCAGCGAAATCTGCGGTATCAGCGGGAAACTCCTGTCATTCTCCCGCTGATTTAAGAAAATAAGTGCAGATTTTATATTTAATATCTGGAATACATTGATTTGTAAACCATGGCCTGTGTCACCACAAACCATTTTCTTTCTTACCAGACGCACTGTATACACAGATCATTTCTTTAGCGCAGGCTCTCTGTTATAAAATTGATACACAGATAAGGTTCTGTTAACCTAATCATAACATTAAATTTATGTTTAAGAAGCCTGACTGGCCGAATTTTGCCAGTTGAAACAAAACATATTTAATATTATGTCTAACAGACGTTTTTTTCTAAAAAGTGGTCTGGCTGCTGCAGTAGTGGCCGGTTTATCACCAGTGCTCCCTTCATTTGCTGAAGAAAACAGTATTCCAGCCACAACGGGAAAAGGGCCAAAACTTCGTTTTGCCATCGCATCCGATGGACATTACGGACAACCAGGAACTGAGTATAAGCTCCATCACGAGAATATTGTAAAATGGCTTAATGCATCGCATGAGCAAAATCCGCTGAATTTTGTAATTATCAACGGTGATCTGGTACACGACAGACCTGAATTACTGAAAGAAGTTAAAAAGGATTATTATGATCGTTTGAAAGTTCCATTTTATGCTGTACCAGGTAACCACGACCATGCGGATACCCCACTCTGGAAATCGGTTTTTGGTTATGAAGATAACTTTTCTTTCGAAAAAAACGGTGTTGGTTTTGTTCTCGCCAATACTTCTGACACGAAAGGAGCCTATCTGTGTCCTAACAATGATTTTTTAAAACAGGAGCTGGATAAGTTTAAAGATTTAAAAACCGTGTTTGTGGTATTGCATATCCCGCCACATTTCTGGGTGCCGGAGAGCCCCTTTGTGGAGTGCCCCGATACTATTAAACTTTTGCATAGCTATGCCAATGTAAAGGCTGTATTTCACGGCCACGACCACAGTTTAGATGCTGTGTTTTATACTGACAAGCTGCCACATTTTTTTGATGCACATATTGGTGGCAACTGGGGCACCGCTTATAAAGGTTACCGCATTGTAGAAGTTGATGAAAATGATAAGATTAAAACCTATCAGGTAAATGCAAGTCAATCACCGTTGTTAAACGAAACCAAATTTTAACAGCTTCAGGTATTTTAAATGAAAAAGATATTTTTTGCAGCTGTTTTTGCTGCATTTGCAATCAATTGCTCAGCTCAGAATCAGGCAACCATTAACCCGGTGTTAAAAACGGGTAATGACGCTGCCCAACCCTTTCTATTTACCATAAACACCCTTACTGCGGAAAACCCTCGCTGGAATATCCATTACTCGGGTAGTTATGGCGAACGGGCTAACGGACAGTTTGGTTATGATGGTTTAGGGCAACAATTTGGGGTTAAAGGTTATTTGGGTAGCCGTTTAACACTCTATGCTACGGCTGCCCTGGGTTTTGCCAACGGTGGGGGCGTGGCCTCTGCAGAGCAAGCCGAGGTAATCAGGGATTTGATAGGCGGCAAAGGTATTTCGGGCTTTAGATTGGGAGCAGGCCTGGGCTTAAGCCGCGACTGGTCTAATACCGGATCGGCTATTAGCCGCATTACCGCTTCATTCGATCGTACCAACTGGCGTATGGCGGGTAATTTACGCTTTGAAAAGGCCTTTAGCCGCACACGCGATAAGCTCGATTTCATCACGAGCATCGGTTTTCAGCACCGCATTTCAAGCGCTTTATATCTGGGTTTCGAAGCCCTTGGTCAGGATTTGGAAGGTTTTTGGGAGAAAGACGAAGCAGAAGGTGGCGCAAAACTGTTAATCGGCCCATCAATTAATTTGGAACCCAATCACAGTAAACTTTCGTTCTCCATTTCCGGAGGTCCGGTATTTTATGCTACCCGGAGTCAGGTTAGCTCTCCTGCAGCAATACGCGAAATCGGCAATATAGCTTCTGGTAACGGTTATAGTATCAGGGCCCTGGTAAACTTCAATCTTCACCGGTAATTTTTCAAAAATCAAAACAATGAAAAAATCATATATCCTTATTCTTTTAACGTTTTTGCTGGTACAGCGTGGCTTTGCCCAATGGCCTGGTAAAAATGAAACTACACAACAAATTTTGTTGCCCAATGGCTGGAAATTAAGCCCGGCGGGGCATTCGGTACAATTGGGCGATTTACCCTTAAACATGCAACTGAGTGCATCAGGTAAGTACCTGGCCATCACCAATAACGGTCAGAGTACGCAATCCTTGCAGCTTATTAATCCTAAAACCGAGCAAATTATCGATGAAAAAGTGCTGGCCAAATCGTGGTACGGCATTGCTTTTAGTAAAGATGAAAAACACCTTTACGCATCGGGTGGTAACGACAACTGGATCCTGGATTTTAATATCGAGAACAATAAGCTGGGCAAGAGCGATACCATTACCTTGGGGCCGGTTTGGCCGAAAGGTAAAATATGTCCGGCCGGCATCGCGGTAAATAAAAACAACAGTAAATTATTTACCGTTACCAAAGAGGACAGCGCTCTGTATATCATCGACCCAACAGCGAAAAAGATTTTAAAACGTGTTCAGCTTCCTGCTATTGCCTATAGCTGTGCACTTGCTGCCGATGAACGCAAATTATATGTTTCGCTTTGGGGTGGAAAAGCAGTTGCGGTTGTTGATTTGCAATCAGAAAGCATTGCTCAGCAGATTCCCGTTGGTGATCATCCTAATGAGCTTTTGCTTAATAAAAAAGGTAATATCCTATATGTAGCCAATGCAAACGACAATACGGTTTCGGTGGTCAATACACTTAGCAACAAGGTAATTGAAACCATTTCTACCACGCTTTATGCTACCCAGCTAACAGGCTCAACTACCAATGGTTTGGCTTTGAGTAGCAATGAAAAAACTTTATACATTGCCAATGCCGATAACAATTGCCTGGCTGTTTTTGATGTAAGTAAACCAGGGGTGAGCCAGAGCCAGGGTTTTATACCGGTAGGCTGGTACCCAACCAGTGTTAAGGTTTTAGGTTCGAAGGTGTTGGTTACCAATGGTAAGGGCAATACTTCAATGGCAAACCCGAAAGGACCACAACCCGTTTCGAAAGTCGATAACAGCGATTACCACATGGGGAGCACGGCAAACAGCAGGTTGCAATACATTGCCGGATTGTTTAAAGGTACTTTATCCTTTATCGATGCGCCAAAGCCCGAGCAACTAAAAGTGTATACCAAACAGGTTTATGCCAATACACCTTTCAGCGATAAAAGGGCGATAACTGCCGATGGTGAAGCTGGAAATCCGGTTCCAAGAAAACAGGGTGAAAAATCGCCAATTAAACATGTTTTTTATATCATTAAAGAAAACCGCACTTACGATCAGGTGTTGGGTGACATTAAAAAAGGTAATGGCGATTCTACGCTAACCCTTTTCGGTCGCAAGGTAACGCCTAACCAACATGCTTTGGCCGAGAACTTTGTACTGCTGGATAATTTTTATGTAGATGCAGAAGTAAGTGCCGATGGGCATAACTGGAGCATGGCGGCTTACGCAACCGATGTGGTAGAAAAAACATGGCCAACCAGTTATGGTGCCCGTGGCGGCAGTACCACTTTCGAAGGTGGCAGACCTGTTACTTACCCGAAAGGAGGTTTTATCTGGGATTATTGCCAGCGGGCCGGAATAAGTTACCGGAGTTATGGCGAGTTTGGTTCTTACGATAAAGCCAATATTAAATCTTTGCAGGGGCATATGTGTCCGTCTTCGCCAGGTTTTGATATGGATATTAAAGATCAGGTGCGTGTAGATGCCTGGCAGCACGATTTCGATTCGTTACTGGTTGCTGGTGCGGTACCTCAGTTTAATACCTTACGCATTTCAAACGATCATACCAGCGGGCAGAAGAAAGGAAAATACTCACCTCAGGCAGCCGTTGCCGATAACGATTTAGCAGTGGGCCGAATTATTGAACACCTTTCGCACAGTAAGGTTTGGAATGAATCGGTTGTATTTATTTTAGAAGATGATGCACAAAACGGGCCTGACCATGTTGATGCGCACCGTTCTCCGGCTTATGTAATTGGCCCGTATGTAAAAAGAAATGCGGTAGTGCATACCATGTATTCTACTTCAGGCTTTTTGCGCACCATGGAGCTGATTTTAGGCTTGCCGCCAATGAGCCAGTATGATGCCGGAGCAATGCCTTTGTACGAATGCTTTACCGCGAAGCCAGATTTTACACCTTACAACGTTTTACAACCCCTTATTGATTTGGATACCCGGAATGTGGCTGTTAACGAAAGCAGCAGGCGTTCAGAATTTTTCAATTTTGCAAAAGAAGATTCGGCACCTGATTTAGATTTAAATGAAGTGGTGTGGAAATCAGTTAAGGGCGAGCAATCGGTAATGCCTGCACCAAAACGAAGTGCTTTTGTGATTCTCGAAAAGAAGAAAAAAGACGACGATGATTAAGTAAAAACAAAAAGGCAATTTTAGACTGACCCCAAAAAGTTGGACGAAGTTACGCAATGTTTTTAAAGTAATGAGTTCGGTATTCCACCGGACTCATTCCATTTAAATTAATCCTTATTCGGTCCCTATTATAATATTTAATATACTTTCTAATTTCAGAATGTAATTGTGATACCGATTTAAATTCATTT
>NZ_JSYN01000052.1 GCF_000812965.1 Pedobacter kyungheensis
AAGGCTTGGATCTTTTCTTGTAAAAACCTACGAAAAGCTAAATGGCGGCAGTTTCTAGGCGCTTGCCCGCGCTTAGGCCAATACACGCGCTTGATCCTGCCTTGGGCAGTGGGGGTATGAAAGTTAGTGCAAAGCTTTTCGTGCTTTTTCCGGCGAAAATCTCCTATACCGGAGGGCAGGGTGCAGATAGCATGGTGCAGAGAAACCCCGCGCGTCATGCTGAACACTTGCCAAGCTGTGCGGAGTGGGGTGGTTCAGCATCTCTTTATAGCTCGTGTTGATTGCAGGGAGACCCTGAATCAAGTCCGATAGTTATCGGACCAAAGTGACGGAATAGGGGGATTGAAAGGCGCCGACAGGTGGCCAGGTTTACAAAAACTCCGCAATATCTCCTTTACCTTCCCTAATCACTTCGAACTCGCCCAGGGTGCAATCAATTACGGTAGAGGCTTCGTTATCGCCGTAACCGCCATCAATAACCAGATCGACCAGATCTTCGTATTTTTCGTGAATCAGTTCGGGGTCGGTTGAATATTCTATCACATCGTCATCATCTCTGATTGAGGTAGAAAGGATGGGGTTACCCAGTTCTTTAACAATGCAGCGGGCAATGTTGTTGTCGGGCACACGAATACCGACTGTTTTTTTATTCGAACTTAATAGTTTGGGTACATTGTTATTGGCGTTAAAAATAAAGGTAAACGGACCCGGAAGCGCTTTTTTAAGCACCCTGAAAGTGGTATTGTCAATCGGTTTAATGTAATCGGAAATGTGCTTTAAATCGTGGCAGATGAAAGAAAAATTGGCTTTCTCGGGTTTTATTCCACGGATACGGCAAATCTTTTCGATGGCCCTCTGGTTGGTAATATCGCAGCCCAAACCATAAATTGTATCGGTTGGATAAATGATGAGACCGCCTTTTTTCAGCACCTCTACAACCTGTTCAATGGCTTTTTCGTTGGGGTTTTCAGGATAAATCTTAATAAGCATAGCGTAAAAATAACAATTTAATGGTGTCAGTTGTTTAATAATCCTAATCTTTGTAACAACAAAACATTCGCTAATCTGATTTTATGAGAAAAGCTTTCGTCGCAATTGCCGCATTTTTAGTAGCCCTTACCATTATGCTGGGCCTTTATCAGCCATTTTTATGGTGGACATTTATTTTTACCGGTCCCTTTGTTATTCTGGGTATTTACGATTTGTACCAGCCCAAACACAGTATTGTACGTAACTACCCGGTTTTTGGTCGCTTACGCTATTTTATGGAAGAATTGCGACCGAAGGTTTACCAGTATTTTGTAGAGAGCGATACCAACGGAACACCTTATAACCGTTTAAACCGCTCGCTGATTTATCAACGTGCTAAAACCGATAACGATACCATTCCATTCGGAACACAGTTAAACGTGTATGAAAATGGTTACGAGTGGTTAAGTCATAGCATTGCTGCTATTTCGCACCACGAACTGAATTTAGATCCACGCGTGCTGGTTGGTGGTCCGGATTGTAAAAAGCCTTATTCGGCCAGTATCTACAACATTTCGGCCATGAGCTTTGGTTCCTTAAGTCAGAATGCTATCCTGGCTTTAAATGGCGGGGCCAAAATGGGCAATTTTGCACACAATACCGGCGAAGGTGGTATCAGCGATTACCACAAGCAGCCGGGAGGCGATTTAATCTGGCAAATTGGTACTGGGTATTTCGGCTGCCGTAATACGGATGGTACCTTTAATTATGATGCCTATGCGGAGCGTGCGCAGCATGATCAGGTAAAAATGGTCGAGATTAAACTGTCGCAAGGTGCTAAACCCGGGCATGGTGGTATGTTACCGGCTAAAAAGGTAACGCCAGAAGTGGCGCGCATCCGTTTGGTGCCCGAAGGTAAAGATGTATTGTCGCCACCGGCACACTCCGCTTTCAATACACCTATTGGTTTATTGGAGTTTGTTAAAAAACTGCGCGATTTGTCGGGTGGTAAACCAGTTGGATTTAAGTTGTGTATTGGTCGCAAAAGTGAGTTTTATGCCATTTGTAAAGCCATGGTAGAAACGAAGATTTACCCTGATTTTATTACTGTTGATGGGGGTGAAGGTGGTACCGGTGCAGCGCCGCAGGAATTCTCGAACTCTGTAGGGATGCCTTTGCGCGAAGGGGTAGCTTTTGTATACGATGTATTAAATGGTTTCGACCTGAAAAAACATATTAAAATTATTGCTTCGGGTAAAGTGGCTACCGGATTTGATCTGGTTAAAAATATAGCACTGGGTGCCGATATGTGCAATGCGGCCCGCGGAATGATGTTCGCGCTGGGTTGTATTCAGGCGCTGGAGTGTAACAGCAATACCTGTCCAACGGGTGTGGCTACACAAGATCCAAGTCTGATGAAAGGCTTGGTGGTAGAGGATAAGACCGTACGGGTTAAAAATTTCCATAACCTTACCGTGGCCAGTGCGGTAGAATTGTTGGGTGCAGCCGGTTTAAGGGAAACGCATCAGTTAAGTCGCGCCTATATTAACCGCAGGGTGAGCCCGAGTGTAATGCAGAGTTACCTCGAAACTTTCCCTTATATCCCAACAGGTAGTTTGTTGCAAACGCCTTATCCAACGCGTTACGAGCTGGGCATGGCCTTAAGTACTTCGCAAAGTTTTGCACCTACGGATTATAAGGTTTCGGCGGTTGATTATGCTCATGCCAATCCGTATGGGGATCATGTGAATGAATAACAAACACGAAAAACGCCAATTTTACAATTGGCTACCCGGGAGTCGCTCCGATGGAACGAATGGTAGCTTTAAAATTATACATATAATCTAATTAGGAAGGTGAGTGCATAAAAAAAAGAAGTCAAGTTTTTACACTGCCCCCAAAAAGTTAGACACTTTATGGGGGCAGTCCATTTTAAAACTTGACTTCTTTGATAATGATGATGTGTTTTTCCTAAACCCTTATTAGAATTCCGCATTTTTAGGGAACCTTGGGAAAGCGATTACATCGCGGATGTTGGTCATACCGGTTACGAACAATACCAAACGTTCAAAACCCAAACCGAAACCAGCGTGTGGTGCGGTACCAAAACGACGGGTATCTAAATACCACCACAATTCATCCTGCGGAATGTTTAAAGCTTCCATGCGTTGGGTTAAGCGATCTAAACGCTCTTCACGCTGCGATCCGCCAATCATTTCGCCAATACCCGGGAACAGGATATCCATGGCAGCAACAGTTTGTCTGCCTTCGGCATCCGGCTCGTTCTGACGCATGTAGAACGATTTAATATCAGCAGGGTAATCGGTTAAGATTACCGGTTTTTTAAAGTGTTTTTCTACCAGGTAACGTTCGTGCTCACTTTGTAAATCAGCTCCCCACTCGTCAATCAGGTATTTAAATTGTTTCTTCTGGTTAGGTTTAGAAGATTTTAAAATTCTGATGGCTTCTGTATAGGTTAAGCGCTCAAAATCGTTGGCTAAACAGAAATCCAGTTTTTCTAATAAACTTAATTCGCTGCGCTCGTTTTGTGGCTTTTGTTTATCTTCTTCGGCCAGGCGGTTGTTTAAAAATTCTAATTCCTCTTTGCAGTTATCTAAAGCATATTTAATTACATACTTCATCATGTCTTCTGCAAGCTGCATGTTATCTTCCAGGTCGGCAAAAGCAAACTCAGGTTCAATCATCCAGAATTCGGCCAGGTGGCGCGTAGTATTTGAGTTTTCGGCCCTGAATGTAGGTCCGAAAGTATAAATTTTACCAAAAGCCATGGCAGCCAGTTCACCTTCCAGCTGACCAGATACGGTTAGGTTGGTAGCGCGGGCAAAGAAATCCTGCGAGAAATCAACTTTACCTTCTTCGGTACGTGGCGGGTTGTCGAAATCTAAAGTAGTTACTTTAAACATCTCACCTGCACCTTCTGCATCACTCGCAGTAATTACCGGGGTGTGCATATACACAAAGCCACGTTCGTTATAAAACTGGTGGATGGCGAAAGCCAATGCATGACGCACTTTAAAAACGGCGTTAAAGGTATTGGTACGGAAACGCAGGTGCGCAATTTCGCGTAAAAACTCCAGACTGTGTTTTTTAGGTTGCAAAGGGAATTTCTCCGGATCGCTATCTCCTAAAATTTCTACACTTGTTGCTTTAATCTCAACGGTTTGGCCTTTACCTAACGATTCGATCAGTTTACCTGTTGCAGCGATTGCCGCGCCGGTGGTGATTCTTTTTAACAGCTCATCAGGTAAATTATTAAAATCGATCACAACCTGGATATTGCTCATGCAAGATCCGTCATTTAAGGCAATAAACTGATTATTACGGAAAGTTCTAACCCATCCCATAACCGTTACTTCTGTGTCAAATGCTGTCGACTTTAATAAATCTTTAATTTGCTGTCTCTTAATCATATTGTTATTTATAAAAGCCGCAAATTTAGGAAAAAAACTTATATCAGTTAACAGTTTGCAGTTTTTTGCATAAGCCTGGTTTAAATGATTAATTGCGAATGGCAAACTGTCAACTGAAAATTGCCTACTGTTGCTGTTGTTGCTGCATGGCTTCTATGTATTGCTGATAGCTGTTTTTTGCCCTTGAGGTAGTAATTGCCGGAGCAGGTTTACTGTAGTTCACTTCTTTGGGCTGAAAATAGGTTTCATTATCGTTAAAATCGTCGTCGTTGTAACCTACAGAAACATTTACTTCCATAATTTGCTCAAAACCGCCCTTGTAAACGCCTTTTACCGGAGAGCAATCGGCAAAATTCCGGCCTACAGCCAGGCGTACATGATTTTCGTTGGCAATACAGTTATTGGTAGGATCGAGGCCCAGCCAGCCGTATTCGGGCAGGTAGGCTTCTGCCCAGGCATGGGTTGCCCCTTCGCCACGCATGCCATCCCGGTTGGGGCAGATATAGCCGCTTACATACCTGGCCGGGATGCCTGTTAAGCGCAACATGGCTGTGAGTATATGTGCAAAATCCTGACAAACGCCTGCTTTTAGCTTCAAAATCTCATCTATGGTGGTGTCGACAGCTGTAACACCCTTAATGTATTCATAGTTGTTAAAAACATAGGCGCAGTATTTAATTGCGGTTTGGTAGGGGGTATCTTCATCGGTTTTAATACCCAAAGCTGTTTCTTTTAATTGAAGAATGCCCTCAAAACTCTCCTGTCTGAGGTAATCGATATAAGGTACTTCATACTTAAGCCTGCTCAGACTATTCCATTGGGCACCGCTAAATATATCGTCCTGCGGAAGTATTTTAGGGAAGGTTTCTACACATACTTTAGAGAAGATTTTAAGTTGGGTATGCGGTTCGTTCTGGGTAAATGTGCCTACCTCGTTACCATAGTAATCGATAAAAATCTCAATTTCAGGGCTTCCGGAGATATTGAGGTCGTGTTTAATTACTTTCTGGAGATCGTCTTTAATCGGGAAAAGGATAATCTGGTTGGCACTATCGCGCACCGGCGATTCGTATTTATAGTTGGTAATGTGTTTGATTTTGAAAATTGGCATATTGACTTTTGTTATTTAATATGATACCACAGATAAACACAGATTGGAAATTTGTAAAAATATCCGTGTTAATCTGCGTCTATCTGTGGTTAAAAATCAGTTGTTTATGAGTTTGCGAAATAATACTCGTTAAGCAGGTTTCCGATACCGTATAGTTCCGACCTGATCTCGGTAAGGTAACTGTGGAGTTCTGCTTCATTCATCTTATTAACCGAGCTATAGGTGATCATGCTTTTTAACCTCCCGATTTTAAATGACAGGTTATTGTAATGCTCAATATTGCTTTCGCTCTTTAAACGGTTAAAGTACCTTTCAATGTTGCCCATGGCATACAGTGCCGACCGTGGGAAATCGTTATTTAACATGGCCAGCTCGATGATATTTTTGGCATCAAAACCCTGCCGGTAGGTTTTTAAGTACAGTTCGTAGCCACCTATGGATAGCAAAAGGTGTTTCCAGTAGGAAATATCAGTCAGTAAATCCGGATTGCTGCTAATCGAACTGAATTTAATGTCGAGGATATCGATAGATTGGATACTTCGTTCGAGATGCTTGCCGATATTCATAAAACTTCTGCTTTCGCCACGTTCCATTACACTATCGGCTGTTCCGTTATACAGCATTACCTGTTTAATCAAAATGTCTAATGCGGTAATCGGATCGTCTTTTTGTACATACCACAGCAATTTTTCGTCTTTAACAGTATGGTAATATTCGTTCAGGCATTGCCATAAATCTTTAGGTATATGTTCCTGCACGCTCCTTGCATTTTCTCGGGCCAGGGTAACGATGTTCAGAATCGAATTCGGATTTTCGCGGTTTAGCAGGAGGTATTCTATCACTGCACGGCTATCGTGCTGGATATTTAATAGTTCCTTTTCATCATCGGATGAGAAAATCCTGATCACCGGTTTCCAGGTAAATTCCTGTATGGTATCCTGTGAAGAAGCGTAATTTATTTTTAACATGCGCAGCATCCCGTCGCTGCGCTCAACATATCTGCTTAACCAATATAAGCTTGATGCAACTCTACTTAACATAATGCTGTAATTTAAGAAGTTAAAACCCAGGTATCTTTACTGCCACCGCCCTGCGAACTGTTTACCACCAGCGAGCCTTCTTTTAAGGCTACCCTGGTTAAACCTCCGGGAACAATCGAAACGCCATCCGGACCATTGAGGGCGAAAGGACGTAAATCGATTCTGCGTGGCGCGAGTTTTCCGTTAATGAAACATGGTGCAGAAGACAGGCTGATGGTAGGTTGCGCGATAAAATTGCGCGGATCTTTCAGGATTTCGATTTTGTATGCTTCAGTTTCCTGTTCGCTGGCCGCATGGCCCATCAGCATACCGTAGCCACCGCTTCCGTTGGTTTTTTTGATAACCATGGTATTGATGTTGGCAAAAACATGCTCCAGTTCATCTCGGTTGCTCAATTGATAGGTCGGTACATTTTTTAGAATAGGCTCCTCGTTCAGGTAATACCTGATCATGTCGGGTACATAGGTGTAAACCGCTTTATCGTCGGCCACACCATTGCCCACGGCATTTACAATGGCTACATTGCCTTTGCGGTAGGCCCCCATTAATCCGGCAACCCCCAGTACGCTGTTGGGGTTAAATACCAGGGGATCGAGGTAGTCGTCGTCTACGCGGCGGTAAATCACATCAACCTGTTGCAGGCCTGTAGTGGTTTTCATAAATACCTTCTGGTCTTTTACCACCAGGTCTCTTCCTTCAACCAGTTCTACCCCCATCAGGCGGGCCAAAGTAGTGTGTTCATAGTAGGCCGAATTGTACATACCCGGACTTAATAATACAATTGTAGGGTTGGAAACTGCTCTTGGAGAGAGCGACATTAAGTTTTTGTACAGTAAGGCGGGGTATTCGGTTACACTCCTTACGCCACATTGTGGAATGAGATCAGGAAATAGCCTTTTGGTAATTTCGCGGTTCTCCAGCATGTAACTTACGCCCGAAGGGGTTCGGAGGTTGTCTTCGAGTACGTAAAACGTTCCGTCGTGGTCTCTTATCAGATCAATGCCTGCAATATGGATGTAAATATCGTGCGGTACATTAACATTGTGCATCTCCCTTAAAAAATGTGGACATGAATAAATCACATCTATAGGTACAATCTGATCTTTTATGATAAACTGATTGCTGTAAACATCTTTTAAGAAAAGATTCAGCGCTTTTAAACGTTGTTTTATGCCTTTTTCTATAAAAAGCCACTCGGTTGAGGTGATAATTCTCGGAATAATGTCGAAAGGAAAGATTTTTTCAATTCCTTCGCCACTATCGTACACGGTAAAGGTAATTCCTTGGCTCATGAAGAGCTTTTTGGCCAGTTCTTCTTTCTTGTTTAAGTTTTCTAATGATTCTTTAGAGAAATTGTTGATAAAGTTTGCGTAGTGATTTCGATAATTATCACCATTTAAAAACATTTCGTCATAAGTTTTGGGATGATTTAAGTAGTTTTTAATAAAATTATCTATCATTTCTTTTAATTATTTCCTTAAATTATGATATTTTGTGTAAAAATTAGTGTTTTTTATCATAAAAATAACTAAAAAATGTTTTTTATGCTAATTTATGATGTTTATTTATCTATAATTTAGTGTTTTATGTGTTTTTGTGTGAAATAATTTGAAAAAATATATAAAAAAGTTTGTAATTATTAATAAAGTGTCTATTTTTGTAATGCTCGTTAATTATTATTATATATTTGGTTTAAAAAGAGCGCTGGCAACGGCGCTTTTTTTATAAAAATTGAGACTTATTCATAAAATCAACATAAACTAAACAACCTAAACTAAGGAAGCTCCAATTAAATTGGGGCTTTTCTTTTTATTAGCGTCATCTCGGCCCGATAGTTATCTGGTGAAGTGTAACGGAATGCCTGTCTGTACAGACGGGGAGGGATCTATAAACAGAAATTCTTATTAGGTTTAGGTTCGCTGAGCACTCCGTGGTTCTCGACTCCGTCATCAATGACAGTCCAATAAAAGAATCGTCATTTCGACTGGAGCCAGCTGGTTTTTCACCGGGGGCGCAATGCCCGCCTGCATCGGGCAGGGAGAAATCTATCAAGACAGAGTTCTCGGCTACGTTGCACTCCGATCGAAATGACGATAACTTAGGAGTGAAAAACTCTTGCAAAAAAAAAGCTACCCGGTTAGGAGTAGCTTTAAACTATGTTTTGTTGTTGTTTATTCTTCAGAATAATTGATTTTGTTCACGTGTTTGTCGATTTCCCATCTTCCGGTACCTTCTTCGCCAATTACTTCGAACAATTCTAAAGCTCTGCGTGCTTTGTATTCTTCTTCACGTTGCTCTTTCAGGAACCAGTTTAAGAATTCCATAGTTACGAAATCTTGTTCCTTGTGGCATTTAGCTGCAATGTTTTTGAAGCTCTGGGTAATGGCAATTTCTGCTTCCAGTGCATCTTCGAAAACTTCCCTGAAGCTGGCAAATTCTGTTTTGATGCCGCTAACCTCCGGAGAGATTGCATTTCCGCCCATATCCAAAACATATTTGAATAATTTAAGCTGGTGTACCCTTTCTTCTTCAGATTGTTTTAAGAAATAATCTGCCGAATAGTCGTAGCCATTTTGATCGCACCAAGATGACATAGATAAATATAGTGATGAAGAGTGAGCCTCTTTTTTGATCTGCTGATTTAATAATGTTTCAATATCCTGTGATATTAAACATTGGATGCGCATTAAGTCTTTCATAATTCTGTGCTTTAATAACAATACAAATGTAGATTGAATTTGTTCGGCTTTATAATTTATTTACAATATGAAATTAGTCTAAATTGCTGATAATTAGTTATTTGTAATCAGTTTAAATAAGGCGGTTTAACTTGGTTTGTAAAATAAGTTATGTTTTGATCTGATAGAATTGATTGTATGCAACTTACGTAGAAATAAAAAGGAATAAAAGTTTGCTTGAACGGTGATATTTTTATTACTTTTAGCCAGGCGAACACTTAAAATTTCTCTTGGATCCCCCCAATGTTTAGTTCGCAAGTTGCAAAAAATCCCTGTGCAACGTTATAGCTATGTAAAAATATTAAGGGTATTTAAATGACTTGTATGAATAAAATAATAAGTTTTGCGATAGGAATATTTGCGGGAATTGTAGTCGTTGTATTATTAGCAATAATACTGTTTGTGATATTTGGAAAAGTAACATCATAATTTAATAGTATGAGTAAGAAATCATTTTGGTACGGTTTTTTAACCGGGATCGTAGTGGCAGGCTTAGGTCTGTTGTTTATTGTTGAAAAGTTTGTGATTCAGCCCGATGTTTCATTAAATGAAATGCAGGTTGAAGATTTGAAGGGCAAACAGCTGAAAATTACAGAAATGCTGGGGAAACCAATTGTTATAAATTACTGGGCCACCTGGTGTATACCCTGTAGAGAAGAGTTTCCTGATTTTGAAAAGGTGAAAAAGCAATTTGAAGGTAAAGTGGTGTTTTTAATGGTTTCTGATGAAAAAAACACTAAAATTCAGGATTTTAAAGATAAAAATCCATATTCTTTCACCTATTTAAAGGCGGTAAAAGGTTTTGAGGATATAAATAGCCGTCCGGTAACTTTTATTTACGATAAAAATGGGCAATTAATAGAGAAACACGTTGGTACAATGGATAAGGACGTTTTGTTAAAAATCCTAAATAAAGAAGTGGTTAAATAAATTAAAATCCTAAAGATTTATTATTGTAAATAGCGCAGAACGAAATGTTAGGACTTCGTATTAACTACTGAAAGCATTTTTATTTTAGACCACTAACCTGTAAAGACAGTCGCTGATCATGTGATTTAGCTTAAACATGGTGAAAGTACCTTGTAATAAATCTTTCAGTGCGATAATTTCTAAAGCATTTAACAGATAAATGTGTTCGCAGCCATTAAAGGTAACCAGTTCGAAATCGGCTTTGCGGGTATTTAAAAGGAGTGCTTCGATATCGATATCTTCTACTACCTTTTTTAGTTTTTGAAGAGATAAGCAGTTGAAACGGGCAAACTTGCCGCCAAAATCTACGTAAAAGCAATTTAACTTATCAGACTGATAAATAGAACCCTGAGCATTTGAGAATACGTTAACCAGTTGGTTGATATCGATACACGCTTTTTCCATTGGGTACAAAAATTGTGATTATTTAGATTAAATACAAATAAAAATGTAAATAAATTTTACAGCGCGTTAAGCGGGTTGCGTTGTAAGTAGGTAAGGAAGGAAGTAAGGAAGCGCGATCGTCATTGCGAGAAGGCTTTTTCAGCCGACGAAGCAATCTTACAACGATAACTACTAACGCATGTCTTCAGATTGCTTAATTCCTTACAACAACAAATCTTATAGAATTCGCTATTTAACTTTAAACACCATGTACTGATACAGTCCACCCATAAACTCCTTTTCATTTTGGATTATAAAACCCAGGTGCTGATAAAGCTTTAAGGCACGTTCGTTATGTTGTTCTACCAGTAAACCAATATGCTGATGACCTAATTGTTGCCCCCAGGTAATGCCAGCTTTGACCAGTTGCTTACCTATACCTTTGCCTTGTGCAGCAGGGTTTACGCTAATGCTGTCGAGATAAAATTCTCCGCCTTGCGTTTCAGCATCCGGGGCATTCCCAGCTGGGTTAGCTTCATTAATGATAGCTAAAAAAGGTATTCGGAGTTCAATTAGCTTTTCTCCATCATAAGCGGTTAACGAACCCAGAATTTTGTCTGCCTCTTCAAAAACCAATGTATTTTCGTAGCTGTACTGATTGGCTGGCTGCTTAAAGAGCTGCTCAAAAATATGCTTAACGGCGGCTTCGTTTTGGCTATGCGTTAGTTTATAAGCCAGGTCGCCCATGGCCTGGAGTAGCAAGGGCACAACTTGTGCTGCATCTTCTGGTTTGGCGGCTCTGATCATTAAATATCGCTTAAATTAAAGGTATCGGCCACTCTAATACCTTTTTCTGTGCGTTGCAAGGTACAGCATTCGTTAACCGGATCGTGCTCCAGGTAAAGGATGTAATTGTTTTCTACGGCTTCTGCTAAAAAGGCTTGCTTTTCGGTTAATGTTTTTAATGGGAACATATCGTATGCCATTACGTAGGGCAGGGGAAGGTGACCAACGGATGGTAAAAGATCGGCCATGTACACAATGGTGCGGCCTTTATAGTTAATTTTGGGCAACATCATCGCATCGGTATGGCCGTAAGCAAAACTGATGTTGATGTCTTTTTGCCAGGCGATGTTTTCCTGCTCGGCCACAAATTTAAGCTGACCGCTTTCCTGCAAGGGTAAAATATTCTCTTTTAAAAAGGATGCCTTTTCGCGTGCGTTGGGTTCTACTGCCCACTGCCAGTGCTTTTCATTACTCCAGTAGGTAGCGTTGCCAAAAGCTGGTTTCAATTGCTCTCCATCTCTCACTACAGCACCGCCTACATGGTCGAAATGCAAATGGGTTAAAAAAACATCGGTAATATCGCCTGTATTGAAGCCCAATTGTGCCAGCGATTTCTCCATGCTATCGTCGCCGTGCAGGTAATAATGGCTAAAGAATTTTTCATCCTGTTTATTGCCAATTCCGGTATCGACTAAAATCAATTGATTACCCTCTTCAATTAATAAACAACGCATGGCCCAGGTACACAGGTTATTGGCGTCGGCCGGATTTGTTTTTTGCCAGATTACCTTAGGC
Organism: Pedobacter kyungheensis; assembly: GCF_000812965.1. Lineage (GTDB taxonomy): Bacteria > Bacteroidota > Bacteroidia > Sphingobacteriales > Sphingobacteriaceae > Pedobacter > Pedobacter kyungheensis. The sequence goes on from NZ_JSYN01000052.1 coordinate 12,224, forward strand.
ACCACGCCAAACATAGCGCCGCCATCGAGTTTAAAAAAGCCTGTGTTTATGGTGTGGAGTTTCATTTTTTTGTGTAAGGTTAGGTATCAAGTATTTAGTATCGGGTATCAAGTATCAAGTATCAAGCGTTGGGATTGGTTAAAAATAAGAAAACCCTTTAGGATTAACTAAAGGGTTTTTGCAATATTATTGGTTTTATGTGGTTTTAGGACCTTATGCCTTTCACCTTAAACCTTCTGCCTTATAAGTGAATCACTTCTCCGTATGCATCAGCGGCAGCTTCCATAATGGCTTCGCTCATGGTAGGGTGAGGGTGAACCGATTTAATCATTTCGTGTCCGGTAGTTTCTAATTTACGGGCCACTACAATTTCGGCAATCATTTCGGTAACATTAGCGCCAATCATGTGTGCACCTAATAATTCGCCGTATTTAGCATCGAAAATCAGTTTAATAAAACCATCTTTAGCACCTGCAGCACTTGCTTTACCTGAGGCTGAGAATGGGAATTTACCGATTTTTAATTCGTAACCTGCTGCCTTGGCTGCTTTTTCGGTATAACCTACTGAAGCAATTTCTGGTGTGCAATAAGTACATCCCGGAATGTTGTTGTAATCTAAAGGCTCTGCATGCTGACCAGCAATTTTTTCTACACAGATAATGCCTTCTGCAGAAGCTACGTGAGCCAAAGCTTGTCCGCCAACCACATCACCAATAGCATAGTAACCTTTTACTGAAGTGTTGTAGAACTCATCGGTAACGATTTTACCTTTTTCGGTTTTGATACCTACTTCTTCTAAACCAATGTTTTCGATGTTGGCAACAATACCTGCTGCAGAAAGTACGATATCGGCTTCGATGGTTTGCATGCCCGAAGCAGTTTTAACCGAAACTTTGCAACCTGCACCGCTGGTATCAACAGCTTCAACGCTTGCTGAAGTCATTACATCGATACCGGTTTTCTTTAAGCTGCGTAACAATTGTTTCGAAACGTCTTCGTCTTCAACCGGTACCACATTTTCCATAAACTCTACAATGGTTACTTTGGTGCCCATAGTAGCATAGAAATAAGCAAACTCAACGCCAATAGCACCCGAGCCTACTACCACCATACTTTTTGGTAACTCAGGAAGTACCATGGCCTGGCGGTAACCGATAATTTTTTTGCCATCTTGTTTCAGGTTAGGCAATTCTCTCGAACGTGCACCTGTAGCAATGATGATATTTTTAGCTGTAAGTTCTTTTTGCGAACCATCAGCACCTTTAACTTCTAATTTGTTGCCTGGTTTAACTTTACCAGTACCCATAATTACGTCAATTTTATTTTTCTTCATTAAAAATTGAACGCCTTTACTCATGCCATCGGCTACTCCGCGGCTGCGTTTTACCACAGCAGCAAAATCGGCCGTTGCACCAGCTGTTGTAATGCCATAATCGGCAGCGTGGTTAATATATTCGAAAACCTGAGCACTTTTTAAAAGCGCTTTAGTAGGGATACAACCCCAGTTTAAACAAATACCGCCTAATGATTCGCGCTCAACAATTGCAACTTTTAGTCCCAGTTGTGAAGCTCTGATCGCAGCTACGTAACCACCTGGGCCGCTGCCTAAAACAATAACGTCGTAATTCATCTGTTTTTTCTAGTTTATTTTTAATCTGTCAGATGGAGCCTGCCCTAATTATGACCGGTTGATCTATGTAAACAGATTTGTTTTTTTAATCGCCTTGTGTTTGCTGCAAGCTTTGGGTAAAGGAGTCTCTGTTGATACAGATTAATCTCGTGTTAATAGTTGCCTATGTTCACCTTACAAGAAGTTAAGGAAGCTAATCCCGTAACAATCGCTCAAAACTAAAAAAAAAATGTCAATTGGCTAGACCAATGTTGAGATAGCAGTTAAAATTTACAATGACTGCATATTACTGCTTTTGTTTTAAGATAGTGCTTTTAGGGTTTTCGTATTTGTAAAGAGGCAAATGGAGTGCTAAGCCTGATAGGGTTAATTGTCTAATTTTTAAGTGGATAATTAATGTGAAAAGTTGTTATTTAAAAAATATCAGCGTTGAAGCTTATTTTCTGCCTAAATAACAATCAATTATGGCTTTTATTGTTAAAAATTTAGTTAGCTAGTCAAACGATTGATAAAGTGAAAGTGACTGATAATCCAGTATTTGTTAAATGTTGAAAAAATATGACCAACTTAACTATAATTTAACATTGGATGTTAAAATGTGTTAAATTTTATTGGGTACATTTGCGGCATTAATTATCCTTTAGATTATTATTCAACAACAAAAAAACATTTAAAAAAAGAAAGTATGAAGAAATCTTTACTTTTAAGATTAGTACTGGTTATTGTTGCTTTTGTAGGTATCACTTTCGGTGCGGATGCACAGGTGACTACATCATCAATTTCAGGAACGGTCAAAGATGCCAAAGGCGCTCTGCCAGGTGCAAGTGTTAAAGCAACACACACACCAACAGGTACAGTTTATTCTGTATCTACCAATAATGATGGACGTTATGTAATTAATAACATGCGTGTAGGAGGTCCTTACACAATTGAGGTAAATTTCGTAGGGTATCATCCTTTCATCAGCAAAGATATTTATCTGAATTTAGGTGAAAGTAGCAAACTTGATCCTGTTTTAGTTGATAATTCTGTAATACTTACAGAAGTAAATATTACGGGAAGCAGAAGTTCTGTAATTGGTAGAAATAAGACCGGAACTTCAACTTCGGTTTCAAGAAACCAACTGGATATGTTACCTACTATTTCAAGAAACATTAACGATTTTGCCCGTTTAAGTCCTATTGCATTAGTTAGAAGTAGCAGCACTGATGGATCTCCGCTAGGAATTAGTTTTGGAGGACAAAGCACCCGTTATAACCAATTCACAATTGATGGAGCAAACTCAACAGATGTGTTCGGTCTTGCAAGTAATGGTACTAATGGTGGACAAGCAGGTATTAATCCTATTCCATTTGATGCAATAGAGCAAGTTCAGGTTTCATTATCTCCTTACGATGTTAGTCAGGCTGGTTTTACAGGTGGTAGTTTAAATGCTGTAACAAAAAGTGGAACCAACGAAGTGCATGGTACGGCTTTTGGTACTTACCAGAATCAAGATTTAGTTGGAAGAAGTTATACAACAAGAAATAAGTATACAGACTTTAAATCATTTCAATATGGTTTAAGTATGGGCGGTCCGATCATTAAAGATAAATTATTTTTCTTCGTTGCTTACGAAGGTTTAAATAGAGATCAGCCAATTGCAAATCAGCCAGGCGGACCTGACGGAACTTCAAGAATTAATGTTGCAACAGCGCAGACATTAAAAGATTTCGTAATGAATAAATACGGCTATGACGTAGGTAAAATTAACGGAATTAACCTAACCAGAAAATCTGATAATATATTTGGACGTATTGACTGGAACATTAATGACAAAAATAAATTAATGATCCGTGGAAATTATGTTCAAGGAAGTAACTACAGTATTTCGGATTCTCAAACTGCAATGTCGTTTTATAATAACGGATATGCTCAAAGTAACAAAACTACCTCTGTTGTAGCTGAGCTAAACTCGAAATTCTCAAACAGTGCTTCTAATTTACTGCGTTTAACTTATACCTCAATTAGAGATAAAAGAGATCCGGGCAGCCCATTCCCAAGTGTTAGTATTGCGGATCCAGTTGCAGGAACTTTTAGATTTGGAGCAGATTATAGCTCTCAGGCTAATAGCTTAAATCAGGATAATTTTACTTTAACTGATAACTTTAACCTTACTTTAGGAAGCCATGCTTTAACATTCGGTACAGATAACTTATTCTATAAAACCAAGAATATATTTTTACAAGGTGTTTATGGTGACTATAGTTTCACAAGTTTAGCTGGATTTATGGCTACTCCTCAAACTGGAATGACTCAATATCAGACTACTTATTCAACTGATAAGAGTGACCCATTTGCACCAGCTAAAATTGAAATGGCACAGTTTAGTTTATATGCTCAGGATGTTTGGAGTATTAGAGATAATTTCAGATTAACTTACGGTGTAAGAGCTGAGGTACCTGTATATTTAAATAATCCTGTTGATAATCCTGCATTTAATGCTTCACCAGTAGCGGTAGCTAACAATTTAGTGAATAGCAGAACTCCAAAATCTACTATTATTGTAACACCAAGATTAGGCTTTAACTGGGATGTGTTTAATAATTCTCAAACTCAAATCCGTGGTGGTGCAGGTATATTCTCAGGCCGTGTTCCTATGGTATGGGTATCGAACCAATATTCAAATACAGGTAGAGCGACTATTAAATATACAGCAAATTCGGCTGCTATTACTGCAAACGGTATTACATTTAATCCTTCTTCTCCTTACCAAGGTACACCAACAACTACACCTCCAACAGAGGTTGACTTAACTGATCCAAATTTCCAGGCACCAAGAGTGTTAAAAACCAATTTGGCAATTGATCAAAAATTACCATGGGGTTTAGTTGGTACTATTGAAGGTACTTATACAAAAACCATCAAAGATATCTTGTATCAGGATATGAACTTAAGCCCATCTACTTACACACTTGATATGGGTAACGGCGTAACCAGACCTTTTTATAATGCGAGTAAAATTGATAAGAACTATACTAACATCTTGTATTTAACCAATACTAACAAAGGCTATTCATATACTGTTTATGGTAAATTAGAAAAGCAATTTAGTAAAGGTTGGATGTCGAGCGTTTCTTATACTATCGGTCACTCATTTAACTTAAATGACGGTACTTCATCTACGGCATTATCTAACTACAGGTTTGCATATAACGTAAATGGCTTAAATAACCTGGATTTAGCTACCAATAACAACGATATGGGATCAAGAGTTTCATTCATGTTAGGTAAGAAATTTACCTATGGTAATGGAAAGTTTGCAACCAATCTTGGTTTATTTTATAACGGACAATCTGGACAGGCATTATCTTACGTAGTATTTGGTGACTTAAATGGTGATGATGGTTCTACGACTACTACTCCATCAAAATCATCAAGCAATAATGCCGATTTACTTTTTATCCCTGTAGACGCATCTAGCTTTATTACTCCTTTAACAAACATAAAGGATCCTATAACTGGTGTAACCGGTACTATGACTGGCGCAAGACAGTATGAATTGTTCCAGCAGTATGTAAACTCAGATCCTTACTTAAAAGAGAATATTGGTAAAAATACTAAACGTAACGGTACACGTTTACCTTGGGAAAACCACTTCGATTTTAAATTGGTTCAAGATATTAATATCTACAAAAAGAGCGTATTTAGCTTTACATTTGATATTTTCAATGTTGGTAACCTGATCAATAAGAAATGGGGACAAGGATACTTCTCTTCAAATCAAGTGATCTCACCACTAAATATTGTTGGTTATACAACCACCGGTAATGTGGTAAAACCTAACTATACTTTTAACCCTTCATTTGGTACAGACCAGTACACTGGCAGACCATTTGCTTATTCTGATTATTTATCTCGCTGGAGTATGCAAATCGGAGTTCGTGTTAGATATTAATAATATCCGAAATCATTTTAAAGCCCTGATCGATTCGATCGGGGCTTTTTTGTTTTAATTACAATGTAGCAGAATACAATAACAATACGTTTAATATAAAAAACTAAAACCATGAAAAAATTAATCTATTTATCGCTGTTTATTTTAAGTTTAACTGCCTGTAAAAAACTAACAGTTAAGGAGGAAAAAGAATTTGTTGAGATTAACGTTCCAAAATCTTCTTCAAACTCTTTATACAATGCAGGTATGTCTGTTACCCTCATGCCAGGTGATATTGCAGATATTTTGCCTGGAGGAGATGTTGTAGAAAGAGGAACTTATAAAATAAAGGGTAAAAAACTAACTGTTAAAGTAGGGAAGGAATATGAGTTTCGCATTATTTCGGAAACAGAAATCAGGTATGGTGAGCGGATTTTAGAGTTAAAATAAGTTTAGCACTATATACTCTTTTTCACCCTTGCCGGTACACCTGCCACCATTACATTTTCGGGTACATTTTGGGTAACCGATGCACCTGCAGCAATGTATGCACCTTTACCAAGGGTTAGTCCGGGTATAATGGTTGCACCTGCCCCTATAAACACGCCTTCCTGAACATGAACATTACCGGCAATGGTAACGCCAGGCGAGATGGTTACATAATCATCAATCACGCAATCGTGGCTAACGTTGCACAGCGTGTTGATGATACAATGATTGCCAATATGCACCTGTGCATTAATTACCCCTCCGGGCGCAATACAGTTGCCTGTGCCCATTTTTAGCGTCGGACTTAAGTAATTGTGCGGATGGATGATATTAATGAAACTGTAGCCGTTTTTTTCCAGTAATTCAATAATCGATTTCCGTTGGTAGATGCCAATGGCCCCAATGAGTGCAATTTTTGATGAGGGCGGATATTGTTTAATGAATTCCTGCAGCTGGATAACCGGTTTACGGATGCTGGACTGCAAATCGTGATGATCGACATTGATAACGTAGCCTGCTAAGTTATATTCCTGGTAACCGATTAAATATTCGCTCACTTCTGTAGCGTGTTTACCTGCACCCAAGACATATACGTCGATCATAAATTTATTCCAATTAGGTGTAATTTGTTAACGTTGAATATACGTTTATAGATGTGGGTTTAGACAATGTGTCGGTAAAAAGGTTTAATGTATCGATAAAGATAAAGTTGCTTCCGCCTTATTTTTGTTTTTGCGCTGAACATCATTTTATTCACGACAGTTGTTTCATTAATAAAAATAAAATGCAATAGATAAAACCATTTGCTGCCGAACAAGATTGTATTAATAATCTACCTATTTAAAACTAAAGGATAAAACAATGAGCAGTTCGAAACAAACGCATAACCATGCAACAATTAAAGCATGGGCAGAGGAGCACGGTGGTGTGCCGGCAATCGTTGCTGATACAGCCAAAAGTAACAATGGAGGAATATTACGGATACATTTTCCAAAGCACAGCGATCATTCATCCGATTTGAAAGAGATAGATTGGGGTACCTTTTTTAAAATTTTTGATGAAGAAAAACTTGATTTTTTATATCAGGAAAAGAAAGCAGACGGAGAAGAGAGTACCTTCCATAAATTTGTAGCCAGAGATTAAAAGCAAGAAGCCTGATCAAAAGATCAGGCTTCTTGCTTTTTGTAATTTTTTAACGTAAGCTTCTTACTTAGCCGGCTCTGTTTTACCGTTGTGACAGGTTACACAGGCAATTTGGGTAATGGTTTTGCCTTCTGCTAAAGCCTTGTGGAAATATTTTTTGTTGATCTTAGCCGTCATACGCATCATATCGCGTGCAATTTCCTTCTCCGGTTTTTCATCGCTGGCGAAATCCATTTTACGAGGGTTATCTTTCATCGGGGCATGGCAATGGCTGCAGCGTACGCCCAAAGCAAGCTTAAAATCATCCATTACTTTATCCAATTCTTCTTTGCTGATATTTTTAGGCAATACCTTTAAGTTTTTTGCTTTTGGCGCAGGTTCGGCTTTTGGCATAAAGGCACTCAGGCTTATGGTAAGGCAAGCCAGTAAGCCCATTACGATGGTCTTTTTATAGTTCATGTTTTGTTAATTGGTATAACTAAGATAATCGCTTTTTATGATACGAATATGACTTTTATAGATTGTAATGGATTTATTGCATTATTGACGGTTTAGCGATCGTCATTCCCTCGGAGGTGGGAATCTTAATGCTTTACTAGGCTTAGAGGCAATAATTTTTAAATGACTTCCCAACGCTTTAAGATCCCCATCCGATAGCTATCGGATCAAGTTGGGGATGACGGGATAAATCTATGGAAATGAAATCTTGCAAGCTGAGGATGGTTGATAAAACCAGGTGTGACGGAATTGAAATCAAAAAAAAGCCCCGAACGATGTGTTCAAGGCTATGGTTGATGGAATAATTTAAAGTTTAATTGTAAACAAATGTTCCTTTTTCGCTTGTTATAGTTACTTGTTTTTGATCGCCTTTTTCTACGTGGCCAATAATTTTGGCATCGATATTAAAGCTTTTAGAAATTTCGATAATGCTTGCAGCAATTTCCTGCGGTACATACAGCTCCATACGGTGCCCCATGTTAAACACTTTGTACATTTCTTTCCAATCGGTACCCGATTCTTCCTGGATTAGTTTAAACAACGGCGGAACCGGAAATAAATCGTTTTTAATGACATGGATATCGTCGTTAACGAAGTGTAATACCTTGGTTTGTGCGCCACCACTACAATGTACAATACCATTAATCTGGCCGCGGTGTTTCTCCAGAATTTGTTTAATTACCGGTGCATAGGTGCGGGTAGGAGAAAGCACCAGTTTACCTACAGTTATTTTGCCGTGACCTTCGATTTCGATTTCGTCGGTTAGTTTTTTACCACCCGAGAAAACCAGATCAAAAGGCACTGCCGGATCGAAACTTTCAGGGTAGGCATTGGCAACTGATTTATCAAACACATCATGACGGGCAGAAGTTAATCCGTTTGAGCCCATGCCACCATTATATTCAGTTTCATATGTAGCTTGTCCGGATGAAGCCAGCGCTACAATTACATCGCCGGGTTTAATGTTATCGTTACTGATGATCTCTTCGCGTTTTAAGCGGCAGGTAACGGTAGAATCGACGATAATGGTACGTACTAAATCGCCCACATCGGCCGTTTCGCCACCGGTTGAGTAAATGGTAATGCCTTGCTCACGCAAATCGGCCAGGATTTCTTCTGTACCGTTAATTACAGCCGCAATTACTTCGCCCGGAATCAGGTTTTTATTGCGGCCAATGGTTGATGATAGGAGGATGTTATCGGTAGCACCTACGCAGATCAGATCATCAATATTCATGATAATGGCATCTTGTGCAATACCTTTCCAAACCGAAATATCGCCGGTTTCTTTCCAGTACACATAAGCCAATGATGATTTGGTGCCTGCGCCATCGGCATGCATAATATTGCAATAGGTTTCATCGCCACCTAAAATATCGGGGATGATTTTGCAAAATGCTTTCGGGAAAATTCCTTTATCGATGTTTTTGATGGCATTGTGCACATCTTCTTTTGAGGCAGAAACGCCGCGTTGATTGTACCTGTTATCACTCATGTTGCGCAAAGATAGCTTTTTAAGGTAAAAGGTGGAAGGCACATCTAAGTTTTTTACCACAAAGGCACTGTAGACACAAAGGAGAGCAGTTTGCAATTTTCAGTTAGCAATTTCAGTTGGCAGTTGCAATTTAATGACCAAAATTCAATAACCATAGTGTCGTCATGCTGAATTTATTTCAGCATCTCTTTTTTACCACCTGAGACACCTGAGAACACCTAAGTTTTTTACGACAAAGACACAGAGGTACGAAGGAGGGCGGTTTGCAGTTTTCAGTTAGCAGTTTTCAGTTGCAATTTAATGACCAAAATTCAATAACCAATAATCAATAGGGCAAGATAAGGGATTATTAATCAGTTTTTGATTGGCAGTTTGCATTCCAATTTAGGCGTTTGTCATAAGAAATAGGATAAGTAGATTTCTCCGTTCCGCTGCGCTCCAGTCGAAATGACGATTGAGGCAGTTTGCATTACTAATGAACCAATGACCAATGAACCAATGACCAGTTTGCAGTTTTCAGTTTGCATTCCAATTTAGGTGTTTGTCATAAGAAATAGGATAAGTAGATTTCTCCGTTCCGCTACGCTCCAGTCGAAATGACGATTGAGGCAGTTTGCATTACTAATGAACTAATGACCAATGAACTACTGAACAAATAAACCAAAAGAAAAGGGCGTAAAGTTAAACCTTACGCCCTATACCTTAAACCTTACGGCTTAAAATCTATTTCATGAATAACAATTCTCTGAATTTTGGTAACGGCCAAACGCTGTCGTCAACAATTTGCTCTAATTTATCTGCGTGGTAGCGGATCGTATCGAAGTAAGATTTAACTTTCTCATCGTAAGCAATCGCTTTTTCGCGTGTATCTTCCAGTTTGTTGGTTACTTTACGTTCTTCCAGCATCGCATCGATATTGGTTTTAACGATATCTAAGTGCTCAGATACTTTTTTAACAATTTCTAGAGAAGATTTGCTGTCAATACCCAATTCTTTTAATCCTTTAACGTTTTCGATTAATGAATTTTGGTAAGCAATTACAGCAGGGATAATGGCAGTGTTCGCAACTTCGCCCATTACACGTGCTTCGATCTGTAATTTTTTGTAGAAGTTCTCTAACATGATTTCATGACGGGCATGAATTTCACGTGCACTGTAAATACCTGTTGTTGCAAATAACTCAGCAGATTTTTCAGTTAAGTAAGCATCTAAAGCTTTTGGTGTGGTTTTGATGTTTGATAAACCGCGTGCTGCAGCTTCATCTTCCCACTCCTGGCTGTAACCATTACCTTCGAAACGGATGGCTTTAGATTCTTTGATGTATTTTTTGATTACAGTTAATAAAGCGATGTCTTTTTTATCACCTTTCTTAATTAACTTATCAACTTCAGCTTTGAATTTAACCAATTGCTCAGCCATAATCGCGTTTAAGATCGTCATTGGAGCAGAAGAGTTTGCAGAAGAACCTACAGCTCTTAACTCAAATTTGTTACCTGTAAAGGCGAAAGGAGAAGTACGGTTACGGTCGGTGTTATCTAATAAAATCTGAGGGATTTTAGGGATACCTAACCAAAGTGCATTGTCTTCTTTAATTTTTTTGCTGATACGTGAGTGCTCGATCTCATCTAATACATCGTTCAATTGTGAACCTAAGAAGATAGAGATAATTGCAGGTGGCGCTTCGTTAGCACCTAAACGGTGATCGTTGCTTACCGATGCAATACTTGCACGTAATAAATCTGCATGCTCGCTAACAGCTTTAATGGTATTAACAAAGAAAGCAAGGAACATTAAGTTATTTTTTGGCGTTTTACCAGGAGCCAATAAGTTTTTACCGGTATCGGTAATTAACGACCAGTTGTTGTGCTTACCTGATCCGTTGATACCTGCGTATGGTTTTTCGTGTAATAAAACACGGAAGTGGTGACGACGGGCAACTTTTTCCATCAAATCCATCAACAATTGGTTGTGGTCGATAGCTAAGTTGATTTCTTCGTAAATTGGCGCACACTCAAATTGAGAAGGTGCAACCTCATTGTGACGGGTTTTTAAAGGAATACCTAATTTTAAAGCTTCGTTTTCGAAATCTACCATGTAAGTGAATACACGCTCAGGAATAGAACCGAAATAGTGATCTTCTAATTGCTGACCTTTAGCAGACATGTGTCCAAATAAGGCGCGACCAGTTAACAATAAATCCGGACGGGCGTTAAATAACGACTCATCAACAAGGAAATATTCTTGCTCGATACCTAAAGAAGCATTTACTTTAGTGATGCTTTTATCAAAATACTGGCAAACATCAACAGCAGCTTTATCTAATGCAGCTAATGCTTTTAATAAAGGTGCTTTATAATCTAAGGCTTCGCCAGTGTAAGAAACGAAAACAGTTGGAATACAAAGGGTTTTACCTGCTTTGCTTTCCATAATGAAGGCTGGAGATGAAGGATCCCATGCAGTATAACCACGCGCTTCGAAAGTATTACGGATACCACCGTTAGGGAAACTCGATGCATCTGGCTCTTGCTGAACTAAAGCACTACCTGCAAATTTTTCGATCGCACCTTCACCGCTAGGCTCAAAAAACGAATCGTGTTTCTCGGCTGTAGTACCGGTTAAAGGCTGGAACCAGTGTGTATAGTGGGTTGCACCAGCAGCCATAGCCCATGATTTCATGGCAGTAGCAATCTGGTTTGCGTCTTCTGCGTTAATTAACTCACCTTGGTTGATAGATGAAATTAATTTCTCATACACGTCTTTAGATAAGAAATCTCTCATTTTTTTCTTATCAAATACATTAGCGCCAAAAAAGTCAGAGATTTTTGCTGAAGGAGATTTAACTTCTGGTGAAATTCTGTTTTGAGCCTCTTTTAATGCGATGGTTCTTAAGCTTTTCATTAATTTGTTATGTTTTTTGTCAAAAATACTATATTTTATTAATTCTCGTAAAAAAATCGTGTTTTTTACATCAATTTTATTGAAAATGAAATAAAAAAATGTTTTTCAAGCGTGAAATTTCATTTTTTGTAAAGAAAACTGATTTTTTAAATGTTTTATGGAATCTATGATTTTGCTGCATCATGCTATAAAACTTTAAAACTATGTTCAACTCATCTATTAACGTATACAAAACCGAGTGGCTCGATCTTGTATTTGCAGACCGCAACAAAAATTATGGCGCATATGATTTAAGATCTAAATCATCGTCGATTGTGACCCGGGCACTTTTCATTGCCGGAGGCTTGTCTTTACTGCTGGCCTTTTCGCCATTAATTTATGCTAAAATCTTTCCGAAGGAAATTGTTGTAGAAACACCCCCAACGGTAGTGGTAGTGGATAATGTGATTCATCAAATGAAAAAGGAGGAACCTAAGCCAGAAAAGAAACCAGAACCTGCAAAGGCCGATCCGGTGAAAGTTAAAACCATAGCGCTCCCTTCTAAAATAGTTGTAGTAGATAAAGTTGATCTGCCTGAACCACCAAGTTTAAAAGAAATAGAAAAAGCGGTAATTAGTAACGTTACGCAGGATGGTGTTGAGAAACCCAATGCAGTACTTACTCCTGATGCCAAAGGTACAGGTGATGGAACCGGAACCGCTAAAGATGGTGCAGGAACCACTGATAATACTGAATACCTTCCTAGCGGCATAGATGAATATCCGGAGTTTACCGGCGGAGCCAAAGCATGGACTAAATATATGGAGCGTAATTTAAGGTATCCGTATCAGGCACAGGAAGATGGTATTCAGGGCAAGGTGTTTGTAAGTTTTGTGGTAGAGAAAGATGGTTCTGTTACAGATGTTAAAGTATTAAGGGGATTAGGTTTTGGTTGTGATGAAGAAGCGATGAAAGTAATTAAAAAATCACCACTTTGGAAACCTGGAAAAAATAAAGGTATACCAGTTCGCGTACGGTACAACATGGCCATTAATTTCCAGATGTCTAATTAAGATTTACAAGCCATGAAAAAGCACACCTTAATATTTGTTTTTCTAAGCCTGGTTATGACACAGCTAAATGCTAAAACCGTGCTGAGGGTTGATAGTATCCAAACAGCAAGCATTAAACAGGCCAATGCCGATATCAAAAAAGGTAAGCTTAAATTCCTCATTCAGGGAGGCATTGTGGCTACCCGTGTTAAAGGACAGGAAATATTTGAGCAAAAATACGGTATAGTGTATTATGATTTTGGGTGCGTAGGACCTTCAAATATCAGAATTGATGCTTATAATAAGGTAGTAGGTAATTTTATGGACCGCAAATATGGCAAGGCTTGGAGAAAAGAAGTGAGGAAGGATGTGAGGGGGATTTGAGGCTTGAGATGTGAGTATCAAGTATCAAGTATCGAGATTTGAGACGGAAGATGTGAGACTTGAGATATGAGATATGAGATGGAAGGAGGGGGAGGATAATTGATGGGCTGTACTTCCATCTTACATTTACCATTTTACACCTTATTATATTAACGCACTTGTTTTTGGAAAATGTAGGGTTGGGTAAATTGAAACGGTTTGGGCGGTGCTCAGGCCGTTTTTTATTTTCAGATCGTCACCCTGAACTTCCGCATGCAGATCGTCATTTCGAGGGTTAAATTATTGTATTAAAATCAATATGAATAACAGGGAGAGCCTAACGGCATTGATCTACTCGAAAAATCGTCATTGCGAGAAGGAACGACGAAGCAATCTTTCATGCCGGTAATTCTTTCTGTAAAGATTGCTTCGTCGGCTGAAAAAGCCTTCTCGCAATGACGA
>NZ_JSYN01000053.1 GCF_000812965.1 Pedobacter kyungheensis
AAATGAATTTAAATCGGTATCACAATTACATTCTGAAATTAGAAAGTATATTAAATATTATAATAGGGACCGAATAAGGATTAATTTAAATGGAATGAGTCCGGTGGAATACCGAACTCATTACTTTAAAAACATTGCGTAACTTCGTCCAACTTTTTGGGGTCAGTCTATTTGGAAGGGCTTTTTGCATTTAAGCAAACGCCTATTAGCATATACCTTGTTTAATTCTGACTAAAAATAGCATTGAAATCCTTGGTTACATAAACAATAACCAGCAATGCGGCAATAACCAAAACACCAAGTATAATTACCCCCCAACTCCCCTTAAGTTTATCTTTATCTTTCCTGATTAACCAGTATAAAAGGCCAATTAAAGGTATGGCACAAACAATCCAAAATATTAATGATGCTCCAGTCATATATAAAATTCAATGTTCAACAATCAAAATTCAATTATCAAACGGTTATAATTTAATTTTTCTATGTTTATTTCAACACAAAGGCTCAAAGATACAAAGTCAATTCGCAGTTTACAGTTGGCAGTCATCAATAATCAAAGTTTGCAATAAGCCCTCCGACTCCGCTACCATTGACAGACACCTAAGAATGTCGTCATTGCGACTGGAGCCTATCGGTTTTCACCGATGGCGCAATGGAGAAATCTATCTAGACAGATTTCTCGGCTACGTTACCCCCGATAGCTATCGGGGCCGCTCGAAATGACGACCCCGGAAGAGGCTGTCACTCATATTGATTTTTATACAATAAATTACTCCTCAGGGTGACAATTGGTTCTGAATTGGCAGTTTACAGTTAACCAATTCAAACAATTCACCAGTTAACCTTATGCAATTGGCATTTACCAATGAACAAATGACTAATAAACCAATTCCCTCATTAAAATTCCATCCTGGCCATCGGCGATACTTCCTGCCCTACAAAATCTTTCGCCAGAAATTTATGGTAACCTGCAATGGCAATCATGCCTGCATTATCGGTACAATACTGAAATGCTGGTACATATACTTTCCAACCCAGTTCATCTGCAGTTTGCTGTAAACCATTACGCAAGCCTGAGTTTGCCGAAACACCTCCAGCAATAGCAATTTCTTTAATGCCATATTGTTTTGCCGCTTTTTTTAGCTTATTTAACAAAATCTGTACAATGCTATGCTGCACCGATGCGCAAATATCATCTAAATGCTCAGCTATAAAGTTAGGGTTTTCTTTCTCCTGCTTCCTGATAAAGTAAAGGATAGACGTTTTAAAACCACTAAAACTAAAATTCAGCTCAGGTATTTGCGGTTCGGCAAATTTAAAGGCCAGTGGATTACCCAGCTTAGCATGTTTGTCAATTAAAGGACCACCAGGGTAAGGCAAAGCCAGTAGTTTAGCCGTTTTATCAAAAGCCTCTCCGGCAGCATCATCCAGCGTTTCGCCTACAATTTCCATATCAAAATAATCCCTTACCAGTACAATCTGCGTATGACCGCCTGATACGGTTAGACATAAGAAAGGAAAAGCCGGTTTCGGATCATCGATAAAATGCGCCAATATGTGCGCATGCATGTGATTAACAGAAATTAAAGGTATATTTAAGGCTAGTGCAAACGATTTTGCAAAAGAAACACCAACCAAAAGTGACCCCAAAAGACCAGGCCCCCGTGTAAAAGCCACGGCAGTAATGTCCTGTTTTGTAACTTTGGCATCAATTAAAGCCTGCTGTACGGCAGGCACAATATTTTGCTGATGTACCCGCGAAGCTAATTCAGGGATTACACCACCATAATTTTGATGAATTGTTTGGTTTGCAATAACATTGGCAGTAATTTTGCCGTTGTTACAAATAGCAACTGAAGTATCATCGCAAGAGGACTCGATAGCAAGTATAACAGACAAATTATTAATATTTAAGTCGCAAAATTATTAAAAAACTATTTAAAATACTCCTTTGGGTAATTGCATCAATAATTTTGCTGCTTGCGCTGCTCATTTTTTCGCTACAATTTAAGCCTGTTCAAACTTTTTTTGCTCAGAAAGCGGCCGCATACCTATCAAAAGAGCTTAAAACCACCATTGCCATCAAGAGTCTTTACATCAAGCCTTTTAAATCGATTGTTTTAGAAGATTTATTGGTGCTCGACCTGCAAAAAGACACATTACTGAGTACGCCCCAATTCATGGTTGATATTAATCAGCTGTCTATTGACAAGCGCATTATCGATATCAACACGGTTCAGATCAACAATGGCCGCTTTTTCCTAAAGGATTTCAAAGATAAGTCTTCTAACCTCGATTTCATCATCAACTACTTCGATTCTGGTAAGCCTACTGTAAAGAAAAAGAAAACTAAGCCCTACGATGTAAAACTGGGGCGCATTATCTTAAACAAATTTGCTTTCAGGTATAAGAATTTCGCTGCCAAAGATACTACCTTGGGCAAAAGTGTAAATTTCGAAAACGTAGATGTTAAAGAACTTAGCGGTATTTTTGAAGGGCTCGACACCAAAAACCATTTGGTTAAAACCAATATCAAAAACCTGACGCTGAAAGAAAGAAGTGGTTTTTACCTTAAAAACCTCACGGCACAAACCACTATTGATAGCAATGCAATTGAGCTGAAAAACCTCTTGCTCGAAACCAACCAGAGCCGGTTGACCAATTACTACCAGATGCGGTTTAAAACCTACCGGGATTTTAACCACTACGTAGATAATGTGCGCATGAAGGCTAACTTTAAAGATAGCCACATTACTTCAAGAGATGTAGCTTTCTTTGCGCCTGAACTCAGCACAATGAAACTCGACCTTGATGTTGACGGGCAGATTACGGGACTTGTAAATAACCTTCGCGCCAAAAAGCTTTCGATAAAAACCGGAAAGGCAACCTACATTAAAGGCGACTTTATATTAAAGGGCTTACCCAAGTGGAGAGAAACCTTTATGGACCTTAACATCGAGATGGCAGGTACCAATAAGGCCGATCTGGATGAAGTACTGGCGGGCATTACCAACAGCAAAAAGCAAATTGTGCCGACCGTTGTCAATAAGTTTGGTAACATTAACTTTAACGGAAGCTTTACCGGTTTTCAGAACGATTTTATTGCATACGGCGAGTTTAAAACAAAGCTTGGCCGCCTGGTTTCGGATGTAAACATGAAGATCGATAAGAACGATGTGCCAACCTACACCGGAAATGTAAAAAGCTACGATTTTAACCTGGGTAATCTGGTTGACGAAAAAAGTCTGGGCCGCATCAGCTCTTCGCTCTATGTAAAAGGTCGCGGTACAGAACTAAAAAACCTGACGGAAAAAATAAACGGCGATGTAGATTATATCGACTTTAACAATTACCGCTACCACAATGTTAAGATCGACGGAACCTTTGATAAAAAATATTTCGATGGTAAATTGAGCATCAACGATCGTAACGTAAAACTGGTTTTCGATGGTGGTGTTAACCTGAATCCGAAATTACCGGTATTTAATTTCAATGCCACCATTTCTAAAGCGCGTTTAAAAGCCCTTAAATTGCTAAAAGATTCGTTGATGGTGGATGCGCGGTTTAAAACCAATTTTTCGGGCACCAACCTCAACAACATTTCCGGCAAATTATTAATTGAAGAGGTTAGATTACAAAACCCCAAAGGTATTTACAGTGTAGATTCGGTGCAGCTAACCGCCAACGGTACCGGCGCTAACCGTGTGCTCGATATCCGTTCAGACATCCTGGATGCGGGCATACAGGGCGAGTACGACTTAAACTCAATTGTTTCTTATTACAAGGCCATTGCCAAAACCTATATCCCATCGCTAAGAGCAGATATTTTTAAATACAAGAACCAGATTTTCAAGTTTAAACTGGCGATTAAAAAGTTCGAGCCGATTGCGCAGATTTTTATGCCGGGACTTGAACTGGAAGAAGGCGCTACGTTTAACGGCGATTTCGACTCGCGCAACAATACGGCAGTGCTGAACGGTTTTGTTAAAAAACTGAAATATAATGGTATAGTGGTTAACAATATTATTGTCGATGAAAATACCACTCCACAGCAACTGCAACTCATTGTTACTTCAGACCGGGTGCAGCTTAACGATAGTTTATACATTAAAGATGTAAACGTTTCGAACATCCTGCGCAACGACAGTCTGGCTTTCAACGTTAAAATGTCGAACGCGGACGAAGACAACCAGCTCGATTTAAACGGTCTGGTAGAGTTTACCAAAAACCAGGATACTACTGCGCGCCTGAGTGTGCTACCTTCTATTTTAAAAATTAACAACGAAGAATGGCGCATACAGGAGAAAGTACGCATTGTGCTCAACAATGGTAAAACCGAGATTACCAATTTCGACCTCACCAACGGCGCGCAACAATTAACCATTGATGGATTGATTTCGGAAGACCCAAAAGACCTGATTACGGTAGGTTTTAAAGATTTTAACCTCAAAACACTTAACCCTTTTACCAAGGGCGCAGGTATTAAGCTGGGTGGTAACGCTAACGGGAAAACCAATTTATATGGCATACTTAAGGCCCCACGCGTAAACGACGACCTGAAAATAGATTCGCTTAAATTTAACGACATCTATATTGGTACACTTACCGATACTTCATCGTACAACAACGCCAGTGGTAAAATTGATGTATTTACCCGCATCGAAGCAGAAAATTCAGAAACGTTTAAACTGACCGGGAACCTCGACCTGAAAGAGAAGGAAATAGATCTGGCCATAAAAATGGATGAAAGTAAACTCACCATTTTAGAACCTTTTGTAAAACAACTAGTATCTAATTTAAAAGGAAATATTTCTGCCGATTTAACGGTTAAGGGCAAATTTGACAAACCACAAATTAATGGTACTGTAGCTTTAGATAAGGGGCAACTGATGGTCAATTACCTTAAAACCACCTATGTAATTACCGATGAAGTGAAGGTAACCAACAGCGTAATTGATTTAGGAGAAGAATTTAAACTGACCGATTTAGAAGGGCACGAAGCCACAGCAGATGGTACGGTAGACCTGAACGACATTAACTACCCTACTTTGGATGTAAGGGTAAATGCCAACAGTTTAATGGCTTTAAATACTACTGCCAAAGATAATTCAGTTTATTATGGCCGTGCTTATGGTACGGGAGTATTTAAATTTACCGGGCCTACCAATAAGATGAAAATCGACATTAAGGCTAAGACTGAGAAAGGAACAGTTTTCAATTTACCTTTAAACAGCTCGGAAACCATATCAGATAAAGATTTTATCAATTTTGTAAGCCGCGATTCGACAGTAGCCGTTAAAAAGACCACCAATTTCGATGGTTTAACACTAACCTTTAAACTAACCATCGATCCGAATACTACAGCCAATATTTACACTACGCTGGGTAATTTGAGCGGTAAGGGTAATGCCGAGCTGAACCTGAATATTAACAGCTTTGGCGATTTCGAGATGTCGGGCGATTATATTATCGAAACCGGAAGTTTTGATTTTACCGCGCAAGAGGTGATTAACAAGAAATTTGAGATCAGACAGGGCGGTACCATCCGGTGGACAGGTAATCCTACCGCAGCACAAATTAACCTGAAAGCGGTTTATGCGCTTAGGGCGAGTTTAAACGATTTGTATAAAGCGGCCAACCGCGATGCCAGCAGCAATGCCAACCAAAGGGTAAATACGGAGGTTGAAATGGGCTTAACCGGGCTTTTATTAAAACCTGAGATTAAACTCGATATCAATTTTCCGGCACAGCCTTCTATTAAAGAGGAACTGCAAACTTATTTCAGTGATCAGAACAACCTGAACTTACAGGCTTTCAGTTTAATTATCAGAAGAAGTTTTGCACCTGGAAACGGTGGACAATCGATTGGTAACCAGTTGAGCTCAACGGCTACCAGTACCGCAACTGAGCTGGTGTTTAACCAGTTTAACAATGTACTTTCTTCTTTAAACCTGAACTTTGTCGATTTGAACGTGCGTTCGTTAAGTGAAGCCAATGCCTCGTTTAAGTTCTTTAACGACCGCTTAATTATCAACGCTGGTATTGTTGACCGTAATAGTGTAAACGATTTTACCATTATCGATTTTGGCAAGGACAACGTAGGTAGAGAGGTTGAGGCGGTATTCCTGATCAGAAAAGATGGAAGCTTAACCATTAAAGCAGCCAATAAACCACCTACGCAACAAAGTATCTTCTTAAACAGTGGTATTAGTCCAACGGCCAACGTAACGTCGTTTGGATTGGTGTACACACAGCAGTTTGATACGTTTAAAGAGTTTATACAGAAAATTTCGGGTTCTTATCGCCGCAACCTGAAAAGGAAGCAGACCGAAGCACCTGTTAAAACCAATAAATCGCTGAATAAAGATGTGATTATTAACCAGACAAAGGGGAACCAGAGGAGGTAGCTAATGGTCGATAGTCCATGGTCAATAGTCGATAGTTCAGAGTCAATAGCGGAGTAATCTGTCATGCTGAACGCAGTGAAGCATCTCTTTTTTTAGATGTTATTATAACACATTGCGGCTTGCGCACGTTTCTAACGCGTGCAGCAATAGCCATACGATTGTATCGTATAAAAAGCGTTATAAACGCTATACTAATTTACACACTCGTTAAGAAACGAGCGTGAGCATATCACAAAAAAGGCCGGCATCACCTGCCAGCCTTTATATTATTCTGTACTCAGCTATTATTCAAAAGAAAACAGCTAAAGCAGGTTAATTATCCTTTCATAATGGAGTGACCCATTTTGTCCCTTTTGGTTGTTAAATAACGCTCATTGTGTACATTACTGGCAATCTCAATCGGAATATTTTCTACTACTTCCAAACCGTAGCCAATTAAACCAGCCCTTTTGGTTGGGTTATTACTCATCAAACGCATTTTTCTAACGCCTTCCGATCTTAAAATCTGGGCGCCTACACCATAATCGCGTTCATCGCCTTTAAAACCAAGCTTAATATTTGCTTCAACGGTATCAAACCCGGCATCCTGCAAGTTATAAGAACGCAGTTTATTAATCAGCCCAATGCCTCTACCCTCCTGGTTCATGTAAACCACAATACCTTTGCCTTCTTTTTCAATCATTTCCAAAGCTTTGTGCAATTGCGGCCCGCAATCGCAACGGCAAGAACCGAAAATATCGCCGGTTACACAAGAGCTGTGTACACGGGCTAAAATAGGCTCGTCAGCACTCCACTCGCCTTTTGAGATGGCTAAGTGGGTCGCATTATTATCCAGCTGGGTATAAGCCGTCATTTTGAAATCGCCCCAGGCAGTAGGCAAAGCAATGCTTACTTCCTGTTTAATCAGGCTATCTAAATTTAAGCGGTAAGCAATCAGATCTTCAATTGAAATAATTTTTAACTGGTGTTGCTCGGCAATTTTAAATAAATCGGGAAGGCGTGCCATTTCGCCATCTTCTTTTAAAATTTCGACCAATAAACCTGCAGGCTTCATGCCTGCCAAGCGGGCTAAATCTACCGCAGCTTCGGTATGGCCTGCCCTGCGGATTACGCCACCATCTTTGGCAATTAAAGGAAAAATATGTCCCGGTCTGCCCAGCTCTGCCGGATCGGTTTTCGGATCGACCAAAGCCAGCATGGTTTTAGAGCGGTCGCTGGCCGAAATACCCGTAGTACATCCATGACCAACCAAGTCAACCGAAACGGTAAAATTGGTTTCGTAAGCGGCTGTATTTTTACCCACCATTAAATCGAGGTTAAGCTCCTTACAACGCTCTTCGGTTAAAGGGGCGCAGATTAAACCACGACCATAAGTAGCCATAAAATTGATCACTTCAGGTGTTGCATTTTCGGCAGCAGTTAAGAAATCACCTTCATTCTCTCTATTCTCATCGTCGACAACAATAATCACTTTACCAGCTTTTATATCTGCGACAGCTTCTTCTATTGTGTTTAATTTTGTTTGCATTTTATATAGCATTATGGGAGAAAACGCAGCTAACTAGCTTTAAACAAGTTTTTAACTAACGGCGTTAACTTGTACAAATGTACAACCTTATTAAGCAATATTTGGATTAAAATATCATTTGTAAGTAAAGGAAATGAGGTTACTTTTCCTTCTTTTTAAACACTTTAAGCAGCATTTGTTTGTAATAATTTACATCAAAAAGTGCCGAATCAACCGTGGCTTTATAGGTTAAAAATGCAGCCAGTGGCGACAGCACAATCATGGCCATCCACATCCCCAATATCGGGTTCAGGTTACCCTCCCTGGCCGATTTTTCGGCAACAGTGGTAATGATATGGTACACCAGGAAGAACGAAATAGCCACTACTACTGGTAAGCCCATCCCTCCTTTTCTGATAATGGCACCCAGTGGCGCACCGATAAAGAACAGCAGGATACACGATGCTGCCAGGGTAAACTTACGCTGGTACTCTACGGTAGTAAAAATAATTTCGCCGGTTAAATCGGTTTGCCGTGGCGCCCAGTTGGGCACATGCTGCATGATATTGGCAACCACGTTGGTGGCATTATCCAGGGCTTGCTTGCGCGATCCATTGGGGATACTTTTCAATATCACATCATCAATTTTGGCTGGTGCAGCCTTGATCCTGGTATAACCCTGGGTTACGTTAAACTGTTTGAAGTTACCCTTTAAATTCTCGATGGTACGCATCTGGATCGTATCGAGCTGCTTGGTAAGCGAATCGCGCTTGCGCACAATACCTTTCAGGTTTAACATAGGCGTACTGTTACCAAAAGCATTGGGGTCGGTTTTATTGCCATCAAACGACGACATATCGAAACGCGGAGCAGTTTCTTTAAACCTGCGGCGCGAGAAAACCTGTCGCGGGTTATACATACCACTGTTGCTGGCCTGCTCTTCGTACTGAACACCGTTTTTAAGGTTCAGCACCAGAAACTTACCATCGGCCGTTTTTTCCATCTTACCTTCTTTGGCCAGAATTACCTTCGGAATACCATTATTTTCTTTATGATCGTAAATCATAATGTTGTGCAGGGTACCATCTTCTTCTTTCGAATCGACACGGATGGCATAACCGGGTATGGCATTGTTAAACACACCTGGTTTTATGAGGAAAGAAAGTTTTTTATTGCGGATATCGTACAGCAGCGAGCCGAATTTTAAATTGGCTTTGGGCAACATGTAGTTGGAAAAAAGAAACGACGATACCATCAGGATTAAAATCACCACAAAAAGTGGTCGCATGGCTTTCTGTAAAGAAATACCTGCCGATTTAATGGCTACCAGCTCGTAGTTTTCGCCCAGCGAACCGAAAGTCATGATAGAAGAAAGCAGCACCGAAAGAGGCAGCGCCATCGAAACGTTTGCCGCCGAGGCATAATACATCAGCTCCAGGATGGTGTACCATTCGAAGCCTTTGCCAATGAGATCATCAATCCATTTAAACAGAAAAAACATTAGCAAGATGAACATCATCACAAAAAAAGTTGCAATGAATGGTCTTACGAATGCTTTTATTAATAGAAGATGTAGTTTTTTCACCCTACAAAGGTAAACAATGCGTAGCGAATATTATGCACCCAAAACACTTATCAGGTAATCGATCTGGTTATCCCAGATTAATTTCTTCTCGGCCATGAGTTCTTCTGTGGTAAAATCGGTAATGGCAAGGGCTACATCATTGGTGAGTTCATCCTGCACAATTTCCATCTCAAAATAATACTGCGGATCGTCGTCAAGCCATTTAAACTTTACCAGCTTATTTTCCTTAACGGTAACCATTTTCGCCTTCTGCTGCTCATCATCCCAGGTAAAAGTATATATCTGATCGCGGAAAACCACGTCGTCGGCAAACCATTGCGACAAGCCATTGGGCTCGCTTATAAAACTGTATAATATTCTTGGTGACGATCTAACTTCGTACTCCAGAGTAAATTTTTTCTTTTCTGCCATGTTAGTACACTACCAGAATAATTCCGGATTATTTTAAATGTTATTTTTCTAAAGAAAGGTATTTTATTCTATATCTGCAACTCTTATCATTTTTTTGCTGAACTACCGTATTTAACGGATTTAGTAGTTGATTTTTTAGTTGGATAAGGTTAACTGGTTAATTGTTTGAATCGATTAACTGTCGTCATCCAAACTCCCAACTCAAAACTCCAAACTTGTTCATTGGTCATTCGTTCATTGGTAAAGCAAATTGTCACAAGGTTAACTGGTTAATTGTTTGAATCGGTTAACTGTCGCCATCCAAACTCACAACTCCAAACTTGTTCATTGCTAACTGCAAATTGCCAACTGCCAACTGCATCAGGTTAACTGTCTCCCTCCAAGCTCCCAACTGCAAACTCCAAACGGCCTGTCACTCTGAGCGGAGTCGAAGGACTTACATTAACCAATTGGTAAACCAACGCCAAACGCTTACCGCCTGGCGCTGGGGTTTAATCTGCTTAAAGTATACCGCTACAGCCTAATGTGCTTAAATATGCCCGGCCATAATGCATTTAACCAGAATAATTGTCATTTTAGGCCACCAATTCACCTTTTACAGGCTCGCTATTCATTTAAATTTGCTGTGCGATAGCGCTTTAAATGTTTTTTCACTTTTCCTTTTAATAGAATGATAATTTATTCTATATTTGCAGCTCTTAAAAATAACCACTTCTATATTTACGTTATTTAGTAAGTATAAGCCCGGCGGGGTAGCTCAGATGGTTAGAGCGCAGGATTCATAACCCTGAGGTCGGCAGTTCGATCCTGCTCCCCGCTACCGAATCGGCGAAAGAGGCATAATTCAGATTTAATTCTGGTATGCCTCTTTCCTTTTTAAGGATAATTTGCTGAAAATGAGCGATATACAAAAACACTAAATTTATTTCAGTGGTTCGAACTTTATCATTTTTCTTATCATAACTCATACCACTAGGGAACAGTAGTGCCTGTAGTTGTTGCTTGGTATGATAGTCCCCAGAAAGCCAGTTTAAAGGTAGCTGAGTGGCATATTCTATAGCCAACCTAACGCATTTTAAAAGGTTCGAACTTTTATTTGACAGGATGAGCAAATTCCGCTCAATTTCCCTTTTTTCGTCCGAATATTTCTCATGGTACTTTGTGTAAAGTTCCTGACTTAGATCTTCTTCAATATATCTTTCCTCTAAACGCTCCACCTTCTTCTTCACTTCTCTGTGGCTGTTCTCCAACTCCAAAAGATCTGCTTGCTTATTTTGAGTCAACTGGTTAAATGTTGCAGCAACCTGCTCAACCAATAGTTCTATATATTCCTTGGCAATGTCAATTTTAAAGAAATCAAGTATGTCTGCAAATCTGGAATTAAGAGAATCAGCATTTTTGTTGTTACAGCAAGCTTTGGTTTTGCATTTATAATAATGTATATTCTTTTTGCG
This sequence comes from Pedobacter kyungheensis, assembly GCF_000812965.1. GTDB lineage: Bacteria > Bacteroidota > Bacteroidia > Sphingobacteriales > Sphingobacteriaceae > Pedobacter > Pedobacter kyungheensis. Next base: position 11,365 of record NZ_JSYN01000053.1, read on the forward strand.
TGCGAGATAGCCACTCAACGGCTTCCCGCATTCGGCACATACCATAAAGCGCTTCAAAGGAATGTGAACATTTTCTTCATTAAGTGAAAAACCATGGGGAATCTTATCTAGCATACCGTTAACCTTTAAGAAAAGTTCCCTGCTAATCAATTTCTCGTGATTGCCCACAACCACTTGTCCCTCCAACATATTGTGCACCATCAAGCCACAATAGAATGGATTTCTGAAGATTTCTGAGATACGCTGATGAATCAATTTGAGTCCTTTAGCCGCCAATCTATCGCGAATTATCTCATTTGACACATTTTCATAAGCTTTCCATTCAAAGGCCTGACGAATGAGCCTTCCCTTCGCATTTATAACAATCTGCCTTTTGTTCTTCGATCTGTCGATCTCGAATCCCAATGGGGGATTAGTCGGCCAATCACCACGCAGCAACATCTCTTTTATACCAGCACTGCATTTTTGCTTTCTCAATTGATTGTCAAACTCCCCGAACAGAAACAATAATTTCTGTTGCATCTGACCTGAAGCGCTAGACGTATCAATAGGCTGTGTCACTGATATTATTTCGATACCTAAGCGCCTCAATTCTCCGCTAAGCCAGATTGAGTTGTCATTTCTTGAAAACCTCTCCAGACTATACACTAAGATAGAAGATATTTTTCCTTTAAATTTTTTCACGAAAGAAAGCATGGCTGTAAATTGCTTTCTCTCATCGTTCTCAGCGCTTTCGTAGGTACCCCCAAACTGAGCGGCGATATTAAAACCGAACTTTTCTGCATATAGCATACAGGCCTTCAATTGGGTTCCAAGGCTTAAATTGTCGGCCTGCTCCTTACTGCTAACCCTTGTGTAGATAACGCATTCCAAGCTTTTGGAAACTTTTTTATCTTGCTTCCCTTTTGCAAATGAGTCGAAAAATAAGATGTCTGACATAAATAATACTGCTATGATTATACTATAAGATACTAATAATCAATTGTTCTATCAAATTTTTTCCTCCTTTTTTTCACTTGCATTAAAAATAATTATTGACATTTTTTTTATGGTAAGAACTACGTCCTTAGCCTGCTCCTCGGTGAAATGTGAGAACATTTGTTTTGAGAGCACCTCTTCTATAGTTAGATCATGCTGGCGCACGATAGTTTCTACATTTAATTCAAACTCCATATCCATGACGTTTATTTTGAGTGACATTTTTTTTAAGGGCATTTTGAGGGATATAGGGTCGGCTAAACATAATTAACTAAGCTTGTTATAAAATTGTCTACTAGAGACAATCCAGCTATATTATTATACAATCTAGGTGCATTTAAACAGCAGAACGCAACGCACCCTTTGTTATTTATCTATTCAGATCTGAATAATCTATTTCCAAAGATTGTATAAAACCATCGCGGATCACCTCAAACCCTGCTACCCGATCAGTATTGTAAATGACGACTGTTTTTGGTGGCCAAAGTTTCGGGTCGTTTATCTTATCCCAGTCTATGCCTATGCCTGACGGATAATATTCCCAGTTTTCCCATGCTCTCTCTTTGATTAGAAGCCCATCGTAGCCCAGTGTGTATTTCGGTGAAAGTGACCCCTCTGTTTCGGGCCAAACTGGCCACCAATTTGATTACCGGATGATGCACATCTAAGTTCCTTTCCCTCTGAACAAATATACACTTCGGATCCAAATCCATTTTCCTCAGGACTTTTCGGTTTAATCCATCTTACTGCCGGATTTA
>NZ_JSYN01000054.1 GCF_000812965.1 Pedobacter kyungheensis
ATTAGCGGCAAAGAGCCTGTTGCGGTAACTAACTTAGGTAATACTTATGATTTGGCAATTACAGGTGCTTTAACCAAACTAAAAAGTACCCTTGAAAAAGTGGCTGGCAAGATGAAAAGCCATTAATGCATTTACTTCCAAAGAGATGCTGAAACAAGTTCAGCAAGACGAGCAGGAATGACGTAAGTGATTCGTCATTGCGAAGCCGGACCGTGCGAGCTGAAGCAATCTTACAGTATAAACCTTATAAAATTGCTTCAGCTAAGAAAAACTAGCTTCGTAATGACGATTTTTTAAACTTTAACTCTATCAAGCTCTTCAATATAGCTTAAAAAAAGATGCATTGCCTTCATCCTATCTTCGGTTACCTCAAATTGTAATTTGTGGTAGAGGTAATCTTCCAGATCAAAATTGCTAACAGGCGGTAATTCTGCCAAAACTTCTTGGCGGTGATCTAAACCAAATTTTAACGCGGCATTAAATTCATCCTTAAAGTCCTGCGAAATTTCTTTATTGGCTACCCAGGCGGCATACATAAATGGCAAACCGGTTAATTTCTTCCACTCCTCGCCCATGTCGTAAACAAAAGCGAAATCCTGTGTTTTACCAAAAGTGCGATCGCCAATGAGTACAAAAGCGTCAGTTTCTGCATTTTGATCGGTAGTGAACGCTACTTCCTTCTCCCAATGAAACTTGAGCAATACCTTAGCCAGGTTATTCGAGGTTCTCGAATGTGCATCCAAGCGCAGGATTTTAATCTCATTCACAGGCACCTTGCTGAAAATAAATACTGAATTTACCGCGCCATCGCTACCAATGCAGTAATTGGCTACAATATTGGCATTGGGTACATTTGGAATAGCCGCAACAGGCATCAGTCCTATATCTACCTGACCATTAATTACTTTAGCGGCGCAGTCTGAAGGGATATCTAAACTTAAATCTATTTTATTGATAATTGGCGAATTAGCCAAACCATAGATGAATGCTTTTGTATTGGTATAGGCAACAGCCGATATTTTAATCTTATTCAAGGTGTTATGTTAATGTTTTGCGTTACGCGTTTGGCGTTAAGCAGATTATCCAATCACTAAACCGTCTAAATGAACGGTACTGTTAAATTCAAGTACAGTAAATTTTCCGTCTTCGAAACCCATTTTATACAAAACAGTATTCTGGTGCGGAAATTCGGTCATTTCACTCAGTGGCTTTCCTAATAATAGACATAAGAAAACACGCATAGCCCTTCCGTGCATGCATAGTAAAACTTTCTGTTCTTCGGGGCGGGTCATTAAAACTTCCATGGGTTGTTTTAAACGTTCGTATACATCCTGTACACTTTCTCCCCCTTCAAAATGAGCTGTATAGTTGCCTTCCTGCCAGCATTGCAACATCGTTCTGAAGGCTTCGCGTGCCTCTTCGGTATTGGGTTTTCCCTCCCAAATACCCCAGGCCAGCTCATCCAATCCCGATAAACGCTCCCAGGGTAGCTCCGAATCAATGAATTTTTGTACAGTTTGCCAGGTACGTTTTAACTCTGAAGTATAAATTTTATCGAAACTCACATCTTTATAAGTTTGATAAAATGCCTCAGCTTGTGCCCTGCCCAAATCATTCAAATCAGCGTTTATACCTCTACCTTGTACTATACCTTGTCTGTTCAGTTCCGTTTCGCCGTGGCGGATGATATAAATTTGCTTCATATTTTATATTTATTGAATATTAAATTATGGGAGAATCAAATCGTATTCAATTTATCTCTCATTCTTTCATTCAATTCTTAATTCACTACCGGTAATTTGTAATAAGCGGGTTTCTTTTCTTCTTCGAAAACCACATGCTCAAAGTCGGTCACCACATTATATAGGGTATCGCGCTCAATAGCTTTTCTACCTACCTGCTTAATCAGGTTTACAAGTTCTTTAGTACTCATTGCCGGTGTCTGCTCTTCTGCTCCCGCCATCGAATAAATTTTGGTGGTATCATCAAGCGTACCATCGATATCATCAACCCCGTAGTTTAATGAAAGTTGCGCAGTTTCCCTGCTAATCATCGCCCAATACGCTTTGATATGGTCGAAATTATCCATGTAGATACGTGCAATGGCGTAATTTCTTAAATCTTCTATTACCGAAACTTCAGGTACATCACTCATCTGGTTGTGCTGGTTGCGGAATTTTAGCGGAATAAATGTCTGGAAACCACCTGTTCTGTCCTGTAGCTCACGCAGTTTTTCCATGTGATCAACCCGGTGCCAGAACTTTTCGATATGGCCATACAGCATGGTTGCATTACTGCGCATGCCCAGCTTGTGCCATTCTTCGTGTATGGCCAGCCATTGCTCACCTGTACATTTATCTTTGGCAATCTGATCGCGCACTTCAGGATGGAAAATTTCTGCCCCACCACCCGGAATAGATTCTAAACCTGCTTCTTTCATCAGGCGCATTCCGGTTGCATAATCAATTTTGGCTTTCTTAAAAATATAGTGGTATTCTACAGGGGTTAGAGCTTTAACATGCAAATCAGGACGATGCTGTTTAATAGCTGTAAATAATGCAGAGTAAAAGGCGACATCATACTGTGGCAAAACACCACCTACAATGTGCACCTCCGTTACCGGCTCACCATCGTATTTTTTTACAATATCGAGCATTTGCTCCATGGTTAAAGCCCAGCCTTCTTCCTTTTGCTTCAGTAGGCGCGAATAGGAACAAAATTTGCAGTCGTAAACGCAAAGATTGGTCGGTTCTAAATGGAAATTACGGTTAAAATAAGTTTTATCACCGTGTTTTTGCTCGCGAACAAAGTTGGCCAAAACGCCAAGGTAGCCTAATTCTGCGTGTTCGTAAAGGTAAACGCCTTCATCAAAACTAATCCGTTCTCCGTGAAGAACTTTGTGTGCAATGTTTTGTAGTTCAGTTGATAAGTTGGTATCAGCTAGTATTTTTTCAACCTGATCAGTTGTATTCATTCCTGAAATATTTTGAACAAAAATACAATAATGGGTCGATTTGAAAATCATTTTCTTGTAACAAACCGGTATTTTTAGGAGTAACGTGTTATAATTAACCACAGATAAGGAAGGATAAACACAGATTTAATTTTAGTTATTGTCCATTTTGCTTCCCGGTTTTCGACAAATAACGCTTTGTAGTTTTCTCGAGTTGGTTATCGATGCAAAATCGATAAGAATAGCCTTCAGATCGAAATAAGGTAGATCAAATCTGTAAATCTGTGGCTTACTGTGCAAAAGCACTTCGACTCCGCTCAGTGTGACAACTATATTAGATTAACTTAAAAACTATCCTTGTAAATCAGTGAATCTGCGGCTTACTGTGCAAAGCACTTCGACTTCGTTATCACTGACCGGACCCTATAGAAAAATCGTCATTTCGACTGGAGCCGACTGGTTTTCACAGGCGGCGGAATGGAGAAATCTATTTAGACAGATTTCTCGGCTACGTTGCTCCCGATAGCTATCGGGGCCGCTCGAAATGACGACCCAGGAAGAGGCTGTCACTTATATTGATTTTTATACAATAAATTACACCTCAGTGTGACAACTATTTGGATTAACTTAAAAAAAGCTTTCCTTGCTAATCTGTTTTTCCGTGGCGAATTATAGCCATAAAAAAAGCACCTCTTTTCAGAAGTGCTTCCGGGTATGTTTTTCAGGGTTAGATATTATCTTGCTGCTGGCGCAAAAGTTAAAATGATGTTTGCAGTTCTTCCACCGAATTCAATAGGTGATTTTAATACCATTTGTGTGCTCGAAAGTTCAGTTAGTACTAAACGGTAACCTTCAGTTACGTTTTTAGCTTTATCGCCTTCATAGATTTTTTTAAACTGGAAAGTCTGGTCTTTTGGTGCTGCCGACCAGAAAATGGTTTGCATTACCGATCCGCAGGCGCTTGATGCAGGTAAAGTATACGACCCGTTACCGCTGTTTGTTAAATGCCAGGTACTGCCCTGAAAACATTTGTAAGATTTCTCTCCGAATAAACCTTGTACAGCGCCATCTGGCAAACCTTCTAAAGCTACGTTGCTTACTACCCAGTCGCGCACTACCGTACCGCGGCTACCTGTAACACCTGCGGTTACTCTTTTTGCCGTATTACAGCTTTGTAACATTACTAAGGTAGAACATGCGATTGCGATAGCTATAAATAATCTTTTCATTTTAGTTTAATTTAAATTTCGTCAAACTTGTTACATAAATCTTGCCAAAACAATTACGAAGTTTAAATTAGCTGCAAAATATCAAATTGTAATCAACTATTATTTCGATAACCCCTTATTGTCATGAAACCCGAAACCCTTGCTATTCACGCATCTAATCTCGTTAACAGTGCTACAGGCGATGTTACCCCTCCCATTAATCTGTCTACAACTTTTTTTCGCGATGAGCATGGTGGCTACCCGGGCGGACACATGTATAGCAGGGTAAGCAATCCAAACCGGTCTGCTTTAGAAAACACTATAGCCAAATTAGAATACGGTGAAGATGCAGCTGCTTTCTCATCGGGAAATACTTCGGGTATGGCCTTATTTCAGGCATTAAAGGCCGGAAGCCACATTATTGCACCTGATGATATGTACTGGGGTTTTAAAAAACAACTGCTTACCATCTTTGCAGATATACTTGAATTTGATTTTATCGACCAGACAGATCTTGAACTGGTTAAAGCGACTATAAAACCCAATACCAGGCTCATTTGGTCTGAAACACCATCTAATCCTTTATTAAAAGTTACGGATATTGCCGCAATCGGTAAAATTGCCAAAGCAGCTAATATTACTTTTGCTTGCGACAGCACCTTTGCTTCGCCCATATTGCAAAACCCGGTTTTACTCGGCGCCGATATTGTAATGCACAGCAGCACTAAATACCTTGGCGGACATAGCGATGTTTTGGGGGGAGTTTTGATTACAGCCAAAAAGGACGAACTCTGGGAGCGCATTAAAAATGTACAACAAACCGGTGGTGCAGTTCCATCGCCATTTGATTGCTATTTATTAACTCGGAGCATTAAAACCCTGGCTTACCGCATGAAAGGTCATTGCGAAAACGGTAAAAAAGTAGCTCATTATTTAAATCAACACCCTAATGTGGAGGCTGTTTTTTATCCGGGATTGGAGTCGCACCCCCAGCATGAGATTGCCAAAAAACAGATGAAAGATTTTGGTGGTATGATGTCGTTCCTGGTAAAAGGCGGTGTAGAAGCAGCAAGTAAAACTGTAAATAAGGTTAAGTTATTTGCTCAAGCTACCAGTTTAGGTGGGGTTGAAAGTTTAATCGAACATCGCTATTCAATCGAAGGGCCGGATAGCAAAACCCCTAAAAACCTTCTGCGTATTTCAGTCGGCCTGGAACACGTTGATGATATTATTGCTGATTTGGAGCAGGCTTTAAACTAGCAATTAAATCCTATAAGGTTTTTAAAACCTTATAGGATTATTATACTATTTCGGGTTACAAGCCGTAGTTAATTTAAGCGAATAATTCGCCTCCAAAGGCTCGTTGGTTTGTGCCAAACGCTGAGATCCGGTGTTGGCCGGGCAGGCAATATCTCCTGCTGCATCGTAAATTAGTTTATTTCCATTGGCCAATAATTCTTTCGGTACATAAATCTGTACTTTGGTGATTGAATAGCCTGAAGGGAAATAGCGGATATAATAACCATCAGGATGTTTGGTCCAGATGCCGCTCGGTACATCGCTTCTTGGTGGTGCCATGCCTGCAATAATTGCATATTTCTCCATATCAGCATAAGTGTAATTGCCTGATGCTACCAACTGTCTGATATTGTTTTCGGCTTCGAACACTGCTTTTACAGCCGAAGGTAGCTTGTCTTTGGCTTTCTCCATTACATCAAAAGGTAAAACACCCAATGCACCACCTTCTAACTGTGTAAGTTGTTTCGGCGTAAGCAATTTAACTGCAGTAAGTTTAACCTGACCGCTGTAATCGGCAAATTTTGTACGGGCAATAATGGTCCACAATAACACCTGAATATCGTGCTGTTCTACTTCAGGGTGTTTTTCGGCGCTTTTTAATATCGATACTACAATTTCTTCCTTTGGGCCTAAAACAGGTGCAAACATGTAACCATCGCCTTTTGACGGGGCAAAAGTTCCCGCTTTGAGGCAATAGCTTTTATTGGTCATTTCATAATAACCTTCGCAAAGCACATAGCCTCCCTCTGGGTTTTTAGGCAATAAATACAAAGGCTGAAATTTCTCTTTCGATTTAAAATCGGGCATCATCTCGCCTTCGCGGTTTACATCTTCAAAACTGGTGGTAATGGCGGCAGGTTGTTTCAGAAATTGATCAACGCCCAAAGCTTTGGCGCCCTGAGCGGTTCCGATTTTTAATAATTTATCTTTTAAACCGCCAAACTGGGCGTTAACGTTGTTTAGACCTGCTATGGTAAACAGTAGTGCTAAACCAAGCAATTTTACATTTTTCATGATGATTAGATTTAGATAGGTAGCACAAACTTAAAGTTTTAAGCGTTAATTTTATATTAAAATGTTTGCAATGGATAGATTACATAAAAATAGCCTACTCATTATCAGTTGATTAATTAAAATTCAAAATTTTATTTTGCAGATTAAAATTAAATTCAGACATTTGAAATATTATTTGGCAGCAAGCTAAATAAAAGTCAATCTTCAAAGGTTGATTTATAAAGAAGTGGCGAGAGACTGGCTCGATGACCCACTGGCAACCCTCAGAAAGAGAAGGTGCCAATTCCTGACCAGCTAACACGGTGTTATCTGGTGATATAAATTTTAACTGATGAAAACATTAAATCTTCAATCGCTAAGCGAACCCAATGTAAACCTTAAAAAAGTAGAAAGTCTTTCTGTTTCTTTTATGTGTTGCAATATGCAGGCGATTACTTGTATGTGCTGTTGCATACAGTAATTTAAAAATCTTCCCTTTTTGTACTTTTCAAACTGGAAGGTCCCGCTAAAACGGGATACGCCCACATAGGTTTAACCTCTAGCTTAGGTTAGCCTGATCTCTACAGATTATTCAACATTTAAAAATTTAAACACTAAAGATTATGTCAACTTCATATAAATTCGAAACATTACAAATTCACGCAGGTCAGGAAATCGATCCTACAACCGGTTCAAGAGCAGTTCCAATTTACCAAACCACTTCTTACGGATTTAAAAATGCTGAGCATGGTGCCAATCTATTTGCCTTAAAAGAGTTTGGTAACATCTACACCAGAATCATGAATCCAACCAGCGATGTTTTCGAAAAGCGCATTGCCGCTTTAGAAGGTGGTGTTGCCGCCTTAGCAGTTGCATCTGGTCAGGCAGCACAATTTATTGCGTTAAACAACATTCTCGAAGCTGGCGATAGCATTGTATCTTCATCTCATGTATACGGAGGCACTTATAATCAATTTAAAGTTGCCTTTAAACGCCTGGGCATTCATGTTGATTTTGCCAACCCGGATGTGCCTGAAGAATTTGAAGCTAAAATTACCGATAAAACCAAAGCCATTTATTTAGAAACCATCGGTAACCCGGCATTTAGTGTGCCCGATTTTGAGAAAATTGCGGCCATTGCCAAAAAATATGACCTGCCTTTAATTGTCGATAATACTTTCGGTGCTGCAGGTTATCTGTTTAAACCATTAGAACATGGTGCTAATGTGGTGGTAGAATCGGCTACCAAATGGATTGGTGGTCATGGTACCAGCATTGGCGGTGTAATTGTTGATGGCGGAAATTACAATTGGGGTAACGGTAAATTCCCGCAATTCAGCCAGCCATCAGAAGGTTACCACGGCTTAGTTTTTAGCGATGTTTTTGGTGTTAATGGCCCTTTTGGTAATATCCAGTTCATTATCCGTGCACGTGTAGAAGGTTTAAGGGATTTAGGTCCGGCTATTGCGCCGTTTAATTCTTTCCTTTTACTACAAGGATTAGAAACTTTATCGCTTCGCGTACAACGCCACGTAGATAATGCTTTAGAACTGGCTACCTGGTTAGAAAACCATCCGGCAGTTAAAGAAGTAGCTTATCCGGGTCTTGCAAGCAGCAAATACAACAATTTAGCCAAGAAATATTTAAGCAATGGCTTTGGCGCAGTTTTATCTTTCGAGTTAAATGGCAGCAAAGAAAGCGCAACCCAGCTAATCGATAACTTAAAGTTAATTTCGCACCTGGCCAATGTGGGCGATGCCAAAACTTTAATTATCCAGCCTTCGGCCACCACCCATCAGCAATTAAGCGATAACGAGCAGCTGGCGGCAGGTGTTAAACCCAATTCGCTTCGTGTATCGGTTGGTATAGAACATATCGACGATATTAAAGCTGATTTTGAACAGGCTTTTGCAGCCATTGGCTTATCAGTAAGTGCAGCCAGTTTACAAGCCTAACTTTTTTTTTATTACCACGAGCATTATTTAGCATGAGCACATCATCAACATATCAATACAACAAACAATTTAAGCTTGAAAGCGGAAAAAAAATCCGTAATCTGCAAATCGCTTATCAAACATACGGCAAGCTAAACGCAAAGAAAGATAACGTAATATGGGTTTGCCATGCACTTACGGCCAATGCCGATGTTTTTGAATGGTGGGAAGGTTTGTTTGGGCAAAACGCTTTGTTCAACCCGAACGATCATTATATTGTATGTGCCAATGTATTGGGCTCTAATTATGGTACAACCAATCCTTTAAGTACCAATCCGGTTAACGGTTTGCCTTATTACCTGTCTTTTCCGCAGTTTACCATCCGCGATTTTGTTTCCGCACACCAGTTGTTAGCAGCGCATTTGCAAATTGATAGCATTAAATTGTTAATTGGTGGTTCGTTAGGCGGGCAACAAGCGGTTGAATGGAGCATTATTGAACCTAATAAAATTGAGAACCTGATTTTAGTGGCTACAAATGCCGTACACTCGCCATGGGGAATTGCTTTTAACGAGAGTCAGCGTTTGGCCATTACTACCGACCGTACTTTTTATGCCAATAAACCCGATGGTGGGCTTAAAGGTTTAAAAGCGGCCAGAAGTATTGCGCTTTTAAGTTACCGCACTTATAGTGCTTATGGTAGCACACAGGTAGAAAGTGTAAACGATAAAACCGATAATTTCAGGGCTTCATCTTATCAGAATTATCAGGGTGAAAAATTAACCAAACGCTTTAACGCTTATAGCTATTATTACTTAACCAAAGCAATGGATAGCCACAATGTAGGCCGTAACCGCAAGAGCATTGCCGATGCGCTGAAGTTAATTAAAGCAAATACGCTTGTAATTGGTATCGAAAACGATTTTCTTTTCCCGATTTCAGAGCAAAAGTACCTGGCCGATCAGATTACCGGTGCCGAATTTGCCGCCATTCACTCTGAATATGGCCATGACGGGTTCTTAATCGAAACCAATGCATTGACCAACATTATCGGAACTTTTATTAAAGAAAGCCGCGATAAGAAGATCATCAAGCTGCAACATACTGCTTAGAAGCTGAAAGACCAAAGCTAAAAGACTAAAGCTGAAAGGCCAAAGACTAAAGCTGGAGAGTTCCAGGTTAAATTATAAAGATTTAAAACAAATATAATAACAGGTAAAACCGGTGTAATCCGTAAATCTGTATAATCACAACAATAACAATGAGTAAGAATTTAAAAATCGGTTTATTTGGTTTCGGAGTTGTAGGACAAGGCTTACTGGATATTATCCAAAGCCAGAACCTGAATCTCGAAATCATTAAAATCGCGATAAAAGATCCAAAGAAGAAGCGTACGCTCAATAAAGATTTATTTACTACCGATCGTAACGAGATACTAAACAATACCGAAATCAACACCATTGTGGAGTTGATTAACGATGCTGATGCCGCATACGAAATTGTAACTACCGCATTGAAAAATGGTAAAAACGTAGTTTCTGCTAATAAAAAAATGATTGCTACCCACTTAAAAGAACTGGTAGATTTACAGGCCGAACATGGCACTTCCCTATTGTATGAAGGTGCGGTTTGTGGTAGTATTCCAATTATCCGTAACCTCGAAGAATATTATGATAACGAATTATTCCATGCATTAAGTGGTATTTTTAATGGTTCGTCTAACTATATTTTATCTAAAATATTTAATGAAAACCAGGGCTACGATTCGGCATTGAAAGAAGCCCAGGATTTAGGTTTTGCCGAAACTGATCCGATTCTTGACGTGGGTGGTTACGATCCGAAATATAAACTGGCTATTGCCACAGCACATGCTTATGGCTTGTTCGTAAACCCCGATAGCATATTAAATATTGGTATCCAAAACCTATCAGACTACGACATTAAATATGCACGCGAGAAAAACTTTAAAATCAAACTGGTTCCAACAGCGCGCAAGGTAAACACCAAAGATGTGGTAACTTATGTTTTGCCTAAACTGGTTGCTAAAGATGATTTCCTGTACAATGTAGAAAACGAATACAATGCGGTTGCGGTACAGGCTGCTTTTGCCGATAAACAGTTTTTCTATGGCAAAGGTGCAGGCGGTCATCCAACTGGTGCAGCTGTACTTTCGGATATTGCTGCGTTACGCTATGATTACCGTTATGAGTATAAAAAATACCACGCAGAAAATGGTGTAAAGCATACTGAAGAAATTTTACTGGAAGTGTATTTACGCTACGCCGATGAAGATTTAATCACCTTATTGGAATTTGATAATATCAGCGAGCGCTATGCAGCCAATAGCTATAAATATGTGGTTGGAACGCTTAAACTGGAAAGCCTGATCAAAAACCGTGAACTGCTTTTAGATCCGGCTGTTTTTGTGGCTTATACCGGCAGACAGATTTACAAGCAAGAGCTGTTAAGCGAAAATGTTTTTGCCGAAGAACTGGCAGCCCTTTAATTTGTTTTTTAAGGTTAATTTTTTTATTTGTTTTGTTGTTAAGCATAAAGGCCGGAGCGATTCCGGCCTTTTGTGTTATTTAACTTTTATGTATTTTTCTGTAATTACCCTGTCAACGCCTTCGCCTTCTACCTTTTCTACTCCTTGCTGAATTAAAGTATCGCCTTTAATATTCAGCTTAAAATTAAAGGTATTACCCTCCCAGTTCTTATTTTTATAGTATTCCAGGTGTTCGGTATAGTTATCCTTATCCAGCTTAAAAGTTCCTCCCCCGGCATCAAAATCTGCCGTATCTTTCGGATTAGTGCTGTGTTTCAAAAATGCAAAATGCGTATCGTTAAACATTTTGATCATTTTCAGTTTACCGGTGTAATCGGTTACCTCGCTTTTGCCCTTCTGCGTAGTAGTAGCCGAAACCAGCTGCCAGGTGCCCTGAATATCGAGCGATTGATCTTTCTTTTTTTCTGCCGGGCTATTGCAGGCCGCCAGCGAGAGTAAGGCGAAGCCCGTTAAATAATTTAATTTCATAAGCAAGCGATATATTTGGTTAGTTTTTTTATCCACGACCAGCCATTTGCATAAGTTTATGGGCTAAATCTTTACCCAGATAGGCATCGATAATACGATGTACGAGATACAGGATTGGCGTCATTAAAATGGCTACAATAAACTTATAGGTATAACCCACCAAACCAATAGCAAACACCATTTTCCAGGTGTAATGATATTGCGGGTTAAGGTAGAAGGCAATGAAAATGACCACAAAACTATCTACAAACTGCGATACCAGTGTTGAGCCAGTAGCCCTTAACCACAATGCCCGTTCGCCGGTTATCTTTTTAATCCGGTGAAAAATGAGCACATCAACCATTTGTCCGATAATAAAGGCTGTAATGGAGCCTACTATAATCCACATGCCCTGGCCAAAAATACCTGCAAAGGCATTGTTCATGTTCAGGTCTTCACCGTTTATATTTTGGTGCACCCAAAAATCAGCAGCACTTAAATGCATCGATCCCCATACCACAATAAAGGCAAATGCAATTAAAATTGAAGTGAGAATAGATAAAAACCTCACTTGTTTCACCCCAAAGTATTCGTTAATAATATCGGTCATGATGAAAATTATAGGCCAGGTGAGCACCCCTGCCGACATTACGAACGACAAATGCGGAACACCCAAAAGATTGATGTCAAACTTCTTCATGCCCAGCGTTTCTTCTACACTGAATAATTTAACACCGATAAATTCTGATAATATTGCATTGGCCACAAAAAAACTACCCAGAACGAGTAGCAAACGGCTTTCTTTCGTTTTAAAAGTCATAGGCAATAAATCTAAAAATAATCTGCCACATAACCGCAGGGATTATGCTTTTTAACAAGTTGTTTAATAAAATTGGTATGGGTGCTTAATCACTAAAGATATTTTTACGTTTTTATTTTTTTGCCACAGATTCACAGATTAATTTTAATTTGATTTAGAATCTATTTCCGTCTTACGACTTTATTTTTTGCTATTCGTGGATGATTTAATCTGTAAATCCGTGGCCTTTATTGATGAGCGGTAACAATTTTTACAATCGCTCGACCCGTAAATTTAGGTTAGCAAATTAAATCTCCCAATCTTTGCGCCTCCGAAAAACTAACAGATTATGGCTAAGAAACAACACTTCTATTTAATACTTATTTTAGGTTCACTCGCTGCGCTTGGCCCGTTCTCTATCGACATGTATCTGCCTGGTTTTGTTGATATTGCCAAAGATTTAAAGAGCACCGAGTCTGTTGTAGCCCTTTCACTGTCGAGTTTTTTTATTGGAATTTCTGCTGGTCAGCTTTTGTATGGCCCTTTGCTCGATAAATACGGGCGTAAAAAGCCGCTGTATTTTGGATTGGCGCTTTATATCCTCTCTTCGGTTTTATGTTTGGCAGTAACCGATGTAAACCAGCTGATTGTTTTGCGTTTTGTGCAAGCCATCGGAAGCTGTGCTACCGCCGTAGCCTCTGTAGCCATGGTGCGCGATTTATTTTCGGTAGAAGAAAGTCCTAAGGTATTTGCTTCTTTAATGCTGGTTATTGCAGTTTCTCCAATGCTGGCTCCTACTGCCGGTGGTTATTTAATTTCGGCACTGGGCTGGAAATATGTATTCGTCTTCTTAGGCTTAATGGCTGTTTTAATGCTGCTCGCCTCTATTTTTAAGTTACCAGAAAGCTATAAACCCGATCCCAATTACTCTTTAAAGCCAAAACCTATCCTGAATAGCTTTTTCACCGTATTGCGCGAACCGCAGTTTTATACTTATGCTTTAATCAGTTCGATCACTTTCTCAGGATTGTTTGCTTATGTATCTTCTTCGCCCACAGTATTTATGAAAATTTACGAAGTAAGCAAAACGGGCTACGGCTGGATATTTGCCCTTTTATCGGTATCGTTTATCGGTTCGAGTCAGGTAAATAGTCTGATCTTAAAATGGTTTAGCAGTAAAAAAATTGTAACCTGGGCATTGGTTGCCCAGTGCGTCTTCAGTTTAACATTTCTGGTTTTTTCTTTAAATAACTGGCTTGATTTATACAGTACCATCGGTTTTATTGCCTTATTCTTGGCCTGTCTGGGTTTAATTAATCCGAACGCAGCAGCCTTATCGCTGGCTCCTTTTTCTAAAAATGCAGGAAGTGCTTCGGCCTTAATGGGTGCTTTGCAAATGGGTTTAGGGGCGCTGGCCTCGGTAATGGTGAGTTTATTCAGCGAACATTCGGTAGTGCCTATGCCTTTGGTTATGACTGTGGCAGCGTTTATCGCGCTATTTTGTCTGTTAATTGGTCGCAGGTTTATTACCAGTGAAGTAGAAGCCGATGCTGATGCGGCTGTGGTTGCACATTAAGTTTTGCTGACCACAAAGGCATCAAGGTACAAAACAACATTAATTCCCGCAGATTTAACAGATAAGAGACGCAGATCTTAATCATTAATAACCATGACCTGTGGTACACCTTCAGAACATATATCGTTTAAAAAATAACCTATAATTATACCTTCGGAACATATATCATTTGAAAAATAACCTATAATTATACCTTCAGAACATATATCATTTGAAAAATACCTATAATTATATGTTCCGAACATATATCGTTTGGTTAAAAAGTTATGTTATCGGATCAGCATGACGAATACATAATCCGCATCACGCATCTTTAAAATACTTTGTGATCTTCATGTCTTCGTGGTAAACGATTAAGGCTTCTGGTTTTCAACAATATTTGTATCATCATAGGCATTTTAGGCAGCCTATTCCTGCTTTAAGCTTTTTTTTCCTATTTTCGCTTATAAGATGCTGAATATACAATCTAAACTTCCTGGCGTAAGTACTACCATTTTTACGGTGATGAGCAAGCTTGCGGCAGAACACAATGCCATTAATTTATCGCAAGGTTTTCCAGATTATGCATGCGATCCTAAACTGGTTGAGTTAGTTAATCAGGCCATGCAGGATGGATACAACCAGTACGCTCCAATGCCAGGCGCTACGTTTTTAAAAGAAACCATTGCTGCCAAAGTCGAAAACCTTTATAAGGTAAAATACAATCCAGATACCGAAATTACAGTAACTGCAGGTGGTACCCAGGCTATTTTTACAGCCCTCGCTGCCATAATCAGTGCCGGTGATGAGGTCATCATATTCGAACCCGCTTACGATAGTTACGCACCAACGATTAAACTACTTGGCGGACTGGTTAAAACATACGAATTAGCCCCTCCCGGTTATGCTATTGACTGGGATATGGTGAAGAAATTGTTTACGGCCAGAACCCGGATGATTATTTTAAATTCGCCACAAAACCCAACAGGAAGCATTCTATCGGCAGATGACATGAAAGCACTGATTAAACTGGTTAGTGGCACCGATATTTTAATCTTAAGCGATGAAGTTTACGAGCATTTAATTTACGATGGACAGCAGCATCAAAGCGTAATGTTATATCCTGAATTGAAGCAACGCAGTTTTATTGTAGCCTCATTTGGGAAACTTTTACATGCTACAGGCTGGAAGCTCGGCTATTGTCTGGCACCTGAAAAACTAACCAAAGAATTCAGGAAGGTACACCAATTTAACGTTTTCAGCGTTAATAGTCCCATGCAACAAGCTATTGCCACTTATTTGCAAACACCTGCCAATTACACCGGAATTGCTGCCTTTTTTCAGGAGAAACGCGATTATTTCAGGAGCCTTCTGGCCGAAAGCAGATTGGAACTTCTCCCCTGCAACGGATCGTATTTTCAATGCGCCAGCTACCGGAATATCAGCGATGAAAAAGATACCGATTTCAGCATGCGCCTGATTAAAGAATTTGGTGTGGCCACCATACCTGTTTCGGCCTTTTACCAGAAAGGTACTGACCACAAAATTATCAGGTTCTGTTTTGCCAAGGAGCACGAAACCCTGGCTCTAGCTGCAGAAAAATTAAAGAATATTTAACGGCACCAAACTCATAAAGAAATGGAAGCACCTGTTTACACTCAAATCGAAAACCTGAAAGTAACTGTATTTCAGGCTTATCTTTTTTGGGAAAACATCGATAAAAACCTCTTAAACCTGGCCCTTCGCCTTTCGATGGGCGTGCGGGAAAAAACGGATTTAATTATCCTGCCCGAAATGTTTAATACCGGTTTTAGCATGAACTCCGAAGCCCTGGCCGAAGAAATGGGTGGTAAAACCATGCAATGGATGCACAAAATGGCCGATTTATACAATTGTGTAGTAACCGGGAGCATCATCATTAAAGAAAATAACCAATACTATAACCGCCTGATCTGGATGGAACCAGATGGAAAACACCAGCATTACGATAAACGTCATTTGTTTGGTATGGGTGATGAAGATCAGCATTTTAGTCCGGGGAACAACAAGCTCGTGGTTGAACTAAAAGGCTGGAAAATCAGACTGGCCATTTGTTACGATCTTCGTTTTCCGGTGTGGTTGCGTAATGTAGATCAGGAATACGATATTTTACTTTTAGTGGCCAACTGGCCCGACAAACGCTCGGCACATTGGAAAGCCCTGATTCCGGCACGGGCTATTGAAAACCAAAGTTATGTAATTGCTGTAAATCGTGTTGGGCACGATGGCAACCAGATTTACCACAGTGGCCTATCCATGTGTTTAGATCCTTACGGCAATACAGTTTATTACAAACCAGAAGACGAAGATTTATATACTTTTAGTATTAATTACGAAGAACTGGTTAAAATCAGGCGTCAGTTCCCGTTTCTTAAAGATGCAGATAGGTTTACCATCAGCTAGAGAAGAATCAAACTTAAAGAACCAACGACCAATTATCAATAACCAATAATCAAATCACAATTTTCAAAGTATAACAAACAATTAACCAGTTAAACGATTTATACAGTTAACCCAGGTTGGGAATAACCAATAATCAAATTACAATTTTTAAAGAATAGCTAACGATTAACCAGTTAACCAATTTATACAATTAACCCATGTTGGGAATAACCAATAATCAAATCACAATTTTCAAAGTATAACAAACAGTTAACCAGTTAAACGATTTATACAATTAACCCAGACTGGGAATAACCAATAATCAAATCACAATTTTCAAAGAATAGCTAACGATTAACCAGTTAACCAATTTATACAATTAACCAAAATAACCATAACAAACTATCTCACATACATGTTTAACCGCCGTAAATTTATAAAAGCCTCTGCCCTTTCAGCCGGCCTGCTGGCTATCGACAAAAGCAGCATTGCTGCCGTAGTTCCGCAGAAAAAAACAAAGGTTGCCAATTTCCCGATTGTAATCTCTACCTGGGATTTTGGAATTGCAGCCAATGCCGATGCCTGGAAGGTACTCGCTGCAGGCGGGCGTGCGCTGGATGCTGTAGAACAAGGCGTTTGGGTTCCGGAAGCTGATGAGAAAAATCAATCGGTTGGTTATGGTGGCTTGCCCGATCGTGATGGCCGCGTTACGCTCGATGCCTGTATTATGGACGAACAAGGTAACTGTGGTGCAGTTTTAGCGCTCGAGTATATCAAACATCCCATTTCGGTTGCCCGTAAAGTAATGGAAAAAACGCCACACGTAATGCTGGCTGGCGATGGAGCTCTGCAATTCGCATTAGAACAGGGCTTTAAAAAAGAAAACCTGCTTACCCCAGCAAGCGAAAAGGCATGGAAAGAATGGTTAAAAACAGCCAAATATGCACCGGTAATGAATATCGAAAATAAGCTTTACCAAAAAGCTGCCCCTCAAAAATTACCAGGTAACCAATATAATCACGATACCATTGGCATGCTGGCAATTGATGCCAAAGGCAATATTTCAGGTGCCTGCACCACAAGTGGTATGGCATATAAACTGCATGGCCGCATTGGCGATAGTCCGATTATTGGTGCTGGTTTATATGTAGATAACGAAATTGGTGGTGCGACCTCTACTGGTGTTGGTGAAGAAGTGGTTAGAAACGTAGGTTCATTCTTAGTAGTAGAATTGATGCGACAAGGTTATACTCCCGAAGCAGCCTGCAAAGAAGCGGTTATGCGCATCATTAAAAAGAAACCAGAGACTGCTAAAAATATCCAGGTTGGTTTCCTCGCCATTAACAAAAAGGGTGAATATGGTGCTTATGCCATTCAACAAGGCTTTAGCTATGCGGTTTGTAATGCCGAAAAGCAAGACCTTTTAATTAAAGGTAAAAGCTACTATTAATACAATTACTATATTCACAGCTCACATCTAAATAAAACGTCGAATGGGACTACTAGCAAAGATTTTCGGTAAAAAGAACGTTGCCGAGCGTAAAGGCGAGCCAGATATGGTTGTTGTTCCTGAAGATAATGAAAAAATGGATTGGGCCATTGAAAAAGCAGGCCTTACCCTCTGGTATTTTGAAGCCAGCCTGAAAAATCCATCTCCTGAACAGGATTATTTTTCTGTTAAAGTGATGATTATTGATGGTGAAAACGGTGAGCATATCTGGTTAACCGATCCTCATTTTGATGACGAAGGCAATTTATTCGGTACCGTAGGCAATGCACCCGTTAATGTACACAATGTAAAACTGAACCAGAAAATAGGGATTAAACGCGAGCTGATCTCCGATTGGATGATTATTGAAAATGGCCGGTTAATTGGAGGTTACACCATCAGGGCCATCCGCGATACCATTCCTGATCAGGATAAAATGGCTTTCGATCAACAGGTTAATTTATACATTGATGAAGGCGTAGATCATTTTAAAGCCAATCTGGAAACGCCGGAAGGTGCAATCCTTTCTTTAGAAAAAGCCTATAATTATAAGGATATCCATGCAGCGATGGACTGCAAAGATTTTTTCGAAGAGGCTGCTACGCTCCTCTCTGGCATGAATATGGACCTAAATAAGGAGGTTATCAATGAAACGGCCGAATTATTAAAGCTATCTTTCATCAAAAACATTGAAGAAAATGGCTTTCCGGATTTTTCAGGTATCCAGAATGCTTTTCCTGAGCGTAAAAAGATCGATGAAACACATTGGGTAATTACCGAGGTATGCTGGCATGCCGACGGAGGCAAATCGGTACAGCAGTTAAACACCTATAAATCGCCCAAAGGCTGGGTAGTACTCGGTCCTAAAGGTCCGAAAGAATAATATTTAAAATAGCATAGCACAACATGAATAATAACGGAACGGTTGGTGGATTAGAAGTATGTGCCAACTCTTATACCTCTGCCCTGGCTGCACAAAACGGAGGAGCCATCAGAGTTGAATTTTGCGATAACCTGGCAGAAGGTGGCACTACCCCCAGCTACGGACAAATCGCACTAGCTAAAAAAAATCTCAGCATAGCCATCTGGCCGATTATCCGCCCAAGGGGTGGCGATTTCTTGTACTCGGACATTGAGTTTGAGTTGATGAAAGAAGATATAATTGCTTGTAAAGCTTTAAAATGCGAGGGTGTGGTTATTGGCATACTTCATGCCGATGGTCGCATTGATAAAAGCAGATGTGCCGAACTCATTGCCCTGGCGCAACCTATGGGAGTAGCTTTTCACCGGGCTTTCGATATGAGTAATGATATGGATCAGGCACTGGAAGACCTGATTGAACTTAAAGTACAAAGGGTTTTAACTTCTGGTGGTGCACCGAATGCTCCGCTGGGTGCCGAAAAACTTGCTCAATTGGTTAAACAGGCCAATGGCCGCATTACCATTATGCCGGGTGCAGGCATAAACGAGGGCAATATACAGGAATTAATTAGCCAGACTGGTGCTACCAACTTTCATGCATCGGCAAAGGTATTTGTAGCCAGTAAAATGGAATACCGGAATACTGAAACCAAAATGGGCAGCATAGAAGATGAATACCGTTACGAATTAACCTCCGTAGAGAAAGTTAAGGCACTGACAGCAATTATTAACAGGGATTTAAATAAATAGTATTCAGTTATTTAGTATATTTAATTAACCATTAACTATACTAATTATGATCAAAAAACTAATCCCCCTATTTGCGGTGGCTTTGCTTTTGGCGGCATGCCAGAGTAAAGAAGCAAAAACAACTGAATCGGTAACCGCCGATACCACGAAGTATCCATACACACCTAAAAAGGTGCACAACTGGGAAATGAATCCAGAACCACAAAACATGGTTGCAGCCATGAGTGCTTTAAAAGGCTTTGCATCTCTGGATACGGCTGCAGTTAAACCTTTTCTGGGCGACAGCATCTGGCTGATGGTAGATAACTACAGCTTTAAAGGTACAAGAAGTCAGTTTTTAGGCGAAGCACAGCACGAAATAGAGCGCTTTAAACAGATCCAGATCGATATGGAAGATATGGAATCGGTAATCAGTAAAGATAAATCAGAAGAATGGGTGAGTTTGTGGTATAAACAAATCTCTATCCTGAAAGATGGTAAAACCGATACCGTTAACTGCTTTAACGATTTTAAAATGAAAAATGGTAAAGTAGTAGGCTGGTCTGAATATATACAACACCCGATGAAGGGGAAACCTTGATAAGAATTCGTCATTGCGAGAAGGCTTTTTCAGCCGCCGAAGCAATCTTTATAGCAAAACTTACCGGCATGAAAGATTGCTTCGTCGTTCCTTCTCGCAATGACGATTTTTCGAGTAGATCAAAGCCGTTAGGCTCTCCCTGTTACTCATATTGATTTTTATACAATAAATTAC
>NZ_JSYN01000055.1 GCF_000812965.1 Pedobacter kyungheensis
CCTGCAAGCATAAAATTAACGCCTGCAAGCATAGAATTGCCACCTGCAAGGATAGAACCAATACTTCAGGCAAACCTTGTCACCCTTTTTTGAAGCGGACAAGAAGAAATAAAACAACAAGGGCTTTAAGATTAGCTTCGCTGAGCACTTCGTGGTTCCCGCCTGCGCGGGAATGACGGATTGTGGAAGGGAATAATGAACGTCCTTCGACTACGCTCAGGATGACAAGCTAATGTATAAAACCTCTGCACCTTGCCATCTGCACCCTGCCCTCCGGCATAGGAGATTTTCGCAGGAAAAAGCACGAAAAACTTTGCACAACCTTTCATACCCCACTACCCAAGGCAGGAGCAAGCGCGTGCGTTGGGAATGTGTAATGGCAGGCGCCTAGAAACTGCCGCAAATAAGCTTTTCGTAGGTTTTTACAAGAAAAGGTCCAGGCCTTGATCTTTTGTTACTTTTGGATCAAGCCAAAAGTAAGGGCGGTTCGGTGCTAACCGAGGCAAGACTCTGCGAAGGGGAAATAAAACAACAATGCATTAAGATTCCCGCCTGCGCGGGAATGACGAGTCTCTCAGTTATCCACGCGAGCAAACAAGAGATGCTTCGCTGCGCTCAGCATGACAACAACAAAAAAACTGAGCTATATCCAAAACGTTACATCCCACACCTCCCTTTAGGATTTTCTACCCCATCACTTAGGATTTTCGTCTTTTTTAAACCTGCAAAAGCACAATTTTGCCAGAACCAACAGTAAAACGCCGTACCGGCTTAACCGAATTTAATTAATCCACAATATACCTAAACTATGAAGAGACTATTGTTCAGCATCTGTTTACTGGCTTCGGCAGCAATTAGCCCGGCTCAAAAAGCAGTTGATGAGAAGGAAGCGATGAGAAGCCTGATTGATAAACAGTTTAAATTTGCACAGCAACAATATCAGCTCCTGGCCAAAACCACACCCGATAACCGCATGCCGAAAACTTTTTACGCCAAAAGTAACCGGCTCGAAACCAGCGATACCCAATGGTGGTGCAGTGGCTTTTACCCAGGCTCATTACTTTACATTTACGAGTACACTAAAGATCAGGCCACGCTTAAAGAAGCCGAAAAACGACTGGCCATACTCGAAAAAGAAAAACACTACACCGGAAACCACGATTTAGGTTTCATGATGTTTTGCAGTTTCGGCAATGCTTACCGTATTACCGGAAAACCGGAGTACAAACCTACTATCGATACAGCGGCTGCTTCGCTGGTTACGCGTTACCGCCCCGCAGCCAAGGTAATCCAATCGTGGAACAGCAATAAGCTGTGGAAAGGCCCAGTAATTATCGACAACCTGATGAACCTCGAACTACTGGCCTGGGTAAGCGATCATGGTGGCGACCCGAAATACAAGGAAATTGCCATTCACCATGCCGATACCTCATTAAAAAACCATTTCCGCTCCGATTACAGCTCGTATCATGTAGTAGATTACGACATGACCACCGGTAAAGTATTGAAAAAAGGAACTGCGCAGGGGGCATTCGATGAGTCGGCATGGAGCCGCGGACAAGGCTGGGCGCTATATGGCTATGCCATGATGTACCGTTTTACCAAAAACAAACGCTATTTAGAACAGGCTAAAAATATTGCCCATTTTATTATTAATAACCCCAATATGCCTGCCGATCAGGTACCCTACTGGGATTTTAATGCGCCCGGGATTCCAAACACCTATCGCGACGCTTCTGCCGCAGCCGTTATCGCCTCAGCCTTATTAGAACTGGGCCAATACAGCAGCAAAAGCGAACAAAAGTTATTTGTGGGCGAAGCCAAAAAGATGATTGTTTCGCTTTCATCAGCAGCTTACAGTGCCAAACCCGGCCAAAACGGTGGTTTCCTGTTGATGCACAGCACCGGTGCATTGCCCCTTAAATCAGAAATCGATGTACCTTTAAGCTATGCCGATTATTACTATCTTGAGGCGCTGATGCGCTATAAAAACTGGTATTTATAACCTTACAATATGGAAAGAAGAAATTTTATAGGAGCCCTGTCTTTAACCGGAGTATTCGGTTTATTTAGCCCTAAAACCGTACTCTCGGCTACAACGACAATCGAAGCCCCCAACCGACTTAAAAATGACCGCGAATACTGGTACAAACTCTTGTATAAAATTGCCAGTCCGGTGGTAGAAAACCTGGCCAACGGCACCCTGGTTAAAAACATGCCTTTAATTACGGCACCCAAGTTCGATTCGCGTTCTCCTACGGTATCTTATTTAGAGGCCGTAGGCCGTACTTATGCAGGTATAGCCCCCTGGCTGGCCCTGCCTGATGATGCTACAGCAGAAGGTGCTTTAAGAAAAAAACTCCGTTTACAGGCTGTTCAGGGTTTAGACAATTGCTTTGCACCAAACAGTCCCGATAAGCTTAATTTTAGTAAAGATTACCAGCCCATTGTAGATTCGGCTTACCTGGCCCAAACCTTTTTAAGGGCGCCTAAAGCCCTGTGGGAACCCTTAAAAACCGAAACGAAACAAGCCATTATAGCAGCTTTTAAATCGCTGCGCAACCGCAAACCGTTTAAAAACAACTGGCTGTTGTTTGGCTCTATTACCGAAGCCTTTTTACTTTCCATTGGTGAGCAGCATGACGAAGCCCGTTTAAACGAAGGAGTAGATGCACTTAACAGCTGGTACAAAGGTGATGGCTGGTATGGCGACGGACCAAATCTGGCTTTCGATTACTACAACTCTTTTGTAATTCACCCGATGATGGTAGATACACTGGCCATAATGGTTGATCATAAACTGGCGAAACAGGAGCGTTATGATCTGGCTTTAAAACGCATGCAGCGTTACGTGGTAGGGCAGGAGCGAATGATTTCGCCCGAAGGCACTTACCCGCCTATAGGCCGTTCTATTACCTATCGTACCGGTGCTTTCCAGGCTTTAAGTCAGGTAGCTTTAATGCATAAATTGCCCGAAACCATTACACCGGCACAGGTACGCTCGGCATTAACCAAAGTAAAACAGAATTTATACGATACCCCGGGTACTTTCGATGCCAAAGGCTGGTTACAGCTGGGCTTTTGTGGTCACGACGCCGAAATAGCCGATTATTATACCTCTACAGGCAGTTTATACATGGCTACACTGTCGTTCCTGCCTTTGGGCTTACCGGCCAGCGACGAATTCTGGTCGGCCCCAGCCGCCGACTGGACAGCTAAAAAAGCCTGGGCCGCGAAACCTTTCCCGAAAGATTATCATGTAGAGTACTAAAGTATAAAAGCTACTGTATTAAGGCTGGCTCACGCTATAAGCGGATGAGCTGGCCTTTTTGTTTTACTCCCTATCCGCCTGTCGGCACCTTTCCCCTTCAGGGGAAAGGATGCAAGATAAACATTTATCACTATCCCTCTCGACGTCACCCTGAACTTCCGCCCGGCTGGTCGGACGGGTGTTTCAGGGTCTCTATGTAGCTCGCACAAATAAAATAAGAGATGATTAAACAAATCCAATAGCAATAACGAGCAAAACACGCCTTAAAAGAAGTCCGTCATTCCGAGTGGAGCGCAGCGAAACCGAGGAATCTATATCGATTAACCTAAATCCGCCGTACCCCTCTCGGCTGTCACCCACCACCTCGCCGTCACCCTGAACTTCTGCCCTGACGGTCGTACGGGTGTTTCAGGGTCTCTATATAGCTTGCACAAATAAGATGCTGAAACAAATCCTATAGCAATAACGGGTAGAACACGCCTTAAAAGAAATCCGTCATTCCGAGTGGAGCGCAGCGAAACCGAGGAATCTATATCAATTAACATAAATCAGCCGTAATCCTTTCGGCTGTCATCAACTACCTCGCCGTCACCCTGAACTTGTTTCAGGGTCTCTACTTTACCGACGTAAATAATGGAGAGATACTTCGCTGCGCTCAGCATGACAGAGAGGTTTGAGCGCGGAGTAACAAAAGTCCTTCGACGGGCTCAGGATGACAACCAAAATTAGATCCTCTGCACCCTGCCCTCCGGTATAGGAGATTTTCGCCGGAAAAAGCACGAAAAGCTTTGCACTAACTTTCATACCCCCACTGCCCAAGGCAGGATCAAGCGCGTGTATTGGCCTAAGCGCGGGCAAGCGCCTAGAAACTGCCGCCATTTAGCTTTTCGTAGGTTTTTACAAGAAAAGATCCAAGCCTTTCAGTTATGCCATTTTATTGTTGTTTTCATCGGCTGGCATGCTTTCGCTGCGCTCAAGTTTGTTACTTTTGGATCAAGCCAACCTGCGAAGCAAGCTTGAAGGCCGATAAAAAAATAAACACAGCTGAAAAAAGTAAGAGCGGTTCGGTGGCTAACCGAGGTAAGACAGTGTGAAGGGAAAAACAGCCAAAGCATTACGATTCCCGCATGCGCGGGAATGACGGATTGTGGAAGAGATTGCTCCTCTAGACAGATTGCTTCAGCTCGCACAACCCGGCTTAGCAATGACGGATCGGGGAAGGGATCGCCGTTACCTTGGTCCGATAGCTATCGGACTAGTTTCAGGGTCTCACTACAATCAACACGAGCTATAAAGAGATGCTGAACCACCCCACTCCGCACAGCCTGGCAAGTGTTCAGCATGACGCGCGAGGTTTCTCTGCACCATGCTATCTGCACCCTGCCCTCCGGCATAGGAGATGATGGCAGGAGAAGCTGTTGAAACTTTTGCACAGTTCCACAATATACCAAAGAACCAAAACAGAGGCAAGAACGATTTTTCTTCGTTCCTAGCCGCTGTTGCTAATAAAGTTTCGACTAGCTTATCCAACATCAGATCCAGGCCTTGATTTTTTGGTCCTTTTTCATCAAGGAAAAAGGACTAGCCACGGCGGCAATGAGCCGAAAAAATAAAAGCTGCTGAAAGCAGCGATAGCTTTAAGATTAGCTTCGCTGAGCACTTCGTGGTTACCGCCTGCACGGGAATCACGGATTATGGAGGGGAGTAATAAAGGTCCTTCGACAAGCTCAGGATGACATACTAAGCGGTATAATTCATTAGATCATGATTTTTTCAAGGTCTCCCTAACCGCCACGAGCTATAGAGAGATGCTGAACCACTCCTTTCCACCAGCCTCGCAAGTGTTCAGCATGACGGCGAGAAGAAGACTACCTAAGCGTTTCAACCGAAAAGAAACCTTCTCCAACGCCTTTACCATCAAAAAATTACCCCTTATTACATTTATTTTTCCACAATCGCTTTAATTAACATTAAATTAACCTGACTATTAAGCTTTTGCACATACATTTGCTACAACTAACAAACCTATATCATTTTTCATTAAATCACCCTTATCTCCCGAATATGGTAAAAACTTTACGCCCATTAACTTAATCCCTGTCAGAACAATTCTGAAAACCACCTGGACGTAGTACACCAACAAGGTACCACGCTTTAACTATTCATAAATAAGCTTATTCATCCTTTCATATCCCTAAAAAAATTATATGAAAAAACTTTTACTATTATCCTTATTTCTTACCCTCTACTTCCCCTTCGCTACACTGGCACAAGTTGCCAGCTGGGATTTTACAGGGCAAAGTATGCTGGCAACTTCTACTGCCACAACTTATGACGCAGGCTTAGCTGCAGCTCCTGTTTTAACACGCGGTGCCGGAGCAGCAGCAAGTGCAGGTAACAATTCCTTCAGGACAGTCAATTTTAAAAATGACGGAATTTCTACCACCAATACTGATTATTTTCAGGTAACCCTAACCGCATCAGCAGGTAATAAGATTTCACTCAGTTCAATTGATGCACTTTTTGCCGGAACAGCCACTTATTATGCAAATGCAGGTGTTAGTTCACAATACGCATATAGCTTGGATGGAACAACTTTTACTTTAATAGGAAGCCCATCATCGATAACAAGTACAACTGTTGCACCTAACGCATCTCCAACGGTTAATTTATCTGGTATAACAGCATTACAAAATGTTGCTGCAGGCACCACCATAACCATCCGTTACTATGCTTCAGGGCAAACAGCCACTGGCGGTTGGGGCTTTAACTCTCCTGCTGCCGGAAGAATCGGTTTCAATATCGGTGGTTCGGTAACAGGTTCAAGTACGATTGATACAACACCACCGACAAATGCTTCTGGTTATCCGAAAACAGCTTTAACAACAAGCACCACTGTTAATCTGATCAGTAACATTAACGAAGCCGGCAAAACCTATTACGTAGTAACGCCAGCTCCCTCGGCAGCACCTACACCCGCGCAGGTAAAAGCAGGTTTAAACGCCGGAGGCACCGCAGCACTAAAGGCAGGTACCTTAACCAATGCAGCCAATACCGATGTAAGTACCACCATTACGGGCTTAACAGCAAGCACAAACTACGTGGTTTATGTAGTGGCAGAAGATGCCGCTACCACACCCAATCTACAAACAAGCGTAGCCCAGCTTAATGTAACTACACTGGGTTTGGCTGATGTGACCCCTCCGGTAACAACGGCTACTTACCCAAAAACCACAACGGTAACCACCACTTCAGTCGATTTTGTGAACAACATTAACGAAGCAGGTACCACTTATTACGTACTGGCCTTAACGGGCGGCACTGCCCCGAGCCCTGCGCAGGTTAAAGCCGCACAGGACGGCACCGGCGCTGCAGCCTTAAAATCGGGCTCTTTTGCCAATACCGCCAATACCGATGCCAGCGCATCTATCACCGGTTTAACAACCGGTACCGCTTATACCTTATACGTAGTAGCACAAGATGCTGCCGGCAATTTACAAACCACTGTGGCTACTGTTGATGCCACAACGGCTAATCCTCCTTTGGTGAGCGCCCCCGTAATCATCAGTCAGTATTACGAAGGTACATCTGTAAACAAATGGATCGAATTAACCAACCTCAGCAATGCCCCCATTAATACGGCATCGCCACAGTTAAAATTAGCCTTATACAATATTTCTGGCGATGCGGGTAACATCAACATCACCGGTGCACCCTCACAAACTGTAAACTTAAACTTTACCATCCCTGCCCATGGCTCAGTACTTTTGGGCAATACGGGTAATGGTACCGAAGTTCCTTATTTAACCCCTGCAAGTGCCATTTTAAACAGCAATACCGTAATCAACTTTAACGGTAATGATGGTGTGGCCCTCTTAGATGCCAATAACAACATTATCGATGCCTTCGGACAAGGCGTTAATGCTAAAGATGTTTCTTACGTAAGAAGCTTAAACGTAACTGCACCAAGTCCAACCTATGTAGATAACGACTGGACCAGAACACCACTGGCTACGGTACAAAATGCCATCGATGATGACGATGCAGACCGCTTGGGTGTTCATTTCCCGCCTAATTTACCGGCCTGTGCCGCACCAACAAGTCCGGCGACTGCTTTAACCTTTAGCGCAGTAACTACCGGCAGCATTACGGCCAGCTTCACCAAATCGGCTGATGCCAACGAATACCTCATTATCAGAAGCTTAAACAACACCTTAAGCGCCCTGCCTGCCGATGGTACCGCTTATCCTGTAGGTGCTGCTTTGGGCGGTGGCACCGTAATCAATAAAATTGTTAGCAATACTTTTACCGATAACGGCTTAAACAGTGCTACCACCTATACTTATTTTATTGTTCCTTTAAATAACCTGTCGTGTACCGGCGGACCAAAATATTTAACCAGCAACATTTTAACGGCTGCACAAACCACCAAAACCCTGTTGCCATGTGCTACTCCAACGGCACAGCCTACTGCATTTACCATTACCTCATCCAACTATAACTTTATCCAGGCTTCATTTACACCAGCAGCAGCTGCCGATGAGTACCTGGTGGTAATGAGCACCAGCAATACCCTAAGCGCGGCACCCCAAAACCAAACCGTTTATAACGTTGGCGATATGCTGGGTGGCGGTATTGTGGTAAAAAGAGGTACAGGTACTTCTTTTATTAGAAACGGCCTTACCCAAAACACCAGTTACTATTTCTTTACCTATGCTGTAAACAGTGCCTGCAGCGGCGGACCTTTGTACTTAACTGCCCAACCCCTTTTAGGCAATTTTAAAACCGGTATACTCGATGTAAATAAACTGAATTTCTATTATGGCAACTTACACAGCCACAGTAGCTATTCTGATGGTAACAAAGACGATTTAACCAAAAAACCTGAGGATGATTATGCTTTCGCCAAAACGGCCATGAACCTCGATTTCCTGGGCATATCTGAGCATAACCACACCCAGGCAGGCATGTCTTTAGCTAACTGGCAGCCCGGTATCGATGCCGCTAAAAAAGCAACTACTGCTAACTTCGTAGCCCTGCACGGTATGGAGTGGGGCGTAATCAGCGGCGGCGGACACGTTATTGTGTACGGTATCGATTCGCTGATTGGATGGGAACCCGGCGAAAACCAGATTTATGTTCCTAAAAGCACCTATGTTGGCCCCAACGGCTTATTCAGGATTATAAACAGGCATGGCTTAAATGCTGTAGCTACCCTGGCCCACCCCAATACAACCGATTTTAACAACCTGGCAGCCACCTACGATTTAAGCGCCGACAGTGCCATTGTAGGAACCGCTTTAGCCAGTGGTCCGGCGTTTTCTACCAACGTTACCTATTCCGATCCGGCAAGCTCAATGAGTTATTTAAGTTATTATAACCGCATGCTGGCCAAAGGATACCACCTCGGTGCCTCCATCGATCACGATAACCACAACATGACCTTTGGTAAGCACACCCGTGCCCGGTTAGTGGTACTGGCTCCTGCCCTTACCGAAAACGATTTATTGGATGCCATTAAAAAGATGCGGTTTTATGCTTCAGAAGATTCCGCAGCCAAAGTAATTTTCACTATCAATAAGCAGCCTGTGGGCAGTATATTTAAAACTGCCGGCGCACCACAGCTTTCGGTAAGCTCAATTACCACCAGTCCGGTAACCAGCATCAGGATTTTATACGGAACACCCGGTAGCGGCACCAACCCTGTTGAGTTAACCACAAGTACAACGGCCAGCTTAACCTATACCGATAATGCTTTGGCCAACCTGGCTACCGGTTATTATTATGCCGATATTGTTGAAGCCGATGGAAGCAGGATCATTACCTCGCCCATTTGGTACACCAGAGATGATGCAACCGTTAAGAAAGACCAAAACATTACCTTTGCCCCAACACGTAGCGCAACCTATGGCGACCCCGATCTTGCAGCCGGAGCCACCAGCGACAATACCAGCATTAACATTACCTACACCAGCAGCGATACCAATATTGCAACCATCAGCAATAACGATATCCACATTGTAAAAGCAGGTACCGTAACCATTACCGCCGAACAGCCTGGCGATACTTTCTTTAATCCGGCAGTAGCTAAGCAACAGGTATTAACCATCGCCCCTAAAGCCATTACCGTAACTGCCGATGCCAAAACCAAGGTAGCAGGAACGGCAGATCCCACTTTAACTTATACCGCTGCCCCTGCACTTATCGGCACCGATACCTTTACCGGTACGTTAACACGTGCAGCAGGCGAAACTGCCGGCGATTATGCCATACAGCAGGGCACACTGGCTTTAAGCAGTAATTATGCCTTAAACTACCAAACCGCCAACCTGCGTATTTATGCCAAACCTGTTGCAGCTTTAAGTGGTAATATTTCCGTGCCCCTTAACAGCACTGCACCGGTAATTACTTTTACCGCCACAGCAGGTAACGCACCATTTACCTTTACCTATAACATTAACGGGGCTGCGCCGCAAACCTTAACATCGGCAACCACTACCGCAACACTTAGCGTACCAACCAATGCTGTAGGTACATTTGTGTATACCGTTACCAGCATTACCGATGCATACAGTACCCAGGTGCAGAACGTTTCTACAACCGTTAAAATTAACCCGATCCCTGTAGCCAGCATTTCGGGCACTACTGCCCTGTGCTTAAACGGTACCGCACCAACCGTTACCTTTACCGGCGGCAATGGTACCGGCCCTTATGTATTTACCTACAACATTAACGGTGGTGCAAACCAAACCCTTAGCACCACCGGCACCAATACAACGGCTACTGTAACTGCGCCAACAAACCTTGCCGGAACTTTTAACTACAACCTCATCAGTGTATCTGATGTAAATGCAGGCCAAAACCAATCTGGTACTGCCGTTATTACCATTAGAGCGCTTGCTACCGCAACCATATCCGGTTCTACCGCTGTACCAAACCTGGCTACTGCTCCTAACATTACCTTTACCGGTGCAAACGGCACAGCGCCTTACACCTTTACCTATAACATTAACGGGGGTACCAACCGCACCGTAACCGCTACAGGAAACACCGTAACAGTAGCAGCGCCAACCAATGTGGTAGGTACTTTTGTATACAACCTGGTAAGTGTGGCCGATGCAAATTGCAGTCAGCCGCAAACCGGTTCGGCAACGGTATTAATCCGTCCGCTGCCGGTAGCCACCATTGCAGGCAGTACTTCGGTTTGTAATTTTGCTGCTTCGCCGAACATTACCTTTACAGGCTCAGTTGGTACTGGTCCGTACACCTTTACCTATACCATTAATGGCGGAAGCAACCGTACCGTAAGCACCAGTTCAGGTTCGAACACAGCAACGGTTAACGTGCCAACCAGTGCTACAGGTACCTATACCTATGCTTTGGTTAGCGTTGCTGATATTTATGCCAGTCAGGCACAAACTGGAACAGCAACCGTAACCGTAAATGCTTTACCAGTTGTTGCCATCAGCAGCAATAAAGGTGCATCCATCTCTAAAGGCGAAGCTTTGATTTTAACCGCAACAGGTGGCACCCAGTACAACTGGACTGGTAGCGACATCATAGGCGGACAAACAAGCGCAGCCGTAACCATCAGGCCAAAACAGAGCGGCACCTACAGGGTAACCGTAACCAATGCCAGTGGTTGTACAAGCGAGCAAAGCATTGCCATTACCGTAATTGAAGATTATAAACTCGAAGCCAGTACCGTAGTTACGCCAAATGGCGATGGGTACAACGATAAGTTCATCATCAAAAACATCGACTATTACCCCAACAATACGCTGAAGATTTTTGATAAAACCGGACGGATCCTGTACACCAAACACACCTACGCCAACGATTGGGATGGCACCATAAACGGTAGCCCGCTTTCTGAAGGCACTTATTACTACATCATCGACCTCGGAACAGGCGTTGGTACATTTAAAGGTTTTATCAATATCATTAGAGACTAATTACAGACATGAAAGCAATCATCAAAAACATAAAGCAAATAAGTCGCGTAACGTTTCTATTTGCAGCAGGATTATCCTTTTTTCAAAGTGCAAAAGCACAGCTGTTGCCTTTAAATGCCCAGTATTTCCAGAACCGTTACCTGGTTAACCCCTCTATGGCTGGTATTAACGAAGGCTTTAACATCAACGGCAGTTTCCGCAAGCAGTGGTCAAACATTCCCGGTGCTCCACTTACCCAAAGCGTTACGCTCGATCAGCAGGTAAACAAAGTGGGCTGGGGTGTAAATTTCTACAACGAAAAATCGGGCGGTATCCAGCGTACCAAAGCCGTAGGTACCTTTGCCTATCACCTCCCACTCAGCAATGACGAGCAGCAATTAAACTTTGGTATCTCTTTTGGCGCCAGTCAGGACAGGCTCGATTTAAGCAGTGTAAGAAACAGCGACATTAACGACCCTTCCATTGCCCGCTTTAACGACCGGGGCTATTACCTCGATGGCGATTTCGGTGTATCCTACACTTCGAAAAACTTAACCATCGAAGGTGCCGTACCCAACATGCGTTCCGTATTCAGGAAAGACGATTTAAACTTTGCCGATAAACCCACTTTTTACTCGGCGGTGAGTTATAAGTTTAACCTCAGCTCCGGTATGGATGCCATTAGCCTGGAGCCGAAGGGTGTATTCAGGGGTATTAAAAACTACCAGAATTTATGGGATGCCGGCTTAAACGCCAACTTTGCCAACGATAAGCTGTACCTGATGGCCATGTACCACAATACACAGAATGCTACCGTAGGTTTCGGCATGAATTATAAATCTACCCTGTATTTCATGGCTTATTACAACACCGCCACCTCAGCTATCAGCGGTTATACCGGCGGCGATTTTGAAGTGAATGTACGCGTAAACATCGGCAAGAAACCCTAGTACCTCACGCTGAAAAGCGATGTTTAAGATAAGCCGTTCCGATGTAAAAACCGGAACGGCTTTTTTTATTATTGTCATCCTGAGCGTTCCGATGCATCGGAACAGGTAGTCGAAGAATCTCTATTGTCCATCCCGCTTGCACATCCCACTTAGCCTGTCATCCTGAGCGGAGTCGAAGGATCTTCACAGCCACCGTACCAGGCCCCTATCCGCCTGCCGGCACCTTTCCCCTGGAAGGGAAAGGATGCAAGAGAAAAGTTTAGCGCATCCCAGCTTAACTTGTCATCCTGAGCCTGTCGAAGGACTTTATAACCCTTGTGCACCCTGCCCTCTGGCATAGGAGATGATGGCAGGAGAAAACGTTAAAGCTTTTGCACAAACGTTCAAATAATACTGCCCAAGGCAGCGTGTCTTTCCCGACTTTTCGTCGGGGCTTGCGCTGCCGCAATAAAAGCTTTGACGATTTTATCCAACATCAGATCCAAGCCTTGATTTTTGGTTACCTTTTTATCAAGAAAAAGGTAAGAGCGGTTCGGCGGCAAGCCGAGGCAAGACAGTGCGAAGGGAAAGAACAGCCAATGTATTAAGATTAGTTTCGCTGAGCACTTCGTGGTTCCCGCCTGCACGGGAATGACGGATTGTGGAAGGGGATCTCTCCCTCGATCGTCACCCTGGTCCGATAGCTATCGGACTCGATTCAGGGTCTCTCCAAAATCTACGCGAGCCATAAAGAGATGCTGAAACGAGTTCAGCATGACGCATGGGGGGATCCTCTGCACCCTGTCCTCCGGCATAGGAGATTTTCGCAGGAAAAAGCACGAAAAGATTTGTACAGCCTTTCATCTCCCCTGCCCAAGGCAGGAACAAGCGCGTGCATTGGCCAGGGCGTGGATAAGCGCCTAGAAACTGCCGCTATTCAGCTTTTCGTAGCTTTTTACAAGAATTGCGCAGCAATCTTTTATACCGATAAAAACAACATTATCGCATAAAAAACTGATCCAAGCCTTGATTTTTGGTTACCTTTTTATCAAGAAAAAGGTAAGAGCCCCCGCGGCGGCGAGCGGAAGAAAGCCCGTGCGCACGGCATAGATAGCCAAAGCATTACGATTCCCATCCGATAGCTATCGGATCAAGTTGGGAATGACGGATCTGCTAAGGGTTCACTCCTCGATCTTCACCCTGAACTTCGGCCCGACCAGTCGGACGGATGTCTCAGGGTATCTTCAAGTTAATAACTTACAAAGGCAGTTCATTTAAAATTTTCTTTTGAATTCTCCAATTAGGTAAATATTTGTTCATTAACATAATAAAATTCTTATTATGGTTGCGTTCTAATAAATGAACAAGTTCATGCACAACAATATATTCTATACATGCTTTAGGCTTTTTTACCAACTCAATATTAAACCATAGCATACGGTTGCCAATATTACAACTACCCCACTTAGATTTCATTTTTCGAATACCAAAGTTAATATCAGTAATATTCATCAGCTTAGCATATTCCACAAGGAGATTTCCAACTACCCCATCTAGCTGTTTTTTATACCAGTTATATAGTGTTTTATGTTTTTGTTCGGTAGTAGCTTGAGGCACGCAGTGAAGTTCAATCGTATGATGTTTTAAAATCAGCTTTGGTTTATTAGCTTCAATTACGTTGAGTAAGTAGCGTTGCCCTAGAAACTGATGACTTTCCTTTGTGATCATCAACTTTGGCGATTCCCTTTGCTGACTCCTTATTTTACCCTGTTCCCTTTTAATCCATCCTAATTTGGTTGCTGCATATATTTTAACCTTTTCCAAATCATAAAAATCAGGGGAAGCTATAGTTACTCGCCCATCTGGTGGATGCACACTCAAATGGAGGTTTTTAATCTCTTTAAATGTAACCTCAATTTTTACAGACCCAATCGTTAAACTATCGCTTCTCATTAGTATTCATCCTTATGTGCGTCGATAATTTTATAAACTTTCTCTACTTTATCTAAATCTTTCACTACCCCATAGATTGCTTTCTTAACTATTTTTTGCTTCGCCACGTTTTCTCTAAATCCGTCTGCTTTAACGTATTGTACGGCATCTTCGCAAGCTAAAGCCAAAACCTCATCATCATCCAAAGTATGATAAAGCGCTACTTTTCCTTTTGTATTTAAAGATTTTGGTAAGCTATCTTCTTTTCCTTGATTTACCTTGCTAATTAATGCTGCTATTTCTTTTAAATATTGTTGGTAGTTAATCGTTTCCTGCCTCCTTCTTTCAATAAGCTCTTGCAACAGCACACTCATATGATCAAAATACTTCGGATCTAACAAATGTTCCTCTACAATTTTACTACGTACATTATTCTCAATAACCTCAGCTACGGCTTCTGGATTCCCTTTGATTTCATTTGGCAAACTATCAATAGCTTTATCCATATCTGTCTCCAATAAATCCAATAAGGAAATATTTTCAAAGGGAGAAATCACTTCAGATTCTTCAGCTCTAATGTAAGTATCAATCAAAAAACGCATATCAGCTTCATAGGCTTTTAAATCAATTGTTTCGCCAGATGCCTTACGGATAATTTCCCTTAGGTTTAAATAATCCTCAAGCTTATCATTAAACCGTTTAATTTCGGCTGCTGTAAATTCAGCCGTAACAAAGTCAGCTTTTACATTTGCATAAGCCCTTATATATTCTACTATGGCTTTGTAAAGTGCCATCCGTTTATATTCTGTAGCCTTTAAATCTTCTGAGATTTCAGTATTACCGCAGAAATAATGAATGTAAGCTAACCCGTCTTTAGGCGCTGCTACATTTTCGCAAATGCTTTCAACTGTTTCCAAAGCTGTAAACAATCGATCTATAGCTATTTTCAAGCGGTCTTTCAATTGTACATTAACCTCTTCTTTTGTAAATCCTTCACTCGCTAACTCAGAAGTGTATACATTAATGGCATCAGTAACTTTGCCAAAGAGCTCCATATAATCAACAATGTAACCATAGTCTTTATCATCAGTATCTAAACGGTTTACACGGCAAATTGCCTGAAATAAAGTATGGTCCTGCATCCTTTTATCAATGTAGATGTAACTACAAGGTGGTGCATCAAAACCAGTCAGCAACTTAGAAACTACTATTAACAGTTTCATTCTTGCCGGCTCTTTACGAAAACTTTCTTTGGCATCTGCCTCATAAGTTTCCGTTTTAGATTTATTTCCTTTTACACTAACCTCTTTTAATAAATCGGTGTAAGTCTTATAAATAAATTCTTTGTCCGTTTCACTATCGGCACCGGTATCTTCTAATGAAACATCACTAGCATGTGGATTATAGGAAGTAATAATGGCACATTTATTTTTCAGTTCGGTATTTAAGAAAAGACTATAATACTTCGCAGCTTCATAAATACTCGATGCAACTAAAATAGCGTTTCCACTTTGGGATTTTAAGCGTGGTTTAACAGAAAAATCTACAATTATATCTGCTACAATTTTTTCCATTCTGCTTTTAGAACTCAGCACATTTTGCATAGTGCCCCATTTCTTTTTCAGCTCATTTTTCTGAAAATCATTTAAGCCAGCTGTCTTAGCTTCAAACCACTGATCAACTTTGGTTTGCGAAGTAAGATTTTGTTCAATAGCCCTACCCTCATACATCAAATCTTTTACTACACCATCATCTACGGCCTCATTAAATTTGTACGTATGAATGTATCTGCCAAATACATCCATTGTAGTTTTCTTATCTTCTTTTAATAAAGGAGTACCAGTAAATCCTATGAAAACAGCGTTATGCAGCACGGCTTTCATTACTTGATTCAATTTACCACTTTGCGTACGGTGACATTCATCAATGAATACGAAGATCTCGCCTTGTGTCTGCACAGGATTGCTCTGTAATTCTTTAATGAAAGCATCAAAATCCGTTTCCGATTTATTTCCGAATTTATGAATGAGCGAGCAAACCAACCTTGGCCTGGAAGAAGTTAAAAAAGTCATTAGTTCTTTTCCGGACCTCGTTTTTGCGACATCCGTTTCCCCTACATCTTTAAAAACCCGTTCTATCTGATCATCTAATTCAGTACGGTCGGTTAATATTACAATTCGTGAATTGGCAACATTTTCCAAAATCCACTTACCCAACATCACCATCATTAACGATTTACCCGAACCCTGAGTATGCCAAATAATCCCCCCTTCCTTTCTACGCACAAATTTTTGAGCTTCCTTTAATGCAAAATATTGGTGTGGGCGGGGAAACTTTTTCCGACCAGCGTCGAAAACAACACCATTATAAATCAAATCAATCAGTCGCTCCTTTTGGCAGAGCTTTTTTAGATATTTATCTAGTTTGTAGCCTTCGTTATCCTCTTCATCTTCTTTCCAGGCTAAATAATATTTGTTTTCGGTTTCAATAGTGCCATATTTTAAACCCTGTGTATTATTACCTGCCATCAGCAACTGCACCGTGGTATAAAACCACTCATTAAACAATACCCGTTGATTAGAAATAGACTGGTTGATACTTTCTGAAATATCAATAGTTCCTCTCTTTAATTCTAAAATGCCAATCGCAATTCCATTGATATATAAAACTATATCGGGGCGACGGTTATTTTCTCCCTTAGTTAATGTTACTTCTTCTGCAATCCCAAACTCGTTTTTTGAAAAATCGTTCCAGTCAATCGGGAAAATGGTATCAAACTGCTCACCTAAATCAGGTCTGGCTTTAACACCATAGCGCAATAGCGAATACATTGCCTTGTTTCGGTGATACAAATTGCTAGAGTTGGCAGTAGCCAAGTCATATACCTCTTTTACCGCCTTATCAGCAAGGGTTTCAGAATAACCACGTTTCAGCAAATTCTTTTTTAGAATTTCTTCTTCAACATTACTATTGTGCTCCCGTTTTTCCCAATTACCATAATAAGTATAGCCTAACTCTTTTTGGAAGAGTTGGATGATGCGATTTTGGGTAATGCGTTCTATAGGGTTAATCATTAATCTAGTTTCTTGTAATTATGGATTATCTGCTTTTAATTTCATCAATTATTCGTTGAGCTTCTATTGTCAGATTTTCACTCTCATAAGTAACTAGTAATTGATTAGGGAAATGCTTATCATACCATTTCTGCTTTTCTTCCCAACGCTGTTTGTATTTTGGCAAATGTAACATTCCAACGTGTTCCCAGTAATAAGTTTTTCCGTTGACATTTACAGTAAAATCTGGAAGATAAAATGTTTTATCAGGAGCGTACAATAATGTTTCATATTTAAAACTGGTCATTTCATTGGTCGCTAACAGATTTGTAATTATAACCTCTGATTTACTTCTGACTAAATATTCACTCAATGTTGCTTGAACTTTCCCTTCTTCATTGTGTATTTCGGTGAAAGTGACCCCTCTGTTTCGGGCCAAACTGGCCACCAATTTGATTACCGGATGATGCACATCTAAGTTCCTTTCCCTCTGAACAAATATACACTTCGGATCCAAATCCATTTTCCTCAGGACTTTTCGGTTTAATCCATCTTACTGCCGGATTTAT
>NZ_JSYN01000056.1 GCF_000812965.1 Pedobacter kyungheensis
AAAAAAATATTGAACGAAGGCGATGTTTTCTTTGCGCCATCAAATGTATATCATGGTGTGGTATGCCTTGAAGCTGGATTACTGGTTGATATTTTCAATCCCCACCGCGAGGATTTTTTGAAGTAATTTTTAATTAAGTCGTCATGCTGAACTTGTTTCAGCATCTCTTATTTAGTATAGAGCCCCTGAAATAAATCTGGTAGCTATCGGATCAGGCTGACGGTTTGAAGATAACCTTCCTCCTTAAAAACTTTAGACCCTACACCCTAAACCTTCCACCTCAAAACCTACTCAAAACTCAGCCTCACATTTTTGTACCCTAAGCCTTCAATAATCGGTTTTAGTACATTGGCGGCATTGGTTTTAGTCTGCGTTAAAATATTCGACTTTTTCACTTCTTCAGCCACCTTTCTCTCTGCTGCTTTATAGGCTTCATCTACAAGATCCGCTTCCCTGAAGAAGGCCATTTTGGTATCGTACACCCGCGAGTTTTTATGGTCGATTTTGACATAACAGATTTCGGGCTGTGGCAAATTTACTACAGCAGTGTCCGCATCTATACGGATATCCTCACGGGTAATTTTTGTTAAATCTATACAGCCTACAGCTTCGGCTTTAACAATTAGCAAGACACTGGCTTCGGGCAAAAAATCTGTTTTGTTTTTGTGCTCTAAAACGTCACTAATTTGATACCTAACCAGTTCCAGTTTACCTATAGCCTCAATTTTCTCGACCAGGAGCTGATGTTTACTTTCTACAGTGGTATTGATACTGAACTTTTTAGCGATAAATAAGTAACCTGCAACCAAAAGGATTAACCAGGGTAAGAGGCGAAAAAAGATCTTCATATGATGGGAATAAATGCAAATTTACAATTGGTGTCTGCGTTTAACTGTACAATAATTAATCCATAAATGGGAGGTTACATTTTTTGGCAGAAGATTTGTAATATCAAAATCACACACACAAATAAAAACTAATCAACATGAAAAAACTTACCATCTTAATGCTTTGCATTGCCACACTAGGTTTGGCTTCCTGCAAAAAAGACACTATTGTTCAACCAAGTAACGCCATCTTAACAGTAGTTAAAGATGTAGCCCCTAGTGCATGGATTTTGAGCAATGACGGAAAAACATATTCAGCCAATCTTTCAGTTCCGGAAATAGATCAGTTTCATATTGACAATGAAGGAACCCTGGTTTACATTTCTTACAATAGCGGGGCAAGTTATATTGCACTACCTTTTGTTTATAATGTAGATGCCTATAGTTATGAAGTTTACAAAGGTGGCGTATCTATCGACGTACAAAGTTCAGATTATCAGGCAACAACACCTATAAAACCTACTTCAACAGTAAGAATTAAAATAGTTTTGGTAGGAAACGACCTTTAAGCGAGGCTTAAAACTCTAAAAAACGACTAATGTTCAACTGAACGTGGTCGTTTTTTTTATGCTCCCCTCTATTCAGTTGTAGCGCACGAATGTGAACGCCATTTCTTTCTACCAGCAGTTCTTCGTAAAAACCTTTGTAATACACATCTTTTACCTCGTAACGCCTGCTGCTCCAGTTATTGTTCACCTCTGCCCATTCGGGATAAAAAACAACAGTATCTTTTTGCGTTTTTAAGCCAATTTTTTCGGCATCCGAAGCTGGCAGTACTACTGCATTGCCTAAAATTTGCGCGGTATAAATATGAGCCGGGTGCTGATAAATTTCAGCTGGCTTGCCGGTTTGCAAAAGCTGTCCGTTACGCAAAATCAATAACTGATCGGCCAGGAATAAGCCATCGGCCGGATCGTGCGATACCAATATCACGGTTACACCCGTTTCGGCAGCTATGCGTTTAATATCGGCGCGTAATTGGTTTTTAAGCAGGGCATCAACCTGACTAAAAGGCTCATCTAAAAGCAAAACCTGCGTATCAGAAACCATGGCTTTGGCAATGGCTACACGCTGCTGTTCGCCACCACTTAGCTCAATAATCTTCTTATGCTGAAGGGGTAAAATCCGTAAATGTTCCATAATGGCCAAAGTTTTTTCAGCTTTGGTTTTCAGGTCGGTATTCGATAACTGTGAGGCAATATTATCGTATACTTTCGCATAAATGTTGAGCGAAAAATCCTGTGTAACCATTTTCATTTGCTTGTGGCCCGGAATCAATTGTTCGTCAGGTCCTTTAACGCGCTTATCTTCAAAATAAATTTCGCCTTCGTCGGTTTTTAACAAGCCATAAATCGATTTCAATAAGGTCGATTTTCCACTTCCGCTTTCGCCAATAATGGCTACCACATCACCTCTGTTGATATCGAAACTTACATTTTTAATTCCGCCGGCCTGTTCTGCCTGATATTGCTTGGTTAAATTTTTAACGCTGATTAGGATATTGCTCACGGGGTAAAGATAGTGAATAAGCTTAAAGCGGAAAGACTAAAGCTCAAAGCAAAATTACAACGGTATAGTAAACACTTCAAAAACGCTAAACAAAAAATCCTGTCTCGCCTAACCGAAACAGGATCTGTTCATTTGTGTATTGCCTCTCTGTCCTTCGGACATCTCCTGAAGGAGAAAATTGATTAGTCGATTAAGATTTAGGGGCCTTAGTTTAACCCAAAAGTAACGCCGAAGCTCATGTTTTTTAAACCAGCTTGCTGCGAAGTGGTAAACATATCGTTGAAATAGTATTTGGTAAACAAACCTAAACCGCCGTAACCAAAGCGGATTGTACCACCGTAGCGTACCGATTGAAAGTGGTAGCTATCGTATTGTTTCTCTTTGCCTCTTTCTTCGCTAATTTGTTTAATTTTTCCGTTTAACAAAAAGCTTACTTCCGGACCTAACACCAGGTAAAACCTTTTGCCGTTTTTGTTTTCTGAGGTACGGAATTCAAAATTTAACGGAATGTGTACATAGCTGCTTGAGAAACGGTTTTTAGAGAAATGTACCGGCGATTGATCGGTGTAAACAAACTCACTTGAGTTTTTAGCAATGGTAATGTCTTTTCTTAAACGGATCAGCGTCCAATCGAAACCACCAGCTACATACACTTTAAAATTCGAATTAAAACGGTAACCCAATTGTAAGATATCAAAAGAAAATGTACTGGTTTTGCCGCCTTTATAATCTAAAAAATCGTTAGCAGGCGATAAATTGAAGCTTCCGTTATCAATTAGTCTTGAGAAACCCAAGTCAACCCGGGTAAAGGTAATTCCACCTACAAAGCGGCCTTTTTTAGGGTCTTTGTTTACACTATCCTTATCATCTCTTGTTATTTTTACGATACCGTAATCGAGATCCTTTCTATTTCTTTTTGTTGAATCCTGTTGTGCAGATGCACCTGGAGCGATAACACCGGCAAGCCCGCTTACCAAAAGTGTTGTAAAAATCAGACGTTTCATATCTATGTGTTTGTTATGTTTAATGTTGTAATGCTTAAAAGTTGTAAGGTTTTAATGTTGTGATGTTTTAATGTTTATAACTGAAAATTGCCGATTGATAACTGTGAACTGAAAACTGCCAACTGAAAATTATTATTTCTTCCGTTTACCTATTTTAAAAGGCCCGATATTGATTGATGACAGTGAAGAATCGTCGTCGTCTGTTCTGAACTGGATAAACTTATCTTTCCTTTTATCAACCTTGTTTACAATCAGGTTTACCACATCGCCCACATTACGGATGCTTTTAGTACTCTGCTCATCATTATCGTTAATGGGCTCATCTATTTTTACAGCTGCTGGGTTAGCTGCAATTACAGTTTTATTTTCTGGTTGTAGAATGGCTTCTTCAATCTTAGTTTTAATATCCTTTTTAGGCTCTTCAGTTTTAGCAATTACCGTTTCTTGTTTTAAAACTTCAGGAGCGGTAACTATTTTTTGTTTTTCTACCGGTCTAGCCACTTTTTTAAGGTTAGTTTTAGCCAAACTGGTAACTGGTTTATTGCTAACCGGTAAAACGACTTCTACTTTTTCAATTGGTTTAACTGGTGTAATTACCAAATCTTTAACGGGTTGTTCTGCCACAACAGGTTTCTGCACTTTTGGGGCAACATAACTGGTTAACTGTTTAGGGTTAACATTTTGTTGCTGGTAAACCAGAATCCCCGCTGCAACTACCAATAATACAGCTGCTGCCGATAACCAATAAATGGGGATGATCCTTTTTTTCTTTGGTTCAATTTCACTTTCAATATTGCTCCATAAATCTCTTGATGGTGCAATCTCGGCATCGTCAAAAGCATTTTTAAACAGCTGATCAAAATCCTTATCCTGTATAGGTTGCATAACCAAATCCCTCCATTTTTAAAATTTCCTCTTTTAATATTGCCCGGGCCCTCGATAACTGCGATTTACTGGCCCCTTCTGAGATGCCCAGTGTTTCGCCAATTTCTTTATGCGAGTAGCCCTCTATTACGTACATGTTAAACACCATCCGGTAACCATCAGCCAGCTTTTGTATCACTTTCATCAGGTCTTGCATGCCCAAACGGCTAAAATCAAATCCTGTTGATGGTTGCTCGTAAGCTTCATCAATTTCAACTACATTTAAACTGCGCAGGTTTTTACGGTAACTTTCAATAGCCGTATTTACCATTACCCGTCTAATCCAG
This sequence comes from Pedobacter kyungheensis, assembly GCF_000812965.1. Classification (GTDB taxonomy): domain Bacteria; phylum Bacteroidota; class Bacteroidia; order Sphingobacteriales; family Sphingobacteriaceae; genus Pedobacter; species Pedobacter kyungheensis. The sequence goes on from NZ_JSYN01000056.1 coordinate 4,612, forward strand.
CCTTCAAAAGAGCCTTCACCCCGGTATTCCTTAATTTTCTGGAAAACTTTAATGTAGCCCATTTGCAGTACATCTTCAGCTTCCATCCTATCTTTGGCGTAGCGCATACAAACAGCCAGCATTTTCGATGCAGTTTGCCTATACAGCAGCTCCTGCATCTTCCGGTCGCCGGCTTTGCAGCCCTCCATCAAATCGTTTATCGTATAGCTTCGCGTCAATTTCATTGTGTGTTTGTATAGAGAAGATGATCAGTTGCACACAATGGTTGCATGGGGAGAGAAAAAAAGTTAAATAAAGTTAAATTTATTTTTATCAGCACTGATTATCAATGAGATAAATTAACTGCAATTTTTCAGGAAAGATAATATTTTATTTGAAAATGAACGGTGAGGGTTTAAAAACGATAAACCCCGCAGTTTTTTAAAACCTGCGGGGCTAGCAATTTATCTAATACCTCCGACTGAAGTCGGAGCCCATGGATGAATTTAGTTTTTCGCTTTTACCTTCCATCCTTTTTCACCTTAAACAATTTAAAATCCTGCTTATAGGTTAAGAAAAACGAATGATTAAACTGGAGTTGCTTATCGGTATTATCCAAATCAATATGCGGTTCGAAGCGAACATCCAGGTATAAATGCGGAATCAGTTCCTTTTGGTAAGCATAACGCAGGGAGACAATATTTCTTGAGCTTTGTCTTAAGCCTGAACTATATAAATTATCAGAAACCGATTCGTACAATGGCATACCTTTAATCGAAATAAAATTATTGCCTTTCCAGTACGAGGCAACCAGGCTTCCCCATTTGCTTTCTACCCCGGCATTTAACCAAAGACCGAAACCACCTTCGTAAGCCCTTCTTTTATCGGGCGACAAGTCTTTATACACCGCCACATAGTTATCGGTATATACCTGCTTAATGTTACTATTAATGGCTTTATGCAGTTTTAAACCTGCTGCCCCATTAAATAAAGTACTGATCGGAATTTCTTTAAGTATATCAATCTGGCCGCCCTGGTGAAAAGCCAGAAACTGTGCCGGTACGCTGAATTTCCAGCCATTGGCTTCGGCCAGTGTAGTTTCGGTAGATAAACCACCTATAATTTCTTCTTTAGCCGGATCGCCTTTATAGATCATTTTTTGCCAGGCAATCCAGGCATCTAAATTAAAGCGTTTGCGTTCTACCAAAAGCTGTGTACCGTATTCAACCGGGTTGGTAATGGTTCTTTCAAAATCGTAAAGCGGCTCGATGTACTTATGCTGAATACCGCCTTCTAAACTCCCGAAAATCAGGGTCAGGTTTCTTTTGTGGTACTTTAAACTGAATAAAGGCTTCGCATCACTTACACCATTTCTGCCAAAATCTTTGCGGATAAAAGCTCCGGCGGTAATGGCCAGGTTAGGGTGTGCATAATAAACAATCTGTGGTTGTAGCTGTGTACCATACAAGGTATATCCATCGTGAAAATCGTTGGTATACTCGTAATTGCGCACGTAATTGAAATTGTAGAAATTAAAATGTACCTCGTTGGTTAAACTACTATCGGGACGAATCCTGTTTTCGAACGCAGACTGATTAAACTGTGCTGAAGCTAAATAAGAACTACAAAGAAAAGATATAAAAAGTACGGTCTTTTTCAGACCCGTGGCTGTAAACATGAGCTTGGATTTTTATCGCCCAAATTTAGGATAGTTTTTCGTTTATTTAACCGCAAAGCACGCGAAGTTTACGCAAAGGAAACAAAGAAATTTATCTGGGTTAACCGCCAAGGCACAAAGACCACAAAGTTTTATTAACACCTTTTATTACAAACAATATCCTTAGTATCTCAGTGGCTTTGTGGTAAATATTATTCGCCGCGTTTTTTACGGTAGTTTTTATATAGCTTAACGGCAATCATGATGGCAAGGGCAACGCCCATAATACCAATTAAGCCATAAATCCAATTGAGGGCATTTTTTAAGATTACCACAAATACAATTGCAATCATAAAAATAGTAGCCAGCTCGCGCCACAAACGCAACTGAAAACTATTGAGCTTAAACTGATTGTTTTTAAGCTGTTTTACAATGTTTTGGCAGATGAAATGATAAATGAGTAAGCCAACCACAAATGCAAGCTTTACCCACATCCAATTAGCTTGTAAAAGGGCATTGTTCAAAGTAAGCATACCTGCCCCTGCCAAAACTGAAATAATCATGGCCGGAGTAGCAATAATTTTCCATAAAGTAGCCTCCATTTTAATAAACTGTTTCTGGAGGATACTTTTTTCAGGTTCAGGCTTATCGTTAGCCTCGGTATGGTAAATAAAAAGACTTAAAATATAGAATAAACCCGCCATCCAGCTAATCACAAATACAATGTGAACAGCTTTAAAGTATTGGTAATATGGTAACAGGGTTTCTATCATTTTAGTTATTCTTACACACGTCATGCTGAACTTGTTTCAGCATCTCATTCTAAAAGAGACCATGAAATAAATCCGATAGTTATCGGATCAGAGTGACGCATTTATAAGTAATTTGGTTAGTACCTAAACTCCTTCACTACCTCAATCGCATATTTTACATTATCGAAAGGAATATCAGGCATAATGC
>NZ_JSYN01000057.1 GCF_000812965.1 Pedobacter kyungheensis
AAAAATATTTAGGTGCCTATATCGGTGGTGTCCACCTCTTCCCATTCCGAACAGAGAAGTTAAGCCCACCAGAGCCAATGGTACTGCGGTAACACGTGGGAGAGTAGGTCGGTGCCAAATCTTAAAGGAACCCTTCAGTTAATACTGAGGGGTTTTCTTGTTTATAAGCTTTTTGAGCCGAAAGACCAAAGCTTAAAGACGGATCAAGCAGAAAGCGGGATACAAAGCTTTAGGCTTTAAGCTTTTTTAACCATTAAGCAGTTAAGGTAATTAAGGTGACTTTGACTAAACCAAGCTATCTTTTCTTAATGTCCTTAGAAACCTCGCAGGTTTAGCTCGTTTCTTTTATTATTTAAAACCTGCGAGGTTTAACCTTTCATTAAGATTGCCATCCGATAGCTATCGGATCAAGCTGGCAATGACGATCAGTACTGGGGGATTGCAAGAGGGTTCATCATAAGAATAAAAACTCATAAGTTTAAAACGGTATATACCTGCTTTGGTCTTTCTTCTTTTTGCTTTAAGCTTTTAACAGTAGCCCTGATGGCAGTGAAAATCCCTTTTGGCTGGAACGAACACTTACCTGCGCTCGCATTACACCTCCAAAAGGATTGCAACGTACAGCAGGACGGAACTATTCCGATTAGCACAGGTTTTGCGCTACAGCATATAAATAAAATTTCGTTTTAATTAAAATTGTTGAACTGTAAATGCCGGTTGATGTTACAACTAAATTGTTAACAAAACAAGACAATTAAAATGATGTTGATAATTTAAAGTTGATTTTAAACTGATTTAATGCTAAATGTGTTAATATCACAAGGTTTGCAGTAATATTTGGTTATCTTTGCTGTTAACAAATATATAAACACGAATAATGAGTTTTTTTGCAGATAAAAGAAGGGAAGTGATGGTGCATATAGAACAGTATATGCTCGAGATGATGGATACCTATCTTAAACCGATTGATACCAACTGGCAGCCGTCTGACTTTCTACCTGACTCTACAAGCGATACATTTTATCAAGATATAAGAATACTGAGAGATAACGCTAAAGATCTTTCATACGATCTGGTAGCAGTATTAATTGGTGATACGATTACTGAAGAAGCTTTACCTACTTACGAATCGTGGTTATCGATGGTACAAGGCCCAAGCATGAAAGAAGATGGTGGCTGGATGAAGTGGAACAGGCACTGGACTGCAGAAGAAAACCGTCACGGCGATTTGTTAAATAAATATTTATACCTATCGGGTAGGGTAGATATGCGCCAGATGGAAATTTCTACGCAATATCTGATAGCTGATGGTTTCGATATTGGAACCGGCCATGATCCGTACCGGAATTTTATTTATACTTCTTTTCAAGAGATGGCTACCAATATTTCGCACAGAAGGGTAGCTTCTTTAGCCAAAAAAGGTGGTGATACGTTATTATCGAGAATGTGTGGTGTAATTGCTTCTGATGAGGCAAGGCATGCCAAAGCGTATAAAGACTTCATGAACCGCATTTTTGAGGTCGATCCTAACGAAGCTATGCTTGCTTTTGAGGATATGATGCGCCAAAAAATTGTAATGCCTGCACACTTTTTACGTGAGGTGGGGTTAAAAATTGGCCAAACCTTTGGTCACTTTACTGATGCTGCGCAACGTTTAGGTGTTTACACCGCGATTGATTATGTTGAAATTATGCAACAGTTAATAGTTGACTGGAAAATTGAAGGTATGCGCGATTTAAATGAAGCAGGCGAGAAGGCCCGCGACTATATTATGGCTTTACCAGCACGTTTACTACGCGTAGCGGAAAGAATGAAAAATCCTACTATTGATTATAAATTTAGCTGGATTGCAGGATAAGCACCAGCGATTTCAAAATATTTTAAAACCTATTGCGGTAAGCAATAGGTTTTTTTATTGGTGGTTAATAGAAAATCTGATCTTGCTTAACGAGGTTAAAGCCCTGGGCCTGTAAAGCTTGCTGTGCTTGTGCGCTCCACAGCAGTGGGTTGGTATGGTTAAAGTGGATAAAATATAACTTACGTTTAACTTCAGCTGCTTCGTTTTTAAACAAATCGGTGGTTTCAGTAACGAAAGGATGCGGTACTTCGGCAATCGCCCTGTTTGCAAGCTCGGTATTGCTGTAAAATGTAGCATCGACCATGGCCACATCAACATTTTTAACTTCGGCTATGATATTTTTATCCCATTTGCTCCATTTATTAATATCGGGGATAAACAGGTATTTTTTAGTCGGTGTATTAATTTTAAAGCCAGCAGTTTCTGAAAATTCATCGCGATGGGGCACGGTAAACGCAGTTACTGTATTGTTCGCAATGGTAAGGGGCTGATCGGCTGTAAGTTCAATGATGTTAATGTTGTTTAACTTAACCAACTGGCTCCATGGCCCATTTTCTTCGAGAAAAACCTTTAGTTTAGGCAAAACATATACTTTTAAGGCTTTGGTAGACATTACCTCGCGGCCAAACTCCATTAATCCTGTATAGTGGCCAATGTGGGCATGGGTAATAAATATACCTTCGGGCAAGTAAGGGTAGGTGCTGTTAGTTTGCAATTTAAAGTGCTGCAACTGTTGTTTAATATCTGGAGTAGCTTCAAATAACCACCATTTTTTATTAACCGGATCAACCAGCGCAAGTGAAACTACGTGTTTCTGCAGTTTTGCGTTGGACCAGGCCATCTTACAACAGCTTTTCTGGCAACCCATGTGTGGGTAACCCCCATCCTGCGCAATGCCTAGAGCAATAATGTAAGGTGTTTTGGGTAGTGTAACTGCCCAGGTATTTGCCGCAAATAGAAAAGCGAATAAGAAGACTAATCTTTTCATTACATGTTTCTCCTGTATTGGCCGCCCACTTCGTATAGCGCGTTGCTGATTTGCCCCAGTGAGCAGATTTTGCATACTTCCATTAATTGCTCAAAGATATTTTCGCCGGCAACGGCCGATTTTTGTAACTGTTTTAACAAACCGGCAGCTTTATCCTCGTTGCGCTGCTTAAATTTTTCCAGAGCCGAAATCTGAAACTGCTTTTCTTCTTCGGTAGCCCTGATTACTTCTCCGGGAACAATAGTAGGAGAACCATTTTTATTTAAGAAGGTATTAACACCAACAATCGGATATTCGCCAGTATGTTTAAGCGTTTCGTAGTACAGACTTTCTTCCTGTATTTTTCCACGCTGATACATGGTTTCCATGGCACCTAAAACACCACCACGATCGTTGATCCGCTTAAACTCAGCCAGCACAGCCTCTTCAACCAAATCAGTTAGTTCTTCGATAATAAAAGCTCCCTGTAGCGGGTTTTCATTTTTAGCGAGCCCTAATTCTCTGTTTATAATCAATTGAATGGCCATAGCTCTCCTAACCGATTCTTCGGTCGGTGTAGTAATGGCTTCATCATAGGCGTTGGTGTGGAGCGAATTACAATTGTCGTAAATGGCATATAATGCCTGTAAGGTAGTGCGGATATCGTTAAAATCAATCTCCTGGGCATGTAATGAACGGCCTGAAGTTTGAATGTGGTATTTCAGTTTTTGCGAACGATCGTTTCCTTTATATTTATTTTTAATGGCCTTAGCCCAGATTCTACGCGCCACACGGCCAATTACAGCGTACTCAGGATCGATACCATTAGAGAAGAAAAAAGAAAGGTTAGGTGCAAAATCATCGATATGCATGCCCCTGCTTAAATAATACTCCACAAAAGTAAAACCATTACTCAGCGTAAAAGCCAGTTGCGAGATGGGATTTGCACCAGCTTCGGCAATGTGATAACCTGAAATAGATACGGAATAAAAATTCCGCACTTTCTCGTCGATAAAATATTTCTGGATGTCGCCCATCATTCTCAAGGCAAACTCGGTAGAGAAAATACAGGTGTTTTGGGCCTGGTCTTCTTTTAAGATATCGGCCTGAACGGTTCCGCGTACTGAGCTGATGGCTTTTGCCTTAATTTGGGCATAAACATCGGCTGGTAAAACCTGATCGCCGGTCAGACCTAAAAGCATTAAGCCTAAACCATCGTTTCCTTGTGGTAGCGATCCGTTGTATGCCGGCCTTTCTGCGTTTTTAGCTTTATAAATGGCAGCGATTTTAGCTTCAACTTCTTTTTCCAGGCCGTTTGCGATAATATATTTTTCGCATTGCTGATCGATTGCTGCATTCATGAAAAAGCCAAGTAACATCGGTGCTGGCCCGTTAATGGTCATCGATACGGAAGTAGAAGGGGCGCAAAGATCGAAGCCTGAGTATAATTTTTTAGCATCGTCTAAAGTGGCAATACTCACGCCCGAATTACCAATTTTGCCATAAATATCGGGGCGGGTATGCGGATCTTCGCCGTAAAGGGTAACCGAATCGAAAGCAGTAGACAGGCGGTGTGCTGGTTGCCCCAATGAAACATAATGGAAACGTTTATTGGTCCGTTCTGGCCCACCTTCACCGGCAAACATACGGGTAGGGTCTTCACCTTCGCGTTTGAGTGGAAATACCCCGGCAGCATAAGGAAATTCGCCTGGCAGGTTTTCGGTTAACAACCACCTTAAAATATCGCCCCAATCTTCGTAACGGGGGAGCGATACCTTTGGAATCTGAAGCTTCGAAAGCGATTCGTAAAATAAAGGTTGTTTAATTTCTTTATCGCGGACTTTATAAATGAAAAATTCTTCTTTATAAGCTTTTTTGGTTTCTGGCCATTGGCGCAATAATCTTTTGCATTCTCCGTCTAATTGTTCTTCGAAGAAAGCATAAGTTGAGTCTAGGCTTTTTGACACCCCGTCCTGCGGACACCCCTCTGGAAGAGGGGAATGAGTATCGCTCAATAAATCGATTACACCTTTGAGCTGGTACATTTTCCGGGCAATAGTGGCCTGTTTAGTTACCCACTCATTGTACACCTGACTTGATTCTGCAATTTCGGCCAGGTAACGGATGCGATCTGGTGGAATGATATAAATCTTTTCGGATTGATCGGTTGTTAATTCCAGCTTTGCCTGAAAATCTGTTCCGGTTTTAACTTTTATTTGCTCCATTAAGGCCACAAATAAATTATTCATGCCAGGATCGTTAAACTGGGATGCCATTGTGCCATAAACGGGAATTTCGTCGTCCTTGGCATCGAAAATGTTGTGGTTGCGCTTGTATTGTTTGCGTACATCTCTCAATGCATCGAGGGCACCTCTTTTGTCAAATTTATTAATGGCTACCAGATCGGCGAAGTCGAGCATGTCTATTTTCTCCAGCTGTGTAGCAGCACCAAATTCGGGTGTCATTACGTACAAGGAAACATCGCAATGCTCGGTAATTTCGGTATCCGATTGGCCAATTCCCGAAGTTTCGACAATAATCAGGTCGTAGCCTGCGGCTTTACAGATATCGATACTTTCCTGTACGTTTTTAGATAAAGCAAGATTGGCCTGGCGTGTGGCCAGCGAACGCATATATACCCTGGGATTATTAATGGCGTTCATCCGGATGCGGTCGCCAAGAAGAGCACCTCCTGTTTTCCGTTTAGATGGATCGACAGAAATAATGGCCAGTGTTTTATCTTTCACCTCAACTAAAAAACGGCGCACCAGTTCATCAACCAATGATGATTTTCCGGCGCCGCCGGTACCGGTAATGCCCAGAATAGGAGCTGTATTATTTTGCGATAACCGCTTTAATTCATCAACAAATTTTTGTGCACCCTCGGGATCATTTTCTGCAACAGTAATGGCTCCGGCTATAGCTTTAATATTTTTGGTTGGTATGGTTTCGAGCTCGTTGGTGATACTGGTTTTGGTTACGAAATCGGTTTTCACCAGCATATCATTAATCATGCCCTGTAAACCCATTTTTCGGCCATCATCAGGTGAGTAGATTTTAGCAATGCCATAAGCCTGCAGTTCGTCAATTTCAGCTGGCAGGATTACCCCACCGCCACCTGCAAATATTTTAATATGCGCTGAACCACGTTCCTGCAGCAAATCGTACATGTACTTAAAGTATTCGATATGGCCGCCCTGGTAGGAAGTCATTGCAATACCCTGTACATCTTCCTGAATGGCGCAGTTTACCACTTCATCAACCGAACGGTTATGCCCCAGGTGGATTACCTCGGCGCCCGACGATTGAAGGATTCGACGCATGATGTTAATAGTTGCATCGTGGCCATCGAAAAGAGAAGCAGCGGTTACAAAACGGATTTTATTTTTGGGCTTGTATATTTCTACTTGTTGCATAATATGGGATTTAAAGGATTGTTTTGTACTGAAAGTACCAATCCCTGTTCCAAATATTTGGTTATGCAAATGTACTAAATTAAGCTGCTTAAAGGGTGAATACCCTATACCGTTATGGCCTTTAGTCTATTCCAGCTCGCGCCCAAACTGCAGCATATAACCGTTATTATCGTAGATGGCAAACTCGCGCATGCCGAATTCAAAATCATCAAGCGGGTAGCCGATTTCGCATTGGTCTTTTAAACTTTTCCAAAGCTGTTCTACTTCATTGGTTTTGATATATAGCGAGCCACTCATTACCGCCTTAGGCATATTGCGGTGCTCGTTGGGCATGCAGAACATGATCTCGATCTCATCTTTGCTGAGGCTAAACCAGCTCAGATCGTCGAATTTTGCGGCACAGCTAAAACCTAAAACTTCGGTGTAAAACTTTAGGGTTCCGGGCATATCATGCGATTCGAGCAGGGGGGTAAGTTTGGTGGCGGTGTATTTTGGCATTTACTAAGATAAAAAATTGAAGTTAATTTTTCATCAGGCTATTTTCGGATGGAATGTTGTCACGTTGAGATTGTCTAAACATTTTACGATCTTCTTTCGATTAGGCAACTATTGATAGACATCTAAAGAATATCGTCATTGCGAGAAGGCTTTTTCAGCCGACGAAGCAATCTTTATAGCAAGAATTACCGGCATGAAAGATTGCTTCGTCGTTCCTTCTCGCAATGAAGATTTTTCGAGTAGATCAATGCCGTTAAGCTCTCCCCGTCACTCATATTGATTTTTATATAATAAATTGCC
>NZ_JSYN01000058.1 GCF_000812965.1 Pedobacter kyungheensis
CCTGGACCTTTTCTTGTAAAAACCTACGAAAAGCTTATTTGCGGCAGTTTCTAGGCGCCTGCCATTACACATTCCCAACGCACGCGCTTGCTCCTGCCTTGGGTAGTGGGGTATGAAAGGTTGTGCAAAGTTTTTCGTGCTTTTTCCTGCGAAAATCTCCTATGCCGGATGGAAGGGTGCAGAAAACCCCTTGCGTCACGCTCTTCCCCCTCGCCGTCATGCTGAACTTGTTTCAGCATCTCTTATTTTATTTGTGCGAGCTACATTGAGACCCTGAAACACCCGTCCGGCCGGGCGGAAGTTCAGGATGAAGATAAGGGCACAGTCCCTTGCGCTAATCCGTCATTCCCGCGCAGGCGGGAATCTTAATGCTTTTGCTGTTGCTTTCCCTTTGCACAATCTTGCCTCGGCTACCGATATAAAATCGGTACAGGTCAGCCGCCGAACCGCCCTTACTTTTGGCTTGATCCAAAAGTAACAAAAGATCAAGGCTTGGATCTTTTCTTGTAAAAACCTACGAAAACCTGAATGGCGGCAGTTTCTAGGCGCTTGCCCGCCCTTAGGCCAACGCACGCGCTTGCTCCTGCCTTGGATAGTAGGGAAATGGAAGGTTGTGCAAAGCTTTTCGTGCTTTTTCCTGCGAAAATCTCCTATGCCGGATAGCAGGGTGCAGAGGATCTGCTTTTGGTGTCATCCAGAGCCTGTCGAAGGACCTTCGTTATTCCCTTCCCTGATCATTGCGAAGCAGGGCTGTGTAAGCTGAAGCCTGCCTGCTGCAGGCAATCTCATTATTAGCAATCTTTGCAGCAAGAATTACCGGCATGAAAGATTGCTTCGTAGTTCCTCCTCGCAATGACGTGTTTTCGAGGATACCTGAAACACCCGTCCGTCCGGCCGGGCGGAAGTTCAGGGTGACGGCGAGGTGGTGGGAGACAGCCAAGAGGGTTACAGCTGATTTAGGTTAATCGATATAGATTCCTCGGTTCCGCTGCGCTACTCTCGGAATGACGGGTTTCTTTAGGGATTTATGTTAACTATCGGACTCGTTTCAGCATTTCTTATTTATTTGTGCATGCTATGTAGACCCTTCGACTCCGCTCAGGGTGACGATCAAGGGAGCTGCCTCCGCTCGGATAGGGGTCAAAACACCACCTTAATCACCCTGTTCGCATTTTCGCCAAGGGGCATTAAATCCCTATCGAAAGTAATCTTCAGGCATTCTTTGTTCTGTTTCCAGTTGAGCGGGGTATCGGTATCGGCCAGCATTACGGCTTTAATCTCGAGCATGGCGGTATTTAACGATTTAATAATCAGTTCGCCATTGAGAGCTTCTTTTACATGAATTTGCAGTTCATCGTGTTTGCCTGAGTAAAAAATAATGGGTTCGAGCACCCTGATGTCGACAGCGTTTTTTAAAGGGTGAGTAAGCGTTTGAGGGGTATTTTCGAGCGGCATATTTTAGGTTGTTTTGAACGGGAATTACTTATCTGCGTAATTGGGATATACTGCTAAAGGTTTTGTTTTGCTGGTCAATAAGTGGGCACAACGGGTGGCCCACTTATCCCGGCTATTGATCAACTAACTCTTTTTCGTTTGGTAAAACTGCCTGTTTTGGTTTGGCTGAACCATTGGCCAGCCGGCAGCAATTATTTGCATGAATCAAATTTGAAATATTCTCTTCGAAAAAAAGACGAAGATTCTAAAAGAAAGGGTAGAAAAATCAGTAATATCGCATTAAAATCCCGGTACAATACTAAGGAGAGTAATCATCTTCCTATATTTATTGGATAGCTAACTAACTAGAACTTACAAAATTGAATATGAGATGTGATAAGCCCGTCGGGCTATTGCTTGGCCTGCTAATTTTCCTTACTTTTTTTTCGGCAAAGGGTCAGCCTGCGGTTTCTTTTTCAAACCTCACGGTCGAAAACGGCTTGTCGCAAAATTCTGTAATTGCTATTGCCCAGGATAGCACGGGTTTTATGTGGTTTGGCACGCGCCAGGGGCTTAACCGTTACGATGGCTATCGCTTTAAAATTTATAAAAATGAAATTAAAAACCCGGCCAGTATTTCGGGGGTCGAAATTACGTCGCTATTAACCGATAGTAAAGGGGTATTGTGGGCAGGTACCTCGAGCGGATTAAACCACTACAATGCACAAAACGATTCGTTTGTGCGCATTAAGGGCTTAAGCAGCAATAGTGTGGAAGCCATTTATCAGGATCGCAATAAAAATGTTTGGGTAGGTACGCTAAACGGATTAAACTTACTGACAGACCGGGCAACCAATAAGTTTAAGATTTTTCGTTTCAGCAGCAGGAGTGGCGATCCGGTTAACAGCATTTATAGCTTTTGCGAAGATAAAAACGGTAATTTATGGGTAGGCACGGGTAATGGGGTAGTTTTATTGAGCCACGATCGGGGTGGCTACCATTACAAAAAAGTGGATTTCCCTTCGCCCCTGCCTTCTAATTACATTACCGCCATTGCTGCCGATGAACAAGAAAATATCTGGATGGGTACCAGCAATGGCTTGTGCCGCTTTGATGTGCTGCACCATAACCTCAAGGTTTTTCAGCACGATAACCAGAACCCCGGTTCGATTATCCATAACGATATCAGGGAAATTATGCCCTACAAAGGCAATTTATGGGTGGGTACGCAAGATGGCCTGAGTATTTTAAACCCTACCCTGGGTACTTTTACCAGTTGCCAGCACGATCCGGAAGTGAGCAGTACCATTAGTCACAATTCTATTCACAATATCTTTAGCGATAAAAACCGGAACATCTGGATCGGAACTTATTTTGGCGGGGTAAACATGGTTTCGCCGGTATCTACCCGCTTTAGAGTTTACCGCAACAGCCGGTTTTTGCCCAGCATTAGCGGCAATGTACTGAGCTCGGTACTGGAAGATGCGCAACACAACCTGTGGATTGCCACCGAAGGCGGTGGATTAAATTATTACAACCGCAAAACCAATACTTTTAAGAGCTACAAAAGCAACTCTACCGATTCATCGAGCATCAGTTCGAACCTGATTAAGGTGATGAAGAAAGAAGGCCCCAACAGCGATAAAATTATTATTGGCACACACCGTGGGGGGCTGAATATCTTCGACCCGAAAACAGGCAAAGCCCAGCATATTAAAAACGTACGCGATTCGTTAGGGGTTGCAGGTTCGGCCGAAATCCTGGCACTCGAAGTAGACCGTCGTGGTACCATCTGGATAGGCTCGCTCAACGGGCTTACTACGCTGGCCAAAAAGGATGGGAAATACCCTCCCCATACCACCAAAAGTATTTTAGACCGTTATTTGCGGCGCAAAAATATCACCAATATTTACGAAGACAGCCGTGGCGACCTTTGGATTTGTACCAATATGGGCCTGTATCAATACAACTTTAAAACAGGCGTATTGGCGGTTTTCCATAAAAACGAAGGTAAAAGCAACCAGCTGCAATCTGATTACATTAACTGCATTACCGAAAACAGTGCCGGCGAAATGTTGATTGGTACTTACTTTGGTGGGTTGAGCATTTACAACCCTAAAACCAAAACATTTAAAACCTTTCAGGAAAAAAACGGACTGATTAACAACAATGTATTAGGGATAGTGGAAGATGCCAGTCATAATTTATGGCTTAGCACGGCCAATGGTTTATCGGAGCTGAACCCGGCAACGGGCAGGTTCAGGAATTATACCAAAAGTGATGGGCTGGCAGGCAATGAGTTTAATGCGCGTTCTTACTTTATTGATAGTCGCGGCGAAATATTTATGGGCGGTATAAACGGGCTTACTTCTTTTTATCCGCGCGAAATTGAACTGAACAATTATGCTTCGCCACTGATTTTTACCGGTTTAAAATTGTTTAACCAATATGTAAGTGAAAAAGACGGGCAACTGGCCGAAGAAATCAATACCGGCCAAACGCTTACTTTTAACCACGACCAGAACAATTTTACCATTGAGTTTGCGCTGCTTAATTTTGTAAAACCCGACAAAAACAAATACACTTATTTTTTAGAAGGTTTTGATCGTGGCTGGAACGATATGGCTACGCCTAGTGCCACTTATACCAATTTACCGGCCGGCAATTACCGCTTTATGGTAAAAGGTGCCAATAACGATGGTATTCCGGGGGCAAAAGTAGCCAGCATTAACATCAGGGTACGCCCGGCTTTCTGGGCCAGCTGGTGGGCTTATGGCCTTTATTTATTGCTGTTTTCAGCCATGCTCTTCCTCATTGTACGCTACCTATTTGTGCAGGCCTTGTTAAAACGGACTGAGGATGTGCAGCGGGTTAAACTGAGGTTTTTTACGCATGTTTCGCACGAAATCAGAACGCCGCTTACGCTGATATTAGGCCCGCTGGAAAACCTGCTGAAAAGCACCAAAGATTTGCCTGTTATTAACAACCAGATTTTGCCGATAAAACGCAATGCCGACCGTTTAATGCAGCTGGTAACCGAGCTGATGGATTTCAGGAAAACGGAAACCGGTAACCTGAAACTACAACCGCAGCAACAGGATATTGTATTGTTTTTACGCGAAATTTTTAATGCCTTTGAGCAACTGGCCGAAAGCCGCAATATTAGTTATCATTTCGAATACAGTGGCGAACCGATATTGATCTGGTTTGATAAGTTGCAGATGGAAAAGGTTTGTTTTAACCTGCTCTCGAACGCCTTTAAATTTACCCGCGATAACGGAGCAATTAGTGTTAGTATTAAAGAAGTGAAGCAGGAGGTACAAATTGAAGTGCGCGATAATGGCATCGGGATTCCGGAAAGCAGTACCAGCAAGCTCTTCAGCGACTTTTTCCAGGTAAACAGTCCGGGTTTTGTGCACATTGGTTCGGGTATTGGCTTGGCGCTATCTAAAAGCATTATAACCGCCCATAATGGCGAGCTGTTAATGGCCAGTGTACCGGAAAGTGAAATGCAGGCGGGCAATACCTGTTTTACCGTCATCTTAAAAAAAGACGGCAGCTGGGTAGAGCAGCTTGAACCTTATGAGCCGGCTGTCGATGGACAGGAAAGCAGTACTTATGTGGTGCCTATGCCAGTGCCTGATGTGGCTGTAGGTAGCCTGAACCCGAAACAGACTTTTAAGGAAACGGTTTTACTGGTGGAAGATAATCCGGAAATCAGGCAGTTGCTGCGCAATACCGTTGGGCTGAACTACCAGATTTTAGAAGCCGAAAACGGTCAGGTGGGTTGGGAAATGGCCAGCGAGCAGTTGCCAGATCTGGTTATTTGTGATGTTATGATGCCAGTGATGAATGGACTGGATTTATGCCGTCAGCTGAAAACCGACGAGCGTACGGCCCATATCCCGGTGATTTTGTTAACGGCCAGGGTATCGCAGGCACAACAGGTGGATGGCCTTGAAACGGGGGCGGATAGTTATATTACCAAACCTTTCAGCATTGAGCTGATGTTGCTGAATGTGCGCAATTTGCTGCAATCGCGGGCTAACATGCGGCGCAAGTTTGGCGAGCAGGCCAACCTGAACCCGCAGGATGTAACGATTAATACGGTAGATCATAAGTTTATGCTTAAGCTTACCAAGTGTATTGAAGAGCGTCTGAGCGATCAGCATTTTGGGGTGCAGGAACTGGCCCGCGAAATTGGTATGAGTCAGCCGGTATTGTACAAGAAAATAAGGGCCATTACCGATTTATCGGTTAATGATTTTGTGAAATCGATCCGTTTAAAAAAGGCAGCAGTTTTACTGGAAGGTAGGGTTTACAATGTTTCGGAAGTGGCACATTTGGTGGGGTTTAACGATCCGAAGTATTTTAGCCGCGAGTATAAGAAACAGTTTGGCTATACACCGAAGGTTTATTTGAGTAATCAGAAGGGGAAGGAGTAAGAGGGGTAGCAGGGTGTATGGGATGTTATTTAACGTTGTCATCCTGAGCCCTGTCGAAGGACTTTTGTTATCCCAGTCACTAATATCTTTGTCATGCTGAGCGCAGCGAAGCATCTCTTATTTGTTTGTAAGCGATGTAGATACTCCCTTTCGCAAATCCGTCATTCCCGCGCAGGCGGGAATCTTAATGCTTTCGCTGTTTTCTTTCCGCTCACCGCCGCGGGGGCTCTTTCTTTTCTCTTGATAGAAAAGAAACAAAAGATCAAGGCTTGGA
>NZ_JSYN01000006.1 GCF_000812965.1 Pedobacter kyungheensis
ACTGACGGATCATACGCTGTTCAAGACCATTTTCTCTTGAGATGCTCGACAGAGATTTATTTCTTTTTAATACCTGATTGACGATAGTCAATTTAAATTCTAAGCTGTGCTTAACTTGTCTACTCATAAAAATGCCCCCATAAAGTGTCTAACTTTTTGGGGGCACTGCAATTTAATTCAAAGGGATTTTTTCGTTTTAAGCAATTAACCTATTTCTGCGTTCCATGAGCAAATTATCCTGCCATACCCCATTTACTTTACCAATCTTTTCCCGATAACCAACTACCCTGAAACCAGCTTTTTCGTGAATTTTTAATACAGCTGCATTTTGCAGAAAAATTCCTGCCTGCAGCATCCAAACGCCAACTTTTTCACTTTCTTTAATTAAGGTATCCAACAGCAAAAAACCAATGCCTTTATCCTTATGCTCCTGCTTTACATAAACTTCTATTTCGGCAACACCTGCCCTGTCATATTTAGCCGATACAGGCAATAAAGCAATCCAGCCAATAATTTCATTATCCTTGCAGGCTACAAACCTGCATACTTTACTGTGCGATGAGTCCCAGTCTTTCCATGACAAATCCGGAGTTCTAAAACTTGCCACACCGGTTTCGATTCCTTCCTGATAAATTCTACTCACCTCATCCCAATCCGTTGCACGCATTGCTCTTATCATAGTTTAATCAAATTTTGAGTCAAAAAATAACCCATATACCCTATAGTCTATCTTGTTTATACTACAAAAGTACCCAAAACAGTATCTTTTATATCTGTTTAATAAAACAAGTTTGTCCTGTATTATAAATCAACACAAGTATATCTGAAAAAGTTGCACGGAAGAGTATGTTCGTAACAAAAACGTTATGATAACGCTTTTATTTACAGCAGTTTTTGGTATATTCAACCGGGCTCATACCTACAAGCTTTTTAAAAGCGTTGTAAAAGGCACTTCTCGACGAAAAGCCTGCACTGTAAGCCAGTGCTTCTAAGGTAAAATTTTGAACAATTTCGGGGTTGCGAAGGCTTTCTTTAATCCAGTTGATGCGATATTGGTTGATGTAATCGATAAAGCTTTTGTTTAGATAACTGTTGAGCACAATAGAGAGTTTATGGCTGCTCAATCCTATCTCCTTCGCTAAGGATTGCAGTCTAATGCCCTTATCTCTGAAAGATTGGTGCGTTTCCATATGGATGCTTAACTTTTCCTCCCACATGTCGAGTTCTTTATTTTGCTCTTCCTGCGCGGCGAAATCTTTCTTTACACTCAATAATGTAGAGGGTTTTACATTCAGCAAAGAGGCAATCAGTTCGGAAGGTAAACGGTCTAAATAACCCGGATTGGTTTGGGCAAAATACTGATACCGCTCTTTGGCGTTGCCTACACGGATAATATGTGCACGCTGCTGTGCGTGTTTGTAATATTTCTCTAAAATTACCCTGAAAATATAATTCAGTTCGAAATACTGCAGAAACAATCTGTTTATTTCCTGGTTATGGATGGCCAGTAAATCCGTATCTTCTACAGCAATCACATATTCTTGCGAATGGGCTAAGCCGTGCAACCCCGATATCGAACTTACAAATTCGTTTTCGATAGATATATAAGTGGTAATCTGTTGCTTTTTATGAGTAGTGCATCCCATTAATGCACCTTTCTTAATAAAATAGATATATTCACATACCTCATTTTCGTTAAAAAGAATCTGGTCTTTTTTAATGCTTAATGAAAGTATATGCGCTTCAAACTCCCTAATCAACCCATTACTGATAGGGTATACAACCGACATAATCTCAAGTATGTGATTAATATCTGCCTGATTTGAACGATTGTATTTTAAATATCCCGACATCTTATATCCTAAATTACTGGTGTATTGTCCATATCAGCCTAAATTAACTCACAACAACAATATTGATTAGATTTTTTCTTCAGCTTGTAAGCAGAAGAGATTATTTCTTAAGTAAATACCCGGTATTACGGCAAAAAACGGGGAATAGTCAAGTATTTACGCGATAAACGGTCAGCTTGTAAAGAAATTTTTAATGATCGTAAAAATAGAAAACAAATGAGACTTAATAGCAGAATAGCATAAAGCTTATTAAATCGTCTTATTATTTTTACAAAGAGAGAGAAACAGGAGTACAACTATCGTATGATAATTGCACTTAAAAACAACAAAGGCCTCTGAAAATTTCAAGAGACCTTTGTTTAAATATTTTGACGGCTTAGGCTTTGTTTTTGGTATCCTGTACTTCTAAACGAATAGCCTGGGCCAGGTTTTTTAAATCTTGCATACCTTTACGTACACGGGTTCCGGCTGCGCTGTTACCTTTGTTATAAAACTTGTCTGCATCAGCTTCTAAAGCTGCCACTAAACTTTTTACTTCTTCGAATTTTTTCATTTTTTATGGCTCCTATAATTTTAAAGGTTTGATTTTTAATTATCTAACTCTAATTTAAACGGTTTAGTGTAATAAAAAAATTTTTGCAATGATAAAAAAAGCCCTCAAAAGGCCTTTTTTTTCCACATTAACGACAATTATAAACACACACAATATTAAAAAAATAAAACAAACAACTGTTAATCAACAAAATACAAACAAAAAACCTAAAAACATCATCAAAAACAGCCCAAAACGACCTTATGTAATTTTATTCATACATAAACAACATGAATGAAGGAGAGCTATGGAGCAATAATGAATGAGTAATGAAATAATCGGTTTTCAGTTGACATTTCTCAATTAACAGTTATCAGTTAATGGTTTTCAGTTGGATTATGAACAATAATCAATGACCAATGAACCAATAACCGATGAGCAATGACCAATGAACCAATGACCAATAACCAAATAACTAATGCATAAACAAACAAAGCGTTAACAATTAATTAAAGCTTATGATGTAAATTGCAGCAGACGCCTCCAAACAAATCATAAAATTTATTTACAGCTATGAGTACAATTAAAGTAAAAGACGGAACCGAAATCTATTTTAAAGATTGGGGTACAGGACAGCCTATCGTATTTCACCACGGATGGCCATTATCGGGAGATGACTGGGATACCCAAATGATGTTTTTTGTTAACCAGGGCTACCGTGTAATTGCGCACGACCGCCGCGGACATGGCCGTTCGAGTCAAGCCTCAGAAGGGCATAACATAGAAACCTACGCAGCCGATGTTGCTGAGTTAACTGCAGCGTTAGATTTAAAGGATGCCATACATATCGGCCATTCTACCGGTGGTGGCGAAGTAGCCAGATACGTAGCAAAAAATGGTGACCGCGTTGCAAAAGCGGTATTGATCAGTGCCATTACCCCAATTATGATCCAGAGCGAGCAGAACCCTGAAGGTGTACCTTTAGCTGTTTTTGATGAAATACGTCAGGGTACTGGCTTTAATCGTGCACAGTATTACCATGATTTTACTGATGCATTTTACGGTTACAACCGCGAAGGTGCAAAATCGAGTCAAGGCGTTAAAAACAACTGGTGGCGCCAGGGCATGATGGGCTCGGTTAAAGCGCACTACGAAGGCATTAAAGCCTTCTCTGAGACTGATTTAACTGAAGACCTTAAAAGCATCAAAGTACCTGTGTTGGTACTGCATGGCGAAGACGATCAGATTGTTCCTTTCCACCAGGCACCTAAAGCTGTAGCGTTATTACAAAACGGTAAACTGATTGCTTATCCAGACTTTCCACATGGCATGCCAACTACAGAAGCTGAAACCATTAATAAAGATATTTTAGCTTTTATTAAATCTTAAAAATGCCCTTGAATGCAAAAAGCCGGTTATTTTATCAATAACCGGCTTTTTTATGATTAATTTGCTGCTTATGCAGTAGCAAATTGGTTTTCTTTGTAATAACCGTTTTCTAATTTCTCAGCTACTTCACTAAATGCATCTAAAGTACGTTGTACATCTTCTAAAGTATGTACAGCCGTAGGGATTAAACGCAATTCGATCATTCCTTTAGGAATTACCGGATACACTACGATTGAACAGAATATACCATAGTTTTCGCGTAAATCGAAAGTAAGTGCAGTCGCATCAGAAAGCTCTCCTTTTAGGAAAACAGGAGTAACTACCGAATCGGTAACGCCTAAATCGAAACCACGCTCACGTAAACCTTTTTGCAAGGTCATGGCGATTTCCCAAAGTTTATCTTTTAACTCAGGACGGCTTTTCAATAATTCTAAACGCTTTAATAAACCGATTACCATTGGCATTGGTAAAGCTTTGGCAAAAGTTTGCGAACGCATGTTATACCTTAAGAAATTGGTAATTTCTTCGGTAGAAGCTACGAAAGCACCAATACCCGCCATCGATTTAGCAAAAGTACCGAAATACACATCAATCCCATCGATACAATCCTGAGCTTCGTGTGTTCCTGCCCCTGTTTTACCCATGGTACCAAAACCATGTGCATCATCAACCAGGATACGGAATTCGAATTCTTTTTTAAGGTCAACAATTTCTTTCAGTTTACCCTGAGCACCGCTCATTCCGAAAACACCTTCGGTAATTAATAAAATACCACCACCAGACTCTTGAGTTAATTTGGTAGCGCGCTCTAATTGTTTGCGGGCACTCTCGATATCGTTGTGTTTGTACACAAAACGTTTGCCCATATGTAAGCGCAAACCATCGATAATGCAAGCATGCGATTCGGCATCGTAAACAATAACATCGTTACGATCAACCAGGGTATCGATGATCGATACCATGCCCTGATAACCATAATTTAATAAAAATGCATCAGGCTTTCCTACAAATGCAGCCAGTTCCTGCTCCAGTTGTTCGTGATACTTAGAGTTACCGCTCATCATACGGGCTCCCATAGGGTAAGCCATACCATACTGCGCTGCTGCCTCTTCATCTGCCTTTCTTACTTCAGGGTGATTGGCCAAACCTAAATAATTGTTTAAGCTCCAAACCAAATGCTCTTTTCCTTTAAACTGCATGTGTGGTGCAATTTCTCCCTCTAATTTTGGAAACGAGAAGTACCCATGAGACCATTTCTGGTGTTGGCCGATTGGCCCCATGTGTTTTGCTATTTTATCAAATATATCCAATGTATTACCTGTTTTTTTATTATAAAATTTTGCGAATTTACGCTTTATTCAGCTTAAAATCAACCGTGTTCATCCGCTGGCTGTCAATTAACATTTTCAATGTGCTAATTTTATGCCAAAAAAGCCCCGGTTTTTATTTCGGGGCTTTTAAAGGTATTATTTCGGGTCGATTTAGTCAACGTTATCGTGCAGAAAAGAATTGTTCGGTCTGATTTCTGTACCTCCATCCTGATCGTTGCTTAGCGTAAAGCGGCTAACCTGCGATTCTGATGAATGCTGAACCTGCTGTAACTGCATTTGTTTGCGTTTGTAAGCTGGTTCGTTTTCCAGTTCCTGTAAACCATTGGTAGTACGCAATTTCATGCTCAAATCTTTTAAACGTAAAATACGTTCTTTCGATTTTTTCAATTGCTCTTCCATCGATTCGTCGCTCTTATCATCGTCTAAACCAACAACAGGCATTTCTGGTTCTGGCTCAGGCACATGCATTTGAGCTACTTCTGCAACTGGGGTTTCGAAAACAAAATTGGTTTCTGCCAGTTTCACTTCAAATTCGAAACCAGTTTCCTGAGGTTCTTCCACACCACGAGGCTCTTCCTCGATCAATGTATGACGAACAATATTATTTTCAGGCTCCTGAACTTTTTGAGGTTCAGGTTTATTGAACATACCACCAAACAAATCCACTTGCGAAATCTCTTCTTTAGCTTTTAAAACCGGCTCGTATGATGGAGCAGCTTTAGGCTGGATAAAAGAATTTACTGGTTCAACGGGACGAACTAGTGGTGCTTCTTCTGGTGTTAACAGTGATATTTTCTTTTTATTTTTTTCTTCGTAAACGCGTTCTTCTGAAGTTTGGAAACCTGTAGCAATAATGGTAACCGAAAGCTTATCGCTCAAAGATTCGTCGGTACAGTTACCCCAGATTAAATCGGCAGATAAACCTGCTTTTTCCTGAATGTAATCGGTAATGATCGAAACCTCATCCATGGTTACTTCACGCAAACCAGAGCTGATGTTCAACAGGATATAACGTGCACCTTCAATTTCGTTATCTTTTAATAATGGAGAAGCCAAAGCACCTTCTACCGCTTGTAATGCACGATCGTCACCTTCGGCAGCAAAGCTACCCATAATTGCTACGCCGCTATCTTTCATTACGGTACGCACATCTTTAAAATCCACGTTGATGTAACCTGGCACAGTAATAATTTCGGCGATACCTTTAGCAGCAGTGGTTAAGATATCATCGGCCTGACCGAAAGCGGAACCTAAGGTTAAGTTTCCGAAAATCTCGCGCAGGCGGTCGTTAGAAATTACGAGATAAGAATCTACGTATTTCTTCAGTTCTTCCATCCCCTCGTCAGCCTGCAACCTACGTCTTTTCCCTTCGAAAGAAAAAGGTGTAGTGATAATGGCCACGGTTAAAATATCGAGTTCTTTAGCAGCTTTTGCAATAATTGGCGAAGCACCTGTTCCGGTACCACCACCCATTCCTGCTGTAATAAAAAGCATTTTAGTGGTACTACCCAACATTGCCTTAATATCATCTATATTTTCTATTGCAGAGTTTTTACCAACCTCCGGAATAGAACCAGCACCCATTCCTTCGGTTAAACTTGCACCTAATTGTACCTTGTTAGGGATAGGGCTAGATTCCAAAGCCTGGGCATCTGTATTACAAATAATAAAATCCACACCAGTAATACCCGACAGGTACATATGGTTCACCGCGTTGCCGCCACCGCCTCCAACACCAATTACCTTGATGATTGAAGACTTATCTTTTAACATTTCGAACTGCATATCTTTATGAATCAGTTGTTTAAAAATTTTTAAATTCTGTTCATTACTCAATGTAATATTAACACTTTTTCAACAGACGTTTTCCACAAGTGTTAAGAATGTGGAAAACTCTTTCTTTGTTGAAAAATAATTAGCTTTTCAAGTAATCTTCATCGCTCACATTCATATCATCCTGAATGAAAGTCCTTGTTTTTGCCAATAATTTATCGAACAAACCAGGTCCGCGTTTTTCCTTTTCCTTTGCAGCTTTTGGTTTCTCTACAAAAACACCAGGTTGTTTCATTTCTTCAATCAGCTCTTCAGCTTTCTGAATTCCTTTAATCAACAAACCAACACTGGTTGCATACATCGGGCTTTTCAAATCGTCGTAAATAGCCTTAGGCATATCTTCGTATTTAGATAAATGCTCGTTTGGATAGCCAATACGACAATCTAAACCGGTTACATATTCTACCGCCTGCGATAAGTGCTTTAATAAAGCGCCACCACCTGTAATTACGATACCACCAATAAGTTTTTTCTCGTAACCTGAAGACTTAATCTCGTAGTAAACATGCTCGATGATTTCTTCCATACGGGCCTGAATTACATAAGCCAGGTTTTTAACAGAAATTTCTTTCGGTTCGCGGCCACGTAATCCCGGAACACAAATGATTTCGTTTTCTTTGTTTTCCTCAGCCAGCGCCGAACCGAAACGCGTTTTCAACAACTCAGCCTGGTTGCGCATTACTGAACAGCCTTCTCTGATATCTTCGGTAACACTATTGCCACCAAATGGGATTACCGCTGTATGACGGATAATACCTTCGTGGAAAATAGCGATATCGGTAGTACCACCACCAATATCAACCAGGGCAATACCAGCTTCTTTTTCTTCCTCGCTCAACACCGATTCAGACGAAGCCAATGGCTCAAGAATTAAATCCTGAGTTTGCAGTCCTGCATTGTTTACACATTTAATAATATTTTTTACTGCGGTAACCTGACCGGAGATGATGTGGAAGTTGGCTTCCAAACGTACTCCCGCCATACCAATCGGATCTTTGATACCCGGTTCGTTATCGATAGTAAATTCTTGCGGCAATACATGGATGATCTCCTCACCCGGTGGCATTACCAGCTTAAACATATCGTCGATTAACTTATCGATATCTTTTTTGCCAATTTCGTTGTTTAGTTCTCTTCTTGTTAAAATTCCTCTGTGCTGTAAGCTTTTGATGTGCTGACCAGCAATACCCACATTTACCACCTGTATTTCTACATTGGATTGTCCGCTTGCTACTTCAACTGCTTGAGCAATGCCCTGCACGGTTTTTTGGATATTAGAAACCACTCCACGTGTTACTCCCGCCGATTCTGCTTTCCCTATCCCTAAGATTTCTATCTTACCGTGCTGTGTTCTACGACCAACGATAACACAAATTTTTGTAGTACCGATATCCAATCCTACTACAATGGGCGACTGACTGGTAAATTTTGCCTTGTCCATATTCGTTAATTTTGCTGAGTTTTATACAATTTCTCCAGGGCTTTGATTTCTTTCTCTCTCGCCTCTCTCTGTTTTTTTAAATCTGCCGCAGATTTTGCCGGCTTTGGCTGTGTTGTTACCGTTTGCTTCGGTTTTTCTTTTTTATCCGCTGGTTTTACTTCCTTTGGTTTACTTGCCTGCGTTGTTGCCGGCTTTTTTTCTTCTTTTTTAGCTGGTTCCGTTTTTTTGGCTTCAACCTTTTTTGGTTCCACTTTTTTCGGCTCAGGCTTTTTAGGTTCTGGTTTAGCTACCACGACCTTTTTTGGTTCTTCTTTTTCGGGTTCGTCTGCTTCAGGCCTGTCATCCATCGCATCGTCAATTGTACTTCTGATCAGCGAATCGGCTACACTGCGTTGTATCCTCAAACTATCGGCTAGAGAAAAAGTTTTGCCTTTTTTACCTAACTCTGTCGAATCTCTTTTTTCGCATACAATCTGATTGGTGTATTTGATATTTATCGTTTTATAAGTATCCCAACCTACCTGCGGCATCGCCTTTTTATAGAACAACAGCAGGTTTTTCATTTTCTTTTCAAGCGAATCGGCATTACCCAAAATAATACGCTGGTTACCCACCCTTGGAATCAATGTGATGTCGTTTTTCTGATCAACCACAATCTGCTCAATCTGCGAATCCCAGAGCGTATCTTTTTTAATGTATTGCGCCGTTTTATACAAATCGCGCGCCAATTGCGTGTGCAAAGTATCTACCCTGCTACCAAAAACTTCGCTAATGTGCCCTGTAGCTACCAAAACATTGGCGGTAAAGTTTGATGAAATAGGCATTTTTAAGCCATCGTTATCGATGTAAAAATCCTGCCCGTTTTCATTTAAAATACGCACAATAGGCTGGCGCTGCTTTACCTCAATATGCAATACCCCATCCATATCTACATACACCTTAGCAAAGCCGATGTAAGGGTTAGATTGCAGTTTCTTTTCAATCTGGTGGATGTTGATGTTCTCCAGGTTTCTGCCCAATAGTACACCCTGATCCTGTTTTAAAATCTCATCGATTTCTTCGCGCTCAATAAAATTGTCGGCACCAGGGATAATAATTTTAACATCGGTACATTTAACGGTTTGCTTTTTAACGTTGATAAAACCCAAAAGCACAACCACCCCTGCCAGACTGATTAGCCAGGCAAAGCCAGTAAAAATTGCGCTCCAGTTTATTCGTTTAAGCATTGTTTAATGTATTTTTTAAAGGTTCAATAATGGTATCAATATCACCGGCACCTACAGTTAAAATTAATTCAGGTTTTGTGTCCTTAACATACTGAACCACAAAATCTTTTCCACATATTCTCTTATCACTCAATGTAACTTTATCGAGCAAAAACTGTGAATTTATACCTTCCAGAGGCAATTCTCTGGCCGGATAAATTTCAAGCAGCAACAATTCATCGGCTGTGCTTAAAACTTTTGCAAATTCATCAGCAAAATCTCTTGTACGGGTAAACAGATGTGGCTGAAAAACAACCGTTAACTTTTTATCCGGATAAAGTTGTCTTACTGCATCAAAACAGGCTTTCAGCTCTTCAGGATGATGTGCGTAATCATCGATATAGATCTGATTGCCATTATTTACAATATATTCGAAACGGCGTTTAACCCCTTTGAAATTCGCAACAGCCTGTTTCACTTTATCAGCATCAATACCCAAAGCCAGGGCAATTGCAATGGCTACAGTAGTATTTTCTACATTATGCTTGCCCGGTAGCATTAAGCTGATATCTTTTATGCTATGAATGTTATCGGCATAATCAAACACAAATTTCGCCCCCTCTACCCTCAGGTTTTCCGCCCTTGCGCTGGCAGTTGCACTGGCAGCATAAGTGATTCCGTTGGCTAAAGGCAGACCCTCGTGCGTGTAAAGCTTTCCACCGTCTTTTAACTGTGCAGCAAAAAGACGGAAAGATTCTTCCAGATGGCTTTTATCCCCATAAATATCCAAATGATCGGCGTCCATAGAGGTTACCACAGCAACATCGGGATGTAAAGTAAGAAAAGAACGGTCGTACTCATCAGCTTCTACCACCACCACATTATTATCGCCAAAAAGCACATTACTGTTGTAATTGCTGGTTATCCCACCTAAAAATGCCGTACAATCGTAGCCGGTATCTTTTAAAATATGTGCTACAATTGAAGAAGTGGTTGTTTTACCATGGGTACCGGCAACGGCAATGCAAAACATGCCTTTACTGATAATACCCAATACTTCTGATCGTTTTTTCAGGCTAAAACCTTTATGAATGAAGTGATTTAAAATCTTCGAATCTTTTGGTATAGCCGGTGTATAAACCACTAACGTATCATCTTCATTATCCAAAAATGCACAAGGCAACGAAGCAGCTTCATCCAGATAGGTAATTAAAATACCTTCCTGCTCTAGTTTTTCGGTCAGCTTGGTCCTGGTTTTATCATAGCCACAAACCACCTGTCCGCGTTTAGCAAAATAACGGGCAAGCGCACTCATACCGATACCACCGATACCCACGAAGAAAACCCTGTTTATTTTACTTAGTTCCATTTTTTTTAAGCTAAAAGCAAAAAGACTAAAGCTAAAAGCTGCCTTTCTACCGTTTTATTTTTTTATTTCCTATCGCTTTCAGATTGCTTCGTACCTAGCAATGACGATCTGTTTTTGCTTTGGTCTTTCTGCTTTGGTCTTTAAGCTTATTCAATCAACTTTAATACTTCTCCTGCAATAATCTCATCTGCCTGTGGCAATGCCATTTTCGCCAGGTTCGCCGAGAGTTGCTCACTTTGTGTTTTATTGTTCAACAAGGCTAAGGCCTCTTTAACCAGGGTATCTTCTGCAGTTCGGTCGTTAATTAAAATCGCAGCTCCATTTTTTACCAGGGCCATTGCATTTTTGGTTTGATGATCTTCTGCCACATTTGGCGAAGGCACCAGAATTACCGGTTTGGCAATGAGGCAAAGCTCAGCAATGGTTCCAGCTCCAGCCCGCGAGATAATTACATCTGCAGCGGCATAAGCCAGGTCCATTTTATTTAAAAACTCAAGGATCCGAACATTAGGATGATAGTCTTCCCCTAACCGCTCAATAATCCCCTTATAGTAATATTTACCGGTTTGCCAGATCACCTGCACATCCTGCGCAATAATTTCAGGCAAATGTTTTTCAATTGCTTTGTTCAGTGTACCGGCTCCCAAACTTCCACCAGTAACCATAATGGTTTTCTTTAAAGGATCGAGCTTTAGCAGTTCGGCACCGGCATGGTGTTTTCCTTTAATATCCACCACTTCCTGACGCACAGGATTACCGGTTTTTAAAATCCTGTCTGCAGGAAAAAACTGATCCATGTGATCAAAAGCAACACAAATTTTAGCTGCTTTTCTACCCAACCACTTATTGGTAACGCCGGCATAAGAATTCTGTTCCTGTATGAGGGAGGGAATTCCTTTGAGTGACGCAGCATACAATAAAGGTCCGGATGCATAACCACCAACCCCTACTACGGCATCGGGCTTAAAATCATTAATGATTTGGATCGCCCTGCGTACGCTGCCGATTACCTTAAATGGAAGCGCCAGATTTTTCACAATCGAGCCCCGCTGCATCCCACTAATGTTTAAACCAATTATTTTATATCCTGCCGCAGGAACTTTTTCCATTTCCATCCGGCCTGTTGCACCCACAAACAAAATTTCACAGGCAGGCACCAAGCGTTTGAGCGCATTGGCTATGGCTACGGCGGGAAAAATGTGCCCGCCGGTGCCACCACCTGATATGATAATTTTTGGGGAATTATTCATTTACTGTTTAATTATATTTTTAACCGCAAAGCGCGCAAAGTTTTTCGCAAAGCATGCTAAGTATATTTTAACCACCGAGGGCACTGAGTTTTCACAGAGGGCACTTAGTTTTATTTTTTAACCGCATAGCGCACAAAGTTTTTCGCAAAGCACGCTAAGTATATTTTAACCACCGAGTGCACTGAGTTTTAACAGCGGACACTTAGTTTTATTTTTTAACCGCAAAGCGCCAGAGAAACCAGATGCTTTTGAACAAAACTTTACTTTGTGTTGCTCTGTGCCTGCCTCTTTGTTCTCTGTGGTTAATTTGTTTTAACTTTTGTTCGCTAAACAGATTGCTTCGTCATTCTTCCTCGCAATGACGATCTACCTATTTAAGCTATCGCTGGAATCTCACCTACGATGATTTTATTATTTGTTTTTTCTTCTTTCGAAGTCAGTTTTGCATTTTCTTCCACATCACGGCTTACACTCAAAATAATACCAAAGGCAACACTGGTAAAAATCATTGAAGTACCGCCCATACTAACCAGCGGAAGCGGAACCCCTGTTACAGGCCCCAAACCAACTGCTACGGCCATATTGGCAAAAGCCTGAATGGTGAGACTAAAGCTTAACCCGGCTGCCAGCAATGCCCCAAATGCCTTGGGTGCCCGCGTTACGATCTTGATACATCGGTATAAAAGCACCAGGTATAGTATCATAATAACAATTCCTCCCAGTGTTCCCCATTCTTCAATAATAATGGCGAAAATAAAATCGGAATACGGGTGTGGCAGGAAGTTGCGCTGTGTACTATTACCTGGTCCTTTACCAAAAACACCACCAGTAGCCAGGGCAATTTTTGCCTGATCTGCCTGGAAAGTTTTATCTGAATGCTGCATTTCGGGGTGCATAAACGAGTTTATACGCGACATGTAGGTTTTCCTTCTTGGACCTAAAAAGAAAACAAACATTAGCAGGATAAAGCCGCCTGCACATACTATGGCAATCTGCTTAATACTGATCCTTCCGATAATTAACAGCAAAATACTTACACCAAACAGCATTAATGCTGTAGAGAGGTTGGCTAGTGCAATTAACACAAACACTACGCAAACCGATCCCATAATTGGTATAAATGATTCTTTTACATCTTTAATATTTTCTTGTTTTTTGGTGAGCATCCGCGCCAAAAATGTAATTAATGCAAGCTTAGCCAAATCGGAAGTTTGAAACGTTAAACCGATTACCGGGATTTTTACCCAGCGCGATGCATCATTTAAGTTGGTTCCGAATATCAGCGTATAAAACAGCAAGGGAATGGTTACAATCATCAACACCTTGGAAATACCAGCATAATAGCGGTAATCGAGCAGGTGGGCGATATAAATCATACCAATACCCATCAACACAAAAATCAGGTGCTTGGTCAGCAAAAGCTTTTCAACGGCTTCGCCTTTTTTATACGCTAAAGTTCCCGTTGCACTGTACACCGCCATTACAGATATAAGCGAAAGCAGGATGATGATCAACCAGATCCACCTGTCGCCTTTTGTTTTATCAAGTAGTGCCTGCAACATAACTGAGCCTCCTATTATAATTCTCTAACTGCCGCTTTAAACTGGTTACCGCGGTCTTCATAATTTTTAAACAAATCAAAACTTGCACAAGCTGGTGAGAGCAAAACGGTATCACCACGCTTAGCCAAATGGAATGCGATCTGCGCAGCCTCATCAGCCGAAAAAGTATTTACAATCACGTCTACATCGTCTTCAAAAGCATCGTGGATACGTTTGTTATCCTTACCCAAACAAACAATAGCCTTAACCTTGCTTTTCACCAAATCTTTAAGCATGTTGTAGTCGTTGCCTTTATCGACACCGCCCATAATAAGCACCACATCGCTGGTCATGCTTTCTAAGGCGTACCAGGTAGAGTTTACATTGGTAGCTTTACTATCGTTGATAAAATCGATTCCAGAAATTTTGGCTACATGCTCGAGGCGATGTTCAATGTTTTTGAAATTACCCATGCTTTCGCGGATAGAATCATTTCTTAACTCTAAAACTTTAGCAACAATGCCAGAAGCCATAGAATTATAAACGTTGTGCTTGCCCTGTAAGGCTAAATCTGAAATAGACATGGTTAATTGATTATTTGGTTCAGTAAGGATATGTATAGTTGTTTCTTCTAAATAAGCGCCTGTTTCAACCGGTTTAACAATTGAAAAAGGATAGGTTTTGGCAAGAGGTTGAGCAATAGCTATGGCTTTTAAACTTTCCTCATCATCCGCACAGTAAATGAAAACATCATTAGCTGTCTGGTTTTGGGTAATGCGCATTTTTGATGCTGCATAGTTCTCCATTTTATAATCGTAGCGATCTAAATGATCGGGTGTGATATTCAATAAAACCGCAATGTCTGCCTTGAACTGAAACATATCATCGAGCATGAAACTCGAAATTTCCAGCACATAATAATCATAATGATCAGTAGCTACCTGCGCTGCAAAGCTTTGCCCGATATTGCCTGCAAGACCAACGCTTAAACCTGCATTTTTTAGAATGTGGTAGGTTAATAAGCTGGTGGTCGATTTTCCGTTAGAACCTGTAATACAAATGGTTTTAGCATTGGTATAGCGTTTGGCAAACTCGATTTCCGAAATCACCGGTATGCCCTGAGCAACCAATTTTTTTACAATTGGCGCGGTTGGTGGAATTCCCGGGCTTTTAATCACCTCTGTTGCATTCAGAATCAATTCTTCAGTATGCTTTTCAGATTCGAAGGGAACACCCATTTTTTCAAGAGCAGCTTTATACTTATCGGTAATTACGCCAAAATCGGAAACAAATACCTCAAAACCTTTGGCCTGCGCCAGCTTTGCAGCACCAACGCCACTTTCGCCGGCACCAAGAATAACCACACGGCCCTGCCCGGTCATTGCTGACGTAGTATTGCTTGATGTGATATTACTTGTGCTCATTTTTATCTTTTTAGTATTAAGTAATGAGTATCAGGTATCAAGACACCATCTCACCTTCACTACTTTTTATTTTTTTTCTTTAATCTTTATGTCTTCGGACCTCGGACTTTCCGACTTCGGTCTTTTTTATTACCTGAAACACCTGGGGCATTCTAGTATATTTTTTTTCCTTATTTAATCACCCTCAACCTCTAAACCTTACACCTTAAACTACCTTAGCTTAAGTGTTACAATGGTCATAATGGCCAACAGTATTCCAATGATCCAGAAGCGGGTAACAATTTTTGCTTCGTGATATCCCTTTTTCTGATAATGATGATGTAAAGGTGACATCAGGAAAATCCGGCGTCCTTCTCCAAACTTTTTCTTGGTGTATTTGAAGTAAGAAACCTGCATAATTACCGACACCAGCTCTACCAGGAATACACCACATAAAATCGGGATCAGCAACTCTTTACGGATCATCAGTGCAAAAGCAGCAATGATACCCCCTATAGCTAAACTTCCGGTATCGCCCATAAAAATCTGAGCGGGGTAAGAGTTGTACCAAAGGAAACCCACGCATGCCCCAACAAATGCCCCGGCAAAAATCATTAGTTCTGCTGAGTTGGGAATGTACATGATGTTCAGGTAATCGGCCATGATGGTATTACCCGAAACATAAGCCAGAATACCCAGTGTTATACCAATTACAGCAGAGGTACCCGTTGCAAGCCCGTCTATACCATCGGTAATGTTAGCGCCGTTTGAAACTGCAGTGATAATAAATACGGTAAAGGCCAGAAAAATGATAAAAGCATATTTCTGGTAATCGCCACCTAGAAACTTCAGCACTTTTGCATAATCGAACTCATTATTTTTATAAAAAGGCATATTGGTTTTACTCGATTTTACATCTTGCGTATAGTAAAATGTTTCACCTTTCTGACGCAGCACCATCGGCACCGACGAGGTATTTTTAACATTATCCTGAACAGTTTCGCGCACTACAATATTCGGATGGAAATACATGGTGGTACCCACGATTAAGCCCAAACCAACCTGGCCTACTACTTTGAAACGGCCGGCTAAACCTTCCTTATTCTTTTTGAAAACCTTGATATAATCATCCAAAAAGCCGATTGCTCCCATCCAGATTGTGGTAATAATCATCAGGATGACGTAGATATTGGAAATATTGGCAAAAAGCAAAGTAGGGATTAAAATACCAAGCAAAATGATGATCCCTCCCATTGTTGGTGTACCTTGTTTTTGCATCTGCCCTTCCAGACCTAAATTCCTTACGGTTTCGCCAACCTGTTTTTTCTGCAGATAATCAATTAACCTGCGGCCATATACCGTAGTAATAATCAGCGAGAGAATGATTGATACCGAAGCACGGAAAGTGATGTATTGAAACAACCTCAATCCGGGAATGTCGTAGTGCTTATGCAGGTATTCGAATAATAAATATAACATTAGCTGATTGGGTTTAATTGTTCAAGTAAAATCTCTTTATCATCAAAATGATTCCTAACACCGTTTATTTCCTGGTATTTCTCATGTCCCTTTCCAGCAATTAAAATAATATCGCCTGGCTGAGCCAAGTGACAAGCTGTTTTAATGGCTTCTTTTCTATCTAAAATTGATAATGTTTTACGCTTGTTGCTTGGCGATACACCGGCTTCCATTTCGCTGATAATCGTTTGCGGATCTTCAATACGGGGGTTATCAGAAGTCAGAATCACTTTATCACTCCAATCACAAGCCACCTGCGCCATCACCGGACGTTTGGTTTTATCGCGATCTCCACCACAGCCAATTACCGTAATCACCTGCTCGGTACCTTTGCGGATATTGGCAATGGTACTCAGCACATTCTGCACTGCATCTGGAGTATGCGCATAATCCACAATACCGATAATCTTATCTGGCGAGGTGATATAATCAAAACGGCCTTCAGCTCCAGACAAGCTACTTAACAGCGTCAACACCTTCAATTTATCCTGCTCAAGCAAAACAGCTGTACCGTACACCGCAAGTAAATTATAGGCATTAAATGAGCCAACCAGTTTAAAATAAACATCCTCGTTATCGATATCCAGGTGCAAACCGCTAAACTGATTTTCGATAATCTTAGCTTTGAAATCAGCCAACTGCTTAAGCGCATAAGTTTTTTTATGTGCTTTAGTGTTCTGCAACATCACCATACCGTTTTTATCGTCGGTATTGGTTAATGCAAAGGCCGTTTTAGGCAAGCCATCAAAAAATGCTTTCTTAGCTTTCAGGTAACTATCAAAAGTTTTATGAAAGTCTAAATGATCATGTGTAATATTCGAAAATACGCCACCTGCAAAAGTTAAACCCTCAATCCGGTGCTGAGCCACTGCGTGCGAGCTTACCTCCATAAAGCAGTAATCGCAGCCTGCATTTACCATATCCCTTAACAGCTGGTTAAGTGCAATCGGGTTTGGTGTAGTATGCGTAGCAGGCACCACGGTATCGTTAATGTAATTTTCGACCGTTGATAATAATCCTGTTTTATATCCCAGGGCTTTAAATAGCTTAAATAAAATGGTTGCAATGGTGGTTTTTCCGTTTGTACCGGTAATGCCAACCAGCTTCAAATCAGCTGAAGGATTACCAAAATAATTACCAGCCATAATGCCCAAAGCAACCGAAGTGTTATCTACTTTAATGTAGCTTACTTCTGCATTTGGATTTTCGGGCAGATTTTCGCAAACAATCACGGTAGCTCCCTGAGCAATAGTCTGATCGATAAACTGATGGCCATCGGCCAGTGTACCTACTACTGCAAAGAAAACATCAGCTGCACCTACCTTACGCGAATCGAAATTCAGCGCATTGATTTCCCTATCGGTTTTACCAACCAATTCTTTAATCGTTACACCGTAAAGTAAATCTTGTAATTGCATTTTTTTTATTCTTAGTATCAAGTATTTAGTATCAAGTATCAAGACCTAAAGCCCTTAAACCTTTTACCTTACACCTTAATTCAATTCTATTTGTACACCTAATCCCTTACCCACTTTTGTACCAGCAGCTATCGACTGACTGATTACTTTGCCTGATCCGAAAACCTTTGTTTTTAACCCCGCATTTCCTAAAAGATACAAAGCATCTTTAAGTCCCATTCCCGCTACGTTTGGCATTACACCTTTACGCTCGTTATTCTCCTGAAAAATGGTTCCTGCACTAGTATCTATTATATTGTAATATTCAGATTTTGACGCAAAAAGCGGCTTAAACCCGAATGCTTTATATACTTTTTGTGTAGCCTTACTTTGCCCGGCTTTTGTTGGCGGCGTACCGGTATTACCCACCAAACGGGTAGGCACATCATTGTACATCTGCATGTCGCTGGCATAAATGCGGTCGGCAATTTCTCTAAACACCGGACCTGAAACCGAAGCACCATAGTAATCGCCTTTAGGATCATTAATTACTACGATTAAAGAATACTTAGGCTTATCGGCCGGAAAATACCCTACAAAAGAAGCCTGATATTGTTTTTTTGCTTTATACCCCTTATTCGCATCAGCTACCTGAGCCGTACCCGTTTTACCGGCAATCGGGTATAAAGGATTGTAAACAATCCGCTTTCCGCTCCCCTCGGTTACCACGCCTTCCAGCATTTTCTTGATCTTGCTCAGAGTAACATCTGAACAGATTTTGTCATTCATCACCCTGGCTTTAAACTGCTCGATTGGGTTCCCAAGTCTTCGGATTTCCTTCACAAAAATTGGCGCTACCATTTTACCATTGTTAGCCACTGCATTATACAGGGTAAGCATTTTCAACGGCGTTAACTGCATTTCATAACCATAAGCCATTTGCGGCAGGGTCATGTTTTTGTTCCAGCTTCGGTTCGCTTTTATGTTCTTAACCACCGGTGTTGCCTCTCCCGGGATTTGCAGATCCATTTTTTTGTTCAGCTGCCAATCATACAGGTGATCGGTAAATTTCATCGGATCGCTACCATAGTGCATATTGATCAATTTCGCAATCGCAGCGTTTGAAGATTCTTCAAATGCTTTTTTAGCGGTAACTGTTTCAATTTTCGGGTGCGAATCTTTAATCAGCTTACCAGGAATCTGATAATAACCTGTACCGATCATGGTATTGGTATCAATCAGCTTATCTTCCAAGAGCGCCATGTAAGAGGCGAGTTTAAAAGTTGAACCGGGATCCTGGTTACCTGCAATGGCATAATTAAATTTCTCTTTATAAACACCTTCTTCCACTTTAGAGAAATTAGCTACTGCCCTGATTTCGCCCGTTGCCACTTCCATTAAAATCACTGTACCGTGATCGGCCTGCGATTTAATCAACTGCTTTTCTAAAGCGCTTTGTGCCAAATCCTGCATATTCACATCGATGGTAGAAATGATATCAGCTCCATCTTTAGGGGCAACTTCCGCCTCTTCATTCACCGGAATATAAACCCCACCAGCAATGCGCTGCATGAGTCTTTTTCCGGTTTCGCCGTTGATATATTCTTTATAAGCCCCTTCTAAACCTACCCCATTGGCCACGTTCTCGTTTTTATAACCAATTGTACGGGCCGCTAAAGCCTGAAAAGGAAGAATACGTTTATTTTGCTGCACCGCAATTAAGCCACCACTAAACTTACCAATATTATAAAGCGGAAAGGTCCTGATCGTTTTCAGATCGGCATAACCCACTTTACGGTGAATTAATAAATAACGCGCACTATCCTGACGACCTTTACGCAGGTAACGGGCATATTCTTTAGCGGTTTTATCCTGAAAAATCTGCGCCAGTTTATAACCCAGCGAATCTACCTTTTCGTTAAACACTTTATCCTCAGTAATACCACCGGCAAACATATCCATACGCAACTCGTACTCCGGAATTGAAGTAGCCAGCAAACTACCATCATTAGAGTAAATATTACCACGGGTTGCCTCCACACTCACATATCGCGTAGAAAGACTATCTGCCATAGCTTTCCATTTTTTCCCCTGTACAAACTGCACCTGACCGAGGCGTAAAAACACCGCGAAAGCAAAAAGCACAATTAAGCCAAATGCCAGATATACACGAAGCAAGATGTTTGCTCTAATATTCATCGCTTTTAACAATTATTTTTTTTGGTGGTTCAATCAGTTCTTTTATCCCCAGGGTATCAACCTTTTTAGCAACCTCCGTCAGTTTACTTTTAAACATCAGATCGGCCTTTAGCGATTTATACTCCCATCGCAATTCTTTTACTTCTTTATTTAACTTATCAATGCGGCGCACATTGTTTACCGCAAAATGGCTATTGGCAATGTAAACCATCCCCAGAAAGGCCAAAAAACACAAATAAGGCAAAGCATCAGTTGCCGCCTCTTTACTTACTAATCCATCATTAAAAAGCTTGCTGATAAAGGAATTACTATCCATCTTCTCTTCAGCAGTTTTTGGCTTTTTGGGCGCAGCTTTTAATTCTGGCTCAGGTCCAACTTCCTCTTCTTCTATCTCCTCTCTAAACCTGTTCATATTTTTTCTGCAATTCTAAGTTTCGCACTACGAGCCCGATTGTTTTGTGCAATCTCCTCATCAGTGGCTATAATCGCTTTACGTGTAATTACATTAAACGGCTTCTGCTGGTTCCCGAAGAAATCTTTCTCTACCTCACCCTGAAACTTACCTTTAGCCATGAAGTTTTTAACCGGCCTGTCTTCCAGGGAATGATAAGACATGACCACCAAATGCCCACCAGGTTTCAACACCTCAGCTGCTTGTTGTAAAAAATCTTCAAGCACCTGAATTTCTGCGTTCACCTCTATTCTGAGCGCCTGAAAAACCTGCGCGAGGTATTTATTTTCTTTTCCTTTAGGAATATTGGCCGATATAGCCGATTTTAAGCTATCGATATCAGTAAAGGGTTTCTCCAAACGCGCAGTAACAACAGCACGAGCCAAAGACTTCGCATTCTTCACCTCACCATAAATCCCAAAAATTTTATGCAACTTATCTTCTGTATAGGTATTGAGAATCTCGGCAGCAGTTAAATTACGGTGCTGATCCATGCGCATATCCAAATCCGCATTATGACGGATTGAAAAACCACGCTCAGGCACATCAAACTGATGAGAAGAAACCCCTAAATCAGCCAGAATACCATCTACCTGTCTGAAACCTTTTAAACGCAGGTTATTTTTCAAGAAACCAAAGTTCTGATCGATAAACACGAAACGATCATCAGCAGGAATATTTGCCTGCGCATCCGGATCCTGATCAAAAGCAATTAAAGTACCTTTCGGACCTAAATGCTTTAAAATTTCTCTGGAATGGCCGCCACCACCAAAAGTAACATCCACATAAACCCCATCAGGCTTAATATTCAAACCATCGATACAAGGCTGCAACATTACAGGCACGTGGTAATTATTCTCCATCCGAACCTCCTTTCTTATCGCCCATTACTTTTTGAGCCAGACTGGCAAAATTCGCCGGCACATCATCAAAAATATCTTCGTAAGATTTTTTATCCCAAACCTCGATGCGATCTAACTGGCAAGCCAAAACCAGATCACTACCGATACCTGCATACTCAACCAAAGATTTCGGCAACAGCACACGACCAGCAGCATCAAGCGAAAGCTCAGTTGCCCCACGCGTAAAAGCCCTCACAAAGGCACGGTTTTCCTGATCGTAAATATTAAGCTTGGCAAGGTCGGCTACAACAGCATCCCAAACATTTTTAGGATAGATAACCAGATTTTTCTCAAAACCACGGTTAATTATGAGCCCATCATTCTCGGCATTAGGCAATTGTTTCTTAAGCGCAGCAGGCACCATAAGGCGACCTTTTGCGTCAAGTTT
This sequence comes from Pedobacter kyungheensis, assembly GCF_000812965.1. Classification (GTDB taxonomy): domain Bacteria; phylum Bacteroidota; class Bacteroidia; order Sphingobacteriales; family Sphingobacteriaceae; genus Pedobacter; species Pedobacter kyungheensis. The sequence goes on from NZ_JSYN01000006.1 coordinate 22,003, forward strand.
ACAATCAAATTCTCCTAAAAGTTGGGTCATAGTGGTATCTACACTTTTTATCTAGTGTAAAAGTAAAGAGTTCTACCACTTTTTACCACTTTTTACCACAAAAAAGTTTTCCACATCGTTTTTGTTACAATTTGGAGGATGCAATATAGCCAGAATATATAGATTGCCATACTCAAAAACCCACTACAAGCTGATAATAAGGCAATTAAAAATAATTTAACCAAAAGTGTCACGCCGGCCCATTTTTACCTGAAAATTCTAAGGTTTGAACTAAAAGCGCTCATTTATAGGTTTTAAAACCTCCCGATCACCCCCATTTTTTAAGCTTAATTATTCAATTTTTGGGAAAATCTCCCACTTTCCAAATATCTCATGAGAGGTGGCGATTACGCAAACGTTTGCCCGTTATTTGCATTTTCTTTATCGGTTGTTTATCTCTAATTTGGGTTAAACTCACCTTTAAACACCAAAAATGAAAACCAAAATCCTGAAAATGATGCTGGCGCTGACTTTAAGCACTTCCATCGGTTTTGCCCAAACAAGCAAGTCCGGTAATCTCGCTTTAAACAGTATCATTCCTAAACCATTATCGGTTAGCGCCCATACTGGTAAATTTGAATTCAAACCTACCACACCTATTTATTACCAACCACAAGCGCAGGCACCAATAAGCGTATTCATTGGTCAACTGGCCGGTAGCACTGGTGTAAAAGCTAAGACTTTACCCCTAACCAACCAAAGCCAGGGCATTTTATTTATGGTATCAGATACCTTGAACAGCCTGGGCGAAGAAGGTTACCGCATCAGGATTGCGCCAACTGCCATCAGCGTTTATGCCAAAACTGGTGCAGGGATATTTAATGCCACTCAAACCATCAGGCAGTTATTGCCAATACAGATTGAAAGCAAAACCAATGGCAACACCGTATGGAGCATTCCTTGCGGTGAAATTACTGATAAACCACGCTACAGCTGGCGCGGTTACATGCAGGATGTTAGCCGCACTTTTTATGGCGTAGAGGTGATGAAGAAATATATGGATGTGATAGCATTGTATAAATTAAATGTATTGCACTTACACCTAACCGACGACCAGGGCTGGCGGATCGAAATTAAAAGGTATCCGTTGCTAACCAGTACCAAAAACCACTGTATTTGATAAAAGCACCAATCAACCTGCCGAAAGAAGTGGATTTTATACGCAGGATCAAATCCGCGAGCTGGTTAAATATGCAGCACAACGAAATATTACCATTATTCCTGAAATTGATGTGCCCGGTCACTCCTGGCCTACCGTGTTGGCCTATCCCGAACTGGGCGTAAACCAAAACCGTAAACCAGATTATGTATTTCCGTTTCTGGATTCGTGGTCGCATTGGGGCAACCAGTTTACCCCAAATACCCTCGACCCAACCAATGAAAAGGTTTACGAATTCTTAGATGGGGTATTTACTGAACTAGCCGACCTTTTCCCTGCGACTTATATTCATTTCGGTGGAGATGAGGTAAGGCATGTATTGTGGGAAAAGGAGCCACACGTGCAGGCCTTCATGAAAGAGAAATCGTTAAAGAATACCAACGAGCTGCAAAGTTATTTTGTACAGCGCATTTCTACCATTATTAAAAGTAAAGGCAAAAAACCAATTGGATGGAACGATATTTTAAGCGATGCAAAAAACCTGACCAAAGAAACAGCAATTATGTCGTGGCTGGGTGATGAGGCTATTGCCGACGCCGCAAAGAATGGCTTTTATGCAGTAGCCACACCTACCGATCCGCTTTACTTCGACATTACCCAGGCCGACCGTAACGATGGTACCATGAGCGATCTGGCTTACGGCAACATCAATTCTTTAGAAAAGGTATACAATTACGAACCGGAAACAGGCTTAAATAAAGATGAAGCAAAATTTATTTTAGGCGTACAAGCCAATCAATGGACTGCAATTACGCAAGACTTGAAAGACATGAATATACAGAATTTCCCACGTTTAATGGCCCTGGCTGAAATAGCCTGGATACCAAAAGGGAATAAAGACCTGGATAACTTCAAAAAACGCTTAGCCAACAACCTAAAGCGCCTTGACTTGCTCAAAATAGATTATTATAAACCGGGTGGCTATATTTCGGGCAAATGGACAGCTCAAGAAATTAGCAGCGAATACCAGCCCCTTAGCTGGGACGTGACCAAAAAAACCTATGCAAACGGCCGCATTACCACAGGGTTCTTTTATACCAACGGAGCTAATTTCATGGAAATCAGAAAGGTGGAACTGCTTCAGGATGGCAAAGTTGTAGCGCAGGATGAACACATTGGAATAGCCGATAAATTTAGGGGCACCAATAAGGTAAAAACATTTTTATATCACCTGCAGCTTAATCATTATAATCCGAAGGCTAAATACGAACTGAGAGCAGAAGTTAGGGGTATTAAAGGAACTGAAAGCTACGGCAATTTTACTTATAACCTGAGCCCGGACGATCGGCTGAATGTGGTAGAAAACAAATAATAATCCTGTTTCCAATATGTGCATGAATTCGTGTGCATATTGGATTTGAAATAATCGAGCTCATCCTGGCGGGTTGTTGCCGAATTTCATTTAATTACAAAAGTGCGTGCAGATAATTGGCAGTATCCAAAAGCCCATTCCTACGCAGGCTTTCTAAAACTTCGTACTCATCCATAGCAGGGTTTTTCCTATTGAGAACCATCTCTCTGAAAGCCTTAATTGCCTGTTCTTGATTCAGATCAATAATATCGGTGAGAAAATCGTCGGCACTTTTCGCCTTTATACCAAAAATATCAAGGTATTCCTCCGGAAAATCCTTTAGGCTATTGGTAACAATCGCATTTGTCTTGATTGCGGCGGCCAGTACGTGGCGGTCATCCTCATCCGGAAGTTCCAGCTGTCCAACGAGCACCAGATAATTCTCAACTATTGCATCAGGGAAAGCCAGGTTTGCTTTTTGCACACGCTTCTGAGCTTCTTTTTCTTCAACTCCATGTCTAAGCATTACCTCTTTCCACTCACCAAATATATTAGCACTCCACTTTGGCGTATAAAGATCAAAATGTGCAAACCAGAAAAGCAAATCCCTTATCACAACCGGATAAATCACATTGGTATCGAGCACAGCTTTAAACCTTACACTATGAATCATACAACCCAAGCTCTTCGTCAAACCCCATGATATCGATAATGTTCTTTTTCTGTTCAGCCTTCATCTTCTCCTTGTAAGCCAAAACATCCTCGAATTTAATTCTGCGATGCTTGCCTACTTTGATAAAGTCGATCGCACCTTCTTCTAATAGCTTGACCAAATATGGCCTTGAACAACCCAGAATTTCGGCGGCCTTTTGGGTAGTTACTTCTGTTGCCACCGGAACTATAGAAACAGGCTTTCCCTCTCCCATAGCCTTTAAAATATCCCCAAGAAATGCCAAAGCCCTTACAGGTATTTTAATCCTTTCACCAGTTTCTTCAATTTCTATCTCCGTTTGTTCAGAATGGATATTTGAAAGTATAGATGATAAAGCAGGAAAAGATTCTATCGCCGTTTTCTGTTCTGATTTGGAAGGTCGACGTAATTGTTCAATTGATATCATGTTGCTATTTTTTACAAAAATAAACGAAATATTCGAAATAAACGAAATATTAAAAATTAATTATCGCCAGCATTTCTCAATTTACTTATTTAGACTCATTAAAAATAATTTGGATAAGCGGGATTAAAACTATTTCTTTGTAGCAAAACAAATTCTGAAATACGTTCCCAGTCAAGGGTATATCTCCGCTAAATGAAATCAGCAGGCAATTCTAAAAAAATCGGTTGGGCAAAACACCAAAAAAGATGGTTCGGTAAATGGCACCTTTATTTGGGTATTATTGCAGGTGCAATAGTGGCTTTTGTGGGCGTTACAGGCAGTATTCTTGTTTTTCAGGATGAAATTGACCGGGCTTTAAACCCAAATTTGTTTGAAGTTATTGCTCAAAAGCAAAAAATGCCGGTCGAAGAGATTGTGCCCATCATTAAAAAGAACTACCCTAAGCTAAAAATCGACTACCTGATGCTGAATAACTTCAAAAACCCCAATGAAGCTTACAGTGTTTTGGATCTGAAAAGTGGTGAGGAAACTTTTATTAATCCTTATACCGGAAAGATAGGTGGCAAAAGAATCCACACCAGTTCTTTTATCCATGTGGTTACCGAATTGCACAGAACCTTATTAATCCCGGTTGCGGGCCGTTACATTTGCGGACTGGCTTCGCTTTGCCTTTTAATTTTAACCATTTCGGGCCTGCGTTTATGGTTGCCCAAGAAATGGAAACAACTTAAATCGGTACTTACGGTAAGGTTTAGCGGTTCATTTAAACGTCAAAATTACGACTGGCACAATTCGCTTGGTTTTTACTCCTCGCCTATTGTGGCCATACTGAGCCTAACGGGTTTTTGTATTACCTTTTCTACACTTGTTATTCCTTTCCTTTTCCTGTTGAATGGAAAATCCCCGCAAGGTGTAGCCAAGTTATTAGGTGCAAAATCGGCCTGGCATGCACAGGCTGTACCCTCGCCGCTTAGTGCGATTACAGCCGCAGATAAAGAAAAAATGCCCAATGCCCATATCGGCGGAATTGCTTTTCCTACAGACAAAACAGGCACTTACCGTTTAGATATGCTAAGCGGCGACCTCCCTAAAGTAGGTAAAAGGGAAATGCTGATTGTTGATCAGTATACCGCTAAAACCTTACTGAATAGCCGCAGCGATTTCCCGAATGTGGGCAATGCTTACCTCAGCTGGCTCACGCCTATCCACTACGGTAGCTTTGGTGGCCGGCCGACACAAGTTATTGCCATTATTGCCGGATTGATGCCACTGGCACTTTTTATTACGGGTTTTATTATCTGGTGGCCTCGCTATAAAAAACAAAAAAGAGGCAAAAAGAAGAAAACGACTAAAGCAGCTTTGAATGAAACATCAGAAACTCCGGTATCTGAAAAAGAATTAAAACCAGCAAAAATCAAAACACCGCTCCCAAAGTTGGGCAGATATTTCGTGGCGAATTTTAAAGTGGGCTTTAAATATGCAACTGTTATTTTGCTTGTAAGTTTTATAATGGGCGCACTTTATGGCTTGCCCTCGGGCATTATAATCCAGCCAGCTGTTTTCGTAGTCGCCTTTAGCGCAGTTATGGTATGCCTTAATTTTATATGTGCATTACTAGCCGAGCTTTTCAATCTCCTGTTTTTATTGCCATTTAAAAAGGGCAGTCATAGGCTAACCCGTTATTTTGCACTATCGGCCGCATTTTTGGTTTGTTACCTGGCTGTTTATATGGTATTGTTGAATACAGGTATGGAGATTTTCTAAAATATTTCCATAATCTGAAAATAGGGTTGTAACATCACTTCTTAACAAAACGACATCTGGCTTGCGATTGTCGGGGATTCATAGCGCGATAAACATTAAGGCGATTCAATACCTCGATATAATTCTACCTATTCCATCTGTTCGGTCCTGTACGCCAAACTGTTCGATAACGAACACCATAGCAACCCAACTACACACTTAAATAACTGATTATAAGCAAAATAATCAGAAATAATTGTTTTGGCACTTCCTTCGTTAACATGCTGTCAAGCGATACGAATGCAAAAAGAAACAGCAGCTCGGTTATCGGATAAACATTTATTAAATAAAATTAAGTTATGAAACGTTACCTCAAAACCCAAATTGCACTATTACTTATCATTTTATTACTGATACCTCTTTGCCCAACTCTTGCCAATGCTAAATTGCATAAGCCCATAAAAACCGGTAGGATTTCCCCTTTCAGAAAAATTTTAATAAAAGGAAATATTGAAGTGCTCCTGATCCAGAAACCTGGCCTTAACATTTCTTACACTGATGACAATGAGGGAAACGCTCTGGTAACACAACAGGGAGAAATACTTTCGATTACGGGCACCAGTACCACACGCTGCAAAATACGTGTTTATGTGAATGAGCTTTACAGAATAGAGGCCAGCGAAAATGCTATTGTAAAAACAGATGGAATTTTATCACTCAAATACCTCCAAATCATCTTAAAGGGAAACTCAAGTGCCGATATCAATACAACCAGTCAGCAGCTTTATACAGCCATTCACGATAAGTCTAAATTATACCTAAAGGGAAATACCGATACCCATTTTCTTTTTATGGATAAAACCCCAAGCCTCACCTTTGATCAGTTTGCGGTATTACGCACTCAGCTCATTGAATAATAAATTAATAACAAAAAGGCCTGGGAAATATCCAGGCCTCTTATTGGCAATTATTTAGCAGGAGTAATCACAATCTTCCTGTATTCAATCGGCATGTGGTCGCCCTGCAGGTAAATTGGTCCAGGTTCTCCCTCATTGCTATCTAAAGCCCCTCCTGTAATACCCGGAATTTCCTGATTACTGATGATGGTTTTACCATTGGCCACTACTGTCACCAGGCGACCTACAAGGGTAATATCATAGCTCTGCCATTCATCAGGGCCTAACGTAGCCATTTCATTGGCTGCCAGAAATCCGTAAACCCCACCGAAGAGTACACTGTTTGGATGTGCATCTTTCTTGCTGTCTTCAATCTGCACTTCATAACGGCCTCTTAAATACACACCACTATTTCCTCCTTTAGGATACCGGAACTCGACATGAAGCTTGAAATCATTGTATTTCTGTTCGGTAATCAGATTTGAACCTGCTTTAGGACTGGTTAAAATACCATCTTTTACGATCCATTGATTTTGACCACTGGCTTTCCAGCCGGTTAGATCCTTACCATTAAACAGGTTTACAGCCTTACCCCATGCCGGAGCAGTAGTTCTTTTTAAATACGGTGCTTTAACACCTTTCCAGCTATATTTTTTACCGTCACATTCAGTCATTGTTCCGCTGATTCCAGCATCGGTTAATTCGCCTTCCATAACCAAATTTGCAGTTCCACTCTCCCACTGTGGCGGAATTTCGAACCTGAAACTTTTGCCATCAAACTTTACTTCCGATACCGGGCGGGCACTGCCAGCTACAGATACAAAGTAACCTACTAAAGTTTTGGTGCCAGATAGTTTAACCTCGAGCCATGATGGCGCCTGTCTACCATTAACATCAACGGTTATATCCCAGCGGCCAATAAGGGCAGCGGGCTCGGCAACCAAACGATTATAATCAGCTTTAACCGGTGCTGAAGCAAATGTTTTTTCAGATAGACCTGCAATTAAGAGGCAACCTAAACCAAGCAAACAGATTTTTTTTCTCATAAGTGTAATTTCATTTATCAAGCAGTGCTTTTTATCTGCATCCTGCTATCTTTTTTTGTTAGGATAATTTAAGAAAGGTATAACTTATTTTCTTTTGCAGCAAACACATATTACGTGCAGATATGAAAAGGCCCTTGCAAATTAATCTGCAAGGGCCTTATTAATATTGATCTTTATGAATTATCCATTAATGGCTTTAACGCCAGGCAATTCTTTACCTTCCATATATTCTAATAAAGCACCACCACCTGTAGACACATAGCTTACTTCATCTTCCAAACCGAATTTCGCAATAGCCGCAGCCGAATCGCCACCTCCGATTAATGAAAACGCACCATTATCTTTAGTTGCAGCCACTACCGCATCGGCAACAGCTTTGGTACCCACCTGAAAGCTTTCCATTTCGAAAACACCCATCGGACCATTCCACAATAAGGTTTTAGAGTTTTTGATTACATCCTGAAATAATTCAGCAGTTTTTGGACCGATATCTAATCCCATCCAATCAGCCGGGATATGGCCCGCAGCCACATCTTGTTTAGCAGCATCGTTGGCAAATTTATCTGCAATTACGGTATCAATCGGTAAAATCAGATTTACACCTTTAGCTTTTGCTTTTTCAAGGAGCTCTAAAGAAAGTGCTTGCTTATCGGCCTCTAATAACGAAGTACCAATTTCTCCACCTTGTGCTTTGGCAAAAGTATAAGCCATACCACCGCCAATAATCAGGTTATCAACCTTCTCTAACAATTTCTCGATCAAAAGAATCTTGTCTGATACTTTAGCACCACCCATAATAGCAGTAAAGGGTCTTTCAGCGTGGTTTAAGATTTTTTCAGCATTTTCAACTTCCGATGCCATTAAGTAACCGAAGTATTTTGCATCAGGAAAAAACTGCGCAATAATCGATGTAGAAGCGTGTGCACGGTGTGCAGTACCAAAAGCATCGTTTACATAAACATCGCCCAATTTCGATAATTTTTCGGCAAAAGCTACATCACCTTTTTCTTCTTCTTTGTAGAAACGCAGGTTTTCAAGCAATAAAACCTCACCTGGTTTTAAAGCAGCAGCCTGGGTTGCCGCGCTCTCGCCAATGCAATCATCAGCAAATTTAACCTCAACACCGGTTAAAGAAGAAAGATCAGCTAAGATATGTTTTAAAGAATATTTATCAGTTGGTCCATCTTTCGGACGGCCCAGGTGCGACATTAAAATCACTGCGCCACCATCTTTTAATATTTTGCTGATGGTTGGTAATGCAGCCCTGATCCTTTTATCGTCGGTAATTTTAAATTCATCATCCAAAGGCACGTTAAAATCTACCCTGATTAATGCTTTTTTATCTTTAAAGTCAAACTGGTCAATGGTGTTCATGTTTAATTATTTTGATTTAAGTTTAATTTCATTTCGTAATGGAAACCGATACCCGGGATATCGAATTCGGGCGATTCGGTAGTAAAGCCAATCTTTTTGTAAAATGCTGCTGCCGTAGAGCGTGCATTGCACCACAAATAATCGGTTTTATATTCTTTTAAGTATTCGATAGCAAAGTTAACCAGCGCCGCGCCATATCCCCTGCCTCCGGCATCGGGATGTGTGGCCATTCCACGTAACTGATAACCTTCACCTTCTTCAGGAAAGAAGTCGTTGCGCATAAAAGTGGCTATTGACTTAATTTCTCCGTCTGCCCAAAAACCCAGGTGAAAAGTATCGTAGGCATCATCGCCTTCAAAAACACATTCTTGTAAGGGTTTGCCATTGCGTAAAACGAGGCTTCTTAAAGGCAGAACTTCTTCGGGAAGAATAAATTTGACCATATTTATTAGCAACAATTTAGCGCTAACTAACCATATATTGCGATATGGAAGCTCCGCTCAGGTTTGCAAAGTTAACAAAGCAATTGAAACACGGTTATAATATCAAGCATAAAGTTTTAACATTTTCGTGGTAAATTCGGTTATTGACCCAAACAAACCACATCCAAACATTTGGTTAAAACTGGATGCCTTATTTATGACTGGCGCATTAATTGGCTTCCAATTTTGGAAGGGATTTCCACCAAGCCAGTAACTTATCTTTTAAACCGCTTGCAATCTTAGACTCGCTGGCAGCCAAATTAGTGGTCTCCTTTTTATCCTTAACGATGTTATACAGCTGCATATCAGTGTTGTTACTGTTCATCAGCAATTTCCAATCTCCTTCCCGGATAGCAAGATTTGGGCTTTTATCAACCGCACGGGGATATTTATAAGCAATATCATTCCGCCCATATTCCCAAAATATCTCCTTATTCCTTGATGAGGGTTTTCCCATCAAAACCGAACTCCTGTCCATACCGTCGCCCTGATAGCTCTGAGGCAAACTAATGCCGGCCATTTTACTTAAAGAAGGCAAAAGATCCGTAGCTGTTACTATAGATAGATTGTCAGTTTTACCTTTGGCAATGTGCCCGGGCCAGCTGATGAGAAAAGGCATACAAATACCTCCCTCGTACAGCGAAAGTTTAGATCCCCTCAAGCCTGCTGCCCTGCTTCCTTTAAAACTCGGCAGCGGCCCGTTATCACTGGTAAAAATAACAATTGTATTCTGATCTATCCCGAGTGCTTTCAGCCCATCCAAAAGCCGCCCGATTTGCTTATCGTATTCTTTCAGTACCAGTTTAAAGGCAGCTTCTTCTTCAGGATTCATCGGATATTGACCTGTATATTCAGCTTCCTTTCTCGGCACCCAGGGTGTATGCACATCATCGGGCCAAAGGTTTACAAAACAAGGCTGGTTTTGATGTGCTTTTAAGAAGGCAAGGGTTTTATCTACAAAATACTTTGTGCGGTCGTAACGTTTAATGCTATCCTTGTCTGACCAGATCCAGTTGGTAGCGGTAATTGCCGGATCGGGATCGGGGCTTTCGTAAGTACTGGCATGCGCATCGTAACCATATTGATCAAAGCCTGGTGCATTTTTAACATCGCGACCGCCCCCCAGATGCCATTTACCAAAATGACCTGTTGCGTAGCCCGCATCTTTAAAAAACCTGGCCATACTTGGGGCTTTGGGATCGAGGAAATCGGCTTGTTCAGCGTCTTTATTGTGTTTCTTATTGTCGAGGTAAGTACAAAAATTCCATCTGCCCGGGTACATACCGGTAAGCATCCCCGCACGTGATGGCGAGCAGATAGGTGCCGCACTGTAATACTGGGTAAGCTTTAAGCCATTGGCCGCAATCCGATCGATATTAGGGGTGGGTACAAATTTACCACCAAAAGTGCCCACATCACTAAAGCCCATGTCGTCGGTTAAAATAATAATTACGTTGGGTGCCTTTGTTTTGGTTATCTTTTTCTGGGCATTTGCATTTAAGGTGCTTGTTAAAATCAAAATTGCCAACCATGCAAAGGTTATGGGCTCTTTATTCATGTTTTTGGTATTTAGTTTCAGTAGATTAACCAAATATAAACTTCTGATATTAACCAAAATGTAATGAATTGGATAGATTAAGACTGCTGAAAAAGAAACGATACTGTTAATTAAAACAGAATACCTTTAACGGTTGTTCATTAATTGTTGGCGAGAAAACAAAGTATGATAAAAGCAAGAAACATCCAAACGGCGGCGAAACTACTACTGGGCGCAGGCTTAATTGTAGCAGGAACCGGTCATTTAACTTTTGCACGAAAAGCCTTTCAGGCGCAGGTGCCTGATTGGGTGCCACTGCAAAAAGATGACACAGTAGTTTACTCTGGCCTGGTCGAAATTGCGTTGGGTGGCGCCATGCTACTGGCGCCGAAAAGACATGAAACGCTGGTTGGTAAAATTGCGGCAGGCCTGTTTATCGCTGTTTTTCCCGGAAATATTTCGCAGTATACCCATAAAAGAAGTGCCTTTGGCTTGAATACCGATACGAAGAGATTTTTGCGCCTGTTTTTTCAGCCGGTACTGGTATACTGGGCGTTAAAATCGACAGATTAATAAGCAAGTAAAATTTATCAGCTTAGACAATTCAGTACATTTAGGAAATTAGCCATATGGGAAGATAATATGTGATGTATAGTTATCAAATAATTTACCACCTTAGACAACTAAGCACACCTGAGCATTTGGTAAGACGAAAAATCTCCTGCCTGCTCCTGAAATAACCGTAGCGAATAAGCGGTCAATAATTTACCACCACAGACACCTAAGCACACCAGGTATTTGGACAAAACCAGATTAAGAAGATCAGTTTTTTTGCAACAAGTTTATTTTTTTTACCACATCAATTAAACGGCTGCTATAACCATATTCGTTATCGTACCAGCCTACCACTTTAACCATATCGCCTACAATAGAAGTAAGCAGTGCATCGAATACACAGGAATGAGGATTATCGATAATATCAATCGAAACAATAGGATCTTCGGTATATTGTACCAGGCCTTTAAGCTCATTTTCTGCAGCCTTTTTAAAAGCCGTATTAATTTCCTTAATAGTTGTCTTTTTCTTTAAAAGGCAGGTAAAATCGGTAAGCGATCCGTTTAAAACCGGCACCCTGATTCCGGCACCTCCCAAACGGCCATCCAGTTCAGGAAAAATATGCGTAATGGCTTTAGCCGCACCCGTTGTAGTTGGGATAATTGACGAAGAAGCTGCCCTGGCCCTTCTTAAATCTTTGTGGTTGGCATCGTGCAGGTTCTGATCGCCTGTCATAGAGTGGATTGTAGTAATATAGCCCTCTTCTACTCCCCAGTTATCGTTCAGAATCTTAATCATGGGTGCAATGTTATTGGTGGTACAACTTGCATTAGAAAGTACCGGACTACTCAAATCAATCTGATCGTCGTTAACCCCCAGTACGACCATTGGAATATCATCAGCTGCCGGGGCAGAAATTAATACTTGTTTGGCACCTGAGGCAATGTGTTTTTCGGCTGAAGAACGGGTTAAATTTCTGCCGGTGCAATCAATCACCAGATCAACCCTCAATGCCGACCAAGGCAATTCATCGGCATCTTTAATGGCAAAAACCGGGATAGAAAGGTTATCGATTACCAGTGCATCGGGTTTAGCCGAAACATTACCTGCAAAAACCCCATGAACGGTATCATATTTAAACAGGTGCGCCATTGTTTTGGCATCTGCCAGATCGTTAACCGCTACTACTTCAAAGCCCTCGGCCAATGCCAAACGTAAAAATGTTCTTCCTATTCTACCAAAACCATTTATTGCCAACCTCATGTTATCAAAAATTAGAGCGCAAAATTAGTATTAATTTATGAATTGAACAGGATGATATCATAAGATGGAAATGGGATGATGAAAGCTACTTTGTGGTATAAACAGACAGTTGTTAAGCTTTAGATTTTCGGAACAAACTTAAGGTAAGCAGTCCGTTAAAGACAGCGCAAATGCCTATAATGAGGCAAATGAGTACAAAGTTACCCAACCTTTGCAGGGCAATGGTAGCGACCAGAATAACGATATTAAGCGCTAATGAAGCAAGTACAATCCAGTTTGGTTTTAAGCCAAGCCGTTCTAAACGGTGGTGAATGTGGTTGCGATCTCCTTTAAAAGGCGAAGAACCTTTTAAAATGCGGATGCAAAACACCCTTAACGAATCGAATATTGGCACAATAAGTATAGCAACCGCAATAGCAGGTGCAGAATAAAAGGCCGGATGATTGTTACCGGTAAACTTATTAAGTTCAATGAATTTGATGGCCAAAGCAGCAGAAATTAACCCGATAATCAATGCACCGGTATCGCCCATAAAAATCCGGGCCGGAAACCAGTTATATTTTAAAAAACCCGCAATGGCCCCTGCCAGAGCAAAAGCAATAAAGGAGTAGGCAATCTGCCCCATGCTGGCGAACAATATACCAAATACCAGGCTTGTTAATATCCCAATTGCGCCCGCCAGCCCATCAATGCCATCAATTAAATTAAAGGCGTTATTTAAGAAGATAATCAGCGCGATGGAGAAAAGGCTACCCCATAAAGGAGGCATATCGCCCACATTCAATACCCCATATAAACTGGTTAGCCTAAATGCGCCAAAAAACACCAGAATAAAAGCTACCACAATTTGCAGAATAAACTTGGTGCTGGTATTGGTGCCATATACATCATCTTTTAAGCCCAAGGCAGCAAGGATGATACAGGATGCAATAACAAAATTGGCTTCTTTGAAATTAATAATTGCAGAGAAAAGCAAAATTGAAACGGTAAAACTACCTACAATAGCCAGCCCTCCTAAACGCGAAATGTTGTGCTTATGGGTTTTGCGGTGTAAGTCATTTTTATCAAAAAGCCCATATTTTAACGAAGTATAAATTACACTGGGCACACTTAAAATTACAGCCGAAAACGCCAGAATAAATATGGCGCTGTAAAAATAAGCGGGATTAGCGTGCAGTATATCTTTAAGCAAAACGGGATGAATTATGATCAAATGTAGGAAAATTTGCAGAATGAACTACATTAGTAACAAGCTATTAACATGACATAGATCAAGCATTTTGAAGAAAAGACATGATCAGACTCTACTCTTTTTAAGCTTAGAACTGCCTTAACTTGCTTAGTTTTTTCTTTACCAATACCCAGAATGGATGCGGTATTTTATTCCTCCTGAGTGACTTATAATCATTTACAAGCGCAAGCCAGCGGTTATGCAGCGATTTATTACTCACTCCTCCCACACGCATATTAACCATAAGCATGGGCAAATAAGCTGTTTTAATTTGATGGGTATAGAGGAACCTAAGTATTAAATCGTAATCTGAAGTGGTTCCTAAATTTAAGGCATAGTTACCGTGCTTTTCGAATAACGATCTTTTTAAATAAAGTGTAGGGTGAGCAGGCATCCACCCCTTTGCCAAATCCCTAAAATCAGCATTTTTTGATCGCCACTTTCTTACAATTTTATTTGTAACAGGGTGTATATAATTTAAATCGCCATGCAAACCAGCTATTTCGGGCTGGTTTTTAAAAGTTTCTGCTACAGCAGCCAATACGTCTGGTCGCGAAAACATATCGTCGGCGTTTAAAATACCAATAATATCGCCGGTTGCTTTTGCTATACCTTTATTAATAGCGTCGTAAAGTCCATGATCAGCTTCTGAAACAAAATAATGGATAGTGGCCTGGTTTTCGGCTATAATGCCCAGCGTATTATCTTTCGATCCGCCATCAATTACTAAATATTCTACATCCGGGTAAGTTTGAGACTTAACAGAATTAAAACATTCCTGCAAAAAAGCTTCGCCATTATAAACGACAGTGATGAGGGATATTTTCATAATTAACCAATCGGTCATCAACTAGCATGGATGCAAAAGCTGAAGCCCGGGTAAATATAAAATTAAGTAAGGATACGCAGAAGAGATAATTTAAAGAAAGCAATTCAGGGTTTATTTCTTTTTCTGATGATAAAGATGCCGAATACCCCTGCCGCAGCACCAAAGAGCCAGGAATGATCGTCGAGATTGCATTCTACCATGGTATATGTTCCTACATAGCCTTCCAGCAGAGCACCCGATTGACATCCGTTAACAAGGCCTAAGATATTAAAAGTATAAGTGGTGCAAACACCACAGTTAAAAGAGCCTGATGGATTGGGGGTCCAGGAACAATAATTAGAACTCAAACTTACCCCAGAAGCCGCACTATATGATGGATTACCCCCCAACAATAATTTAAGCACGGCATTAACCAAAGCATCCTCTGGGGTTTGATATACGATGTTTTGAGATGGTATTAAGCAACCTGTTGCTGAGCCTTGAGCAAAACTACCCAAAGAAATTAGTGAGGTTATTAGAAAAACGCATAGAAATTTCATGTATCAATTGTAGGATACACGAAGTTACCGCCTTCATAAACTAAAAAGCTCGTTCGTTTTGTTCAAGAAGAACAGGACTTTTAATCTTAGGATTTAGCTTGCTTTCTAAATGCTGAATAAACTAATACAATAGAAGTACTACAAAGAACCCAATCAAAATCATCTAATGGCACATTACATACTTTTAGTCGAATCTCTGATATGACCCCATTTTTATTTTGAAAAACAGTGCCACTATTATCATAAATAACACAATTTGTTCCTCCTTTATTGTAAATATAGTAAGTATCGCACTCAACATCTGAGAAGTTTCTATTATCTACGACATAAGGCGTTCCATTATATGCGGGTATGCTGGTACCGCCATAAGGATCTTTATTGCCGATAGAATTAGGGTATAAACGTGTATCACCATCGGTTAAGCAGCCTGTTACTGACGACTGAGCCTTACCGTAATAACTAGAAAAAACTAAAATCGACAGACTTAAAAAAATTACTCTACAAAAAATCATAAACAAAGAATATAGTATCATTAATACTACAATATTTTGCAAATATTGTGAATTAAGATGCTATGTACGAAGCAGCTTTTCCCGTGGTTTTTAAAAACGACAATCAACAGACAATCGAAATGTCCAATATTTTACGCAGAACAAGCGACAGTGTAGCTTAAGGCGCCTAGGAGACACTATTTTAGCGCCTTAAGCCATTTTTGGGTAGGAAAAATCAATTGACAAATATCATGAACAAAATGAACAGCGTTCAGATATTTATATTGAATATTAATGATATCAATTGGGAAATGAGAGGTATAAATGGAAGATTAATCTATTACTAGAAAAAGTACAAAAGCTGAGAAAATCATATCTCAGTACAAAGCATTTAAGAAATTTGATTTGTGCCAAGTAAATTTTGCTTTAAATACAAGCAAATTTTACAACCTAAGATTTAAACAATTTTTTTTAAAAACACAGACTTCCGGGTATCTGATCTTAAAATGTACCAAGCCAAAAAACCTGCAACCAAGACAATTAATCCAACATAATCATCTAATGAACAAGCTAAAACATAAGTTCCCAACTTACCACAATAGCCTCCGGATGGTATGTAACAGGTATGCGGTTGAACGTCAACCACCCCCGGTGTCCATGAACAAGCGGCATCTATTGTAACAGGACTACCTGTATAACCACTAAGATTAGATTGAGAAACACCTCCGCAGTTTGCAGTATAAGTACTGGCAGGGGATTCTGGTACCGTGTACAGTCTCCTGTTTCCGCCGTCGGTTACCAGGCAACCATAAGTTTGGGCTTTAACATTGTTAATAATGAAAAATAACCCGCATAGCAGAGTAATTGACATTTTTTTCATAGACTTACTTAAGGATAGATGCCTAAAATTAATAAGCTTTATAGAAAAAATGCAAAAATCTATTTAATCATACATCAACAGTATACTCACTGCTTTAACCGCGTACATACCCCCTATGCTTTAACGCAATAAAGACGATACATTTTTTAGACCAGTAA
Source organism: Pedobacter kyungheensis (assembly GCF_000812965.1). GTDB lineage: Bacteria > Bacteroidota > Bacteroidia > Sphingobacteriales > Sphingobacteriaceae > Pedobacter > Pedobacter kyungheensis. Next base: position 38,634 of record NZ_JSYN01000006.1, read on the forward strand.
GCGCCTGTTACAAATTACATAAGTTCCTGCCAAACCAAAAAACAAAGCCATAAAAATGCTATAATCATCCAGTGGGACCCCACATGGCGCGGTAAAAGTACCCGAAATAGCATAAATCTGTCCGGTTTTAGTAGACCCATTCAGGGTACAAGGCCCTAATGAATTGCCAGAAGTGGCAATATAGGTATGCGGACCGCAGACGCCTTCCCACCACACAAAGTTATTACCATTACCTGTATAAAATTGCGTTGCCGTTTCGTGGTTATTAAAAACCTTACTGTAGGCATCGAAGTTAAGCACCAAACAACCTGTTTGAGCTGAAGCGGTAACCGAAAAAGAAATAAAAATTAAAAGCGATAATAAGACCTTGAACACCTTTGCCACCATAGATTACAAAGATCACAATAATAACCTAAAAAATACAACAAAGTAAATATAAAACTACAAAAAAGACATTTTGCAAACAAAAACTAAGTAGAAGCAAATATTAATTCACCAATTATGACAGATAGCTATCTATCAATATATAGTATGATTAATACATCTCTTAATTTTAGTCTATAAAAAATTGCAAACATTACCAAGGGTGGTCTCAGTTAAATACTGGCAACCTCAACTCTCTTCCTGATCCAAAAAAAAGACAATGAAGAAAAAGAAAACAGCAATAAAGGCACATAACCATCGATAGGACAATCTGTTGGGCTTGTTGAAAAAGTAACGAGTGTTCCATAGTCATCACCTGGACCTCCATAACCTTTAATATAGCATGAACCTTGTCCACTCCCTAATCCACTGTAGCAATGTACTTCAGAAAGCGTGTATCTGTTTACATAGTTATCATTGCGATATTGTGGAACGCCATTAAATAAGATAGTACCATCCCGATCGTAATAAATAGTATTGGAACCTAAAGTTGCCTGACAGCCGGTAACAATTGCTGCTTTAGAAAAAATTGGAAATAATAGCAAAACCACCAGTACAAATAGAGTGCTCTTCATGAAATAATAAGGGAACAATTATGGCTTAAAAATATGTAACACATCAGATATCTCAAAATATACCATGCAACAAAAGCATTCCAATATCGATTAGAAACTAATAAAGCTCAATTATATCTTATCATTCAGAGTGCAATGATGAAATCAATTAAATAAAGTAATCCGCTCCCTTTTAATCATAAATCTATAACTCCAAAAACATACTGGAAACAGCATTATCCAAATCAAATCATCCAGAGAACAAAAATCAACCTGATAGCTAACTTCAACTCCTGCCTGAAAAAAGCCAACGTTACAGGTAGTTCCGGATGTGTTAGAAATATTTGCATATTGGGTAGTTTGAAGTGACCCGGAGGGACAATTATCCTGCAGCGGAACTGACCAATATATATTAAAATCGAAAATATTATTGAAATACGGAGCTCTGGTATATACATACCCTGCATATGCACAACCTGTATCTGCAAAAGCCTGAACAATACAAAGTATCCAAAAATAAAATAATAAGATGTAACGCTTTGCCATACGAAGAAAAATATGGGCAAACCTACCCCAAAAGCGTAGCTATAAACATACACAAACAAACTTTCATGTTGATTTTTATCAATGCGAAAAAATGTACTAATAATGTCTTTTCTATATCCTTTTGACCGTTGAGAGGCCATATTTACCTGAAGCACCTGTTAATGAGGGAGATCGGTTATACAAAGCAACAAGTCAATTAAACGTTGTCATATTTTAAGCCATGTAGCAGCTACATTTAGCGGAACATACTTTCCAATTTAATTTTTTTTTAAGCATCTTTAACCCATATTTTTGGTGTTATTGCTGATGAGCAATCGACATATATCCCGATTCTAGATTATGATTCTGACAAAAGCAGTTTTAAAATTCCTTTGTGTTCTATCTGTTTGTGCCATTTTTGCTGGTTGTGCAGCCAGAAAGGAGCATAGTCTTTTTAATGCTCCAAGCGATATTGTTACAGACACTATTAAACAGGTGTATGTGGTGAATGACCAGGGGATTAGCGACGCATATTATAAAATAAAAGTTAACGATCAACTGGCCATCCGAAATGTACAAAATAAAGAATTTGGTGCTTCGGCAACTCTATCTGGTAACACAACCAGCAATGCTCAGAACACAACATCAGGGAATATTAACAATGTTTTATCGTACCCCGTTGATATTGATGGTAAAGTAAATCTGCCAGCCATAGGTAAAGTAGAAGTATTGGGTTTAAGCCGCAGGGAAGCAGCCATTAAAATACAGGATTTATATGCTAAACAATTGCTGCGCGATCCGATTATAGAACTCAGTGTAGTAAACCTGAAAGTAACTTTATTAGGGGAATTTGGCAGGCAGGGAAACTTTTTACTGGAACGGGAAAACACTACACTTATTGATATTATTGGCGAAGCCGGTGGTATTAATAAAACCGCAGACCCAAAAACACTTAAAATTATCCGTGGCGACAGGAGCCACCCGGAAATTATTTACGTAAACCTGAACGATATTAATAGCCTGGCCAGCAAGAAGCTTATTCTTCAAAACAATGATATTATTGTACTTCAACAAACAAAGAGTTCGGCATTAAGTGAAAAATTATCTAGCATTAACAATGTTGTGCAACCTTTTCTGGTTGTAGTGAACCTGGCCGTATTAATCTTTACCCTAACCCGCTAATGGATAATTCTACAGCACCCATAGAAAATAGAAAATTAGCCAGTCAGACGATTAACTACTGGAAAATTCTCCTGATTTTTTTAAGCAGGTGGTACTGGGTTGCTGGTACCGTGCTCATTAGCTTTGTGCTGGCCTGGCTTTATGTGCGTAGTATTACCCCTATTTACATTACTTCGGCATCATTAAAATTAGATGGCGATCAGCAGCAACAGATGTCGCTGCCGGGCACACCTGTAAATTATCGACCATTTAACCAAAATCAGATTCAGACAGAAGGTATTATTATGCGTTCGGAGCCTGTGATTTTAAATGCATTAAGAAATCTCGACTATAAAATCAGCTACTATTTAGAGGGCAGAGTAAGGGTAACAGAGCTATATCCCAAACAACCTTTTCAAGTTGATATTCTTAGCCAGGACTCCGTTAATTTCAGCAGGGCAACTTACACGGTTAAACCTGTTGACAACCGGACTTTCGAATTATCGAGCAGTGACGATAACCATAAAAGCACTAAAAAATACCAGTACGGGCAGGCCATAAATGCCGGCAATATGGTATTTGCTGTCAAAACAGAAATTCCTGCAACGGGCAATTATAGTTTTAAGTTTAATGGTATCCGCGATCTTTATGGGAGGGCTGCCGGAGGGTTAAACGTTTTTGAGCAGGAAAAAAACACGAATATTATGGGCGTTACGCATACCGATAGTAACCCTGTATTTTCGGCTGACGTATTGAACGAAATCATTAAACAGTACGTTAAAAATGATGCAACGCTAAAGAAAAGATCGGCTAAACAAACGATCGATTATTTAGACAGCCAAATTGCCTTTCTTGATGAACAGGTAAATAAATCGGGCAACAAACTATCGAGTTTTCAAAGCAACAATAAAATCATAGATCCTTCAACAGATAAGCAGCTTAGTAATTCTAAACTTGCTAATTTACAGAATCAGATTGCGGAGCTGCAATTGCAAGAACTAGGCATCCAACAGTTAGAAAACCAGGTTAAAAACAATAAAGATCGTATCCAGCTGAATTTAAACCTTGAAGGCACCAATAGTACGCTTTTAACAGGCTTAATTACCCAACTCAACGGGCTGATTATTAACCGTGAGAATAAACTGCAGAATTTTAATGCCGATGCGCAACCCATTCAGGATATTAACCGGCAAATTAATGAGGTTAAGCAGGCCATTGTAACCAACATCAGGTTATTACACGAACGCAATCAAAAAACCATTAGCTATATCAACGGACAAATTGGCCAGGCCAACCAGGCTTTGGGTAGCATACCGGCTAAACAAAATGATTTTGCCAAACTGCAGAGCAATTTTGATATTAATCAACGTATGTTTTCGATGTTATTTGAACGTAAACTTTCTGCACAGATCAGTTCGGCAGCAGTAATTTCAGGGGCAACGATTATAAGTGCAGCTCAGCCTTCTTTTTTTCCAATCTCCCCTATTCCAAAGAAAATTTACTCTTCTTACCTGTTTATGGGCTTATTTTCTGGCCTGGGTTTAATTTTGCTGGTTAGGATACTGAATCCTTACCTATACGATATCGAAACAATTGAAGGCTTAACAGCCACCCCAATTATTGGCGTAATTTTAAAGTATCCTAAAAAAGTGGAGCTTGGCGAGAGTGTTCTTTCGATTGAAAGACCAAAATCTATTTTTGCCGAATCAGTAAGATCGGTTAGGACCAACCTGAGTTTTATGGCCAGCGATCAGGATACGAAAGTTATCTGTATTACTTCCGAAGTATCTGGAGAAGGCAAATCGTTCGTGAGTTTAAACCTCGCCGGAACATTATCCATTATTGATAAAAAGGTGATCTTGATTGCAGCAGATTTACGCAAATCGAAACTGCACCGTGCTTTTGGTTCGGATAATAAAATTGGCTTGAGCAATTATTTATCCAATCAGGCTGGTTTAAATGATATTGTATTTACCGACGAAAAGCACAACATCGATTATATCACCTCAGGCCCTGTACCACCAAATCCATCTGAGCTTTTACACCATAAAGCGATGGCTGCACTGATTGAAAGACTTAGGGAAACCTACGAATATATTATTATTGATACAGCACCGGTGGGATTGGTTTCAGATTCAGTTCCGTTAATCAGAAAAGCAGATATCAACCTGTTTATTATCCGTTCGGGCGTATCTAAATTCAGAGCAGCCACCATTCCAGATCGTTTATCAAAAGAATATGGTCTGAACAACATTGCCATTATTTTAAACTCTTTTGGCGATGAAAAACTACACGCCAACATTTATACTACAAATTATGCCCATAGTAATACCGGAACTTATTATTACTCAAATTATACAGGTTATGGCAAGAGTGGTTACTATGATGATGAGCGAAGCTGGTGGGAGTTTTGGAAGAAGAAAGGATAAATGGTTAACTGTTTAATTGTTTAAAGTGGTTAACTGACTGCGAAAGGAGAGAAATTGCAAGTATTAAAAAAAACTGAGCTTAAGGTTAAGCCAAATGATAGATCAAAATTATAGGTGGTATCCGGTTTATACCCATTCGAGGGCTGAAAAAAAAGCATACGAAGAATTGAACAGGAAAGCCATTTTGGCCTATCTACCGCTAAAAAAGACGGTTAAACAATGGAGCGATCGTAAAAAAATCGTGGAGGAGCCTCTGATTAAATCTTATCTGTTTGCTTATATCTCGGCTAAAGAATATGCAGAAGTATTAATGACGAATGGCATTGCCAGGTTTATTTATTTTTCGGGCAAAATCGCATCTATTCCCGATCAGCAAATTAATGACCTGAAACTTTTACTGGCCACAGATGCGGATTTGGAAGTAATTGATTACGACATTAAAGCGGGCGAAAGGGTATTAATTAAAGCAGGTCCTTTTAAAGGAATGATTGCCGAACTGGTATCGGTACAAAATAAACAACGTATTGTATTGCGTTTACAAAATATGGGTTATTCTATCAATATCAATACCTCGGTGGCTTTTGTTGAGCCGCTCTTATAGATTTGAGAGGTTAGAATGTAGATATGAGACAGAATAACTCAAATACTAATTAAGAAAACGTTGGAGCTTTATGCTTCAGCATTATTCATAAAAATAAATAGTCAGTCATTTTTTAAAATAAAATGTGACTGAGGGGGCGAAGCTGTATCTGGTGCAGATTGAAAAGCATAAAAATTCGTCGGAAAAAAGAATATGTGTCGCATAGCAGGCATTATTAACAGCAAAAATTCTTTAGAAAAGGTAAATGGTCAAGTGAAAGCCATGTGTGATAGCATGCAGCATGGTGGCCCTGACGATTATGGCATTTATACCGCACAAAAAGAATCTGTTTGTTTAGGTAACCGCCGTTTAGCCATTTTAGATCTTAGCAACAGTGGCCATCAACCTATGGTAAGCCATAAAGCAGATTTTGTAATTACCTATAATGGTGAGATTTACAATTATCAGCAAATCCGCACCGAGCTGATTAACCTGGGCTATATATTCAAAACACAAACCGATACCGAAGTTATATTGTATGCCTACCAACATTGGGGTGAAACTGCCTTTGGTAAGTTAGATGGCATTTTTGCCTTTTGCATTTTTGATAAACGCCAGCAATGTATCTATCTGGTCAGGGATCAAAACGGGATTAAACCTTTATATTATCATTTTGACCAGGAAACCTTAACTTTTGCATCAGAGGTTAAAGCCTTTAAACATGCTGGTATTTATCAGGAAAACAGTAACTGGAAAATCTATTATCTTGCGTTCGGTCATATCCCTGAGCCCTACACCACAATTAAAGGTGTTTGCAGTTTAGGCAAAGGTTCATTTTTGAAATACAACCTCAGAAATGCCAAACATTTTACCCAATCCTATCACGAGTTCGAAAATACCACTTATATCCGCAATGAAGATTATGCTGTTGATCAAATCCGCGAGCAACTGAATAATTCGATCAGGCAACAAATGATTTCGGATGTGAATATAGGCGTGCTCTTTAGCGGTGGGCTCGACTCAAGCATCATTACCATTTTGGCCAACCAGTTCGATAGCAAAAAATTATCCTGCATTTCGGCCAATTTTAACGAAATAGATTTTTCTGAACAAAAACAACGTAGCAGCTTATTGCAAAAAATAGATGCGCATAAAATTGAACGTTTAATTACGTACCGGGATTTCGTACAAAATTTCGAAACGGTCTTAAGCAGTATGGATCAGCCTACCAACGATGGGATTAATACCTGGTTTGTATGCAAAGCAGCAAAAGAAAATGGTATAAAAGTAGTGCTCTCAGGTTTGGGTGCAGATGAGCTTTTTGGTGGCTATCCGTCTTTTGATCGCATTCACAAAATACAGAATTTAAACTGGCTGAGCAAAAGTGTTTTGAGGAGCATGCGTTTCGCTAACAATACCAGGTTTAAGCGTCTGTATTACCTCAGCCTCAACTCCCCTATTGGCGAATATCTTTGTTTAAGAGGCGTTTATTCGCCTGATGTAATTGCCGATTTGCTCGATATTGACATGAAAACGGTGATCGATTGCCTGGAGGAGATTCCCATTCAATCCGGAATTAAAAAAACCAGCAATGAAACCCGGGCCAGCTGGTTTGAGTTTAATATGTACATGCAAAACCAGCTGTTAAAAGATACTGACTTTATGAGCATGAGCCATGGTGTTGAAGTGCGTGTACCTTTTCTTGATATTAACTTCGTAAAACTGGTGCTTTCTATCTCTAACGAAATTAAATTCAGTTATGAGCAGAAAAAGAAATTGCTGGTAGAAGCATATAAGGAAGATTTGCCAGCAGAAACCTGGAAAAGGTCTAAAATGGGCTTTACTTTCCCATTTCAGGAGTGGATGCGTAAAAACAGCGACATTGCGGATCCATCGCGCTACACCAATAAACGGGCAAAAACGCTGATGCAAAACTTTGCTGAAAATAAATTGCACTGGAGTTCGGCACTGGCTTTATACAGAACCTACCATGCCAGTTAAAGTTTTATTTTTAACACTTAAAACCTTTAGTTTAACTGGTGGCATTGAGAAAGTTTGCCGCAGCGTAAGCCGCGTTTTGTACGATTTAAGCGAAGAAGAAGTGGTACAGTCGACGGTATTTTCGATGTATGATAAGAATACCGATCGCGATTCGAGATACTTAAGCAAAAAACAATTTAAGGGTTTTGCAGGGAAACGGGAACGTTTTGTAGTAGAATCATTTCTGGCGGGTTTAAAGTCAGATGTAATTTTGCTGAGCCACATCCACCTCATCAATATTGTTTATTTCATCAAAAAAATACACCCCAACAAAAAAATTTACCTGCTGGCACACGGTATCGAAATCTGGAAGAAATTCTCGGATGCAAAGCTCAGGATGCTGAAACAACTCGATAAAATTATTTGTGTAAGCGCATTCACTGCACAAAAGGTTATGGATCTGCACCATATTCCTGCAGAACGGATTGAAGTACTAAACAATTGCCTCGACCCTTTTTATCATCTTACTACTCAGTTTAAAAAACCACAGTTGTTATTAAACCGGTATAATTTAAGGGCTGAGGATATTATTTTGTTCTCCCTCTCCCGTTTATCCTCATCAGAAAAATATAAAGGTTACGACCATACCATCGGGTTATTACCAAAATTATTGGAAAAATTTCCTAACCTGGTTTATTTACTCGCCGGCAAATGGGATGTAGCAGAAAAGAAACGATTGGATGACCTGATAGATAAAAACAAGCTTCAAAACCACATCAAAATGATTGGTTTTATTGACGAGGCAGAGCTAACCGAACACTTTTTATTGTCCGATCTTTTTATTCTGCCCAGCAAAAAGGAAGGTTTCGGCATTGTATTTATAGAAGCAATGGCAAGTGGGCTCAGGGTAATTGCCGGCAATAAAGATGGTAGTGTAGATGCACTTCGTGGAGGGTCACTGGGGATGCTTGTCGATCCAGACGATCAACAAGGAATATTAACCAGCATCTGCTCGTTGCTTCGGCATGTACAAACACAACAGGAGAAAAAAAACCTTCAGGAAAAATGTATTCAGGCATTTGGATACCAACAATATCTCGAATCGATGCGTAAACTGCTATTAAATAGAAAAATTAGTAATGCTGAGCTCGCAGAATGCTAAGCATTACTGGTTAGCGGTTAGAAAATGACAACATTGAAAACATGATGAATAATCAGCATATTTATGGTTAAGGAAGAACAAGATTGGACTATTGAGGCAAGTTCGTCGTTATTCGACCTGAAACTGAATGAAGTTTGGGCTTATCGCGATTTACTGGTACTGTTGGTAAGGAGAGATTTTGTTTCTTTTTACAAACAGACCATATTAGGCCCCCTTTGGTTTTTTATACAGCCCTTATTTACCACCATTATTTTCACTTTTATCTTCGGTACCTTAGCAGGTATATCAACAGATGAATTGCCAAAACCCTTATTTTATATGGCAGGCATTACCGCCTGGAATTATTTTGCTGATTGTTTAACCAAAACCTCATCGGTTTTTAAAGATAACGCTGGTATTTTTGGAAAGGTATATTTTCCAAGGTTAATTATGCCGCTCAGTATTGTGGTAAGCAATTTAGTACGTTTTGGAGTGCAACTGATTCTGTTCTTTCTCTTTATGGGTTATTTTTATTTTGCAAAAGGCGCTCATTTTCAACCGAGTTGGGCTATCCTTTTATTCCCACTAGTGGTTGTTTTAATGGCGTTGTTAGGATTAGGCTTAGGAATGATCATTTCGGCTATGACTACCAAATACCGCGATTTATCGTTCCTCATCAGCTTTGGGGTACAATTGCTCATGTACGCCACTACAGTGATCTACCCCCTATCTACAGCAATTGAGAAATACCCAAAATACAGTTGGCTCATTGAGTTTAACCCCATGACCAGTCTAATTGAGACCTTTAGATATGGTTTTTTAGGCAAAGGGGCCTTTAGCTGGGAATATTTGGGCTATACTTCTTTGATAACTATTGTTATTTTATTGACAGGCATAGTTGTTTTCAATAAAGTAGAAAAGAATTTTGTTGATACTGTTTAACCCAATCCATGTCGAAAAATATTGCGATTAAAGTAGAAAACCTGAGCAAAGCCTACCAATTGGGACAAATAGGGACTGGAACAATTAGTCGTGATTTAGAACGCTGGTATGCCCGTATTCGTGGTAAAGAAGATCCTTTTCTACGCATTGGCGAAAGCAATGATCAAAATATTAAAAGCGAAAGCAATATGGTTTGGAGCTTGAAAGACATCAATTTTGAAATTGAGCAGGGAGATGCGGTTGGCATTATTGGCAGAAATGGTGCAGGGAAAAGTACTTTACTTAAAATATTAAGCAAAGTAACTGCTCCTAGTACTGGCAAAATCTCTGGCAAGGGTCGCATTGCGAGTTTATTAGAAGTAGGCACGGGTTTCCATCCAGAGTTAAGCGGGAGAGAAAATATTTTTTTAAATGGTGCCATTTTAGGCATGCGCAAAAAGGAAATTCAACGCAAATTAGATGAAATTGTTGATTTTGCTGGAATTGAACGTTATTTAGATACACCAGTAAAGCGCTACAGTAGCGGCATGTACGTACGGTTGGCCTTTGCCGTAGCTGCGCATTTAGAAAGTGAAATATTGATAGTAGATGAGGTTTTGGCTGTAGGTGATGCCGAATTCCAGAAAAAATGCCTCGGGAAAATGGGTGAAGTGAGTAAGGGTGAAGGACGAACAGTATTGTTTGTTAGTCACAATATGGATGCGGTTTCCGCGCTCTGCCAAAAAGGGATTGTATTGCAAAATGGCAGAAAACAAATCAGCTCAGCTGTAGAAGAAGCCATTAATATTTATCAAGAATTTAGTCAAAATGAGGTTTTGCTTTGGGAAAGCACCAACGAAAACCATTCGCCAAGATTTGAATCCGTTGCTATAGATATTACCGGAAATCAACCATATCTAACACTTAATATTAATGCCCGCCTTGTTTCAGATCAAAAATATGCTCCAGCATTTATTACTTTCGACATTAAAGATGATCGTGGCAAAACCATTATCCAATCGATGCCATCAGCTACTCCTTTTATACAAATAAACCAAGGTACTGCCAATCTCGACTTAAAAGTTGAGCTCACTGGGCTAGTTCCTGGCTTTTACAGCCTAAGTCCTTGGATAGGCCCACAAAATACCGTTACATATAATAGACAAGAAGATATTTTAGTATTTGAAATTGCGCAAAACCCGACTAAAAACCGCGTGTTCCCATATCATAAAAGTGATGGTTTTATTTCGGCACCTACTTCTATCCAGATTAGCTACAGCTAAATCAATGAAATTGATCATCTCCATCATAATTCCAACATTTAACCGGGCAAACCAATTAACAGTCACACTGGCCAGCTTGGCTAAACAAGACTGGCATATACCCGCTGAAGTAATTGTTGTAGACAATGGTTCGACCGATGATACCAAAACAGTTGTTGAAAAATTCGTGGTTCAAATTCCAAACCTGATTTATCGATACGATGCAATGCCTGGCTTACTTACAGGCCGACACCATGGAGCCGATATAGCAAGAGGCGAAATATTGTGTTTTTTAGATGATGATATAATACTCAATCAGGGATACTTAAAAAATCTTGCCGAAACTTTTTTAAACGACAAGAATCTGCATCTGGCAACTGGCCCTTGCTTACCAAATTACGAAGTTGAACCACCACAATGGCTTGCTCATTTTTGGCAGCGTAGCCATTCAGGGCAGTATTGTGGTTGGCTAAGCCTACTCGATTTTGGCGATAGTGAAATAGAGATAGATCCCAACTTTGTTTGGGGGCTTAATTTCTGTATCCGTAAAAAGACCCTTATCTATTTAGGTGGCTTTCATCCAGATTGTATCCCCGATAGGCTGCAGCAATATCAAGGCGATGGAGAAACTGGACTAACCTTAAAGGCCATTGAAAAAGGGTTAAAAGCAAAATACATCCCTGGCTTAATGCTTTACCATCATGTTTCTAAGCATAGGTTAACTATCGAATATTTTAAAAAAAGAGCCTTTTACCAAGGAGTATGTAATTCTTATACTGATTTAAGAAAGCAACCATCAAAAACTTTAACAAAACCGGCAAACTTTAGACACCGCATTCATCCATACTATCAATGGGTAAAGCGCTTATTCGTTGCCCACCCTACTAACAAAAATATTTCTCCAAAAATAAAAGCACTTATAGATAATCTAGCAGCAGCAGAAAAATCAGGCTATCATTTTCATCAAACTCATTTTAGCCGCGAAGCTGAAGTAAGAAAATGGGTATTAAAAAACGATTATTGGGATTATCAACTTCCATCTACATGAAAAAATCGCCGCAGATAACTTTTTTTATGCTTGTTACCGACAGAGACTGCATCATTGCAGATTTTGCTATAAAAAGTTACAACAAAATTTACCATCGGAATCAAGCTTTTGGAGGAAAAGATTTCGTTTTATACATTTATCTGAATAACCTCTCTGAAGAAAATAAAACCTATTATTTAGAAAAATGGGCAAATTATCCTTACACTAACTTGTATGATAACACAGGAAAGCTTAATAGTTTGGCTGAAAAACCTTATCCCGGACAGATGGTAACTTCTCCAGAGGGGATTAGCCGGCAGGTTGAAGGTTATAATGAGCTTTGTGATGAACTTTGGACAACAGAACTAAAAAAAATAGACACACCATATATTGCCACCGTAGATGCTGATTTTGAAATATTGAATGCAGACTTTTACTTCTACCTTATCAGTCAGCTATCTAAAAACCCATCATTAATTGGAGCAAGCACTTGCTACAGTGCAACAAGCCCACAACCTATTTATGACAGCTATAGTAACAGAAAAATAATATTACAAGAGCGAAATCATACTTGGTTCTGTATTTACAAACTCGAGGCATTTAATCTCTGTAATGGTTCTCACTATTATTATGAAGAAATAGACAGTAGTAATCAAATAGTAGCATACGATTCTGCGGCATATTTCCAGCAACACTTGCGAAAAAAAGGCTTCAATTTTATCCACTGCCCTGTATTTTATTACAACTCATACATACACTATGGAGCAGCATCGAAGAACAAAACGCTTAATAGAACAAATATAAGCTATTACAGAAATGCATTTCTTTTAACTTCCAAGGGTATTTTCAGAGGAAACACTTTATTTTCGAAAATGACAAACAAATTGATCAGAAAGATAGCAACCCCCCTTTTCAAAAACTACCTAGATAGGAAAAATTACGAAAGAAGTACTTACATTACAGCTTAAAAACAGCCATGTTCGGCATCAAAAAAGTATTAAAAAGATTTAAAAAAGTTAGAGAACTAACTAGCTTAACCCAGTGTAATAGCTTAAATGATGTAGCTTTTTATCTCATTAATAAATACAAAATAGATAGCTTCTGCTTCTTAGAAATAGGTGTATTTAAGGGAGATAATGCTATTGCTTTAATTAGCTGGCTTAAAACCTTTTTTAGCCTGAACCTAAATTATATAGGTTTTGACCTATTTGATGAAATAACATACTTGGAAGAACACTATCCTGAAGATTATAAAGCATACAATCTGGCTGATTTTCCTTACTGGGAATTTGAATCAGGTGCGCATAGCTTTGCTAAGGTTAGTGAGAAACTAAGCCAGGTTATTACACCACATGTGTATGAGCTTGTTAAAGGCGATACTATCATTACACTTCCTGCATATATTAAAACAAATTCAAAAAAAATAGACTTAATTTATGTTGATGGCTGCCACGATTACAGTGTTGTAAAAGAAGATTGGAAAAACTGCGAAACCTTGTTCGCGGCCAACCCAAAACTTATAATTGCTTTTGATGATTTTAGCTATCCAGGTGTAAAAACTGTTTATGAAACAATTATTTCATCTGGTCAGTACAATGTGCACTTATTGAACGAAAATCAGTTTATTGTATATATAAAATAAAAAATTCAGAAATGATAGTCCAAGTATACCACCAATCTAAGCTACTAGCTGTCATTGTGAGGGCACAGTTTAAAAAAGACGGTATCGAATTTTTTACCCCTGGAGATTTTTCCCAGCAATTAGGCTACATGAACAGGCCTAAGGGATACATTATCGCCCCCCATGTTCATAATTTGGTGGAGCGCAAAGTTACCTTAACTCAAGAAGTACTCTATATCAAATCGGGTAAAGTTCGCGTTGATTTTTATGATGATGAACGCAATTATCTGGAAAGCAGAATTGTTAACACCGGAGATGTAATTTTATTGGCTGCCGGCGGACATGGTTTTGAAATGCTGGAAAGCTCAGAAATGATCGAAATTAAACAGGGACCATACTGTGGCGATGAAGACAAGGTAAGATTCGACCATAAGCCCAATAAAATTAATATTACCTCTTAAAATAATGCTGCAAAATTTTAGGCTCTATAGTCAATACTACGATCTTTTGTATAAAGATAAAGATTATGCTCTTGAAACCGATTATATTGATCAGCTTATCAAACAATATAAGCCGAAAAGCAAAAACGTGCTTGAACTGGGCTCTGGAACCGGAAGGCATGCTAATCTCTTTTCCCAAAACGGATATCATGTTTACGGAATCGAACGCAGTTCCGAAATGGTTAATATTGCCAATCAAAGTAAGCGCGAAAATATTGAATTTCAGGTTTCGGACATTAGCGCTTTTGAAGTGAATAAGCAATTCGATATTGCATTGTCATTATTTCATGTAATCAGTTATTTAAATAGTAACCAAGATTTAATTCTTACCTTTCAAAATGTGTATAGGTACTTAAATAAGGGCGGATTATTTATTTTTGATGTTTGGCACAGTGCCGCGGTGCATGCCTTAATTCCTGAAAAACGGACGAAACAGCTTAGCAATGGGAAGATCAGTGTAATTAGAAATGCAAATCCAATAATTTATCCAGAGCAAAATGTTGTAGAGGTAAACTACGATATAGAAGTTACTGACTTAAAATCAGGAACTAAAACCGTCTTTACCGAAAAACACCCCATGCGCCATTTTAGCAAACCAGAAATAGAACTTTTGGCTTTCGCTACACAATTCGAAATTTTACATTCGGAAGAATTTTTAACCAAAGCGATTCCTTCAGAAGATACTTGGGGCGTGTGCTACATTCTTAAAAAAATTTAATACATGAATCCAATTCCTGTTAACACTCCCATGCTTAATGGCAACGAGTTAAAATATTTAACAGCCTGCATTGAAACCGGATGGATTAGTAGCGAAGGCCCATTTATTGATAAATTCGAAACACAATTCAGTCAGTATATTGGTCCAAAATATGGTGTAGCTGTAAGCAATGGATCTGCTGCATTGGATATTGCAGTAAAGGCATTAAACATTGGCGCTGGGGATGAAGTAATTATGCCAACTTTTACGATCATTTCGCCAGCTCAATCAGTTGTTACTGCTGGTGCAGTACCTGTTTTGGTGGATAGCGATCCCATAACCTGGAATATGGATGTATCGCAGATTGAAGGAAAAATTACGCCGAGAACAAAAGCTATTCTAGTAGTACACATTTATGGACTCCCCGTTGATATGGGGCCCATACTTAAACTGGCTAAAAAATACCAGCTAAAAATTATTGAAGATGCTGCAGAAATGCATGGCCAAACCTACAACAGGCAAAAATGCGGCAGTTTTGGCGATCTGAGTATTTTTAGTTTTTACCCGAATAAACACATTACCACCGGAGAGGGCGGCATGATTTTGACCAACGATTTATCACTGGCTGAAAGATGCAAAAAATTAAGGAATCTTTGTTTTGAGCCAAACGGACCGAGATTTGTTCACCATGAATTGGGATGGAACTACAGGATGACTAACTTGCAAGCCGCACTTGGTTTAGCGCAGTTAGAACAGATTGATCACTTTTTAAAAATAAAAAAAGATATTGGTAACACCTATCAAAGCCAGCTTTCTTTTTTAACCGAATTGGGTTTTCGCCTGCCCAAACCCAACACGGCATTCGCACACAACATTAATTGGGTTTTCGGCATTGTGGCCCCAAGTATTAAAATAAAAGAAATAATTGTTGAGGGGCTAGCTAAAGAAAAAATTGGTACCAGGCCATTCTTTTGGTGCATGCACCAACAACCTGTTTTTCAGAACATGGGTTTGTTCAAAAATGAATCCTACCCCATTGCCGAAGAATTGGCCAATAAAGGTTTTTATTTACCAAGTGGCCTTGGCCTGAAGCAAGAAGAATTAATTAGGGTAACAGAAGTATTAAAAGCAATAATTTCGTAAACTAGTTTTGCTGTTCAACTCGCTCACTTTCGTTTTTTTCTTTGTTGCTGTATTTACAATCTATTATTTACCATTTGTTAAAAAATGGCAAACGCCATTCCTGGTTATTGTAAGCACCTACTTCTATGGAACAGCTTATTGGAAAGCTACCGCAATACTGTTAATTTCCATTTTGGTTAATGCCATCATAAGTTATAAAGTAAGTACCGATAAAAAGCAAAATGTAAAGGCCTGGCTTTTTTGGGGTATTGCTTTTAATTTAGCCACCTTATTCTTTTTCAAGTATATCAAGCTATTTACCTTAACTTTTGTTGATAGTAGCTTACACGCACAACCTTTTTTTCATTTTTTAATTTTAATCCCACTGCCAATAGGTGTTTCATTCTTCACCTTTGAAGGGATTAGCTTATTGATCGATTCTTATAAGCAAAAAGAAGTGCAAGGTATCATCAAGAACCAAAGCTTTTATAGCCATTTTATACGCTCCAGCTTATTTATTTCTTTTTTTCCACATTTAATAGCCGGCCCTATCTTAAAGGCAGATCAGTTTATTCCGCAAATGGGGATTAAATATTTTAAAAATATCAACTGGGAAAAAGTATTTAAGCAGCTCATATTGGGATATTTTTTAAAAATGGTTGTTGCTGATAATTTAAAGGATATTACAGCAGATCTGATTTATCCTTTTGAAATTTATCATCCTATCACTTTAATTACCCTGCTATTTGGTTATTCAATTCAGATCTTTGCCGATTTTGCCGGCTATTCGTTAATAGCCCTGGGTTTGGCCAGATTACTGGGTTACGATCTCATTAACAATTTTAACTTCCCCTATATCTCGAAAAGTTTTTCCGAATTTTGGACAAGGTGGCATATTTCCCTTTCCAAATGGTTAAAGGAATATTTATATATTCCACTGGGAGGCAATAGAAAAGGTGTATTCAGAACTTATTTCAACTTATTTATTGTCATGTTTTTAGGTGGCCTATGGCATGGTGCAACGTGGAATTTTGCTTTATGGGGCACGGTTCATGGATTAGCGCTTGCCATAGAAAGGCTCATCAGTAACTATTTTAAACCAAATAATGCCACCTGGTACAAGGCTTTTAAGTTACTTTTGGTTTTTACGGTTGTATCGTTTGCCTGGCTGTTTTTTAAACTCTTAACCATTAATGAAGTTCTTAATTTTTATAAAGCATTGTCCCCTTCCTATTGGCATGGTTTTACACTGAGCAATAGAGAGTGGTACGTTTTCTTTTATTGTTTGCCTGTTTTATTTTATTACATTTTTCACTTATTAAGAAACCATTACGCATTGACAATTAATAAGTTAAAACCATTTCTATATGCCTTACTGCTATTTTTAATCCTATCAAATGCAGGCTTTAGTGGTAACTTTATCTATTTCAGGTTTTAATGCGCTTTATTTTAAAGGTTATTTTCTTGTTTATTATCATTGTTTTGGCTTATACCCTATTTTTAAAGATGTATCCTGTAAAAGCCAGTTACTACAGCTATTTACAGGAGAACCAGATTCGCGCTGAAGACTTTCACTTCGGTAACCAAACTCATGATATAATAATAGTTGGAAGTTCAATGTCTGAGGGTTTAATGCTTCCAGGTTTAAGTAAACGTACCACTACATTAAATTTTATTGGTGGCGGAAGCCTTACCGGCTTAGCTTTGATAAAGAAGAAAAAAAAACTGCCGAAAGCCATTATACTAGAAACAAATTGGTTAGAACGGCCCCTTGATGAAAACCTGATCAGGCCAGCATTAAACCCAATTTACAGTAGTTTTTTAAACTATTTACCCTTCTTACAGGAAAAAAACCATCCAATAAATGTTTTAACAGGGCAATTATCATCAGAAACACATACAATTAATTTTAACGAGGCCATGCGGTATGTCTCATACAATATGAGCAGGAACGTGGAGTTTGAAAACAAATACGTAGATACTTTACAGATTAAAGAATCCGCAGAAAAAATTAAAAGGTATATAGATTATTTTGAACGACATGGGGTTAAAATCTATATGATGGAATTACCGGTCCATCCCAAAATGCGGAGTACCAAACGTAATATCGAAACCAAACGTTTTGTTGAGCTGTATTTTAAAAAGGTTTCAAGAATCCCCCCTTACCCAAATTTAAATGCACTTCAAACTTACGATGGGAATCATCTAGTAGAAAGCAGCAGAGAAAAATACAGTACTTTTTTGACCAATTTTTTAATAAAGAATAAAAATGATTGGGATCATAACTTTTAATCGCGATACTTTTACCAATCCCACTTTATATGGGATAATTGAAGCTCTCGGTAAAAAAGGTATACAAGTAATGTTGTTCAATAACAATAGAGATAGTAAAATCCCTGGTGAATTTAGGCATGTCTCTTATGCTGATGCGCCCAATGGCCTAATCTTTCCAAAAAGGCCCAACAAGCTCTTGCATTACCTCAAAGTTTTTTGGAGCATGTTTTTTTTTATCAAAAAAAATAAAATCAAACACCTTATCGCAGTTGATCCTGCTGGTTTGGTACTCACCGGTCGGATTAGGGTGTTTAATAAAAATTTAAATATACACTACTGCTCTTTTGAAATCTTTTTTCAAAATGAAATTGCAGCAGACCCAGCCTTGGTTAAATTAAAAAAAGAAGAATCGAAATACAGTAAAATACTCTCTTCAATTATCATACAAGATGAAATCAGAAAAGAGCTTTTAGTAAAGGAAAACAAAATTAAATACTTTAACAACTGGTTCCTTATTCCCGTATATCCTATCATTAATAAAAATTATCAGGGCAAGAAGTATATAAAAGCCGACTTTGGCCTTCAGCAGAGCGATACCGTTTATGTACACACTGGGAGTGTGGCTGAATGGTCGGGCATTAATCAGATTATTGATACCATTGAAAATGGGCTAGCTCCAAATCAATACATACTTATCCACAGCAAAACTAAATTCCATCCCGAAAACCCAGTTTTTGTCAAATTAAATGCGCTTAAGACCCAAGGGAAAAACGTAATTATACATGATGATGTTTTCGAAAATTATAATGATTATTTGAGCTTTTTAAGCTGCTTTGATTATGGAATTGTAATGTATGTTCCGGATGACGGTATTTTTACAGGGATGAACATTAAAGAAATAGGTTTATCATCGGGCAAATTCTCAGCTTTCTTATCTCAAAACATGCCTGTTTTATTATCTCCATGCCGCAGTTATGTATCTATATTAGCGGATTACAAAATTGGTGAATTAATTACGCCAGAAAAAAATCTCAGCTTTCATATTTTAAACGGAAGCCTAAAAGGAATTGATGCTTCTAACTGCGCTAAGTTCTTCGAGGAGCGTCTAATGGTAAGCCATATTGTTGATCAATTTTTATCGCAACTTTTAAACCATTAGATGAAAAATCTTATTACCGAAAATAATGGGTTGCTAAACGAATTACCGCAAAATACAAATTTGAAGGCTTGGCCATGGGATAAAGAGGTAGATCCTAAAATTTATAGCATTAAAAAGGACTGGCCAAAAATATCGATTGTTACACCAAGCTATAACCAGGGCGTATATTTGGAGCAAACCATCAGATCAATTCTCCTTCAAAACTATCCTAACCTCGAATACATCATTATAGATGGAGGAAGCACTGATAATAGTAAAGAAATTATTGAAAAATACAGCCAGTTTATTAATTATTGGATATCAGAAAAAGATAATGGACAGGCAAATGCCATTAACAAGGGTTTGCATTTGATTAGCGGCGATTTATTTAATTGGATAAACAGTGATGATTTTCTTGAATATGGGGCGTTATTTGAGTTAGGAATATGCTTTAAAGGCACTGATCAGATTATTGCAGGATCGGTAAATAACTTTAAGGAAGTTGACGATAGTAAGAATGTTGATGATAGCTATTATGGCTTGATCAAAAACACTGGCCTGAATATAGATAATTATTTTGCTCAGAACGGAAGTTTTAATTTTCATCAGCCAGGCGTATGGCTAGGAAGAGCATTGATCCAGAACCAAGCGATAGATGAACATTTACATTTTGGATTTGATGCTAAATTCATCTTATCTATACTGGAAAATTACCCATTAGTTAATTATACCGCCAGTATCCTAGTTAATTTTAGGTTACATGAGTTGTCTAAGACTTTAAAAGATCAGGCTAAATTTGGAGAAGAAATCTATAAGATTTATCAGTACTATATTGAACATGGGAATTTAAAAATTTCGCGATTGGCAAAGACTGGCCTCGACCGAATGAGCTGGATGGCCCATATAAATGCCATTGCCTCAAGTTTGTATCCAAAACAGCAAAAAATTGGCTTAATAATTAAGGGAATTTGGGAAAAGCCAACAAAAAGACTTAACAGATTTAGTTTAGGGTGTATCAAAGATATTTTAATTTCCTAAAACGAAAACAAATACAGCTGATTATTGATGAGCTGTACAGAAAGCCGAAATCGTATTTACGGTTAGTGAAACGATTTGGCGGCCATATGCAATACAGGAAAATGATTAATGGATCCGAACAGATGAAAGCCGAAGCGTACAGATTACCTCCTGTTTATTCTTATCCCGATGGCCTACCTGTTTATTTCCTTACAGGAAAGCAGTTCTTATATCAAACCCTTTTCTGTATCAGATCCTTAACTCAACTCACAGATGAAAAATTTAAGTTTATTTTGATGGATGATGGCACTTTTGATACAGAACTTAATGAAATAGTTGCCAAACTTTTACCGGGGGCAGAATTGGTTACCTTAGATACAATCAATCAAAACCTGGATACCGTTTTGCCATTAGGTAAGTATCCTGTAATCAGACAGAAAAGAAAAGTTTACAACCATTTAAAAAAATTAACCGATATCCATACCTACAAACCAGGTACAAATAAGCTGATATTGGATTCGGATATGTTATTCTGGAAAGAGCCTGTAGCCGTAATAAATTGGCTTAAAAAACCAAACGGCATTATTGATATAGCAGATAGCACTCAATCTTATGGCTATTCTACATCCTTAATGGAAGAGCTTTGCGGGTTTCAACTTACTCCAATGTTAAATGTTGGTCTTATCGGATTTAATTCAGCAATAATCGATTGGGAAAAGATCGAACTTTGGATACAGACACTGGAAAATCAAGAAGGAACCACTTATTTTTTAGAACAGGCCTTAACAGCCATGCTCGTTTCTTGCAATAGAAACGAAAGGCGTTTGCCGAAAGAAGAATATATTGTAAATCCTAGCAACAAACAAGTTGAAAACCAAGAAGGAACGCTTCATCATTACGTTGATTTATCCAAAAAGCCTTATTTTATTTCAGCGTGGAAAAGCCTAAAAGCTAAATGATTAAACAAGATCTGGTCACTGTAATTATTCCATTTTATAATGCATCTATTTACTTAAATAAATGCGTTGAATCGGTTATTGCACAAACCTGGCCAGAAATCGAAATTATTTTGGTAGATGATGGATCTACAGATGGTTCTTTAGCGTTGGCCAGTGCCTACAGAGCAGAAAACATCAGGCTATTTTCGTTAAAAAAAGGTGGAGCAGCAAGGGCAAGAAATAAAGGCATGCTGGAAGCAAAGGGCAGCTATATTCAGTTTTTGGATGCAGATGATTTTATTTCGGCAGATAAAATTGAACAACAGGTGCTAGCTGCCGCTCAAAACCCTGGTAAACTAATGGTTTGTAGCACCATTCATTTTCAAAAAGAAGATCAGCTTCCTACATTGTTGCCTTCAGCGTATGAAGAAAGGTTTATCAAAAGTACGGATGATCCTGTTTATTTTTTAACCCGGCTATGGGGCGGTTTAGATAATAAAGGGGCTATGGTACAGCCTAATACCTGGCTTACCCCAAAAAAGATTATTGATAAAGCTGGTTTTTGGAACGAAAACCTAACACTGGATGACGATGGCGAATTTTTCTCGAGAGTTGTACTCCAATCAAAAGGAATAGTAAAAACTGAAGGATATAATTATTATAGAAAATCTACAGGCGCTAAAAATCTTTCTGCTAGTCAAACTAAATCCGCCTATCAAAGCCTGCTCGAGTCTGCATTGTCTAAAAAGGAACAACTGTTAAGTAGAACAGATTCGCACGATGCAAACTTTGCCATTTACAGGCTTTTGCATAATGTAGCAGTTTTAAGTTACCCCAATTACCCCACAATTTCGGCCAAAGCATTAGCAGAATTACCCCCCATCGATCGTAAGTTTAGTGCAGATGTAGGAGGTGGCAAGCTCGCCAAAACTCTTAACTATATTTTGGGTTGGAAGTTTACACGAAAATTAATGGCATTTAAAACTAAACTTGCATGATAGCAATTGTATCCTCATGCTTATATCCAGAGGAAAAAAAAGGGGAATCAAAACGGAGCCATTTTACCCGCGAAGAGCGAGAAAGGCAAACCATTTCGACCTTAAGGGCGCTCGAAAACTGTAATTTTAGCCAAATTATCCTGGTTGATAATTCTGTCTCCACTAATCTGGATGTAATTAATTCAGCCTGCAAAGCTGTTCAGGTGATACACGTTAAACAATATCAATTTATCAATAAAGGCATAAACGAATTTTTAATGCTTTTGGCCATATTGGATATTTTACCCGAAAATGAACCTATTTTTAAAATAAGTGCACGCTATTTACCCAACGAAAATTTTAAAGCCAACTTTGATGAAGCATATGATTTTAAAGTTAAGCCATACCATTTGGGTACTAAAAGCTCGTCTATTTCTACAAGGGGGTATTTTGTAAGAAATAAGCACATTTATGAAGACTTTCTGCTCAAAACCTTGAATGAAACTTTCTCCTATGAACAAAGAGTGGTTGGCATACGAAGCTTAATCAATTTTGTCAAACAGTTTTTAAAACCAGTTTTTAATGTCCCCCGTGGTGCGTCCGTTGAATTTGCAGGGGCTAGAGTGTTGAAATATGCTGGCTACCATACGGAGTATGTTGACAAACTGGGTATTAGCGGCACTATAGCCGGATTCGAAAACAAAAGCATTATTGAAGAATGAAAATTTTTCTTTCCTTCTTTCAATCAAAAACCCAACACCCCATACCTGCATACGGCTTTTGGGAATACTATATTAAAAACGGTATTACAGAAGCCGGATGCCAATATATTGAATGCAGTGATGTTGATTGGGCGCAGGGCCTCGTTCAACAATCTGATCAGGAATTTCAGGATTGGAAAAGTTTTACCTGGAGCAGGGTGCTGAAACAGGTTAAAGAGCAGGGGGCTGATTTATTTCTAAGCTATTTATACCCGCAGCAAATAGATGAAAGTAGTATTCGCGAACTAAAAAAAATGGGTGTGTTTTGTGTCAATTTTTTTTGTGATCATGTTCGGCTTTACCGTTCGGTGCCTAAAGCATTTCATGTTTTCAATTTGAACTGGGTACCAGAATATAAAGCCATTAAATTTTATCAAAAAGCCAGGTTAAACTACCTTAACCTGCCCATGCCAATGTGGGTCGAGCCAAAATATAGATCATTTAACAAAACTGAAAATAATCAGATTTCTTTTATCGGATCAAAAGATATCCAAAGGCATTTACTATTCGACTCCTTAATTAAGCATAACCCCGAACGGATAATTAACATTTACGGAAGCGATTGGCTAAATAAGGATCGGCTTTCAAGTATACCTGCCAGTTCAGCCAGGCAAAAAATTTTAAACCAGTTAGATTTTATACGGCAAAATGGATTTTATGCTTATACCAATAAAATCAGATCACGTTCTTACAAAGCGCCATCAACATCGGCACTGGACCGTTTATTTAAGGGTAAGCCCGATTTTGAAAACTATATCAAAATCACTAAAGAAAGCAATATCATCATTGGAGTTAACCGGTATCCCAGCTTTAATTATCCGCCGCAAAAACCAAATACTTACTCGCGCTTAAGGGATATTGAAGCACCAATGCTTGGAGCCTGCTATTTAACCGAATGGACCGAAGGCATTGATGAACTATACGAAACTGGAAAGGAGATTGTAACATATACCAGTGCCCAAGAACTTGACGAACAATGCAGCAGGCTGCTGGCAGATAAAAAAATGAGGATGCAATTAAGAGAAGCTGGGCAGAAAAGAGCACTATCTGATCATTCGATCAGCGCTTCAATCCAAAAAATTATTGAGCATTTAACTTGAGCAGCCCACGTTTAATTATTTATTTTATAAAACCGCCAGTAAAAGACCGTTTCTTTTGGGGAGACCGGTATATTTTGCCCAAAATTAGAAAAGTGATAAGAGGCGAAAGAATAAGTAGTTTAGAAATAGTTTTTAAAAACCTTTGCAAAGCTTTCGATCATGTAAAACAACCTTATTTGACCAATATCCCTTTCGATCAAATTACCGAGCGTGACCACATTATTGTACTTGGTTTGGGATTGCAGGCCTTAAACGGATACCGTAAAACAAATAAGCTCGTTGCAGGTATTGGCTTGATGACACACCCATCAAACTGGCCAACTTTGTTTATGGATTACCCTGTTGCAACTTATCTTCAACATTCAAAATGGACTGCAGACATTTACAATAAATGGTTTGGTAAAGATACGTGTAGCATATGGCCCGCCGGAATTGATACAGGATTTTGGAAGCCAAAGCCAAGTGAATCAAAAATAGATATTTTGATATATGTCAAGTTTTTATGGGATCAGGAACAAAATCGTTTAAACCTACTTAATCCGATTGTTGCTTTTTTGGAAAAAGAACAGATCTCACATCGGCTAATAGTTTATGGAGCCTATGATGTAAAAACCTACAAGGAATTACTGGCCAGCAGTAAAGGAATGATTTTTTTATGCGAACACGAAAGCCAGGGTTTAGCTTATCAAGAAGCATTATCCATGAACGTGCCAATACTGGCCTGGGACCAAGGCTTATGGCTGGATCCTAGCCGGTTTGAATGGGGCGAAACAGCGCCGGTAAAAGCAACATCAGTACCCTATTTTGATGAACGTTGCGGCGATAAATTTAAAAACCTAAACGAGTTTTACAACAAATTCCCGTTGTACTACTCAGCCTTAAACCGTTCTAAATTCTCGCCACGGGATTACATATTGGAAAACCTATCACTAGAAAAAAGTGCAGAACAAATGTCATCAATTCTGAATGGGGTATATAGTTTAACCTAAACCTGATTATTGAAATGAATAACCCCAAAAATTTATGAACTGGAAATACTTAACAGGCAAAACATTTTCAAGTTTGGAACAAGGTTTATTAAAACTACAGCTTAATTTCATCTCCAAAAATTACCCATATGGTAGAAATTGGATGTTTGATGCAAAAAGAATACTAGCCAAAGAACCTTCAGTTATTGTTGATGCAGGCGCAAATATCGGATCCATCAGTAAAGAGTTGAGCTATTGGTTCCCCTTGGCCAAAATAATCGCTTTTGAACCGGTTAAGCATACTTTCGATCAATTGTTGAAGCATTTGGGAAACTATCCCAACATCATTTTTTTTCAAAAAGCACTCGGCGCTGCCCCAGGTAAAATTACCATTGAAATTAATAGAGAAAATACAATCAATTCTATCAAAGCTACCTATAATAGCGAAAACATCATTGGTAAAGAGGAAATTGAGGTAGTGAGGTTGGAAGAGGTATTGCTTGAACAGCAGATTGATCAGATCGATATCATCAAAATTGATGTAGAAGGTTTTGAATTTGAAGTTTTGGAAGGCCAGGGTAGCTTGATTAACCAAACAAAAATAATCCTATTGGAGGTTGGCTATGAAAGGGAGATTACAAAAGTTCATTTTTCAGATGTAGAAGCATTTATGGAGCAAAAAGGTTTTATGTTATGTGGCATATACGAAACGCGGAGAAATTTATTCGATAAACGTAAACTGTGGTATTCCAACAACCTTTACGTTAAAAAAGAACTCTTAAACTCATGAGAATAGGTATTACCGCAGATCCAGAGATTGCTGTTCCGCCACTGTTTTATGGCGGTATCGAACGCATTATTGATATGATAGTGGTTGAACTATTAAACTTAGGACATGAGGTTACTTTATTCGCCAATAGCAAATCTAGTGTAAACAGCCAACTCATACCCTACCAAAGCAGTGGCAATTCGCTAAAGGATGTGCTCAACAACAGTTTATTAATAAATAATAATCGTCAAAAGTTTGATGTGGTGCACAGTTTTGGCAGGTTGGCTTATTTATTGCCAATTATGCCCACAAAAACACCAAAGCTGATGAGTTATCAACGGGAACCCACAATTAAACAAATTAAAAGGGGCCACTTACTTTCTCGCAAAAATTCACTGCATTTTACCGGCTGCAGTAATTACATTACCAACCAAATTAAGCCATATGCCAGTGCCGAAACCGTTTACAATGGCGTTAATTTTAATAAATATACTTTTTCAGCAGTTGTCGCAACAGATGCACCCCTTGTTTTTTTAGGGCGTATAGAGCCGATCAAGGGCGTTCACTTAGCTGTTGAAATGGCCATAAAAACAGGTAAAAAACTGATTATTGCCGGTAATATACCTGAGTTTTATGAACCTTATTTTAATGAAAAAATCAAACCATTCTTAAGCGATCAGATCCAATATGTAGGGGCTGTTAATGATATTCAAAAAAGCGAAATCCTAAGTAAAGCGGCAGCTCTACTCATGCCAATCTTATGGGATGAGCCTTTTGGGATCGTGATGGTAGAAGCGATGGCTTGCGGCACTCCCGTATTGGGTTTAAACAGGGGCGCTGTACCTGAGGTAGTAGTTAGTGGGATTACCGGATTTTTCTGCAATACTGTTGACGAATTAACAGAGAGGGTGACCGAAATTAATTCCATAAATAGGCTCTCAGTTTTGGAAATGGCCAAATCAAGGTTTTCAGCACAGGTAATTACCCAACAATATTTACAGCAGTACCAACAGTTTTAATGAAAGTTATCGTTTCACATCCATCAATTGCACCGCATGTTAAACAAACAGTAATGGCCTACCAAGAAGCGGCATATCTTAATCATTTTTACACCTCATTTTTTGAACATTCGGAAAACAGCTTATCAAACAAACTTTCAGCTTTCAGCTGGCTAAAAAAATTAATCAATAGAAGGCAGTTTAATGAGCTTCCAATTGAAAAGTTTATTAGTAGACCTTTACCCGAATTAATGCGGACTTTTTTTTCGAGGTTGGGTTATCCTCTAATTACCGACAGGATTTGGGAATGGAGTGAACTCAGTTTTGATAATTGGGTAGCTAAAGCCTTAACACATGATCAAACTGATGTAGTGCATACTTATGAGCACTGTGCATTAAAAACTTTGGTTAAAGCGAAGGCCAGGAATATATTGTCTGTTTATGAGCAGCCCAGTCAACACCATCTCTTTTTCACAAAAGTAGTGCAGAAACAGTTTGAGCTTTATCCTGAATTAAGAACAGAAAATACGGACCTGTTAGTTAATTCAAATGCCGTTAGAAGAAACAACAGGCGTGATGAGGAACTTAAAATAGCAGATTTGATTATATGTAACTCTTCATTTACGAAAAAAACACTGATTGAGGCCGGTATTGATGCTGCAAAAATTGAAGTTATTCCATTGGCATTTCCTGTGGGCCAAACCCGTATTATTCAAGAAAAAAATTCAACCGGACCAGTTAAATTTTTGTATGCAGGTAACCAATCTATAAGAAAAGGTTCACATCTTCTATATGAAGCCTGGAGGCAATGCAACTTTAACGAACAACAGGCAGAACTTTATTTGATCGGTAAAATGACCCTGCCCGAAAAAATCAGAAGAAATCTGCCGGGTAAAGTAATCATTAAAGAAAATATTCCGCATCAGGAACTGATGGATCTATACAATGAGGTGGATGTATTTGTACTCCCAACATTGGCTGATGGTTTTGGGATGGTTGTTACCGAAGCCATGGCAAATGGAATTCCGGTTATTGCAACCGATATGTGCTGTGGGCCAGATTTGATATCGCCCATGGAGAATGGCTGGATTATTCCAGCCGGCGATTCAGAGGCTCTAATAAACCAATTAAAATGGTGTACGGCAAATAGAGTTGAACTGCCAAAATTTGGTGCTGCAGCATTAAGAAAGGCAAAAACCTGGACATGGCATCAATATCGGGAAAAATTAAGCGAAATAATTTTCAATAAATGGACGGAGCACAAAACAAAACCATCTGCTTAATTACGCCTGGGCATATCTCATCAAACCCCAGATTGGTTAAAGAAGCTACATCATTAGCTAAAGAAAGTTATAACGTGCACTTAATATTTACGCAATATGTTAGTTCGCTGGTTAAGTATGATCAAGAAATCCTTGAAGCTAATCCATCATGGACTTTTGATGCACTCAATTGGACACCACAAAATTTATTAACCGCATTTTCTAAAATTAAATCGGGCTTAAGACTAAAAACACTGAACTTACTACCTATAAACAACTTACATTACACTTTAAATAGGAATTATGGCTGGCAATTAGCCAAAGCAATTAAAGTTAAAGCAGCATTATATATTGGCCATAATCTTGGGGCATTGCCTGTTGCAGTAAATGCAGCAAAGGCAAACCAAGCTAAGAGTGGTTTTGATGCAGAAGATTTTCACCGCCAAGAATTAACCGATGATCAGCACAATAGCGATTACCAACTTAAAGTAGAAATTGAGAATTACTATATACCTAAATTAGATTACTTTACCGCTGCCAGCCCATTAATTGGTAATCTTTACAAATCTTTATATAATATTAAGGTACAAAGCATTAACAATGTTTTTCCCAAAATAGCATATGCTTCGGCCATCAATCCCCAAAAGGCCATTAAACTTTTTTGGTTTTCGCAAACTCTTGGCCCAAACCGGGGCATTGAAACCATAATTAACGCTATAAACAGCATAATCATACCGCTTGAATTACATTTACTTGGGAAGTTTGATCTTAACTATCAGGAACAATTAAATCAACAGGCTACTGCAGAAAGGCGAAAAGATTTATTCTTTCACCATACGGTAAGTCCAGATCAATTATTAAAAATGGTGGGCAGTTATGATGTTGGCATAGCATCTGAAAATACCTCACCCCTTAATCGTAACATATGCTTAACCAATAAGCTCTTCACCTATATTCAATGCGGATTGGCGGTTGTTGCCAGTAATACTACAGCCCAAAGTGCCTTTATGAGTAATTTTAGCGATATCGGTAAAATTTACCATGATGCTTCAGACCTGGCCTCTATAATCAACTATTACCACGAAAACAGAACAATGTTAAACGCTACCAAAAAGGCCAGCTATGAACTTGGCCAAAAAAGTTTAAACTGGGAAAATGAATGTCAAAAGTTTTTAATTTTAGTTAAAGAAACAATTGGATAAAAAAGTACAATGCATTCAATGGCTTAATGGGTTAGACAGTTTACGGTTTATATTAGCTCTTGTAGTATTGTTATCGCATATTTTTACGCATCCTGATTTTCAGCTTATCCCTAATACAGAAATCAGCGGCATAATTTACACGTTAATAAGAATAATCTCGAACGGTACTGCTGCAGTTATAGGTTTCTTTATCTTATCTGGTTTTATTATCCATTATACCTCAAAACTTCAGGTAACCCAGTTAAAAAAATTCTATGCCAGGAGGTTTATTCGCATTTTAGGGCCATTAGCTGTGGTTTTCTTATTGGGATATAGATTTGGACATCCTGAAAAAGGTGTAGTTTGGAGCCTGCTCTGTGAGCTTATTTTTTACGCGCTATATCCCTTTATACAGAAAATTAACTTAAACTGGAACAGCAAACTAATAATTAGCTTCTTGGTATCATTAATTGCCATTTACTTTTTCGCTTATCATGATATTTTGGCAATGGTTAATCAATCTGCAAATCATTATCATGGTTATTATTGGCAAGCTGGCCCATTATACACTTGGATTATTGGCTTGCCGTGTTGGCTTTTTGGCGTTAAAATTGCAGAAGATATCCATAGCGATGACCAAACATCATTTAAAGTAGTTTTCCTTTACAGAATAAGCGTTTTAATATGTTCAGTTTTACTTCATTTTCTGAAAGAAGAATATTTCATTAGTTATATCCTCTCAATGAATTTTTTTGCCATACTATGTTATTATTGGTTAAAAAATGAAATCATCTACTCAAAGTATAAAAAAATACTGCGCTTTCCGGAGCAATTGGGGAAATCGTCTTACTCACTATATATTTTT
Source organism: Pedobacter kyungheensis (assembly GCF_000812965.1). Lineage (GTDB taxonomy): Bacteria > Bacteroidota > Bacteroidia > Sphingobacteriales > Sphingobacteriaceae > Pedobacter > Pedobacter kyungheensis. The sequence goes on from NZ_JSYN01000006.1 coordinate 68,825, forward strand.
CACCCCTTAAATATTCTGCTAATTCACAAGCTTATACAAATCAACAATTTAACAAGCATTTTAATAGTTATTACTGCGATAATCCTATCCTACATTTTCTATCTTTTAATAGAAAAGCCATTTCATCATTTTGCCAGGTTTATAGGCAATAAGTTTAACCAGTAGCTGTGAAAGTTGAAAACTCTTATCAAAAATACGTTATCAAAATTTGAACCGGTTGAAAGATAATTTAAGAGTACTGGATGGTCTAAGGGGCTTATCGGCTATATATGTACTCATCCATCATGCACGTTTAACCCTGACCCAACCTTATTTTAATGGTTTATCCAAACATCCCGAACAATATCAGTGGTATGATAAGTTAATGGTCTATTTCTTTTCATTGTTCAAATTTGGGCACGAAGCAGTGATCATTTTCTTCGTGCTCTCGGGTTTTTTAATTCACTTTAGATATGCTGGTGCACAGTACAGTTTTTCTGAATTTAAATTAAATCAATACCTAAAAAAACGGATAATCAGGATTTATCCAACTTTAATTGTTTCATTTATAATTTGTTTTTTAACAGATTATATCCTTCGGGCAATCACTGGCGATTCTTATCCACTCAGTCAATATTCGCTGGGCAGATTTTTGTTTAATTTGTTTTTAATTCCCGAGAGTCCACTTTGGGGTTCCAACTATCCGGTTTGGTCTTTAAAACATGAATGGTTCTTTTATCTCATGTACCCATTACTATTGTGGTGTTATCATCAGCAAAGAATTGTACCGTTATTGCTGAGTATAGCTCTTTTTGTCGCATATTTATTCGACTACAAAATCGATTACATAGGCGCGGCTGCTTACACAATATCGATCTGGCTTTTAGGTGCTATAATGGCGACTGTTTATCAGCAAAATGCAAGGTTGTTCAACTACATTCCAATATTGATCGTTTGTTGTCTGGCATATCCTTTCATTGTCAGGATAAACAGTAATTACCCTTGGTTAGACCTTTGTTTTGGATTAATTACAACAGGCTTTATTGCATTAATAATCAAAAAAAATAATTCACTTTTGGCCAGAGCGTTATCTTATTTAGCCTGGCTTGGTACTTTTTCCTATTCGCTCTATTTATTACACTTCCCAATACTCTTATTGTTTAAGGGCCTGGCTATCCACTACAACAAGAATAGGGAACTACCTTACCATTTATGGTATGTAACAGGATCAATAATGGCTATAATCCCAATTGTATACCTAATTTATTATTATTCGGAGCGTATTGCCCTTAATTATAAGAAAAGAATTTAGTTTTTTGAAAAAAGTATTAATTGTTTCTCCTTACTTCCCTCCGGCCAATACTGCAGATTCGCAGCGTGTACGCATGAGCTTGCCTTACTTTGAAAAATTTGGTTGGGTAGCAGAAGTTGTGGCAGTTGATGAACAATACATTGATGCGTTAAAAGATCCACTACTTTTGCAATCCATCCCTGCTGCAATTAAAATCCATCGCGTACAGGCATTTTCGAAAAAATGGACATCTAAATTTGGACTGGGCAGTTTGGCGCTCCGCTCGCTTTGGTATTACTTAAAAAAAGTAAATCAATTACTTAAAACTGAAGATTTTGATTTAGTATATTTTTCTACTACCCAATTTCCTGTTTGTATTTTGGGTGCCTATTGGAAAAGAAAATTCAATATTCCTTATGTTATAGATATGCAAGATCCCTGGCATACCGACTATTATCAGAATAAACCAAAATCACAAAGGCCAAAAAAATATTGGTTTTCCTATCGGCTAAACAAATACCTTGAACCTCTGGCACTGAAAAATGCGGATGGTCTAATTAGTGTTTCCCAGGCTTATATTGATACGCTTTTTCAGCGTTACCCTCTTATAATCGATAAACCAAACGAGGTGATTACATTTGGAGCCTTTCAACCAGATTTTAGCATTGCCCAAAAAAAACAAACAGAGCTGAAACTCGTTTTTCCACAAAAAGAAAACTACCTTAATCTGGTATATATTGGCCGTGGTGGCGAAGATATGAGGAACAGCCTCGCACTTCTTTTTGGCGCATTTAAACAAGGAATAAATCAATTGCCGCAGTTGTTTGAAAATATTAAGCTATATTTTATTGGCACAAGTTATGCGCCAGCCGGGCAGGGCACGCTAACTGTTGCTCCGATTGCAGAAAAGTTTGGCCTTTCTGCATATGTTACCGAATATACAGATCGGATTGGTTTCTATCAAAGCATAAACAATCTTCAACATGCAGATGGCCTAGTTATCATTGGATCTGACCAGGCTGCTTATACCGCCTCAAAGTTGTATCCTTATATCCTCACTAAAAAAAATCTGCTAGGCATTTTTAATGCCGAAAGCAGTGCCGCTAAAATTATTCATAAATGCAATGCAGGCCATTTAATTACTCTAAATCAAACCCCTAAAATGGCTTTCGAGACATTTAAGTTCTTTATTGAAGATATCTTGTCACATAGGACACCACAAACAAAGTGGAGCGCTTTTACACCATATACCGCTTCTTATTTGACCGAAAGACAAGTGAACGTTTTTGAACGGGTAACTCAACAATTTGGTAAACTTGTGAATCAAAAATGAAGAAGCTAGCCATTATTACCACCCATCCTATTCAATATTATGCTCCTGTATTCGAGTTATTGGCAAAAAGGATTGAATTAAAAGTTTTTTATACTGGTGGATCTGATTTTAACAGAGTAGATCAGGGTTTCAAAAAAGAAATTGCCTGGGATATCCCGCTGTTAATAGGCTATGATTTCGAATTCCTTAAGAATGTATCCCCGCAACCCGGAAGTCATCATTTTAAAGGCATCATTAATCCAGATGCGATCCAACAAATTAAGGATTTTTGTCCACATGCCGTTTTAGTTTACGGTTGGGCAAACCAAAGCCATCTCAAAATTATACGTTATTATAAAGGTAGCACACCCGTTTATTTTAGAGGAGATTCGACTTTGCTCGACCAGCAAAGGAACATCAAAGGCTTATTAAAAAAAATATTTCTAAAGTGGGTATATAGCCATATCGATACCGCATTCTATGTTGGCTCGGCAAGTAAAGCCTATTTTAAGGCCTATGGACTAAAAGAAAATCAATTGATTTTTGCACCGCATGCAATTGATAATCAGCGCTTCAAAACGGCAATCAACAATACTTTTAGAGAGGCCCTTGGTATTCCAGAAGAGCACATCCTTATTCTTTTTGCAGGTAAATTGGAACCAAAGAAAGACCCGACATTGCTATTAAATGCTTTTGCTTCATTAGGTTTAAAAAATGTAAGTCTATTACTTGTTGGCAACGGGGTATTGGAAGAAGATCTTAAACAACGAGTAGCATTAGAAAAGTTGAAAAGCGTATATTTCATGGATTTTCAAAATCAAAGCCAAATGCCGGTTGTGTATCAGGCTTGTGATTTGTTCTGTTTACCTTCGCAGGGGCCTGGTGAAACCTGGGGGTTGGCTGTTAACGAAGCCATGGCTGCCGGAAATGCAGTGCTGGTATCTGATAAAGTTGGCTGTGCAGTTGATCTGATTAAACAAGGAGTTAATGGAGCAATATTTAAATCAGGCGATTTAGCTGATTTAAAGCAAAAACTGAAAACACTAATTGAAAGTAAAGCTATTTTAGCGCAAATGGGAATGGCTTCTAAACAAATCATCCAAGACTGGTCGTTTGAAAGACAAGTCACTGTGATTGTCGATTCTATACAGAATGAGCATGCAAAATAACAATCCTACCAGACTGATCCTCACCTTATATTTCCCTATTCTGATCGCCTATTTATTAATTAATAGCCCCATCATATCTTATTTTGTAGCCTGGTTTGGTTCACTTTTTATCTTTTATACTACTATATTATCTCCTGCTGCAATTATTAAGACAGATTTACCTATCCATAAGCAGATTATGCGCCCCATATTTTTAACGCAGTTAATTTTTGCCGGATTTATGTGTACCACCTCTATATTTTACTTTATGGATCATTTGGGGTATCGGTATTTAACAGAAGTTAATTATGGCGCACAATTTAAAGAAAGTGAACAAACAGCTTTGATTGCCAGTTGCCAACGCATGAGCTTATTGGCCCATACCGCATTGGTAACAGGAATACTACTAGTTCAAAAGAATAATATTAGTATAAAGAGTGAAAAAACCTTTGATAACGATGACTTTTTAATCTGGTTAAGTATCATCGTGTTTGGAATCGGCTCATTGGCCCAAAAAGTATCAGGGCTTAGCCAGATTTCCCTTCCGCTTACCCTTATTGGCATATCATGTGCGGCTGTACTATTTGTTAAAGGATTTAATACCAAAAACATTAAATATCTGGGTATAGGTGCAACCATTTTTATGCTAAACTTTTTACATGCATCGTTATCGGGCTATAAAGAGCCCATCATTATCAATATTATTGTAATTGCCTGTGTGTTTTTTCCCTATTATAAAAAACTGATACTTTATTTAGCTATCCCAGTTACTTATATATTGCTTTATTTTCTGCCTACGTACAATAATACTGTAAGGCAGAGTTGGAGCGGACAAATTAGCGCAGAAGAAGCACAAAGTCAGGCCTTTGAAAACTTGAATTCGAATAACGAAGAGCAAATTGAAGAAACAAATTGGGGCTTTTTAACCAGAAGACTTAGTGAAATAGAAATGTTTACCCAATTTGTGGATTATGTACCAAGCCATCATCCTTTTTATGAATGGGAAATTATTGGAAATTCTCTTGAAGGGCTTATCCCAAGAGTATTTTGGCCCAGTAAACCCAATATGGAAACCCTTTCAATGGAACGTGTATATGATGCTGGTGTTGCCAATAAAATGTCGGCAGTTTCGGCAAAAACACGCCCAATTGTTGATGCCTATTTAAGTTTTGGCATTCCGGGGGTTTTCTTTTTTATGTTGCTTTATGGCATGCTGGTACAGCACCTATCAGACAAGTCTGAAGAAATATTTGGGGGCTACGAACTGGGCTGTGTAATTATGTTTAACAGTATTTTTCAGGGACTTTGGCGTGGGAATAACTTCGAATTTATGTTCAACAATATTTTTTGGGGCTATGTAATTATGTGGATCTTGTTTGCTTTACTGAGAACAATAAAGGTTTTAAAGCCAACTTTTGATTAACATTAAACCTTCGGTGTGAAAATTATTCACATTACAGCTTCTTATAAACCAGCTTACATTTACGGTGGGCCGATACAGAGTGTAGCCAAGCTATGTGAGGTACTGGAAGAGCTAAGAGATCAGCGGTTGGCGGTTGGCAATGATGCGTTTAAAGTTCAGGTATTTACAACTGCTGCTAACGGTACAAAGGAACTGGATGTTAAAACCGGTATACCAGTTTTTATTGAAGGGGTACCAGTTACTTATTTTAAACGATGGACTAAAGACCATAGTCATTTTTCGCCGGGCTTGTTGTGGGGATTAAGGAAGCCCTTTCGACAGGCTCAGGGTGACAAGATAGTGTTACATATCCATGCCTGGTGGAATTTAGTTTCGGTGCTGAGCTGCTTGGTTGCAAAGTGGTATGATATTCCGGTAATGCTATCGCCCCGAGGCATGTTGACCGCTTACACGCTTGGCAACCGGAATTCTTTATCAAAAAGACTATTTCATAAATTACTGGGTAAAAGCCTATTAAAATACTGCCACATCCATGCTACGAGTGAACAGGAGAAAGCTGATATTTTAAGCATTATAAGGCCAAAAAGTATCAGTGTGATTCCGAACTTGGTTAGCTTGCCTCCTGAAGGGGAAAATTACGATGCTTCAGGCGCATTGAGCATGGAGCTTGAAGCAAAGCGCGGGAACCAGTCTGATGATTGTTTTAAACTAATTTTTCTTTCGCGCATCGAAGAAAAGAAAGGGCTTGAACTGCTGTTTAAAGCATTGTCTACAATCGATATCTCCTGGAGATTAACCATTGCAGGCTCTGGCGAAGCACAATACTTACAAAGCCTGAAGCTTTTGGCCAGGGAACTAAAACTAAATGATAAAATTTATTGGCTTGGGCAAATAAGCAATCATGATAAATATACGCTGATAGCTGCCCATGATTTGCTTGTGCTCACATCTTATAACGAAAACTTTGCCAATGTGGTGGTAGAAAGCCTCAGTGTTGGTACACCAGTATTGATTAGTGAACGAGTTGGCCTTTCTGATTATGTTGAGGATAAAGCCTTTGGCTGGATTACCAGTTTGGAAATGGAAGAAATACAAAAGAATATTAATACAGCCTACCAAAATCGCGAAAAAAGACAAGTTATCAGAAATACAGCTCCTTTAAGCATCAGGAGAGATTTTAATGATGATACATTGGCTAAGCAATATCTAGATTTTTACAAAACCCTATAAATTATATTTCAATTACCCGTTGAAATAATCAATTTCATGAACAAAGATTTCAGTTTCATTATACTCACTTTTAATGAAGAAATTCATTTGCCCAGGTTACTGGAATCAATCAAAGACCTACATGCCAAAACCTATATTTTAGATAGTGGCAGTACCGATAAAACCCTTAAAATTGCCGCTGCTTACGGTGCGGAGGTATTACAAAATCCTTTCGAAAACCACCCTAAGCAGTGGGATTTTGCTTTAAAACACTTCCAAATTATCACGCCATGGACAATTGGTCTGGATGCTGATCAGCGAGTTACCCCTGAGCTTTTTGAAATGCTGGCTAACTTTAATGATGCTGAACATGGTGATATTAACGGCATTTATTTTAACCGCAAAAACTTTTTTCAGGGGAGTTGGATCAGGTTTGGTACCTTCTACCCTTTTTACCTTCTAAAAATGTTCAGAACAGGCATTGGTTACTCTGACCTGAACGAAAATATGGACCACCGTTTTATTGTTCCGGGTAAAACTGAAATATGGAAAAAAGGCTGGATACTGGAAGAAAACCTGAAAGAAAATGATATTGCTTTTTGGAAAATAAAGCATGAGCGCTACAGCGATTTGATAGCCCAGGAAGAAATAGAAAGGATGCAAAAATTAAGGATACAGCGTATTAAACCCAACCTATTGGGCAGCCCTGATGAAAAGCGCGCATGGCTGAAACGCTTATGGTGGAAACTCCCGCTTGGCTTTCGCCCCTATCTTTATTTTGGTTACCGAATGTTTTTTAAACTGGGTATATTTGAAGGTGCCACAGGTATTAAATTTCATTATCTGCACAGCTTCTGGTTCAGGCAGCTGGTAGATAAAAAGATTAAAGCTTTGCAAAAACAAACCCATAAAATATAACTGCCGATAAATATGACTCCAGAAGAAGCTAAAAAACAAGCCAATAAAAAGGCTATCAAATTTGTAATTGCATTGTTTTTACTCTATATCCTGTTTAGCCAGGGCAACCTGTTTATGAATAGCGTTATGACTCCAGGATCGAAGTATTACAATGCTTACCTCTCCTCACATTTTAACTACATACAAGGTTTAAAATCAGCACTGATTATCCCTGCTGTATGGATCATTAAACTCTTTGGTTTTTACGCTATTTATAACGAAATGGATGTAATGGTAGTAGCCGGCCCATATCTAAGGATAAATTACTCTTGCCTTGGCTTAGGGGTTATGAGTTTTTTGGCTGCATTTGTGCTTGCTTTTCCTGCTACATGGAAATCGACCTTAAAAATGCTCTTGATTGGCATTATTACCATTTATATCTTAAACGTTTTGCGGATAGCAGGCCTGGGTGTACTGCTGGGATTCTTTAAATCGCAGCGACAAAATTTCACCTATCACCATGAAGTGTTTAACATTATTGTATATGTGTGTGTGTTTACCATGTTGTATTTCTGGATTAAAAAGAACAATAAACCAGCTATAATTAAACCTTAATTTAAGTCCTATATTTTGTTAAAAACACAACTCTGCAAAAATTTCGATACCGGCGATTTTAAGGTAGGTGCGGGCAAATTGAAACAATTCTTATGGTATTTTACGGATATTTTATTTTTTAAAAGCCGTATGATGCCTTTTAGTTCGGTACTGGTGGCTTTGCTGAGGCTATTTGGCGCCAAAATAGGTAATGAAGTGCGCATTAAACCGGGTATTCATATTAAATATCCATGGAAACTGGAAATTGATAATTACAGCTGGCTTGCCGATTGTTACATTGAAAATCTGGACCGGGTTATCATCGGTGAAAACTGTTGCATATCGCAACAAGCTGTGCTTATAACCGGCAACCACAACTTTAGCAGTACGAATTTTGATTTAATGGTGGCCCCAATCATTTTAGAAACAGGCGCATGGGTTGGAGCCTCAGCTAAAGTTTGTCCAGGCATTACGTTGCATAGCCACGCGGTTTTAAGCATGGGCAGTGTGGCCACAAAAGATTTATCAGCTTTTAGCATTTACCAGGGCAATCCGGCTGTAAAAATTAAAGACCGCATATTTAAAAGTTAAGTCGCAAAGCGTTAATTTTTAGCAATATTTCAAAGAACGAGATCATAATCAGATCTCGTTTTTCATTTACATTGATAATTGTCAAAATAATTTCCATTCTATTAAACAATAAATTGGCGCTTTATGAAAATTATCGAGACATTTGCAGGGTCTATTGCATAAATATTTATAAGTTGGTTAATTTTAAATTTAGGAAGAACAAGTATTCACTATCTTCCAATCTTATTTTAATTACTTTTTTAATCGGGATAATTAATTTATTTTTCTACGATTTCGAGAGCACGCAAGAATTTGTGGTGCTTATTGCTATCTTAATTATGCGGTATGTACTCTTTATTCTTATCAAACGCCGCTTTGAATGGAGCAAATATCTTTTGGTGCTCATTATTGCCAGAAGCATTTATCGGTTAATTGTTGTAATGCCTGAGGTTGATGCCAATCCGGTTACGAAAATAAACCTGGTGTTACAGTTAATCATGTCAGTACTGGCCTTTGCTATTCTTTATATTTTCCCAAAAATTAAGGAATGGATGAATGAAAGACGTAAATATATTCCATCAAATAGGATCGCTCAATCCTCTAACTAGCTCAATTCTTTAATCAGCAATACTTGTTTCCATACTGACAAGTTATACGACCAACCTCTTCATTTTGATCTACACGCTGCTGGTTAATGAACTCCTTTATTCAAGCGATAAAACAACTCTTTTTTCGCAAAACATAAAAGCCTAAGCCTCCTAAAGTCATCATGAACGGTAAAAGAGAATCGTCTATTGGACAAGCAACCATCGTAAAAACGCCCTCTACTCCTTGTGCCTGATAATTATGGCCCGGGCAATTACCTCCGCCGTTTAGAGCGGTACTACAAATATTGCAGGTAGTACCAGTACTCGGAGTCCATGAGCAATAATTTGCCGACAGATCAGTGAAATAACGAGGGTCATATACACTCCCACCACCATCAACTATGTACACCCGTTGAGCACCAACCACCAGACAGCCTGCCACAGTTCCTTGTGCTGTAGCTCTAAGGCCGCAGAACGACAATAAAGAAACACAAAATATGGAAACTGCATTTTTCATTTGAACAAAAATAAAACTAATTGCATTATAAATACTACAAAAAATAGATAGTTTTTGACAATTATCAATGTGAAAAAATAATGAAAATGCGGCTTGATTTGGTGGTTTTCAAATAGAGAATTCTAGCTTGAAAGCATTCTAAACCAGCTTTAACAGGTAAAGCCAATAGATTAAGTGCTACAGATTACACACTCTGCCGGGAAGTTAAGCAGTAAAGATTATTAGCCAGACAAAACAATAGTATTGAAATGGCTTGTTAGTAAGCCACATGCTAACACAAATGAAAGACATAATGCCATCCCCGCCAGCTTCAGTGGCCAATTGAGCAGGCTGTTTGATGATAAGAATAAATAAGGAGACAGCCTTTAGCCAGGCTGTTGAATTTGGAAGTTTTAGGCTTTACGCTTAAAAAGCTGAATAACCTTTTTTAACAACATTACAAGGGCAACAGCTAAGAGGCCTGCAATCAAACCCACCCCAAATTCCTTAATGATTGAAGGAATACCAGGTAAAAAATGATGTATGAAATCGATATTGTGTACAAAAATACCTCCTGAAACGAGGATTAAAGCAATTGTGCCCACAACACTTAAAACTTTTATTACTACCGGAAGTGATGAAACGAGTAACTTGCCCAAAGATGCAAGTGCTCCTTTTCCTTTTGAACGTTGAATTAACCTGTAACCAGCATCATCCATTCTGACAATAAGTGCCACAATACCATAAACGCCAATAGTTGCCAAAAGCGCCACAATGGAAACCGTTGCAATTTGTAACCATAAACCTTCTTCAAGCACACTGCCCAGGGCAATAATTACAATCTCTATAGATAGGATAAAATCAGTTGTAATCGCCGATCTGACTTTAGTTTTTTCTGCGTTTTCGCTTTCTTCTACAACCTCTGTTGCTGCTTCATGCGGCCCGGCCTGGCGGTGAAAAAGATATTCTACCACCTTTTCTACGCCTTCGTAAGCCAGGTAAATGCCTCCCAACACCAAAATTACCTTGATGGCTACGGGAAAAAACACGTTTAATAAAAGTGCAACAGGCACAATAATGAGTTTATTTACCAAAGAGCCTTTGGTAATGGCCCACAGCACCGGAAGTTCGCGAGAGGAAAGAAAACCAGTCGACTTTTCTGCGTTCACGGCAAGATCATCGCCCAATATCCCGGCTGTTTTTTTTGCGGCAACTTTAGCGCTTACCGCCACGTCGTCCATTAAAGCACCTATATCGTCTAAAACAGCAAAAAAACCTGAAGCCATATCCTTATCTATTTGGGGCCGCAAAATACCAAATGAATTTTACTCAGAAAGAAAAAACATTAAAAGATTAGTGATTTATCAAATTGTTTTATCCCTATCGTAAGTTAAAAGTTACACCAGGCAAATTGCAGTAATTTTTAATGAATTAATAAATCGTTTTACTAACTTGCTTGGCTAATTAAATATTCTACCTGCAAATGATACACTTACTATCGAATGATGATGAAAATATCACGTTCGTTTGCCGGCTTCTGTTGAAATTTTAAATATGAAAAAATACTTATACTCGTTACTCTGTTCTGCTTTAGCAGTTCCATTTCTTATCAGTGGAGCAAATGCTCAGTTAAAAAAACAACCTGTAGATTACGTTAACCCCTATATTGGCAATATCAGTCATTTATTGGTGCCCACCTACCCCACGGTGCATTTACCCAATAGCTTGCTGAGGGTTTATCCGGAAAGGGATAATTTCACCGCTAATACAATCCATGGTTTACCGCTGGTAATTACCAGTCACCGTGGCAGCTCAGCATTTAACCTGAGTCCTTTTCAGGGCGATTTGAAAAACGTTAAAAACACCCTCGCCTATGGCTATGACAATGAAATAATTAAGCCTTACTATTATGAGGTAGATTTAGATGATTATGGCATTAATGTCCAATTTGCCCCTGCACATCAATCGGGCATTTACAATCTTAATTTTTCAAAAACGGCTCCGGCATACCTGGTTTTAAATACCAGAAACGGCGAACTCGCAGTAAACAAGAATGTGGTAAGTGGTTTTCAGAAACTGAGTAACAACACCAAAGTTTATATTTATTTTGAAACTGATTTATTGCCGGTTGAATCGGGTGCACATAAAGGTGAAACGATAGATACACAAGATCTTACCACCAGCGGACAAAACGCTTACCTGATTTTGAAATATCCGGCCAATACCAAACAGATTAAAGCACATTACGGGATCTCATTTATCAGTGTAGAACAAGCCAAAAAAAATCTTAACCGGGAAATAAAGGATTACGATCTGACTAAAGTAGCACAAAACGGTAAAAATATCTGGAATGCAACGCTCGGCAAAATTGCGATTGAAGGAACGGATGAAACAGCCAAGACTATTTTTTATACCTCGCTTTACCGTACTTACGAGCGCATGATCTGCTTGTCGGAAGATGGACAATATTTTAGTGCATTTGATGGGAAAATCCACAATGATAACGGCACACCTTTTTTTACTGACGATTGGATTTGGGATACTTACCGTGCAACACACCCCCTGCGGGTAATTATTGAGCCAAAAATGGAAGGCAATATGATTAACTCTTATTTGCGTATGGCCCAGCAAATGGACGATCACTGGATGCCAACCTTTCCGGAAGTTACAGGCGATAGCCGCAGGATGAACAGTAATCATGGTGTGGCTACCATTATCGATGCCTATAACAAGGGTTTAAGAACTTTTAACCTCGAAGAAGCCTATCAATATTGTAAAGCAGGCATTACCGAAAAAACCTTAGCGCCATGGTCGGCGAAAAAAGCTGGTGTATTAGATCAGTTTTTTAAAGACAAAGGATATTTTCCGGCATTGCCTGCAGGCGAAAAAGAAACTGCCCCTGAAGTACATGGTTTTGAGAAACGCCAGCCAATAGCCGTTACATTGGGTACCGTTTACGATGAATGGTGCCTGGGCAACATTGCACATCAATTGGGCAAAACCGATGAAGCCAAAGATTTTTTAGAGAAAAGCAAAAGCTACCATACCGTTTTTAAGCCAGATACTAAGTTTTTCCACCCTAAAGATATTGATGGTAAATTTATTCAGCCGTTAGATTACCGCTTTTCCGGTGGGTTGGGTGCACGCGAAACCTATGATGAAAACAATGGCTGGCTTTACCGCTGGGATGTTCTGCACAACCTGGGTGATCTGGTCGAAATGATAGGTGGAAAACAGGCATTTGTTGATGAACTGGAGAAAATGTACAATACACCACTGGGCAAAAGCAGGTTTGATTTTTATGCGCAACTGCCAGATCATACCGGTAACGTAGGCCAGTTTTCGATGGGGAACGAACCTGCCATGCATATCCCATACTTATATAATTACGCAGGGCAACCGTGGCGTACACAAAAACGCGTGCGCAGTTTACTTACACAATGGTTCCGTAACGATTTGATGGGCATTCCGGGTGATGAAGATGGCGGCGGTTTAACTTCTTTCGTAGTTTTCTCGCAAATGGGTTTTTATCCCATTACGCCTGGCTTACCTATGTATGTTATTGGTAGCCCAACATTTGCCAATGTAAAACTCGATCTTGGAAATGGTAAAAAATTCGAGGTAGCCTGTTTAAATTATGCACCTGAAAATAAATATATCCAATCGGCAAAACTAAACGGGCAAGTATGGAATAAATCCTGGTTTTCTCACGAAGACTTAATGAAAGGTGGGAAACTGGAACTGACCATGGGTAAACGCCCTAACAAACTATGGGCTGCTGATGAAAGCGCCTTACCGCCGTCTTTTAAAATGCCTTCGAAATAATTAAAAGCGACAACGAAAAAATAAAAAACAGGGTATATTTTAAATTAAGTATACCCTGTTTTATTTTACGGTACAATCGATTTTTAAAATTACCTGCTAAATCCGGACAATCTTACACCTGATATTGTCGCGATTCCACCTCACGGGTGTACTTTAATCCGCATTAAATTTGGATTATGATTTAACCTAATTTAAACAACATGAGAAAGATCAGGATTTTCGAACATATTTCACTTGATGGTGTAATAGAACACGACGGAGACTATACCTATGGCGCCTGGACCACAGCATACCGTAGCCCTGCAGGGGCAGCAATGCTTTTAGAAGCTTATGGAGCAGAGTTTGATTTGCTACTTGCCCGTACCACTTACGATATCTTTAGCAATTTCTGGCCAAATGCCGGAGATTTCCCCATGGCAAACGCAATAAATGCCGCAACCAAATTCATTGTAACCCACAGGCCTGATAGCCTGCAGTGGGGCCCTGTTGAAGGCCTTAGTGAGGACGTGATCAATGCCATTGGTAAACTTAAATCGACAGAAGGGCCAGACCTGATTGTGGTAGGCAGCTCTACGCTTACTTCATTACTGCTTGACCAGGGCCTTGCTGATGAGGTGATCCTCATCACGTACCCTGTTCTACTCGGTCATGGAAAACGTTTACTGGCAGATACTATTGATGCCCGCGAACTGGTTTTCGTTGATTCAAAAGCTACCCCTACGGGTTTACTTATTAATACCTATAAACACACCGGACCGCTAAAAAAATAAAACATCACTTATATAGGGCATATCTGGTCAGGGTTTAACTGCAGGATATGCCTTTTAGCGTTTTCATACCTCTTGTTTTCCACCTTTCCTTCGCTCAACAGGCAATCATTTATTTACATCTTCTGAAGCTAAGGAGGTATACTGCCTGCAATTTTATCAAATAAGCATATTTTCTGAAAAGACGAGTCATTTTTCGCCCGATTTAAAACGGCGTTCGTCGAGAAGTTACAGCCGTTGGTATAATACGGCCAAAACCTGTGAAACGTTTGCTGCAAGACGACGTCTTATTATTAAAACAATCACAAATTATTATTTAAAACTATAAAACAAGATATTATGAAAACTTCATTCTCAACCCTAGCAAAATCATTAATGGCAGCTGTTGTATTAAGCGCTTCAATCTTCTCTACAACTGTAATGGCTACCGAAAAACAACCTGTTAAAATCTCTGCTCCTAAAAACTTCGATAAAGTAGTGGTAAGCGGAAATGTAGAAGTTACTCTGATCCAGAACGGTAAAGAAGGCATTAGCTACGTTGATGATAATAGCGGAAAAGTAAAAGTAATTCAGGATGGTAGCGCACTAAAAATTACTTCGGCGGATAACGAGGTAGCTAAAGTTACCGTTTACGTAAAAAGCATTTACCGTGTAATGGCATCTGATGATGCAGTAGTAAAAACTGATGGCAAATTAAATGTAACCAACCTTCAGGTATTCTTAAGTGGAAATGCAACAGCCAAAATTAACTCTAAAACTGAAAGCCTATACACTGTAATCGAAGACCATGCAGATTTAAAATTAAGCGGAACAACCGAAAACCACAGTCTGGTAATGGGAAGCACGCAAAAATTAAACTTAGATCGTTTTGCAGCTGCCAAAACAGAAATGAATACACCAGAAGTTGCTGAAAGAACCGCAGCTTTGGCTAAATAAGCCCCGAAGATTTAACAACAAAAAAAGCGGCTCTTGCCGCTTTTTTTGTTTCTATACATCCTATACTTTTAGTGCAACCAGTTAAGCTCTTAGCTTCCAGATACTGCCGTTTTTTGTTGTTAATTTTTCTAAACTTCCTGCTATGACCAGATTGTTCAACAATTGTTCGCTTTCGCTTCGAGGCGTTCCTGAAAGCTCAGTAAATTCTTTAGCAGTAAGTGAAGTATATTTACCAAAAAGTGTTTCCCAGTTTTTGCTGTAAACTGTTTTTTCAGCATTTGGGAATAACTTTAACACAGCCAGCTCATAATAGGCATAGGGTTTAGCACCATAAACAAATTCCTTTGCGCCATGGCCTGACTCGAAAAACAAAGAAGGGAAACCTCTTACGCCATAAGCCCTTGCTAATTTTAAATCTTCCTCAAAATCTTTCTTTGCCTGTCCTTCTATAGCTAATCTCAACTGAACGGTATCCAATCCTGATTTTGTAGCGGCCAGCTCCAGATGTTCCCATTTAGTAATATTCTTTTTCTCCATAAAAACCATTTCCCTGATCGCCCTCAAAAACAAAATAGCCTTTTTATTGTCCTGCAATTGTGCCGCTTTAAAAGCAATTGACGGCGGGTATGAAGAATCGAGTGGATCTTCCAGCCAAACATCTCCATCAATTGGCATATCATAATAAGCACTTACCTCATCCCAATGGTGCGCCACATCTGATGGCTTACTGATACCGCCGCTGTTGTAACTCCAATCGGGCAATAATCCGCCCATGCGGTATTCAATTTCAACACTGTTACCATACTCCAGTTTTAGCTTTCTAAGCTGAGGTTCAATTCCCCAGCAGGTAGAGCAAATCGGATCGGTAAAATAAACCACCTTAACTGGCTTGGTATTCGACTGAAATTCAATTGAAGTTAATTTTTCATTGTCTAAATCTGGCATTTCGCAAATACCTGTTTCTGGATTGCACAACAATGGGTTGATTTTGGTGGTATCGTTTGACATTTTTTATCCTTTTTATCCATACAAAGTTAAAGCAGTCCTGGTTTACAAATGTTATCAGTTACCTATTGGAAACTACTTACCCATTGGAAACCACCTGGAGTTTTGCTAGTTTTATGGCACAAACGAATGAGGAAAATTAATTGATGAAGAAAAACCAGACTGTAAATAACACCAGCATTTGTAAAGTACGGATAACTGCCATTAAGGATACCATGGAGATTTTATCGGGGAAGTGGAAGTTTCACATCCTGGGCACTTTGCTCGAGGGTGGTAAAATGCGTTTTATGGATTTGTTGCGCGAAGTAGATGGTATAGCTGCGAAAATGCTTTCGAAAGAATTACAAGACATGGAAATAAATCATCTGGTTAGTCGGACAGTTTTAAATACCAAGCCCATTACAGTAGAATATGAAGTTACACAATATGGCAGCACACTGAAACCCATTATAGATGAAATTGCCAAATGGGGAACAGCTTACAGAAACTCACTTTACGAAAAGGCAAGTGATTAATCAATTTACAACTATTTTTCAGCCTAGTAAACTTTTTCCCATCATTCATAAGCTATTATGAAATCTTTACAACTTTCCAGAACCAATTCAGGCACTTCTTTATGTGGGGTATGACCAATATCTGGAATGATGTATTTTTGGGGTTTACCACTTACCTGATCGATTGTTTTTTCTACCTGAGCCAAAGTTCCGTATTCGTCAGCCTCACCTTGAATAATCAAAAGCGGGCATCTGATGCTGGTTAAAAAATGTTCAATATTCCAGTCCCGATAATCATTTCGCGTCCATGTTTTTGTCCAGGCATTAAACAGGCTTTCTACTTTATCTCCATGATACCTGGCCAATCGTTCAGCAAGATTAGTAGTTCTATATTTTTCTATTGCTACATAAATTCCTTTCAGCGTAATCTCTTCAACAAAAATATGTGCAGCCTCGGCTATTACCGCTTTAATCTTCGTGGGATATTTACTTGCCCCTATTAGCGCAATAGAGCCTCCATCACTGTGGCCAAATAAAATGGCATTTTCTATTTCTAGCTCAATGAGTAAATTATTCAAAATATCAGCTTCTATTTCCAGGTAATTAGTTGGCCGTTGCTGAGCTGCCATTGGACTTGATTTTCCATAGCCCAAACGATCATAAATTACCAGATTGCATTTTGTAGCTTCAGCAAGCTTTTCCGGAAAATCTCTCCAAAGTTCAATACAACCCAAACTATCGTGAAGAAATACGAGTGTTGGTCTATCTGCATATTTTTTGGAATAGCTTATCACCATTCCATTAATAACTTTCTCTTTCATCATCAAACTATCAAAATTATGGGCTTTGGCTGATTTTATTCACTGTTTTTACTTCAATCTGCTTCTCTCCTCTTGCTTTTACAAGGTTAGGATATACAATGGCACCAATCATGATCAGAATCCCGATTACCTGAATGAAACTTACTTGTTCACCCAGAATAATATAAGCACATAAAACGACTGCAGGTAACTCCAGAGTTAACAAAATAGCACTCAAGCCAGGTCCAATCCTGGGCATACCGGTTGTAAAACAAATTGGTGGTATTACCGTACCAAATACGGCTAAAAAACTTCCCCATTTCAATAAGCCAAAATCAATATGAGAACTGATCGCAAATGAGGGTAGGTTAATGATTAAAATCAATAATGCAGAACCAGTAGTCATTAAAGCACTCTTTTCTAACATGGGTATACCGTTCCCTAATTTGCTAGTGGAAATGACATAAATAGTGTAAAAAATTGCTGATGAAGTTGCCAACAATATACCGCTTAAAGAAAAGTTTAGATTTTGAACATTCAAAAGATTTCCCGCTAACACAGTCCCAAGCAAAATCAGGCTGGTAGCCAGAACATCTGTTTTTGAGTATTTCTTTTTGAATATCAGCCATTCGGCAATATTACTGATCCAGGAGACCTGCATCAATAAAACTATAGCCAGTGTAACCGGGATATATTTAAC
Source organism: Pedobacter kyungheensis (assembly GCF_000812965.1). Lineage (GTDB taxonomy): Bacteria > Bacteroidota > Bacteroidia > Sphingobacteriales > Sphingobacteriaceae > Pedobacter > Pedobacter kyungheensis. The sequence continues at coordinate 86,858 of NZ_JSYN01000006.1, forward strand.
GGAAAGGTAAAAACAATAAGCCGAAAGCCCCATAGCAGTACCCGCTAATATCAATCTCCAATTGAAAGCGATCTTGGATTTTTTTTCTTTTATGCTCCTTAAGAATGCCAGCAGCCACAAAATCAATGCACCTAAAAAGGCTTGTGTAAAAGTAATTTCTCCTGGTGTATAACCTTCTGTGTAAGCAATTTTTGCAAAGGAAGTCAATGTTCCATAACTCATTGCACCAAAGGCAACCATCATCATATATTTTAACATCTTACCGTTATTTATTTTACCAAATACGGACAAAACTAAAAACAACAAAACAATGTTCGAGAATAAAAATAAAAATACAGACAACATTCGAAATAAATAAAAAATACCGTACATCGTCCAAAATCAAATAACATTTTGGTATCTTAGCAGGAAAAAATCCAGATGGAAATATTAAGCAAGCAGGAAATAGAATTATTAAGAATACTTCAAAAAGATTCAAAATTTGAAATAACTACGCTTACCGAACGCTTAAATATGTCGCGTACCTCTGTTTATGAAAGAATAAAAAAACTGGAAAGTGAAGGATATATAAAAGATTATGTGGCTCTGGTTGATCCCAAAAAAGTAGGACTAAATTTTATGGTAATCGTAAATGTTTCGCTCAACTCGCAGCGAATTGAATATGTTGAAGAATTTTTAGAGAAAGTTAACGGACTTGAAGAAATAATGGAGGCCTATGTAACCGGAGGAATTTTTGATGTTATCCTAAAAGTGGTTGTAAAAGATCCTGACGCATTTAATGATTTTGTAACCAGAAAGCTATCTGTTATCCCGAATATAAGTAAAATTCAAAGTTCATTTGTGATGCGGCAAATCAAGCAAACAACTGTACTCCCTTTTTGATCCGAATTATATTACTCCGCACTTAAATCACTTCCTCACTTTTCGAAAACTACCCTATCAGGGTTTGCCCCTTTATTTACCAGAATGGCCGAAATCTCTTCGATCATTAAATCCGGGCCACAGATATAAAATGGTTGATTGAAATCTTTGACATTGGTATCGATGAAAGCTTCGTTAATGCGTGCGTTTTGATAGCGATTCGATGTCTCGCTGCTCACTAAAAAAACAGCGTCTTCGCCAAGAATTTCTGTTAACTCTTCTTTGTAAATGATATCAGCTTCTGTTTTATTCGAAAAAAACAGTTTGTTGCCCTTTGCTTTTCCTTCCTGATGCAACGCTCTCAGAATAGCTATAAAAGGTGTAATCCCGGCACCCCCTGCAATAAAGCAGCCCTCACCTTTATACTCAATGGCTCCCCATGAATCGGAAATCACCAGTTCATCTCCTACCTTAAGCTGGCCGATCTGATTGGTAACCCCATCATGATCGGTATAAGATTTTATGGTAAATTCCAGATAGGGTTTATCTGCTAAAGCGGTAAAAGTAAACGGCCGCTTTTCCTCAACCCAATCAGGTTTATTGATGGATACATCGGCTGCATGCCCCGGAACAAATTGGTAGTGCTCCGGTTTATCAAAACGAAGGCATTTTACATTATGTGTTACCTGCGATATTGCCCTAATATTAACAGTAAATTCCATAACCTTTGTTTTTAACTGGTAAATAAACCTGTTTGTTTTCTCTATATAAAAATGCGAATAATTTTACTGATTTCGTGCATTTACCGATTAAACGGAGGCAATAAGTGATTAAACGGCGTGTATTTTTTCGTCAGACCAGTCATTTTTCGCCCGATTTAAAAGGGCGTTCGTCGAGAAGTTACAGCCGTTGGTATAATACGGCCAAATGCACTGAAACGTTTGCCAAAAAGCGACGTCTTATTATCAAAACATTCACAAATTATTATTTAAAACTATAAAACAAGATATTATGAAAACTTCATTCTCAACCCTAGCAAAATCATTAATGGCAGCTGTTGTTTTAAGCACTTCAATCTTCTCTACAACTGTAATGGCTACCGAAAAACAACCTGTTAAAATCTCTGCTCCTAAAAACTTTGATAAAGTAGTAGTAAGCGGAAATGTTGAAGTAACCTTGATCCAGAATGGTAAAGAAGGTGTAAGCTACACTGATGACAATACCGGAAAAGTAAAAGTGATTCAGGATGGTAGCGCACTAAAAATTACTTCGGCGGATAACGAGGTAGCTAAAGTTACCGTTTACGTAAAAAGCATTTACCGCGTAATGGCATCTGACGATGCAGTAGTAAAAACAGCCGGTAAATTAAATGTAACCAACCTTCAGGTTTTCTTAAGCGGAAATGCAACAGCCAAAATCGATTCGAAAACTGAAAGCCTTTACACTGTAATTTCAGACCGTACAGATTTAAAATTAAGCGGTACTACCGAAAACCACAGCCTGGTAATGGGAAGCACCCCAAAATTAAATTTAGATCGTTTTGCAGCTGCAAAAACAGAAATGAGCACACCAGAAGTTGCTGTAAGAACCGCAGCTTTGGCTAAATAAGCACCCGAAGATTTAGATAATGAAAAAAGCGGCCCTGGCCGCTTTTTTTGTTTTGACAAACCAACTAACCAATGCGCCCGATTGTTCACAATTTATAATTTCCTACATAGCATCCAAAGTTTGTTCAAAATCAACAATTTTCTATCTTTGAGTAGAAGATAATATGAAATTTACACTCTCAATTGCATTGCTGCTTGTCCTTAAAGTAGGATATGCGCAAACCTTAAAACTAAAACAAGGACAAAAATTCAGTTACGATGCCACCAGCACTGCAGATGGTCCCATCAGCTCATACGGTTATGAAAGCTATGAATATTGGAAGACCAACTTCGAGGTTTTAAGCCTTAAAAATGGCGTCTATAGATTAAAGGCATCTCCCGAAATATTTTTAAAACAGGCTCATAGTCTACAGAACTCCCAATTACCTTTCAAGGAACAACCAAAAGACTTTATGGCCATTGCGAATAAAGTACTCACGCTAACATCCTATGAACTGGAAATAGATAAATACGGTAGAATTATTAGGGTAAATGGTTTACCCAAAATTAAAACAGCCATTTTGGCGAAACTTAAGGCGCTGAACATCCACCAGAACGGACAAACAAACAGTAAGCGCATTGAAGAGGTATTTACTGACGAATATTTTAAAGTACACACCCCATTTTTTCAAAGAATAGGACATTTTGCCATTAATGATAAAGGACTAAACAAATCATCAATAATCGAAACAACAACTGATTCTTCTTCAGAGAAAAAACAGGCTACAAATTATGACATTGTTAAATTTAACCTGATTTCACTCGACGGTAAGGCAACTAACTCTTCATCACAATTATTGACAGAGGCAAAAGAAAAATTAGATTATGCTAAATATTATCTTCCCATAAACAAAGCTAAGCGAAAAATCCAGGAACTTGCTGATCTTTTCAACAGTGTGAAAGGAGATCAAACGATTGAAAGCAGGATTATGAAATCACTCGACTCTTTGGATAAGGGCTTTGCAAAAGATGATTATGAGTACCTTGGAGCGAAATTAGGTGTATTAACTTATGTTGGTCCAGGTTATTGGGAGCTTCTGGATAAGGTTCCCTATCAATATCTACCCTCCTCTAATGATATCGATAACAAGATGGATATTGACCTTAACAAAGGTGATTTCAGCAATGTAAAAAAGGCGATTGAACTTTCGTTTACAAAGTTTAAGGATGAAGAATTTTATCTTGAAAACATGGGAAGTACCAGTAACAATATACACAATACTTTTGGTGCATTAATTTATAGAATTAAAAACAAGGATTCGCTGCAAAATGCATTAGGTATTATCAAGCAAATTGAAGCATTACAAATTCCTGATGTGACCGAACTGATGAGAGGAATGAAAACTTTAGTGCAAGCTAAACTTGCTGTAACGCCAAAAGAACTTGAAAATGTTGCCAAAACTCAATTTAACTCTTTATTTGATAAAGCTGGCAGGTATAGGATACTAATTTACGATGAGTTGGTTAAGAAACAGGTAGCCGATTCGGTAAAACTAGCGTATATCGATTATACCATTGACTTAAATAGGAAAAGAATCGAGCAGATCAATTCTGGTGCAATACCAAACGTAGATTCTTTTACACTAAAGCATTATATTGCACCGAACAGGATTGTTTATAAAAAAAATCTTGCCGATGCTTATTATAGAAAAAGCCAACTAAATAAAAATACAGAAATCGCTTACCTTCAGATGGCAGTTGATTATTTACCAACTCAACAAGACCTGATAGATAACAACAATAATTTGCAAACTGAATATAAATTCACACCTTTTATTCCTTACACGGATATGTATCTTGCTGCAGGTGGTTCTGCAGGTATGAGCATTGAAGATAAATTAAATAAAGAGGTTGATATGGTTATCCTCGAACCTGAACGTTATACAAAACTGAAAGCAAACTATTTGAAATCCTATCCTGCTGGCGATTTTAAATCTTTTTTTAGTGAAGCTTTAAAACGCAAGCTGCCTGTGGTCCCAAATTTTTCGTTAAATGAACGCAAAGGAACAATAGTAACCAACGCAGATCAGGCAAACAAATTTGTGTTTGTAGATTTCTGGGGTACCTGGTGTGGTGCATGTGTAAGTGAAATTGGCGAAATTGAAGCGATACATATTAAGAATCCAAATCCGGAAAAACTTCAGGTCACCACTATTGCCTGCTACGATAAAAAGAAAAACGTGGATGATTTCATGACTAAACAGAATTATACTTACACTGTTTTAATGTCGGATGGTAAAGTTGAGCACGATTTTAAAATCAGAAGCTACCCAACTAAGCTACTTTTTCTTCCCAATGGGGTTTATTTGACTATACCTTATCTTTCAAGTTACAATGAAATATTAACTAAATATTTGGAATGGGAAATTTAGCGCATAAGTAAAAAAACAAAATGCTGATTACAATTATAGATCAGGTTAAACAAAAAAGGCGGCCATGGCCGCCTTTTTTGTTGTGTTTTAAACTATCAAACCATTTATGGATTAATCGACAATTTCTTACCCGCGATATCTTCCCAACGGTAAAAATGAAAAGTTTTATCATCGCTCATCGCTACCAGCAAACCATGTTTAAAATCGGCATTTAAAGGTACCGATACCACATCTATTCCATCGGTTTGGTTCGCATTGTACTTTATGGTGGCTATTAAAGGGTGCTGATTAGGAGCACCAGCCTTACCTTCCCTGCTATACACTTTTAACTGCCTGGCTCCCTGATCAGATACCAATACATAACCTTTGTTTCCGGCAGTTTTATAAATGGCTATACCTTCATTATCAACGGCAAAATCACCCTGACCAAAAAGTGCAAGCTCTTTATCGCCTTTAGCCGGATCGGCATAATATTTACGTACACCAAACTGCTCATCGCAGTAGTACACATAGCCAAGTTCATTATCAACTGCAATAGCTTCGATTTCTTTTTTACCGCTGTAAGTACCAAATTTCCTCACCAGTTCAGCTTTAACATGACCAGTTCCATCATCTGTTAACAAATATTGCCAAAGGTAACCCTCTTTTGGCCCGGTTTTACGGCCAACAATGGCATATATTTTCCCGCTGGGATCGGTATACATGGAAATACCCATTAAATCACGGTACTCAGTGCCGGTTTCTCCAACAAAAACCGGGATCCCCCCATTATCTATCGGTTTCATGTCCGGAAGAGAATAAATCCGGAGTTTATGACTCAACCTTTCGGTGGTAACAGCGACATCTGTTTTTTTACCTCCAAGATTTAATCCGTAAGCAATATCAACGTTATCGGGTCTTTGCAAACCTTTAACTGTTTTCGATTTGATGATCTTTCCTTTCAGATCGAAAACATACAAACCTCCGTTTGCATCTTTATCAGTACCGATTACCAAAGATTGTGAGGCATCGGCGGGGTTAACCCAAATGGCGGGATCGTCGGTATCAAAATCAACAGGCTCTGAAACGTAAAGTGGTTTTACTGCAGTACTATCTGCTTTTTGCGCTGTTCCGTTACAAGAAAAGCACAGGGTTAAAATTGCAATTGCTGCAAAGGGTATAATTATTCTATTCTTCATTTTAAATTTTAGTACCGTAAGCGCCTACAAATGTAGCTGGCGCTGGAGAGATGTAAGTAATACCATTTTTCATTACAATGCCAGCTGCATGGTGACGGATAAAGTTGGTGATGCCTTTACCTAAAGCCGGAGAGTTTCCCTGTAAATGAAAATCCCAGGGGGTGTTAAAATCTGCATTACTAACTGCAGTATTTACCGGATAATTAACAAATTTAGGATCGTTGGCGCCAGCAGCAGTGCCAATTACATCATTTTTACCACCAATAATATCGCCACCCGGTTGAAACTGATTAACAGTAGCCTGATCGTATCCATAATACCAGTTATTGCTGTAGGCAGAACGGGCATCTTCTGGCTTTTTAGGATCCCTTTTCACGCCAAAACGGGTGTTGGCAAAAAGGTTATTGTATAAATCGGCACGCACGGTGCTTTCCATCCATACCGATCCGCCTTTTGCAGTTGGTCTTCTCCACCCGGTGTTAACCATGGTATTGTTGTAAGCGATAATATAAGTTTGTGGTGTTTTATCGCCGGTATTAGATAGTTTTAGCGCATTGGTATTGGTGCTGTAAACCAGGTTATAGGCAATATCAGCCAAACAGCCCGATTTAAAGTTCATAGCCTCACCACCGGTTACACCCGTAGTATAAAATACATTGTTGGCAAAAATGATCTTTCCACCCTCAATATAGGTACAATCTTCCTGCAGGTTTCTGAATATGCTATTCTGTACCACTAATTTGCCCTTTGCATTGGCAAACCAGAGCGCCGGAAGGTTTTCGCCGGCTACAGCCTTGTAAAGTCCCATTTTAACCGAAGTTGAAGCATCAGAAGTGGTAGAACCACCATATTCGATAATGGCGTGATCTAAAACCAGCTCTTCGCAGGTTGGCCCCGCCAAAATACCTCCCCAAAGTTTACCGAATTTCTTTTGCGGAGTTTTATAAAACTCATTTACGGTAAATTTAATTGGGTTCTCAGCAGTTCCCAGGGCATATAAATTACCTTTTACAATAATTTCGGGTTTGGCAAGGGTATCCATTAAAACAGTAACTCCTTCTTCAATGGTCAACGATTTTCCTTCAGGAATAATAATATCGCCTTTAATAACCTGCGTACTTCCCTTTGCCCAAACACCTGAAACTTCACCAATGGCAGAGCCATCTACTGCGGTAGTATCTACATCAATATTGGCTTTTTCGCATCCTGCCAGAGCAAGCAGGGCAAGCATAAGTAGTTTAAAAATCTGATTCGATTTCATGTCTTTATCTTTTTAAAATTCAATTAATTAAACTTATATCTGAAGCCAACTAAATAGTTCTGGCCATAATAATCACTCCTGATCAAGGTGTTACCGTCTTTTACCAAATCTTCGTTGATTTTGTTATTTTCAGGGTTGGTGCCTTTGATGAATAATTTTGCAGGTGTATTTAAGATGTTATTGGCTTTAACAAAAACACTGATTCCGCCCTTAAATCTTTTCTCAACCGAAGCATCCATCTGCACGAAACCTTTCTGCCACAAATCGTTGTTTAAGAACTGTGAAACAGTATTGATCCGCGAACCGGTATAAGCAGCTGCAAGCTGTGCATCCCAGCCTTTTTTGGTATCTTTAAATAACACGGATAAATTCGCAATATGCTCAGACTGTCCGTAAAGCGGGCGTTCCTGATCAACAGAAAGCGCCTGAATATCGCCAGTTGCCGGATTAATGGTGCGGGTTGTTTTAGGTGTTACAATCCGCGAGTGGGTATAGGTATAGTTTGCTTTAACACCGATTTTACTGAAATATTTGATATAATCGACCTCAGCACCATAATTATTGGCTGTACCAAAATTACCCGGAGTATAATAAATATCCTGTCCGCGAACGGCATCAGCCTGGAAAGTATATTCGATCGGATTTTTGATACGCTTGTAAAAAGTACCGATTAACAATTGCTCGGATGCGCCTGGAAAAAGTTCGTAGCGCAAATCGAAGTTATCAGCCAGCGCACGCTGCAAGTTTGGATTTCCGCGCTCCTGAAACTCTTCATTAACCACTTTGCCAGGTACAATTTCGTAAAAACCCGGACGGTTTAATGCTTTGTAATACGAAGCATGTAATTGTGCTTTATCACTCAAAAAATACTTCGCGGTTAAGCTTGGTAAAACATCAGTATATACCTGGTTTCCTTTCGGATAAGTTTCTCCTGCAGGGAAAAGCAGATTATAACCTTGATTGGTATGTTCTACGCGTGCACCTCCAATTAGCTCAAGTTTAGCCGAGCTGTATTTAAACATTCCGTAACCCGCGGCAATTTTCTCTGATGCATCATAGGTAAGTGAATTGGCTACGGCACCCGTTGGATTGCTCACCACCAGGTTTAAATCTGTATAACTTTGAAAATCTACTCCATACAGCTTTTTTGCATCAGCAGCACTTGGCGCCAGGTTATAATTATTAAAGAAACTGCTTCTTTGTTTATCGCGGTATAAACCACCTGCCATGATATCGAGTTTGTTCTCGCCCAGAGTAAAGCGATAAGTAAGATCAAGATAACCTGCCATATCCTCATCGGTATTGCGCTCCCAGCGGCGGGTTACCGGATTGGTATTCACTAAACTGGTTCGTGTACGCTGGAAATTTTGTTCGATTCCGTTTAAGCTGATGCTGGTATTTTCGGGCACATCGTTTTTAGCTGACGAATAAACTGCCGACCACTGCACCTTGAATTTATCGTCGAAAAATTTGTGATCGCCGTGCAGCGTACTATTGTAAATCTGCTGCTCGGTTAAACGGCTACGGGTATCGTAAACCAGCTCTGCATTTCCGGCAGTAGGATTGTACACCCCATTATAAGTAGTACTTACTGCATCTCTAAGCTGCTGGTTTTTCAAATTAACGTACACATTGTAAAGGCTTAACTGGTGGTTCCGGTTAAATGAATAATCGACCTTTCCGTGTAAGCCGGTACGTTGTTGCTGTTCGGAAAACTCGCGGTAGCTTTTGCTGGTAATTACCGCATAAGCATCGGTACCAGCTACTGCATTATTGTAAAATGTGCTATTACTTCCACGGTAAGTATTTTGGTAACTTCCGGCCAAAACCACACCTAGCTTATTCTCTAAAAACCTTTGGCTTACTGATAAGCTTCCAATTAAATTAGGCGCAGGGCTTTTGTATTTATAATCCAGCGTTCCTTTAGTAAAATCGTTCTGCGTAGCATTATAATTTTTCCCATTTAGCTCGTAAGGCGATTTATACTGAATGGCTGATGCATCGTAGCTGGCAAATTTACGATCGATAAACAACTGACTGTAACCGGTTGAAACATTCGCATTTACCTGAAATTTTCCCGGTGCGTTTTTCATCACCATGTTGATGGCTCCACCAATGGCATCGCCTTCCAGATTTGGGGTAAGCGTTTTATAAACTTCCAGGCGGTCTAATAAATCTGCCGGGAATAAATCAAGCGGTACGTAACGGTACTTGTTATCGGGACTTGGGATTTTCACACCATTTACCAGTGTGTAATTGTATCTCTTGTCCATACCCCGCAGGATGGCATACTGTCCGTCGCCATTGCTATTGCGCTCGATAGAAACACCAGAAACACGCTGCGTAATGTTGGCTACCGTTAAATCAGGAGAAATTTCAATGGCTTTACCCGATACGATGTTCATAATCTGGGTCGAATTTTTCTCCAGACGACGTGCTCCCTGATCTGTCGAAGCTACCGCATTGGTTTGGATGGTTACATCATCAAGGCTTTTTGAGTCACTTTCCATATAAAATTTCAGGTGATCATTATCCTCTTTTGCCACCGTAATGGTTTTAGTGATGGTTTTGTAAGTGATGTAACTTACACTGATTTTGGCAGTACCGGTAGATATCCCTTTAAACTCAAAAGTTCCATCAAGACCGGTGTTGGTTACCCGTCTGGGATTTTCGAGCACTACGGTCGCGCCAACGATGGCCTCGCCGGTTTGTTTATCGTAAACGTGCCCTTTTATTTTTGTAGCGTTGGCTGTGCCTGCACAAAAAACAAGAAAAAACAGAATTTGTAAAAGTTTGTTCATTTTGTTTGGTAATGTCTTTTTATTAACTGACGGGGCAAAGATGTATACGCCAGTTTATATGCAAAAATTATCAGGGTTACATAAAGGCAACACCGTTACAAAGAGCATATATCAAAAAGCAACACAAAACAACAAAATACTGTAAATCAAATACTTAAACAGCAACATAAGCGCCGTTATGCTTTTATTACCGTTACATTAACAAATTGTTAAGCAGACAAATACGCATGAAAAAGCAATTTTATCTGCATAGTTGTAACGCTTAAAGTGCCTGTATAAAAGCGGATAAATTATCGCCCTGGGCTAAGTTTAGCTTCTTACGTAACCGGTATCTGGAAACCCTCAGGCTGTCGGTAGAAATACCCAGCAAAGTGGCGATATCGGCTGAGTCAAGATTCATTTTAAGCAAAGCAATTAAGCGCATGTCAGCAGAGGTAAGTTCGTTGCTAAACTTTTTAAGCTGTTCGAGAAACTGATGGTGCACCTGCTCAAAAGCTTGTGTAAATTCTTTCCAGTTACGCTCGTGGTTAAAACTTTGATTTATCTCGGTGAGGATCTGGTTCATTTGCCTCTTTTGATCCCGTTTATCATCTTTAACCATAGCCTGCAGGGTATTGCGCAAGTTTTCGAGAAACTGGTTGTGCTTAATCAGGTTTAGGGTATGGGTGGAAAGCTCCCGGCTCTTTACTTCGAGCTGTTGTTTGAGCTGCTGCTCTTCTAATTGCAGGTTTTTAAGCTCCAGACTGGTTAAATCGTGCTGAATATCTTTCTGTTTAGCCAGCATTTGCTGATCTTTTAATTTTAAGCGCTGCCTGCTAAAAATAACAAAGCCCAAAACAATGGTTAATACCACCACAATGGTGGCTGAAAATGCAATCACCCGGTTGATCTTCTTATCGCTTTGCAACCGGGTGATTTCATCCGATTTTTTATTGATATCGTAAAGCACCTGCAGAAAGGCAACCTGACGGGCTCCGTCTTCCGAGTATAAATCGATGGTATATTTGTAGCCCAGCTTAACATAGTGGTAAGCACTATCCATTTGGTTCAGTAACTCGTAAGCTTTACCCAAATCGCGACAGCAGGAAGCGAGCTGATAAATATTTCCCATTTTATTGGCAAGTTTCATCGCTTTTTGTGTTTCTGCAATACTCGCCTGGTATTTGCCTGTTTTACGCAAAATATCGCCCAGGTTATTAATTACCTCTATACTGCCAAGTTCATTATGATCTTTCTGATATAAATCGAGTGATTTTCTGAAATGCTGATAAGCCAAATCATACTTCTCTAAATCTTCGTAAATGCTACCTAGGTTTTCGTAAATTTTGGCAGCATCACTGATGTCGTTTGTTTGTTCGATTGCTTTTAAAGCCAGGTTCTGATAATGAAAAGCACTATCATAACGCATGCGTTTCTCGTAAAGCTGGCCAATCTGCCCGAAAATAGCTGCTTGTCCCTTTACGTTATGCTCCTTTTTATAAATATTTAAGGCCAGGAGATAATTTTTCATGGCTTTATCTGGCTGCTTAAGATAATAGTACAGTACACCAATATCGCTCAGGTTTGCGGCCAGTAACACAGGCTTATCGTTACCGTTAAATATCTTTTCGGCTTTTAGGAAAAAATCGAGCGCCTGCCGGAAATGGCCTTGCCTGTAGCAGACCTTCCCCATTTGCTGCAAACATTTTCCTTCTAAAATCGTGTCATTATTCTCGATAGATTGAGCATATATTTTCTTCAGTTCGATAAGCGATTCGATTGGTTTTTTAGATTGTTGATCGAAAAACTGTCCAGGTTCTTTTTCCTGCGCACCGGCAGCAGCGCACAACTGAAAAAATATCAGGCATACACAAACGTATTTCATCATACAGAAAAGTAATTTTCAGCAAAGAAAGAGCGAAAAGGTTAAGTTAATGTTAAGAAGAGAAACAAATGTGATGATTACTTTATTCCAGATTAATACGAAAGTAATTTTTGTTTAAGATCTGTCAGAATCTGAACATCTGCAAAATTTTCACTAAATCTCAAATAGGCATTAACTTTGCAATAAAGACATATTTTCGGTATTTTTGAATTACATTTATTGTTTAGTGTATTATGAACCCCATAGATTCTATTTCCAGAAGAATAAATACATTAATGATGTTGCCAGAAAAGAAGGCGGAAATCTTTATTACAGATGTAAAGAAGGAATATCGTCAGGATTTGAGCAATTTTATTGTTGGCGAAACATTAACCGTTAGGGATGGAAAAATGATTATTGGAAAAAACCTTTATAAACAATGGCTTCACAAAATTAAAACCAGGGGTTTTGATTATGATGTAAAGTTTATATAATGGCAATCGAAGATCAATTTAAGATAATAAACAGACTTCAAAAGCAAATTCTTAAGCTTGAACCTCAGCCCGAGCAATGGGATAAGGAGTATCTGGAGCGGGTTAAGATCGATTTTACTTATGCTTCTAATAATCTTGAGGGAAATAAAATTACTCACGGGCAAACCATACAGATTTTAAAAGATTTCATCAGCCCAAAAGATGTGGCTGTTTCAGATTATCTTGATATTCTAAACCATAAAAAGGTATTGGATATCGTATTTGAAAATTATACTGCAGAGCAGATTACTGAATCAAATATTAAAAAAATGCACAAAGAGCTGATGAAAAATCCAGCTCAATGGGGAGATGATGTATATTATGACCCGGGAAAGTATAAATTATTCGAAAACAGAACCTATAGAGTGGATGGTAAAGAGCATTTATACCTTGCACCTGATGAGGTAGCATCTGCAATGGGAACATTGATTAATGAAACAAATAAAGCTTTAAAAAATATTGATTCTAAAAAGATTGAAAAACATCCCTTACATGTGGCAACACGTTTTCATTTTGTGTTCTTAAATCAAATACACCCGTTTGGTGATGGGAATGGCAGAATTGCGCGAATTTTCATGAACCTCATATTATTGCAGCATGGCTTCCCCCCTATTTTTATCAATCAGGTAGATAAAAGATTATATCTCGACTGCTTTACAAAGGAGGAACAAAAAGAAGGTTCTATGCTGGAATTCATGGCAGATAGACTGATAGAAAGTCTGAAAGTTAAAAGAAAACATTTGCTTAAAAAATAGCCATTGCAAATCAGCATGCAGTTCTGCAAATGATTAAATCGTAAGCCTTATATCTAAACTTGTTGCACCATCTGTAGGCCTTTAATCTCACTGATACCTTAAAAGCTTCCTCAGCTGGTAAAAAATCCGCTCTATCAACCTTAAATCCTGCGTAACAATTTCGGCATTACCTTTAAGTTCTTTATCAAAAGCAAGGTTTTTGTGATAAGAAGTTTTCAAACCTTTAGGCAGCGTAACATCTACATAATAATTTCCTTTATCATCGGGTGCAAAGGCAATATTTTCCACCCTGCCTTCTACAATGCCATATTCCTGGTAACGGTAATTATCTAATTTGATTAAAACCTTCTCACCCGGGCTAATTTTGCCTGAATTACCGGCCGGAACCGACATGCGGCCTACCAGTGCCTGCTTATTATCAGGCAAAACAGATAAAACGGCATCTCCCCTTTTAATAAACTGGTTTTCGCCCCAAAACTGCTGAAAACTAACCTCGCCATCTGTAGATGATACCATTAGATAATCTTGTTCCCATTGCCGCAGCGATTTTCTCAGCTGCTCAAACAACTGCTGGGTTTGCGAAGCATAATTAATTTTGTCTTTTTCGGCGTTAATTGTCGAGCCACTTTTGGTTTTGCTCAGGTTGGCAATGCCCTCTTCGGTTTGAGATAGGGTAATATTAATATTCTCGAGACTTTGCTGTGCCTGCAGGAACTTTATTTTTTCGGTTTCGAGCTCGTTTGCCGAAATAACGCTTAGTCCGAAAAGCTTCTGCGAACGCTGATAACTTTTCTTTACCAGTTCATATTTAGCCAGCTCGAGCTCTTTTTGTTGCTTCAGGTTGATGATCCTACTTCGGTAGGCTGATATATTCTGATCGGCAGCTACATTTTCGGGGGCATAAGGCCGCAAACGTTTAAACAATTGTTCGTCCTGAAAGGCTTTGGCAAATGCATTGTAATCGGCCTGAAGTTCGCCCAATTTCAGCCTCGAGATTTGATGAATCGGGAAGGATGATAGCTGATCTTGAGAAATTGAATCTGCTATCTGCTTAAGTTCGAGCAAATCGCGGTAGTTTGCAGTAGATTGCAAAACCAATAACACCTGCCCTTTCGTTACCTTTTGGTGGTTGCTGACAAATATTTTCTCGATTTTGGAATCAATCCTGGCCTGCAGTTTTTCGGGTGGGTTTTGCGAGGTAACCACAATGGGAGCCGGCACAAATTCGGGGTATTTAATGAAATAGCTCATCAGTAATCCCATTAAAATGGCAAGCAAAATAATGGCACTCCCCCAACGGAACATCCAGTGCGGTGGCTGTGAAAGTACATCTTGTACACTTTCTGAGCGCAGTTCTATGCTATCCAATATATCTTTCTTAGTTTCCAAGTTCGAGCTGGTTTTTAATTAGCCTGTAATATTCTCCTTTTTTTGCCACCAATTGTTCGTGGCTACCCTCTTCCACAACCTTTCCTTTATCGAGCACCACAATTTTATCGGCATGTTTTACTGTTGATAAGCGGTGAGCGATAACGATTGCTGTTTTCCCTTTAAAAAACTGTTCGAGGTTTTCGATAATGATTTTTTCGTTATTGGCATCGAGCGCACTGGTTGCCTCATCGAAGAAAATAAAATCGGGCGATTTATAAACGGCCCTCGCAATAAACAGCCGCTGTTTCTGGCCGCCACTAATTCCCAGCCCTTCGTTCCCAATTTTGGTATTGTAGCTTAAAGGCAAACTCTCAATAAAATCTTTGATGTTGGCGATTTCAATTGCTTTTCTCAGTTTCTGCTTATCAACTATTTCCTCACCAATGGCAATGTTATTGGCAATGGTATCGTTAAATACGTAGCCCTCCTGCATCACCACACCACAGTGGTCGCGCCACAGCCTCGAAGAAATGTTTTTCATATCAGTATTTCCGATTTTTACCTCACCGCTATTAGGATCATAAAATTTCATCAATAATTTTAACAAGGTGGTTTTTCCACTCCCACTGGCGCCCACTATGGCTGTTGTTTTCTGGTACGGAATGGTCAGGTTTAAATGTTCGAACACAAAAGCCGACGAACCGGTGTAACGAAACGATACGTTATTCAGGGCAATATCATTTTGCGGAATTTCGGATACGTAGCGTTCCTCGTGCCTGTCTTCATCCTCCTTTTCGTGAATTTCGCCTAATCTTTCTAAAGAAATTTTAGCATCCTGACTCTGTCTAATAAATTCAATCAATTGCATCAAGGGGCTATTTAGCTGCCCGATAATGTATTGTACCGAAAGCATCATCCCCAGGGTTAGATTCCCGGTTAACACCAATTTTGCAGCAAGGAAACTAACCAGGATATCTTTCATCTGGTTGATAAAATTTCCACCTACCGATTGCCATTGCTCCAGAGAAAGCGACCTGATCTGCAGTTTAAACAATTTCACCTGCAAAAACTCCCAACCCCAGCGTTTTTGCCTTTCGGCATTGTGCATTTTTATTTCCTGCATGCCGTTAATCAGCTCAATCACCTTGCTCTGTTCCTGCGAAACTTGCGAAAACCTTTTATAGTCGAGTGCTTTCCTTTTCTTCAGAAAAAAGCTGATCCAGATCACATACACAATTGCTCCCGTTAAATAGACCAGAAACAAACGGTAATCGTAACATAGCAGCACAATGCTAAAGATGATCAAATTAACCAGCGAGAAGAGCGTATTTAGCGATGAATTGGTTAACAGCTGCTCAATCCGGTGGTGATCGTTAATGCGTTGCATAATATCGCCGGTCATTCTGGTATCAAAGAAACTAATGGGCAGTTTCATGAGCTTGATGAAAAAATCGGAGATAATAGAAATATTTATCCGGGTAGAGAGATGCAATAAAATCCAGCTGCGAATAACTTCAATACCCGTTTTACCAACAAATAGCATTACCTGCGCCAGCAAAATCAGGTAAATGAAATTGAGATCCTGGTTCTGAATCCCTACATCTACAATGCTCTGGGTAAGAAAAGGAAAAACCAGCGACAATAAACTGCCAGCCAGCAAACCTATGGCCAGTTGAAAAATAAGCGATTTATATTTGAAGAGATATTTGGAAAGGAAAGAAAAGCTGGTTTTCTTTTCATCCTCATTAAATTCGTCATTAAAAAAAGTCGGGGTAGTTTCTAAAACCAGGGCAACGCCCTCTTCTGTATCTTCCCGCGCATTTTCACCTATCCAGCTTTTAATAAATTCGGTTTTGGTGTAAGTAATTAAGCCATGAGCAGGATCAGATACGTAAACCTTTCCTGACTTGTCAATTTTGTAGACAACAACAAAATGGTTTTTGTTCCAATGTACCATGCAGGGCAAAGGAACTTCAGTCATTAAGGTGTTAAAGTCTATTTGCACACCTAAAGTTCTGAACCCTAAATTTTCTGCCGCATTACTTAAACCCTGCAAGCCACTTCCCTCACGTGTGGTTTCAGCAAGATCGCGAATCTGCTGCAAAGGAATATTCTGCCCATGGTATTTCGCGATAATACGGAGACAGGTTGGACCACAGTCTTTAGAATCGGGTTGTTTGTAGAACGGGAATTTTTTCATTCTATTCTGACCAGATTTTATTAAAGGTTTTCGACAATTTATCTTTATTTATGGTGCAACCTGACGCTGAAACCGTTACTCCGGATTCTTTTAAATTAAGATATCCTTCTTCATTATTCCATTTAGAAATATATGGATTATAAACACATTCTACCTGATGAAACCATTGTTCAGCTTCCTTTTCGGGTACACGTACATCTGTACACATATACCTAAATTCGCAATGCTGGCAAACCAGGGTTTGGTTCTTATTGATGTTTCCAGGCTCCAAAAATAGTTTGCTATTAATTGTTTGCTGAAATTCATCAACGCTCATTGAATTGATATTGCCGAAAGCTTGTTTGCTATTGAGTCCGTTTTTAATATTGCCACTTTGATCGATATAGATTTTGCCGTTGTAATACGAGTGTTTGTTATAAGCTTCCAGAAAAAACGCTTGATTTACAAACAATTTATCTACGCTTAGCAGCTGTTGGTATTGCCCAAAACTTTCAGTAAAAAAATTATAGTAAATATTATCTTTCAGTTCGGTATGTGAGCTATCCACTCCAAAAAAATTAACTGAGAATAGGATAGGTTGCCGGGCTAATTTAAGTTCGTATTTTTCGAGGCTTTCTGCATCAAATTTTTCAATATACAGGTATATCCCATCAATTTCCAGCTGGGCAAATGACGCTACCAAATTGATGAGTTCATCATCTATTTGTGGTGAAATGATGCTTAAGTTTTGAAGATGATTCTGATCGATTAAATCAATAAAATTATTGCTAATATTAGTATGTATAACAGCATGGGTTAGCTCGTTAGTTTGATGTAGTGCTCTGGATATTTTCGGAAATCTTTTCTTTTCCTGAGCAGATGCAACTTCAAAAATAATCTCTAAACTTAAAAGAAAATCTATCAGCTCGCTACGCTCAGATTGATCAGCAATCCTGGTGAAATTTACAAAGCCATCGGTGTTTAAAATATGATAATGTTTTTTTGAAATAAAATGATAGTCTTTGCGGCCCAAATCGTAAATGATAGCCCTGTTAAACCCAATTACCGGAATACACAGTTGGTTTCGGAGGTACAATTTATTCATATCGGCGATTTAAAGTATAGGTCGAGTTGTAAGCTATTGGTATGGTAAATTTTAGAAACCCTTGTTTTAATCAGGTATGTAGGCTTAGGCTTTTTTACCAATGATTTTATGTGTAATGGTGCTTCTCCGGTATCTATCAGGTCTTTTATGTTTTTCATAGGTTTTATAGATATGGCTTAATTTAAGTTTCGAAAGGGCGTTTTGACCTGACAACAATACAAATCAAGTTAGTTAAAATTAAAGTGCCAATGCGATCTCCCGCTCCAAATTATAATTACAAGGGGTTGATACCATACCAAACTGGCCAACGGGATTTAAGTCTAAAAAATAATATTCAGCATCATCAGCAGCGTAAATCACATCAAAGGATGCACAGTTAAGACCGTATGCATCAAGCATTCTTTTTAACTTTTTTTCGTATGTTTTTGCTAAGGTGTATGGCGCAACGCGGTTTGGTTTATCCCTATCATAATTTCTGAAATCGACATTGGTATTGCTGTTGTTTTGAGAGAATATGGCCATGGCGTAAAATTTACCATTCAGGTAGAATACCCTGATCTCATAAGCCTTTGCAATGGCCTGCTGAAAAAAAGTCGGTACAAATCGCTCCGGTAGGGCATCAATATCTTCGCGGTTAACCATTGAGGTATATGCCATGTGCGAGAAATCTTCTTCATCCTGAAATGAAAACGGTGTACTAATAGGCTTGGAAATAATATGTTTTTCCTCCTCGAAAAAATTGGCCACTGCGCTTTTGCAGCCTGTAACCAGGTATTTTGGAGCCAAAATGTCGTATTGCCGGCAAAGATCCATCAAATATAGCTTGTTGATATCGCTGTTTTTGATTTTGTTTACCGATGGAATTTTATCCAGCCTGTGATAAAAATATTCTATCAGGGCAGTATGCTCAACACGTAAATAGTCTTTAATTAAAGTATGCTTAAATTTAGCAAAGAGATCCAACCCTCCCCTTCGGTACCACATTTTGGTAATTTGGCTGCCCAAAACCATTTCCCCGTTTATAGCGATGGCAAAATCTGACGAATTAAGCCAAAGCAGTTCGAATAAGGTATCTTCATTGATTCTGATAAACTTCTTTTTGAGCCGTATAAGCCAATTGATTACAGCACTGGTAGAATAATCGCTGTTTATGGAGAATATTAGTATCACGAAACTCGGTTTTATAAATTTTTATAGCTTACGCAGCCAGCTATTGCCTTAATTATTGTGTTTTATTTGCGCAGTAATGATTTCCGGATGGTAAGGTTAGCTTTAGTTAACCACCGGGCTTATTATCGCCCGATGGTTAACTGAGCTAGTTAATTAAGTTTGCCATGATGAAGTAGCAGGAGAGCCGATGGTTTGGCCCTGATCATTGTACATGGTTGTTGTTTTATCTGCACAATGATCTCCATAAGTATAGCTGCTGCATACCGCGTGGCTTCCCATAGCAAGACCACCATTAATTTGGCTGTTCTCCAGCGCTATTTTTTTCTCCAGCAATTTTTTGATGTTTTTCATATCTTAAAAAGTTTATTAAATTAAAGCTTGTTTATTACGGACAGTTGGTGAAAAAGCACTCTTCAACCAGTTGCTTATTATCTGTTACAACTTTAGATACCGTAACAGTACAACCTTGATTATTTGTATAAGTCGTGTTGATGTTTTGATAACTTAGGTTTGCAAGTCCACCACTGATTTGACAATTTTTCAGTTCGATTTTTTTATCGAATAATTTGTTGCTGTTTTTCATTTCTTTTTTGATTAAGGTTATAAATTAATATGCATAAGATTGACAACTTTGTTGTGTCAAATCTTAAGTTAGCAGGTATTATTTTCCTGTTAACGTAGGGTTGAAACCTACTGGTACATTAGTGCCAGGTTGGTCAAAGCCAATATCGGTGCAAGTATCAGGGTTTTCTCTTGTTCCGGTTTCTGCTACAGATACCAGGTTGCTAAGTCCAAGTTTACCACCATTAATTTGGCAATCTTTTAAGTTGATTCTTTTTTCGAACAAACTTTTGCTTGTCTTCATAATTATTAAATTTAAAATTGATAGATAAATTCCGCCACCTTACCCTGGCGTTCGGGTTTATATTTGCATTACAATCGATCTTTATTCATCAGGAGAAAAGCCATTTAGTTTACTCCTATCAAATAAATTTAGCGGCAAATTATAAATCTCACAAGTGAGAGTTTATATTTGATAGATGAATTCCAATATTCGTAGCCTTTGCGCCGATATCTGTAATCAAGCACTTTTTTACGCCCAATTTCGAATATGAAGCTAAATGCCACGGATATGGAACGGAAACAGCTGAATATGCATTAGCTGTTTTTGGCGATAAAGCTTTGGCTATATTTAAAAACCAGCCGTATTTACTCCAAACATGAACGAATAACTGTCCCTTACTTATGTTTTTTCAATTGGTAACCATATTTAAATCAATCCATATCAAGTCTGTTCCAACTGTTTTTTTCTGTCTGGCGATTTTGTTGAGCAGTGCCTGCAGGCCGGAAAAAAAGCGGCAAAACCAGGTAGTTCATATTAATGATCAAAACATTACCGATACCGATTACCTGGCGCGGATTATAGCCATGGACACCTTAGCACCAAATGACTATAAAAAAGCGATTTACAAGGAAGATAGCCTCCTGAATCTTTCATCAAGCGAAGCAGATAAACCTTTCCGCTACTATTTCAGGGCCCGGTGTTTAGTACTTGAAAAGCATCGCGACAGTGCTATCGCCACTTATAAACAGATGGATAGCATGGGTACAAACCCCGAAACTGATCTGCTTAGGGATTACAGCATTTTAAGTAGCCAAACCAATGGCGGTGCAGCAGTAAGTGCAAGCTTAGTAAAACAGACTTTAGCTAAAATTGAAAAGGCAGAACTGTTAAAAAGCAGAAGCACTTACCTGTTTTATGATTTGCTGGCTAAAATTTATTACCAAAACAATAATCCAAAAGAGGCGCTGCGATATGCTACACGGTACTACAACAGTCATCCGTATAAATTGCACAGGGTTATTGAGCAACGGTATTTCGACATTTCATTTCTGCTGGCTACCAAGATGGGCGATTATAAAAACATGATTTTTTACAATAATAAAGCACGTATCCTGGCTAAAAGCATTAACGATAGCCTGGCCCTGGCCCGTACTTACGATAATGAAGCACAAATTTACGATCAACAGGGCCAATTTGCCAGGTCGCTTGCCAGCAGCAAAATTTATTTTAACTACCTCAAAAACACCAACAACCTGAACGATATTGCCTTTAATAACCTGGCAACCAGTTTTGAGCATAATCAGATGCCCGATTCGGCCATTTACTATTACCGTCAAGGTATTGCCTTCGAGAAAAAGAACCCGGCAGGAAGAAGAAAAAGCATGTTTTATAACGGGCTCCTTAGCGCATATAAAAACCAGGGAGCTTATGCCCAGGCGCTTGAGGCTGCAGATTCGGCCTACACCATAGAAATGCGTGATGTTGCCGCGATAGAAGCGGTAAAAATTGCCGAACTGCATGAAAAATATCAGGTAGAAAAAAAAGACCAGCACATTACCGAGCTGAATAGCAGGAACGAACTTTACCAAAAAATCATCACGCAGCAGAAGTGGACTTTAGGTTTGGCATTTTTTGTATTTTTAAGTGTTCTTTTTTTTCTATTTATCCTTTACCGGCAGCAACGGCTGAAAGGAAGAAATACGCTGCTAGCCTCAGAAAATAAACGTTTAAATATTGAGCAGAAGTTATTGCAGGTGCAACTTAATCCGCATTTTATTTTTAATGCCATAGCTAACCTGCAAGGACTAATATCATCGGGCGATTCGAAAGAAGCGGTACGTTATCTCAGTACCTTTTCTAAATTACTGCGTAATGTTCTGGAACAAAACACCAAAGAATTTATTGAACTGGATGAAGAAATAGCATCCTTACATAATTACCTGCAATTGCAGCAAATGCGTTTTGCGGGCCTGTTCGATTATCAGATTTCAACAAATCATCTTGAAGGTGAAAACATCCTGATTCCCCCAATGCTTATCCAACCTTTTGTAGAAAACGCAATCGAACATGGCTTTAGGAATATTGCTTACCACGGGAGTCTGGCAATCAATTTTCAAACACTAAACAACCAATTGCTGATTACCGTAGATGACAACGGATGCGGTGTGAGTGCCAAAGCAGCGGTTCAAACTAAAAAATCGCTGGCGCAGGTTATTTTAAAAGAAAGACTCGATGTGCTTTTCAACACGGCCAGGCAGCAGGCAGGTTTCGAACTCGAAGATAAAAGTAATACAGGCGGCCGTGGTGTAATGGTAAAAATTAATATCCCACTGGTAAAAGATTAAAGATATGAAGATTTACATATTAGAAGATGAGGTACACATTATGCAACACATTTTGCAGATTGTGAAGAAAATAA
The DNA here is from genome assembly GCF_000812965.1 of Pedobacter kyungheensis. GTDB lineage: Bacteria > Bacteroidota > Bacteroidia > Sphingobacteriales > Sphingobacteriaceae > Pedobacter > Pedobacter kyungheensis. Next base: position 109,196 of record NZ_JSYN01000006.1, read on the forward strand.
GCGCTTTCCAGATTGTTGGCCATTCGGGCGAAGTAGCCAGGGCAACCGCCGAAATACCTGTACTGAAACCGGAGCTAATCCTGGCAGATATACGGCTGAAAGATGGAGACAGCTTTAGCCTTTTTAACGAGATTGGTATGGAAGATTTTCAGGTCATTTTCCTTACTGCTTACGATCAGTATGCCATACAGGCATTAAACATGGGTGCTTTTGCTTATCTCTTAAAACCGGTTGATGAAGTATCGTTAGGTGAAGTACTGGGCAAATACCTGCGCCAGCGCGAGCAGGAACAGTTTGACAGGCAACAGCTGGAAATTGCACGCGAGCATTACCTGGCCCAGGGCGTTAAAGGCATTAAACGGATTGCCCTTAAAAGTCTCGAGTATATTGAGATCGTAGATCTGGATGATATAATCTATTGCAAAAGCGATAAAAGCTACACTACTTTTTGCTTAAAAAACAAACGCGAAATAGTGGTTTCAAAAGGCTTAAAAGAATATGAAAATATGCTTGCTTTTTCTGGCTTTTTGCGCTGCCACCAGTCTTACCTGATTAATTTCCAATACGTGAAAAAATATTTCAGGGAGGGTTTTTTACAAATGGAAAACGGCGAAAAAATACCGGTTTCGAGCCGGAAGAAAGAAGAAGTACACCGCTACCTGCAAAACATTGCTTAGCAGGGATTAAATTTTTAAGATGTAGCGCTCAGGCGTTCTCCTTAAAAAGGGAGAGCGCTTTTTTATTTATGATATCCCAAAATACTTATTACCAACAAGTTATTCCTCCACTTTATAACTCCATTCTTTTCTAAAAAGGTTTCCCTGGCCGTCAAAACCTTCCACCACGATCCGGTGTTTGCCGGTTAAATCGCCATTAAAATAACTAAAACTCATTTTACCATTTTTATCGGGAATTAGGTTAGGTGTCCAGTATAATGTTGTTCTCAAATCCTCCTCATTACTTTGCTTTTTCAAGGGATACTTTACCTCATAAAATGCTTTGCTTATGGTATAGCCCTCCTGTTTCAAATAAGCTGTACCCGGAGGTGTTCCTTTTCTAAAATTCTGATACAGGATGTTTTTGTCCTTCATCGAAATAGTCATAAATGTTGGATGTGGCGGAAACCCTGACATATATACTTGTATTTTTTCGATTTCTTTTACGGGCAGTACTGAAAGGTCAAAATATTCATCTACCGGAAAGCCGTTTATACTGACTCCTATTGGCATCATTTTAATTACGTTGGCTCCCTTAATATATAAAGAGTACATTGGTTTCATCACCCCTTGATCGTTCGTAGCGATAACTCCCCCACCTCCTAAATGCCGGGAAAGGTAATCCATAATATCTTCAACATGAACCAGGTCTTTTGGTAAAATTACCTGAAAAACATGCCCGGAATTAAGCGGTGCCCCTGAGTCGTTGTAGTCTAACTTTTTACGTCCTTTTATTTCTACTTCTTTCAGTTTAATCCCTTCTTGTTTAAGGTATTTTTGGGCATTTTTCTGCATTACCTCTTTTGAAGAAAAAGATAAAGTATCGCTGAGATAGTTTTTGACAAAGCTATTTGGCAAAATGGGCATAGCAGGCATCGAATCGAGTTTAGCGGTTAGCCACTTTGATTGATCACTTTTTGCCTGAACGATGAAATTCCCTGGTCCGGCATATTCCAAATCAAAAGAAAACCTCCCTTCACTGTCAGTAACGGTCTGCTCTATCCACATCTCCTTACCAGTACGCATTAAAGTAACTTTGGCAGCCGCTACTGCGCCTTTCTTGTCAGTAACCTTACCGCTAACCCTAATTGTCTTTTCGGGGCTATACTTTTTTTGCCAGCTTATTTTTCGCCAGCCCTGGGTTAACATCAGATTATCCAAATGCATTCTTGTCGAATCGGAGCCATCCATAAAATAGCGGTTTGGGCTTTCGATATGCCCTTTAAGATCGGAAGAAAGTAATAAATCGGTCAATATATGGCTCTCATTATCCAGATCGGGTATGCTTACATCGCTATTGGTTACAGCAACTGAAAATGAGCCATCTGTAACCTGTTTTCCATCCATAAGGGTTTGTAATTCGATTTTGGTTTCGCTTCTTTTTGGATATTGCGCAATAAGCCCTCCTTGTTTTATAGCATCGTTGTTTCTCCCCTGACCAATAAAGGCGAGCCGCTCGCACAAGAGATCTCCGCTAGCTGCAAGCAAAGAAATTTGCACAATGCCTTGTGGTAATTTGGCAGTTTCGATCGTCATTCTGGCCATCTGGCTATCCATAACAAATGGAATGCGCAAAAATTCAACTCCGTTTTTATGTACACTTAACTTCAATTCCCCTTTACCAACCAAATCGCTGGTGCACATTGGTTTCACAACAAGCTCACTTGTATCACGCTGGGAAACACTAAGTGAATAACCACTGCTTTGCGCTACCGGTAATTCGATCTCCCGCTCAGCTCCGTTGACAGTAATAATGGCTTTATAGGTTATCCCTGCTTCGGGGGTAAGGAAAAAAGAGCCCATGCCAAGATAGCTACCTTCAATCAGGCACATTTCTGTTCCTTTACTATTTACCACTTTTCCAGATATATTTATTCCGCGTCCACTGTTACTTATCGCTTTATAGGCGATCCTTGAAGGTAGCCCAAGCAAAAGATTTCCTCCTTCGGGTAGCAAGCGGATATCCAGGTCTTGTATCGTTGTTATTTGATTTTTTATTTGCGCAACATCACCTATTTTAACTACCTGATCAAAAAATGAGGTAGGACTGGCATTACCCATAACCCTGGTATAGGCGCGTATGCGATAGAGACCTTTGCTATTTTTAATATCAATAGGAGCATTACCAAAAGATATCCCATTTAGTACCGGGAGTGTAAACCGATTAATGAGCGAATCTTTTGCATTAATCAGTTCTACATAAAGGATTCCGCTGGCTTTTGAAGGTAGATTAGCTTCATCAACCACATAAGCCTTAAACCATATGGTATCTCCTGGCAGGTAAAATGACTTGTCCATATGCAAATGAACCCGCTCCTGAATATCGACGCTGGCCTGTTGTGCAGAAACAGTTTGCGCCTGAATATTTTGAACAAAGCAGCCTAGTAAGCAAAAATACAGCAGAAAAAGAGTATCAGATAATTTTGGTAGCATTCAAGAGCGGATTAAATTTTGAGAGACATTTTTCTTGAATCTATTAAATAAACTCTTCTAATCGGTGCACAAATAATGCGCAAACGATTGATTTACTCGATAAACTGATATTATAATTGAAACATTTAATATTAACACTGCTAAAACAGGAATATGCTTTGCCGAACTGTCGGCAATCTAACTATGACATAAAAAAGTGGGCTGCCAGATTTGTTAAAATCGAGTGGTCAGATGAGTGCTCAATAACTGGTGATCAAAGTACCGATCCTGCTTCCATAAAATTTGAACAAACGTTTGCCCGGTTAATTAACAAAAGATCACAACAACATAACAATCAAACCATTAAACAATAAAATATTCTTTCTCTAACGCTTAAAAAATGTTAAATTCAAATGCAATGAGTTGTAGCTAACGTATTTTATAGTTATTATTGTTAACCGCTATTGCGGCACACCAAATCTAAACACACTTATGAAACGCTTCAAGCATTGCTTATGCTTTTTGGCATTAACCTGCCTATCCTCTCTCACCGCCTTTTCGCAAGAAGGCGTAATCGACAGCTCACATGTTGTTACCTTACGAATTGATCCGCAAAGTGCACGCGGGGCCGCGGTTTCGCAGATTTTCGATGAAGTTAAATTTGTTCCGCTGGAAACAACCAGGGAAAGTTTGTTCGGAAATATTTCTGAACTTAAAATTGCGGGCAACAAATTTTTAATTTACGATTATGATACTAAGGCCGTTTTAGTTTTTACAAACGAAGGAAAATACCTGACCAAAATTGATGCAGCCAAATTGCAAACAGAAAAGGCCGATAAGGAAAAAGCAGTAACGCATGGATTTACATTGGTAAAGGAAGCAAACACAGAATACATAGCTGTTTATACCCCAAACAATGTGCAATATTTTACCCTGGAGGGTAACTTTGTAAAAAAAACCAAAAACTTCAATTACTATTCGCCTAAGTTATCATTTGCAAACAGTGATGTCGTGATCAGGCCCTATACCTATATTAAAAAAGGCAAAGATAGTACCCGATATTCGGTTGTAACCATCGATAAAAAAACAAAAGATACCGTCGGTTACTTTAAACGGGATCCGAAGTTTTTCGAAAAAGACGATTGGTATGGCGACGACCCAATAACCAAATACAATGATAGTGAAGCTTTTTACACCAATTACTACGATTACCGGTTGTATAAGCTTACGGCAAAAAAAATGGAATTGGCTTACAAGTTCATTTTCCCTGCCATAAATACATTGCCTAAAGATTTTATTACCAATCCCATATACGTTAAAAAGAGGTTCGAATATTTCGAGAAAAACAAGAAAACCATTCACGGTATTGGCAGCAGCTATTTAATTGGCGATCAGCTCTACCTCAAATTATCAAACATTTTTTGGGATAAAGACCAGAAGAAAAGCCTGATTTATAATACCAAAACTACAGAACTGTTATCTTTCCAGGATCTGGAACCAGACAGCCTTTCGAGCTTTTTACCGGTAACCGATTCAGGCTTTGGTTATGATTTTGAAAACCGCGGATTTCTAGCCTATGAAGATAAAAAGTTCTATACGAGTTATTCTGCACTGGCCATGTTTACTTTTAAAGAGCGTAGCGCTGGTAAAACCAATAAATACCCGCCATTGCTCGAAAATTACTTCAAAACTGGCGATAGAAAAAGTAACCCTGTAATCATCATCTTAAAACCGAAGCAAATCTAAATTCATGCGCGCTCATTTCTTACTTCTTTTAAGCATTTTTTGCTTAGGAACAGGCTATTCTTTTGCCCAAACTACACCTCCAGCCCCAACGGGTACCATTAAAGGCATAGTGCGCGATACGGTGCACAACTACGTACTTAAAGCAGCTACAGTTTCGATTTACAAAGCCGATAATACGGTAATTAATTACCAGTTGAGCAACAACTATGGCGAGTTTAAATTCAGTAACCTGCCCATTGATAAACCACTGCGACTGGATATCAGTAATGTAGGTTATCAAACCATTCAGAAAAACATCACTATTCCTAAAGGACAAACGCTGCTCGATCTTAAAAACGTGATCATTAACCCACAGGATGTAAATTTACAAGAGGTTACCGTAACAGTTCCTCCAATTTCTTACAATAACGATACACTTGAAATTAACGCCATTGCATTTAAGCTCGATACCAATGCCACCGTTGAAGATCTGTTAAAAAAAGTACCCAACATCACTGTGTGGGGCGATGGTATTATTACGGTTAATGGCAGGGAGGTGAAGCAACTTACTGTTAACGGAAAACAATTTTTTGGGGGCGATAATAAAATTGCCCTGCAAAACATCCCTAAAAATGCACTGGAGAAAATACAGATTTTCAACACCGCAGACCGGGATAAACCACTAGATAGCAATCTGGTAGCCAACTTAAAATTAAAGAAAGGCAAAGACCGATCCTATTTCGGCAAAATAAGTGCGGGCTATGGAACCGACAAGCATTACCAGTTTGATGGCAATTTAAATTTCAGCACCCCCAAACTCCAGCTTTCCGTCATTGGTGCATCTAACGATATTAACAAAATCCCAAATGATATCAATACGCTGATTAGAAACAGTACTTATAAAGGTGTTGGCACCTCGGTTGAATACCAATCAGATTTCAGGCAAACCGGACTAAACAAAGGTAATGTGGCCGGGGCACAAATGACTTACAATTTTACTCCCGATAGTAAAGACTGGAACAACAAAAGCTCGTTAACGGCCGATTATTACTTTAAAAACCTCGAATCATCAAACATTGGTGATTCACAAACCATTACTACCATTGCCGATAATAATCAGCTTTATGCAAACAGCAGTACCACTTCATCCAATACCAGCGACAGGCACCGGTTTAATTCCATCTATAATTATTATAAGAAAAGCCATCGCTTAGACTTGAGTGAATCATTCAATACCGAAAGAGGTGATAACAATAACTCCAGTGTCAGAAGTGCTCAGAATAATGCAGGTCAGCTTACCAGTACCAATAACAGCATGGGGCAAAGCAACTATACCAATACCGATTTCACTTTCAGGGCAAGCTACAATTACCAAAACTACAACAATTGGAAACAGCGCTTTAAATCGCTTAATGCCAGCTATGATGTTAGCATGAACAACCGCAATAACGATAGAACAGAAATAACGGCATTTAGAGATTTATTGAATAGTGCCAATAACCGTGATTTTAACCGCAAGTACCAGACCGATAGCAAGAATTTATCTCAAACGATGAATTTAGGCCTAACTAATCTGAAATCTATTTTTTTTGGCAATGCTAACCTCAGTGGATTTGATGCAGAAATTACAGGTAGACTCGCTTTGACCAATAACGAGGAACATAATTTTATTGAAGATTTTGTGAATGGTAGTTATCTGCAAAACAATTACCTCTCTAATAACCTAAAAACCAATGTTACCGATTTTACTCCTGGTATCTCGCTTAGCAAAACGTTTTCCAAAAACCTAAGCAACCGTTATTATAAATCGCTAAACATTAAAATTACTGCTGCTCAGCAATTTATTAATCAGGACAATACATCCGACCGCTCCTTCCAGAATTTAAAACGTGCATATCGGAATTTTGTACCGGTAATTTCGGTAAATGCCTCCAATTATCAAACTGGCACCTATCAGGAGAACTTAAACCTCAGCTATCGTACCCAGGTAAAAATCCCTACCATTTACCAGCTTGCCCCCTTAACAGACAGTACAAATTTATATAATTTGCAAAGGGGTAATCTGAATCTCAGAGAGGAATTGAACCGATCGATCAATATTAATTTTTATCATTATGATATGAAAAGTAAAAATACTTTGAATTTTAATATCAATGGCTCGGCAGGAATAGTTGATAATGCAATTGTGGATAGTACTTTCATCGATGAACAAAATCGCAGAACAGTTTACTTAACCAATGCAAATGGCAATCGGTACGCCAATTTGAGTGGAAATATCCGTAAGTCGTTTAAACTAAAAACCAGTGAATTGCAACTGGGCTTTAATACCTCGTTTAACTTTAGTAAAAACCCAACCTATACCAATACTTTGTTTAATTTTTCGAACAACTTTTCGACTAACAACAGCCTTCAAACCACTTACACCTATAAGGATAAATTAGGCCTTGAAGCCTCACAAGGCATTGCTACTAGTGTTGCTAAACAAAGTGCATTGGGAACAGCCTATAAAAACATTACACTGACCACTTCTTTTAGCGGCAACTATAATTTCACCAAAAAGTTTTCGCTTAGCAGCAACATTAACTTCAATAACAACAATCCATCGGTAGGCGAAACTATTAATTTCGCTATCTGGAATGCAAATGCCACTTACCGTTTTACTAAAGGCAATAATGCTGAAGTGAAATTTTCGGCACTCGATTTATTGCGCCAAAATAGAAGCGTATTTAACTATGCAAGCGTGAACAGCTTTACTACAAGTACTAAAAACGTATTGCAGCAATATTTTATGGTAACGCTTTCTTATTATCCGAGGAAATTTGGTGCCAATACTACTAAAAAGTAAGACATTGAATTTTAGCGCTCAGGCGTTCTCCTCAAAAGGGAGAGCGCTTTTTTATTTTCTATTATTTATTTTTGGCTACAATATCTTTCGTCAAAAAGAAAATGATTATAAAAAGTTCTTCCCGGTTGCGCATACTTTTTCTGGTAATGGCCTACATTACCCTTCCTTTCTTTTCAGCTTTTGCCCAAAGCGGCAAACCTGCAGATAAGAATCCCGAAACTGCTTTTTTGGCCGACTCTGCGGTGCTGACCAAAAGCGATTACTTATTCCGCCTGGAAAAAGTTTTCGAAGTAGTAAATAAGGTACCGGTTACCGTTAATTCATTTACCAAACTTAAGCCTATTGACAGGCATCTTACGCAGGATGAAGCCGCACTGGCACTTTTAAAAAGCAGGTTAACCAACGCAGACCGGAATCTGAACCTGCAAAACCTGCAAATGGACGAAACTTTGCTCGAAGAACTTCAAAGCAATAACCGCGATTGCCTGGCTGATTTAGATGAATATGAAAAAGAGCTCCGCAAGTTAAAAACAGAAATACTTAACCTGCGTAAAGATACAGTGCTGGTAAAAATATTTACTACGCCTGCCCTGCGCGAAATGTTTAAAACACAGTTTGCCGAACTTAAGAAAAAACGGGTGGTAATGGATAGTCTGATTAAAAATGCCTCTTTAACCATTAACAACCAGCAGGCACGTACCTCAGCCAATCTGATTAATATTAAAGAACTGATGTACCTTACCGATAGCCAGCTTAGTGCAGTAAGCATTAAAGCCTTTGGTAAAGAAAGACGCTACCTGTGGGAATCGGTAAATAAACGTGCCAACAATGGCATGGGTTTCAGAAAGTTTATGAACAGCGAGCAGCAAATATCTGCGTACTATTTCGTTTATACCCGAAGCAGCCGCGCCCTGCTCCTTTTTACCTGCCTGGTTTTCTTTTGCTGGGTATTTTTTAATTTCAGGAGCTTAAAACGGCGCGACAGGCTCGAGGCGGTTGATGATTTTAATTTTACCATGCTTTCGCCAAAGCCCTATCTGGTTACTTTAATTATGCTTTTTGCGTTGGCTCCGGTGTTCGACCTGCGTGCCCCTGCCCTATACATAGAGTCAGTGCACATATTGCTGGCCATTTGTCTTACCGTTTTATTTCGCAAAAAACTACCCAAAAAGCTATTTTTTCAATGGTGTGTATTTGTACTGTTTCTTTTTGCGCCAGTAGTACTTCGCATTCTGGGTATGCCGCCACGTTATCAACGCTGGTTACTTTTAGTGTTAAGCCTTGGAGCCACCACCTATGGCATTATGGTTTGGCGTACACTCGAAGAACAATATAAAAAGTATAAATTATTGATATCAACAGGGTTGATTTATATCCTGTTTGCCTTTATTGCCACTTTCTGCAACCTCTTTGGCCGCTTTACGCTTACGCAGATTTTTTACAATACCGGAGTAAGCGCCTTTCTGAATGCGACCTCATTAATCGTATTGGCCAAAATGTTTGTCGAAGCCTTTTTACTCCAAATGAAAAGCAGCAGGATCAGAAAAGGCTATCCGGAGTTTTTTGACTGGATTCCGGTTACCACAGGTTTAAAACGCATTGCCGCAACAGGCGCGATTATCATCTGGGCGGTTATTTTTACCACCAACTTAAATATATTCAACAGCATTTATTCGGCCATTACCGATGAGCTTACCCAAAGAAGAGTTGTAGGCAGCTTTTCGTTTACTTTAGGCGGCGTAGTACTATTTTTAGCGATTATCTGGCTGGCCAATTTCTTACAAAAATACATTGCCTATTTCTTTGGCGATGTTGGCGATGATGCCCTGGATGATAACAAAGGCGAACGCTCTAAATTACTGGTTACCCGTCTGGTTTTACTTATCAGTGGCTTTTTAATCGCCGTTGCAGCCTCTGGCTTACCCATCGATAAAATAACCGTGATTTTGGGTGCTTTAGGTGTGGGTATCGGACTGGGTTTACAGAATATTGTAAGCAATTTTGTTTCGGGTATCATCCTCATCTTCGATAAAACCATCCGCATTGGTGATGTAGTTGAGCTGAGCAATAAAAAAGGAAGGGTAAAAGAAATTGGTGTACGATCGAGTACACTGCTAAGCGATGAAGGTGCGGAAATCATTATCCCAAATGGCTCCATCCTGTCTAACAACATCATCAACTGGACTTTGAGCAACAACCAGATGCGCGTTGATTTGGTACTTTCTATTGCCAAACCTTTCAATTCATCTGAAGTAACCACCCTGATCCGAAATGTGATTATTGAAAATACTAACGTGTTTGCCGCCAAAGAGCCTGTCATCATGATTAGTCCGGTTAGCCGTGCAAGCAGCGACGTGCGGATATTTTTCTGGTGCAAGGATATTTCACAGGCAGAATTAACCAAAAGCATGGTAAATGCGTATATTTTCGAAGCGCTGGAAGAAAAAGGTATCGAGATTTTATAAAACCACACAACCTTTTACCGAAAGGGATATGCTTTAATCACTTTCGGTAATTTCCTATTTAAGGTTTCATTACCACCAGTGTTTTTCCTTTTTCTACAATATAGGTAGCCAGCTCAACAGCCTTATTCTTGCCTACATTTTTGGCCTGATGATTTTTCCCTGCGGGGATAAAAAGTACATCACCAGCTTTAAGCCTCACCGATTTTTCTCCTTCAATCTGATATTCGAATGTGCCTTTGAGCACATAAATTACTTCTTCGCCCGGATGTGAATGCATGCCAAAGTGAACGCCGGGCTCAAAGGCTATACTTGCTTGTATAGTTTCGTAACCTGGTAGGCTAATGTCGTGCCTTTGATGGTTGGTTCTGGTAATGCCTGTTTGCTGGGCAAAAGTTGCAAATGTTATAAAAGCTGTTAATGCGAAAGCCAAAGCGCTGCTGAAAATGATTTTTTGATATTTTTTCATGATTTTAAATTCTGTAGAGAGACAATGAAATTTGCCGCCCGATTATGATTTAAAGGTAGCCATGCTATTGATGTGGATGAATTTGTTTAAGCCCCAGTTTGGCAAATAGCCTGCTGAACCAGACATTTTTAGCCCTCGGGTACGACCGGAGTTTAGCGGGTGTTGAGAAAATAATTTGTTAATTAAATTCAGATTTTGTGAAAAAACAAAAAATTATAATACCTTTGACACCGCAGGGGGTGAGAGCCCTGCATCAATCATAGATTGAGAGCGTTAATTTAGATAAAAAGGTACGACAGCGAGTGTTGTACCTTTTTTTATTGCCCTAATTTTTCTCAAACATAACCTACGCGGCATTAAGGCTTTACGTTTGTTGCATCTGTTACTTTTAAAGTGCTTCCATCGCCAGCCGTAATCTTCACCTGGTCGAATGTCCAGTTTTGGGCAAATTCGATATTCCCAGCTGTGGCCGTAGCAATATCCAGATTTTTAAAATTGAAGTTTTTTAAGATCGTTTCGCTGAAACCAGTGGCATTGATGGCTTTTTTAACGTCTTTTGCCTTCACGTTGAAAACATTAATGTTACGTATTTGGGGTATTCCTTTGCTTGCGGGTTCCACATGAGTTAGCAGCTTAGTCCAGTGTACAGGGATCGAATCTGGATTATAGCCAGCTGGCAAAGTAGAATAACTGTAAGCCGGGTTCCAGTTGGGGTTAACCTGAATTACATTACCTCCCCCTTCCATAGTGATATTACCGAAATAAACATCTTCTACGGTACCGCCCCTGGTTTTGGCCGATTTAATGTTTAAAGCATTTCCGGTACCATAACCTACCAAATCAGTAGCCCAAACGTGGCGGATACTGCCCGAAGTTTCGCTACCCAAAGTCAGTAAACCCGCACCTTTGCGCGCAATGCAATTGCGGATTACTACATATTCTGTTGGCCGGTTTACGCGCAGGCCATCCCAATCGCGACCAGCTTTGAGGCAAAAATTATCATCGTTACAGTCAATATCACAGTTTTGGATTAAAGTCCAGAGCGATGAATCTACATCAATGCCATCAGTACTCGGGCCATGCCCGTCAACATTGTTTCGGATGGTAATTTTATCAATGGTTACATAGCTCGAGTAAAGAATTTGCACGGTCCAGAAGCCTGCCTGCTGTAAATTCACATCTTTTACCACTACATCATTAGCCGATTCGATTAATACCGTTCGCGGGCGTTTGGCGTCATAATCAACAATCCAGCGCAGGCCTTTGGCGTCGTAATCTTTTCTGAGGTTCCAATAATAATCCCAAAAGGGTTTGCCTTGTGCATTAATCAACCCTGAACCCGAAATAGCTGCTTTGTTCTGCTTCAGGATATTGAGTAGCGCTGCTGGCCATTTCATTTCGATACCAGCTACTCGTGTATCAATTTCAGGGTAATCTTTTATATCCTGACTGCCCAATAGCTCCACACCTTTGCCCACTTCGAAATTTACACCGGTTTTGATAAATAAAGAGCCAGTTAAATATTTGCCGGGCAGAAAAGAAACGGTACCTCCCCCCTTTGCGGCACAATCATCAATAGCCTGTTGAATGGCTTTGGTAGCTAAGGTTTTACCATCATTTACTGCTCCGTATTGGTTAGCCTGATAGTTTTTTTGCTTAAAACTGAATTTTCGGGCACCAGCCTTACTCACCCATTCGGGCATTTTAAACTGTGCTGAAACTGCAGTTGTAAAAAATATAAAAGCTATAAGCATTAAAACAGATCTGCTTCTCATAAATCGGGTATATACATTTGGTTAACCATACAGCCTATATGCTAATCGGGGCTTCTTATTTTGCGGTTAAGATATAGAATATGAGCGATGAAACTATCCTGTTGCATCCTGTAGCAGAAAAACAGTGCTTTATTTGCTCCCCTTGTTCATCAATTGGTAGATTTTTTGTTTATCGGCTTCAATGCTCACATTTAATACCGCCAAATCCCCGCCCGGATATACCAGAAACGAATAAGGAATGGTTTGTACAAAATATTTTTTCTTTATCTGCTGCATCTGATGAATTGCCAATAAACTTCTCCCTGGAATTTCACCATCTTCGGTCATCTTTTTCCAGCTGGCAAGCGTGTTTTTATCATCAATGGAGATGTAAACAACATCTAACTGTCCGCCCAGTTTTTGTTTAATTTCTCTAACTATGGGCAACTGCTTATGACAAGGGGCACACCAGGAGGCTGAAAAAATAACAAGCGTTGGTTTATCAGGGTGGGTTACAATTGCTTCGGGTTGATCACTATTCCAGGGCAAAAGCATGGCATTATCAAAATGCTTAAATGCCAGATTGCGGGCAATTTCCTTGCCATAATAACTGTTTTTTATTTTGGTTGAAAATAGATTAAATACCGATTCTACATCAGCGGTTGACTTATAATAACTCAATCTGCCGGCCATTCCTGCAATTAAGGAATAGGAATCAGGATATTTTTGGGTAAGTGCAATATACTTTTTTAATGACTCTTCGTAAGTTCCGGTGAATTTTAAGAAATAACTATGCCGTATTTTTATCCCTTCCATAGCACTCAGCAATTCTGTATCTTTTACCTTGCTCATAAAAAACTGATACTCATATTCGGTTCTTGATCCTTCAGTTCCATCTTTTTTCAAAAACCTCATATCCGGATAGGCATTTACTCTTGAAAATGAGGCATTAAAAATTATATCCCCCCTGCTGAAATGAAATGCACTACATAACAACGTGTCACTTCCCAAAATAGTTGATAACGCTACGATATTGGCCGAAGTATCCGCATCTTTTTTATTATTGATATCGAAGTACCTGATCTGCTCATAAATACTATCAGGATAAGTGAAATCCCACGCACTACCGTCTTTTGAGTCACCCGGAAATGAAAGCTTTACATTTCCTTCTACAGTAGTAACCAGGTTTAGCCCATCAAACTTTTTTCCGCTCAAGTTGATCCTGATATGATTTAATTTATTTCTTTTACTTTGCGCTGAGGAATGAAAACTGATTGCAAACAATAAAAGGCAACATAAAAGTTGTTTTACTTTTTTTTCGAAAGATAGCATAGTGATTGGTTAGCGTTTGGTACTAAGTTAGTCCGGAACCACTTACCTTTATTGATAAATTAAGCACAAACGTTTGAGTCGTTTTTCATATCAGAAAGTTAAATTAGCAGCCAAGATTTGTGACTTCCACTAGTTTAATTCTTTCATGATAGATTTTTATTCGAGAAACCACCGCATTTCAAGCATTCTAATCAAATCAAACGTTTGTGCATAGATTAGCCAATTAACCAAAGTATTAACAAATCAATAAATAACCGTAAGTTGTACTGTTGTTAAAACGAAACTAACATGAATATTATCCTTGCTTCAACCTCTACCCTCTTCGGAGGCGAATACCTGGCTTATTTGAAAACAGAAATCATTGACCTTTACCAGGGAATCGATGAAATTATTTTTATTCCTTTTGCCCGTCCGGGTGGTATTTCGCATGAAGAATATACCCAAAAAGCGAGCGATTTTTTTGCAACCATCGGTATCAAAGTACGCGGATTGCACGAATTTGATGATCAGGCAGCCGCAATCAACTCAGCTAAAGGATTTTTCACCGGGGGTGGCAACACCTTTCTGCTGGTAAAAACCTTACACGAAAAGGGGCTGATGCAGGTTTTAAAGTCAAATGTAGAAAGTGGCAAAGCCTATCTGGGCTGCAGTGCAGGGAGTAACATCGGTGGATTGAACATGAAAACCACCAACGATATGCCGATTGTTTATCCAACATCATTTGAATGTATGGGGCTGGTTCCTTTCAACCTCAATCCGCATTACTTAGACCCAGACCCAACACTTAAGCATAATGGCGAAACCAGGGAAACCCGGATTAAAGAGTTTTTAACCCAAAACAACATTAAGGTGGTTGGACTTAGGGAAGGAAACTGGATCAGAAGAAAAGGTGATCAAATTACCGTTGAAGGCACCCAACTTACCCGCATATTTGAGCCAGGTAAAGCACCTTACGAACTGCCTGAAGGAAGTTTGTTGTAATCATTAATCTATCCGTTGGTGTCCTCACCAACCGAAATTATAAGACAATCCAATCAGATCACGATTATGCTTTAGAAAATGTATAAGTTAGCATACCCGGCACATCCTCATGCGTATTTTCATATTCCTTGGAAGCGAGTTTAAAATCTAACCTCTCGAGCAGTTTTACAGAAGGCGGATTATCACTTGACGGACAGGCGATGATTGTTTCTACCTCCATTACCTCAAAGGCATATTTAATCGCATGCGGAACAGTCTCGATCATAATCCCCTTACCCTGAAACTCAGGAAGGAGTTCGTAACCCATCTCGATAGTCTTATTTTCGTTCCTGAAATCCCAAAGGCAAACGGCCCCAATCATGGGCGCAGTCTCGTGCTCAGCGATAACCCAATAGATAGCTTGGTTATTATTAATCAGGTTATCGATTTTGTTGATATAGGCAACAGCTTCATCCATACTTCGATAGGGTTCTTTTCCGGTTAACACGGCTACTTTTTCATCAGAACGTAATTCATAGATTACAGCTGCATCTGTTAATAAGAGCCTGCGCAATGTAAATCTGTCTGTTTTTAATATCGGGAAGGTTGAAAAGTCAAATGGTTTCATAACTGGTAAAGATTTAGGATGAGCTGAGTTTAAAGTTATCAATAATATGGAAACAACAAATTATATGCTAGGTTTTGTTCACATCAAAGCTATTAACAGGCTTCATAAACGCTCAAAATAAGGGTGACAATCAATAATTCTTATAACAATTTGTTATATTTGTAATATTATAATATTAGTAATAGTTAAAAATTACAAATAAATACTACTATGATATCATTAATATCTCCATTAAAAGCACAGCAAAAAATTACTGAAATTATCCGTGATAGAAGGCTGTCGATGGGGCTAACACAAGAAGAATTAGCAAAAAGATCAGGAGTTCCACTTCCAACTTTACGCAAGTTCGAACAAAAAAGCACAATTTCATTTGAATCCTTTCTGAAACTTTTAATGGTTGTTGGTGGCCTTGATGAGATGACTAATGCGCTTAAGCCTTTTAAGCCAAATTTCACTTCAATAGATGATGTATTAAAAGATAACAGTAATACGTTACGAAAAAGAGGGCGCAAAAAATGAAGAAACCGATCGTAGAAGTAAAAGTCGGACTAGATTTCGGCTCTGAAATTCAGCCAGTTGGCCGCTTAGCATTGCGTAACCGTACTGTATACTTTGAGTATAATGATGAATTCAGACAGAAAGGAATAGAAATATCGCCATTTCGCTTACCACTTAGAGGTGGTGTACTTGAATTGCCAGCACGCCCATTCGAAGGTTTAGCAGGTGTTTTCAGCGATAGCTTACCTGATGGATGGGGCCGCCTGCTCTTTGATCGCCTGATTAGGGCACAAGGGATATCGCCTAATAATGTATCTGTTCTGGAGCGTTTAGCACATGTCGGATTATCAGGCATGGGTGCATTGGTTTACGAACCGGATCACAGTCCTTCGGAAATGGATCAATTCATTGATTTAGACCAATTGGCAGCACAAACTGCGGCAGTTTTAAACGGCAATTCATACGAGGTCATTAAGGAATTACTTGCTTTAAATGGCTCGTCAGCTGGCGCGAGACCAAAAGCATTGATTGGTGTAAATAATGATTTTTCAAATATATCTCATGGTGCGAAGATCTTAAATAAAGGATTTGAACCCTGGCTGGTCAAATTCCCTAATTCGCAGGATGGTTACGATGCAGGGGCCATTGAGTATGTGTATGCTTTAATGGCAAAAGAAGCTGGTGTTTCAATGCCTGCTATACACCTATTTCCATCACAGAATGGCTCAGGCTATTTTGCGGTACAACGTTTTGATAGAAATGAGGAAAAAAGACTGCACACACATACCGCGGGTGGCCTTTTGCATAGCGATTTTAGAGCCCCATCATTGGATTATGAAGATCTGCTCAATCTAACTGCAGCACTTACAAAAGATATCCGCGAAGTGGAGAAAATGTATCGTCTTGCGGTTTTCAATGTACTATCGCATAACAGAGATGATCATGCAAAAAATTTCAGCTTTATAATGAATGAAAATGGCGACTGGAACCTCGCTCCGGCATACGATCTCACTTATTCAAGTGGTCCAAACGGCGAACAAAGCACAATGGTGATGGGCGAAGGCAAAAATCCTTCAACCCAAAACCTTGTAGAACTGGGATTGGAAGCCAAACTATCAAAAAATCTTATTCATGAAATTATTGAACAAACCCGACAGGCATTAGCCAGCTGGAAAGCGCTATCGAAAGATTATAATATAACAAAAACCAATACGGAATTAATCGGGCGTTATCTCAATAAATAATTGGGTTATCGCAAATCATAATTACGAATAACAAGCACTTTACGGACAGCTTATGGGCGCATAAAAAAGCCAACACCTTTGCAGGCATTGGCTTATTGCTAAAACAAAAAGATACTATTTTTTTACTTCAACAGGTATCTGATAAAGTTTTTGATGAATTTGTTTCATCTCAGCTTCCGGAAACTTAACCACCTTACGGTCGTAAGTCATAAAACCATTCGTTTCTACTTCTACGTCGGTAGTTTGGGTGTAAACCCCGGCAGATAAGCCCACTTTGATCAGCTCGCCTAAACGGCCAACAAACTCCGAATACTTTTTAAACAGGTCGGCTTTGTTTTTAAAACTCTGGTAGCCCCAGTTGTTTTTTTGCTGCCAAACATGACCATCAACAGGTAAGCCTAAACCACCAAACTCGCCCAATACCAGCACATAATCTTTTCCAAAATAATCTGGACTAGGCATAGCAGGATGTGGGTAATTATGCAAATCAATAATATCGCCAACCGGGAAAAAGTTACCTCCACTGGCGGTATTTACCAAACGCGAAGGATCTTTTTCTTTGGTCCATTTGGCAATTTCTACCGTTTTAAACTGCCCCCAAGCTTCGTTGAATGGTGTCCACACTACAATTGAAGGTACATTATGCAGTTTCTCCATAATGGCATTCCACTCTGTTTTGTAGTAACTTTCCGATTCAGGACTTCTTTTTTGCTCGGTTTGATGATCCAATACCCCCGGGCGGTTTTCCCATCTGTTACCTAAATCGCCGCTTGGCATATCCTGCCAAACCAGCATACCCGCTTTATCGCAGTAATAATACCAACGTGCAGGCTCTACCTTAATGTGTTTTCTGATCATGTTAAAACCCATTTCTTTGGTTTTATCTACATCAAATTTCAAGGCTTTATCGGTTGGTGCGGTATATAAACCATCAGGCCACCAGCCCTGATCTAATGGACCGTATTGGAACAGAAAAGCATTGTTTAAGAGCATACGCTCAATTCCGTTGGCATCTTTACCCATCGAAATTTTACGCATGGCAAAGTAACTTTTAGCCTCATCTACTTTTTTATTTTTGGAAAGCAGTTCGATTTTCAGATCGTACAAAAACGGACTATCCGGGCTCCATAGTTTAGGATTTTCAATTTTTAAACGCACAGTGCCTTTAGCATCGGTAGTTTGCTCGGCTACTTTATTGCTGCCATCCCAGGCCGAAATTTTTACCTGATCGCCGGCATTTGCATTTTCAACGAACGAACTAACCTCAATAGATTGCTGATCGAGATTAGGTGTAATTTTGATGTGGTCGATGTGTACTTTGTTTACCGCTTCTAACCATACTGTTTGCCAAATACCGGTAACCGGTGTATACCAGATTCCTTCAGGTCTTTTCACCTGTTTTCCTCTTGGCTGTGGGCCTTCATCAGTCGGGTCCCATACTTCAACAGTAAGGGTTTGGTTTCCGCTTTTGTTTAAGAAAGGAGTAATATTAAAGCTAAAAGGATCAAAACCACCCTCGTGTTTACCCACTTCTTTCCCATTGATGCTCACTGTTGCGCGCCAGTCAACCGCGCCAAAATGCAACAAAATATCCTTTCCTTTCATGTTTGAAGGGATGGTAAAAGATGTTTTGTACCACAGCAGGCTATCTTTACCAACAGTTTTACCTACACCCGAAAGCGAAGCTTCTACGGCAAAGGGAACCAGAATTTTGCCCTGGTTAATGGCCGGGCGCTGCGATTTTTCGGCAATGGCATAGTCCCATAAACCGTTCAGGTTTTTCCAGTTTCCGCTACGCTCAAACTGCGGACGTGGATATTCGGGAAGAACACTGGCCGGATTAACTTCATCGGCCCAGGGTGATGATATTTTTCCCTTCACCGCCGACCATGTTTTACCGGCCTGCTGTGCAGAAAGGGAGAGCGAAAGCCCCAACAGCGCAAATAAAATAGACGTTTTTTTCATTTTTGGTTTCAATTGGTGTGTTTATAACAGATAACAATATGGATTCTCAGCCCTGTATGATCTGCTTATTTGTTGTTTAATTTTTTAATCAGGTTTACTTCATCAACACGGTAAGGTGTGCCATCTGGCTGAAAAATTTCATGAAACCACTCAACCGGATCAGAACCATCAGCAAGCGGGGTATCCCAGGCATATTTGGTATTGGTTTTACCTGCGGCAAAACCCCAGTTAATAGCGCCAACGTTTTCTGCTTTTAACATCGGTAAAATATTAGCAAAACGGCTGTTGCGCGGACGTGCCATATATTCGGTACAAATTAAGGGCCTGCCGCTCGCCTTTAACAAATCGATAGTGCGTTGGTGCCACTCTGGCGCCTCGTAGTTGTGGTAAGTAACAATATCTGAATTAGCCAGTTGTATTTCGTTTAGTTTTTCGAAACCCCAGCTCCAAAGACCGATACTGATTGGCTGATCAGGGTTTACCTCACGTGCCCAGCTAATGGTTTTGGTTAACAATGGAATAGTTGCTTCCAGTTTGCCGCTATTGCCGGGTTCGTTGTATAAATCCCACAATAAAATGCGTTTATCATGCGCAAAATGGGTTAATACATCTTTCACATACTTTTCGAGCTGCGCAAAATTGGCTTCCTCTTTAAATGCAGGGTCACCCGGATCCTGCAGCCAGCCAGAATTGTGAATACCGGTTTTTGGCTCGGGCTGTTTGCCTATGGTAGAAGTTTTGTTCCAGCAATCATCAAAAAATACAAACATGGGTTGAATGCCGTGTTTTTGCGTGATGGTTAAAAACTGATCCATGCGTTTTTTAAAACCTTCAGGATCCTGGCTCCAGGCTTTGCTGTACAGAAATACACGCAGGGTATTAAAGCCAATGCTTTCGGCCCATCCCAGTTCTTTATCAATTACCGCTGGCGAAAAGGTATCGGCCTGCCACATTTCTAACTGATTAATGGCATTGGCCGGAATATAATTTGCACCTGTAAGCCATTTATGCTCTTTATACCAGGCATTGGCTTTCTCTACCGACCATACTTTTGCAGGTTCAGTAGCTTTTTTGTTTTTCTGCGCATAGCCTGTGCTTAAACAAAGCGCAAAAGCGAAAGAAAGAAGATAGTTTTTTAAGTTCATTGGTATTTTATCTGATTATTTTACTTTTTAACTGAAGGAGCTGCCAGCAGCGTGCCTGTTTTCAAAGGAATACCAAAATTTGGTGTTCCATCTGTATTCCAGGTAAATTGTTGTGCCCGCGGCGAACGGAAACCACCACAACCCTGCCCTGGTTTATCGTTGGCATGATACAAAATCCAGTCTTGTTTACCATCGGGTGATTTGAAAAAGGAATTGTGCCCGGGAGCATACACCCCATTTTCTACTGAACGCTCAAATACCGGTTTCTCCGATTTTTTCCAGGAAGCAGGATCGAGCAAATTGCTTTTGGCCGATGCCGTTAGCATGCCCAATGCATAAAAATCTGTCCAGCAGCCACTGGCCGAATAAATGATAAACAGTTTATCGCCATGAGGCAAAAACTGAGGGCCTTCGTTCACATCCACATGCTCGCCTCCACCTAAATCGCCATTTTTTTCCCAGCTAAATTTTGGAGAAGATATTTTAACACGAGGTCCATCTACTGTCCACGGATTTTTCAGTTTGGCGATAAAAATTTCCTGCCTACCATTGGTATCGCCTTCCCACCCTGACCAAATCATGTATAACTGGCCCTTAAAATCGATTACATCGCCATCAATCGCCCATTTATCTGTAGCATCGGCTATTTTACCTTTAAAAACCCATTCGCCCTGCATAGGATCGGCCGCAGCATTTTCGAGCACATACATGCGGTGATTATCGTTTTTACCATCATCGGCAGCAAAATAAGCATACCACTTTCCCCTTAAAAACATCACTTCGGGTGCCCATATTTCTTTACTGTAGGCGGTGCCGGCAGGTGCTTTCCAAATGGTTTTCCGTTCGGCATTTTTTAAGCCATCAATGCTTTTGCTTTTCCACAAATCGATGCGGTTGCCTGTGGTATGGGTATAGTAGTAATAGCCATCTTTATAAAAATTATAAGGATCTGCTCCGGAAGGCAACAAAGGATTGGAAAAATTCTGTGCCTGAGTAGTCAAAGCCAATAGCAGACCTGCAAAAACTAAGTAATATTTTTTAATCATACCATTTATTTGGTTAGGCATTTTCCGGTTAATTCTCCAGCGCTAAAAAAGCGATTTTCTTTTTCCCGGACACCCCTTATCGTTTCAATTTTTCTACAAAACCGATCATTTTACCGCCCATTCTGTAGCGTTAATGCCCTGAAAGTTTTCGGATCGATCTGCATTACCGCCTTTCCATCCTTGCCTTTTATAAATTTGGCTGCAACAATTACTGTTGCGCGGGGCGATACTTTCTGATCGGAATAATGCACATGGAACACATACTGCAACTGACCTTTGGCATCGACAAAAAAATCGCCATGCCCGGTGCCGTTTTGTTTGATATTAGCCTTGCTGATGATCGGATTTCCACTGTATTTAGTCCAGGGGCCAAAGGGCGATTTTGAAGTGGCATAACCCACCGCATAATCGGGATTTCTAAAGTCGTTTGCCGAGTAAAACAGGTAATAAAGATTATCCTTTTTCAATACTGTAGGTCCTTCTGTAACGGGCCAATCGGTTTTGGCTGTATTTTCCCAATTGTCGGTACCCGAAATGCATTCTTTTAAAGTGCCGGGTATAATATCAGAAAAATCGGCCTTCATTTCGGCAACAAAAATGCGGTTACCATGATCTAAACGTACATGGTACAGATAATTTTTACCATCATCGTCGGTAAATAAAAAGGGATCGATTTGTTTACCGTTTCCCGAAATCTCTTTTAATGTTTCCTGTTTAAAAGGTCCTAAAGGGCTATTGCTTTGCGCAATGGCGATCTGCTCATCGGCAGTATAGGCCATGTAATAGGTTTGCCCGCGTTTAAAAACCTGTGGAGCCCAAAAACCTTTGGTACCAAAGGCATCGCCCTTTTTTAAGGCATAGCCATTTTTGATCCCGGCAGGGCCAGTCCAGTTTTTAAGGTCAGCAGAGCGATACACGAGAAAACCCTGATCACCGCTGGTACCATAGAGGTAATAATTTCCTTCATCGAAAAAGATGGTTGGATCGGCCAAATAAATAGGTTTCGCATCCACCGTTTTTTGCTGCGCGCGAACCAGCTGCCCCCACACCAACAGGCACAATACGAGAATTATAGAGCGGTATCTCAAAATGATTAAATTGGTTTAACTAAGATAATGAATAAAGGCAGGCATAGGATTTAAATCCGTATGCCTGCTGATTGTTATTAATAGGTAATTTTGGCTACCGGTGTGAAAATCATATCGTCTACTCCTGCTATTTTTACACCTATACGGGCAAAAACATAATTTTGTGCCGGGGTAATGGCCGGAATAGTTACCGAAAGGTTAAGGTTGTTCAAATCGGCAATTGCAGCACCTGAAAGGGTTTGCACTGCCGCTCCACCAAAATTATTACCCCCATCTACAAACTGTGTTTTATTGATGTAAAGCGATACACTTTCTACATTTTTTGCATTGGCATCGGTAATGATTTTCTCGAGCTTGCAGAAGCCATTTACCTTACCCGAAGCGGCTGTTAAGGTAGCGCCGCGAATCATGTAATAAGGTGTTACTTCGATATCCATGGTCTTGCTACCACTAATGTTTACCGCAAGGGTATCTTGTTTGCCAGCTGCATTCGTTTTCCATAAAAATGGCCCCTGGTTAACCGAGAAAACCAGTTTGTAGTTACCATCAAACAGTTTGGCCGAAAAGCTTCCTTCCTGGTTTACATTTACGTTTAGTGCCGAATAGTTACCAAAACCCGATTGCCAGAGTTCGAAATTTACCTGGCCGTATTGCACACCGATGGGCTCGCCTTTATATACAATTCTGCCCGTAAAATCGGCCTGGGGCGCATCGTAATTATCTTTTTTACAGGCAGAAAATAATACGGCTATAATGGGCCCAATTATAAAATAAAATCTATTTTTCATCGCTCTATCTGGTTATTGATTAGGGTTTCTGATAATTTTTGGATTGCCGTTTAATACATCCTGGCCTATTGAAGAATAATAGTTGCCAATGCGGAAACGGTGTGCTGCAGTAACGCGGCTGGGTTTAATTACTTTAAAAACATACTTTAAATGATTGGCGTTGCCCGGGTTGTAATATTTATAAGGCCATATACCAAATACCTGGGTACTGGTACGTGTTGCACTACCAATATTTGTGGCATTAATAAAATCGGCCGCCGACATGTTACTGCCGTTCCATACTTTATCGGCCAGTCGCCAGCGTTTCATATCCCAAAGCTCGTGCCCTTCAAAAGCAAACTCTACTTTACGTTCGTGTACAATCCTGTCGAAGGTAATTTCTGCAGGAGTTAAAGCTGTAGTTAAGCCGGCGCGATCTCTTACCGGTTTAATATAGCCTGCCGCAGCACCAAAATCGCCCAGTTCGAAAGCCGCTTCGGCTGCATTTAACAATACTTCGGCATATCGGTAACGGATCCACCAAACATCGCTACGGGTACCAATTTGCCCCGAACCTGTTGCGGGATCTAAATATTTACGGACATAAAAACCAGATTGGGCGCTGAATTCCAAACCATCAACAGGACCATCTTTTCCAACCACCTGTACCGATGCCGGATTATCAGGTAAAACTTTATCTTTAGTCTGTCCAAAATTATCGCCGGTGATAATGGTTCCGTTGGCTAACTGGTAACCAGCCCATATATCGACCGTTTTACCTTTAAACTGTGTTCCCGGAAGAATTACGGTACCGGCTAAACGGGCATCGCGACCTGCAAAAATATCAGTAATGTTGGTATAATAAACCGGATTTCCGCCTGCATCAACCGAAGCGAGTGAAGCATAGGTATTATCGAGTTTTTCGAAAGACTGCACCAGGTTTAAGGATGGATTTAACCTGCCGCCCTGTGCTTCTTCTGCCGATGAACGGGGCTGGTTATCGATGGTAAAGCCATGTACTTTATTGGTTTTCAATTTAAAGTCCTTTACAAATATGACCTCAGGGTTGCTCCCTTTATCGGTAAACAGCGCAGCAAAATTATCAGAAAGGTTCGGATTCTTTTGGTAAAGCGAATACTTACCGCCATCAATAATCTGTTTGGCTGCGTTTAGGGCTTTGGTAAAATAACCATTGGCTAAGGTCGAAGAAATACCCACTTCGCCACCTGGCAAGCTTAACTGCGAATTGCTGTATTTGGCAATAGAGCCTGCATACAGTGCTGCTCTGGCCTCCATTGCCAGCGCGGCGGCTTTGGTTGCCCTGCTTTTTACGGTTGCATCATCAGGCAGTATGGTTTTAACAGCTTCCAGTTCGGCAATTACAAAATCATAAATTTCGGCTTCTTTTGCTCTCGGGTATTGCAGATAGCTGGGATCGCCGCTGTAATCGTAATCTAAAGGTACGGTAATCAAGGGTACACCGCCCATGCGTTTTACCATTTCGAAATATACCCCTGCCCTGATAAAGCGTGCTTCGGCCATGAAACGGTCGCGGTCTGCGGGTTTCAAAGCTGTAGATTCCTGCCCACGCTTAATAAACATGTTCAGATCCCGAATGTAACCATAAACGCCCATATCCCAGTATCTCCAGGCATCGTAACCATATTCTAAATTCTGGTGACGGAAATAATCGC
Organism: Pedobacter kyungheensis; assembly: GCF_000812965.1. Classification (GTDB taxonomy): domain Bacteria; phylum Bacteroidota; class Bacteroidia; order Sphingobacteriales; family Sphingobacteriaceae; genus Pedobacter; species Pedobacter kyungheensis. Next base: position 133,946 of record NZ_JSYN01000006.1, read on the forward strand.
CACCTGCCGAGGCAAAACCCTCGTCGAAATCGGCAAAGAGCCACCACGACTCTATGCGTTGAAAATCAGGATAACGATCGTATAAATCGCCCACCACGGTAAGCACCAGGTTAGGATCTTTCCATACCGCATCGATCGGTAAGGTACTGGTAGGTTGTTTATCTAAAAATTCTGAATCTTTTTTGCACGACTGCCCAAAGCTTAAACAGGCTATGGCCACAAATGCGTATATATATTTTTTCATCTGACTAGTCTTTTTCATGTTACAACGTTAATTTAATACCGATATTAAAAAACTTGTTTTGTGGGTATTGCAATCCATTATCATCAGCAATTTCGGGGTCTACGCCATAATCTTTCAGGTTATCGAAAGAGAAAAGGTTATATCCGTTTATATATACCCTCGCATTCTGGATCTTGATTTTTTCGGCCCATCTTTTAGGCAGGGTATAACCCAGTTCGAGTGTACGCGCCCTTAAATAGCGTACATTGTGCAGCCAGAAAGTAGAGTTGCGGTTATTGTTACTGTGATCGCGATCGTTAAAACGAAGTGCCGGATATTTTCCTGCTACCCAGGGGCTGTTCAGGTTAAACGGATCGGTACGGTGCCAGCTGTCGTCAGCAAAGTTTTGCAATAAAGCACCGCCGTTTTGGAATGCCCAGCGCTGTTCCCAGTTCTGGTTCCACGAATACATGGCCCCACCAGAAAAATCGGCTGTAAAATCGAAGTTTTTGTAAGAACCGCCCAGTGTAAAACCAAAACCAATGTTTGGCTGGCCGGTAGTGGTATAACCGATTGGCCTTTCGTCAAGTCCATCAATAATGCCATCGCCATTCTGATCTTTGTAAATTAAATCGCCAGGCAATAGAGAACGGTTTCCTTTTCCATCGATATTCACTTTGTAGTTATTAATCTCATCAAAGCTCTGGAACTGTCCGGTTACTTCGTATCCCCAGAAAATATTGGTATAGCGGTCGGTACTGTTATTTCTGTAATTATCCCACGAGTTTCCGTAACGTGGTTTATATTGTTCTAAGAATTTTCTTCTGCTGATAGAGAAGTTACCGCCCACATTATAATTAAACTCACCAATTTTATCACGGTAGTTTAAAGAAAACTCACCTCCATATTGTGCATCGCTTTCTAAATTCTCCTGAGCCAAGGGATAGCCCAGTTCGATAGGCACCAACACGTCGTTTTTAACCGCCATTAAACCGGTACGTTTTCTGTAAAAGTAATCGGCTGTTCCCGATAGCTTACCTCCGAACAGGGTAAAGTCTAAACCGATATCGGTAATTTTACTCTTAAACCAGGTCAGGTTGTTAATAATCGGACCTTTATCTCTTGAAGTTGTGATGGTTTTTCCGTCGAGAATTGCTGTACCCTGATTGTAGTTATAACCCGGGATGTAAGCAAAAGGATCAATTCCCAGATCATCATCGCCCAGTACTCCATAAGAAGCACGAAGTTTCAGATCGGTAAGCACATTGCTTTCACCCAGAAGCGATTTCATAAACTGCTCCTGCGTAATGCGCCAGCCGATTGATGCTGAAGGGAAATAACCTACCCTTCTGTCTGGTGCAAATTTCCATGAAGCATCCCTCCGGCCCGAAAGCTCCAGATAATATTTGTTGTCGTAATTGTAATTTAACCTGGCTACGTAACCAATACGGGCCTGTTCTTCCTGTATGTCGGCAAAATCCTGTCCGTCCATATCGGCAAATTGCAGTACGGGTAAAATATTGGTTTGTGGTACCGCATGCTGGAAGGTGTAGGTTCTGAAACGGTCTAAACGTTCGGCCACCAACACGCCTCCAACGGTATGCTTGCCAAAAGTGCGGTTATAGTTGGCCTGAAGCTGGTAAGTATTGGTGTAAATTTTCTCGTTCCTGCGCTCGCGGTAAGGGTTTGAGCTACCCACCTTCTCTTCATAAACACCAGTTTCAGGGTGATAAGTATATACATTGTAGGTGTACTCGTGCCCGTTAATGATATTATCGGCAATGTAATAAGAGTATAAACCTTTTATTTCCAGCCCTTTTATCGGGGTATCGTAAGTGGCCGATAAATTGGTTTGCAATACGCGCCAGTCTGATTTCCAGTAACCGCTTAAGGCTTTGCTTTGTACGGCAAACTGTTCGGTATTGTGGCCAATATCATTCGGGTAGTTCGGGTTACCATTGGCATAGGCTTGCTCGGTTGGACGGTTACGCAACAGGGCAAAACGTGCAGCCCAGTAGTCATCGCCCCCTGGTACGCCCGGCTGGTCGCGACTTTCGATACGGCCATTAATTAGCATCCCTACCTTAAAGCGGTTGGTAATTTTAGCTTCGATATTGCTCTGGATATTGGTACGGTTAAATTCGAACTCACGTGCAGTTCCGTACACGCCTTTCTGATCTAAACGGGTAGCAGAAAAGTAGTAGTTTACTTTATCACTTCCGCCAGATGCGCTTAAATTAACCGAAGTTTGTGGCGCATTGGGTGCAATGATAATATCTTTCCAGTTCTGGCTTTGGTAACCATATTCGGTACCGGCTTTCCATTTATCAAGCTCGGCCTGGGTAATATTGGTTGAACCGTTCTGGTTCATCTCGGCAGTTGCCTTGCCCAGCATCCACTGGTAAGCGTCGGTAGTTTCCGGAAAACGCACCCAGTTTTGCCAGCCGGTGTAGGCATCAACACTAAAAGTATTGCGGGTATCGTTTTTACCTCTTTTGGTAGTTACTAAAATTACCCCGTTGGCTGCACGGCTACCATAAATAGCGGCCGATGCGTCTTTTAACACACTGATTGATTCGATATCGTTTGGCGAAATGTTATTGAACTGGCCTGCATCCTGCTGAATCCCATCTATTACATATAAAGGGTTACCCATGTTACGGATCTGAATATTGGCTGATGCACCTGGTCTTCCATCCGGCATCCGGAAAGATACCCCGGGCAATTTACCTGCAAGACCTGTACTTACGGTAGAGCCGCCATGTACTTTTTCTAAATCTTTACTGCTGATAGATGAAATAGCACCGGTAATGGCTTCTTTCTTTTGTGTGTTATAACCCACTACTACCACTTCCGAAAGATCATTATCAGCGGGTTTAAGTTTAATATTAACCTGCGAACGGCCTGCAAGCGCAACTTCCTGGTTAATATAACCTATGTAAATAAAAATCAGCGTGGCGTTTTTATCCGCTACCTGAATTTTAAATTTTCCATCGCTACCAGTGGTTACTCCTGTACTAGTTCCTTTAACTTTTATGCTTGCACCAATAATGGTTTCACCTTTTTCGTCGGTTACCGTACCGGTAACAGTAGCTTTCTCCTGCGCGCTGAGTTGCAATGAAAGTAAAACCAGGGTAAATGAGGCGAAAATAACTGCGCGTACCTTGTATTTCAAAAATAGCTTTTGAAAAAGGTACCAATCGCGGCAGGCCATGCTGCCAGAAGAGAGTAGACTTCTTTTCATAAAGGTTTAAAATTTGGTTAGTTTGTGATAAAGGTGTGTACACCCAATTATCTATTTCAAAGATTGGCTTTTTAGGCACCGGGTGGGCTAACACTTTGTATCAATCTTTCTTCAATTTGTCTCGTTTTATCGATTTAGTACAATGCTTTAACTACTGTACTTATGCAATCAGGTTTAATTTCAGCCCCTATATCTTTGCTTTTGCTTTAATTTCAATGAAACCTTCCCGCCATGGGCAGCAACAAATCATTGTGGCAATAAAACCTTCCTACCATGGGTGGCGACAAATCATTGTGGCAATGAAACCTTCCCTCCATAGGTGGCAACAAATCATTGTGGCAATGAAACCTTCCCGCCATGGGTGGCAACAAATCATTGCGTTTAACAACAAAAATTAACCACAGATAAAAATATGGACACAGCTATTTATGCTAATCTGCGTTTATCTGTGCGCATCCCCGCCTGACCGGCTGGGCAGGGGTGGTTAAAAATTAAGTCCCCCTTATTAAGGTTGCCCCATATAGAAATCAAATGGTTTATCGCGGTCGCAAACCAGTGTGCCATCTTTAAACTCGAGTTCGGCTACGTGTATGGAGGTCCGTTTGTTCGAATAAGAAAATGCACCATCTGCATCAAGCGTGCCTTCGAAATGCACTTTCCTTCCGGGATGGGTAAAATAAAAGATATAAGCCTTATTCCCGATTACCTGAACATCGGCATGGGCACCTGTTGGGGTATCTTCTGGCCTATGACCGGGTACATCGAGCACCAGACCTTGTTTTTCCCAGCTTTTACCATCTTTTGAGCGGTATACGCGCTGACCATGCCACTCATCGGTAATCATCCAGTACCAGTTATTAAAAAAGAAAGCCTTTGCTCCTTCATGTGGTGCGCCACCAATGGCCGGCTCGGTTTGTGCAGTCCAGTGTTGCAAATCGTTGCTTTCGGCTGTCATGGTAATACTGCCTTTCGAGCTGTCTTTATACCAAATATGCCATTTGCCATCAGGCATTTTTAACAAAGTCGGATCAATTACCTCTTCTGAATTCAGGGAGATGAAACCCTTATATTGCCATTTCCACAGGTTTTTACTGGTATAATGCGCTATTCTTGCCTTGCCTCCCCAGTGGTTACGAACGCCCTCAATGTAAGCCAGGAACATATGATACACACCTTTTTCGTAAATTACATCGGGCGCCCAAAAGGTATTTAAGCCAGGTTCGAAATCCAGATCAAGCGCCCCTTTGTAGACGAAGGTCTGGCCGTTATCGGTGCTGGTAGCCACACCTATATGGGTACCGTAGCAATAGGCAACATCGCTGGTTTGGGCGTTGGCCCTGCGCTGGGTGTACAGCATCCACCAGCTTTTTTCGGCATGGTTATATACCATTACCGGGTCGGCGGCGCCATCGTAAACCGGATCGCGATATAGCGGTGAAGGTGCAATACGCATTTGCTGTGCCCCTGCTTCAAGCGAGAAAATGAGCAGGATAAATAAGCCGAAAGTTTTAATATTTTTCAATTTGAAACTGATTTGGTTAGTGGCATGCAAATAATGGCATTTGCCCCACTGCGCAAAACCGATCTGTCTCAATTTTTCTACTTATCTGCTCAAATTCAATTTTGGCTTAAAACCAGGCAGATCTTTAATATATTTGATCTTGCCGACCAATATCCAATTGAAAAAATTTGTCATTCTCTTTCTGTTGCTATTTACCGCCAACGCACTGCTGGCCCAGCCCTACTATTTCAGGCGCTATCAGGTAGAGAACGGCCTATCGAACAATACCGCATTTTGCAGTGTACAGGATGCCAACGGATTTATGTGGTTTGGCACAAAAGACGGATTGAACCGTTTTGACGGTTATAGCTTTAAAACCTACCGCCATGATGCCGATCAGCCTGGCAGTTTGGGTAACGACCTGATTTACGCCCTGCATCATGATGATAAAACCCTTTGGGTAGGTACCAACGATGGCGTTTATGAATACAATCCGCTAAAAGAAAGTTTTACTTCGGTTAAAGCAACCAAAGGCATGCGCATTATCGATCTGGGAAGCGACAATAAAGGTAATTTATGGGTACTCTCCTCCTTTAAAATCTACCTCTACAACAAAAAAAATAAGAGCACTACCGCTTTTACTTCCAATGCCCCTTTCGATGCCTCATCGGTAGCTGTGCTTAAAAACGGCAGCATCTGGATCAGCACCGGCCGCGGTACGGTTGAAAGGTATAACCCTAAAAGCAACAACTTCCAGAGTTTTAACATTAACGGGAAAGGTAAAAAGCCTGAATACGGCTGGGTTGCCAAAATTGCCGAAACCACAAAAGGTGAGCTTTTGATCGGGACCACTAACCAGGGGATTAAACTGTTTAACCCGCTTACGCTGCAATCGAAAGATTTGCTGAGGCTGAACAGTGATCAAACACCCATATTTGTACGCGATATTAAACAGGTAGCCAGTCACGAATTCTGGATCGGAACTGAATCGGGTATTTACGTGTACAACGATGAAACCAGTCAGATTACGCACATTACCAAGCAGTACAATAACGATTATTCGCTAAGCGACAATGCCATTTACACCATTTGCGCCGATCGTGAGGGGGGCGTGTGGACAGGCTCCTATTTTGGTGGCGTTAACTATTATTCGAGCCACACCTCTTTCTTTACCAAATATTTTCCGCAGGAAGGCCGCAACTCCATCAGCGGAAGCGATGTAAGGGAAATTACCAAAGATAAGAAAGGTAATTTCTGGATCGGTACAGAAGATGCAGGCTTAAATAAACTCGATGCCCAAACCGGTGCCTTTACACATTTTCTGCCCGATGGAAAAAAAGGCAGCATTGCTTATTCCAACATACATGGCTTGCTGGTAGATGGCGATAAGCTTTGGGTAGGTACCTTTGAACATGGCTTGGACCTTTTTGACCTGAAAAGCGAAAAAGTTATTAAACACTACCAGGCTGGTGTGGGCAATGCACTGCGCACCAACTTTATTGTTACCTTTTGCCGCACACGCAGTGGCGAAATTATAGTAGCTACCATAAACGGCATTTATCATTACAACCGCAAAAAAGACGATTTTGAACCCATCCCCGATTTGCCTTTTATTTTTTACGATTCGGTTATCGAAGATCACCAAGGCAACATCTGGGCCGGCAGTTTTAACGATGGTGTGTACTGTTTTAATTTATCGAAACCTGGTTTTAAAAATTACCGAAACAAAGCAAGCGATCCGGGGAGTTTAAGCCACAATACGGTTAACAGTGTTTTTGAAGACAGCCGTAAAAACATCTGGGTTACCACCGATGGTGGCGGCATCTGTAAATTTGATGCCCAAACGCAGCAATTTAAGCGCTATGGCAGTAAAAATGGTTTTCCGAGCAATTACCTTTTCCGCATTGCTGAAGATGCCAGCCACCGATTCTGGATCAGCAGTACGCGTGGGCTTATCCACTTCGATCCGGCCACTGGACTCAGTAAAACCTATACCAAAGCAAACGGGCTGTTAACCGATCAGTTTAATTATAATTCGGCCTTTCAGGATAGCGATGGCCGCCTGTTTTTTGGCAGTGTAAAGGGGCTGGTAAGCTTCAATCCTACCAATTTCAGAACCAATTCTTACGAAACACCTGTTTTTTTAACCGGCTTTCAGGTAAACAGTACCGAAATTGGGGTAAAAGGTGCCGATTCGGTGTTAAACAAATCGATTGTATACACCGATACCATCGAGCTCAATTATGATCAGTCTTCATTTAGTATCGATTTTGCCGCATTAAGCTACCTTTCGCCGGCCATGACCGAGTATGCTTATAAAATGACCGGCCTGTATAAAGACTGGGAATATTTAAAAACAAACAGAAAGGTTTACTTTACCAAACTGGCTCCGGGCAAATATACTTTTGAGGTGAAAGCGATGGTAGAGGGCAGCAACAAATGGAGCAACAAGAATGTAAAATTGCTGATCAGGATCAGGCCGCCTTTTTACCTAAGTCCACTGGCTTATTTCATTTATGTGATTAGCGCCGCAGCCATTATCTTTTACCTGGTACGCCGTTACCACCTTAAAATTGCGCTTAAAAACAGTCGCCGGATGGAAGTTTTCGAACACGAAAAGCAGAAAGAAGTGTACCAGGCCAAGATTGAATTCTTTACCAATGTGGCGCACGAAATCCGCACCCCGCTTACGTTGATTATCGGCCCTATGGAGAAACTGATTAAACAGGCACATGCAGTTCCGACTATCGAAAAAAACCTGAAAATAATGGGGCGCAATACCGATCGGTTACTGAAATTAACCAATCAGCTGCTTGATTTCAGGAAAACGGAAACCAGCGATTTCTCGCTTAACTTTGTAAAGGCCGATATCCAGGAGATTTTGAAAGACGTATTCCTGCAGTTTCAGCCCGCAGCGGAGCAGGAAAATATCAACTACCACATTAACCTGCCAGATAAACCACTTCTAGCCTATATTGATGTAGAGGCCTTTTATAAAATTATCAGCAACCTGCTCGATAATGCCATTAAATACAGTAAAACTACGGTAGAACTTGTTTTAGAACAACCTGAGGGCGAAGATCAGTTTAAGGTATTGGTTAAAAACGATGGAAACCGGATTGGCATGGAACTTAAAGATAAAATTTTCGAACCCTTTTTCAGGGCTAAAGAAACTGAAATTAAAGCCGGTACGGGCATTGGGCTTTCCATTTCCAAATCGCTGGCCCAGCTGCACAGCGGCGAACTGTATGTTGATTTTAATCACCCTGATTTTAATATATTTGTATTGGCGCTCCCCATCCATCAACTTATTGAATTTAACCTGAACGGAAAATGGAAGAAACTGTAACGGCGCCAGCCTCGAAAGATGTCGAAAAATCGGTGGTATTGCTGGTTGATGATAACGAAGATATCCTTGATTTCATTTCTGACGACCTGGAAGAAAAATACCAGGTACTACAGGCGCGCAATGGCCTTGAAGCGCTTGAAATTTTACAACATGAAATTGTACAGCTCATTATCAGCGATGTAATGATGCCCGAAATGGATGGTTTTGAGCTTTGCGCCAAAATTAAATCTACGCTGGAGTTTAGCCACATTCCGGTTATCCTGCTTACGGCAAAAAACACACTGCAATCTAAAATAGAAGGCTTAGAGCTCGGTGCCGATGCGTATGTAGAAAAACCTTTCTCCCCCGAGTTTTTACAGGTGCAGATTTCGAGTCTGATTAAAAACCGGAACAAAATCAAAGAATATTTCTCAAGCTCGCCGCTTTTACACATTAAAAGCATTGCTTACTCTAAGGCCGATGAGCTATTTTTAGAGAAATTGCAGGATACCATCAATAAAAACATCCACAACCAGGATCTGGACGTTGAACATCTTGCCGAGAAAATGAATATGAGCCGGCCTACGCTGTACCGTAAAATTAAATCGATTTCGAACCTGAGCCCCAACGAACTGATTAATCTGGCCAGGCTAAAAAGGGCTGCAGAGCTTTTAAATGAAGGAAATTTAAAAATATATGAGATTTCGGAAATGGTGGGTTACAGTTCGCAATCGCACTTTGGCCGTAACTTTTCCAAACAATTTGGCATGTCGCCAACCGACTACCTGAACAGTAAACTGGCCGAGAAAAAGAAATCTTAATCCAGTCATTATCAATTTGTTTTGTGCTTCTTTTTGCGTAAATTGTTCTAACCAAAATATAGAAATTATGAATATGCTTAAGAAAATCCAAAACTGGGGTGACCACCACCACCCAAAATGGTTAGACTACTTCAGAATTTTACTCGGACTGGTTTTAATTTGGAAAGGTGTAGATTTTTACATCAACATGCAGGCCTTTAACATCCTGATGCGTGGCGCTTTTCTGGGTACGGCCATTAGTATCAGTTTACTGGCACATTTAATTATTCTGATGCACATTATTGGCGGTATGGCCATTGCTTTAGGTACCTATACACGATTATTTTGTCTCTTAAATTTACCCATTTTGATTGGTGCGGTATTTTTCATCAATATTTCGGCAGGCATATTTAAACCTTACTCTGAATTTTGGTTTTCTTGCGCCGTACTCTTCGGATTAGTCTGTTTTTTAATTGAAGGGAATGGAATTTTATCGGTCGACAGGCAGAAACCTTACCCCGGTAAGGCAGCTTTAGGCAAAAATCACAACTAAAATTGACCCAAAATCGCTTATTTCAGCCTGCTAAATCATTTTTTCAAAAAAAATATTCAAGCTAACTAAATGATTAGCAGAACTTAAAAAATTAATATCAATAATAAGTTATAAAAGGTTTGCAGATTAGCTTCAACTTCGTACTTTTGCAGCGGAGAGCTGGCAGAGTGGTCGAATGCGGCAGTCTTGAAAACTGTTGACTGTAACAGGTCCGGGGGTTCGAATCCCTCGCTCTCCGCCAAAAATGGTTTAAAACCTTACAAAAGCCCGCAAATCGTATGATAGCGGGCTTTTTTGATTTTTGGAAACGCCAAAATGTGCATAAAATAGCATACTTGAGGTGAGCAATTCGGTGAGTAAATTCAAAATTGAAAAGTGCGCACTCGAAAGACCGTAACACACTAACAAACAACGTGTTCCGAAGATATACATCTTGATTTTTAATGACTGCAAAGCTAATTTTGTTACACTTTAAGGTGAGTCATTATGAAGATTAATTTGAGTTTACTCTTTTACCTAAAGAAGAGAAAAAGTTACAAAAACGGCCCTGTAGATATCTACATGCGGGTTACAGTGAATGGAAAACGTTCGGAAATTACCACTGGCCGGTCTTGCGAACCGGAGAAATGGAGTATTTCTGCAGGCAGATCCTCTGGAAAAACCGAGGACTCCCGAACCTTAAACGCTTACCTGAACGATCTAAAAACAAAGATTTATGAGATCCATCGCCAGCTTATCCAGAAAGATGAAGAGATCACAGCGGATATCATCCGCGACAGATTTTTGGGAAAGGAGGAAACACCAATTACATTGGTTAGTGTTTTTCAGGAGCACAACCGAAAAGTTGAGATTCTGGTAGGTAGTGAATACACCAGCGGAACAGCTGAAAGATATCGCACATCCCTCAAGCACACGATTAATTTTCTTGAATGGAAATATAAGGTTAGCGATATCTCTTTAAAGAAGATCAACCACCAATTCATAAGCGAATATGATTTTTATCTGAGATCTGTTCGCAAATGCAACAATAACTCAGCGGTAAAATATTTGAAAAACTTTGGAAAAATTATTAGGATTTGCCTTGCCAACGAATGGATGTCTATTAACCCATTTTTAAATTACAAACATAAAGTTAAGCCCGTAGAAAGAGAATATCTTACTGAAAAAGAGATTAGCACTATAGCCAGTAAAGCAATGGTGAGTGAGCGGCTACAACAAATAAGGGATATCTTTTTATTCTCCTGTTTTACCGGACTTGCTTACATTGACGTAAAGCAGCTCAAGCGTGATGATATTATCCAAGGAATTGATGGCGAAAAGTGGATATCGATCAAAAGACAAAAGACCAATATCCCTTCACGCATTCCTCTGCTTCCCACAGCGATGACACTGATTGACCGTTACGGGGACAACCAAGTTTGTGAAATTACCGGTACAATTTTTCCAGTTTGCAGCAATCAGAAGATGAACAGCTACCTTAAAGAGATTGCCGATATCTGTGGCATCAAAAAGCAAATCACCTTCCACATAGCCCGGCATACCTTTGCAACAACGGTTACTATGCTGAATGGAGTACCCATAGAAAGCATATCGAAAATGCTGGGACATACCAATATCAAAACCACACAGCACTATGCCAAAATGCTGGATATTAGGGTAAGCACAGATATGGCCAAATTGAAAGCAGAGGTAAACTATCAGCCTATCAACTTCAACCCAAAGATTGTACGTCCCAAATCAGCTGACCATGGAAGACAGTAATCATGTGATCAGTATAACTGATGAACTAATCATCAACCGGATCTATATTATCAGGGGACAAAAAGTGATGCTAGACGAAGACCTCGCAGAACTCTATATGGTAACGACTGGAAACTTAAATAAAGCAGTAGTCCGGAACATAAAAAGGTTCCCGGAGGATTTTATGTTCAAGCTGAATGATGATGAATTCAAGAACTTGCTCTTCCAAAATGGAACAGCAAGCTGGGGAGGAAGGCGCCAAGCACCAAATGTCTTCACGGAAGCAGGCGTAGCGATGCTTTCGGGTATCCTTTCCAGTGATCGGGCAATTAATGTTAACATTCAGATCATGCGAATTTTTACCAAGATGCGACTTTTGCTATCTGACAACATGGAGTTCCGCATAGAGCTCGAAAAAATCAAGAAAAAGTTGACCAATCAAGATAAAAACATGGAAATAGTATTTCATTACCTCGACGAATTGTTGGAGAGCAAAGAAAAACCCAATCCTCCGAGGAAGCGTATTGGATTTAAACCGGACGATCTTTAAGATGTTCTTTGAAGAATTCAAGGAGCCGTTATGGCACCTTGAATTCTTAAGTAAACAAGAAGTTCAATTTCTGCAACAAACTTAAAGTTATGATCCCTGCATAGTTACAGTGAATTGACAATATGTGGTATCAGGGAAATTTTTGCGTATATGCAAAAAAGCGGGAACAGCGGGGGATTGAGCATAAGGGTTCCGCAGGCCGCAATGTGCGGTGGGCTCATACTCAAAAGAAAATTCTGTTTCAAATATACCTTCCTTTGCAAGCGCCGGAAATACAACAAAGACTCTCTGGGGAGAGCAAAGCATAAATTAACGATCTCAAAAGAAAAAAACAGAATTAGAAATTCAATCTGACAATTAGTAAGAATTGACCAACTGTCGGATTAAGTAGTGGTTATTACAAATTATCACTTTTGATGCCTTTCGAATCGTTATTTAAACAGCGTTACAACAGATTACCTGGTGCATAACTAAGTGCCCCTGCCAGGCCCCAAATTATTCCCTCGTTCCTGAGCTTTCCATAATTCTTCCTGTTTTTCCCGTTGTAAATTCAGCTCCGCCTGTATCTTTTGCTGGTGTTTTAACTCTATTGCTTCCGGGATCCTATTCACCCAGTCGGGTAAATCCCGAGTCCTTGCGGTAATAATACCCTGTTTTATCGTCATTAAAGAAGATATTTTAAAGGATTCATTTTCACCAACATTACTTTGCATGATATCCACGGTATCAAACCTGTCGTAGAATTTGATGAGGTTTTCCAGTCCCCCGGCATAATTTTTATTCACGTTTTCTGCATCAACAAAGTGTCCACCAGCCTTAACCCTCATATCAACCCTGTTTATTGATGCCTGTACCGATGGCAACCCAATAAAAATTAAGTTGGTCTGATATCCCTTCTCTTTAAACTGGGCAACAGTTTTCATTACTTCATTGGTTCTGAAATTGGTTTCAAATGCAAAATCCGTTCCGGCAGTGATCGCCCTGTTTTTTCTTGCCTGAAACACATATTCATTTGCCGACTCATACAATGTTCCGCTATCTGTCATTGGATATTTGTGTTTCAAAATAGCAAGTTCCTTATCCCCATTAAATATATCTGTACCCGGTGGCACAAAAGTTTCAGACAGGGTTGATTTGCCGGCTCCATTGGGGCCGCTCAAAACATACAACTGTAAAGGCTTCATTTAGTCCAGTTTAGCAATCACCTTAATAATGCCTGTCATAGCATCTACACTAACAAGTTCCTTATGATCTGCATATTCATTAACGAACAAATCAGGACTTGTACACAAATCGTTTTGATAGGTGATGAAAGAACCCTTTTCCAGATTGGCCTTCTCCACTTCACGTATACGGGCATCGAGGAGTTCTGATTTTTCCTGCAATGTGCGCTCGTGAAAGGGAATAAATGTTAATTTGGCCATTAGTTTATAAAAAGGACTGTTGGGGTCTATTGCAGATTTGAGCTTTGGCCAGTCACTGAGTAATACAAGTACACCCTGTGGGGTTTCCATTGCATCAACATAGATGCTTAACGCTAACGGCTGAAAATCTGGGACATTCAAATTTACGGAATTTCTCATGTTTTATCAAGTTTAGAATAATGCGTCAGTGTTTATAAAAATAATAAGCCAACCAAATTGTAAATGCAAGGCAGGTGATGAGAACCAGAAAAGCTATTACAACCCGTTTAGTCGCTTTAGCGAAATGATGGTGGTTCTTTACGTTTATCGTATTTGGAATGTGTGATACTATCTCTCTGATCTGCAACATGGTGTCATCCATATTTTTCTGATGGTTACTTGCCAGAAAGCGCTCAATACTCTGCCTGAGCATTTGCAGGTCACTGGTATAATCAGGCACCCTTAATTTGGGATACTCAGGTACACGGGCTTCCAGAAGTTTTATCCTTTCCGCATGTATTTTTTGTGTTTTAAGAATCGTTTCGATCTGCTGCTGTTCTTCGCTCATATTGTTTGATTAAAGGTTAATATTTACATGCTTTGGCCATGGGATTGATCCTTCGACCGGCCTTTCTTTTTCTTCCTTTTTTTACGCATACTCCCAACGGTATTAGATTGGGCAGGCACAAATGTGGGCTCAAGCAATATTTCAAGAAAATTGCCTGCGGTTTTGCCAACAGTGCCTAGCATATCGGTGGAGGTTTGAAACATACCTTCAGCCACATCTCTGATCAGTTCCCTGGCAATGGACCGGGACTGGTAATTTGTGGCTGATCCTTGCCTGAGCATATCCAGTTGTTCGCGCTGGTTCAGGTTCCCGTTCTTTTCGGCCACTGCGTAGGCCATTGTTTCATTCAGGTTCCGTTCAAATTTAAAAAACTGATCAAACAGGCCCTCACCGGATTGGATAAATGCAGTACGTTTAAATTGTCCTACTTTTTTAGAATGCTGCTCATTCTTGCCCTGGGAGTTGTTCATCGGGCTGAGTTTAATCTTATTGGTCAGGTCTTTTCGGCTCACAATCACCTGCACATGCACCTGATTGCCCGTTTTGAGTTCACCCCGACGTTTGGTTCCGTCTTTGACCTCTTTATCCTTATGTCCATAATATCTATGGTTTTCCAGTTTAGCAAACCATACCAGGTCTTTGCTACTATCAATCCCATGACGTTTAAAGTTACGGGCATATTCATCCATCACCTTAACTGCATAGTCTTTTAACTTGTTCCTGAAATTATTTTCCCCATGTCTGTCTATCAGGTGTTTGATTTCCTTTTGGCTTGGGCTGATGTTGATCAGGAAAAACTTAGGGTCTTTTTTACTAAGTTTGGCAACATTACCGTCAATGGTTCTCCTGACTTCGAAAGGCTCAAAATCTTTTCCAAGGTGGTTAAACCAGCGTTCTTCCAGTTTATTATATATCCTGTTTTCCTTTTCCAGATAATTGATCAAGGCTCCGCTACTCCCCTTGTTGTCGGCTGTTATAGTATCTGTAATATTAATAAACATATTCTACAGCTTTTTAATCTGTGCTTTACAGTTGTCCACAAGCTCCTGTCTCCTGATTCCTGAGGTGGTGATTCCGAAGGTATCCCTGATCTGGATATAGTTATCCAGTATATACATGAATTTGGCTTTCAGTTCCTCTTTGGTGTCCAGTTTGAGCTCAACCGTCTTCATCAGAGAATCAAGCTTTACAAACTTCTGCACCTGTAAGTCCTGTTGTTTTTCAAGAACCTTTAGGCCCTGGATCTGCAACTCATTATGCCTGAGCACTTCCGTATTGAATGCGTCAAGCACTTTACCTAAAGCAGTGACCACGCGTCCAATTTCTCTTTTGGTGGGGATTAAAAGGTCAGCTTCCTGGCTCTTGATAAAACTGATATAACTATTGTGATTTTTCAAGAGCGTATTTTTTAAAAGATCATCATTCAGGTCTAAAGGGTCTTTCTTACTCTTGTAGAAATAATCTACCATCTGTTCAAACACAATTCGCTTATCCCGGCCTAATTTTAAAGCAAGCGTATTGAATTTGGTATTTGTAGTTTCGGTGAACCTGACCGTTTTGGTAAAGGTTTTGGTCTGCGCTGTCATCGTTATTATTCTTTATATCCTAAAATATTGCCTGTTATCTGTGTAACCTATCTGCTTACCCATAGACTACTTAGTCTTATCCTTACAGGAGACACGCTATTCTCCCATAACATTGTCTTAAATAGCCCATAACAGGGCAGGTTCTCCCCGGAGGAGAACCAAAACCCTATTTGCAGCGCAAATAGGCAAGAAAAGTAGGGCTTTGCCCCACTTCGGCTTGCTCCTTTTTCTGAAAATGAAAAAGGACCTTTCAGCATAATGTATAACCTTTCTATAGCTACATAGAAAACAAAACTATAGGTACGCGAGAGAAATGATTCTCCGAATCCCAGTATTTCATATTCACATGAAAGGCTATGCACCTAATACCTATTTGGGCGCAACACTGTTAAAGCTGATTTGGCTGGCTGTAATCGTGTTGTAGCTTGGATTATAGTCTATCAATCCCTGGTTGACCAGTTCCCTGAGACATTTATGATAGGTACTAAATGAGCGGATAGCAGAAAGTGACATCAACTCTCTACGCGTAATTCTAAATGGACTCTTCTGCCCCTGTTTTTGGCAGCAAATCACCATTGCAGTGAAGAGACTGATATGGCTCGGCAGGATACTTCTCTTAGCTTCCGACTGTTTTAGAAAGTCAAGATGAATTTTTGAGGTATTAATCATAGTTCCCCTCCCTCCCCCATAAGTTTTTCGATATCTGCGTAAGCATAATAACAGATACTGCCAACTTTTTTAAATGGCAGTGTACGGTTGATACGCAGGTTTTGTAGCGTACCTGCAGAGATTTTTAATAATTGCCGAACCTCTGCACTCCGTAGCCATTTCCTATGATCAGATGCTACGTAAATACCAGTATTCATTTTTTTCAGCTCATCAAAAAGTTCAATTTTAAACTTTTGGAGATCAGCTTCTGTTAAGATTTCTAATTGCATAAATTACCTCCTTACTAATTAATTCTTTAGCAAAGATGTGATGGTAATAGGCAGATACAATGACCAGTGCATTGTGCTGGTCATGTCTAAAATGTGTACTGGATAGAGTTTTTTATTTGATGCTTACAATTTTAAATAATTGCTGGGCCGGATAAATGAAAGTTCCTTTAGTTGGAATATCTCCCTCCTTTTCGACAAAGTAATTCCTCGCGGTTTCTACCGGAATGTCTTTTTCGCCATGGCTGAAGAATTTGGCAATGATTTTGGCGTAAGTTATCTTGTGATCGCATCTAAGCAGTAGTCTACCCGACGGCAACTTTAGATTACGCATCTGTTGCAGGAGATCGACCAAAGTTGGCAGATGTTCATCTTCAATACTGATTTTTTGTTTTACTTCGTATTGGGTCAACTCGGCGACCTGTTGCTTTAATTTACCTATCTCATTAAGATGTTTTTGGATAATCAGGTCTTTCTCTTCAATCACAAGCGCCGCCGGTCTGGCGTTCCATTTATCAATTCCATTTAGAAATCCTTGAAATTGTTTTAATTTCTCTATTCTAATCAAATTTTGCTCGTGGTCACTGCCATGAGGATTCTTACTCTGCAAATAGCTGATTCTGGTTTCTGTTAGGTGCCATAACTGCCTGAAAAACTCTTCCTCCCCGGCAACGCGGTTTTTTATGGTATGATTAAGGTGATATGCATAATATTCGGCATACTTGCCCGCGTCTAACTTATAAAGCTTTAACAGAAAATGACTATCAGCATTTCGCTTCCAGGGACCGAACAGATTGCCAATATCATAGGGGTGAGGAAAAAAATCAAAGCGTTCACGTGTTTTAAAAAAATCTACTATCATCAGCATATTATTAAATGAATCTTCAGGACTTTAGATAAATTTAAATTAAAAAAATCGCATATACGAGTTTTGCTAATGATAAAGGCTTTTTGTTTGCTTCGCATTCAGCGTTAATAATCACTAGTATTAAATGATAAATTCTCAATCACTAAATTTATCAATCCTGCAAAATGCGTAATCTCTTATTAAAAATGGATGTTATCCCGGGTCTGCTGAAAAAGCATAACGCATTGTTTTTCATTTGTCTATGTTGGTTTTCGCTAACATTAGCTCAAGATTTTTCATAGGGTTTGCTTAAAAAGCATGCATTAGATTTTCTGCTACAAATTTTTGACCAATAAGCACAACTGATTACTATTAATTTTTTGGTATATATGGCTTATTTTTGTTTTAAAAGATGCTACTTTAAATAAAAATTTGAAAACCTTGAATTTTTCAGCAGCCCTATCTACACCGTTAAATGATAGTATTAAAAAAGAGGTGGGTTTTCGGCACTAAAACCATAGAGAAATATTCAAAAAAGCTGATTTCTAAGTAATTACTCCGCTAGATTCGACACCCTTTCGCTCCGTAAATCTTTAAACTGACCTTAGTGATATATTGTATCTTTATTGAATATTCTTTTATCGCAATTGAATATTTCAGCCGAAATGGCTAATTCCAGTTTTTGTTGGAAAAGTCTGTTGAAAATTAATCTTTTCTTTATCACAGTCAGCGTGAGTGGCTGCAGCGGCATCCTCCGGCAGGGAGATACAGTGGAAGACGCGGCCCTTCAGGGACACGCCAAAAAAATCTATATCAAATATCTGGAAATCGGTGAGTAAAAGCACAGCTCCGCACCGCGAATGATCCGTGATTTCAACGCATGAGAGAAAATGGCGGCATAACCAGCCACACTACTCTGCCTGAATTATCACAAAACACCTGACGACAAAACTGGCGCGTTAGCTATTCCTGGAATTGATCAGGTTTACAATCGCCTTAGCCATCATATCTTTTTCTTCAGATTTGCTTTCTGCAATCATCAGAGTAAGTGCCACCAGTGCATTATCTGCTATACGTTTTGACCCATCATTTTTGTATTAAACCCCATTTTTATCTAAAAACCACACAAACAGATAGGCGGTAATGCGTTTGTTCCCATCAGAACAAGAATGGTTTTTCACAACAAAATACAGTAGGTTGGCAGCTTTTTATTCTATGCTCGGATAAAAATCTACCTCACCAAATGACTGATAAATTTGTTGCTATAGAGCTTTTAAATGATTCATCCTTCTGGTTACCAAACAACCAACTTCCGCCAAATTTCTCTTTCAAATCTCAAATCGCTTCCATTGCCTGCTCATAAGTCGCAATAAAAGTCTTTCCGTCTCTGGTTGTGTTCTCAATCGCAAGTTGCTGGTGATCATACTTATCTAGAACATCAAGTGCATAGGCGTAATCAGTAACCACTCTTAACAAACCCACCGCTTCTTCAGAACTCAGTTCATTGGTATTCACCACATTCTTAAGCAAACTAAACGTATTCTTTAAATAAATGAGTTGCAGCTCCTGGTCCTTCAACCTTTTCTCATTAAGCGCGTAACCTTTGACCAGATATTCCTTTAGCACCTTATTCGCCCATATGCTGAATTGAGTACCTCGTTTTGATTTAACCCAATATACTACAGATATAATTGCATCCAGGTTATAATATTGTATAGTTCTTTCTACTTCTGTACCACCTTCAAATTGAACTGTTGCATTTTTTGCAACAGTTGCTTCTTCTAGCAATTCACCCTGATTAAAAATGCTATTGATATGCCTTGAAATAGTTGATTTATTCTTGCCAAAAAGTTCAGGTATTTGATTTAATGCTAGCCAAGTACTTTCATCTGCTACTTTAACATCAATAACAGCATCACCTTTATCTGTTTGATAAATAATAATTTGATCGATTGTGTTCATAATAAGTTTAGACATTTACTATAAATATTTAACCCCCCTATTGAAGCCCAAGAAGGAACCCCGTAAAACGTTGGAGTAAAAAAGGATGGCAAAAGAAAACGTTTCTAACCGCTTTGCATTTTAGTATAGTCCAAACGTGTTTTTATTTTAACGATTTCATACCAAGCTACCGAAACAAATCCCAGGCTAATGCTTATCAAAAGTGCGCCGAGGCTAAGCGGCTCAAACCCAAAGAAAAAAGCCAGCGGTTTCCAATAAATCAATGTAAATGAAAATATCAGGGTTATCATGATTATAAGGGGTACCAAATTATTTTTGTAAGCGATCACCGTAAACAGAGAGTAAAAAAAAGAACGGTTAACCAGGGTTAGCCAAATATTTGCGCTAATAAGGCAACTAAACACCATAGTGCGGGTCAGCGCTTCACTAGTCCCAACACCTATAGCGTACTGGTAGGTTGAAAGGGTTGCCATGCTGATTATCAATCCCTGTAGGATGCTTGTAGACAATTCCTTCCAGTTGAAGAATGTGGTAGTGAATGGCCTTGGCTTTTGCGACATGGCATTTTTTTCCATTGGTTCGTTTTCATAAATCATTGAACAGGTCGGCCCCATGATGAGCTCGAGAACGATGATATGGACAGGTGAGAAAATAGTGGGATAAACCCAGTCGAGCGCGAGTGGAATGAATACGGTTAATATAATTGGGATATGAATGGAAATAATGTATTGAATGGCTTTTTTCAGATTGGCATAGATACGTCTACCCATGGCCACCGCTTTGATCATCTTTGACAGATCGTCCTCCAGGAGTATCAGCGAGGCGCCCTGTTTGGCAATCTCAGTTCCCTTTTTCCCCATTGCAATACCAATGTGGGCGGCTTTTAAAGCAGGACCGTCATTGGCCCCATCCCCAATCATTGCCACGACCTGTCTGCCAGCTTTCAGCGCATTTATTATCCTCAGCTTTGCCTCAGGAAACATGCGGGTGAAAATATTCGAGCAGTTGACCTTTTCAAGGAGTTCCTTCTCAGAGAGCATCATGAGCGCATCGCCGCTGATAACTTCGTCTGCCCCCCTAAAACCGATCTGGTTAGCGATGGCACGTGTTTGTGCCGTCCTGGATTTATTTGTCAGGGGTGGAAACGCTGGGTTATCCGTAAGGAATTAACATCATCCAAATGGCACTATGAAGGAAGGGTTACTATTTGATGCTCTGGAAAATTTTAACTTCTGATTTCACGTCTCATGAATAAATAGTAGGCCAGTGCGAAACAAGCTACGCTAAAGGCAATCATGCCACTGATTTGAGGCCACACGATCATCAGGCTTTCCTTTACCGGAAGTGGTGCCGGGATGGCGCCTGAGAGTTGTTCCATGCTCATTGGCCCCAGACTTCTCACAGATGGCATTAGCAGCGTTGTAGCAGCATCACTGTAAAGCTGGTTGGGGGCTATTCTGAGTATGTTTAGGATTAGCTCATTATAGCCCATCAACTGGCTCTGGGTAAGATAGGCTGGATCGGGCATAAATGCTTTAACGGCTAAATTAATGAGCATGGGATAGAACACGGTGAAGAAAAGCCATATCCCTAGAACGCTCAGTGCCGAGGTTGCCGGCTGTCGAAAAATAATGGAAAAAAGGATAGCAAGGCTTAGATAAAAGCTGATGTAAACAACTGTCGTGAGCGTAAATCCCATGATCCGTATGACCTCCTGGGGCTCTATCCTAACGCCGGTGATGAGCAGTCCACTGCCAATCATGAGTAGGCTTAATGAGAAAAACAGCGTGACGGTGATTACTATGGGGCTGTAGATTTTAGCGAGTAAGATATTGTCCCGGTAAATGGGCTGGGCGATGAGCCTGGTGAGCGTGCCTGCATTCATTTCTGTATTTATCGCATCAAAGCCCATGCTGATGCCAAGCAGTGGTGCTAGAAAGCTGAGTAGGATGTGGAATGGAGGCATCGATCCATCTCCACCCGTCAGCAGCTTGAGGTATAAGAATGCGTGGTCAGGATCCTGGGTATTGTTGAATACGGTTCTGATATTCGATACTCCGATATACATGGATGCTGCGAATGTAAAAAAAACAAGTAGCAGTAGTAGCATGAAGCGCCAACTTCTGATCAGGTCTGTGATTTCTTTGCTTGCCATTACCTTGAAAGGACTTGGGATTCTTGGTATTATGAGCTTATTGGAGTCTGTCATGGTTGAATATTTTTAAAGTGTCTTGATTCACCTTTTGATGTTTTCGAGTTGCTGTATTCGAAATATCGCTGGTAGATTTCGTCCAGGCCGTACTCCTTTTTGCTCACGCTGAGGATGTCTTCTCCTGATTCAATAATGGTGCGAATAATTTTTGGTGTAATATCTTCGGTGGTGTGGAACCTTAAAACTTCGCCTGATATATCAAGCGCGTTAATGGCTGAGTAACTTGCAAAGGTGCTCTTCAAGTGATCAATGGATTTTGGGATACTTGCAAGCTTGATTAAGGTTTCCAGGCCTGTGTTTCCAAAAAGTTCGCGGGATAAATCGGTTAGGGTTCCTTGAGCCAGAAGCTCACCCTCGACGAATATCCCAACCCGGTCGCATACCTGTTGGACGTGGTGAAGATGGTGTGAGGAGAGTAATACGGTGAGCCCATGCTGGGAGCTCAGGCGCTTAATGAGTTCCAGGAATTCCTTTACACCGGCTGGGTCGATACCGAGGGTTGGTTCATCAAGAATGATCACTTCGGGCGATTTAATTAATACATCTGCAAGGCCCAGGCGCTGTTTCATGCCGCGTGAATAAGCGGAAGTTTTTTTGTTCGCTGCATCTTTGAGCCCAACAATTTCTAAAACTGTGCTGGTCCGCTGATTGATAATGGCCTCATCGAGGCCGTTTAGTCTTGCGATATAACGCAGGTTTTCCAATCCGGTCATCTGGGGATAAAAACCCAGGTGATCTGGCATATATCCTACTTTTCGCTTGATGAGTATGGGATTGCGTGTTGCATCATATCCGCACACAGTTGCACTACCACTATCAGGCTCGGTAAGTCCGAGCATCATCAAAATGCTGGTGGTCTTTCCAGCGCCATTGGGACCAAGCAGACCAAATATTTCGCCGCGGTTGATTTCAAGGCTAAGCTTGTTTACTGCTTTCTGGGAACCATAACGCTTACTTAGCTCCTGCAGTTTTATTATCGGATCCATCTTTTATAAGTCAAATTAATGGTAATAAAAGATGAATTTATCTTCTGCCGTATTTACGGATGAGTGCATATACACATCCCAGGGCAACCAGTATAACCAGCACCCCTATCCAGCCTGATAGCAGGGAGGTCTTGATGAAAATACGGAATGCAGCCTGGCTGGAGACGTTGTTACTAGCAAGGTTAAAAGTAGCCGCATAATCTCCGGCAATGGTTTTATCAGGTACTTTTAGCAGTACTTTCACCCTCCTAGTTTTACCGGCTTCGAGTTTTTCGATTTTCGCAGGTTCAAAACTCGTTTCCCATCCGCTGGGTAGCTGCGAGGTGACTTCCAGGTTTTGCAAAGGAAGCGTTCCGCTATTTCGGACTTCAAGTTCGATGTCTTTATGGCTTCCTGAGGTCAATTCCTCGCTAAGTCTCCCGCTGGGGGTAGCGATTATTGCTGCGTAATTTCCTTTCACTACCGCTTCAAGCGCAACTGAAAGGGTTTGCGCCGGGGACACGGCTTTGAAAGGGATGATATATTTGCCCACTTTGGCATTACTGGTTGCTGTAATTTCCAAGGCTATCTCCCTGCTTTGCCCCACCTCCAGGTTCAGGGAAGTAACCGTACTTCCATCTACCCGGGAACTCATTTGCCATCCTACAGGCAGTTCTGCCTTTAGCTCGTATAGCTGCCGGGAGAAGGTTGTGTTGTGCAGGGTGAGAGAAAAGCGGAAGGGCTCATTGGTAGCGGATTCGATGTTAATCAACTTCGCGTTGAGTGCTGAACTCGCTGTTGAAGGTTGTTGTTTCTGACCATTAGCTTTCGCTCCGGTTAGTAAAGCCGCTGCTAATGAAATTGTGCTGAATACTTGTCTAAAGTTTGTCTTAAGTAAATTTTTCTGTGACATGATCTAAACCAAAAATTTTAATAATTGCTCTAAAAAATGTTTTCCGGATTGTTATCTGATTAGGATTCAAAACAAAAAAAGTGAACGTTTTTTTCAAAACCTTTTAACATTTTTTAACAATTCTATTTTTTTTGAATAGGTCTATGCAGTCCTGAATTTACTTGTCGTTAAAAACTTCTATTATTAAGATCTTAAACATATATACGATAAGAAATTTCCGTACTTTTACGACGAAGAATTTGCATTCAAAAAAATAGAGGTGAGTTTTTGGTTAACCAACTAAAAAAACTCAAAATACTGATTTACAAATAATTAACGCAAAGGTTCGACACCCTTTCGATCTAACTCATTGTCACAACTTTTTTTCACTTTGCGACAGGGATAAAAGCGGATACATGCCAGTGAATAAGGTCTGAGGGCGTATGAGGGGATAGCCCGTCAGCTCACATCATCTTTATTGATTTTAAATATTTCCATATTGATAAAGTTTAATAGAACAATAGATTACTTAAAATAATCATATCAGTAGATTAAAAGAACCTGCAGTGTAGCAACGGAAGAAAGAACCACATGTAACTCCTTCGCCACCGATTAGATCAACTTCTTCGCTAATCTCATTTTCACCTATTGGCTTTCCTGGCAAGGACTGTACAGAGCAAATGGGCCGGAAGCATAGTGTTACAGGCGGATGAACATAAAGTTCATATGCCAAGAAAGAATAAACACATAAGCATTTAATTTAAATGCTTATGTGTTTATTACTGGAATTAAAACATCCCCAAAAGGCTAAAAATTACTTATTTGATTGTAAATATGTCTAGTTATTTTAAGAAGCGATAGGTGTGAATTTTTCTTGTAAATTTTGAATTATGTCTCGCTTTTCACCCTTAGAAAGCTGATATATCCTACCACTCATCATTGTTACTGTCCAGAGCTGGCCAGATGAAGAACTCAGGTATGCAATTTCACTAATAACCTCTCTCTCACCAGTCAATGCTATTAATGTAACCCCAACGTGAAGATGATCTAAATTTACATTGCTAAAATCGATTGCATTATCATTCATTGAATAGTGTATTTGGCAGGTATTATCGAGACAAATAAATATTTTTTTACATTAAGATCAAGGGTTATGATTAAAATCACAATTTCCTTTTTATAAAGTGATAAACTAATCTTAGCAGGTATCATCGACCTCCATCTATTGTTCATTTTTCAATGCCGAGAATCCTTATTCAGTCCAAATCTGATCCAATATTGTACTTAAAGTTAAGTTTGTTAACATGGTTATATTAGTGGTAAATCATTAAGTTAATTCAAGCAAATCAGAGATTGTCTGAGCAAACATTTAAACGCAATACTGCATTCTAGATGGGCTGCCAATGGAATCCAACGCTGATCAATAGGTCTACTGGCATAACAAATATTAGCTCCCCCAAAGTCCTGCTTTGAACCGATGGTGGAAATACATAAGTCGCCCAAAAATAAGCCTTGCAACCATTTGCAAGGCTATTTTTATATCTAAATCGTCCCGAAGATTTGATTTAACACTAAAATATCAAATTGCAGAAAATATGTCAATACCAAAATAAAAAAATACTCAGTTTTTAGTAGCCAGCCGCAAGACGTTCTCCTCAAGCAATTTTATATCAAAAGGCTTTTCGATAAAAGCATCATACTCAATGCCGGGAGGTAATAGCCGGGAAGACGCGCTGGTTATGATCACCCCAATGTGTTTCATTTGGGCGTTAAAGGAAATATTTGTAATATAAAAGCGCAATCCGAGTAGCAGGCTCCAAAACAAACTATGCTGCAACCAGCGCGAGGCTTTGCCTGGGTTGAGAAAAAAATCAGATTGAAACATTGACATACCTAAAGTTCCTTCTTTTAACTGTTCTTATCAATATAAATCGACCAACGCGAAAAAAAAGCTGATAAACCAAGTGTTTAGGCTAATAAAGTGGAGATTTCGGCAATAGTGGTTCTCCATCACATTTGGTGAAGCTGTTCATATGCGATTATGAAAGAATAGTTTTTCACCTTCCAATAAGCCATTTTGCGGCTACAGATCCAATCACGTAATGAATTTTATACTGTTTTCACCAAATGTGACGGAGAACCAATTCAGCGCGAAAAAAGTTGCCACTTGATGAAAAACAGTGGCCCACTTTTTGGATAATCCCCAATTTGACAAAACTAAGCAGAATCTAAATCCAAAGGAATTTCAAACCAGAATTCAGCCCCCCTCCCTTCGATGGTATCGACCCCAATTTTGCCCTGATGCCTTTTTATAATTTCTGATGAGATGTAAAGACCGAGGCCCAGACCTGAAAAATTGTTAGATTCTTCTACCCGGAAAAAACGCTCGAAAATATGTTTCACCTTCTCGGCAGGTATTCCAATACCCTGGTCACGTACGGATAACCTGAGTGTATCTTCTTTTACTTTCGCGGTAATGATAAGTTCTTTCCCATCAGGCGCGTATTTAATGCCGTTTGAAAGAAAATTTGTAATAACCTGCTCGAGCCTGTTTTTATCCCCGAAAAGCTCCGTATCTGCTATATCCGTGATGATCTGCTGTCCGGAAAGATTCGCCTGAATACCGTCTATCGCGTCTTTTACGATCTCTAAGATGTGAAATCGACTACTGGTAAAGATCATCTTACCAGCCTGTATGCGGGTCACATCCAATAAATCATCCACCAGGCTTCCGAGTTTTTCAGCTTGTTTGTTGGCTTTATCAACAAAAGTTAAAATATTATCAAATTTCTGTTGCATGGCCATTTTTGTGGTAAACTGTAAAAAGCCTTTGATACTTGTTAACGGGGTTTTGAGCTCATGGCTGGCGATACTCATGAATTCGTCTTTTTTCTGCATGAGCTCCTTAGTGGTTTGCTGCGCCTGGATCAGGTCTGACACCTCAAAGCCAAAAAAAGAAATTCCATCTATGATCCCTTCATCAGAGAATACTGGGTTAATAATCAGATCGAACCAGCTCTTTTTTATGGCTCCGTTTGGTGTTTTTTGCGCCAACGGGAAGGCCCTGGCGGTATAGGGTATTCCGGTATTTAATACCTGCTTTTCAATTTCCAAAAGGCCAGGGTCTGCAAATTGGGAGTCTGGATGTAAGGGTTTACCCAGATGTTCGTGCTTCCCTTCGAATGTTTGGTAAGCTTCATTCACGAATTCGTAATGCAGGTCTTCACCTCTTCTGATGCTGATCAGTGCAGGAGCCTTTTCAAAAATACTGTAAAACTCATCCTGTTGTTTTTTAATCAGCTGCTGAAGCTGGTTTCTGCGTTTCTCATCAATCTTTTGCCTGGTGATGTCGATTACGTAAGTAACCGCCGAGCTTCTGTCCTCTTCATCGAGTAAAGCCGAACCAATCAAAACATCAATAGGCTGGCCTGATTTGCTGATATATTGTTTTTCAAAGGGAGAGCAAAAACCTTCGGTTCTGGTAAGCCGGGCAGAAATTCTGCTGATGGGTAAAAATTCCTCCGGCGTAAGTGCTTCCCAGTTAATCTCTCCGCGCAAAAGTTCGTCCATACTGTAACCAAGCATATTTAAAAATACCTGATTGGCATCTTCTATTTGTCCGGTTTCGACATTAGAGAAGATCATCCCGATCATATTTGAATCGAAAATTTTGCGGAATTTTTTCTCGGTTGATGATAGCCTGTTTTCTGTATGAACAAGAAGCGATATATCCAGAATTGATCCTACCATGCGGTAAGGAATTTGGTTTTCGTCCAAAAGTAGGCTTCCACGGTCTAATATTGTGGCGTATGTACCGTCTTTTTTCATCAACCGGTACTGGTCTGTCCATGTTTTCTGGCTGTTATTTATGGCTGCATAAACCCCTTCTTTAACCCGTTCCCGGTCATCTGGATGAATAGAATTAAAATAAAAGGCTACGTTGTTATGTTCCGGGTTATCCTCATAACCAAACATGGTATTGAAATTCTCACTCCTCCACATGGTATTTTCTGCCAGGTTCCAGTCCCATATAGTATCGTTGGTCGCCCGTGAAACAAGGTTAAAACGGGTTTCGCTTTCCAAAAGGCTTTTAGTGCGCGCTTTTACTTTGTCTTCTAGCTCCGCGTTTAGCACTTTCAGGCTTTCGCGCGCCTGAAGTAATTCATTATAATTTTTCCTGATTCTCTCTTCAGATAATTTCTGCCTGGAAATGTCGGTCAGGGTAATCGCGATGCCATCGCCCATTTTTACCACCACCAGCTGAAACCAGGCTTTTTCTTTTAATTTCAGTTCATATTGAAGGGGCTGCCCTGTATCTACAACATTAATGTACCGTTTAAGCAAATCGCCTTCGGTAAGGCTTGGAATTTGGGTGTTTAAAGATGCATTTAGCAATTCAGATTTGCTTTCAGCAAATAACTTCCATGCAACCTCGTTCATGGCAATGCAGCTAAAATCTGTTATGGCCGCTTGTTTGTTGCGGACGGCTTTGAACGCCATCACGCCGTTTAAACTGGCATTAAATACACCATTGAGGATATTACTCAGCTCGGTAAGTTTGGAAATATCAACGAAAGTAATTACTACACCATCGGTTTTCTTATCCATTCTTAAATAGGGCATAATTTTCACGAAACTATGCTGGCCATTTTTCAATCTAACATCTTTTTCTATCACCTTTCCATTTTGCATCACCTGCCTGATATCTGCATTAAGGTTATCGGCCTCGATGTTATTGGTAATTTGCTCAATCGAGCGGCCGATATCAGCTTCGATGAGGTTAACCATAGCGGTGGCAGCGGCGTTAAATTTGCGGATGTGCATTTGCGAATCCACAAATACCTGCCCGATATCGGTACTGCGAAAATAGTTATTTAAATCATCATTGAGCTCAAATAACTCTCTGATTTTCAGCTGATGTTCGGTATTTAAGGTATATAGTTCTTCATTTAACGATTGTAATTCTTCGTTGGATGACTGCAATTCTTCATTGGCAGAAAGTAACTCTTCGTTGGTAGACTGAAGTTCTTCATTGGTGGTTTCCATTTCCTCAACTACCTGCTGCAAATTATTTCTGGTTTCGGTCAGTTCGCCTTCCAGCTCGGCCACATATTCATTGTAATTTGCCTCCAGTGGATGGCCCAGGTAATGGTCGCGTTCATAGCCTGCCTCGCCGACATTTTCGCTAAGTACGATAAGGGTATTGGCTGCGCTGGCAGCCCGCTGTGGCGGCCTAACGGATATATTTAAAAAGGTTTCTCCGGTGTGCCCCTCAAATTTCAATCTTTTAAGGTGAACTGCCTCCCCTGTTTTCCAGGCATTTCTGACTGCGTTTCCGAGTGAAATTGAAACCGACCTGGAAACCATTTTCAGGATATTGAGCTCCATTGTACCCTCAGGGAGCGACAAATACCTGCGATAATCGCCAATTGCTTCTCGGATAATGAACGACTTGTCGATATGCAAGCCAATGTAGCCCATAGCCGAGGTCAGGAAATCATTAAAAGCTGTGTTAATCTGACTGGCCGGGTTTTCAGTAACGCCAATCTTTTTTTGCATGCTGCCCCCCGTTCTGGACCCTGTATTATAGGTATTGTAGTTGGCATAATTGATTGGTCCTGTTTTCTGGTAAATTTTCCATTTACCGGATAGCTCTGTCATGCCACCCTGCAGCAAACTGGCTGTTTCGCTTGAACCAAGTAAAAGTACTCCGCCCTGAACCAGCGAAAAATGAAATATAGAAAGAATCTTCTCCTGCAATACCTTACTCATATAAATCAGCATATTTCTACAGGTAACCAAATCATTTTTAATAAAAGGGGGCGATTTGGCAACATCATGTTTGGCAAACACAATTTGCTTTCTCAATTTGGATCGAACACCGTAGTACTGGCCGTCCTGAACCATGTATTTGTTGAACAGCTCTTCTGGTATTTCTTTTTTTATGGTGTGCGGGTACTGGTTTTTTGCTGCAATTTCAATGCTTTTTTCATCGATGTCTGTAGCAAATATTTTAATGTCGATGGTTTTCTTTGCTCGCGCCACGCATTCATTGGCGATCATGGCCACCGTGTAGGCCTCCTGGCCGGTACTGCAAGCGCAAACCCATATTTTTAGGGAATCTACGGCCTTTTTTTCTTCAATAATTTTGGTTAACTGCTCAGCAAGCGCCTTAAAGGCTTCGCCATCACGGAAAAATTTGGTAACGCCAATCAGAAAGTCTTGTCCTAATGTGCTCACCTCCGCAGGTGTTTTACGCAAAAACCTGATATAATCTTTAAGTGTAGCTATACCGTTCTCGTTCATGCGCCTGCCTATCCTGCGCACAATGGTTGGGGTTTTGTACAGATCGAAATTATTGCCCGAATGCTGATGAACCATTTGGAAGATCTCTTCGAGCTGTTGCTCGTCAAAATGACCATTTTCCAGGATCTCTGCCTGGCGCTCGCTAGCGTAATTTAAAAGCTCCCTGCTCATTTCAGCAGGCGAAAGAATATAGTCGGCATTCCCTGATGAAATAGCACTGTTAGGCATACCATCAAATTTTGCAGTCTGTGGATCCTGAACAATTACCAGCCCACCACAATCCTTAATGGCCTGAATTCCTTTGGTGCCATCGCTTCCGGTACCGGAGAGGATTATCGCAACTGCCTTTTCTTTTTTATCGTTGGCCAGTGTGTAAAGGAAATGATCGATGGCGGTATTGGGTGCTTTAATAACCGACTTCTCTGCTAACTTAAGTTTACCTGCGCTAATGGTCATAAGCTTATCGTTTGGAATGATGTAAACACAGTTTTGCTGTATGGCCAGGTTATTCTGCGCTTCAAACACCTTCATGTGGGTATGTTTTGAAACAAGTTCTACCAGTAAGCTTTTATGCGCCGATGAAAGGTGTTGTATCACAATAAATGCGAAGCGCTCATTAAGAGGCATGTGGTCGAAAAACTCATGAATAGCTTCCAGTCCTCCGGCTGAAGCGCCGATAGCTATTACGTATTTATCATTCCCATTTTCTCTTTTGTTCATAGGCATTTTGAGATGATTATTGAAATTGATATGGATTGGCCAAACGATAGTCGGTTATAAAGTCTTTTAGCGAGCCGGCAATTGCTATTTCTGCCTCACTCCAGGGTAAAGCTTGCCCCCGGACAGTTTCCAGCCACATCTTGAAAGAATGACGGGGATGATAACGCTTGCCATCGGGCTCAAAATTTATGGCCTTATTGGGATCTCCTCCCCACTTGATATCGCGGATAAGTTCCGGCCTAAAGCATAACAGGTAATCTGCTTTTTCTACATCAATGGGTATGATTAAAAGTCCGCTGGCTATCCCGGCGTAGTCTTTAGCCTCTTCATAGCTATTTCCAAGGTCTTCTATGGCCATTATACCCGTTACAGTTTTTCCGCTTGTCCATAAAAACAGGTTTTCAAGGTCATGCATTTCGGGCACATGGCCAATGCTGCTTATCTTTCCGCCCAGCTTAATGGCACATCCTGCGCTGTTAAACAGCGAAAGAATCGTTTTGTTTTCATCTGCTGTAATGGCGCCATCGAGAGATCCTTTACCAATTATCTGCTCACGGATAATGGCCTGCTCGCGGGCTAACTCCGCCAGCTGACTAAGTTGCTGCTGCTTAATTACCGCCGATATCCGGTGCGAAATTTCCATACTAAGCCATTCAAAAATAGAACGTAGCTCCGCATTTAGATATTTAGCTGTGATATGGTGGCATGAAATGAGCCCCCATAGCTTGCCGTTAACCATTACCCTGATAGACATCGAGGCCATAACGTTCATGTTGGCCATATATTCCAAATGTACAGCGGCTATACTTCGCAAGTTGCAGTCGGAAAGATCTAAAAAGGTATTGCTGATGGGATTAATCACCGGAAACAGTTTGTGGGTGTGATATTCACGATTTGGAATAAAGCGATAAGGGCTCCGGATATACAGTGCACGGGCCTGTTTTGGTACATCAGATGCCGGAAAGGTTTGTCCGAGATAATGCTCAAGCCCATTGCTTACCTCTTCGGCAATTACCATCCCGTTCCATTCGCGGTCGAAACGGTACATCCTGATTCCATCGAAACCCGCCAGGCGCCTTATCTCCTGGATACTTGCTTTACAAATTGCATCCAGGTCATTAATTTCATCAATGGAAGAAATAAAGGATCTAACTTCCTGAAATACCTCTGTAAAGCTTCGCTCTACCCTGCCGTATACCTGCTCTATTTCGAGAATGGTTTGCCCATCTTTTACATGCAACAAAACATAAAGCGCTTTGGGCTGCTGATCGACCATGATCGTGCATGGAAAAGGAATCCTTATCCGGTTTCCTTTTGCAATCTCTGCTTTCAAACGTGTTAAATCCTCAGGTTGAAATATTGAGGTAGCGGGAGCTCCGATGAGTTCGCGAATGGGAATCCCCGTTAATGTGCTTAAATTTTCGCTGCCCTGGATAATTTCCAGTTTCTCATTTTCGACTACGAGCAAAAAACCATAATCCTGTACAGAATTGGTTTGATGAATAGCCAGACTCCCGCAAAATTCGGCGTCGTAGTTTTTATTGTTTGACATAGATAAACGGATACGCACAATTGCTTTAAATTAGCAGCGAACCAAATTTTTGCGATCGCCACAGGCAGACAAAATTATGCTGTTGGTAAAAATAGAGAATATTTTGAAAAGTAGCGCGCTTATCCTACCATAGGTTGTAACATCTTAAGGTGTATGAGTTTTCATATATTGGAAAATGTTCTGGTTGATGTATATAATCTAAATAGCGTGGATAAATTTGAACATAATGACATTACTAATTGGACTAAACAGATGAACATACTTAGGATTTGATCCTAGTATTGTTTGCATTGGTTAAATCATTTCGACTATTTGCAAGTTACAAATAAATGAGCTTTAAAGGTCGTAATCGAAGTATTTCGCCCGTTGTTTCAAGTGTTATTATGGGTGTTTACAGACGATTAAAACTTCTTGACAAATATTAAGTGGGAAAATTTTAAAATTTAAGTCAATGATTAAAGGGATTTCAAATATTGCAAAATTCCTTTATCCGTCCATTGTAAACCCAAGTTTTCACTTAAACGATTAATAAATTAAAAAAAACCTGGGTGTTAGCATCCTTACATTTTTTGTTTTAAAGAAATAACCTACAAAGATCTCATGTCCCTCCACAGTAACCTTGTAAGGCCCCTATTGAGAAATCATAAGCGTAACCTATCCAGTGGTTTTGCCCGGGAAAAACCTGTATTGCTGCGACCACCGAACTCAATTGGCAGAGGTCTTTCTGGAGATAAATTTTGGTTTTGGGCATTCAAGTTAAATATGGCTACAGCCCAGAACAATTTGCCAATTATCCCCTTGCCGGTGAAACTATATCCTATGCAGGCAAATTCGGCAGCCAAACTTTACCTATTATTTTAACATTTATTAAACTTTTTCCTCAATCATGTGTTTATACTCCGAGATACTCTTATTGCCTTCGACTTCGATTGCCGTGACCGTATTGGAATCACTTAAAATCGACATCGATGGAAAAGCACATACTCATAATAGAGGATGATAAGGAAATTAGCGAATTATTTCAATTAATCTTCGAAATCGCAGACTATCAGACCACTGTATTCACGATTGCACCTGATCCTGAATTTATAAATAAACAGAACTTTAATTTGGTTGTAATGGATATCAGGCTCTTGGGATCTAGATATAATGGTAATGAACTCTGTAGAATATTTAAAACGAGATTCCCGGAGAATAAAACCCCCGTATTACTGATGTCGGCGGAGTCTAACGGGAATATTTTGGCAAGAAAATGTGGAGCAGATAGTTTCATGGATAAACCATTTGATATTGATAAACTTCTTGCACGCGTTTCCGAGATGATGGTTTAGAGTGTGTTTTCCTGTACATTATATCAAAATCCCGTATCATGTTTGGATATTTTTACCCATAGAAGAAACTAATGCATTCAAGTCCCAAGCCGCAAAAGAATAGTACATTAAAAAGAAGTTGAGGGCTTACACCGAAAATTTCAAACTCGTATTTGTTGTAAAGATTCAGGCTTAAAATTTCGGTATCGAAAACCCGGGTAGCTCAAATCGAATTTGTTTTTTTAAAATTATGTGAAATCGCTATCAGCGGGGATGTATTTTATCTGATCATTAAAATCCCACGCGATCGAAAAATGATTATAACTATTTTTAACAAAAAATCAATCTGGGCCAGCGATTAACGCATTGCTTTAAGCTTGATTATCTTCAATCTATGCATGAGCTTAATAACAGCATAACCAGTATCCAATTCGAACCACTTTACTGCATTATTTGCTCTTCCTGGATTTTTGTGATGGTTATTATGATATGCCTCTCCCCAGAAAAGCAGATCCAATGGCAGGATGTTCCGGGAGGTATTTCTTAGCGCATAGTTTCTATAGCCAAACCGATGGGCCCACCAGTTGACAGCGATTCCTTGCAAGGCACCCATAGAAAATGTTAGGGGAAGGAATAACCACATCCACCAGTGGGTTACAAAGACAGCGTAAATAGCAGTGTACAGCACACCCCAAAGTACCCGCGCCAACCAATTATGAGCAAATTTATCAAAGGATTGCCACTCGGGAAGATCTTTACTGTACTTCTCCTCCACAATTGTGTACCCTTTGAAGATATCGTTATAGCTATTGCGTGTCTTCCAGAGCAATGCTGGTATACTCTGGAAAAATGAAGGAGAATGCGGGTCATTCACCGTATCTGTATGGGCATGATGAAGCCTATGCATCAATCCGTAGGCCCTTGCACTGATATAAGATGAACCCTGCGTGAGAAAGCAGCAGATATAAAAGAATTTTTCCCAGGCCTTGCTCATTGTAAAATGATTATGTGCCGCATAACGATGGTGGAAGAAAGACTGGAAAAACAAAGAAGCATACCAGTGGATAATCAGGAAGATGGGGATTAACATATTTTATCTTGAAGTTTAATTACGAAAAATTAAACTAGCGGCCAAAATAGGCCCGTGTCGGATAAAATTAAGTACGGCAATATAGTTATTATTTCTCGGCTTCGAGCAAGCCCTGGAAATTTAAGCAGCATCGGTATGGGAATGCTCACCTTAACCGATGCAATTCAACTTAATCAGATTAATTTTCTTGCATAAATTACTGGAATAAAAAAAAAACACCTTTCCTTGCGGAAAGATGTCCATACAATATAAAGGTTTATCTTATGCGATCTTAACATTTATTGCATTAGGGCCCTTTCGGCCTTCTTCAACCTCAAAGTTTACGACATCATTCTCGCGAATAGTATCTATTAAACCTGATACGTGTACAAAAAGTTCCGCAGCGCCATCAGCGGGTGCGATAAATCCGAAACCTTTTGTCTCGTTGAAAAATTTTACTGTTCCTTGTTGCATTATTTCTTTTTTAATGTCTTCAAATATACATAAATATATTGAAAATCAAAAAGTTATATTTTTAAGCCGATCAGAGGAGGCATCTTAACAAGATCAGCGCACATTAATCAGCTCTAGTCGCTCCTTAAGGTTGATCTCTCTGGATATAAATAATTGAACAACAAATTGTATTTACCCAAATTTCCCCCTGAAGAGACTTTCATTTTGCCACCCGGCATCCTCGTAATTGCTGGTAAAATAGACTTTCACCTGCGCGCTGTCTGCCGAGGTAAAATAAACTAGAAGGGTTGCATCTTGTTTATCCGGAGTGATAAACCAGTAACACTCACCATGCGCGGTTTTAATTGAAGAGACGCGGTATACCCATAAATCGGCCTGAAAAGGATCGGTCACTACAGCTAACCTGATATGGGCGTCTCCAATAGATAGAGTTTGAAATATTATTGCCATGCGGAACAAATTTGGTTTTTGAAAAATATGCTAATGAAGGAAACTCTTGAGGCCTTTTAAACATTCTGCTCTATCAATGGCGCACCCGGGTACATCAACAGCCTGGAAAATTTCAGCTACCCTGAAGGTCTCATATTGATCTAACATACCACATTCCGGCAGGTCTCCGACAGCTTGTCATTAACGATAATCGTCAGTTCGCTGCTATGAACTTTATTCAGAAAAACAAGTTGTATCTCAGATTTAAAGTCAACAAACATTCCCATTTTAGGGAGAAGGGTATGGATGAAGGTTTTGGAAGAGGCCTGTTTGAGGAAGTGGATGTAGATAACATGCTTATTTTTAAAGCAGAAACGATCAAAAATATCCGGCCATTCCAGTATTATTTTGTCTACAAAAGCGAT
This sequence comes from Pedobacter kyungheensis, assembly GCF_000812965.1. Classification (GTDB taxonomy): domain Bacteria; phylum Bacteroidota; class Bacteroidia; order Sphingobacteriales; family Sphingobacteriaceae; genus Pedobacter; species Pedobacter kyungheensis. The sequence goes on from NZ_JSYN01000006.1 coordinate 169,540, forward strand.
TACCTTTTGCTCTTCGGTGAGATTTTCCATAGCTAAATATTAAAACAGTGAGGTAGTAGGAGAATAATTGAACAACGATGATAAGAGGGCAAAAAAATATCGTGAACATTCTAATGTAGTCTAATTAAATGGATTGTTCTTATTTAAAATGATTTAGTTTCCCACAAATGGTAGTAGGCACGGGCCTGTAAGTAAAAAATTAACCTCACCCTTTATTATGTAATCATTAATCCAGTGAAGCTAGTAAATCCTGTCCAAGTCAAACACTGCCGGCAGATGATACCCCCCGGGGCTAGTTTTCTCAAAGTATTTTAGTGCCTGGTAACATTACTGTTCCAGGACAGACCAGGCACTAATAGTTAACTGATTTTTTCTAAATTTACACCAAAACCGGCCAGAATATTTAATGAGCGATCCAGGAAAACACATTTTGAAGGATATTGAGCGAGTATCTAACATTCCTTCCGTAAACCATATTCTAGAGCTGGCCTGTGAGACCACGGGAATGGGATTTGCAGCCATCGCCAGGGTTGATGAATTTTCCTGGGTCGCATGTGCTACACTGGATAAAATAGGCTTTGGCCTTCATGCCGGCGGCGAACTGAAACTGGAAACGACGATCTGTAATGAAATCATGCAGCATCGGCAGGTAGTCGTTATTGATCAAGTTGACCAAGACCCCTTATATAAAGATCATCATACCCCAAAAATATATGGCCTTCAAAGCTATATTTCTGTACCGATCATATTAAAAAACGGATCTTTTTTCGGAACATTATGTGCCATTGACCGCGTTCCAGCAAAAGTAAATAATCCCAAAGTGGTTAATACCCTTAAACTGTTTGCTGAACTTATCGGCTTTCACCTGGATTCTCAGGAGCAGCTTGCTGATAGGGATCGTACCATTGCCAAAGAACGAAGCGAGGCCGAACTCCGGGAGCAATTCATTGCGATGCTAGGCCATGACCTCAGAAATCCGGTAAGCGCCATCTCAAGCGCAGTTCAACTTCAGTTAAAAGGAAACTTAGATGAGCGGAATCAGCGTCTAGCGCAGATCATCAGCGATGCGGCTGTTCGTACACGCGGGCTGATCGATAACATTTTAGACTTCGCCAGCGGAAAACTGGGCTCAGGTATTGTACTCAACTACGATAACCATCTCAGCCTGGAGGAAACTATCGAACAGGTAATCACAGAACTTAAGATGGCATGGCCAGATATAATCATCAACAAAAATATTACCTACACAGACATTCCGGTAGTAGATAACAAGCGTATAGCGCAGTTAATTTCTAACATACTCTCAAATGCGATCACCCATGGCAGCAAAGGAAAACCAATAGCTATTGATTTCACTCAACAAGAAAAAGGTTATCTGATTAAAATCTCGAATGACGGAACCCCGATCCCTAAAAACATCTTGCCGCATTTGTTCAAGCCATTTTCCAGGGGTAAAGTCCAGCCCGGCCAGCAGGGGCTTGGCCTGGGCCTATATATTGCAAGTGAAATTGCACGGGCACATGGCGGATTCATCAGCGTTTCTTCTATTAATGAGCGGACGTGTTTTGAGGTTAAATTACCTGGATAAGGCTCATGCCTCTTCCTCAAATTGAGGCACTTTTAGCCAGAACGTTAGATGATGTAAAGAAAAAACCGTATCAGACCTTTTAACCCAAGCTATACATAAATATGATCGTCAGGCCATATCTATGTGGGTTATGCTTTCATCCCCGTTACCCAGGAGATTGGGATCGTATCAATACAGAACCACAGTTAAACGCGTCACTGCGCTCTAATTTCCTGCTGTCGCAGCAGTTCCGGTGTAAACGGATCGCAGACCAAAATTGGGGAAGAACCACTTTTAATGAACAATGCATTACTGTTACAGCATCTCCGACTTCAGCCTTTAGTGTCACTTCAGGCCCAGCTTTAGCTTTTTACAGATCATCTTTCTCAGTATTTAATTCATTTTTGATTATATTCAGTCTTTGCAGCGCGTCCTCAAGGAGATTTTGCTGATTATCTATAGGATAATCAATACCCGCTGGGGTCAAACTGGGTAAGGGAAGGCGGACTGCATTTACCACCACAAGATCAGCGCCAATAATTTCGGCGAACCTGAAAGCATATTCTGCCGCATTGGAAGCTGCAGCAGAGAAATCGGCAGATAACATAGCGACCATTTTTCCTAAAGAACTTTTCTGGGATGTAAACCCATCTCATCTGGATGTTCAGGAAGATAAGGATTTAATTATCCCAAGGGCGCTCTATGCCACAACCGAAAGTACATTTACTAGTGATATTATGCGCTTAGAACGCTTATACAAGCGTACAGAAATCGTTAAAGAACTTAAATCTACAAAAGAACGTATCAGCAATATGGTATGTACTATGGTAGCAAAACGCTATCAGATAAAACACTTTTCTAGGTATTAATATCCGCTGTTTCTACAGAACTGCTTGAAACCATTATTGAAATTCAAAGTCTTTCAAGCCTAAAAAATGCGTCATTGGGCGGTGGAACAAATCTTGCCATTAGGTATGACCATAGAGAATCTATAGATATAGACCTTTTCTTTTCTGATATAATTGGTAAATCTGGTTATAAAAAAATAGAGGATGAGACAAAAGCATACTTTGGAGAAAATCTCTCTCGCCTTGACTACCCTTGCGACGAAAGTGATCAATATATGTTTCTACGTTTTTGGGTAAAAAAAGGCAAATTCAATATTAAATTAGAGATAATTCAGAACGCTCGTTTTTTAGACGGTCCACAACTTGTTAATGGAGCGAGACTAGCATCTATAAGAGATATTGGTTTACTCAAATTGATGACTGCCTCAAACCGAGCTAGTAAGGATATTTATGATCTCGATTACCTAACAGAAGATTGCTCGCTTGCGCAACTGATGGCGGATTTAAGGTACAAACAAGAAAATTTTAATGAAGAAGAGCATCGTACAATATTTGATTTGGACAATGAGGTAAGTCCAGTGGGAAATCCATTGCGATTACTTCACTTTGAGGTCAAAGCCGCAGAACGAAAAAATCGACCGAATCATAGTGATCATCGCATTTTACCACTAGCTGGCAAAAAGAACTGGATGTCAGCTCAGTCGAGCTACAGAAGAAAAGTTCGAAGGCTTTGTAATGACCTAGGCGTTGACTTTCCTGGCATTACCCCAGTAGCATAAAATTCAATTGACCACTTTAAATTTATCTCTTATATAAAGTCTACCCAACCAGCTTTTTACAGATGCTTGCCTGGTCTTGATTTGATATTTATTTTGTGCAGATTCCGGCTATTTCCGTATCTTTATAGTAAAGAATTTGCATTAAAAAAAATAGAGGTGAGTTTTTGGTGCCTGAACGCTCAATAAAACTAAAAAATACTGATTTTCAATACATTACAACCAAAGGTTCGACTCCCTTCGGTTCCTTCCGAAATAAAATTACCAGATTATATGACCAGTAGCAGTAGGTTGTATTATTAACATCACCAATTAAGCATTCCTTTAATTAATTAAAATTTCTATCTTTACATAATAGCATTTGCAGTAAAAAATCAAGGTGAGCAATTCGGTGAGTCAGTTATCGAATATATCTATTAAACCATATTAAAGCAGGATTTCAGCCCCGGGTTCGGGAGCCTCGCTCTCCGCCCAAAGAAACGAAGCCCGACGATAGTCGGGTTTTTTGTTTTCCGGACTTTTCACCAAGGCGCAGCCTTAAATTAAAAATTGCGCAGCAATATCCATCACTACGCAATTTATTAATCAACTAACCTAATGGTTTACCGTTATACGATAGATCACCAATCCTTCGTAGCATGTCGGTATATTTGGTAGTGTTTGGACATCCCTTTAGACCAATACTTGCCATTTTGTCTCCATTTGAATTGCGTTAATTAAGGTGTTCAGCGCGATCCATAGCTTCAGAAAGCAATGATTTTAATTCGTTTATCTTTTCCGGATATTTTGCTGCCAAATTATCTTTTTCTCCAATATCTGTCTTTAAGTTGTATAACTGATCTGCATTTTTCCCAAAAGGGGCAATGTATTTCCAATCGTCTTTTACAATTGCTAAGTTGTTAACTCCCTCCTCAATCATTATTTTCCTGCCGAGCTTTTCATTACCGGTTAAAGCAGCGAAGTGATTCTCACTATCACCCGCTTCACCCTTTTTGATTGGAATTTTAAAGTAACTTGCGAATGAAGCCAATAAGTCTACCTGGTTAATTAAAGCATCTGATTTACCTGGTTTAATTTTTCCAGGCCAGGAAACTATAAAGGGCACTCTGGTTCCGCCTTCATAAACACTGGTCTTACCGCCTCTTAGTGAACCGGCAGGTAAATGTCCGTTTAGTTTAGCAATGGCTTCGTCAGCATAGCCATCATCCAAAACGGGGCCGTTATCGCTGCTAAAAATTATGATGGTATTTTTAGTCAACCCCAATTGATCTAATTGTTTTGTAATCTGCCCTACGGCCCAGTCCATTTCGAGTATTACATCGCCTCTGTAACCCATTTGGCTTTTACCTTTAAACATAGTAGCCGGCATTCGTGGAACATGAATATCATTTAGTGCATAATATAAGAAGAACGGTTTTTTCTGGTTCTTTTCAATATACTCCATGGCCTTAGTTAAAAAGGTCGGTGCAAGTTCTTCGTCGGTCCAGCGCGCCTTTTTCCCACCTTTCATAAATCCAATACGTCCGATACCGTTCACAATAGTAGAATTATGGCCATGAGAAGCATCGAGTTTCAAAAGTTCCGGATTTTCTTTTCCGGTGGGTTCATCTCCAACTTTCTTCTGATAACTTACCACAATTGAATCGGTTTTTTCCAATCCGATTACCCGGTGATTTTCCATAAATACGGTAGGAACCCGATCAGCTGTAGCGGGAAAGATAAAGGAATAGTCAAAACCGATTTCATTTGGCCCCGGACTGATATCACCATTCCAATCTTTGGTTATTTTATCTCCTAAACCTAAATGCCACTTCCCGACAATCCCTGTTTGATACCCTGCAGCTTTGAACACTTTGGGTAAACTGATTGTACTGGTTGAAAGGATTAAAGCTGCATCGCCAGGCAAAATATTATGTCCTTTTTGACGCCAGGGATATTCACCGCTCATCAGCGCGTATCTGGAAGGTGTGCATGTTGCAGAGGTGGTATGCCCGTTTGTAAATTTCAATCCCTGCTTTGCAAGTAAATCGACATTAGGTGTATTAATTTTTGTGGCGCCATAACAACTTAAATCTCCATATCCCAAATCATCGATATAAATTACTATCACATTGGGTTTTTGTTGCGCAAAAGTTGCTCCCGCCAGTATAGTTAAGAACAAGGTAAATAATCTGGCAAAAACAGTTGACCACCGCTTATTTGCGAATAGTCGCCTTAAAAGGCATTTGTTTGTTGGCTTAAATTTCGACATCTATTTTTTTTGTTTTACTTAATAATAATCCAGTCCGGCATGCGAACAGAAAAAAACTTATCTGGTTCCTGAACTTAATTCTTATAACTTCGTCTGCAATGTAGAAAAAAGGCATTGCCACCAGGGCAATACCTCCAACTAAACTATCAACTAATTATCATAATCCTTTAAATGCTACTCAAATAATCAGGCGGCTTGCCAAATGGTTGTCTTATTTTAGAAAATCTGCCTCAAATTTCGATAGTATCGGATCTCCATCGATATCAAATACCGGGTCAATCTTTGTCCTGGTCCAGTACATCATTATCGCTCCTATGGCATTCGGGGTAGTAACCGATGATGGGCCGGTACCGATTGCCGGATAGCTTGGGGGAGCGTTTTTGTCCAGCGATACCCATGCATATGCTCCCGTAACTGCCATATTATATCCGTTTGGCGCATAATTGATAAGCGTGCGGCCCGCATTCTCGTTCATAGGCCAAAACCCTGTCAGATTACCATAATTTGGATGCTTGGTAATATCCTGTATCTTATAATTGGCAGCAACTACCTCCCTATCCAGGGCTACATTGAAGTATTGCAGGTTGGCAGCAACAAAATTCGTATTAACCGTTTGTCTGTTGCCCACAGATAGCATCTCCGTATTCGTCAGATTCAAATTCGTTAAGTCCTTTTCGCTTTTATAAACCCCATCTACATAAGCCGTCATAATCCTGCTTGTTGGGCTGATGTATTTTACTGTCATGGTTAAAGTATGCCAGTTTAAATCTCCAAAAGCAGCCCCAACAGACAACTGAACCCTTGAAGTCTGCCCATAATTTATGCTCCACGATCCTCCGGCCTGTTCCCACATCCAACCGGTGATCTTTTCGCTGGCGAAAGGTGTACCTTTACTTAAGAAACCCGGCCAGTATCCTCCAACATCATTAAATTTGACGTCCATTTGTACTGTAAAGCTTTTGTTCGATCCCGGATCATAAAGACTATTGGTATTGGGCGCAGATGCCAGTGCATTCAGCGTTTTTAAATTAAAACCTGTGTAGGCTCTTTTTACCAATGTTTCTTCTTTTAACGAAGGATTTGATAACATGATAAAGCCAGGTTTAGCATCATTATCAGCGCCTCCGTGGTTAGTGGTTATGATAATTAACCATTCTTCTTGATTGTATGTTTTACGGGCTTTAATTGACTTGATGATTTCATCAACATAGTTATCTGCCTTTAAAACCGCATTTTTATATCCTGCATTAGCAGCCAGGTATCCGCCATTGGCCCCTGCCGCAGCTACCTCCCTAAAATTGACCACAGCAGCATTAATGCCAACATACTTATTTAGTAAACTTATGGTCGAGTCTTTAGCGGCTTCATCTGTGGCTACCAGCGGGCGGTAATCGGCAACCTTTATGTAATTGCGCAGGTTACTCCATGGCGAAATAAAAGCCGTTTTTGATCCTGTCGCACTCATGATATAATCCAGTACATTTCTTCTTATCGGAACTGCATCATGCTCGCCTGCATTGGGATCGGTAGTCGGCTGGAAGTCGTCTGTCGAAACCAGGTGCTTTTCGTATGAAACCCCGGTCAGCATCGATACCCAGGATGTTACATCATTGGTAACCGGTTCTTTAAGGGGGGTGTAAGAATATTTGCTGTTCTTTTGCAATGCCGTAATTGCGGGTGGTGCGATTGTTTGCAACTCCGTACCTGTCAAACCATCGATACTAATTACGAGTACTTTTCTGGATGGAATAACTGTATTATCGAGCTCCTCGTTAAATGAGGGTGGATTGGGGTATTTTTTACATCCCGCAAAAGCCAGCAGGCAAAATGACAATACCAGTAATAATTGTTTTTTATGGATGAAATGAATCATATTAAAATATTTAAGCGCCTATTTAAATAATGTAAGTTCTGATAATGACATAAATACTGTACTTGCCCCGGTCCTAACAATCACTTTAACATATCTGGTGGTTATTGTGCCACCTGGAAATGCGTAATTGTACCTGGTTTCATTTTGTGGCACTGTTGTCGTTCCTGCAAGTGTGTAATTTATATTATCAGGACTGGTGTAAATCTCAACGTTTCTTACATAGCCGTTGCTTACCCCAATCCGCTGTACAAAGCTGATCCCTTTAACAGGCGCAGCAGCTGTTCCGGTACTTTCAATGATGGTAAACGGAAAGCTCTCGGCAGCTGTGGGCGATGAGTATTTTGAATGATAGATAGTAGCGGTATTATTATCGACCAAATTCGCCAAAGAGCCTTCCTGGGCAGGTGAACTTGCAGAAATTACTGTAGTAGGTATCGGTGTGGCCGAAACCGGTACCGGGCCGTCTCCTCCGGTTTTAGTCATGATATTGTAAGTCCATATTGCTTTAGACAACTCCGGATAATTTGCAGCCTTGATTTTTGCCTGAGAGATATTGCTCACCGTAATACCCCAGGCATTGAAAAATGGCAATAAATCGGTTTTGGTATACTCGCATGACCATTCATAAAAATTATCTTTTTTATCCTGGTCGTTATTCGCTAAACGCGGTGCATGCCTTGCTTTGGTATAAATATAGGTCAGCAAGCCGTAATCAAATTTTTCGAGTAACTGAACAAAGGGTACGGTGCGCGCAAATGAACCGTTTTCGCGGCCGCCGTTTAAATCTATATCGAAATTTTTTGTAGCACTGGCCGGCGTGGCAGCGTAGGCAAGGGCAACATCGTTCCATTCGTTAGGGGCATGTAATATCCTAAAATCCTGGCCATATGCCTTTGCAACTTTATAAGAGAAAAGGTTATTGGTAGACTCACCCAAAGCAGACCAGTTCCAGGTGGTATTTTGCTGGCAGTTATGCCCGAACTCGTGATAGGTACCCCAGTTAGGATGTGGCTGGTTTGTAGTTAACTGATTTAAACTTACCCAGGTTTGGAACCATTCGCTTCCGTTGTAATTTAACAATCCCATAAACGGAAAGCCAGAGTGGCCTGCCGCGGTCGGGAAACCGCTGATCTGGATATCAACGGTTCCTCTCCACGGACCTTGTGGACTCCTGTCCCTTTCATCAGGAGCATTTGCAGATAAACCCATCCAGGCATTATAATGCTGATCAAAAATTTCGTTCCATTTGGTCATCAGGGCTGTAGGGTTTGTTAAAGGATCTCTGGATGAGGTAAATTTCTCAACCACCAGGTCTCTTGGAACCAAATAGACTACGCTCCTGCAACGCAGCTCGAGCCAGGGAACTTGCGAGGCTTTAACCTGAGCCATCCAGGTTGCATCGATCGACTTGCCCAGCTCAAAATCCGGTGCTACGCAAGCGCCTGTAATGCTAAAAGCTACTGGTGCAGACAAGGCAAAAGTGGCATTGATGTAAATGTAGCCACCATAGAGATTACGCACATAATTGACTCCTGAAAAAAGCTGCTTACGGACTACAATAACCGGATCCCTCAGCAATGGACTCACGCCCGTGAGGTTATCGGTATGCCCACCAACCTGTACACTAAGTCCGTTTACACCATCAGGAACTATGATTTTAATCAACTCTCCGGGCGGGGCATAGTAGCCTGTTCCAAACTGTGGCTGTGGAGCAACTGAGATCCGTAGCACATCTGCAGTTTGCGTACTAAAATTTAAATCAAGGGTAAACTTTGCATCGGTAACCCTTGGCTCATCATCCCCAACCAATCCCGGGAAAACCCTGGCCTTTGCAAAGGCCGAACGGTCTACAAATAGCCTGTTGGTATCTACAGTAATACTCTTCACATTTCCTGCATTATCATCATAGCCGTCTTCTACCTCATAGCCATATTTTTTACAGGCTGACAGGGCAACTATGATTAATAATGATAGCTTATATATGCTCTTCATCTCAAAAATTTCGTTTAATAAATCAACTAGTTAGTTATTACCTCAGTAAAAGCGGGAGGCCAGGACTTGCCGGTAAGCCCCCATTCGGCGCGGGGTAAAATCCCAAGCCAGTTATAGATTTGGAAAGGCAAATCGACGTTATTTGGAACGGTACGGTAGGCAGCCCCAACTATCTCGGGATTTATATTTGGCGATAAATCGTTAAATGTTGCCCAGGTAGCATTACTGCTTAAAATAAAATCATTGTTTTTTCCCGAACGGTCTTTTAATACGAAGCCATTGCCTTCTTTCATTGGCCACCAGCCAACCAGGTTGGCAAAATATGGGCTGTTTACAGTAACTTCCCTTTTCATGGCGGCTATCACTTCTGCATCAGTCATTGTAGCATTAAAGATGGCCAAATCCCTAATTAACATATTGGTTAGCCGCGCGCCGTCTTGAAGCGCTCCAATTCTCAAAGCAGTGGTGGCATTATCCAGATTTTTACCTGTAACCACAATTGTATAGCGTTTCACTCCATCGGAATATAAGGTTAGATTACGCACACCTGCCTCAGTCGATAATTTCATGGCTATGGTATGCCACTTACCATCCCGGATCAGAGAGACATCGGGACGTGAAGAATTTCCAAAGTCGAATTGAAAATTTGCCGCAGACATCGTAAAAATCCAGCCACCTGAACCTGCACCTGCGAAATTCGTAGTTTTACCTAAAAAGCCTGGCCAGTAGCTATTCGTTGATTCATCGTTTCTTGTTTTAAAGAACAGGCAATAGTCTCCCGTAGTACCAAAATTTCCAACTGAGGTGTTACTTAAAACCGCAGTTACCGTTGAGCTGGCTGTAGATTGAAACCTTGGTGCGCTACCTGCGTATGGCACATCGGTAGTATTGGGTTTGCCTAAAAGCTTTGATGCAAATTTTGGATTGTATAGCGCCACATAAGTATTACGCGTGTCATCACCAAATAAACTGTTATCTGTGCGCGGATTACCAGTAACACCACCTTTGTTTGAAGCAATTACAACCAGCCAGTTCTCATCCCGGAAACTAGCTCGTGATTTCAGCGATGCGATCATCTCACCAATGTAACTATCCAGGGTTGTGATTGCAGTTTGATAACCTGCATTTCCTTCTGTATAGCCACCTGAAGCTCCCGCTATTTCTGCACCATGAAACTGTGCCACCAGTAAATCAACCTTAGCATCTTTTAGTTTCGCCACTGTGGAAGTGCGCACATCTGCATCTGTAGCCAGGGTTTGTTTTTCACCGGCATCGGCTGCCAGGTTTTGGTTAAAAGCTTCGCTTGAAGTATAAGAAACAGTCGAAAAATTTGGCCGTTCCTGTTTAATCCTGGTAAATATTGATGGATAATGGCTCAAATCATTACCCGAAAAATTATCCCCTGAAACCTTATGCAGGCCAGGATCCACTCCAGTTAGCAGACTTGTCCAGGCGCCTGCATTGCTCACGGGTAGCTGCGTGCTGTCGGTGAGCCCTACAAAGGAATATATTGCATTTTTATTGATTTGTGTGATGTTAACCGGCTTTATTGCAGCAACTGCCGAGCCCCTTACACCATCAAGAATGATATAGAGTACTTTTGGTTTGCCGGAGCTTACCCCAGCCGTATCATTGCGGCCGGATACAGGTAAGATATTCTCAAAGCGCTTATTGCAGGCGCTACCGATTAACAAAAGAAAGAAAAAACAAAACGTTAGGCAGTAAGTAACCTGTTTCGAAAGTGCTATTTTATGCTGTTCCATAATAATTTGCTTATGAATATGTCTTTAATTGAGCAATTCTACTCTGATGATGTTTTTTGCAGGTATATTATCGAATCTGAAAATGTTTCCCACCAGGATAATTGCAGGGTTCCCTGCCGTTGAGGTAGTTTCTATCATTTTTTCGATCGTTCCCTGAAACACACCGGTATTGTTGTAGCCACTGGCAAGTGTTCCGTCTGTATTGAGTACCATAAATCCCTGACGGAGGATATCCCTGTATTTATTAAAGCTTCCTGCAACGATTATTTTTCCGTTATTCAGCTGTCCAGCATAGTTTACAATACCACCACTAAGACTTGGGAAAGTAAAACCTGCTGTCAGGCTGCCATCGGTTTCTAGCATGGCAACCCCTGTACGCGGTTGACCGTTAAAAGTTTTAAATGGCCCTGCAACCAGTATTTTTTTTGTTGTAGCATTATAGGTAATCGAAGTAATCTCGTCGTCTGCTCCCGTGCCTATATTGAAAGTCGCATCTACCGAACCATCCAGATTTATTCTCACCAGGCGGTTTCTGCTTATCCCGTTAAAGCTGGTGAAGGTACCGGCCAGGATAAGCTTTCCATCGGGGAGCTGTATAGCATCGTTTATAATCCCATTTGCACCATTAGGACTTTGTTTGGTTGCTGCATTATAGTGAAAGGTCTGGTCCATCGATCCATCCATATCCATACGTACCATTTGCCTCATCAGCACGCGGTCATATACTTTAGCATCATAGGTCGAGCGCTCGTAAAAAGCCCTTAAGTAATAATCAAAATTCCCAACTGCGTAAACCTGGTCATTGAAAGTGAAGATTTTTTTGATTGTGCCCTGTACGCCGCCATTAAAACTCGGCACTGTATCCCTGTTTTTTGAAGGATCGTTAGGTGTTGCATTTACCACATCGATGATTGTTGAGTCGAGCGTTCCGTCGACATTTAACCTGGTGAGGCTGTTTATATTGGCTCTATTGGGCCGTTTTGTATTAAAGCTTGAAAAATTACCGGCAATTAAAAACTTCCCGTTTTGCGCACCGCTTGAAATGCGCTCTGCTGAATTGAGCAGATAATTAGCCCCAATACCAAATTTTAGTGTTGTTTCTACTGCACCGCCAGCATTGATTTGTGCAATGTTACCAACAGGGAGATCCTTTGTTGCCTTATTTTCAAAATCGGTAAATGCTCCAGCCAGTATATAACCGCCTGAAGCCAGGCGCAGGATATCATATATGGTATAATTAGAACCATTAACAACCTGAAAACCTGCATCAAGGCTTGTCTTGCCGGCAATCTGTAATGTTGGCCCAAAAAAGGTTTGATTATCGAGGCTCGCATCATCAACAGTTACCCAGATGCCCCCAGTACTTGCATTCAAAGGAACTTTAAACTGCAAAGTGCTATCGCTATAGTTTAGCACTTCTGCCTCAAGTTCATTCACATACAATTTAAACTTATCCTTGTACTTGAGTAGCCCCCGGATATTAACATCAACCACATCGCCTGAGGAGGCGATGGCCGGACTAGGCGCTTTGGACCTGAACTGGATACCAAGCGATTCCTTTCCATTCGCATAAGGATCCTTCAGTTCTACTTCGTTTTTTTTACAGGCAAACAAAAGCGTTGCCAGCAGGAAAAAACCAATCTGAAAAACACTGGTCTTATATTTATAATTAAGATATTTCATCTGCTAAATTGCTTTAATTAAATTATTTACTGAGCCGGCATGATACCGCTTGCCAATACATCGTTGATAAAAATATCATTGACAAATCCGAAATTGTGCTTATTTACCAGGGTACTCCCGGATAGAGTGGCCTGCCGGAGTACATGGATAATTCCGTTGTTTGGTGCAATATCTGATGTGGCCACAGGTATATTCACCAGGCTCTGCTGTGGCTTGGTGAAATCTTTTATATAGGAAAGAAACAGCTGCCTGTAACCTGCGTATTTGATACTTGTACTCCCGCTTGAAGCATCATTAAAGATTACCCCAATATTCATGATCCGGCCACCGCCATACGATGAATAAGACTGGCCCGGAAAAGCGGTGTAGGCAAGTGTATCAATCTGAGGGTAATCTTTCAACCGGTTGGTACCTTTAAAAATGTACAGCGAGAGGGTTTTACGCCAGACCTCAGGTTTTATTTGCGATAGTTGTTTAACTGTATCACGGCCGTTCTGCAACAGATAGGCATTCAGTGCTTTTACAGATTTATAAATAGATGAACTGGTGGGTGCAAAAAAAGTTACATTCTCCTTATCCAAAACCTCATTCATACCGGCAAGTGCAATAACCCTTACGGTAGTATCGAACATGGCAGGTTTTGATTTTAAATACTGGAGTATGGTTCCATTGTAATTTGGTGTTAATACACCAGAGTCTACATAATATTCTTTATTGCATGCACTGGCCAGAAAAAGTAATACTGCCAGCACCAACAGGTTAATATTTTTATGCTTCATTTCTTATTTTTTTATCTCCAGAAATTGTTTAAGGTCATATTGGGGTTGTTATTCAGCGCCGATTCGCTGATTGGCCAGGTCCAGGCTCCGGCGTTGAAGTCTGCAACACCTATAGGATGATCGGAGTATTCAGAATTTAAGATCCTTTTGGTACGTACCAGATCATAAAAATACTGCCCCTCACAAAACAACTCCCTTACGCGTTCGTAATAGATATCGTCTTTTAACTGGTCGCCCACTGAACTAACCGGGGTTGCCTGGGCCCTTCCCCTTACCTTATTTAGAAATGTCTGGGCTGTTATATTATCGTCCAGATTTGCTGCTGCCTCTGCGGTTAGCAACAGGGCATCGGATAAGCGGAATATAATGCGGCTATCGTCATGGGAAATCGAATTATTTGTACCACTTGGATAGGTATTCGAAAACTTTTTCAACTGGAAAGTATTGTTTCCTAACTCAGCATTTTCAAACCACAAGGCCCTGCGTACATCGCCGTTTCCTGCCGGAAAAACTTTCTGCATGAATTTAGTGGTAAAGTACATCTGAGAGGTGGTGGTGGTTACTGTGCCACGAAACGGATACCTGGAGAAGAATGTTGAGGGATTATCATACTGGGAAATTACCTCTCCATAATTTGCATTCGAAACTATTTCGAAAAGACTTTCTTTGGTATTGCCTTTGAAGATTTTCTTATTATTCTCAGCTGTGTAATCCAAAAGACCATAATCCGGGTAAGCAGCAAGCTCTTGTCCATACTTGAGTACCTGCTGATAATAGGCTGTTTTATCGCCGCTGTCAAAACCGGCCGCCCACATATTCATGTGCATGATCAGTGCCAATGCTCCTCCCCGCATAGCCCTTGTTCCAACCTGACTGGCATCCACATAAGTCACCGGTAAATCGTCTTTAACCGCAGCCATATCGGCAATGCAGCTTTTCATTACTGTAACCTGATTACTTCTTCCAAGGGGCTGATCGTTGTAGGCGTTGGTATAATACGGTACGTCTCCATACATTCTCACCAGAAGGAAGTAACATAAATTCCGGATAAATACGCCTTCGGCCATATACCTTTTCCGATCTTCATCGCTAATGGCTGAGGCTGGCATTTCACTTACTTCTTTGACCAGGATATTGGCACTGCCAATAACATCGTAAAAAGGCTTCCACTCCGTAGCACCTTTGAAATTGTAGAAATAACTATTGCCATTTGAAGATGCTATAGCGCCTTTAAGGTCGTTATTGATAAAATTTGTAAACCCCGCGTTATTGGCAGCATTTACCACTGGGGCGCATCTGATGTCGGCAAAAGTAAAAAAGGTGCTGCCGTTAGCGAGAATTCTGCTCCTGAGTTTAATGTAAATCCCACTGATAAATTTCTCTACATCTGACGGACTCTGCCAGTAGTTATTACCCGAGAGGTTATCAATTGGCGTAACATTCAGAAATTTTTTACAGCTGAAAACACTGATGGCAATAATGAGCACAAATATGATTTGGGTTATTTTTTTCATGATGAAACTCCGGTTAAAATTCTAAATTGAGACCTAACACAAATTGTTTACTTAATGGATAACCGCCTGAACTGTCACGTCCGAGGGCCGTTACCGCCTCGGGATTTGGCCCTGAGTAATTGGTAATGAAACCCAGGTTTTGTGCAGTGACATATACATTGGCGCGGTTGATCCCGAACTTGCTCGAAAAACTTTTATTCAGGGTATAGTATAATTTCACCGAATTGAGCTTAAAGTAAGTACCATCTTCCTGAAACAAGGTCTGACCATAACGGAAAGGATCCACTATACCAGCCCTGGTATAATCGAAAGGATTCGGATAAACCCCGCTTGTACCCACACCATTCCAGTAGCTGTAAGCAGATAAGGGTACCAGATTACCGAGCCTGGTTGGATTATTAAAATTCCTGAACTGTGCAGCAAGGGCGTTATTTAATACATCCCTGATCAATGTGAACGAACCATTTACCTCGATACTCCAGTTCTTGTAGTTCAACATCGCGCCGATACCCCCGGTAATCTGAGGTTGCGAGTTGCCAGCCACCACCCTGTCATTTTGATCGAGTATATAATCGCCATTCAGATCCGTGTAGATTGGGTCGCCGGCCCGGAAATAGTTCTGCACATTAGTGCCACCTGTGCGGTACCGTTTACCTGTCATAGGGTCAATTGGCACATCATCGGTTGTTTTGTAAACACCTTTGGTATTATACAGAAAATTCGATAATGAATTGATGCCCAGCCGGTAATAGATATCCTGATTAAAGTCGGGGTCAAGTGCAATAAGTTGTCTCGCGCCGTCAGGCAATGCAGCCAAAACTTCCCTGTTAATCGCCAGGTTGGCATAAACATTAAGTTTGAATGGACTATTTGGGTTCAATGGTCTTGAGTTAACCTGAAATTCCCATCCATAATTTACATTACTGGTTTCTACGGTGGTTACATTCGCAAAAGAGTTAATATTGGCAATTCCCTTGTCGCGGAAGATGTTATCTACCTGTTTGTAATAAGTATCGAAACTTACGTTAAGTTTATTCTTAAAAATACTAAAGTCGAGCCCTGCGTTTAAAGTTGTATTTCTGGTTGGTTGTAAGCTCAGGTTTGGTAAACGGTTCTGATCAATAACTACCGATTGGATATTGTTATAGGCACCACCACCAAAATATCTTCCGTAAACATCGTAGATACTTCCGTTTGGCGTGATGTTACTGCCATAACTCAAACGGATATCCCCATAATCCAACCAGTGGTTACCCTGTAAGAAGTTTTCCTTGTCAAAATTCCATTTTACCGAAACGGAAGGGTTTTTCACATAACCAGCCAAAGGGCCATTGGTTGAAGTTCCATCCACACGATAGTTAACATCCAATACATACTTTTGCTTGTAGTTATAAGAGAACTGTCCGGCAAAGCCAACAGAGCGGAAATCGCTGAAATTATCTAATGTACCTCCAAGCGTTTGGTTATATGCCGGGTTATGGGTAACCGGGCCACGGATGTAGCCATTTACGGTACGGTCATTTAAAATCGCATCTGCCTTGAAATTTGAGCTGTTAATCTCGGTAAATGCAAAGACACTAAAATTATGTGCCGGCTCATTTGCCTTATCGTTTATCGTAAAAACATAGCTCAGGCTGCTCCTGTTATATAGTTTGGTAGAGCGGTCGTTATAAGAATAAAAATTAGCAAATCCGCCGTTGATAGCTGCTGGCACAAAATTATCTCTGGTGCCGGTAATATTGGTATAATTGACTACCGTACTTGCTTTAAAATTCTTTAAAATTTCATAATCGAGCTGTACCACGGCAAAGGTGTTTAATGTTTTATTGTCATTATCACTTTCGGTGGCCCCTTGCACCTGGTTTACAGCAGAATACAGGGATGGTGGGGGTAGTAATGATGAAGCGCTCCCCCCACTGGCAACCCCGGTATTAAAAATACCATTACCGCTTCCGGTTTGCTGTTGTTGTACCGAATTATTTAACTGCCCCAAAATTTTAAACTTACGGCTGGGGTTGTACGTCATTGTGGTATTTAAAATATACCTGGAATAGCCTGTATTGCGTTGTACACCGTCCTCATCATATAAACCTAAAGCTACTTTATAGTTAAAGGCCACATCACCACCCGAAATGGAAAGGTTATGGTTCTGGTTATAGGTAGGCCTGTAGAAATATGACTGCCAGTTTGTAGAGTTATTATAATAGGCGTTTAAACTATCAGATAGAAAATCTACGGCATTAATGGTGCCCAGTGCGTGATAATAAGTAGAATCATACTGCATAATCTGCTTTAGCCTTACATTACGCTCTTCTATTCCGCCAATTACCGATCTGAGCTGTGGCACAGTACTTAAAAAGGCTGAGCCCTGATACCTTACCACCGGCACTTTAGAGTTACCGCGTTTGGTCGTAATCAGAATTACGCCATATGCACCCCTTGAACCGTAAAGCGCAGTAGCAGCTGCATCTTTAAGCAGCTGGATTTCTTCTATATCTTCTGCCGGGATTTGTGATGCCGGTGAAGTACCAGGTCCGGCTTGCTGAAAGCCATAAGAAAATGTAGCATTGTCATCTACCGGTACACCATCTATCACATATAAAGGTGAAGTAGGAGTTAAATAGGCGTTGTTGCCCGATCCGCTAACATTGATGTTTGATAAACCACGTACCTGCACAGATCCCCTGAAACCTGGTGCACCGGTGCTGTTTTGTATATTTAAACCTGCAACCTTTCCCTGCAACAAGGAAATAGCATCGCCGGCAGGCTGCCCCTGGATATCCGCACCTGAAATTTTAACAATTGAACCTGTAGACAGTGTCCTGGTTTTGGTTACGTAACCTGCCGAAACCACTTCGACTGTTTTTAAAGTGTTACTATTCAATGGCTCCAGGCTGACAGTAAAATTACGTCTGCTGTTCACCTTAACCGTTACCGGAGCCATTCCTACATAGCTAAATTTCAATTCGGCGTTCGGAGCAACCGTCACCCTGAAATTTCCGTCGTTATCTGTTTGCCCGATAACCTGGTTGGTGGCTACAAGCAGGATAGTTACCCCTGGCACTGTTTCTTTTTTAACAGAACTGGCATCTACAACCTTTCCTGTTACCGCAATTTTTTCCTGCGCCTGTACTTTGCCGAGCAAACAGGCAAATATCATCATGACTGCAGTGATATATCTTATCATAGTTATATTTTGCTTGATTTTAAATACTGTCTCCATTAGTCGTTAGCAAATCTTGGTTTCTCTGTTTTGAACCAGAATATGATTTCCCAGTCGCCCTTTTCATAGATATTATAATTTAATCCCAGAATTGATTTTTGCAGGGTATTTCCAAATCCTATGCGCTCAAACCGGAACATTGAGCTAGCCTGAGCTCCTGAGCTGGTAGTATACTTTGTTGGGTAATCATTTAATGGAATTGGATAGGCAACCTGATAGGTTACTTTTTCGGCCGTTTTAACCATATTGAAACCGTGCACCACATTTTCCCATTGCGTGGTTGCGAACTTATTAGGGTCAATAGTGCGGAAAAGCGTATCAACAAATTTGAATGATATCGTATTGCCGGGCCCGCCGGTAACCTTGTTAAATAAGACCTGAATATCTGATGAACCTAAAAACCTGTTTGTGCGCTCACCTCTGATGTTACTCACTACCGAAGGATTGACCGATGTCCGCACCTCCTGCCCTGTAACCGGATCGAAGTTTGAAGGCTCGTATGGCCTTTCTCTAAATGGCCTTAAACGCATTTTACGGAAATAACGTTTCCCACCAGAATTAGACATTTCCACATCGAATACATAGCCTGAATCTGGTTGTGATTTGACAAAATCAGACTTAGCAGCATCCCACATTAAAAACTGACCTGAATGCTCACGAATCTCAAAAAGTTTATGGTTCTCTACCCCTCTTTTACCTTCTATCTCAGCCAGTGATTTTTCAGTGCCATCATAAGCCTTTTTCCAGATTTTTACCGGGAAATAATCATTCAGTTCTGGTGCTGCCTCCCCGTTAAATCTTCTCATATTCACAATTTTGAAGTCGACAGGTAAGGATGAAGTTCCAGGATTAAAATTTCCACTAAACAAGTTGTTTCTACCTAAAACAGGTTGGTAAAGGGTTTGGGTAAACTGCGTGTCCTTGCTTAAAGAAAGTGAATCGTCGGGTAAATTTTTTCTGCAGCCGGCTGCCACTACCACCAGAAGCAGTAGCCCATAAAACGGCTTTATTTTATTTATAACTGATCTCATGTTATTATTTATTTAATTTGATCGTAAAATCACCAAAACCGAAAATGTGGGTAGGACTTAAAATATTAATGATCCCATTACTGGTTCTGATATTTACCGCGTTGGTTAAGCTTCTCTGCCAGTTGGTTTTGACCGTAAGGTTCTTAGGATCTGAGAAAGTTATGGTAACCGGTCCTCCTCCCTGAAAGCCTGATGCATTTTGCTTTTGATATTGAATGTGCATCTGATAATTGAATTTAGCGGTACGGACATAACTACCATCCAGGAAAGACTTATAGTAATCAGTGGTATTCATCCCGGCGATAATGTACTTATCCAACATGGTTTCCAACTCCACCTGATCGGCATTCTCTAATGTTATCTGAGGTTTGTTTTGCTCGGTCCTGATCTGGTTCAATTCATAAAGCGCTGCAGCAAAATTCTCGTTAGTAGGAGCAAACAAGGTAACCTTGCCGCTATTGAGCAGTTCTTTTAAATCAGGGCTCCTGTCCAGAACCTTTAATAAGGAGCTGAATGTGGCTGGTTGCGTTTCCAGATACCGAAGCACATTACCGTTAAATTCTTGTACCTCGTTTTGGTAATCACGATAAGGAGAGTCTTTTTTACAGGATGGCAATACCAGGCAAGCTATAGCCAGTATTAGCATCGTTTTTATTTTTATGATTGATTTCATCGTTTAGATCGCTTATTTCCAGAAGTTATTTTGTGTGATGGCAGGGTTGGCATTAATCACATCCTGTGAAACCGGCCAGTAAATAGCGCCTGCACTTTCTGCCTGGGCAAATGTTAATGGCTGTCCATTCTTAGTGATAAATGTTCCGCTGGTCCGCTTGATTCTATTATATCTGATCAGATCATACCATCGCCAGCCTTCGCCCATTAGCTCTCTTCTTCTTTCAGCAAAAATTTCATTGATCAGATCTTTGGTCGATCCATCCGGATATGGAATATAGCCCCTTAGTGCTGCAGCTTTATTTAGCGCCAGTACCGCACCTTCTTTCTGCCCCATTACCGCCAGGGCTTCGGCTCTGAGCAGCGTAATCTCTTCGAGACGGGTAAATAAAACAGCAGATGAGAATACGGCATAATCGCTGGTATTAGCTACCGCCTCAATAATCTTAATTTTGCTGAACATTGGGCGCTGAGTACCGTACTGAGTGAAATAGTTTTCGCGGTAAAGCCCTGTCTGGGGATCAATGCTAAACCTCAAATCGGCAGGATTAGTAAAAATCTTTCTAATGCTGTCTTTTGGAACAAAAATTTCGGGCAGTACTTTAGGTACAAACGGCGAGGCCAGGGTAAGCTGCTCGATATGCCCATTTGCTGAAGAATAACCGTAGCCGTACTCAAAAGCAAATCCTAAAAGCTGTGTTGCACGTTTATAAGCAAACGGATTAACCTGCTGCGTTTCGTTTGTACGTACATTTAGCGTAAGCTCATTAATAGTAAGGTACCTGCAGTTATAATCGGTTACACCGGGCTCAACCAGCTGAGTGTAGTTATCTAACACAAACTTGGTATAAATATCAGTTTCAAGATAATTTTGTTGCCATGCAGTAACATGGGCCAATAGGGAATACACCGAAATCCTTGTCATCAAGGTACCATACCAATTGGGATCAGTACCTGTTGTCAAACCGTAGTAGGCCCCGGGCAGAATTACATCTGTACCGCCATATCTAAAAGGCAATACCTGGGCTGCTGCCAATAATTCGGTTTTACAGAAGGATAATACCCGCTCTTTTGAAGTGCGTGGTGCCTTAATAAAATCGCCATCGTGCGTTGTGGTCAATAATGGTACATCTCCCCAGATGCGAACCATGTAAAAGTAGGCAAAGGCCCTTAGCGCCCTGGCCTGTGCAATATCTACATTGTTATTGGCCTGAGTGTACCTGTTATCTGATTTTACAATTTGAGGTGAACGCTCGATAAATATCGTGGTAGCATTAACAACAGCGTAAAATCTTCTCCAGTTTGTAATGCTGTTTATTACCGGGTAAGATGCATTTAAACGGCCTTCAATAATAGCTTGCAAATCTGCTCTGTTGGTTGAAAGAAAATCTCCATTCCGCAAGTCGCCCATTAGCCAGTGGCCATTATCAGCTGCCAATGCATTTCTCATTAATGCATACATGCCTATTAAATTGGCCTTCGCATCATCAATCGTTTTCCATGAGTCCGTTTCCTTCTGCAGTCTTGTAGACTGCGTCTCATCTATTTTTTTGCATGAACCGCAAAATAAGACCACGGCCAGCGTAAGGATAATGACGCTGATGCAGCGTATCCTGTTATATCTAAAATTAAATGTCATGCTCAATGTGGATTATAAATCAAGTTTAAAGCCTAATACGAATGTTTTGGGTATGGTTATATTGGCCCCATCATACATTCCATTGTAGTTAACAAGCTCTGGGTCTACCCCTGAAAAGCTGGTTACTGTCAGCAGATTCGTGCCACTAACATATAAGTACGCCCGTTTTATCTTCGCTTTGTTTTTAAGCATGGCTGTAAAGTCGTAACCGAGGGTTACCGATCTTAACTTCGCATAGGATGCGTTTTCCAGAAAGAGATCCTGATCTTCACGGTAAGGCACTACTGAGCTAAATGGGTTGTATATTGGATATTGCCTGGCTGCATCAAAAGACTGCCACGCTGTAATTTCACGAACGGAAGTGATATTATTTGCCGACTCCCTGTTGATAAAATCATAGCGGGCTGCGTCATACTGGTTAATGGCCTTTTGACCCAGGGCGAAAAAAATATTAAAGTTAAGGTCAAATCTTTTATAACTGAGCGTATTACTCCAGCCTCCGATAATTTTGGGTAACCTATCTCCTACGAGTGTTTTATCGTTCTGGTCTATACGAAAATCCTGATTCACATCTTCCCATCTGGGGTCTCCTGCTTTCAGGGCAATTCCGTTAAAAGTCATTTTCTGACCTGTTTGCGGATTTACAGGAATCTCAGCATCGCTTGCGTAAATGCCCTGATTGGTGTATAACCAATAAGACCCCGCAGATGCACCAACCTGTAATTTATTGTTTTGGTAGATCAACTCCTGCAAGCCATTCGGTAGTGCATTAACCCTATTCTGGTTATAACTCAAATTTAAACCTGTTTGCCAGCCTAAACCGGCCTTACTTTGAACCGGTACGGCAGTTACCAAAAACTCTACACCCTGGTTGTTGACATCCAGTCCGGATTTGTATTCTGTTGTATAGCCAAGCTCCTGGGCCACCGGAAGATTGATTACCTGACGCTTATCATCTCGGTTGTATACAGTTACAGCAGCAGTTAACCTTCCCTTCAGCATGCTTGAAGAAAGGGTAATATTCGTTCTGTCAGAAACCGGTAATGGTATATTATAGCCTACATAACCTGATGTATATGGACGAGCCACTCCGATAAATGAGCCATATCCAGGCAATGTGGGCTCATCTGTCCAGCCATTAACCGTAGTATACTGCGGGCCAGCGGCAAAACGGTCATCCATAAAAGGACGCATTGTTCTTCCCCACCCGGCACTCAAATCAAGCGCATCTATAAAATCACTTGAACCGAGGAACTGATGTTTCAGGCTCCAGGATGCACTGAAAGATGGAGCAAATAACCAGCGGCTATCAGGCTGGCCGTTAGATGATCCATCCCGGCGCAAAATCGCATCAACGCTGATTAAGTTTTTATATTTATAAGATCCGCTTGCATAAAAGGAAAACAACCGGCTGCGCTGTTTATCCAAAAACCTGAAAACATAAAAATCTCCATACGCATTCAGGTAATCAAAACCGGAATTTGCGTTTCCATTAACCTGTATAATCTTAATAAAATCATTAGGCCCGTTATAGCCCCGTGTGTAATTGTATTTGTAGGTATCAGACTGAAAGGATTGACCCAAATCAGCTTTTAGTTTATGAAATTTACTTCCCAAATCAAACTCATAACTTGCGCGGTTATCCAGAATCAACCGCTGATTATATCCAAAATAGTTAGATACATAGCTAATACCTGCCAGTAAAGTCGATGGCAAAAAGACATCTCTGATTCCTTCTGTGTAATCACCCAACAGGGAAGTGGTCAGGGTAAGCCGCTTAAATTTAGCGCTGAGGATAAAATTTCCATTAATTCCTGTGGTACGGTTTAAATCAGTCGCACCATCTACTATTGCTAAATAGGAACTGTAATTATCAATATTTGGCGACAGGGGATTTGAAGTATCGGGGATATATTGCGTCTCGGCGAAGCGATCCCGGAGACTACGGTTACGATCCCTGTCCAATCTGATTGCATTGATCGAACTCGACACGGTAAGCCACTTGAATGGTGCCATGTTCAGGCCAAAAGATAAATTGTAACGGCTCAGGCCAGTTTTATCGGCATTACCGGCATCCTGAGTTGCAGAGCCATAGAACCTGAAATTTGCGCGTTCAGAACCACCGGTTATGCCTAAATTAACGGTATAGCTGGGTGATGTCTGGTAATAGCGGTCATCCCAGTTAGACTTCCCAAAGTAATCAAGATTCGTTGAATCTCTCAGATAGCTGGCGTAGGTATTATAATTAGCCGTAGTGGCATATTTTTGATAGAAAGGCTTTCTGAAGTTATTTTCAAAAGCGCCATTCGTTGGCGACACCCCGGGTTGAAGTGCATACCCATAGTATGAATTTAAGCTAATTTCCCTCGAGCCGCTCTTCGCATTTTTTGTAGTGATGTATATCGCTCCATTGGCCGCATTTGGGCCTAGCTTCGCAAGCTCAAAGGGATCTTTGATCACTACGACTGAACTTACATTATCGATATTAATCTGCGATAGGAGATTATTGGCAGGTCCGATACGGGTGTAGTCATATTTCTGCACATCATACGCAAAAGGATGATCCTGTGCTAACGGTACGCCGTTTAAATATACAGCCGGTTGCAGACTATACATATCCTTTTTAGCAAATATAAGCCCTGACGGCCCTTGTACGATCATGCTTTGCTCCGATCCGGGCTCACCCGAGGTTTCCTGCACGTATACCCCTGCCAGGTTTCCTTTTACCATTTGCTGAAGTGAAAGGTTAGGTACATTTTTCGATCTGAAAATATCCAGAGTATCTCTCAATTTGTTGAATCTGACCAGGGTCTTCATCATCTCTCCGATCGTATCGGGTTTACTGACCTTTTTAATAGTATCTTGTTGCTGAAAAAGGCGACTTTCAACAAGTAAATGCTTATTTACTAAGTTGGCTGAAGCAGCTTTAATTCCAAAAACAGATAAGAACAAGACATATATAACGCTTGTAGAAACTTTAACCATTTTAAAAGAGTTAATATTAAAAAAATTTAATTGTGTGGCTGGTGATCTCCTGGCGTTGAGGATTTTCTAACGAAAATTGTTGCTAACAGCCTGGCAATCCAATAGTTTATATAAACTGGCTATTATTCGTCAAATCCGGTCTGCGATAATGAACTAAGGGGTTTAATCTTTGAAAGTAAATTTTGGTCATATGTTTATTGGTTTGAAATTTGGTTATTTTGTTCTGTTAACCCGGTTTAATACTTTTCGTTCGTTATACCGACGCAAATTGTTTACAATAATTAAAATATATTAACTAATACTAAACAATATGCAGCTGCAGAATACCAGCGCTTATGGCGATATTTTGCAAAACGACCTCGTATGCTAATGGACGTCCGTTTAAAAGGCAGTCTGCAAACACACATGGTCTGTAATACTCAAAACAATTACGAAACCTGGGTTAGTTTAAAATTTGGTTTCTCAATATTAGGACTATAATAAAGCAGATGCTAAAATTTAGCCATACAAAGCTCATATCAAATTAATGTACACGTAAAAACCTCTGATACAAACCATTAAAAACAAGCAGATAATATAAATGGATGTAGTTTATTACGCTAAACCAATCGTACTTTTGGATAAAAGCGACTGCAACCAAGGCTCAAAACAACCGACTGAAGAAATTTTGGCGGTATAGACAATCTTTCTTTTAATTGTAAAGCGGTTTATTCAGGAACCAGGGTTATAATATAATTTTTCCCGTATGCATCATGAACAAAAATGCCTCTCATTGTTGCGATGATCATTATCATTTACTTATATGCCAAAAGACGTAAAACCAGCTGCTTTACTGCAATCATTTTTTACTGTATGGCAGGGATCGCTATCCATAATCTATATTTATTAAAAAACAAGCCATTCTTCATCAGCACTTTAGCCATACAGAATACTGTTCAGATTTTGTATCCCGCTTTGGCTTCTTTCCAGCTTACTTAAGAATATTTTTGCAGAAACAACATTCAAACTTTAACCGCTTATAAATTTTAATGACCAGGAAATATTTAATTATACCGGCAATACTATTTGCTATCAGTTTAAAGGGCTATGCCCAGAAAGCAATCGAAATTGCGACCAAAAACAATGTACTCATTTTAGCAACCGATCAGGAGCAATCCTTATTATCGACTTATCTGGGTAAAAAACTCACCAATAGTGAAGAATACCCCGGCATTCAGCAGTTAGATAAGTACAAGCCCGGATCAGACGACCTTTTAAACAAGCGTGAAGCCTACATTGCCTCCGGCTCAGTTAATTTACTGGAACCTGCTTTGAGCGTAACCCATGCCGATGGCAATAAATCGACCGTACTGGCCTTTAGCGAAGTAAAAACAGAACAGCTCGATCAAAACCGCAAACTCACCAGTGTGATACTTAAAGACCCGAAATACAATTTCAGGGTTATCCTTAAATACCTGGCTTATTACAACGAAAATGTAATTGAGCAATGGGCAGAAATTACACACAACGAGAAAGGTAGTGTAGTGCTCAATAAATATGCTTCGGCCAACCTCACCTTAAGCGGTAAAAAATTCTTCTTAAAAAGCCATTACAGTGGTGCTACACGCGAAATGCGTTCGGAAGAGCAACAACTTTTGCACGGCATTAAAACCATCGATTCGAAACTCGGTACCCGCACCAACCTGCTCCACTCCTCTTCCTTTATGCTCTCTATCGATCAGCCCGCGACAGAAGACCTGGGCGAAGTAATTGCCGGATCGCTGGAATGGACGGGCAATTTTAAACTAGAATATGAAACTTTCGACGAGTATTATGTTCGCGTTACTGCCGGTATCAACAACTTCTCATCAAACTATACCCTTAAAGCCGGTGAAAATTTCGTTACCCCGCGCTTTGTTTATACTTACTCCTCTAACGGAAAAGGCGAAGCGAGCCGCAACCTGCAAAACTGGGCGCGCAATTACCAGCTAGCCGATGGCAAAGGCGAGCGCGCTACCATTTTAAATAACTGGGAAACCACTTATTTCGATTTCAATGATGAGAAATTAAACGAACTGACTAAAGACACCAAAAAACTGGGCGTTGATGTTTTCCTACTTGATGATGGCTGGTTTGGCAACAAATATCCGCGCAATGGCTCTACATCGGGCCTGGGCGACTGGCAGTACAACCGGCAAAAGCTCAAAAACGGCATCAGTACTTTGGGTAAAGAGGCTACAGCCAGTGGCGTAAAATTCGGTATCTGGATTGAGCCCGAAATGGTTAACCCCAAGAGCGAACTTTACGAAAAGCATCCCGATTGGGTAATCAGGCAGCCAGAGCGCAAAGAATATTACATGCGCAACCAGCTGGTGCTCGATTTAAGCAATCCGAAAGTACAGGATTTTGTGTACCAGACGGTTGAAAATCTTTTTAAAGAAGTGCCTGAGCTTGCTTTTATTAAGTGGGATTGCAATTCGCTAATCTACAATGCGCATTCGCCAACGTTAAAAAATCAGGACCATTTTTACCTGGAGTATATCAACGGGTTAAACAATGTACTGGAGCGGATCAGAAAAAAATACCCTAAAACCCCTATGATGCTTTGCGCAGGAGGCGGATCGAGGGTAGATTATGCTGCACTGAAATACTTTACCGAATTTTGGCCCAGCGATAACACCAACCCTTACGACCGTATTTTTATCCAGTGGGAATATTCGTATTATTTTCCATCTATCGCTGTCGACAACCACATTACCGACATGGGTAAGCAGCCCATTAAATTTAAAACCGATGTGGCCATGATGGGTAAACTGGGTTACGATGTTCGTGTAAATGAACTCAGCAAAAACGATCTGTTGTTTAGCCAAAATGCGGTGCAAACCTACAACAGTTTTAAAGATATTGTTTGGCACGGGCAGCAATACCGCCTGCAGGATCCTTACGAAAACAAAATCGCTTCCATTGCTTATGTGGATGAAGCCCAAAACCAGGCCGTAATTTTTAATTATTACGTGGCAACCCTGTTTACCAATGGCGTTATTTTGCCCATCAAACTCAAAGGATTAGACCCGGCAAAAAAATATAAAATCGAAGAAATTAACCTCTACCCCAACACCAGATCGCCTATAAATAAGGAGAAAGTATATTCGGGCGATTTCTTAATGAAAGTTGGTTTTAACCCGGAAGTAAACAGTAACAGAACAAGTGTGGTATTATTAGCTACTGCTATAAAAAATTAATGAATAAAGCCATGAGAATCAAATTATGTTGCGCCTTAATTATGTTGGCGATAACGGTAAGCACAGGTAAGCTATTAGCTGACACTCACAAGGAGGTATATTTACCCAAAAAAATCTCTACAGTACCTGACAACAATGATTTTAATAATAACAACAGCGAGTACAGTAATAAAAGGAGTATCCAATCTGAAAATTTTGTTATTTACTGGGCAAAGGAATATGGTAATGATCCAATGGTAAACAGCAATCCTGAGAAAAGATTTAATATTGCCAGAATGTTACCAGAACTTGAACGATATTACAATTATTACGTCAATGAACTGAAAGTTTTGAAGAAAGGTCAATCGATTAGCGACCGGTATAAGATTTTGTTTTTTATTAATGGTGGTACTGGCACCACAGCCTATGGTTGGGGTGAGGAAGAAAAAGTTGGCATTTTATGGTCGCCGGCTGTACGTATTAATAAAGAACCTTATGGCGTACTGGCCCATGAATTGGGGCACGTTTTTCAGTTTATGGCAAAATGCGACAATAACAATACTTGTTTTGACGGACCAATTAACGAAATGGGTGCCCAATATCTGCTATGGCAGGTATACCCCGATTGGTTAACTTTTGAAAACTTTCACCTCAAAGGTTTTATCAACCATACCCACCTGGCGTTTTTACATCCTGAAAACCAATACCATTCACCATTTTTACTTGAGTATTGGGCAGAAAAACACGGTAAAGACTTTTACGGCAAACTATTGAGGGCGGTACAAAAAGATGAAGACCCTGTGCAGACTTACAAGCGAATCACAAAAATTTCGCAAGATCAGTTTACTGCAGAAACTTTTGATGCTGCAAGGCACTTTGTGAGCTGGGATCTTAAAAGGATAAAAGAAATTGCCAGTCCTTATGCAAATCAACACCATACCAAACTGACTTCGATGACTGATGGCTGGTATCAGGTTGACGCAGAAAATTGTCCGGAAAACTACGGATACAACGCCATTAGACTTAAAGTACCAGATACCGGCAGCAAAATAAGTTTACAATTTAAGGGAGTTGCAGGCATGCCTGGGTTTTACAATGTCCATCCGGAAATAGCAGGTTGGAAATATGGTTTTATGGCCTGTAGCACAACAGGAAAACGTAGTTATGGAAAAGTATTCGATGAGAACAGCAAAGCTCCTTCGTTTACCTTGCCCAAAAACACCAAATATCTCTGGCTGGTTATAACTGGCGCACCCAAACAGCATCTTACACTTGAAAAAAGGGCTAAACATTATGATCAATGGCCTTATCAGTTTAAACTTGAAGGAACGGATATCGAAAAATAAATCAATCTGTTTTTAAAATCTTCTCTTCAAAACAATAAACCTGACCGAACCGAAAATGGTATCGGCCAGGTTGTTTTTCACAGGTAGAATTTAATAGGCGTAAAGCTCGGCGATAGCAGCAAATTGGGTACCATCCCAGGCATTAATCATATTTGCTTTAAAATAGCGGATATTTTTGGTGCCCCCTAAATTAATATAGTTCATTCCATCATTGCTATTACTAAGCGTAAAGGTACCGTAGCTGGTAAAATTTACACCGTCGGTACTGCCCAGAATCTCAACAGTTTTTACAGCCCTTCTGGTAGAACCTTCGCGGTGCTTCCAGGCAATACCGTTAACAGCCTTAACTGCCCCCATATCAATAACCAGGTTATGTGGATATGAAACCGGATTGGTAGACCAGCGCGAATGCCAGAAAGTTGTTGTATTTCCATCTAACACAGCTGTTGCCGGATTGCCAGACTGGGTAGCACTAGAAGAGGCAATTGTCCAGCCAGTTCTGCTCAGATAATTTGTCTTATAACCAAAGTCTAAAACAGGTACATTACTTGCATTAAAGTTATAGGTATATAGGAAATCTGTCCGCGAACCATTAGCATGTACAAACTTCAGTTTCATCTCATAAGGGGTTGCACTGGTTTTGTACTCCAACTCGTTGATTGGCATAGATACGTAAAAGCTGTCAGTGCCGATTATACCTGATTTCCAGGTAATCGCATTATAATCTTTATTGGTTCCAACCCCTTCATTGTTCACATTAGGATCGTTATAATAGGCAACAGCGGTAACCGGATTACTGGCACTAAATTTACCAGAAACAACCATAGCGCCCGTAAGTGCATCATAATTTGCCCAAATCCTACTTATCGAATTGGTCACTGCACCGTAATAGGATCCTGCATCTGTATTGAAAACACTTGCACGGTCCATAATAGCGGCATCGGCTGCCGTTAAAATTGTTGGTGTTTTACCCAAGGTATAATTGCCCAGGTACATCAATGCTTTCCCTATGGTATTTGTTTCTGATACTTTTTGTTTATCATGTGGCAAATTAAAAGCATGGCCCAATTCATGTATCATACCACCTACGTATAAAGTCCAGCGGTCTCCTTCGGTACCTGCAGCGCCTTTGTGGTTCAGGTGCATACCATCATAGTAAATGGCATAACACCAATGGCCTGAGCCTCCGTAAGGACCTTCGATAAGCGAACCATCCGGGTTATAACCATAAGGAGGAGTTAGTACTAAAGTATGGGTACTGCTGTTTTCGGTGGGGTTAGCCGCAAAATAAGTATTAATTTCTGTCGCCATCAGGCCGCCATTCCGACCATAATAGCTTGATGGTTGAGCTCCGCGAACTACAGAGATGCGCACATTAGCACCATCTTTGTACAAGCCAAAAGTTTTGTTGGTATAACCATTTCGTGTCATTTCATCTTTAAACCACTGTTGGGCATAAAGCATTATATCGCTTAAATTGGTTTGGTAGCCAGCCAGGGTATCCAGATCATTAGGAATAAAATAGACAACATTCAGATTATAAGTCCTGTCGCTGCTGAAGCTAAGGTTTTGCGCAATTGAGGCTTTTTTTGTGCTCTTTAGCGTACTGGTATTTAAATCTTCTGCAATTTTGTTTTTTTTACAGCCAAACATCAATAAAAAGCCGGCCATTAATAAAATAGTTGTTTTTTTCATAATTGGAAATTTGGTTAAGGTTGCATGTTTGTTTCAAATCACTTAAAAGGATACCAAAAACATCATAGCTGAACTTAAGCGTACAAAAGTGTTTTGGATCTTTTCATGTAGAGTTGGTTTTAAATAAAATCAATTTATTCCGGCCAGAACATATTGTTGGTTAGGTTGTTGCCCTGCATAACTTTCGGTTACCCAGGGAACTTTAACATCTAAGTTATGTAGCGTGTAGACAATTAGTCACAATTCTTAAGTCCAAATCATGCAACAAAATAAAGAACACCTAAAAAACTAATTGACAGATAGTTATAGATATAACAAAATCAAAATGGACGAGAAATCATACAAATTAGTAAGCTTTATCAGCAATTCGGTTTGGCATAAATGCCGTTACCGTTAAAAAATCTCCCTGGTTGATAAATCCTGAAGTATAGGCGATACAGCTTTACCTATCCCGCTGAATAAAATTTTGATCCCCATCACCTTACCAATCGTCTTGTTGTAGCTGACTTCCAGCACCTTTTTCTGATTTAGTATCAGTGAAACATGTTTATTTACCACGCGGATTTCAATATCGCCGCCATTTACGGGGTCGAATGCCAATGCGCCCAGGAATTGTTCGGACCCAATCACCCGTTTTTCTGAAAACTTATACTCTGAAAAAGCAACACAGTTTTGCCTGTTGAGTGTTAAAAGGTGCCTGTGCTTTTCTCCAAGGATAATGATTGTTGTTTCCACACATTGTGTTCCTGGCCGGCTCTGTTCGGCAAAAACACGGCATTTGAACGAAAAATTATCACCACTGATACCTGAAGGCTTAATGTTGCTGTAGCCTACTAAAAATGGCTTATTGGTTGCCAGGCCGGCAGAATCCAACTGCTTTTTTGAAACAGAAATATTTTTAGGATTTAAAGGCTTAAGCCCTGCAATTGGAAAGGCCGTGGAAGTGTCGTTTCCTGAATTTGCAACCCAGCCTTTTGTTTGCATGTAAACCGCAACCGTATCGATGGGCTTGTTGCCGGCTAACAACGTAGCATAAACCACACCAGGGTTTCGGAAGAATTTAGCCACTTCTTTGCGGCCACTTATCTCCGCAGTAGTAGCCTCATCCATGAAATCTATGTGGTATTGGCGATCTGAATCGCCAGTTGATTTGAGTTTAAATACTGCCGTGTGCGGTACGCTTCCAAAAGGATTTTCACATACCAATTCTGCCCTTTGAGCATCAAGACCATTATTTTTCCAAAACAGGAAATAAATTGAGATTGCAACCGAAACAACAATTAAAGAAAGGATTAGCGCCATTACTCTGCCATTGGCCTTTTTCTTCTTAAGGGGAAGCTGTGGTTCAGGAATTGTGACCGTTTCAGTGACAGTTCCTTTTCCAACAGCGTTTACCAGCTCAAATTCATGCCAGTCACGATATCCGATAAACTGTGCCAGCGCATCACGCGTAGCTTTCTGGGGAAAATAACGTTGCGGGGTTTTCAACTGCCCAAACAAGCGTTTTAATGTATTGATACTCAGGTAAACTTTTGTCTGGCTACCCAGCTTGCTGCTCAAAGCATTGTAATCAGATAGCCTCCAGTCCTCAATAGGCTTGTCGCCCATTTTTTCGATTATTTTCTGGCAGCATAGATCCAGCGCCTCGAAAGCAGATTGATTATTGACTAGGGAAGCGTTGGAATCCATTTGGTTATACTTCTGTTTTTACTGGGCGATGATTAACAAAATAGCTGCTTGTATGCCTGCAAAAGCAATTTACACATACTAAACATCTGTTTACAAACATAAAAAAATATGGTTAATATCAGGACTAAAACTCCAGATGTTTAGTATAGCCAAAACTTCTGCCATTAAAATTCTCAGGTTTATTACGAGATCCCGAGGTTTCATGTGATACATAGGCATAGATAAAGTTAAAAGAGCCTCAGCTAGCTGATCTTACTGGTGCTAAAACTTTCAAAAAACACAATAATCACTTTGCACACAACTGAGTCAATCATCCAAAAACAAGTAACAACAAAAATAAAAATCTGATAAACAAATATTTAACTATACATTTTTCTGCGATACATTTGGATACGATCAAATGCTATTTTAGTGCCGGATAGACCTATCTTTATCTTAATTTCTAAAGAAATAAACGATACTAATCAACTTTTTACACAAAAAATTAGCGCAATGTATATGGAACAGAAACATGAAAAAACAGGTATATCCAATATGCTTACTACTTCAAATCCGAAAATAACAGCGCAAATACGCAAATCCACAAATGCCTAAAAATTCATCAGCATAACAGATCCCGGTTTTGCAATCCATAACAAAAAATCACAATCAACTTCCCTACGCAGCAACCCAAACAAATGAAAAATAAAATAATCCTACTCTTATCCATTTTGACAATATCTGGCGTAGCCAAAGCCCAGAATAGCAAAAGATGGGAACTCAAAAAAAAGGAAAATGCTATTTACTGGCAGGTTAAAAATAAAGATACCCACCAGGATCATATTGAGATGAGCGGCTTACAGGTATCAGGTATCATTACTTACGGCACGGATAACAATGGTATGCTCCTATTGAATAGAAAGCTTGTTTTTCCAATGCTCAGAACCATCCCCAATAATACCCATGGAAGTCTGATCAGGGAGTACAACGACAATTCTTTACTCCAGATTAGTGCCGATGGTAAACAGATGCACGAATATCCTGAACGATTTACCCTCAATGGAACGCTTAGCATCGAAAGCAGAACTGATGGCCCGCTCAAGATCATCAGAACTATTTTCCCTTCAACCGATAAAGCAGCCATTATCGAAAAGATTGAATTTAAAAATAATAGCAACTCCGCTGTTAAATTATCAATTGAAAACCATTTCCCGGAATATCGTACCGACTCTGCCAAGGGGGTTTATGGCACCTACCTTGTGGCTGCATCTGCAAGCCCAATTACCGGACAGCTCGTTGCCCCAGGTGCATCATTTCAATATCAGATAGCATTTTACGGCCGCAAAATCACTGACCAGCCCTATAACTTCCATGCAGATTTCGAGCAGGAAAAACGCATGGCTTATTTAAAGGGTCTGCAGCATTCCCTACAACTGGTCACACCCAATGATACAATCAACAGCCTTTTCGCCTTTTCTAAAATCAGGGCAGCAGAAAGTATCTACGATACTAAAAATGGATTGATGCATGGCCCTGGCGGAGGTAGCTACTATGCTGCTATATGGGCTAATGATCAGGCTGAATACGCCAATCCATTTTTCCCATTTCTGGGCGACATCAACGGTAATGAATCGGCAATAAACAGCTTCAGGATGTTTGCAAAATATATGAATCCTGAATACAAACCTATACCGAGTTCGATCGTGGCTGAAGGTACCAGTTATTGGAATGGCGCCGGAGATCGTGGCGACATGGCCATGATTGCGTACGGTGCCTCCCGTTTTGCACTGGCCAAGGGAAAACAAGATGAAGCAAAAGAGCTTTCCAGCCTTGTTAAATGGTGCCTGGAGTACCTCGACCGCAAGTATAGCCCACAAGGGGTAATCCGTTCAGATGCAGATGAGCTCGAAGGCCGGTTTCCGGCAGGAAAGATTAATCTGGCAACCAACACCATTGCCTATGCAGCTTATCTTTCATCAGCCGACCTGATGCAGGCTTTAGGAAACAATTCACTGGCTACATATTACCGGGAAAAGGCAAAAAAACTAAGAAAAGCGATAAATGAATATTTTGGTGCTAAGGTTGAAGGTTTTGAAACCTACCGTTATTATGATGCCAATGAAAAGCTAAGGGCCTGGATTTGCCTGCCACTGGTTTTTGGCATTAACGAAAGGGAAGAACAAACTATAAAGGCACTGTTTTCGGATAAACTCTGGACCTATAATGGAATATTAACTGAATCGGGAGATAAGACCTTTTGGGATCGCGCCACGTTATACGCGTTCAGGGGAATGTTTACCTCCGGACAACAAGACAAGTATATGCACTATTTTGACTATTACAGTGCTACAAGACTTTTAGGCGAACACGTGCCCTACCCCGTTGAAGCATGGCCTGAGGGTGGGCAAAGGCATCTCTCGGCCGAGAGCGCGCTCTACTGCAGAACCATTACCGAAGGGCTATTCGGAATTACCCCAACCGGGCTTCAGCGCTTTGCTATTAAACCGGCAATGCCAGCTAAATGGGCTTTTATGGAACTCAAAAATATCTGTGCTTTTGATCGCGTATTCGATATAGTGATTAGAAGGAATGGAAAAGCATTTCAAATCGACATTAAATTACAGAATGGAAAAACCATAAACCGCACCTGGAACGGCAAAGAAGCATTAACCATCAACTTATCCGATACACATGAAAAATAAAAGGAAACAAAAATGGATTTTGATAATGGGTATATTGGCAATTTTTGCATTTTACGCATTTAAACAAAAACGCGAAAAAGCGGAGCAAAAGCGCCCCAATATTCTGTTTGCCATCATGGATGATGTTACCTACCAGCATTTGGGAGCGTACGGCTGCAGCTGGGTAAAAACGCCCAACTTTGACCGGATTGCCAAAAACGGGTTGTTGTTTAAAAACGCCTATACCCCAAATGCCAAATGTGCACCTTCCCGCTCATGTATCGTTACCGGTAGAAATTCCTGGCAGCTTGAGGAGGCAGCAAATCACTGGTCCTATTTTCCGGCTAAGTTTCGCTCATTTGCCGAAGTGCTTGCCGAAAACGGCTATCAGGTAGGATTTACCGGAAAAGGGGTAAGTCCGGTTGTAGCCAAAAATACAGATGGATCGCCCCGCCAGATGCTGGTGAATGCTTTCAACAAAATTACTACCGTACCACCAACACCGCAAATCAGCAATGTAGACTATGCGGCTAATTTTACCGAATTCCTTAAATCAACAAAGGGAAAACCATTCTTTTTCTGGTATGGCGGATTAGAACCCCACCGCAGTTATGAATACGGATCGGGGCTCAACAAAGGTGGTAAAAAATTATCCGATGTTCCGGATACAGACATTTATCCGTTCTGGCCTAAAGCAGATTCAGTTAGAACGGACTTGCTTGATTACGCATTTGAAATCGAGTATTTTGACAAACAGTTGGGCAAAATGCTCAAACAACTTGAAGAAAACGGGCAGCTTAGCAATACCCTTATTGTGGTAACCTCCGACAATGGCATGCCATTCCCAAGAGTCAAAGGTCAAGAATACGAGTATTCCAATCACCTGCCATTAGCCATGATGTGGGCCGATGGAATTAAACACCCCGGCAGAAAGATTGATGATTATATCAGTTTTATAGATTTTGCACCCACCTTTTTACAGCTGGCAGATGTCAGGAAAGATAAAAACCCAATGGCAGCCATTACAGGTAAAAGTTTGGTTGATATCTTTTCTTCAGACCAATCTGGCATAATAGCAAAAGACCGCAATTTTGTGCTGGTTGGTAAAGAGCGGCACGATGTAGGCCGTCCAAACGATGAAGGTTATCCGATTAGAGGTATTTTCGAAGAACACATGTTATTTCTGAAAAACTTTAAACCAGACCGCTGGCCTTCAGGCGACCCGATTACCGGTTATCTGAACACTGATGGCAGCCCAACAAAAACGCTGTGCCTGAATAATGTTTATGCTACTGACGACAGGTTCAAATACTGGTTATGGAATTTCGGAAAAAGACCAGATGAAGAATTATACGACATAGCCAGGGATCCGCAATGCATGAACAACCTGATTCATCAATCCAAATATCTGGCAACAATCAAAAGGTTAAGAACAAAAATGCTGGCGAAACTTACCGAGCAGCATGACCCCAGGGTATTGGGTGAGGGGGATATTTTCGACCATTACCGGTATTCAGATACCAAAAGTGTAAATTTCTACGAACGCTATATGGCCAAAGACCCAACATTAGGTAAAGGCTGGGTGAATAAAACTGACTTTCAGGACATTTCGAAACTCCCAAATGCCTTAAAATCCCGAAATAAGTAATGTAACGAATGCTTCATTTTGTGAAGCCTCCCCTTTGGAGACCACCGGAATGCAACACACGTAACCCTCGCTCCGTAGACAAAAATTAAAGCCGGAAATAGAAATATTCCCGGCCTTTTTTATGCCTAATTATTTAAACATCATTAACTTTAAGCAAAGTTTATTCAGTTTTTTACCCGCCTCAACTTTAAAATTTCACCAGATAATTTTTACCGGGTTGGGTGCTCAATACTTTGGTTTTACCCATATAGCTGATTTTACAATTACCACCTTTACGCGAAAGTATGCTGGCGTTTGTTAATTTTCCGTTTTTCCAACTCATATCTATTACAAAATTCCCTCTCGCTACCAAACCTTTAACGGCACCTGATTTCCACTCTACAGGTAAGGCTGGCAATAGTTCAATGTAGCCCTGATGACTTTGCAGCAGCATTTCGGCTATGCCTGCCCCACCACCAAAGTTTCCATCAATCTGGAAAGGTGGATGGGCACCAAACAAATTAGCATAAATACCGCCACCCCCATATTTGATGGCTGCATCCTTACCTACAAAGCGCATTAATTTTTTCACTGCATCGTAAGCCCGTTCGGCATTTTGCATCCTTGCCCATAGGTTTATCCGCCAGGTGATGGCCCAGCCTGTACCTTCGTTGGTGCGTAATTCGAGCGATTTACGTACAGCATCGGCCAGTTTTGGTGTTTCGGTTGTGGTGATGCTGTAACCCGGATAAGCCGAAAACAGGTGCGATAAATGTCTGTGGTGTGGTTCACGATCCTCCCAATCATGATACCATTCCTGCAAATTTCCTTTTTTACCAATCTGATAAGGATAAAGTTTAGCCATGGCCTGCTTCACTTTGGTTTGCAGGGCTTCATCTACTTTTAATAGCACAGCCGTTTTCAGGTAATCGGCAAATAACTCCCTGATCATGGCCATATCGGCAGTACTACCGTACAAAGTCTGGCCTGCGTAACCTTTATCGGTGATGTAAACATTCTCTGGCGAAGTTGAGGGTGCAGTAACCAGATAACCTTTTTTATCGGCGGTTAAAAAATCGAGGCAAAACTGTACGGAGCCCTTGATTAAGGGGTAGGCTTGTTGTTTCAAAAAAATCTGATCTTGCGTAAAAGCATAATGTTCCCATAGATGAGTGCTTAACCAGGTACCTCCCATTGGCCAGTTGGCCCAACAGGGATCGCCCTCACCACTATCGCCCACAGGGTTAGTCATAGCCCACATGCTACTGTTATGGTGACATACCCAGCCCTCGGCATTGTAAAAGTTTTTTGCAGTAATGGCACCTGGCCCGGCCAAACGAATGATAAAATCAAGCAAGGGCTGATGCATTTCGGATAGATTACCTGTTTCTGCGCCCCAGTAGTTCATTTGTGCATTAATATTGGTGGTGTAATTACTGCTCCAGGGCGGTCGTACTGATTCGTTCCAAATGCCTTGTAAATTTGCCGGAAGCCCCCCCATACGTGACGAGCTAATTAACAAATAACGGCTGTATTGGTAAAACAAAGCAATTAAACTATTATCGGTTTTACCAGCAGCAAAACGATTAAGCCGGTCTACAGTGCTTAGTTTTTCGTTTTCAGTATCTCCCAGCTGTAACGATACCCTGTCAAAATAATTCCTGAAATCGACCTGATGTGCAGTTTTTATGCTTTCGTAATTGCGATTAGCAACATTTTTAAGGTAAGCAGCTGCTATCGCATTTTCATCTTTACCTGCTGTTCCGGGGTTCTTATCCACACCATTGTAACTGGTTGCCATAGAAAGGGCTAAAACCACTTCTGTTGCGCCTTTAATAGTTAAAGTACTATCTTTCAAAACCTGTTTACCATTAGTTTTTAACACTTTTAGCATGGAAACAAAGCGCATGGCATTTACTGTATCGTTTACTACTGCGTTAGCTATATTGCCGCGGTAATTGGGCTCAGTATGTACCGGCGCCCAACCTTTAAGTACCAGCATACCTTGTTTAACCAAACTTTTAGCTAACAGCTTACTATCGAAATTGCAGGAGAAATTGAGTTTGTCCTTTCCGGAAGCGGTTAACCTGAAAATGATAAGCTGCTGTGGGTGTGAGGCAAAAGTTTCGCGCGTGTAGGTAGTTTGGTTGGCCTGGTAGCTAACTCTTGACACGGCATTTTGAATATCGAGTTCCCTCTTGTAATTGGAAACCTTGCCGCTATTGGCAAAATTAAAAAACAGGTTACCCAGTGGCATAAAAGCTTCAGAATATGGGCCTTGCATAAAATGCACCAGCGAATCGGCTTTTTTATAATCTTCATTAAATAAAGCATCGCGCACAGGCTGCAGGTATTGGTGGGCATTTGGATTGATTTTGGCGGCATCTATTGGTCCGCCAGACCATAATGTTGCTTCGTTGAGCGAAATCCGCTCCTTCTCAATGCCTCCATATACCATGGCGCCCAAACGACCATTACCGAGTGGTAAAGCTTCTTCAAACTGGGTTGCCGGTTTGGTATACCAGAGTTTAAGCGCATTATTTTGCTGTGCATGTACACTCAGGCACACGCCGATGCAAAGTAAATTCAGTAAAAATCTTATTTTCATTTGGTTAATCTGTTGAATTAAGGCGTAAGTTAAAGAAAAACAAAATTTTAATCTTCAACAGTTTTAGCCAATTGCTAAACTAAATCACGCCTTTAGTTAATTCTTTTTTAAAGGAACTTCGAACTTAATATCCGATTTGATATCGCTTTTAACCATATCTTTCAATTGGATCGCAGGTTTTTCATCGACAAACTGATTTCCTTTAATTTGTACACCTGTACATCCCCAAAAATTTAACGCTGCACGTGCTTTACCAGCCGGCATAAAATCAGATTTTTCTATTTTGTTATTGATAAAAAAGATTCCATTTGTGCTCTTTGCCGATAAAACCGGATAATCGTATTGCTTGAAGGTATTATTTTCAATCCTGATGTTGCGATGGACATAGTAATTTTTAACCCACTCGCTGTTTTCTGGATTAATTTTGATCGCATAATTATCTGACCCACTATTAAAACCACATTCAATAAACTGATTGTTGCGAATGGTTACATCGGTTACCGGACCCGATTCGTACCAGCCCATGGCATCATTTTCGATCAGGATGGCCTGCATACCCGTGCGGTAGTAGACATTGTTTTCGATCAGCACTTTGCGCCTGGTAGTAATTAACGTACCCCGAGAAATGGTACCTTCGAACCTGCAATTGGTAATTTTTACGGCCGGTGTCCAGGTTACATTTTCTAAAGCATCACCTGCTTTCAATTCGGCCGGAAAAGGTTTTTCGAGCTCTACAAGCATTTCGCGTTCGGAGATTAATTTAGCCGTTTTAACTACCCCCTGTGCAAAAATCTGTAATGCAGCGCTGTGCAGGTAAGCTACCGTATCGCCCGGAATAAAAGCATTAAAACCATAAGTCTGGTGGTGCATGAATTTTAACTTTAAAGTATTGGCCGATACTACTTCACTTACTTTTAAATGCGTGCCATGTACATTAACAGGATCATCGTGCATGCCATTATAACGGCAATTATTAAGTGTAATCTGCCCTTTGCAGCCCGAAAAATGCATACCATCAGCAGATGAGGCAATTACGCGGCCACTCCCCGGTTCTGGCGCAATGGC
Organism: Pedobacter kyungheensis; assembly: GCF_000812965.1. GTDB lineage: Bacteria > Bacteroidota > Bacteroidia > Sphingobacteriales > Sphingobacteriaceae > Pedobacter > Pedobacter kyungheensis. Next base: position 210,026 of record NZ_JSYN01000006.1, read on the forward strand.
AACATTATCGTAGTGCAGGTTCTCGCAAAATTGCGATACAATGCCTAAACCATGCATCGAAAACATGTTAACGTTTTGCAAACTGATGTTTTTAGAGCGGTTTTGAAATGCCCCTACGTAATCGCGGTAACGATCTCTAACGGTCAGTACATCGCCAGGAAGGGCTTTAAATCTGGAGAAATCGCCGGTAAATTTCACTACACCTGGTGCAATTTGTGCAGCTTTACTTTTGGCAAAAACATCCCAGTTACTGTAAAACAAGGTGCCTGCAGTTGGCCTAACCAGCACTGCATGATGATTTTTAGTGATCCATTTTTCGCCATACCATTCTAAATGGCCATCGATAATAGCAAACCTGCTATCAGGATGTACTTTAGCCGTAACCGAGGTGGGTGTAATTTCCTGCAGGGTCATTTCAGACATACCCGGGCGCTCATAGTTGACTGAAAGATTTTGGATCCGGATATTTTCGCTGCCATCAATTACCCAGGTAATCATTTTACCATGAAATACAAAAACAGATCCGTTGCCTTCAATGGTGAGGTTTTTCAAGTCTTTAAGGTACAGCCCCACCCGTTGTTTTTTAACCGGGAACTCAACTTCAGATGAACTGTTTGAAATGTAATAATTCGTTTCTGTAGCACTATCAGGCCAGAAATCATATCTCCCTTTTGGAAAATTCAGCAGGGTATTGGCTTTTCCTTTTGCTGTTTCAATTGCTTTTTGAACACTTGCAGTAGCATCGGCAAAACTATTGGGCTGAGCACCAAACTGAGTAACATCTATGGTTTGTGCATAGAGCTGATGGCCTATGCACAATAGTAAGAGTGTAATGTATTTTTTCATTGTGTGGTTATAAATATAGCTTTAACCTATTCATAAAATCTATCTTGTGTAGTCTTGTTGCTTAAAAAAGCAGGTGTATTTTATGGTTAGGGCTTCAAATTTATAATTGTTTTGTATTGTGGAACTGCAGTGATAGCCGTAAAACCTGTTCCTTTGGCTTTTATTTCCTGCACCAAATTGGCTGATACTCCAGTAGTTTTATCATCCCAATCTTGTAAATTAAGGCTAACATTACCCTTTTTCCAAAATCTATTGAGGCTAATTTGCCAGGTTTCGCCATTAAATAAATTATCTGTTTTAATTGCTCCCTGTTGAACAAGGTCGCAAGCATTGCCGCGGTAATTTACGTTTAAGATAACATCATTTACATTTTTAGGCAGTGCAGGGTTCAGTGTAATTTCGGCTGTTTTATGGGTAGGGTATTTGATGGCAATTTGTGGTTTGTAAACCGCTGACTGCCATGTATAGGTATCAAAAAGTGTATTGATAGACTTTTTAGCAGCGGTATTAAAGGCTTTAAAGCCTTTAGGGTAAACCATCATGTCGAACACCGGTTTGTTTAATTGTGCTAAGGTAAGCTGGCCTTTTTGCATTAAAACATCCGCCTGGGTAATTAAAAGTGCATCCTGTCCATTCAATTGGGTTCGCCATGCATTTTCGGCTTGTGCAGTGGTAATAAATATTATTTTCACCTGGTTTCCATCTACATCGGTAAAGCTACAATCGTTGCGGCTACCGCCAACTAACTGTAACTGATTGCCGGTTTGGGTAACTTTCCAGCCTGCAATATCTTTACTTTTTAACGTACGGCTATCGATTGCCAGTTGAGGATTTACACCATTTAAGCGTTTAAAAAACAAGCTGATATTTTTACCATTCACCAATTTGGCAAAGGGCTGTGCTGTGGCGTACTTAATTAAAGCAGCACCTGCTTTTAAATTGAAAGGCAAAATGGCTGTAGTTTGTCCTTTAAGTAATAATGTTGGGAAATGAATCGTCTCGTCAGCTAAATTTACCTGCATTGAAACCGTTTTATCGGGCATGGTAATGCGTACCTGCGTGTTACCTAAAAACAGAAAGCCACTATTGCCATTTGCCCGGGCTACATATCTTAAATCGCTGGTATTCTTTTCTTCACGAACGGGATTTGCGGGCTCATAAACCTGCATAGGAGCCAGTTCCTTTCCAAAATCGTTAACAAAAGTATGCAATACTTTAAGTTGTTTGTATGAAGGGCGGAGCAAACCAAATTCATCAATTGGAGCTTGAAAATCATAACTTTCAGGGTAACCGGGTTCTTTTAAACCCGGAGTTTGTGTACCTCCATGAAACATGTAATAACCTACGAGGTTCATTCCACGGCCGATCTGGTTTTGCAAATGTGCAGCTATAACTTCAGGTTCTACAACAAAACGGTTACGGTAAGTCATCTGGCTACCCGCACCTTGCTCGCAAAGTCCTCGCGGAAATTTATTTACATCATAAAAAACTTTGCCCAAAGCATCGGTCATGATCCATTGGTCGTTACCGTACAAAAAGTCTTTTGTAGCTCCTCCGCCTGCCCTTTCCCAGCCTCTGTAAGCATAAGAACCCTGTAACGGGATTACCTCCATTTTGCGATCGTCGAATACGGTATTGGCCGTTACACTCCAGTAAACGGGATTAATCTGTGCTTTTTGGGCCATTTCTTTCAACGTACTGATGTGTGCTGCCTGACCACTGGCATACTCGTTTTCTAACTGAGTACCGATAATTGGTCCGCCATTGGCAAAAAACAAACCCCTGGTTTGTTGTGCAATCTGATCGAACAAAACAGCCGATGCTTTTAAATATTCAGGGTCGTTACTGCGATGTCCTTTGAGGCGTTGAATCCAATCGGGGAAACCACCGTTTAACTGTTCGCCGTGGCTCCAGGGGCCTATGCGTAACCATACATACATATCGTGTTTCTGACAGACCTGAATGAACTGGCGAAGATTCCTGTTGCCAGTCCAGTTCCATTGCCCTTTCACTCGTTCGTGCTCGTTCCAAAAAACGTAAGTAGCAATAATAGATAAACCAGCGCTTTTCATCTTTAAAATTTCAGTTTCCCAATCCTGTGGCCTTACGCGGTTATAGTGTAACTCACCCATCATCGGAAACCAGGGTTGATCGTTTTTAGTGAAGTACTGACTGTTTACCCCAAGCTTTATACCACCCGGGTTTATCGCGGACATGGCGATATTGCTCCGTTCTGGCAGCGGTTTATTTTTAATATCAATCTGGTAAACCTGCGCCTGCAAAAGCGATACAAAAAATGCGAGCAGGCCTGATAAAAGTATTTTTACCTTAATCATCTTAATTAATTTCAAATGTGTGTGTGTGTGTGTGAAAAAAGAGCCGCTAAAATTTTAGCGACTCTAAACTAAACCAACTAACTAGCATTGTCCAAATCACGCTATAATATTTAGTAATATTCTATCCTTACAGGTGAAGGCATGTCGTTCTCAACGAAATAGAATGTACCATTACTATCTTTATCAATTCTTAAATAAAGTTTAAAATCGCCTGATTGAGGGCTACTTCCCGTAGGCACAGAAGTATAAATTACCTCTACATATCCTGTATAAGTGCGAGATTGTTCGGAATAATTAGCATATAATGTGGTACCATTATAGCTGCTGTTTGTATTTTGCCCACCTCCGGCATATCCGAAATCTAAAGGATATGGAGCCGGATCATTGGGTACAACATAAACATGCAAGGTTGCACCGTTACCTGAATATGTATTTGTAGCTGTGTGAAGTTGTGCCATTGCCCCTAAGCTGGTAAAAAGTAAAAAGGCAATGATAAATTGTATTTTTTTCATTTCTAATAAATCTAAAGGTTTGTAAATGATGTAACATTAATTGTCCAGACTCTGCTTGCACCATTAGCTGCCGTTACCACATATTTAAGTGGTTTGGTTGCATCAGTCGGATCGCCAAGCGTAGCTGTTCCACCAGTTGGTGCAATGCTTGCTGCCGTTGAGATATTCATATAAAACCACAATTTACTCTGCACTACTTTAGCTTTTTCGGCAGCGGTAAACTGCCCATTGGCAGCAGGTACTGATATAGCTACATTAATAATAGCATTTGTTTTATCAACCGTTTGGGTTGCATTCAATTTCTGATAGGCTACAACCGGTTGCCCATTCATCGTTTGCGTACCATTAAAACGGTACTCAACATTTACCAGCGTAATTTCATTAGTATCAAATACCGGGTAATCTGTTAATCCCTTTTTAAGGCAAGAAGAGAACAAAGCCAATGATAGGATCATCATCAGCATGGATATGTGTTTTATTTTTAATTTCATGATTTAATTAATTAAGGTTACCATCCTGGGTTTTGCGGACCGAACTTGGCATTATTATCGATATAACCTTGTGCTATCGGAAACAGATATCTTCTGGAAATGTCGAATTTTCTATTGTTATATTGATTGTTAAACGGCCCGGTTACTATTGAGAAAGATTTGCTGTCTTTTGATAAGTCCATTACCCGTATCGACTCAGTTAACTCACTGATAGACTGACCGGAAGCCAAGCCATTATTTGCATCACCACCAAATCTACCCCAGCGCAGTAAGCTATAATAACGATCGTTTTCTTCAGCAAGTTCCACCCTTCTTTCAGTTTTGTAATCTTTCCATGCAGCGGCGGTTGTACCCGCTGTTGAAGCCGGAAGTTTTCCGTGAAAGGTTCTTGTTTTATTCAGGTTTAACAAAGCATTGGTTAAATCGCCTTTTAATAAATAGGCTTCGGCCAAGTTTAAATATATCCTGCCCAATCGCATGCAAACCCAATGATAATCGGTGTTAACGCTGTTTAAATAACTTGGTGCTACATTGGTATACAAACCTTTGCGCCAATACATATTACTTAAACTGGTTTCGTAGCCCCCACCATTAATGGTACCTAAAAAGCGGCCAGAATTACCTTTTAAACTTGTTCTAAATAATTCGCCATAAAATGTGCTATTGTCGCTAATGATAGAAGCTTTCCACCTGGCGTCGCGGTTTTCGTTGGTAAGTGTCAGCATAGTTTCTGTACTTCCAGGTTTAATGCGACCCATTTTGACTACTACGTCATTGTTTAGCTTAGCGGTTTTATCATCCGGAAAACCTGATTTAACAAAAGGAGCAATTACATCTACCCCTTCATCAACTGCATTAAGATACTGTGAAGTTTGGTTCCATGGCAAAGCTCTTGTAGGATCTGCTTTATCAATAGTTAAATAATCGTCGGTAAAGTTTTGCGTAGGGAAGTTTTCGGGCCAAACTTCAAAAGGAACTGGCTTGTTAAATAATGGTGAGCCACCAAATTGCGTAATCGTTTCAGGCTTAATGTTTGGCAACTGGTGTTGCATTGGTGTATCTGAAAGAGACGTGTTAATAGCCTTCCTGTAAATAGCGAAGATAATCTCATTCGAAGTGCTTTTGGTTTCGTTAAACATACCTTCATAATCTGCTTCAAGGGCATAACCACCACTTATTACCAATTGGGCATTGGTAATGATTTTATCCAGTAATGGATCGCCAGGTGCAACATTCGGAGCTGCAGGATAGTTTTTATAGGCCAGCGCCTGTAAGCACACTTCAGTTAAAAATGCTGCAGCTACGTATTTATTGGTACGTCCGGTAATTTTAGTAGTTGGTAAATCGGCCACTGCATCCTCCAGATCTTTAATAATGTAGTTATAACTTTCGGTTGGGTTTGCAGTACTCGGCAATTTAAGGTCATCATTTTCGGTTAACACCTTATCTATCCAGACTATACGCCCTGTTCTTCTGGCAATGCTATAATAAGACATAGCCCTTAAAAACTTTGCTTCTGCAATCAAAGCTTTTTTATCGGCCTCTGCTATACCAGCCGATTCGGTTACATTTTTAATAATTACATTGCAACGGCGTATGTCTGCCCAGTTATTAAAACCATAATCACTCCTGTTGGTTAAGGTTTCTGTAAAAACAGGTAAAGCATCGCTTGCATTGCCATAAGCACCAATGATATTGGCGGTATAAATATCCTGTGCACCTTTTGTACCACCATTGTAGGCATTCATGATGCCATAAGTACCGTAAATAAAAGTTTCGGCATTCGCCTTACTGCTCCATACCACATCCGGACTGATTAAACTCAAAGGCTCCGCATCCAAAACTTTTTTACATGAGCCTAATACCAGCAAACCAGTAAAAACTCCAAGTATTGTTATAATTTTTTTCATGATTTTAATAATTTAATTAGAAACCTACGCTTAAGCCCAATGCAAAGGTGCGCTGGATAGGATAACTGTAATTGTTGGTATCTGACTCCGGGTCAATAAAATATTTCTGGCTCTTGGCTGATGTTAACAAATTCGTACCCGAGGCAAATAAACGCAGGCTTTGAAAGGGCGATTTTTTCAATAAACCTTGTTTAAAATCATAACCCAATTGCACATATTTCAGACGTACATATTTTGATTTAACTAACCAGAAATCACTTCCCCTGGAGCTATTACTTCCATTAACGGCATCATTGCTTACTGCTCTTGGAAAAATAGCATCAGTATTGTCTGGTCGCCAGTAATCAGTTTGAAAATCATAAACGAGAAGATTCTGTCCGCTTGTTCCTTGAATCACATCGCCAATATACCGGTCTCTATTTCCGGATCCCTGAACAACAGCGCTAAAAGAAAAACCTTTATAACCTAAGTCCAAGGTAACACCGTAATTGGTTCTTGGAGTAGTGTTACTACCTATCCTTCTAAAATCATCTCCATTTAACTGCCCATCACCGTTTAAATCCAGATACTTTAAATCTCCTGCACCTACATTGATGGAAGTAATACGACGGGCACCAGTTAACAATTGACTGTTATCAGTATAAAATCCATCATTTAAATAACCAGTTTGTAAAAAGCTACCTGTAGTATTGGTTATTCGTGTATACGGATTTTTTAAGGTGGCATCATCGTCAGCTGCCGAGCGTTCTGTTAACGAATTAAATCTGGTAAAATTGAAACCTATTTTATAGGTCAAACTGCCAATATTACTTGCCCAGTTAATATTAAAATCAAAGCCTTCTGTGCGGGTAGCGCCTTCGGTAAAATTAATTTGTGGTAAACCAATACCTAATGTTTGAGCAAAACGTGGATCACTGGTTACAAATCCGGTTCTGCGCGTATAAAAATAATCGAAAGTCGCATTTAACCTATTGTTAAGCGTTCCGAATTCTAAGGCTAAATCTCTGTTGCCAATGGTTTGCCATGAATAAATACTACTAGGTAAACTACCTGGTTCTGAGGTGCCCTGAACCACATTTCCATTAATAACATAAGCCTGCGAATTAATACCGTAAGCAGGTACGTATCCAAATGCGCCAACTCCTGTTTTATCACCTAGTACGCCGTAAGAACCTCTTAATTTTAAAAAGTCTAATATGTGTTTTTCTTTGAGCGATTTCATAAATGGCTCATCTGAAATGATATAATTTCCGGAAATAGCATAAAACGTACCCCATTGTTTTCCAGGTACAAAAAGGTAGTCACCGTCTCTTCTAACAGATCCTTCTATTGAATATCTTGATTTGTAGGTGTAGGTTAGCCTTCCCAATAATGCGGCCCTTGCAGCCTCGCTTTCACCTCCGCCTACAGTTTGGTTTAATGCCGGGCCAGCAACTAATTGGTCAAAAATAATCTGATAACCAACCCTGCTTCCATTAACAGACGATGCCTCATCGCGCTGGCGCTCAGCCACCCCTGTAAAATCAATGCTATGATCTCCAAAGGTTTTGTTGTATAGTATATACCCTTGAAGCGTTAATGTACTGCCTTGTCCTTGTGATACACTCAAACTCGGTGGATTGCCATATATTGGTGTTGTACTGTTGAGGTTATAAGCCGGTGCCAGGTAATTCCAGTTTTTGCCTACATTATTATAGGTTGTATAGGTTCCATTGAACTTAAACTTTAAACCATCTAAAAAATGAGCTGCATATTCTAAGCCCAAATTGGTATTTAAAATCTTAGCAAAACCTTTGTTGTAACCTGATTTTGGATCCAACTCTCTTACCGGGTTATCAGATTGTGTAGTGGGCAAACCAAACTCGTTAACAGCCAATTGCTCTGGTGTTCTGTTTTGAATATGACTGTATATGGCACCAAAACCAGCACCAGGAGTAACATTACTTTCTATGAAACCATCTAAGCCTGCCATTACCTTTAAGTTGATGTTTTCGAATTCACTGGTCGTATTTAGACGGTAAGTAGTACGCTTATTGTAATTATTATCCGTTTTTAGGATGCTTTTCTGATCGTAATAGGAAAGACCTGCGTAGTACATTAGCTTTTTGGTGCCAGAGGTTACCGATAAATCGTGCCTCATTTCAGGGGCAAAATTCTTCATTGTTAAAGCTTGCCAATCTGTATTGGGAAAGTTGAAGGGGTCGGAACCGGTACGTAGTTTCTCCAATTCGGCATCTGTTCTAAAAGGAGTTCGGCCCTCGGCAGCATACAATTTATTTCTGGCTACTGCCTGGTCGTAAGAGTTCAGTTTTTCGGGAAATAGCGTAGGTTGAGAAAATATTTGATTATACGAATAACTAATACTTGCTTTTCCTTCCTTACCTCTTTTGGTAGTTACCAATACCACACCATTTGCTCCCTGATTACCATATAAGGCCGTAGCACCGGCATCTTTCAATATCGAATAACTTTCGATATCGTTTGGATTTAAATTGGAAAAATCGTTAGCAGATCGAACTACATTATCGATTACGTAAATAGGACTTTGGCCACGAATTAAAATACCGCTTTTGCTACCAGGCGCCCCATTGTTTGCGGTAACGATAATACCTGATAACCTACCGGCAACCGCATCATTGATTGACTGTACCGGTAACGGAGCTACATTGGCCATATCCAGGGTACTTATTGCACTTGTAGTTTTGCGCTTCGTGGTTGTACCATAAGCCTGTACCACTACTTCATCCAGATTATTGTCTAAAGCTTTTAAGACTACGGTTAATGCGCTTGTAGCCCTTCTTTCTACGGTTTCGTAACCGATAAGCGAAAAAACCAGGGTAGCATTATCGGGTACTGACAGGCTGAATTTACCATCCCCATCAGTAGAAGTACCGATTCCCTTAATGCCTTTTACAGCGACTGAAACGCCGGGTAGCCCAACACCTGTACTGTCTTTAACCATACCTTTTACAATTATATCCTGATTGGCCATTTCATCTTTCAAAATGGTAATGAGGTTATTCTGCTGTACAGAAAAGCTGAGTGCTGTACCAGAGAGTAAGGTGCGCATAACTTCTTCCAGTGAGGCCTGGTTGGTTTTGATGCTAACTACCTTATTAAAAGGACCTTCGGTTGGGCTATACACAAACCGATAGCCACTTTGTTTTTCAATAGTTTGCAAAGCTTTCTCGAGCCTGATGTTTTTAAGATCGAGTGTAAGTTTTTCTTGCGAGAAAACCTTTGCAGAAACATTTAGGCAGGTAATAAAGACTAATAGGAATGCAATCTTCATTTGAATGATGACTTTAGAAAGGAGCCTGAGCCATGGCGAGGCTTGACTAATGTAAATTTTAATCATATTTTTGTTTTTTGATTGGTTTATTTGGGGCTACGCATGTCCAGTGAGGAACCCCAGATTAGAAAAAAGATCAAAAAATTATCGGGGGAATGTGTTCGAGCACTTCCCCTTTTTCTTTTCGATACAGGTTTATTTTGGTTAGTTTGTTTATTTGGTTATGGTGATGTGTTCTCCTTTCTTTTTAAAATTAAAATGTTTTACGCGTTGCAGGTTATCCAGAATTGTTAAGATATCTTCGTTTTCAAAGTGCCCTGTATAAGTATAGCCAGCCAGCTCTTTATCTTTAAACTCAATAGTTACATTAAACCAACGCTCCAATCGTGTTTTAATATCTTCAAAATTGTCGTTCGCAAAAATGAGATTGTTATTCGTCCATGCCGATTCTACTACTTCTTTATCAATCAGGGTAAGGTTATTGACTTCAATTTTAGGCAAGCGCTCTGCCTCATCTGTCACAGAAAGGCCTGGATCTGTCTGAGCATGTAACAGGTGATAGGTAATTTTCTGCCCGGCTTTAAGAATTACAATATTTTTGTTTAAGCCGGTATTATCTTCGAGCTTAATGGTACCCCGCACCAGTGTAGCTTCCGATTCATGTTCGTTAGCATAACTTTTCACATTAAAAGCAGTTCCTAAAACGCTGATTTTAAAATCTTTGGTCCGCACAAAAAAAGGCCTGGCGGCATCGTGCTTTACATCAAAATAAGCTTCGCCTGTTAACCGTACATTTCTATCACTTTGGTTGAAATGATCTCCAAGTTCAATTTTACTATCAGCATTCAGGTATACCAAAGTACCATCGGGCAGCGTAATTTTCTTTTTCTCTCCTCTTTTGGCTACAAAATTTCCGGCATAATGAATGGTCTTATTTGGTCGCTCATAAACCAGGTACATTAGCCCGGCCAATAGCAGAATGAATACCGAAGCAGCAATAGCGTAATGTAAAGCCCTGAATCTTTTAACTTTGATTACCGGGTTTAGCTGTGCTGCAAGGTAATCTACCTGCTGGTTAAGCGGCTTTAAATTACCGCTTAAAAGCTGGTACATTTTTTTTGCAGCGTATATTGTATTATGTTTTTCGGGGTGTTTATTAATCCATTCCTCCCAGAAAATCACACATTTTTGGTTGCTACCTTCGCAATATTGCTTAAAGGTATCATCCATTAAAAAATCTTCAGGGTATCTATATTCGTCAATCATGGAACGGCTTTTTAATACCAGTGCACAGTAATTGAAATTTTTACCAAGTATTTTTTAACTTTTTTTAATTTATTTTAGAAACCTGCTCTGGCGGGCATAAAAAGGCTAAAATTTAAGCTGGGTACGCAAAAATTTTAACGCACTATAAATGGTGTTATAGGCTGTTCTAACGGTTAATTGTGTTCTTTTTGCCACGTCTTCATAACTCAATCCATCGTAAAAACGCAATTGGATTAATTTTCGCTGCTGTGGAGTTAGTTTTTCGAGGGCGGCAAGTAAACTGTTTTTAACCAGCTCATCGGATTGGATTTTTACAATCAACTCTTCATAAGGCATTTCCAGCAGCGCCTCATCTTCGGTTACAATTACTGAGATTGCCTTATTTAAGCGCTGCTCCTGTGCGATTCGTTTTAAAATTTTTCGCTTTAAAATGGTACGAAGGTATGATTCCACCTGTTCTACCCTCGGCAGTTTATCGTGTTTCTCCCAAAGTTCGAGAAATACCTGATTTAATGTATCGGTAACCATTTCGGAGTCGGCATGAACCCTTAAACCGAATCCGGCTAAACTCCTGTAAAGCCCTTTGTACAGGTTTAGAAAGGCATCTTTCTCGCCCATACACATCGCCTCCCACCATAAGGTATGCAGGGTACTCTTACCGTCAGGAAAATTAAATTTATCCATGGTAAAATTTCCTACAGTTTATTCCTTTTACGGGATACAATGCTCCTGTTTTAAAAAGTTTTTGCAAAAATATAGTCATTCGCTGTTTAACCAGCACGCCATTTCAGGGATGTTACGTTGTGCTGAGTTTTTTGGTTTGTTGTAAGCTTGGCTGGCTCCAAGGTACAGTTTAATCTTTAAATAACATTTTTTAATCGACAGTGCTTATTTACTATTATCAATAGTTTTTTATACCTGCACTTCAGATTTTGTTTAGCAAAACTAAAAAAACTTTCACCAACTATAAACATAACAACTTATTTCCAATGCCATAAAACAAAAAATGTTGGATTCAGACCAAACTGAATCCAACATGTTGAAGACCAAACAATGGTTGTTTTTTTAAGAAATTAAAAATGCGTCTGTTAATCCTGCTCTATAAAATTAAGTTCCCTATCATGCGTTTCGGGTATGGTAAGCACGCTGTAAATACCAATACCAAAACAAATTAGGCCCACTACCGCAGCAGCATGAAGCGGTAAAATATCGGGTTTTAAAGCCCCATATAAAGTAGTCATTAATACCACTGTTCCTCTAACCATGTTGGGAATGGTTGTTGCTGCAGTAGCCCTTAAATTTGTGCCAAACTGCTCGGCGCCGATGGTAACAAACATGGCCCAATAACCAATGCCAAAGCCCAGCCAAAGACACATAAGATATATACCTGTGGGATTGGCCACACCGCCGTACAGGTAAATAACAGTTCCTAATAGCGTAAAAAGCATGAGCAGAATTACCGCTTTTTTTCTGGAGCAAAACAGGTAGCTTAATACACCGCTCAGCAAATCGCCGGTGGCCAGACCAATGTAACACCACATTACAGAAAGGCCTGGTTTTACCACTTCGGTTATGCCCAAAGCCCTTGCAAATTCGTTGCTGAAAGTAGCCAGTATACCGATTACATACCAGGTTGGCAATCCGATACCGATGCATCTGGCGTAAAGTTTTAAGCGCCGGCTATTGGTAAAGAAAGAGCTGAAACTCCCTTTGCGCACCTGCTCGCGCTCGGCAATCTGCGTGTACATACCCGATTCGAACACGCCAATTCTTAACAAAAGCAGCAATATGCCTAAACCACCACCTGTAAAGTAAGCATAACGCCAGCTAAAGAGCTCGACGGTAAAATAAGCAGCCACAGCCCCCAACAAACCTACACCTGCAACTACCGAGGCCCCAATGCCACGGAGTTTTTTGGGCAAACTTTCAGAAACCAATGTAATTCCGGCGCCCAGTTCGCCTGCCAGGCCTATACCGGCCACAAAACGCAAAACTTTGTAAATGGTAATATCCTGAACAAATCCACAAGCAAAATTGGCAATAGAATAAGTTACAATGGAACCAAAGAGCACAGATAAACGCCCTTTTTTATCGCCCAAAATACCCCAGAGTATACCGCCTATCAGTAAACCACTCATTTGCCAGTTCAAAATGCTGGCTCCTTCTACAGATTGTGCTGTTTCATCAAGCCCCAGTTCAATCAGGCTTGGAATGCGGACAATACCGAACAGCAGCAAATCATATATATCTACAAAATAACCTAATGCAGCAACGATTACTACCGTGCTGAATAAATGCTGCCACACACTTTTACCATCAATCTTTTCCATAATTTACTGATAGTTAAAAGTAACCGTGGCCGTGCAATCATTATCGGCTACCGCCCTAACCCAGTGCGCACTAAAACCAGCAGGAAATTCGTATTCAACTGGTTTTCCTGGCGTAAGCGTAAAGGTTTTGTACTGGTGAAAACCGGTGAGATCGAAATCTACTTCGAGGGTAATTTTTACTGTTTTATTGGCTGTTAAGCTAACCTTTTTGCGATCGTAACCTGTCATCAGGTAAGGAAGCGAAATCTCGCCTTTCTTAATGCTACTGTTTTTCCAAACACTCCCTACACCAACTACTTTTCCCATCTTCCACATATCGTCTACACCACCGTACCATAAACCATTTGCTTCATTTCCAAAATATTGCCCATCGGGTTTTGCATCTTTCTTTGTTCCACTGAATACCAATAATCCCCGCCAGGTGCAGAAATCGACTATTTTTTTGTTATGTGTAGTTACCGGGCGCAAAGCGATAAATCCACTCTCGCGGCCAACCTCGTAAAAAGTACCCGTGATATTTAGCATAAAGCGCTCAGATTCTATTTCCCTTTTATCGCGATAGGCAAAAGTTTCGTAAGCTGCCGAACCTTTAGGCAAACGGAAAGTACCTGTTGCATCTTTAACAATTACCGAAGCATCATCAACTGAATATCCTTTTGTTAACTTCCCTAAACGCAAAACCTGTGCACTGCTATCGGCGGTATTGCTAACTGTGGTTAGCTTCTCATCTATTTCGGTATACTTATTTTGGGGAACTTGCAGCACCTGCAGGTTTTTGTTAAAATTTGCAGGCCGGATAAGGTTTGCATTAACCTCGCTGTTATCGGTAATATCTGCCAGCGACTTAAACAATGCAGGATTTGAGCTATGCGGCTTTCCGCTAAAGTGCATAAAAGCAGTTGCAATACAATCTTTATCGGTTTTAAACCTGATCCAGGTCGCTTTCATATCGGCAGATAGCAGATAATACTGGTACTTATTGGCTTCCAGATTGATTTTTTTGTAATCTTTCCAGTTATTGTTTCCTTTTTCGTCTATTTGCAGGGTTACCGTGGTTTGCTTATCTGCTAGCAGATGCAGCAACCTGTTATCGAAACCATTAATCAAATAAGGATCTGAAGGAATGTTTGCCTTAACCGCATCTTTTTCCCAGGGGCCACCCCAACCTGTGGGGCTACCCCATGTTTTTAAATCACTCCACTGGCCAAACCACAAGTTGGATTGCGCCCTTCCGGCCAAAGGGTTTTCCAGCACCGTGGTTTCATCAGTGGCAATTACAATCTGGTTGTTCCAGTTGCAAAAATCGGGGATATAGCGCAAATGGGTATTAAGCGGAGCAATACCTCCACTGTTAGCACGCGAAAAGGTTTTGGGGAAATCGTACATCATGGCGTGCATATCCATCAGCATTTTACCATTGCCCACTTCACGTATGCGCGGCCATTCGGTATACCAGCCTCCGCGGTGGTCGTAGGTATGCGCCGCCTTAGGCAAGCGGTAAGTGTACCATTGCCCATTATCAAGCAATTTGAGTATTACCGAACGTTTATCCCAGCCAATACTCCACAGCGGGGTTTTATTATCCGGACTGCCATAAATACCACCCGGACCAGTTACATCAGTAAACTGCCTGCGTTCAACAATCTCCCATTTTTTACCATCCCAGCTGGCCAGCACGCCTTTTTCTTCATTGTTTTGTGGCAGGTTTCCGGCCTGCAGCATGTCTTTGGTAATTTTAAAAACAGCTTCCTCGCCATTGTTGGCTACCACCAGTTTGCCCTGGGCAGTATAGGCTCCTTTACCATGCCAGCCGGGAACAGGCTTGTGAAAGAGTTTATTCACCGCCAGGGTATGTACATTTACTTCATACAACATGCCCTCCATATCATAAAAATAGACCATATTTTCAGGATCAGTGAGGTGTCTTGCGGTTGCAGTCATCCGGCCAGGCATTACACTGAATGGGATTGTCCTCACCTTTCCTTTGTCATCAATAAAATAACTGCTGGTAATGAGCTGGTTAGATTCGCGGTGAATCATGCGGTTAGCGGGCGTTCCACCAATGCTTTCGGGATGGATGGTTACATTTAAATCTTTATCCAAACTGTAAAGTTTATCGGCACTGCCATGGGGCTCGTGTGGCGAATAGGTAACCATCCAAAGCTGTCCTGCCCAGGGCGTTATGGCACCAATACCATTTTCAAAGCCCTGCCCGCCTTTCTTTTTCTGTTCCTCGGTTTTTGGCCAGCCCTCGTTAAAAGTGGCCAAATGTGGATACACCCCACTTACTTGTAATGGTTTTGTTTGGGCGCTGACTAAAAATGGTGTGGCAAGTGCCAATGCGACACCCCAAAAGATACTTGTTTTTATGTTTTTCATCTTTTTTAAAATGCTTAATAATTAGGGTTTTGGGTAAGGTTTGGATTTAATCTTACCTCCTGCTGTGGTATTGGCCACAGGTATTGTTTTGTGGCATCGAACTTTCTTACAAACTGTATTTTAACATCAGTTCCGAAGCCTGAATAATCGGCAATACCGTCTGCATCAATTGGTGTTATACCCGGAAAAGGCCACTTTGCCCTGTTTTGGTTTGCAGGATCTGGCAAGGCAATAATGGGTTTGTTCAATGCTTTTTCGGCCAGTTTCCACCTCATCAGATCCATATAACGTAATCCTTCGAAAGCAAATTCGACCCTTCGTTCACGTCTCAGGATTTTTTTGAGTTGAACAGGATCGAGCGTTGTTACAGCCGGATAAGCGCCCGTATTGGTTACAGCCACTCCATACCCCCTGGCCCTTACACGGTTTATTGCATCGAGCACAGTGGCATCAATCTGACCGAGTTCTATTTTGGCTTCGGCATAAGTAAGCAACATTTCTGCAAAACGTACAATAATGGCATCGTTATCTTCGATATGGGTATCAGACCAGCTTTGCTCTACTCCTTTTTTAAACAGGAAACCTGTAAAACTGGCAAATGGTGCCACAGCCCTCGAATCGTTGTTGGTAGCTTTTCTGCCCAGTTTTGAGCTCCAAACCTGCAAAGAATCGGGATGAGGATTATAATTGTAGCCCAGCCAGTAAGTATTGAAAGGCACTACAGTTGCTGCAAGCCTCGGATCGCGGTTAGCGAAAGGATTAAGCGGATTATAAAGTGGCGATTCGTTAATTGGTTTTCCATCTGTACACTCATAAGCATCTACCAGTTCGCGGGTTGGCATGGTTGCACCAAAACCTCCGGCATTTCTCGATAAAATATCATCTGGTGTTGCCGAAACTTTTTGCGTCTGATCTCTGGGAATACTGAGAATAATTTCTGTACTCAGCTCCCCGCTTCTTTGGAAAAGTGCGCTATATGAAGTATTTAAAGTGTAAGCGCCTGCGCCGGTCAGGTTTATCACATTCGAGGCCGCATCACGCGCAGTTTCCCAATCGCCCATATAAAGTGCAGTTCTGGCTTTAAGCGCCCATGCCGCTCCTTTGGTAAGCCTTTTTACACTCGAAGAGGCATAGCTCTGTGGCAGGTTTTGTGCCGCAAAATCAAATTCTGTTTTTAAAAAATTATAGATTTCTGCCTTAGTGTTCTTTTTTACCTGATACGATTCTTCGAGCGTAAGGGTTTTGAGGTTAAGCGGCACATCGCCAAAATGGGTGATGAGTTTACTGTACTGATAGGCCCTGATGAGTCGCATTTCGGCCTCCAATGTAGTTATAACCGCTGCTGGCGTGTTGGCTGCTGCACGGTCTTTATTTTCGAGAAAAGCATTAACCCTTGCAATAGCCTTGTAAGAATTGGTCCAGAAGGTAAGCGAAAAAGCATCTGATGACGATTGTGTACCCGCAATAACGGGATTTGAGCCGGCTCCGCCGCGATAGTAACAATTATCAGAGAAAAATTCTTCCCAGGCGCCTGTATTTTCTTTAATGGGTGTCCAGAAATCTAAGCGATACAGGTCGTTTACTGCCAGTTCGAGCTCTACCTGGTTAGCATAAAAGCTTCCTGTTGAAGGTGAACTTAAAGGATTTAGATCGAGTTTTTTACATGCACACATGCAAATGCTCAAAATTGATATGATAAAGAGGTTCTTTTTCATTTTAAATAAGGTTTATATCCCTGTGTATTAAAATTTTACATTTACACCACCCAAAAAGGTGGTTACAATTGGATAAGACGCATTTCCCGACTCGGGATCGGCATATTTGGGAAATTTGCTGCTGGTGAAGAAATCATTCACCGCCACATAAAACCGGATAGATTGTAAACCAACTTTTTTCAGCAAGGGCTTATCGGCTATGGTGTAGCCCAAAGTTGTATTCTTGATCCGAAAATATGCCCCATTGAACAACCAAAAATCAGACAATGCATAATTATTTCCGGAAACGGTATTGGTTAAACGTGGATACTGAGCGGCCAGATTTTGCTCAGGCGTGTTGTTTTTGCTATAGAATTTGCCATCAATCAGCTCAGGGAAATTGCCAAACTGTTCCTGAAAGGGTCTAACCACTTCACTGTTTAACCTGCTCAGGCGTTTAGCTACCCCTTGAAAACTGATACCAAAATCGAATCCTTTATAAGCCAGATTGATGTTACCGCCATACTGATATCTTGGCAACGATCCACCAAGCAAAACCCTGTCGTTAGCATTAATAATCCCGTTGTTATCGATATCAACATAACCTAAATCGCCCGCTGTAACTGCATTACTGGTTCGTGGTGCAGCATTTGCGCTGGCAGCAGTTTGGTAAATGCCTGTTGACAGATAACCGTACCATTCGTTAAACTGGCTTCCCTCAAAAATAGACTGATCGCCAAGTATTTGTGTTCCCCCCATATTTACAACATTCGATTTGGCATCTGAAAGGTTGAAACCTGCGCTGTAACTCAATCCGCCAATTTTATCCTTCCAGTTTATAGCCATTTCCCAACCTCTAACATCGAGGACTCCAGCATTCTGGGTAGGCCTGTCAAATCCCAGGTTAATCGGAATATCCAGGCCCAGGAGGATATCAGTGGTTCTTTTTCGGTAATAATCGGCAGTCAGGCTCAATCTGTTATTCAAAAAAGCAGCATCAATACCAATGTCGGTTGATTTTGTGGTCTCCCACGAAATGTCCCGAACGGCATAAACAGTTTGTGCACCGCCGTTTAATGGAATTACACTTCCATTTTGGTAAAATAAGGCAGTGCTCAGGTCGATACTGGCCTGATAAGGATAGTTTCCGATCCGTTCATTTCCAACTTCACCATAAGAACCCCTCAGCTTCAGGAAACTGATCCATTTAATATTTTTCATAAATTCTTCTTCGCTCAGGCTCCATCCTGCAGAAAAGGAAGGGAAATAAGCATCGCGGTATGCGGGGGCAAACCGCGAAGACTGATCGTAGCGTAAATTTGCCTGTAAAAAGTACTTGCTTTTGTAATCGTAGGTTAAACGGCCAAAGAACGAACGGAGATTCGCTTCTGATGCATCGCCCGAGTTATCTCTCAACAATTGTGAGCCTGCATCCAGGTACGGAAAATCAGTAAGCACAAAACCACTTCTCGATGCGCCAAGCGACTCCTGGTTACTGTATACGCCCTCGTAGCCCAGCAAAGCGCTAAAATTGTGATTATTAATTGTTTTGTTGTAATTGGCCAGAAACTGACTGGTTAACTGGTAAATCTCGTTCCGGCTCTCACTTAAAACCGTTAAGGCAGTGTTCGACAAAGTTGTTGGCGATCCGTCGGCAAGTGTGTAGGTAATCTTTTTAGAAAAGGCTTTTGTTTTATTAAAATCAAAGGTTGGCGCCAGAATACCAGTAAGTGTTAAACCCGCTACCGGTTTAAAATTTAATGCCAAACGGCCCTGCAATTGGTTGGAACGGCCTGTAGTAGTACCTCCTTCATTTAATTGTGCAAGCGGATTTCTACCATCTTTCGCAATAGCATATTTACCATTGGTATAACGGTCGGCATAAATTGGTGGCATTACCCTTGCCTCGTAAATTGGTATCTGGCCACTAAAAGGATTGGCTACAGGAGCAATATTGTTCAGCCTTCTCAATCCTAAATCGACTGTTGCATTTAATTGCGCTGAAATTTTGATATCATTATTAATCCTGAACTGATAGCGTTCGTAATTGTAGTTATCGTAAAATGCACCTACATTCTGGTAACCTAACGAAGCTTTGGTTTTCAGCGTTTCGTTACCTGCGGTAAATACCAGGTCGTGTTGCTCTCTGGGAGCATATTTATTGGTCATAATCAGTTTTTGCCAATCGGTATTGGCAAATGGAAATTTATCGGGAGTTGCAGCCCTGTTGGCTTCAAAATTCACAATATAATCGTTGGCATAGGGGCCGGTTGCTGCCCCATCGTTCGTAGCCTGTTCGTTAAAATATTTCATGTAGGTTGGCGCATCTACGTATGCCGGCAATGCAGTAGGTTTTTGCAAGGCATACTCAAAATTGTACTCGAGATTAGAAGCGCCGGTTTTACCCCGTTTGGTAGTAATTAAAATTACCCCTGCGGCACCACGTGATCCATATATGGCAGCCGATGCTGCATCTTTGAGCACATTGAGCGATTCAATATCGTTCGGGTTCACTAAATCCATGCTACTTACAGGAATACCATCAACCACAACAAGTGCGTCGTTATTATTCAATGTAGTAATACCCCGAACCCTAACTGTGGCACCAGAGCCCGGTGCCGAGCTGCTCCGGGTAACCGATACCCCTGCTACCGCACCCTGCAAAGCTTCAGAAACCTGCAAGGTTTGCCTGCCCGACAGTTCTTCTCCACTAATTGTTGCAATGGCTCCGGTTAAATCTTTTTTCTTTTGGGTACCATATCCTACCACTACAACATCATTCAAATTGTTCTGTTCGGGTAGCAGAGCAACCTCCATGGGCTTGCCCGTAAGGGTAATGGTTTGCAGCTGATAGCCTACATAGCCGAAAGTAAGGCTTTTTACGTCATCGGGGATGCTAAGGCTAAACCTGCCCTGGTTATCGGTAACAGTACCGGTTTTTGTACCAGGCACACTCACGGTTACACCAATCAGGCTCTCCTTTGTTTTCGCATCGGTAACTCGTCCCGAAACGGTCTTTGTTTGTGCATGCGCCGCATAGTAAATGCAGGTTAGCATGAACAATAGCAATAGGTTCTTTTTCATTTAAAATTTGGTTAGTTGTAAAATAGTTTGCTGGTTTTGCCTGCCGATGGCAGCAGCAGACAACTGTAAATTTATGGGCACATTTAGCCAAAAATCTACTTAAAGGCTGACCAAAGCTGAGCCATTATTTAATACAAGACAAAACACTGGAATACAACTAATTAAATGACAAAAAGAACTAAAATGGATAAACTTAAAGAAGCTGTAAAGCCTACATTCGGGCCCTGGCTTGTAATTATCATTTTCAAATCATGATCCACAAGGCAAAATCATATTCTTTTATTTTGATATGGGGCCTTTTTCTGTATTTTTATGGCGCATCTGATAACCGATAAACCAAGCAAACATTTGTAGCCATCTCCCTAACCAGAGGTATCAAAGCATGAACGAAGAATCTTTACAGGCCGAAAACATTTTATTCTTCAGGAACCTGGATAGCTGCTGCCAAAAAATTGCAGAACAGACCGGTAATCAGGATATCGCTTCGTGGAAAAACAGCGATTATGTGAAACTCAGTGGCTTGTTGTACCGGAAAACAAAGGTTCACCTGGGCGAAAACACCTTAAAGCGAATATTTGGTAAGGTTAAAACTTCTAACCGTTACTATCCTCAAAAAGCTACGCGTGATGCACTGGCGCAATTTATAGATTTTCGCGACTGGCAGGAATTTGAGCGCATTAACTCGCTTACTATTGAAAAGGCACCTGCGCCAAGGCCTCAGCCCCTAGAGGTGCCCATACAGCCATCAACAAAGGCCAAACACACGCTTAAAGTGATTTTGTTTGCCATTGTACTCCTATTGGGTATTAGCCTGTGGGTTTACTTGAAGAGCCTGGTTGGCGACCGTGACATTCAACTGCTGTGCCTGAACCCGAACGGAATAAGTCCGCATTCTGCACTATTTAAACTGAGCGTTAAAAACAATGCAAAGATTAAGCGTTCCGAATACCTGATCGATTTTGCAGACGGCAGTAGCGTGAAAAAAAGTTTTTCGGCCGATTTGGTTAACCATTATTATGAAGCTCCCGGAAGATATTTTCCGGTGCTTTTTCATCATCAAAAGCCAATTGATACCGGGCGTGTTTACCTTCAAACAAAGGGCTGGGATTTGATTGCTGCTGTAGAGCATGATACCACCAGGGTATATCCGGTAAATTCAACTGTGCTTCAAAACCAAAAGAAAGTATCTGTATCTACTGCTGCACTCATTCAATCGGGTGTTGATACCACCAAAACCTTCTTTGTTTCATTTGCCAATATTAAACCCACCACCATAAGTGCAGATAACTTCGAGTTAAATGTTTTCATCCAAACTTCTCCCTCGCGTCCTGGAGTTCGCTGTTCGCAAACTGATTTAATTGTATATGGAGAAAATAACTTCCATTCCATTAACCTGATTAAGCCTGAATGCGTAGTATGGAGTAACTTAAAATTTTCTGAAAAGCAGCTCGATGGTACCAAAGACGACCTGAGACCGCAAGGGCAGGATCTTCGAAGCGGAAAACACGTCAAACTCAGGATCGAAAACCAAAATGCACATCTTTTTGTCGATAACAGGGAAATTATTAATACCAGTTATAAAATCCCCATTGGAAAACTTATGGGCGTAAAAATAAGATTTGCCGGCGTAGGTAGCTTTGAAGATTTTCAGCTCAATGATTTAAAAACAAAAGAAAGCTTTTAATGCCAGTTAAATTTGGCAACGGAGTGCTGAACATGACCTTAAAGCTGAAAAATAAAGCGCAGTCATAATCTTCGATGCCAAAGGTTATATCACCGTTATCATATCCCTACAGGTAATGAATGGACAACTGCCCTACAATCCAATCTGAAAATAGTTTAGTCCGAACATGTAGCGAAAATTATGATCACGTTGTATTTTTTATCATTAAAAAATACTAGCTTATCCGCGCGGTAATACGTCTTATTTTACAGCCATAGTCATTCTATTTTTTCCCGAAATCTTATTTTTAATAAACTAAACCAATAACTATGAAAAATTTATTGAAGTATTTCCTGTTCTTAAACCTTGCATTATGTGCTGTGGCCTGTCGCTCAGACAAGGATGGGCTTTTAGATGAACCGCCGGTTACGGCAACCACCGATTTCTACAAAAACGCCAATGAACTGGCTGCAACCTACGATCCTTCAAACACCGTAAGTCAGACGATTAGGGATCACATTTACGATTTATACAAGGCTAAAAAATGGAGCGAATTGGAAACCCTGTTTACAAACAACAATTTAAACGGAAAATGGCCGCCTGCAAACGGAGGTTTCAATACAGTAGATGATACACCAATTGCGATGGGGCAAAAGTACGACAGATACAGTAATGCTATTGGAACCTACAGCGGTACAGGAGCGCCAACTTTAGGAGGCAGTTTTACAAGCCCGATTATTAACGGATACGTGTATACCTTTGGGCAAAGGGCCTTGAATCAACCTGAAAATGCTTATGATTTTTATTATGAGATCGAAGTTTTAAATAATTCATTAACTTTCAAAGGCCAAACAGCAGATATTATTCCCTGGTTTAATCAGGTGGGTAATGGTAAACAAACCATGTGGAAGATCCCGATCGATCCGGCAACCGGCTACCAGAAAACCTGGAACAAACTGGCGCAGGAAGGATATATTAAAATAACCATAAAGAAAAACCCAAGTGGAAAATACCCGGGTGCTGTGGGTGTAGTGATTGCACAATAAGATAATTTAGATGTATTCGATATCAAAAAAAATATTGATAGAAAAGCAGGTTGCTGTTGAAAAAGACAGCTTCAGCAATGCCGAGATCAGTCAATCAGCAGCAGTAAAATTTAAATGTTGTAACTGTGGGTATGAAAACAACGTTAAAATAATACCTTATGAATCGGGTTTTCCGATTTTTCAATTGTATAATGATGAAAAGGTTTTAACCAAAAACGAATTATTGCGCAATAACATTGTTTCCGAAACCGCTGTAAATTTGCTTCATTTTGGAGAATTGACTGTAAATAATTTACCCACCCTGTACTTTGGAATAGCTTGCCCAGCTTGTGGTTCAAAATATATCTGTGTTTTCAGTTATGGGGAAAAGCAACCCGGGCTGACTTTGCTTACCATTTCGGGCGTATGGAAATATAACGAAATTTAAGGCTGGATATCTTTGTTCAAACAGCAAGAAAACGGAAAGCCTGAATGATTACCATTTCAGGCTTTTCTGTTTATCCTCTTATTCAAGATCATTAGCTTTTAGGTTACTATCTTCCTAATTTTTCGACCTGAATAGTAATGTATAACGGCAGATAGTTTGGTGTACAGTTTTTAGCGATCTTTTCATTTTTATACAATCCAGTCCTTTCACCAAGGGCGATACATCTTGCCCGAAATTCTTGTTGAAATATGCCAATTTGTGCCGCAGTAAAATTCATGGCCCATTGCACTTCTGGCACTTCTTTTTCGATGCGGTCTTCAATTTTAGCAAGCAGGGCTTCAGAATTTCGAGGAGGGGTTTGGCCTACCCAACGTAAACGTCCCTGGTAATACCAAAAAATCCTTCTCTGTAATGGCGATGTACTGTTTTCCCAACCCTCCATTAAGGCAATGGTCTTCTTGTCCTTCGCCAGTTGATTGGCCATCAACCAATCAATTAACTGGAGCCGTTCATCGCCATCATGTCCATCTATATCTTTATCCAACACATCAATCAACTGCTGGCTAAGCTGTTTTTTATCCATAATGAGCATAGCAAGCTGGCGAGCCAGGTATTTCGAGGTCGACCAAAGCTCCATGGCCAGTTCGTGGTCCTTTTTGATTTCGGCGGCAATTTTTCTCAAATCGCCTAGTTTCGTATCAGCGCCAATCTGCGACATTGTGTTTGCTGCTTTTGTTGATAGATTCATATGTTTTCGCCAATGGATGAGCAAATTGCAAAATATTTCGAGAAAATTAATTGGTTAAGTCATGTTTGTGGCAGTTTAAGGAAATTATATCCCAAACTAATGTTCTTCTGGCTATCGTTGGTGAGGTTACCATTGGCATCGTAACCATAAGTACTGTTGGTAAAGCCACTAATGCTGGTCAGCTTGTTCCCATTGTAGCCGGTATAGCTGTTGGCAGCAAGATTATCCCGGCTTGGGCACTGGCCTTGATATGATAGCAAGCAACCCTTATTAATAACTAAATATGGCCGGAAATACAAATGCCGAACAACCAGGAAAACAACACAGCCAATTTTAAAAAGAAGCCTTTTCTGGCTAAAACTGACTAAAACTCATGAAAACCTGCTGCAGTATGCAGCACTAAATCATGAGGGTCATGAAAGCTTGCTGCAGTGTGCTGCACCAAATCATGAGTATCATGAAAGTTTGCTACAGTGTGCAGCGCCAAATCATTATAAATGCTTAAAAAAACCAAAATCAATACCATGATTAACAACATTTCATTACAACCGCTCAGGAATGGAGCATATATCCAGTTCTCAACTGATACCTTGCATATTGTATCGAAAAACAATCCAAAAGCTTATCTTAAAAGATTGCTTTACGCTACCGCACGGTTTCCCTCCTTTCTGTTTGCAATGGACGGGCAGGTGCTGATTTAATAATCAATCTGGTTGAAAGCAAGTGCAAGGCATTCAATTCTTAAATGCCAAAGCCTGTAAGTTTAACTTATAATTACGATTTAATGCCAAAATAAAAAGCCTGGCGCTAAGGCCAGGCTAAAATATAAAATCGGTTTAAGCACAAGTCATCCGCTGGCGCCAACCCTAACACAAAGACTTGCGCTAGTGAGGGATTTTTCTTAAAGACTCAACGAAAATTTTGCGCTTTGTCATTCGCTAAAAAATAAAATGACTTTCCATTAGAAAATTTAATCTTTGATACCGAACTAAAAGGTATAATTTGATTTATTCTACTAATTTCATTAATTGTATATACTTCTGTTTTAAGAAATATACTTTCAATATAAACATTCTCCTTGTCAATATTAATAAATCTAAAAAGAACATTCTGACTCGTATATAATATTAATGCTCCTAGAAATGGGAGAGAAATAGATATTTCATCAAAATATATAAAAACTATTAATAACAAAATAACTATTGAGATTAAATAAATCCACAAACCATTTTTTTTGCTCAAATGACTTATGTATCCGCTACTATTTTTTCTCATTTCTCCATTTAATTTTAATTCCAAGATCGATATTAAACTCTCCAACTAAGCCAACTCCAACAGCCATGCCATAACTTAATGGCGCTACCCTCACAGTATTGGAAGTTCCAGTGTCGTCTTTTACTCCTTCAATTGAAGTAAAAACTCCAATTGGTGTTCCTATAACAGACGCGGCAAGACTTCCAGAATTTGCACTTGATATTAGTTTACCATCAACAAAAGTTTTTTCACTAGTCAAACCACCTGCGACACTTATTGGTAAACCTTCGATAGCTCCAACGGGGGCAGCGAAATTCCCTACGCTTGTACTTTTCTTCGTTGGATTATTTCTTGAAGAATACCCTTCCTTTTGAATCCCCTTTGCATCTATTTCAGCACTTCCAGATAGTATAACAGCTGAGGCTGCATTTACATCTACACCAACATTATTTTTCAAATTTGCCGCGGCTCTAGCTCCTAAAGTTATCTTACCTTCAGCCTTAACATATGGACTTACCTTTGTTTCTTTAACTGTTTCCTTAACAGATTCTTTCGCATAACGAATCACTTTTTTCACATAATTCGTAGCTGCATTTTTGACATATTCTGTTCCTTTACTCACTAAATAACTAAACAGTCCTTCTCCTGGCCACATCCCATCTGGATCAACAAAATAGATAGGATTATCAAATCCGTAGTTATAAGGTGACCACCTTCGCCCCAATCCAGCTTTAGGATCAATTACATTCCACCTCCCAATAACCGGATCATAGAACCTAGCTCCGTAGTCATACTGTCCTAACTCTTCCTGCAACTCCTTGCCATTGTAAAGATACTTGTTAAGCCCTGCTTTTGCAACGGGTTCTTTTCTTAATCCAAATGCATAGTAGTCATCGCGCTGCAGTACTTCCAGCTGGTTTGTTGTTGGATTTTGATAAAAAGTTACCCGCACATTGCCTAAATGGTCGCTTAGGTTATACTCATAACTGTAATTGTTGCCGCTTCTGCGCGCTAAGCCTTCTTCTGTCTGGATAAAATCGATACTGTTATTGGTATACTGGATGCCATCAATATAATTTGTAGTGGTACCACCAGCCTGTTTTTGCAGCTTTTCACCAGCTGCATTGTAAGTATAAGTTAAGTTCTGGCTTCCACTTACGGTTTGCGGCAGGTTAAGGAAATTATATCCTAAACTAATATTCTTTTGGCTATCGTTGGTGAGGTTACCATTAACATCGTAGTTATAAGTACTGTTGGTAAAGCCACTAATAGCTGTTAACTTGTTACCATTGTAGCCAGTATAGTTGTTGGTACCAAAACCGTCGCGGGTTAAACTGGTAATATTCCCCATAACATCGTAACTAATGGCTTCGCCCAGGTTGTTGCCTGCAGCTGCATTAGTTAAGCGGTTCAGCCTATAGTAGCTATAACTGGTATTGGCTACACTGTTGGTATCATTCTCGCCATAAAAACAATTACCCTGGCGCTAAGGCCAGGGTAATTATAAAATCTGTTAAGAACAAGTTATCTGCTCACACCTCTCCAAATACAAAGATTTCCGCTAGTGAAGAGTTCGCTCTTAACATAGAATAACTAGTTAACCAACTTCTTTAATTCGTTTATTAAAATCATTATGCCAAAGAGGACTAAAATTGCGGAACTTGAAAATACCTTTAACTTAGCCGCAAATAGCATGTCACTGGATTTATATTTATAAAATTTATGTTTTACCATCATAATAATACCAAATACCACAGATAGAATTCCAACTATAAGAAAAGGAAAATTCATATTACTTCTTGTTTTTATCTTTGATTAATTCTTGAGACATTTTTTCTGCTACTTTACCTCCTGCGGTTGTTGTAGCTTGTATAATGGATTCAGATACAATATTTGCTCCTGCATCTACAACTTCTTTTCCGGCAACACTTCTTGTAGCACTTACGCCTAACTCTCCCAATTTCCCAAAACCTATGTTCAAACCAATCTTTACTCCATTTGATATTAGTGTCTTTTGGGTAAGTCCTTCTGTAACAAAATTATTAACAACCTCTATTCCAAGACCTATATCACTAATTGTGCTACCAACTCCCACAATTTCTGGCTGACCTGTCGCAAATCCAATCACAGTTATGGCATCACCCGTTATCTGAAGACCATCTGCTGTATGCTCAATACCAGATTTATTCTTATTGATAATATTTCCGCCTTCCGTAACGAAACCACTACTAATATCAACAGAATTCCCCTTACCATTAGTTACTGTTCCGTTGCTATTAAAGTTAAAATTTTCTCCAGTAACACTTGATGATCCAGAACCTTTCTCAAACACTTTCCCAACATTCGTATAGCCTAATTTCGAAGCTTGTTCTGCGGTTTTTACTTCAGCATCATAAGTAATATATTTGGTTCCTGATTCTGTACGCCATTCTATCCAGTCACTAGGCTTCATTCCATCCGGATCAATAAACCTAATTGGATTATTGAATCCATAATTATAAGGCGAGTGCCTTCTCATCTTCTCTGCCAATGGATCAATCACATTCCATCTTCCAATTACCGGGTCATAGAATCTTGCGCCTTAATCATATTGCCCTAACTCTTCCTGCAACTCCTTGCCATTGTAAAGGTATTTATTATTGTTTGCTCCAACAAGTCCTGCTTTACGGAGCCCAAAAGCGTAATAATCATCGCGTTGTAGCACCTCCAACTGATTTGTTGTTGGATTTTGATAAAAAGTAATCCTTACATTACCTAAATGGTCGCTCAGGTTATATTCATAACTGTAATTGTTGCCGCTTCTGCGGGCTAAGCCTTCTTCTGTTTGAATAAAATCGATGCTGTTATTGGTGTACTGAATACCATCAATATAGTTAGTGGTGGTACCACCAGCTTGTTTTTGCAGCTTTTCGCCAGCGGCATTGTAAGTATAAGTTAAGTTCTGGCTTCCACTTACGGTTTGCGGCAGGTTAAGGAAATTATATCCTAAACTAATATTCTTTTGGTTGTCGTTGGTGAGGTTACCATTAACATCGTAGTTATAAGTACTGTTGGTAAAGCCACTGATGTTAGTCAGCTTGTTACCATTGTAGCCAGTATAGTTGTTGGTACCAAAACCGTCGCGGGTTAAACTGGCAATATTACCCATAACATCGTAACTAATGGTTTCGCCCAGGTTGTTGCCTGCGGCTGCATTGGTTAAGCGGTTCAGCCTGTCATAAGTATAGCTGACGGCATTGGCTGTACCATTGCTATAATTCTGGCTATAAAAATAAAAAGCCTGGCGCTAAGGCCAGGCTATTTATTCACCCCCAATCCCATTAATTAATCCGTAGTCTCCCTAGGGGGGCTTCCCTTGTTCCAAGCGAAGGCAAGCAAGTTTTTGTAGGCCAGACCTGCCCAAGGCGGGATGTACGTACAAACACAACTTGCAGATCACAAAACAGCAACAGGCTGCATAATCAGATATGCAGCCTGTTGCTATAAAGATATACAGATAACTTTACTTAAACACTGTATTTTCTTTTACATACTCTATATTATATGGTTCTGTTACAACATAAAGACTACCCTCTTCATTGCTTTTTTGGGGATTATAATAAATTGTAAGATCTTTAGAAACCACTTTTACTGAATCTCCTAATTTTCTATCAACCGAAACTGTGCAATATAATTCGGCTGTATCCCCGGTAATTCTATAAGGATAAATGCCCCCTTTAATTTGTTTATTAAATTCATTAACGCTGGATTTCACATGCTTTAACATAATTATACCGAACGCATGATTAGTTGATTTTTGTATTCTCACCACTACTCCCTCAAATAACACGTTATTATTCAAAGAGTCATTTAATTTCACTGTCTCTTTACCTGATTTTTGATTGTAATAAAAAATCAAATAAAAAAAACCTATCAACAAAATAACATATAGTAAATACCTCATTATATTCATTTAAAGTCTTTTAATTTTATCAATTGCTCCTGTTGCTATGGCAGAACCCACAGGATTTAGTGCATTAATTGCCCTGTCAAGAAAACTTCTTTGTGCGGTGGGCTTCACATCATTTAATAGCCAAGTCCGAGATAATGTACCGCTTACCGCTCCCAAATTACCGCCTGCACCAACTCCAACACTAACACCTAATGACACGCCTTTCCAGCCTGGATCTTTCCCTGAGCCTGTAAACTTGCTAATATTTACTCCTCCACCTGCAACAACTTTAACATCGGCAGAAATACTTGCAGATCCAGTTATGCCTGCATAGGTTGTTGGATCTATTTTATCTTTAGAAGTATTGTAAGCAATGGAAACGCTACCTCCAACACTTGCTGACAAAGAAGCTTGTACCCCACCAGAAAGGCTTTCATGAGCTCCTGCGTAAACATAATTATATCCACTATAATTTTTATCAGTAAAATTAACTACAGAAGCTTCTAACCCAAGACCTCCTCCTATAACAGCCGAAGCTCCAACATCCACTTGAGCTGTATAACCAACTGCAAATCTACTCGGATCTACATTCCCAGCGCCGATATCAATAGTGGAATTATTTTTAAGAGCAAAAGGAACATTATAAACTACATCTTCTCCAGCGGTTTTAATTCTCCATTCCTTTTTATCACTTCCTCTAACTATAATATCATTTGGAGCCATCCCATCTGGATCTGTAAACCTTATCGGGTTTCCAAATGCATAATTATAAGAACTGAAACGCCTCATCTTCTCAGAAAGTGGATCTATCGTACTGAAACATCCAATAACCGGATCATAGAACCTTGCCCCGTAGTCATATTGCACTAACTCTTCCTGCAACTCCTTGCCGTTATAAAGATATTTATTATTGTTTGCTCCTACAAGTCCTGCTTTACGGAGTCCAAAAGCATAATAATCATCACGTTGTATTACCTCTAAAGCGTATGGAGGTATAGGGCTTTGTTTAAAAGTTACCCGCACATTCCCCAAGTGATCGCTTAGGTTATATTCGTAACTGTAGTTTCCACCCGGGTTATTTCTAGCTATCCCTTCTTCTGTCTGGATAAAATCGATGCTGTTATTGGTGTACTGGATACCATCAATATAATTTGTTGTGGTACCTCCAGCCTGTTTTTGCAGCTTTTCGCCAGCAGCATTGTAAGTATAAGTTAAATTCTGGCTTCCACTTACGGTTTGCGGCAGGTTAAGGAAATTATATCCTAAACTAATATTCTTCTGGCTATCGTTGGTGAGGTTACCGTTGGCATCGTAAGCATAAGTACTGTTGGTAAAACCACTGATGTTAATCAGCTTGTTACCATTGTAGCCAGTGTAATTATTAGTACCAAAATTATCGCGGGTTAAACTGGTAATATTACCCATAACATCATAACTGATGGTTTCGCCCAGGTTTTTGCCTGCGGCTGCATTGGTTAAGCGGTTCAGTCTGTCGTAAGTATAACTGAAGCTATTGGCCGTACCATTGGTATAATTCTGGCCTGAGATATTGCCATTAAACTGTGGTAAAGTACCATCGTTGTATTTCAACTCCAGACTAAATTGATCAGAGGTGCTGTTCTTCATCCAGCCACGTTCGTTATAGGCAAAGGTGGTGGCCTGGCTATCGTTGTGCAGGTTCTTTTTAGTCAGCTGGCCAATTTCATTGTACTCCAGGTGATTCAAAGCTACCTCGCCCTGGTTGTTGATGTTTTCGAAAGTAGCCACTTTACGGCCGGCATGGTCGTACTCGTAACGGTTGGCAATGGTAGTCACTACACCCCCAACGGTGTGCGTACGGGTACTGGCTTTCAGGCTACCATCAAAATCCCATGTATTGTCTACCACATCGGTACCATTTAAGTGGTTGCTGCTTTTGCTCTGTACTACACGGCCTTCCAAATCGTAATAATTGGTGGTAAGCAGCATGGCACCCGTGCCCAGGTTCTTCACTTTGGTACCGGTAAGCAGGCTTTTGGTACGTGCTGCCGGGGCCTGGCTACCTGAGGGTTGGCCAAAGCTATTCCCTGCAAAATCGTAATCATCGTAATAGTTTACCGTATGGTAAGCTGTAATACTGGTTGGAATGGTTGTATTGGTATAACCGATCCCGCTGGCATCGGCATTGTTACGGGTTTCCCACAAGGGCTGATTAATATTTGTTTGGTTATCTACCGAGCCCTGCAAAGCTGCACGACTGTTACCATCGGTATAAAGCCCTGTAATAATTACCCTACCCAATGCATCATATTTGGTAAACAACCATTGACTATTATTGTGCTGGTTGGCATCCTGGGTGAGCACCACCTGATCGAGCTTGTTGTAAACCATAAACTCCCAGCCCTTGCCTGGTATTTTCTTTTCTACCAGCCTTTTTCGCCCATCGTAATGGTAACCATAAATAAACTGATCAAAAATGGTTTGGGTTTCATCAAAGCTGCTTAAGGCCTGCCCATTTTCGTTTATAGCGGGTGGCAATACATAGCGCAGATTGCCCAAATCATCGTACACATAATAAGTACTCAGGCTTTTACTATTGGTTTCCCAAACCCGTTTCAATACCACACGCCCTTCAAAATCTTTAAATTCTTCGGTGGTACCGGCATTGCCCGATACCCAGTTTTCGTCTTTAACAATGGTTTTGTAGAGTTTGCCGGGCAGGTAAACACCGGCTGTTGCGCCATTGTCGCCGCCATTTATCGTCCACAGCTTTACCTCACCCTCGGCATTGGTGCCATACACGGTTTTAAGCGTATGGCCGCTGTTAAGTTGCCAGTCGGCACCAGGCGCACCTTGTTGCAACACGCGGTTAAGTGGCGAGGCTTCAAATTGTGTCTCGGCAAAGGGATAGGCGGTAGCTTTTACACCAGCTGTAGGGCTGTTGTAAAAAGCCAGCTGATCGGCCAGCGCAGCTGTACGGTAATTGCCCGTGGTACCGCTTTGTGCTGCATAGGGCTGGTATTTAAATTGTTCGCGGCCAAAGGCATCGTAAGCCACAGGCTGTACAATATCTTTAAAGCCGGGGCTGCCCTGTACCTGCACGGTTTGCAAAGGCCTGCCGAGGCCATCGAAATACTGGATAGACTGGTTTTCTTCGCAAACGTTACGGCTGTCGCCCAGAGTGCCATCGGTTACGGGCACTTTAAAGCTGCGCGTAAGGATGTAGTTCTGGTTGGTACTGGGCGTTGAAGATAACGGCTGGCAGTTGAGGTAGCTCAGCCCCGTGGTAAAAATACGTACTGCACCAATGGTATGGAAACCATCAATCAGCGTTACGCTGCTGGGGGCGCTAATTTCGCTTTCACCATTATGCACCGATACCACTTTTTGGGCAAAGGCATGGCTACCAAACAACAAGAGTACTGCTGCGCAAAAATGAAAGTTTAGATATTTCATGAGTTATAGATTGCTAATTAAGATTTATTAATAATTATTGAAGAACGGTACAAGGGCCATTATGAGCATCATCTATTAAATCAACACTTCTGGTTCCATCAGTCCATTCATAGTGATAAACGCAAGTATAAGTGGTTCCACGTACTCCATTTTTAACAGAGCTTGTGTAAACTTTTATACCTTCCACGCATTCGCCATTTATAACCTTATGATCTATTCCATGACATGGTACATCTACCGGGCATGCATTCGTTTGACCTAAAGAAATCCACCTCAAATTATTATAACTAATGCTTATTGGATTAATGTCTTTTTGCTCGGCTTCCTGTATACCGGTATTTTTATTATTTATATCTACAACACATCTTTTATTTCCTGTAGCTTCCCAAATCGGATCATTTATTAAAAAATTGTAGCTATAATTTTTTACTATATTATTGTTTCTATCCTTTACATTTAGTAGTCTTTGATAAAGGTCATAATCAAAAAAGTTGTCTAGATTTTTTGTATCCGTGCTCACTTTTATACCAACAAGAGGGTCATAAATATAACTACTTATCATGCTGTTTGATAAGCCAACATGGCTGCGAAGAGGCAATATGAAACTCCGTACCTCCTCTTCTGAAGGAAATTGTTTTAATAGAAAAGCATCAGCAACGGATTTTCCGCCTAAAATATTCTCGACATTTGTGAAATCTGAGTTTTTAACTTCTGCTATCAGTAATGATTTATCATAAGCCCACAAATAACTAATTTTTGGCCCACTTGCCTTGGCAACTTCCAATGGGTTTCCATTTTCATCATATTTATAGTATTGCAGCCTCGTTTCTACATCATTGGTTTTAAATTGGCTTTTAACGATCTCAGGTAAAATAAAATCATTTACCACCCACCCCCGGCGATATTCTTTAATAATCTTTTGTTGTTTTAATCCATCAGTTAATTCTTCATACTCTATCACAGG
Source organism: Pedobacter kyungheensis (assembly GCF_000812965.1). Lineage (GTDB taxonomy): Bacteria > Bacteroidota > Bacteroidia > Sphingobacteriales > Sphingobacteriaceae > Pedobacter > Pedobacter kyungheensis. Next base: position 243,634 of record NZ_JSYN01000006.1, read on the forward strand.
ATTAAAAATATGCCGGTTTATCATTTCCTGATAAGGAATCGTATTTCCGGATGCAACCATCTCATGTGCATAACGATTAATACTTGAGTGTGCTTTACCGTCGCTATTTGTTTGAATTGTTTTAGTCAATAATTGATGGTCTGTATTATCATATTGAAACTCTTCTATTGAGGAAATTGGCTGTTGGCCGTTTGAATCATATAAAATAGTTTCTGTTTTTATTGGATATGTCCATCTTGAAAATAAATTATATTGATTTACATTGAGGTATACATAATCATTTAAATTATTTTTAGGTAAATTTAATGTAGTTCCGCCAGGGTCTGCAGTGAATACATAGAAAGGATATAAGGCTTCAAGCCGTGTATCATCCAAATACGTTGTTTTAACACGCTTAATAAAAATATATTCATTATTTCTTTTAGTAAAGTTATTTTGTTCTATCTCTTGATGACTATTGATACCAGTATTAGAGAATGATACGCCTTCAATGAAGTTTCCCATTAACGCACTTGGGTAACTATCAGTAGCGTTGAGGAATACGTGTTCAATACCGCCATTTTCATAATTGTCGCCAATGCTTTCCACTACCCGATCATAATAGATGTGATTGCCTGTTAAATCGCTAATCCCATAAACATTCCCAGATGAGAATTTAAGGAAATGTTTTGTAACATAAGAGTAATTTCCATAATTACTAAAAGTTCTTGTTCTACTTTGATATATTGGTTTCTCACTTACTATTTTCCCAGTAGAATGCCCATCTACTAAATTATTATAGTTATAATTTTTAACAGTTTGTTTAGCAGTTATCGGATCAAATGTTGTGACTCTTTTAATCCTTACACCAGCCACTTCCTTATTTCCGGTAAAAGGGTAACTATTCGAATAAGTAAACATACAATAACCTTTTGCATCTCCTCTAACCTTCACTGCTAAACGATACGTTCCGGGCTGAAAGGTAACGTAAATAACATTATGCTGATCAACAACCGCCTGACCATCAGTAAACTGCGTAAAACCCAACAAATAATCCTCTGCATCAGCCAACCCTGCATTAACTAAATATTCTCCATTTGGATAACTTGGTTGTCCATTGGATGCCCTATTCATAGGGACACATCCAATTTGTACTTTCACTGTACTTGTACATGTAACTGTAAAAGGCTCAGAATAAACCGTTATATTATGTTTTAGTGTTGAGGTAGCCTCTTTATATATGGAAAAAGTGGAATCTGGAACATCACAATTCTTATCCATCGCCATATAAACTGAATTTGCCTCATAGTCAATACTTTCACTTGCACCTGTTGGAAAGGTAATGCGATTTAATAATCCTGTTTTTGCATAGCTGAAATCAGGATTACGATCTCCATAGCCTTCATATCTAAAAGCATTTGCAATTACGGGATTAACTGGCTCAGGAACGAGCGTTTTATTAATCTTTCCATTAAAATAGCCATAGTGGTCTTGTGAAAAAGAAAGTCTTGGAGGAACCTTGTCTAAATCATTATATTCAAATAAGTATTTTTTATCATTTACAGTTATTGCATTTAGAAACAACCGCTTATTCACATTAAGGTTATTTACATAGTTTGTATATTGGTTTTGATAATAAGACGAGGTAGTTACAGTATTGTAATTAAGTTGGATATTCTGTAAAGGAATATCTGCAATAGAAGGACTTTGACTTCGATATAAACCAACATTGAGCAAATAAAAATCTCCAACAAGATCTGCTCTTTCCTCGTAATTAAATTTTAAGTAACCATTAGTTGCGGAGTTGCTACTAATACCCGAAAGATATACGCCTTTATTATTTATAACAGTATAGCTATGATCTTCTTTATCAGCTGGTCTAGTTTGCGTTGGCTCTACATCAGGTCCATCAAAACTTGAATAATCAAAATAAATAAAAGTTTGATTGGTAGAGGCCATATATTTAAATTCACAATTCGAGTAAGATAGCGTTATAAAATCTCCCAGAGGATGTATTATACGAGTTAAAAACCATGCATTTTTTATTTCGGCACGATATTTTGGATTAAGCGAATTGACAGAGGATGAAGATTCTATTGCTGTAAAATGATATTTTATTCCATCAGCACTTGTTATGACAAACCCGCTATTAATATCACCTTCGATTTTAAGGTTATTTTGCTCTAACTTTTTTATTCCTCCGTCATAAATGATAAACCTCCCAAAATTACCGCAAAAATTAAAGGTAAAAATATCGGCCTGAGTATCATATCCATTTACTGATGAGTTGATGTAAGAATCCAAAGCAGAACCCGTTGTACCTGGAAAATCTGTTGGTGGATTAACAAACCCACCCCCATCTGGGTTGCCGAGAACTGTCCTACTAATAGCACCACCGGCATTGAGTGTCCATCCTGTCCCTACCCTTGAAGAAACCTGATCAACCTTAAAGCCATCTGCACTATAGTCTAAACTAATAGGCAATGATAGATTCCTAGTTTTATAGGTATACAGTGGAATACTGCTTTTAGCACCTCCAGATGACATATTGGTCCCAACAAGTGCATACTTCCCCAAATCTGAGGCAGTTGGTGATGGCGGTAAGATATTTGGAATATCGGTTTGAGGAGAGGGGGCAACTTGAGAGTAGCATAGTGTATGCAAACCGATGCAAAGCAATAACAGGATTTTTTTCATTTAAATAGTTTATTTTTTTTTGAAAGCGAGTTTATCTTATTTCTTGTGTTGCTAGTATTTAATTAATATTCTAGATTTAATCAACTAACAATTATTATCCTAGCCTTTTCTATTTTCAAAATAGCACAAGAAAATCTTCTTAATCTTTATTTATTATTTACCCTAAATGAGTAAGATAAAATGAACTGTGTTTTATTTATTACTTCAATGCATTTAACAGAAGTGTAATAGTTTTTAATTTTTCAAGATTATTGTTTTATTCATTTATAGAGAAATCTTTTTGACGAACGATGCTTTTCGAGTGATATTCTATGCTTTTTCCTTGACGAACGTGTTTTGGCCTTTTATAAAAAGGCCAGTTAGTCACCCAAAAATTTCAGGAAAAAGCCCTAATTCTCTTTCCCTACAAGCTGCAGTTCGAGGCTAAGTTTATCTGTTTTTTCTTCGTTGCCATTTGCGGTTTTTTTCATCAGTCTGGCACCGTCAATTTTGCCAATTCCGGGGCTTTTGGCTAAAGTATCGAGCAGCTTAACGATGTTGAAGTAACTGCCCTTAAAAATGAATTTCTGCGCCACTATACCCCGGGCAATTTCGCTGGTATCTTTTTCTGCCGTGCTGATGTTGGGGCTGAAATTGATTTCTACATTTTTGGCAATGGCCATGGCCGATACCGATTGCCACAAGCGGTTTTCGCGGTCTTCGTGCCTTACCTTATAGCCTTTTAATACCGATTGGTAGAAAGCATGTTTGCGCTCGAGTTGCGGGAAAGCCGCATCGGGCTCCTGCCCGGGTTGCTGCGCAGCTTTGAGCTGACGGTTTAGGGCAAAGGCCGAAATGGCCTTTTCGAAAGAAAACTGATAGGCCAGGTACACCACGGCAAGCATGAGCAAAACCAATACGATTTTCTTATTCTTCAGGTTGAGTTGGGCTAGCATATCAGTATTCGATCAAAAGGTTAAACTCAAAATTTTCCGATTCTGTATCCTGCTGATAGCGCAAAAGCTTCACTTCTTTTGCCCATTTCTTTTCTTTAAGCAAAAAGATCCAGTTGTTTACCGCCGTCAGATTAGCGGTTTTGCCGGCTATCTTTACCGATGCAAGCACATCTTTTGCCCCATTGGCCTCTTCTTTTACCTGATCGAATATGACCTCGTTTAAAGTAAGGGCACGGGGTTTGCTGCTACCAATTTCGTTCAGTAAAAAAGCATGGCTGTAACCTCCATTCCATCCCAGTTTACTTAACAACATTTTTTGTTCGGTAATTTCTTTCTTCAACAGGTCGCTTTGGTCGGCTGTTGCTGTGAGTGCTCCTACCTGCTCGTTTAATTTGGCATTCTCGGCGTTATAATGCGTTAGCACAAAAAAGCTGATGAGTAAAAGGCCTAACAAGACGAAAACAAAAATCCCTGCTGTTTTTTTAAGCTTTGAGCGTTCAAGAAAATCTTTAAAACGGTTATCTACCTGCTCATCATCTGCTTTAATTACCAATAACTTCTGGTGCAGAAAAAGCTGAAAGGCCAATGCATAAGGCACCAGCAGAGCAGGCTTTATTTTGGTATCGCCTAGTTTTAAATTGCCATTACTTTCGGTGCCTTCGGCATAACGATAGCCAGATAATGTACCTGCTTCATCAACCTCAAACTGATGTCCATTTGCTGAAAATCCATTACCAGTTGCACTTAATAACTCCCAGATCGAAATTACCGGTAATGCCCCCAGACTCAGCGCGTACACCTGTAAGCCGGCACTTTGCAGTTTTCCCACAATATCATCGGCCAGGTTTTGCCTGATGATGCTGATCCAGGCCAAATCGCCCGAAAGAGCCTCCTGCACATAAAAATCTTTTCTCTCAACCGAAGGAAAAGCTGCCCTGAACAAATCTTTATTTTCTGTTGCGCTGCCTTTAACCTGCTTGTGTATAATCCCCTTGCCACTTATAGCCAATGCCACCGGAAATTTGCGTGGAAGGCGTTCGAGTACTTTTACCAGGGTACCTTCAACCGTACGCTGTTCTGCGGCATCGATACTATCGCCTTTACGCGTAATTACGGCATAGGTACAGCGATAGGTTTCGTTTTGCAACAAGGCAAGTTCAATGGCCAGTATCTGTTCAAAAGGTTCGAACATGCCTAATATAAAATTGTAGGTTTAATAAATACCAGTGTTACCACCTTGTTGTTCGATTTTTCCCTGCTGCTGAACAGCCATTTCAATATCGGTATCCGAGATAAAATTGGCACGCCTGAACCATTCTCACTACTTTCGGTACGCTCTAAACCACCCAATACAATCATATCTTCGTTTTTGGCCCTGATAATAGAACTGAACTTGCTGGTGGATTTTGGCGGTGGTGCATTTAAAGGCGGGTTACCAATAAAATCGGATATGTTTACCTTAATGTTCAGTGTAACCTGGTCATCGCCCGAAACTACTGGCTTAATATCGATTTCGAGATTCGCATTTACCTCGGTAAACTGCTCGGTTACCACGGTTTGCGCATTTAAGGATGGAATAACGTTTTGGGTTTTCTGACTATAAAAACGTGAGCTACCGATACTTAAATTAGCGGAGTGGCCATTTAGGGTTGATAATTTCGGTACCGAGCGGATATCGACATTGTTATTGTTTTCTAAAGCGCTGAGCTTAACATAAAAATTAGGTGTTACCCTGCCCAGGTTTACCGATCCGTTTCTGCCCAGCTTGGAGAGGAAATTGTTGATGGAGTTTGCCCCAAAAGTATAATCGATACCAGGCAATATGGTTCCGCCGGTTTTTACACTATCCGAAACGCCGGCAGATATACCGGTTTTTACGGTTTTACCTTTACGTACATCAACCAATGTTACCTCTATGAGTACCATGGGCACTACCCGGTCTATCTGTTTGATATAATTCTCAATTTCATTTACCTGCGGCGAAGCCCCCGACAGTAATATTGTATTCTGCTCCCTGAACTCTTTAATCTCTACTCCTTTTTTCCATTCGGCAGGGATCATCATTTGGATGGTATCCAGCGAACGGTGCTGCAATTGTACAATCCTGTTGGTGCGTAAGCCTTCCAGTTTGCGGTCGCCAATTAAATAAACGCCACCATCTTTTTTAAAGGTATATTCGGTTCCCTGCAATAAAGCCGTAAGAAAAGTATCGTAACCAATACCATTTAGCTTGGTACTTACCGTTCCTTTAATATCAGAATAGATAAAATAATTGGCACCTACCTCATTTGAGGCCGATTTAATGAGGTCTAATATCGGGGTATTTAGCGCATCTACGTTTACGGTGCGGTTGCCCTGATTATCTTTCCGTCCACTCAGGTTAAAGTTTGATGCCCCCTGACCCGCAGCAGGTTTATTGCTTCTTTTTACGGCAGTGGCCTGATCGCCGTTTACATAAAGTTCTTCTCCTTCGCCCAAAGCCTGAAAAATAAATACCCCATCATTGGTTTTATTCATTTTAAGCTCATTGGCATAAGCCAGTTTTTCAAGTGCTACTTCAAAAGGGGCCGCAGCAATAAAACCGCTTACTTTTTTACCCATCAGGCCAACAGGCACCACTACATTTTTCTGCGAAAGCTGGCTGATTTTCTTGGCCACCTGGCTTAAGGTATCGTTATTGAGTTCGAAACCCAGGTATTCGTTTGAAGCATTGTAATTAACGCGAAAATCTTTAGGTACCACCGCTGGTTTGGGTGTTTGTACCTTAGTTACCGACATAATAGAGCCGATGAGGTTAATATCCAGATCGTATTCTTTGGCAATGAACAAAATTACGTTCATGGCTGTTTCGTTACGAAAATTGGTATAAACCTTAAAATTCAGCTGCGGATCGATATTGATATTGAGGTTATTGGCCTGTGCCAATGCCCTTAAAAATTCTTGTGCAGAGGCGCCCGACATTGACAATTGAACGGGCTGGTTTAACCCAGGTACAGTTACCGAAAGATTTCTGAGGCGTTCTTCAATGGCCTTTAGTCGTTCCTGACTGGTAACCTGGGCCGAGGCAGTTAAAATGAATAGATTTAAGGCGATAAAGGCCAAACCTATCAACATTTTGAGTATCGTTTTATTCTTCATTTAGATAGCGAGTAACAAGGGGTAAATTTCTTCAATGGAGGTTAGTCCATCGGCAAATAAAGCAAAAGCGTTTTTAGATAGTGTACTTATTTTTTTCTCTTCGAGAACAGGCTCTATAGCCATGTTCCCTTTCCTGATTTCCTGTGAGAGTTCTGCATCGATGGGGATAACCTCATAAACAGCTTTACGCCCACTGTAACCGGTATAATAGCAGTGTGCACATCCGTTAGCAACAAAATGGCTGCTTACAGCTTTAGGAGGGTTAAACTGTCGTGGGTATCGTCCAGCCTCTAGCGGTTCTTCCTTTTTGCATCGCGGGCAAAGTAGCCTCACCAGGCGCTGGGCTACAGTAGTGTTTAGTGTATTGGCTACCAAAAAGCCAGGTATGCCCATATCCATTAAACGCGATACGGTGCCCCAGGCAGAATTGGTGTGAATGGTAGATAGCACCAGGTGACCGGTAAGTGCCGCCCTGATGGCCATATTGGCTGTTTCGGGGTCGCGAATCTCCCCTACCATAATTACATCAGGATCCTGCCTTAAAAAGGTACGCAGGGTGGCTGCAAAGCCTAAGCCAATATTTTCTCTTAATTGTACCTGATTTACGCCTTCGAGTGTATACTCAATAGGGTCTTCGATGGTGAGGATATTGCGGGTACTTTTATTTAAAAGTTTTAATGTAGCATATAGTGTGGTGGTTTTACCCGATCCGGTTGGCCCGCTAATTAAAATAATACCATTGGGCCGCTGTACCCCTTCCATATAGTGTTGCATATCCTGTTCGGATAAGCCCAGTGTATTGAGATCGATATCGGTACTGCTGTTGTTTAATAACCTGAGTACAATTTTTTCGCCGTAAAGCGTTGGTAATACCGATACCCTGATATCAAAAGCAGCAAAACGGGCAGAGGTAAACTGAATCCTGCCATCCTGCGGTAAACGCTTTTCGGCAATATCCAGGTTGGCCATGATCTTAATTTTATTGATCAGGGCAGGATAGTCTTTCTTTTCGATCTGGTACCGTTCAATCATCATCCCATCTATCCTTACCCTTACACGGGCACGTTTTTCGAAAGTTTCGATATGGATATCACTGCTTTTTAAACGCCTGGCTTCTTCAATCAATACATTTAAAAAATCATCGTTGGCAGAAATAACTGAAACTTCTTTTTCATCACTTGCTACCGATACATCGCCCAGGTAATATTTGGAAAGCAATCTGCTGATTTCCTGCTGATCGAGCGGTAATAAAGTGATGTTACAGCCCAGCATTACCTGCAATTCATCGGCCAGCTGATGCTCATCGCCCAGGCCATCCCAGCACAATACCAAATTGCCGTTTGCGCCGTGTTCTTTCGGAAATACCCGGTACTCCATGGCAAACTCTTTGGATATCAATCCCAGTATTTCAGGTTTAATTTCCATAACCGAGCAAATTTAGAAGGTGATCATCGGCAAGCAGATTAATATAAGGCATGTACCAGCCAGCAGCCATCAGTATCATCAACAGCAAAGCCTGGTAACCGGCTAAAGGTATTTTCTTACCATGAGCCGTAGACTGATATCCAAAAATTGCTGTAAAAAGGATAATCAGCATGAGGCTTAAAAGGTAAAACAGCACATAATTTAAAAAGGAAAGGCCAAAACAGAGTACCACCAGGAATAACAAATCGCCCAAACCAAAAAAGCCGTCGAATATATTGGTTAATTTTTTTTGTTTGATTGAAATATAACCGGTGAGTACCACAAATTGCAAAGCCAAAAACAGGCTGCTTTTTACTGCCTGCGAAATTGTAGCGGTAAAACCCAGTACTTGCACTGTGGCCGTTGCCATCAGCAGTAAAAGTATCGGAAACATCCACCAGTAAATTCCCCGGTATTTAAAATCCTGATAAACCATACCCGCTAACACCATAAAAATCCCCCCCTGCAACAAAAACATTAATCGGCTACTATTTCCTTCAGGTTCTTGTCCTGGTCTATCTGCCATACATTGTAAGTACCATCGCCATCAAAATCGGCAACAGCGGTAGCTTTGGCTGTAAAGGTATTGTTGGTAGCAGCCGTAATTTCGATTTTATAGTTGGCTTTGCCATCTTTAGCATCTGAAGTTAACTTCTCCTGAATAAACCCGATTTCCAACAAATCTGTTGAATATTTAGAATGTTCGTAAAAGTAAGTCTGCTCTAGCTTGGCCACATGCTCCAGCTGCATTTTAGCCTCTGTTGTTTTGGCTTTGGTAATGAGTGGCATGAGGTTAGGCAATGCCAGCAAGATTAATATGCCAATAATGGCCAGTACAATCAGGATTTCGGTTAGGGTATAAGCGTTAAACTTTTTAGACGTATTAATTTTCATTTTGCGTTAATTTATTTGCCCTGCTTAGCTTTAATAAGACGAGCGTGTAAATTGCAAAGAAATAAATAATTTTCCCAATATTTTTGACGAACAATATAAATTGAGTGATATTCTTGCCTTTTGGAGTGACGAACGTAAATCAGGATTTTAATTTAGATTGATAATTAAAGCACTTTTAAGTGGAACTATTTTGAAATTCGATAAAGAAATCAGCCTGGATTCATAAAATTATTAGCTGTTCGATATGCAAAATAGTTTAGCCTAGCATTTCTGCTAAGCTAAACTATATAACATGAAATTTGTGCTCTAATTCATAAAATCAACTAGCCTGCATTAAATTTAGCAGAAATTTCATCCTCAACTTTTGTTATTTCAATGGTTTTGAGCTCATCCGGATTTACAGGATATTTTTTCATCCTTACATACTCAACAAAATCGTTGTCTAAATACATATTTTGAGAGATAATATGAAAGATATGCATGCCAAACCCAGGAACCATCTGCAAAATAGCTATCAGGTGCAATTAGTGCTTTAGTTTCAATATCCACGAAGTACGCCCATCGAGGCGAATGCCATAACACCGTCTTTTAGGTAATTTTTTAAAATATATGATATATTAACCATTTTCATATAATAATAAAATTGTATTCCATAATGCATTCATAGTCTGTATATCTTTAACCCAGATATTATTATTATCACTAATCTCTAAAAATTCATAATTATAGTGTTTACCATTTTTGAGCGCATTAATAGTTAGAAAACTTAAAAGATCTTTAAAGGGAATTTCCTTTTCAATACCGTCTGTTAAGTAATATGCAGATTTAGCACCCAATATAGTGTATATACCATCATATCTTTGAATACCCACAAATACCTTGATATTACGACGATTGAATTTTTCAATAATTTCATCACCCTCCGTTCTAAAACATGTATCAGCTAATTCTTCGAGTTTGTTGCGTTTGATCCTAGCTTTAATATTTATATTTTTCATTTCAGTCCTTTACTTAAAATAAACAAATTGTCTGGGTTATTTGTACCAGTAACTTTAAAACCAATAAAAGTGTTACCAGTTTCATAGGCTTTTAATAATCTTTCTGTTATTCCTGAGTTAATAATCGGACCTGAGTTTACCTCGATTGCCTTTGCACCATTTGTTTTTAATGCATTAAATACGATTGTTAAATCGCTGGGTTTCGCAGATGTCATGTATGTAATTGGTACATTGGCCACACCATTATTAATAGCTACTTCCTCAACAAAAAAGCCTAAATTATGAGCTGCCGTAGTTTCTAGCTTAGAGAAGGCGACTCCACCAGCCGGTACATTTACCGCTTTAGCAGCTCCGACCTCAGCAAAAGCTGCAGGAGTGCTTAATACATTTACCAACGCTTTAGCTTTGGCTCCCACTTGGCCCTGCGCACCATGCATTTCCAAAAGAGAAAATCCACGCATATCTCTAACGTCGTTTGGACCATTAGCCAGCATTGAAGCAAATATAAAGAACTCATTCATGAGTCCATATGTCGCTTTTGAAATAAATGCTCCCTGAGTATCAAACTTCTGATAATCCTTATTCCAATTATCCCATCTTTCTGCCCAATTAGGTTTATAAGTTGTTATCGAACCATTATCTACCTTTTTTCTTCCATATATTGTTATATCTTTTAGTTGAACACCTTTTATTCCATCTTGAAGTGGTTTGTGTTTAGGACATTTTTCGCAGCCTCCATCCGGATCTACTGTTGTTACTGGATTGTTGCCCATAGCTAAATACGGAGAATGGTGTTCTTCATATGGATCGGTACTCATCCACCTACCGATCTGGGCATCATACATTCTAAAATCAAAATTGTTCCAGCCCGTTTCGTTATCGATTTCTGCATATTGTCCCTGATAACCGTAACGGTAATTACCGGCAGATAGTGATAATGGAGAACCGAAAGGATAATAATCAGATGAAAAAATAACATCAGCCTGACCACTTACAGTCTTGTTCCTGGTTATCAATTCTCTCACATTACCGAGATTATCTGTCAGCTCATACTGATAGTTTTGATTTACCTTATTAAAAACACCAATACGACTGTTTGCATATAGCATTATCTCTTTTTGGACTTGAGAAGAACCGTTATTATCATATACAGCTAATACATTACCACTCGAATCGTAAATATAATATGTTGTAATGTTTTGGGTATGATCTGTTTTAACTACCCGGTTCCCTGCTTCATCATAAGCGAAACTTAATCTTTTTTGAGTTCTATTTACGTCACTATAAATTGCCTCAACTTTTCCACTTGAAGTATATGTAACAAAAAAAGCTTGTCCGTTAATTCTTTGTTGGGCAACCATTTGTCCTAAGTCATTATAGGTATAGTCTGCATAATTATCTACCTTCTGAAGTTGATTAGAGTTAATCTTATACTGATAATTGAAATTAATCTGACTTCCTGCTTGATTAGTTCTGACTAAATTCTGAATATTTCCGTTTGCATCGTAATTTAATCCGTATTCCCTATTGGCATTAATTTGTTCAACAAAGGTATTATTAGAAAAATTCGGGGCACCAAATTTGTTGTTGCTAAATTGACTACGATCATTATATTCGTAAGTAAACATCTTAGGCTCATTAATTGAGTTGCCGTACAGTGAAACAACCGCACTTGGCTTTAGGCTTTTCCAAGTTTGAGCAGCTATGTTACCACTGTACCATGTTTTACTGCTATTTAGAGCTATATTGTTGATTCCAGATCCACTTCTATTGTAATCCCCATTATAATAATCTAGTGTCATAGCAAAAACATCAGGCGCAAAACTATTTTGTATACCATCCTTGCCGGGATCTGCTTCAGCATTTGGATTATTGATGCTTTTTAACATTCCATCAACAGTATAAGTATAATCAATCCCCTGCAGTTCATCAGCTAATTCTATTCTTTTTACAGGACCATGTAAATAATAGTAATATCTTGCCTGTAAAAGCTTGGTAGCTCCATCTATACTTGTGTACACATTTTCTAAACGACCATCACTATCATATTCATAATAATGTATAAACCTTTCTAGTGGGTTATTTTTTTGAAAATCGACAGTTTCTACATTGCCCTTTGAATTATATGTATAATCTATAGTTTTTGCAGGTAACCCATTAATCTTTTTGATGATCCATTTTACTTTTCCAAATTGATTATAGTTAAACCAAGTTTTTGAATTGGAATTTTCTATCCAGCTTACAGATGTTCGTAAGAAAGTGGGATCCTGACTATAATCAACGAGGCCATGAGACTGATCAGAAATATCATAGTGTATTAAAATCTGGTCTTTTTTCACTCCCCCGATCAAGCCCCCGTTTTCAGAAATATTTTCTATTAATTCATCATTATCTTTTACTGAAGCAAAACTAATATTGGCTGAATAATATTCTCCTGATTCTATGGGTTTACTCAATCGATCAAAATTCGTATAAGAAAATCTACCAGTCTTTAACTGTTCTGTATTCTGGCTAAATCTAAGTTGCCCATCCTTCCTGTATATAAATTCCGTTCTCCCGCCATCCACAGTCGTTTTAGCTACTAAATTTCCGTTAATATTATATTCACTAACATCAGAATATGGAACATTTTCCCATTTAGGATATGCATTTAAACCATTCGCAAGCAATAATTTAACACCTTCAGGCGCAATATTCCCAACGACCTGTCCTAATTGATTATAAAATGTGAAACTTACGTCAGAAACTTTATTAGTATAAGAAATGTTAACATCCCCATTTAGTGCCCTTACTTTATAATAACCTTTGGGTAAAAATCCCGCTGTTACCTGACCCTCTGTATTCATATCATAGAGTTCGTAATTACCTGTGATACTCACATTACCAGCCTGGAAGAGTTGAAAATAATGAATACTGCTTAACTCACTTTCTGCAATTTTGCCTGGGCAGTCGCTGCATCCATCATTATGCGAAACCGTAAACGGATTAATGGATTTTATGGTATACTCACCTCCGTTTAACGTTAAGGGGTGAACATATTCATTGCCAATACCGTCAAACACTAATGTACCATTCCTGTATATTTTAACATTATACTTAGAATTTACACCAAAAGAATTTGGTCCACCACCAAATCCTCCTGCATTGGGATTATTCCCCCCCATAATCAAACTTGCCGTTGTTAACGTAAATTTGTACTCTGGTTCAATATTTTTTATTATAGCAGTATTATTAATAGTTAGTACTCCGTTATCATCTGCCCTTGCATACATTAATAATTTTCCGGACAGATCCGAAACCTGCATCCCAATATTGCCATTTTGATCGATCGAAAAACTCTGATTAGCTTTTGATTTTAATGAATTTTCATTACCTATTACTGCCTCAGAAAAATATTTAGCCCGAACAGAAGAATAAAAGTCGAGTTCATTTAGTACTGGAAAGCTAGCATTTGAAATTTCATGACCTTTTCCCATTCTAAGTTCATCCCCGATACCTGCACTATTTTTGACCGAATTCGATCCATCATTATAATAAGCCGACCGCGAATACGGAAAAGAGGTAGTTGGCACATAAGCCTCAAAGGTGTTATTGTTGCTGTAGTACCAACCTAAAGACCCGATGGTGCCTTGCCCCAGTGGATCAGGAGCATTTGTTTTTACCCCATCAAAATTAGTATAGTTGTATTTACTACCAGATGCATTGCTTACGAAATCTGGCCTGTAACTAAAACCTGCATTATTAATGGGTGCGGCCAGCGTGGAGATTACTGCCCGCCCCTGAAAATCGTAAAGGGACTGGCTGGCCAAAACGTGTCCTGTACTTATACTTTTAACCTGACTTTGAAGTGGAGTACCTCTATCATCATAAAAACTCTTGTTTTCTGCGATAACATTGCCATCTTCATCATAAGTTTTAGTAGAAGTCCAATTCATATCCAAATTTAATGCAGGATTATTTGGAGCAGGAATAACAGTTGGTGTATTTCCAATAAATACCCTAACGGTAGCCCCCTCTTTAAGATGGACACCATCGCCCAATACAACGGCAGTGGAACTGGAAATTTTTACATTTTTTCCCGGTTCAACAATATAAGAAGTTGCCGGACTTGTTGGCAAAACTAATGTTGATGTCTGGTGAATATCCTGTGCTGCCAATTGATTAAAATTGACAACACATATAAAAGCTAAGAGCAATAATTTAATTTCCTTCATAATATATTAATTAACAACAACATAACCATTTCCTGACATTAATACTACCGAGCGGCTTGTACAGCTTGGCCCGTCACCTGGTGGTGTCATTTCTACACGCTGAGTGGATGCTGATTTTGCTGACTTTTGCGAATCGCTGGATCTTTCTATAGCCACATCTCCACATTGATAAGTAATATAATCGGCCAATATAAAATTGCTTACACCGGCATTTGTGTAGGCAGAATATTGATATTCCCTGTGCTGGTTTCCGGTACCAGATGAGATATCTTCGTTTAACTGATAGCTTACTGTTAAAGGATTAGCAATATTTACAGGTGATGTGCATGCCGCATCTGAGAAAAAACGAACCGTAAAAGCACCCTGTGTATATGATGGGTAGTAGGTATAATTAGGTTCTAATCTGGCATAAACAACCGGTATACAATAATTTACAAAATTACCCTTTACCCATTTGATCTGGTTATAGGTTTGGCTGGTGGGGTTGTTATCTTTTTGCTCAATTTCCTCATAGCCGGTATAGGTGCCATTTAGCAGCTCGCACCTTTTATTTCCTGTGTTAAGCCAAGATGCCCGGTTCATTTTACCAAAATTATATGCATATTCTTTTATCAATGGCGTAGTTGCTTTTCCAAGTACCTCCTTATAAGTTTTAGCAAGTCTTCCGGCATTGTCGTATTCAAACTTTACAAACAGGTTGTTATTATCCAATATGTGACTGAGTTCGCCAAACTGATTGTAGACATAGGCTGTAGTTATCCCATCGTAAGGATGGAATCTAAAATCATCGGCGTAAATAGCAGATGCTCCGATATTTTTAACGCCTACATTGATTGTTCCGTTATTGATTGCACTAGCCGGAACTGTCATTTCTAAAAGGTACCAGCCAGCAGCTTGTTTTTGAAATGTTGGGCTGTTATAAGCCTCTGCCCCGTTATCTACCTGATAAAACAATCTTGCGCCAGAAATATCTCCACCTTCTGGTTTTACCCAGGCAGAAATCAAGTAATTTCTGCGGTTGGGATCGAGATCCGCTGACGATACAGCATAAGTAAATCCTTTTCCTCCACTACTAAGATATAAACTTTTCGAACCAGTGTGAGCTGTTGCAGTTGTTACAATGCCATTACCAGCTTTTATACGGCCACCAAAAATGGTTTCGCCACTTTTAACAAGTTCATCTTCAGCACCAGAATAACCGATTTCTGCGTATCTGGCCATCCCACCGCTCAAGATGACTTTTGAATTGTTGTAACCCATTTTAGTTGCGGTATATTTTTTGTTTATGTCAGTTGCTTCCAAGGCATGAGAAAACACATCATAAAGTTTGATTTCTGAAGTCTGCTTCCAATTCGGGTTATTGGCACCGCCAGAAAAATAGTCCTGAAACGAATCCATGGCGGTAATATTGTTTGGCGAACTTCCTGCAGGCATCCAAGTATAATTTGCTTTCTTTCTCCATATTTTATCCTGACCTTCAGTATTTCTATCACCAAAAGGATCAAGTACGGGTACGTCAATCCCCCATGTTTGTACACTTGCCGATAACAGTCCAACTGGTTGATTGTTGATATCTACTTTATACGTTTTACTTACCGCCTGTTGTGCAAGCATATTTTTTCTTTCTCCATTAGTCCCCTCGTTAACCCTGAGGCCCATTGCTGGATAAAATCGGTAAGCAGGTATGGTTTCATTTACAAATCTATTACCATAACTATCGGTAGTTAGTATTTTTGATATCAAACCATTATAGAAGTCATAGGCTAGATTTTGTTGTTCAACTTTGACCCCGTTTTTATAATCGATCTGTGTAGTACCCGTTTGGATACTTGGATAAAAATCTCTACCTGACATTATTGTTTTATACATCGGCGTTCCATTCTCCATAATGGTCCGAGCATCACCATAGCGCTCCTGAATAACCCCTTGATAGTTGTATGGTTGCAAGAGATTTTCGTAGTTATCTACCTGAACTGAAAAAGATTTATCGGCAATCGGATCGTGTAAATAATGATTTATCGTTTCTGTAAGCTTATTACCTTTATCATCATAGGTTACCGTACGTTTTAGATTACCGATCCTGCTTGTATAATCCTTAATCGCCATATTGATCAACCTGGTATTTGAACTCTCAGCGTAATTGTATTCATTTTTACCAATCATGCCAGAAGAGAATACTTCATATTCGTACATGGTTTTACCATTCCTCTGCGCTATAAGTCCATCTGGGGCAATATCTTCATCCTGAACAGTAACATACTTGTACATTACTCCGGGTGCAGGCAACTCCCTTGAAATACTAAGCAGGTAGTTCATATCTTTATACAACTCTCTTCTGTAGTTTTTAATATAAGTTTCTATGGTATTCCCATTGGGATAGGTAATAGTTCCAGTAACATTTGTTGGCGTAATTGCCCATGCAATTTCATCTGCATCAAAAATTGTCGGTTCATAAGCCGTACTTCCTGATGAGATATTATTAGATCCAGTGATTGATGGAAGGTTATAGCTATATTTTGTTTTTCTTGTATATCCATCAAGACCATTAACCGATATATCCTTTACCCTAATGCCGCCGCCATAAAAATGATCTGCATTTCTAGTGGTTAAGTTCCCTGTTGCAATGTACGATACCATATAAGTTCCAACTGCATTGATTGCATTTTTTAGGTTATCTTCCACTTTGATGGTAACCTGATTTCCGATAATAGATTGGACAATTGGCGCAGCATAATTTATGGTATTTATTACTTCATTATCCATTGCAGTTCCACCAAAGTTATTTCCACCTACTTTCGTCTTCATCAAAATGAAGTTCACCTTTTTGTCAACGCTGAGGATTTCGTTTAGATCTACACCGGTATTCAGCAACTTAAACCTGAACAGGTTTGGCGAACCGGCATTTTCAAAATCTCTGATGATATATGACTTATTCCTATTCAGCACGACATTACTATATTCATCACCATCGTAATTAATATTGATTTCGGCACCCAGTTGTGTTTTGATTTTCCGCAGGCACCAGACATCGGTTGATTGATTGGAAACTGCCGTGGTTGCCCGGTTCACATTTTCATTTCCAAGATTACCGGTGTAATCCGATTTGAACATTCCCCACAAATCAACGGCATCTTTGTTGTATGGGGGATTTTTTGTTTTCACTGCGTTAACCGATCCAGAGGTATTGGCAGGTGGGCCAGCATTAATATACTGAACATTGAGTGTATTACCATTTTTACTCACTACGGTGCAGAAATAAGACTGAGTTCCTAATGAGAATTTTAATATATCCCCGACTTGAAAAGTATTTGACTGATTGACCAAAATCTGCCTTTGATTTCCTGAATCATTAAGTTGTACAAGGTCATGATTTTCTGCCAAGGTAGGGTCTAGATCATACTCAAATTCCGTTGGCGGCGCTATCCTCGAATCGTTTTTACCAAGATTTTCTACAGATAGCAACGTAAGCTTACCGATTTTTTTCTGTCCACTAGCATTATAATTATAATCTTTAAAATAACTATTATAAGTTCCATCACATAAAGAGTTATCATAATTAAATTTAATTGATCGTATTGACGCTGCTTTAACCTCATCATATTTTTGATTAATATCCTCATCATCAATAACTTCGTCATAATTTTCCAGTATAGAGTAATCAGGAGCAAGTTTCTCACTTCGGTATTTCCACCGGGTAATAAGGTGAGTGTAATTAGGGTTATAGACATTTGGAGGAGGAGTAGTCATTTTTTTATAGTCCTCTACTCTCATAAGATAAATTTTATCAAGTTTTAAAGAAGATACCGTATAAGGATTACAAGAAGAATCACTTCCATAAAGATCTATGTCGCTGATACTTTTCCCATCTGCCCGTTCACTTTTTTGAAAAACCGCAACATGAGAACGTGTTCTTATTGTATTCAGATAGTATACTTGTTTTCGACCGCTGGAACGACTTTGAAATGCGCCATCAATATCCCTATGATAGCCCTGTGATGGATTTCTCCACCTGTAATGATTAGACCACTGACCATACGAAAAGTATACATAATACCCCCAAGGCTCCTTATTAAATTCTCCAGGCTCATTTCTTTCCACATAATCCGGTCCCGTAATCGCAGTTAATAACCAGGTTGTAGCATAAGCGAAAAGCTTGTTTATTTTGTTGTATTTTAGCCCCCCACTGCGGTCTAAATTTTCAGTATAAACTTCCTCGTTTTCTGAAAAGACAGGAAGTGCGTAATGATACTTTACCCCACTTGCATTGGTAATCATAAAACCAGCAATCTGCTTATTGCTGTTCGGGCCTCCAGGTGCGTATGGCGGATTACCAACAAACCCTTTTGATCTGGCATAACCAGAGCTACATTGTTCGTATGTAAAATACTGAATATCTTTAGAACCAGCCAATTTATTTTCAGTTTGGTCGTATCCAAAATCACCATCATTGTTACCATAAATCGGATTATTAAAATTTAGGGCATCCATACCAGAATTATCATGTCCCTGGCGGTAACTGTTAGAAAAATCATTGATAAACCTAAAGGCATAGTTACTTGCATTTTCTTTATTGGATGGGAGTACCCTCGCGTAAACATCATTATTGTGATCAGAATTATTGATGATGTTCTGCTTATAAAGCCTAGCCTGGTAGGCATATGGCCTCATATTACCGCTTATTCCCTGTCCGCTAACACTATAATTATCAAAATCAGGAAAAGTACCTCCTATTAACCGGTCAGGATCAGGGCTGTCAACAATATTGGCCCTGTTTGGATTAAGCAAGCGATAAGTATCATAGGCCTTGTTGTTTAAATCGCCCGGAGAAACCGGAGCATAAAGAGATCCATTGGTATAAACAGTGGCAGTTTCATCCGACCAATATCTTGTGTACCTTGAACTGATCCCAACACTTACCAAGGGTAAAGGGATTACAAATGACCATCCGGAAGATTCTGTCTGTATTTTCCCTGAATTGGCATTATTTACTGAAGCTTGTATACCACCAACCGATAATGAGCCTGCCCCACCACTCGAACTTATGGAAGTTCCCAGTAATGAAGCACTATAATTACTCCCATTGGTATAGCTTACACCAGCACTTGCCCCAGCACTTAAAGATTCAAAATTTGTACTTACGCCAACACCAATCCCAAGCCTGAGTCCTTCTTGCCCTGATTCTCCTGCAGACAATCCGATATTTAATCCGGCATAAGGTTCGCCATAAGGAGACACGCCAACAGAAACGCCCATGCTAAAAGGCGACTTACCAAGGCCAACACCGACCCCCATAGATGCACCAATACCAAACCCCTTATATGTATCTTGTGAAAATTCCAATCCAAAATTTACTGAAGCCGGACCTAAACCAATACCAACGTCAACTCCGACAGTCTTGGTGCTTCCACCACTCCAATAGGTTCTTGATGTTTGGTGTACATCTTTAAAATCATCAGGATAACCATTTACCGTCCTGTTTATCGCCCCTGGATTTAATGTCCAGCCCAATCCTACCCAAGAGGCATCTTCATTGGGCTGTATACCCGCATGATAAGAAAGCGAA
Source organism: Pedobacter kyungheensis (assembly GCF_000812965.1). Classification (GTDB taxonomy): domain Bacteria; phylum Bacteroidota; class Bacteroidia; order Sphingobacteriales; family Sphingobacteriaceae; genus Pedobacter; species Pedobacter kyungheensis. Next base: position 263,516 of record NZ_JSYN01000006.1, read on the forward strand.
AGTGGGTATCCACCTTCCGGCCCTGGCACCTCCAATAAAGGAATATTATAGGTGAAATCGCCAGTTAAGGTATTTACCATGTCTGTTGTATCCACTGGCTCAAAACTTGTCGCTTCCGGGGCGGTTGGTCCAGAAGTTAAAGCATAGGAAAGTGTAGGAGTAAAAATCTGAGTTGTAATAAGCAATAGCGAGAGTACCGCAATTGGTTTTTTAAAGCGTTTGATCATAAATTTAAGATGGTAAAAGTTCTTGCAATTTTTGTTGCTGGTTGAGTTCAAAGGAAAATGATAGATTCCCAGTCCTAAACCCGAATTCATTAATTAAGATTGTAAATGTTTCTTCTGTTTTAAAATCTGCCTGATTAAATATTACTAGCAACTGGTTCGCATTTGATAGTCCATAAGTTTGTTGAAAAAGACAACTTAAGGGTTTTATTACTTTTCCATCAGCAAGTCTGATCTTTATGTAATCTGTCATTCTAAAAGCTAAAGTCTGAACCATTTCACTATATTCATTGGCACTCAGCTGCCGCAAAAGTTCCTTTTTGTCCTTTGAAAAGCTGATAAGAAAATAATACTGTGATTTGAAGGTATTTTTCGTTTTTTCATTAATGGCAATTTCAGATTGACTTTTATTCGAAGCCTGTAATTGCCATGGCAAAAAGTTGACCTTACAATCAATACCATTACTTTGATTAGATTTGACAAGACCGTTCCTTTCTTCATCTATATATGAAAATACTTCGCTCCTGTTTTTTAATGGAGCTTTACAGCTACAAAAGGTGAGTAAACCAATGCTCATTAAAACTAGCTTAACATATTCGAAAAACACGTTCTTACCTACCATTAGTATAATCGTTATTTAAACCTTCAATTACATCTTTCGTAATATCCAATCCCTCACGGGCGTAGGCTATGGTACCCGATTGATTTGCAATAAGAATCAGCTTATACTGATGGCTTTTACCATATTTAACCAAGTAAGCATTTATCTGCGCAACAACATTTTGCGAAAGTTTACCATCTTCTTGCTGTGCTTTCTGGCGAATAGCATTTTGATAATCCAACAATTGTTTCTGCTTCGAGTCTAATAACTGCTTTGATAATTGTTGTTCCTTAACCGGCATTGTTGCCAAATCCTTTTCATATTTTTTGATGGAGTTCTGAACCTCTGTAGTTAATGAATCAATATTCAGTTTCCAGGATTTTGTTTTTTGTTCAAAGGCTTTTTTGGCTTCTTCTGCACCTTTAAATTCGGCAATGATTTTACTAGAATCTACATACGCAATTTCGTCTTTTTGTAAAAAAAACATGTAAATGCATAGTATTATTAAAGAGATAAGAAATACTAGATTAAGTACTTTTTGATAGGAGCTATTCCAATTAAGGGATTTAGACATTTTTTTAAATTATTATTTATATGTAACAGTTTGTTTATTCGCATCAAGAAGTTTTTCTCTTGCCGGCCAAAAATAATTTCTTACAAGAATATTACAGAATCTTTTTGACGAACGATGCTTTTCGGGTGATAAACTATGCTTATTTCTTGACGAACGTGATTTTACCTTTTCTAAAACACCTCATAAAATGGTAAAAATTGATAGAGAAAGGGTACATTTTTACTGTGTTTAACCTGTAAAAACCGAGGAGTAAAACAGTACGTTGCAATTAGATTTTGGAACCAAAATAACTCATGGCAGATTGACAATACAATCCTGCCCTCTACTCCTTGCTCCCGCTAAAAAAACTTTTGCAATTAAGCTAATTATTTCGTTAATTTAAGCTAATTACATTTACATCACTGCCATTTATCTCCGAATGGTACAGATAAAAAATTATCCCACATTTTTTAACGGGTTTTATACCCATAAACAAATTGTATTATGACGATATACGTTATGATTAGGGATCCTCCGTATGCGGGCTTAGCGGCAAAAACAACACAGCCAAAATTTAAAAAGAGCCTTTTCAGGCTAAGATTTGACTAAAACTCATGAAAACCTGCTGCAGTGTGCAGCACTAAATCATCCGTTCAACACTAACAACGTCTTATTTAACCATGTAAGCAATATAAGGCCCACATCAGCCTAAATGTACTTATACATATTACATGGTAAAAAATAAAGCAAAACCATTAAAACTTACCTGAGCAAACAAAGCTGTCATGCTGAGTGCAACGAAGCATCTCTAAAAAAGGTTGCTTAGCGATATCACTACCCCAGCCCATCGTTCGCAATGACGGATACCTTCAAATTTACTTAACTTACTTATATGGTAAGGATAAAAATACCGTCCTCTTTTCACCACCTTAGACAACTCAGGCACCTTAGGTGATTTCCAAAGATTAATTGCTTTATAACCGTTCAATACTAACAACGTCTTTTTTAACCATGTAAGCAATATAAGGCCCACATCAGCCTAAATGTACTTATACATACTTATATGGTAAAAAATGAAGCAAAAGCATTAAAACTTACCTGAGCAAACAAAGCTGTCATGCTGAGTGCAACGAAGCATCTCTAAAAAAGGTTGCTTAGCGATATCACTACCCCAGCCCATCGTTCGCAATGACCGATACCTGCAAATTTACTTACCTGACTTATATGGTAAGGATAAAAATACCGCCCTCTTTACACCACCTTAGACAACTCAGGCACCTTAGGAGATTTCTAAAGATTAATTGCTCTATAACCATTTAACGCTAACAACGTCTTATTTAACCATGTAAGCAATATAAGGCCCACATCAGCCTAAATGTACTTATACATACTTATATGGTAAAAAATGAAGCAAAACCTAAGCAAACTAAGCTGTCATGCTGAGAGCAACGAAGCATCTCTTAAAAGATTGCTTCATGCCACCAGGTGCTGATTTTTTATCCTGATCATGCAGTAAAAGCATAATCCAGAGATTTAACGCTTAACCGCCAAAGCGTAAGTTTAACTTATAACTACCATTTAGCGTAAAAATAAAAAGCCTGGCGCTAAGGCCAGGCTAAGGTTAAAATCATTTTTAAGGATAATTTATCCACCTACGATCTCATTAACTAATCCGTAGTCTCTCCACCCTCAATTCAAGAGCTCAAGACTACGGATAGATGGGGAGATTACACATTCCGGTCAGCGAAGAAAATTTCACCACTCTATTTTCCATCCCGCTGGCTTATCTTCAATATCTAAGATATCAAGTCCATCTATTATGGAAAAAAGAGGTTCATCTGGAAAGTTATTTATTCTTAACAAAACAATTTGATCTTTCTGTTTTAAGAAAAAAAACTTTGCGTTTAACGGATGCTTTTTCCATACAACATTAGAAGTCAGCAATTTATCAATATTCATATTAGTTCTATTTAATACCAAATTTTGCGTTTACAGTAGGATTAGGTTTAGAGGAGCCTTGTATTATTTTCTGCCATAAATTTTCACCAGAGTAACCCTGTTCTGTATATTTTTTAACATAAAATTCGAGAGGCTTAATTGGATCTGACACATCCAATGCTGTTGCTGCTTCTCTATCTGCCATCATATATCTTGCTTGATACTTTAACGAATTCCTTTGTATATTTGTGAGCATTGCATTTTTTTCTGTTGGTGCGATTGCAGTATTTATTGATTTTGTTTCAATATTATACCACTCTCTTACTTCAGCATTCGATAATCTATTAATTACCGTATTTTCAGCAGATGCAGTTAAACTAAAAGTACTCTGAGCACCAGTCATTGCTAAGCCCATGGCTTCTGAGGCATTACCCATCATCTCACCATATCCTTGGATTATTTTAGTATTAGCTTTTATATTTTTAACCTTATTTATAACCCTTCGATCTTTTTCAGGAACATTTTTTACATAATCAGGGTCTTGACTGTGGTATTGATTTTGGGCTTTCTCCATCATCCCATCCGCATAAGTTTTAAGCCCAAATACGCTTTTAACCTTATATTTTGCAGATTCATATAATTGCATTGCCCATAACATTGGACAAGTTGGACATCTACCATCAGGGTCAGTATACCTAACTGGGTTGTTCATTCCGTATTGGTATTGTGTTAAACTTTCCTGTCCGCCTTGTTCAGAACTTGGATCAACCACATTCCACCTCCCAATAACCGGATCATAGAACCTTGCGCCGTAATCATATTGCCCCAGCTCCTCTTGCAACTCCTTGCCGTTATAAAGATATTTATTATTGTTTGCTCCAACAAGTCCTGCTTTACGCAGTCCAAAAGCATAATAATCATCGCGTTGTAGCACCTCCAACTGATTAGTATTCGGGTTTTGGTAAAAAGTAACCCGCACATTACCTAAATGATCGCTTAGGTTATATTCATAACTGTAATTGTTGCCGCTTCTGCGCGCTAAGCCTTCTTCGGTTTGAATAAAATCGATACTGTTATTGGTATACTGAATACCATCAATATAATTGGTGGTGGTACCACCAGCTTGTTTTTGCAGCTTTTCGCCAGCAGCATTGTAAGTGTAGGTTAAATTCCGGCTTCCACTTACGGTTTGCGGCAGATTAAGTAAATTATATACTAAACTAATGTTCTTCTGGCTATCGTTGGTAAGGTTACCATTGGCATCGTAATCATAAGTACTGTTGGTAAAGCCACTGATGTTAGTTAGCTTGTTACCATTGTAGCCAGTATAGCTGTTGGTACCAAAACCGTCGCGGGTTAAACTGGCAATATTACCCATAACATCGTAACTAATGGTTTCGCCCAGGTTGTTGCATGCGACTGCATTGGTTAAGCGGTTCAGCCTGTCGTAAGTATAACTGAAGGTATTAGCGGCACCATTGGTATAATTATGGCCATAAAAATAAAAAGCCTGGCGCTAAGGCCAGGCTAAAAGCAAAAAATCTTAATCACAATCACCGAACACAACTGCTCTAAAACACAATAGTTGCGATAGTTAGGAAAAATAAAACTAACTAATAAGTGCATAAATCCATACACCTAAAATCATACATAGGGGTAGGATTAGAAAAAATAACCATGTGGCTATTTTTTTATTGTATTTAGAAAACCTATACTTTTCAATAATGTGCCTTAATTTATTTTTTCTAAAGTACCTGAAAAATACACTCACAATTATTAATATAATGTAAAGCACAATTGCCGTTTTTCTTAGTGATTCTTGGTTCTTTAATAAAATATCCAGCATGCCATACAAGGGCATAAATAAAAACAGGCAAATAACCGCGCAATAAGCTGTTGCACTAAAAAGGCCTGGTTGCTTTTTTTTCTCATAAGCTATATAAGCTCTGTAAAATATATAATCTAACATCATTTCCAACTTGTTAATGTGCCCCCATCTTTATCAAACTTTTCTTCAACGTAATTATCGAGATGGTCACCTATTGATTTTCCAGAAACATATTTAGTCAACAGATCGGCACCAAGATAAACACCTCCTACAATCCATCCTCCCCCAGGTATGAAGCTTACTCCTGTCACAACCCCATCAAGCACATCCGAAGCCTTAATTTGCTTATTAACCAATACTTTGCCAACTACAATAGCACCAGACACTACCCCTAAGCCCACACCCACTTTAGGAAGAGCTGTACTAATTCCTCTATACAACCCACTTGTAGATACTGGCACTCTGTAACCTGTTAAATTCTTAACGAGCTTCAGAGCATCCCAGGCAATTTTACTTTTTGCAGCTGTACTAAGCCCTTTCCATGTAACATTTTCAACATAACCAACCCCAGTTCCAAACACATCATATGCGTCTTTCTTTCCAAAACCTGATTTTCCCTCAACGTAAGTAGACTCTATCACACCATCATTTGGGTGAGAATCCATGCCTAATCCCTTATCATCCCCTGAAGAATATGAAACCCCATTCTTACTATCGTAAATTGAATATTCTCCATTTGCATCTTTCTTTATTCTACCACTAATATCATGCTCTTTTCTATATTCCCTTGCTTCTTTTCTGCTTTCGAATAAACCTAATTCATCCGTAAAGTTAATAGGATTATTATAGGAATATCGAAATGGGCTTAGGCTTGGGGCTAATTCGGCCAATAGATCGGGAGTATTCCATCTACCAATCACCGGATCATAGAACCTCGCCCCGTAATCATACTGACCTAACTCCTCTTGCAACTCCTTGCCATTATAAAGATACTTATTATCTACCGATCCCTGAAAGGAAGTTTTCCTTTTTCCAAAGGCATAATAATCATCTTTTTGTAAAGGTTCTATACTACCGTTCGTTACCTGGAAAGTATAACGTACGTTACCTAAATGATCGTTTAGATTATAGTGGTAAGTATAAACCCCACCATTGTTTTGTGCTATACCTTCTTCGGTATGAATAATATCTATTGTAGCTCCATCTGGTTTGTATTCTATACCATCAATATAATTTCTAACAGAGCCATTGCTATTTCTGGCCAGCTTTTTACCTGTAGCATCATAAGTATAAGCTAAATTAACGGTGGTACCAGTTGTTCGTGTGGCTGTTGCAGGTAAGTTCAGGTAATTATAAGTTAAACTAACTCCACTTAAGCCATCTTTTTTAGCATTCCCATTAGCATCATATTCGTAATCCTGTATTGTTAAACCGCTTACGCTTTGTAACTGGTTGCTATTACCCAAATTGTAATAGTTGTATGTTTTGATGCCAGTATTGTCGCGGTTAAGGCTGGTAATATTCCCCATTACATCGTAAGTTAATGCTTCGCAAAGGTTTTGCCCTCCTCACCATAGCTCAGACCATAAAAAAGCCTGGCGCTAAGGCCAGGCTAAATATAAAATATGTTAAGCACAAGTCATGTGCCCACTTTGCCCAACAACACAAAGACTTTGTGCCAGTGAAGGATATAAGCTAAATGGCATGATATGACACAAAATACTCAAGTATAATATATAATAAGGAAAATGAGAATATAATCAGCCCCCATATTAAAATCATACCATTCTTAATTGGTGAATTATCATATTTTTTAACGATAATTTCTTTTTTGTTCCACAAGATAAAATAATTATATATAAAAATAATTCCTCCGGTAATAAGGGCACAATAAACTGATTCATCCTTTGTGATCCGATATTTGAAAAAATAATTTACTAAACCAAAGATGGACCATAAATTCATATATTCAAGAAAGCATAATCCAAGAAAAGCATTAAAAAATGATTGATCATTTTTTCCATTGCTTTTTAATACTTTGTATAAGAGGTAATATATTTTATCTATCATTTTTTTATATATGGAATGGTAACACTTGTATTATCCGAATATTTATACAATGGATTTGTATTATAATTTGTTCTAAGTTTTGGATCATACGTAGCGCTTTGTAAAATTAATCCAGCGGCTATTCCATATCCTCCACCCAACTTAGAACCTATATAATAGGCAAGGGTACCTATTCCAATATTTTTCATCGTTTCATCTTTAGTTTGATTACCACTTACGCCTTTTGCTATCTCAAGCATTGTACCTGCGACAAACAAACCTTTTCCAACATTTTCTAAACTCCCCAATACTTTAGATTTAGACATCACAGAAGTGCCTTCATTAAATGCAGCTCCGATCATAATTGCTCCAGCATCATTAACATAACCAACCCCCTCATTCAGCTTCCCTGTCATATCCAACCCTCTTGCAAAATCCGTTTTACCTTCAATTTTGGTTTGTCCGCTAAGAGAATAAGACATGAACTCGCCTGATGCAGCATTTGTAGCTCTTCCATCTTCATTCAAATTAACAGAACCATTATAACTTTGAAGAACTGCTTTTGTTCCTATAAGTTTATACCCTTCCTGTTTTATTGCACCAGCGAACCATTTAATGGTACTACCATCATCAGATTGGTACCAATCTAAAGGCTTCATTCCATCAGGATCCACAAACCTAATCGGATTATTAAACCCATAATTATATGGAGAATGCCTCCGCATCTTCTCTGCCAACGGATCCACCACATTCCACCTTCCAATCACCGGATCATAGAATCTTGCGCCGTAATCATATTGCCCTAACTCTTCCTGCAACTCCTTGCCATTGTAAAGATACTTGTTAAGCCCTGCTTTTGCAACGGGTTCCTTTCTTAATCCAAAAGCATAGTAGTCATCGCGCTGCAGTACTTCCAGCTGGTTTGTATTGGGGTTTTGATAAAAAGTAACCCTTACATTACCCAAATGATCGCTTAGGTTATACTCATAACTGTAATTGTTGCCGCTTCTGCGCGCTAAGCC
>NZ_JSYN01000059.1 GCF_000812965.1 Pedobacter kyungheensis
CATATAATTATAGGTTATTTTTCAAATGATATATGTTCCGAGCATATAATTATAGGTTATTTTTCAAATGATATATGTTCTGAGGGTATAATTATAGGTTATTTTTTAAATGATATATGTTCTGAACCTATAATTATGTGTTATTTTTTAAATGATATATACTTTTTAGCCGTAAGACCAGGTTTAGGATTGTCGAAGAGCCAGTCTAAATGCTGTAATAAAGCGTTCAGACTGGCTCAACGTAACAAACTTCGCCGGGAACTAAAATTTAGCCCCCAGCCCATAACCGGTTCTAGATTGCTGTGCCGGTATTTTTCCGGCTTCTGGGAAACTGCTGTTTCAGATCTTCGTATATATCCTGCGTACCAGCAATATTTGATTTCTGGGCTCCTTTTACGGCATTGTAAAAAACAAGTGCTGCCTCGTAAGCTTCGCCGCCGGCTACCATCATAGCATCTTCAATTGATCGTAAAAATTTGCTCTGCTCGAGGTAAATTTCATACAAATCGGCAGCAAGTTTGTAATCCTTTTGGGCTTCGGCCACATCTAAAAAAGAGGGCACCAGATTGGGCGATTGCTTTGCATGCGAAATGGCCCGGCCCACAAAGGCCAGTGTCCGGTCGGCCATCTTCAGCATCGCCTGGCGTTCGCCTGCTGTCAGGTTAAAAATGAGCACATCTTTAAGCGTTACTTTTGCTTCTGCTAATTGTGCACTTACTTTTGCCATTTGTTCGGCAGTAATTTCTGCCGAGATTTTGTTGTTTAAACTCATAGGTATATGTTATTAAATGAAAAAATAATTTCAATTTGCACACAACCTGAAAACGGCAACAGCAGCCAATCGTAGCCCGAAAGCAACCACAGCTCTGATTTGCCAATCAGATTGGGTATTGTCAATAAAATAAGTGGGATGAGTTTTACTGCCTTTAGGGATAGTTTAAATGGGCAGGTTTTATACTTTGTGTTAAAGGTTAATTTACCCCGTTAACACTACTAATGTACTTATTTTTTAGTTTGAAACAAATCCAACAGAAAAAAAATGCTTAAAACCCGTTTTTTATGCTTTGGAAATGCAAGCTAAACGATCTTCACCAAATCTTCACCTTTCAAAAGTAGCTTTATTGCTCAATTAAGCCACATTCCAGGCCATCCGTAAAGGGTGTTAAATTTTTATTTCTCCAACATTTCCATATCATTTCTTTACCGTTAATAAACCAGCATGATTTAATTTTTAATTAACAATAAGTTAATGTTGCTGCTGTTGTTTTGTGCTAAAATAAAAACAACAGAAAATGAAATTGCGTATACTAACCTTATTTAGTATTGTATTGTTGCTGGTTACCAAGGCAAATGCCCAGGTAACAACGGCCGGTATAAATGGTAAAATAAAAGACGATAAAGGCATTATTCCGGGGGCTACCATAGTGATGGTACATGTTCCTACCGGTACAACGTCTAAATCATCCTCAAACGAATCGGGCTTTTACCGCATTGGTAATTTAAACCCTGGCGGACCTTACAAAATTACAGTAACCTATGTGGGCTATAGTCCGGTAACGAAAGAAAACGTATACCTGACCTTAGGTGCCGATCAAAAATTAGATATCGATATTCAGGAGCAGGGTAATCAGCTTGCCGAGGTAAGCGTACGGGGTCAAAAAGGGCCAACCAAGGCTGGTGCAGGTACCAGCATTGGCGAAGGACAAATTAAAACCCTGCCTACCATGAACCGGAGCTTACAGGATGTTACCCGTGTAACGCCACAAGGCAGTAAAGACAATACTTTTGGCGGTACAAACTTCAGGTACAATAACGTAACTATTGACGGGGCTATTAATAACGATGCCATTGGTTTTAGTCCTTCTTTAGGTGGGCAAAGTGGTAGTTCGGGTATGCCGGGCAGCAGCACGCGTACCAATCCGGTTTCTTTAGATGCAATACAGGATGTTACTGTACTTTTATCGCCCTACGATGTTAAAGTGGGTAACTTTTTGGGTGGAAGTATTAATGCGGTAACCCGTGGTGGTACAAATGAGGTAACCGGATCGGTTTACGGATATGGTCGTAATGCAGCCTTGATTGGCAGAAATAAAATTGGCGATAATTCAAAAGAACCTTCGGCTTTTCACGATTATCAAACCGGTTTCCGTGTGGGCTTCCCGATTATCAAAGATAAATTGTTCTTCTTTACCAACGAGGAAATTACCCGTCGCCAGGATCCGGTAATTCTGGGTGCCGGTTCCTCAGATATGAAATTGCTTACCGCAACAGAAGCGCAACAAATCGCTGACCGTATGAAAACAGCTTACGGTGTTGATGCGGGTGAATTTGGCAATTACAACATCTATTCGCAATCGAACAAATTCTTTAACCGTTTAGATTGGAATATCAACGAAAACAACCAGTTAACTATCCGTAACAATACCATTGTTTCTAAAGCTACCAACTTGGAAAGAGATCAGTCTAATTTCCGCTTTGGCGGGATTGATTTCAGACAAAACAACAACCAGACTTCAACAGTAGCTGATTTAAAAACCCGTTTTGGTAATTCTGCTACAAACAACCTGATTATTGGATACTCTACCGTTCACGATTTCCGCGATCCGCTTTCTAACCCGGCTTTACCGCAAATTGAAATTGCATCCAATGGCGGCACCTTGTTTTTGGGTACCGATCGTGAAGCCAGTATTTTTAACATGAAACAGAATACTTTCGAGTTTACCGATAACTATACTTACAGCAAAGGCATTCATACCTTTACTTTTGGTACGCACAACGAATTTTATAACATCAATTATGGTTTTGTAAACTCATGGAATGGTCGTGTGGCCTATAGCAGCATCAGCGATTTTTTAAATAACCAGCCAAACAGGGTACGTACAAATTATAATTACGATGATAATACCCGCGATAATATTATTGCGAACCCTACTGCTCAATTTAATGTAAATATGTATAGTGTTTACGGTCAGGACGAAATCAGACTGGGCGACCGTTTAAAGCTAACACCAGGTTTGCGTTTTGATATGGCCAATTTACCGGATATGCCAACGTTAAGCAGTAAAACAGCGAACTCTCCGGTTGATGTAAATTACGGTACAACCTACACTTATACCCAGCCATCGGCAATTACCAATAAATTCCTGAATAAAATTCAGATATCGCCACGTTTAGGTTTCAATTTTGATGCCCTTGGTAACCAGAGCTTAATTATCAGGGGAGGAACAGGTTTATTTACCAGTCGTATTCCTTTCGCATGGATTGGTTACGCTTACTATAATAACGGAGTTAATTATGGTGCTTTCGATAAATCGTATGTTTATGCCAATGCCGATCCAACTAAAATTGTAACGCCTGCAGCCGGATCAGATCCGGTTAGAGATGCTTTAACCGGTAACGGCGAGGCAGGTTATGTAACCAAACAAGGTGTTAATGTTAAAGATGCAAGCGGTGCCACACAGGTAGATTTGGTTGACAATAACTTTAAAATGCCTAAAGCCTGGAGAAGTAATCTGGCTTTCGATTATAAAACCGACGACCAATGGAAATTTACGGTAGAAGGTATTTTTAGCCAGGTAATTAAAGATGTACAGTTTCAGCAAATCAATTATGCAGATAACCCTAAATACATGGTTTACGATACGCAGAAACAGCAGCCTATTTACTCCGGCGCTAAAATTAACCCTTTATATACCAATGCCTACTTATTATCCAATACAGATAAAGGATATAAATACAGTTTAACTGCGCAGGTAAGCAAATCGTTTCCGATGGGTTTGGATATGATGGTGGCCTATACCTATGGCAGATCGAAAGATATTGCAAATGGTATTCGTAACTCTATGGAATCGAACTGGCAGTTAAACCAGGCTTTAAGTCCTAATAATCCGGGATTGGCCTATTCTAACTTCGATATCCGTAACCGCATCATCTCAACCATCAATTACAGATTGGATTGGGCAAAAAATGGCAAGTATGTTTCTAACTTCTCCTTATTCTTCAGTGGTCAGTCGGGCTCGCCATACTCTTTAGGTTTGGTTAATACACGCATTAACGGAACCGGACAGACGGTTAGTTTATTGTATATTCCGGCGACTGGCGAAACCGCTAAATTCTTTGCCAATACACCAGACGGAATTGCCCAGGCAGCAGCATTTGATGCTTACATCAATGGAGATAAATATTTAAGTACCCGCCGTGGCGATTTTACCGAGCGTAATGGTGCACGTACCCCTTGGAATGTTCAGGCCGATTTCCGTTTTGCACAGGATATTCAGGTGGCGAAAGGTAAACACCCACACGTGTTAACCTTAACTTACGACATTATTAACTTAACCAATCTGGTTAATAAAGACTGGGGAATTCAGTACTTCTCGCCAAATACCTATAACTCAATGGCCAGTGTAGGTATTAAAGTAGCTACTGCAGGTACACCAACTACTTATCCGGTTTATACTTTCGCACAAAAAGATGTAACTTCTTACTCGAAAGATTTCTTTGCCTCGCGTTACCAAATGCAACTGGGCTTAAGGTATAGCTTTTAAACCTTTGTTTAAATCAATTAAAAAGCCCTGTTTAGACTGACCCCAAAAAGTTGGACGAAGTTACGCAATGTTTTTAAAGTAATGAGTTCGGTATTCCACCGGACTCATTCCATTTAAATTAATCCTTATTCGGTCCCTATTATAATATTTAATATACTTTCTAATTTCAGAATGTAATTGTGATACCGATTTAAATTCAT
>NZ_JSYN01000060.1 GCF_000812965.1 Pedobacter kyungheensis
TTGGTGTTCGGAACGAGGATCATTGGCGTTCAGAACAGGGTCGCCGGGGTTCAGAACGGGGTCATCGGGGTTCGGAACAAGGTCATCGGTGTTCGGAACGGGGTCGCCGGAGTTCGGAACGAGGATCATTGGCGTTTGGAAAGTCTGAAGTCGGAAGTCAGGAGTCCGAAGTCTGGGTGCTTAATCTATCGTTCGCTGCTTAGGTGTGCTTAGGTGTCCGAGGTGGTTGAGCGAGTTTGGAGTTGTGAGTTTGGAGTCGGAGGTTCGCGAGGAGGAATGATGGAAGATGTAAAATAGTCGATAGCATGAAACACCCAACTCTGTGCCCTCTGCGTCTTTTTCCTTTGTGTGCTTTGTGGTAAAAAGTCGGAGGTCGGAGGTCAGGAGTCCGAAGTTTGGGTGCTTAATCTATCGTTCGCTGCTTAGGTGTGCTTAGGTGTCTGAGGTGGTTGAGCGAGTTTGGAGTTTGGAGTCGGAGGTTCGCGAGGAGGAATGATGGAATTAAACACGCGGCTTTGTGCCCTCTGCGTCTTGTTCCTTTGCGTGCTTTGTGGTAAAAAAAGTCGGAGGTCCGGGGTCGGAGGTCTGATGTCTGGGCGTTTAGGATATAGCTTGCTACTCAGGTGTGCTTAGGTGTCTGAGGTGGTCGAGCGAGTTTGGAGTTCTTTGTGGTTAAAAAAAATTAAAGCTGCTGCAAGGCCTTTTTTACCGTCTCCTTATTTGGTTTAGAAATCGGGATTTTTTCTCCCGTGCTCAAAAGCAGGATGCCTCCATCTTCCTTTAACCAGCTTTTTACATATTTCGGGTTTACCAGATGACTTTGGTGTGTTCTTAAAAAGCCATTGGGGCGCAGCAAATCGGCATATTCTTTAAGCGATTTGGAAACCAGTATTTTTTCGCCGTCGGCAAGGAAAAAGTGGGTATAGGTATTATCGGCTTCGCAACGGATAATTTCGGTTAAGCCAATGTACCTGATTTCGTTTTGCATTTGCAGGGCAATTTTGCTCACACTGGCTTCGGGCTTTTTGAGTTGCTGCAGTAAAAAATCGAGTTGCGAAGTTGGGGTTTGTGCAGCCAGTTTGCGCTCGGCTTTATTTACGGCTTCTTTCAGTTCTTCAATATCAACAGGTTTTAGCAGATAATCTAAAGCTGCAAACTTTACCGCCTGTATGCCATATTGATCGTAAGCGGTAACAAAAATCACTTCGAAATTACGCGTTGGGAGCAGTTTTAGTACTTCGAAACCCGTTTGTTCGCCCATTTGAATATCCAGAAATACCAAATCAGGTAGATATTTTTCAATGGCAGCAACGCCATCACATACATCTTGTGCTGTGGCCGCTACCGTTACCTGCTGGCAATGCTTGTTAAGCAAAGCCTGCAGATTTTCTAAGTTGGATATTTCGTCGTCTATTAAAACTGCTCTCATTATTTATAGTCGGTTAAGTTAATGTTTTAACCACACCTGCCCTGCCGTTCAGGCGGGGATGAACACACCTGCCCTACCGTTCGGGCGGGGATAAACACTGATTTTATAGGTGCTACATGGTTTAAATCTATAGCCAATCGGTTAAGGTTAAGCTTATTTTAGTGCCGCCAGGGTTTGATTGTACAGCTAAAGTAAAGCGATTTTCTTTATAAATATCATTTAACAGGGTTATTCTGTTGTTACTCAATTGAAGCCCTAAACCGCTACTCTTTTTTGCGGTGTCGAAGCCATTTCCATTATCGGTAACCGTTAACACCAGATCTTTTCCCTGCTGCATAAAGGCGATGCTAATTTTACCCTCGGCAGCCTTTTTAGATATGCCATGTTTTACCGCATTTTCTACAAAGGGCTGCAGCAGCATGGCTGGTATTTCGATAATGTCTAAATCGAGATCTCCCGGGTGGGTGATTTCATAGTTAAAACCGAAACGCAGTTGCTCCATCTGCAGGTAATCGTCCAGTAAGGTCTTTTCCTGTGCTAAACTGATCAATTCTCTGTCGTGGAGTACATTACGGGTTATGCGGGCAAATTTAGAGAGGTATTTGTTGGCATTATCGATCTCGTTTTTGTTCATTAAGTTTTGAATACCCGAAAGGGCATTAAACATAAAATGTGGGTTTAACTGGGAACGGATAGCATTCAGCCGAAGCTTGGCTGTGTTTTTTTGCTGCTCATTTTCTGCCAGTTTTTTTTGGTTTCGTTTTTTAATGAAGTATAAGATTACGATAAAAGCTAAGCCGATAGCAAGTGCTGCAAACAGTACATAGACCCAAAGTTCACTTTTGCTGTAGTTTTCCTGATCCAAAGTGATGGAGAGGGTATACCTGGCGGTGTATTTTTCCATTTCTGTTGGCGACATCTTAAATCTGGAAAAGGATGAGGGCTGAATGATAATTTCATAATCGCCCGATTTTTTGAAAATACTTTTATCAACCTTTAGGTAAGGCGAAAACTCATTGGCTTCATCAATATAGCCGCCATACAGCCAGGCAGTTGATTCGTAGATTATTTTTTGGGTTTGCTTATCTTTTATGGTGGTGTAGTAGAGGTAATCGATGGCCGATCTGTCTTTCACAAGGGTTAGTTCATCGTCTTTTTCAGTTAAAGTAAGTTGGGTACTTTCTTTAGGGTCGGTTATCGGGCTGTAGTTAACTCCTTTATCTGTTACCGTGCGCTTTAAAAATGCTTTAATTTTTGCTTTAGGAAGTGGCTTACCATATAGCACGGCTTTTTCAATATCAAGCGGCTTTTCGGTGCTGTATACCAAAGTAGTAATTACTTTGCCCTTTACCGGAAAAGTACCCAGTGTTGCAGAACGGAATATTTCTTCGTCGCCGCCTGCGTGGGTATCTTCCAGTTGAGCTTCGTTAATCGATTGATTTACAATCGTTGGTTTGTTATCGATGAGTATGGTATACCTGTAATTTTGTATATGGACTTTTTTCCTGAAATTAATCTGAATATTAACCTGGTTAACCTCAGGTAAGTAACTAAAGGAGGTATTGGGTTGATTGGGGAATATATTAGCGTAGTAGATGTTTTTAGCCGCACTATCTACATGCATCAGCAGTCTCCCACCGGCAGGGTAGGTGCGGGAAAAATTAATGCCTTTTTGCGCCTGTACGGTTGATAGCGCAATGAAGAAGCAGAGTAAAGTAAAAAGTATTTTTTTCATGTTGTTAAGTTTAA
Organism: Pedobacter kyungheensis; assembly: GCF_000812965.1. GTDB lineage: Bacteria > Bacteroidota > Bacteroidia > Sphingobacteriales > Sphingobacteriaceae > Pedobacter > Pedobacter kyungheensis. Next base: position 3,179 of record NZ_JSYN01000060.1, read on the forward strand.
TATGCATCAAACTTGCCGCAATAATAGCAAAACTAAAACCATAAAACAGTAAAGGCAGGGGGCGAAATAGCAGGGGTAGGGATTGATGCAGTATTTGGAAATTACCTGATTCCTGAAAAAAGTAAAAGCCATTCGGTAGCTAACAAAGCAAGGCTGGCGCACACCGCATAACAGCGAAAGCATTACGATTCCCGCCTGCGCGGGAATGACGATCCCTTCTCTCGCCGTCACCCTGAACTTCCGCCAGGCTGGTCGGACGGGTGTTTCAGGGTCTCTTATTTACCATTGTAAACATAGAAGAGATGCTTCGCTGCGCTCAGCATGACAAAGAGATCATTGAAAGGCGTTACGAAGCAACAGCAAATGAGAAATACTGATCCCGGTGAATAGGAGGGGCAAGGGGAAAACATATGAAGGTGCTGTACGATGAGATTCCCGCCTGCGCGGGAATGACGATTCCCTCTAGCCGTCACACTGCCCTCCGGCATAGGAGATGATGGCAGGAGAAAACGTTAAAGCTTCTGCACAAACGTTCAAATACTACTGCCCAAGGCAGCGTGTTCTTCCCGACCCTTCGGCGGGACTTGCGCTGCCGCTATAAAAGCTTTGACGATTTTATCCAACATCAGATCCAAGCCTTTCAGTTATGCCATTTTGCTGTTGTTTTTATCGGCTGGCATGCTTTCGCTGCGCTCAAGTTTGTTACTTTTGGATCAAGCCAA
>NZ_JSYN01000061.1 GCF_000812965.1 Pedobacter kyungheensis
CTCTTTTATTTTTTCGGCTCATTGCCGCCGTGGCTAGTCCTTTTTCCTTGATGAAAAAGGACCAAAAAATCAAGGCTTGGATCTGATGTTAGATAAAATCGTCAAAGCTTTTATTGCGGCAGCGCAAGCCCCGACGAAAAGTCGGGAAAGACACGCTGCCTTGGGTAATGCTTTTTGAACGGTTGTGCAGAAGCTTTAACGTTTTCTCCTGCCATCATCTCCTATGCCGGAGGACAGGGTGCAGATCCGCCTCGCCGTCATGCTGATCCGATAACTATCGGATTTATTTTTTTGTAAACTCGCTTCACGATCTAAACCAATCCAATTATTGTATATTTGAGTAAGAACAGGCTCACCAAACAATCATCTCAAATGAACATCTCCGCCCAAATAGACGCTTACATTGCCAGTCAGCCAGAAGCCAAACGCAACGACCTGCAAGCCTTGCACCGTATCATTATGGATTTAAAGCCTGATACGCAACTTTGGTTTCTTGATGGTAAAAACAGTGAAGGTAAGGTGGTTTCCAATCCAAATATTGGTTATGGGTTTTACACTATTACTTATGCCGATGGCAGCACCAAAGATTTTTATCAGATTGGTTTAAGTGCTAATACTTCTGGCATTTCAGTTTACATTATGGGCCTTGAAGATAAGCAATACCTGGCTCAAACCTATGGAGCCAAAATTGGCAAGGCCAGCATTACCAGTTATTGCATTAAGTTTAAAGCGTTGAAAGACATTGATGTAAATGTGCTTCGGGAGGCTGTACGTGGCAGGCTTGAGGATAAGGTCTGATCTGACAGATATGCCCATTCGCCCGGCCAATAGCGGGTCAAAATTGCAAATTCAGGTTGATATTTAAGGAAATTACAACGCTGAGATGATTTACTTTTGCACCGCTGACAATACCCGCCGGCACTTTAACTCATGCAATTAAATTATAAACAAGCCGTTCTGCTTACTTTACTTGCTGCCTCGCTATGGGGCATATCAGGAACTTTTGGACAATTTCTCTTCAACGAAAGAGATATGAATGTGGAATGGTTAATCACCGTCCGGCTGCTGATTTCAGGTTCCTGTTTGTTGCTTTTTGCCAGGTTTGGCGAAAAGGCAGATACGATGGCGATCTGGAGAGAGAAAAAGAATATTGTTCCGTTATTGATTTTTGGGGTTTTCGGCATGCTTGGCGTTCAGTACACGTACTTTGCGGCCATCAAGCATTCAAATGCTGCAACTGCAACCGTATTACAGTTTACCGGCCCCATTATTATAGCACTATATCTTGCTGCAAAGTACAGGCGTGTACCACCATTTCTTGAACTCATTGCTATCTTGTTTGCTATACTGGGTACATTTCTGCTGGTTACACATGGAAGGTTTGATAGTCTGTCGATTTCCACTACAGCACTGTTTTTCGGATTGGCTTCTGCTGTAACACTGGCCTTATATTCACTTCAACCTAAAATACTGATGCAAAAATATAATGCATCAATTGTAGCTGGATGGGGTATGCTCATTGGCGGAATCGTTTTCTGTTTTGTGCACGCACCATGGGCTATTGAAGGGAAATGGGATTATCAAACGGTGATTAGTCTGGCTATGATCATCATTTTGGGTACGCTGATTGCATTTTATGCTTATTTAAGCGGAGCCAAGATCATCGGCGCACAGAAAGCCAGTCTGTTAGCATCTGCAGAACCATTGGTTGCGGTGATTATTTCTGTAGTATGGCTGAAAACATCCTTCGGACTTATCGACTGGATTGGCAGTTTATTAATTATTTCAACCATTTTCCTCTTGTCGAAGAAAAAGTAAACAAAGTTTCTATAGTTTTGATCATAGCATATATATTGCCTGTTTCATTTATATTTCATACACTACATTATGCTGGATAAATTTGATCTGGATATTCTGGCTTTTATGCAAGCCAATAACCAAATCTCGCAACGCCATATTGGTGATCAGATAGGTTTGTCGGCAGCTGCGGTACAAAGGCGTATAAAGCGCCTTAGGGAAGACGGTTTTATTGCCGCCGATATATCAGTAATAGACCGAAACTTAACCGGAAGCCAGATCACGATCATTGTCGAAATATTTCTGGTTAGCGAGGAAATCGAACTTATCGACCAGATGAAAAAGACCTTTAAAGAAACGCCTGAAATTCAACAATGTTATTATGTAACCGGCGAGTCGGATTTCTTTTTAATTGTTGTGGTGCCCACCATGTCTGAATACGAAAAGCTAACCAGAAGGCTTTTCTTTTCAAATGCCAATATAAAACGCTTTAGAACAGTGGTTGCGATGGGGTTGGAGAAAATTGGGCTGGATATTCCGCTTCAATACCTGGTTCAGCAACTATAAAGTCTCATAGTCTTGGTGAATTTCTAAACAGCCAGACGGTTAATTGGTTTGAGACGTTAGTTTGTCATCCTGAGCGGAGTCGGAGGATCTCCTGCCATCATCTCCTATGCCGGAGGGCAGGGTACAGAACCCTTGCACATCCCTTTATTCCGCATTGTCATGCTGAGCGCAGCGAAGTATCCCTCTGTAGTTCACTGCAGTAAAGAAGAGACCCTGAATCAAGTTCAGGGTGACGGCGAGAGGGGGCAATCTCATTCACGATCCGTCATTCCCGCGCAGGCGGGAACCACGAAGTGCTCAGCGAAGCTAATCTTAATTCGGTTGTTATTTCCTTTCCCTTCACACAGTCTTGCCTCGGCTTGCTGCCGAACCGCTCTTACCTTTTTCTTGATAAAAAGGTAACCAAAAATCAAGGCTTGGATCTGATGTTGGATAAGCTAGTCGAAACTTTATTGGCAACAGCGGCTAGGAACGAAGAAAAATCGTTCTTGCCTCTGTTTTGGTTCTGTGGGGTATTGTGGGCTGTGCATAAGTTTCAACAGCTTCTCCTGCCATCATCTCCTATGCCGGAGGGCAGGGTGCATAAAACCCTACGCGTCATGCTGAACACTTGCCAGGGCAGGTGGAGAGGGGTGGTTCAGCATCTCTTTAAAGCTCGCGTCGGTTGTGGAGAGACCCTGAAACAAATCCGATAGCTATCGGATTAGGGTGACGGTTGAGGGATGGATGGCGCTAGAAAGGAGCTGCGTTATTCCTTGCTATGATCCGTCATTTCCGCGCAGGCGGGAACCACGAAGTGCTCAGCGAAGCTAATCTTAATGCTTTGGCTATCTATGCCTTGTGCACGGGCTTTCTTCCGCTCACCGCCGCGGCGGGCTCTTACTTTTTCCTTGATGAAAAAGTAACAAAAAATCAAGGCTTGGATCTGATGTTGGATAAGCTAGTCGAAACTTTATTGGCAACAGCGGCTAGGAACGAAGAAAAATCGTT
>NZ_JSYN01000062.1 GCF_000812965.1 Pedobacter kyungheensis
TAAGATTAGCTTCGCTGAGCACTTCGTGGTTCCGCCTGCGCGGGAATGACGGATCATAGCAAGGAATAACTAAAGTCCTTCGACTCCGCTCAGGATGACAATCAAAAGAGGATTCTCTACATCAAGCCATCTGCACCCTGCCTCCGGCATAGGAGATTTTCGCAGGAAAAAACACGAAAAGCTTTGCACTGCCTTTCCCACCCTACTGCCCAAGGCAGGAGCAAGCGCGCGTAGTGGCCTTAACGTGGGCAAGCGCCTAGGAACTGCCGCCATTCAGGTTTTCGTAGGTTTTTACAAGAATTGCGCAGCAATCTTTTATACCGATAAAAACAACATTAACGCATAAAAAACGGATCCCAGCCTTGATTTTTGGTTACCTTTTTATCAAGAAAAAGGTAAGAGCGGTTCAGCAGCCAGCCGAGGCAAGACAGAGCGAAAGGAAAAAAACAGCAAACGCTTTAAGATTAGCTTCGCTGAGCACTTCAATAAAAATAAAGCAAATCACCTAAACCTTCTCTCCTACAGTCACCAGCATTTCACATGGTCCTTCAAAACTGTTTTCAGTTTCAAACTGCCCGAGTGCGCTTTCAATTTCATCCCACACCGCGGCTTTCTCTGTTTCGGATAGGCCACTCATCATCTGATGCAAAGCCCCGAACGATTCTTTTTCGAACTGCAGGCATTCTTTGGCTGATGTGCAAATTAATGGCGCATTAACCAATACCGATGTTACCTTTTTGAAGCCTGCCATAGAAAAAGCATTTTCAATTACCCCTTTTTGGCTTAAACTAAAAGGCCCTGGCTGACCAGGCAATGGAGCAGGTAATTGCGCACGGTTACGAATAATGCTTACAGGTATGGAGAAAAATGTATTCTTTTCGGGTAAAGAATAAACAATGGCTGCCATTTTACCACCGGGTTTAAGCACCCGTAAAATTTCTGTCAAGGCTTTTTGCTGATCGGGAAAATAAATCAATCCCACTCTTGAAATAACCACATCAAAAGTTTCATCTTCTATCATCAGGTTTTCGCCATCCATTACCGCGGTTTTAATATTGCTGATACCAGCCTTCACAGCCATTTGTTTAGCATATTTGAGAATATTGGCAGAAATATCGGTAGCTAAAACCTCGCCGGTTGGCCCCACTATCCGGGCTGCAGTTATAGATTGTTCACCGGCACCAGCCGCAATATCAAGCACCCTTTGTCCGCTGGTTAATCCTGCCATTTCGAGCATTTTATTGGTAGTTTCACCCAGCCAACTGTGTAACAAAGGGCTCCAGCGGTACCAGGCCTCTGCGGCTTCCTGCCATTGCTGATGGGTAGTTTGCTTGTATTTTACGGGATCAAAATGTGGAAGAGTTGAATCCATAACCATAAATATTGGTGCTATTTAAATTTACTCATTTGGATTGGTTTTAATTGTAAAGGGAGTTTACAAATTCATCGCTTTCTCTGCCTCTGTCACCGCAGGGTGTTTCAGGGTCTCTTAGATACAGTATAGAGAGGTGCTGAAACAAATCCGATAGCTATCGGATCAGCATGACAAGTGGGGTTTTATGCAATATGCCATCTGCACCCTGTCCTCCGGCATAGGAGATGATGGCAGGAGAAAACGTTAAAGCTTCTGCACAACCGTTCAAAAAGCATTACCCAAGGCAGCGTGTCTTTCCCGGCTTTTCGTCGGGGCTTGCGCTGCCGCAATAAAAGCTTTGACGATTTTATCTAACATCAGATCCAAGCCTTGATTTTTTGATCCTTTTTCATCAAGGAAAAAGGACTAGCCACGGCGGCAATGAGCCGAAAAAATAAAAGAG
>NZ_JSYN01000063.1 GCF_000812965.1 Pedobacter kyungheensis
TTGGTGATGGTTACATCTGCCAATGTTGGAGCTGTGGTAGTTCCATTATAGTTATCGTTCGCCAATACATTTGCAACAGCTGTTCCGCCGCTTACCGAGTTCGCCGAGCCGGCATCATCTTTAGCTAAGATCGCGCCTGATGCTACCGTTACTTTAACTGTAGCGGTCGAAGTTTTCGAAGCATCCAGTTTATCGGTGATGGTATACGTCAAAGTATAAACACCAGCCGGGGTATTGGTAGCTACGCTCACCGCACCGGTTGCCGGATCCAAGGTTACTTTGCCATTGCTGTCGTTAGTACCATTGGTGATGGTTACGTTAGTTAAACTCGCTTGTGCTCCGCCATTATAGGTATCGTTGGTTAAAACATTCGCTACAGCGGTTCCGCCCGTTACCGAATTGGCCGTGCCGTTATCATTTGCAGCCAATATTGCACCACTTACCAAATGTACCGTAACTGTTGCCTGTTTTACATTTCCAGGATTTGCCTTATCTTCAATCTGATATACCAGGGTATAATCGCCTACAGGCGTATTCGGCAGCACTTTTACTTCACCTGTAGCAGGATCAATTGAAACATTAGGATGACTCGTCGATATCTGCGTAATGGTTACGTTCGTTAAAGTAGCCTGATTTCCGTTCAACTTATCATTAACCAAAACATTTGCAACCGCAACACCACCACTTACAGCATTTAATGTACCTGCATCATCAACTGCATAAACACCTGTAGGCGTTACAGTAGGCGTATCGTTAGTTGCAGTGGTACCCGAAATATCAGTTACATTTCCGTTCAATGGGTTTTTCCCGGTAACTGTTGCTGTATTGCTTACCGAACCTGAAGCCTTTTCTGCAGCAGAAATCGTGTAGGTTGCGGTAGCTGTGGTGCTGGCTCCGGGAGCTAAAGTTGTAGCACCTAAGATTATTGGTCCGGTAACTTTACTATCGGTTACAACCAGATTATTCAGCGTAACGTTACCTGTATTTTTAACGGTAAATAAATAGTTGATGGTATTTCCGTTCAGATTAAGCGTGCCGGTTTTAACTAAAGTAATGGCTGGCGACAAGGTAATATTAACATCAGCAATAGCTGTTTTTGCCGTTGGTAACTCTGTAGTTTGTACACTTGCGGTATTGGTAATTTTTCCGCTGTTATTAACGGGTTTACCATTGTTATTTAAATCGGCCTGAGTTACATTATAAGATCCGCTGTAAGTCCAGGTCTCCCCTTTCTCTAATATATTGTCGGCATTTCCTGTTTTTACCGGATTGCTCAAAGTCCCTCCCAATAATGCATCGCTAACCACTACATTGGTTTGACTGGCGTTTCCGGTATTGGCAACAGTTATGGTATAGTTAATCGTATTGCCGGCCTGGTTAACAGTAGTCACATCTGCTACCTTGGTGATCGAAATTGATGAACAAACCGGAACACTTACAGTAACGGTAAATGGATTACCTGTACAGCCACCTGCAACCGTCGCTTTCGGTGTTACCGTATAAGTGATGGTTTGGGCCGTATTACTGGTATTAATTAAGGTTTGATTGATGGTGTTACCTGATCCACTCGCGGCTCCTGTTACATTGCTGTTTGAATTGATTGTCCAGGTAAATGAAGCTGGAACAGCATTTCCTCCATTGGCTGTATTATCCACATTTGCCGTTTGAAGATTATAGCTGAAACTACCGGCACAATCAAGCGTTTTGGTATCATTGAATCCTTTTGGCGTTTGATAAATCGTTACTGTTATCGAAGCGCGACTTGCACTTTCGCAACCGTTAGCCGTTTGGCTTGCATAATAAGTACCATTGGTTAAAGCTGTAGTCGATGCCAAAGCGGTTCCACCGGTTGAAGTCGTATACCATTTAATACCCGTTCCGGTTGCTGTTAAATTCGCAACGGTGGCATTGGCAATTTCGCAGAAAGTTTGGTTACTTGCTGTTGGTGCTGGTGTTGCAGTAATCGTTACCGTAATCTGCACACGACTCGCACTTTCGCAGCCATTAGCAGTTTGGCTTGCATAATAAGTGCCGTTGGTTAAAGCAGTAGTTGAAGCTAAAGCAGTTCCACCGGTTGAAGTCGTATACCATTTAATACCCGTTCC
>NZ_JSYN01000064.1 GCF_000812965.1 Pedobacter kyungheensis
GTATGGGCAACCATATTGGCTTTTTTAACTCTTACTACACCTATTCAGGCTAATAAATGTTACCACTGTTATGATTGTGGTTATGAATTTGAAAGGAGTTAATCTAGTTATCTATCCCGTCATTGCGAGAAGGCTTTTTCAGCCGACGAAGCAATCTTTATAGCAAGGATGGCTACCATGTAAGATTGCCTGTCTGCTGCAGGCAGGCTTCGTCGTTCCTCCTCGCAATGACGTGTTTGCTATAACAACAAAAAATCCCGTTCTGATTTAACAAAACGGGATTTACAAAGTTTAAATCTTAAAGGAAATTACTGTATTCTGGTTGCGGTAACGGTTGTATTTTCTGTGTACGTTCCCGAATCCTTATTGCCAATACTGGCTACATCTGTCCTTTTCAAGATTAATGTGTTGTTTGTTATAGAAAAGGTAAAGCTATTATGGTTAAAAGCTAAGTTTCCACTCAGGTTTAGTTTATCTCCATTTACGGTATACTTTACCTGAACATCCTCTATTGTATTTTGATTATTTCCGAGAAGATCTTTGAAGTAGAAAATGGCATGTAAATTACCATCTTCCTTAAATTCTAAAGTTGGCCTCGGACTTTCTCCTTTGGTATCGTCCTGATCTTTACCAGTGTTTTCAAAATTGGTAATTACGTAAGAATCTATTTGCCATTTACCAACAATGGTAGTATTGGTAGTTTCATCCTTTTTGCATGAGCTAAGGTTAATTAAAGTTAAGAGCGTAAATGCTAGAAATAGTTTTTTCATGAAATATTAATGGTGTACGTATGATAAAAAATCCCGCCCTGAACAAACACGACGGGATTACAATAATGCTTGTAGAGATTAAAAACCGAAACCTAAGGCAATACCTGTGCGAAGACCAAAGCCTTCAATCCCGCCTTTAATATCTGGTTCGTTATTACCCTGAGTGGCTTTATAGGTTCCGCTGTTGTAACTCGGGCCAAAGAAAATATCAAGTACAAAGCCGCTTCCATAAACCCACTGGCGGCCAATCAAAGCACCCCCACCAAATGAAGTGTATTTTCCTTTGTCTGATCCATCCGTAACCGTATAATCCTGATACCTTAAGAATGGAGCTGCATATAAACCGCTTATTGCCCTTTGCTTTAAATAGAAACGGGCTTCCGGGGTAATTGCAATACCTGTAAATTTAACATCGTCAAGTTTTAGGCCGGTGTAAGCCAAACCCAGTTGTAACGAAACTCCATCGTTCAGTTTGCGCTCATAAAAAACTGATCCGGTTTTGATAAGGGCACTTAAAGGATTGATTTTAATGGTGTTTTCTGCATCCTGTGCTTTTGCACATAAGAAAGTCATGGCCATAGCGGCACATAAAAAGAGCTTTTTCATTAATTTGATTAGTTTATTTGAGCGGCAAAAATAGACTTAATATTTTGGTTTACAAATAAAAAAATCCCGCCCTGATTTTGCAGTGCCCCCAAAAAGTTAGACACTTTATGGGGGCATTTTTATGAGTAGACAAGTTAAGCACAGCTTAGAATTTAAATTGACTATCGTCAATCAGGTATTAAAAAGAAATAAATCTCTGTCGAGCATCTCAAGAGAAAATGGTCTTGAACAGCGTATGATCCGT
>NZ_JSYN01000065.1 GCF_000812965.1 Pedobacter kyungheensis
GGCAGTTCTATGCTTGCAGGTGATAGTTCTATGCTTGCAGGCGTTAGTTCTATGCTTGCAGGTGGCAGTTTTATGCTTGCAGGTGTTAGTTCTATGCTTGCAGGTGGTAGTTTTATGCTTGCAGGCTGGGGCTGCGGCTATTGAATAAACTGTGCGATTAGTTAAACTTATCTTAGGTTGTGGTGTGAAAATGGGAGGGAGGGGATGTTAAAGAAAAACAGCAACTGATTTTAATTTCGGTTGCTGTTTAAATGATTACCTGGGATGGGATGATTGTTTTCATGGGATGTTGTGTTTAGCTTTTCAGGGTTCTGAATGGAATGCCCGAAATCTGTTTATATTGGGGGGAGCTGGCACCAAAAATAGATATCACGTAATTCTTTACATCAAGAGCGAGGGCAACTATACCGGTTTCGGGATGGTACAGGATGCGGTCGCGGTTGAGGCGGTAGGTGCTCAGCTCGGATGCCCTGGCCACTACATCACGGTTTTTCTGCAATAAATCGTTATACAGGGCAGTGAGGGTGGCTATTTGCAGCTCGGTTTCGTTGGGGTTATAGCTGGGAATGGTAGCCAGGAGCTTAATTTGCTTATCGAGGGTGTTGAGCTGGTTATCGTAACTGAGCTGCGCTGCCGATATCTGGTTAACGGCGACACCCTGGGCGGCTAACTTGTCTTTTTCTTCGTCGGTTAATTTGGCCGATGCCCTTTGGCCCTGCAGTTTGCGGTTGTGGCTAATGGCATTGTCGGTTACCTGCTGCGATACGTTACTAGCCTTAATGGCATTGAGTATGCGCGTACTGAATTTTTTAAGCGGTTGGAAGGATAGATCGCGCAAGGCAACGGCATTGCTGTTTTTGGCAGCCATATCGTTTACCTGCTGGTTAATGCTGAGCGCCTCGGCGGCTTTGGCAGCTAAATTGCTGAGCTGGATGCTGGCATTGCTAGGGTTGTACACGGAGCCGTAACCGGTTACATAGACCGTGAGCATCTCGAAATTGGCTATGTTTTTGGCATGGCCACTGTCATTGATTTTTGACATAATCTGTGGTTTTAAAAAGTAAATAAATTAAATTAATTGGTATTAAGTTAGTATTATTTATTTGATAACTAAAAAATTGGGTTTTATTTTTTTGAGGAATGGGGGAAACCGTAAGGAATTGGTAAATGAATTGGGGAGGTTTGAAGCTGTTAAATTATAAAAACACAATTTTATGGCGAATTGGGCATTTCGGCAAAAATGGCCAGCCGTTCCGCATTTAAACTGTCACCCCATTTCGCTTTAAAGTGACCACCTGTTTCGGGGCAAACTGGCCGTTCTGATCTTTCGATCAGCTTTTTTCGCAACTAGCTTTCGGGAATAATTTTTCAATTTCTGCATAAAATAAAGGCT
>NZ_JSYN01000066.1 GCF_000812965.1 Pedobacter kyungheensis
CAGCAGGCAGGCTTCAGCTCACACCACCCGGCTTCGCAATGACGATCAGGGAAGGGAACTACAAACGTCCTTCGACTCCGCTCAGGATGACAAGCTAACCACTGGAATCCCCTGCACCCTGCTATCCGGCATAGGAGATTTTCGCAGGAAAAAGCACGAAAAACTTTGCAATTCCTTTCATACCAGCACTGCTCAAGGCAGGAGCAAGCGCGTGCGTTGGAATGAGCGAGAGCAGGCGCATAGCAACTGCCGCAAATTAGGTTTTCGTAGCTTTTTACAAGAAAGGATCCAGGCCTTGATCTTTTGTTACTTTTGGATCAAGCCAAAAGTAAGAGCGGTTCGGCGGCTAGCCGCGGCAAGACTGCGCGAAGGGGAAATAAAATAACTATAGCATTAAGATTCCCACTTTCGTGGGAATGACGGATTTGCGAAAGGGAGCGCCACCCTGAACTTCCTCCCGGACGGTCGGACGGGTGTTTCAGGGTCTCTTCTTGACTAGCGTACACTATTGAGAGATGCTGAAACAAGTTCGATAGCTATCAGATTTATCCCAGGATTACGAATAGATTAACGTGAATATAAAGAGATGCTGAAATAAATTCAGCATGACGGCAAGGGGAAAAGCACGACGGCGAGGGGGATCCTCTGCACCCTGCTATCCGGCATAGGAGATTTTCGCAGGAAAAAGCACGAAAAACTTTGCACTGCCTTTCATACAGGTACTGTTCAAGGCAGGAGTAAGCGCGTGCGTGCGAATGAGCGAGAGCAGGCGCATAGCAACTGCCGCAAATTAGGTTTTCGTAGCTTTTTACAAGAATTGCGCAGCAATCTTTTATACCGATAAAAACAACATTATCGCATAAAAAACTGATCCAAGCCTTTCAGTTATGCCATTTTGTTGTTGTTTTCATAGGCAGGCATGCTTTCGCTGCGCTCAAGTTTGTTTCTTTTCTATCAAGAGAAAAGAAAGAGCACCCGCGGCGGTGAGTCGGGTAAGGGCTGTGCATAAGGAACAATAGCGAAAGCATTAAGATTAGCTTCGCTGAGCACTTCGTGGTTCCCGCCTGCGTGGGAATGACGGATTTGCGAAAGGGAGCGTCACCCTGAACTTCCTCCCGGACGGTCGGACGGGCGTTTCAGGGTCTCTTCTTGAATAGCGTACACTATTGAGAGATGCTGAAACAAGTCCGATAGCTATCAGATTTATTTCAGGATTACGAATAGATTAACGTGAATATAAAGAGATGCTGAAACAAGTTCAGCATA
>NZ_JSYN01000067.1 GCF_000812965.1 Pedobacter kyungheensis
GCGAATGTATTGGCGAACGATAACTATAACGGTACTACTACTGCTCCAACACTGGCAGATGTAACTATCACCAACGGTACCAACGATAGCAATGGCAAAGTAACACTGGATCCGGCAACAGGAACAGTGAGTGTTGCAGCGAATACCCCGGCTGGTGTTTATACTTTAACGTATACCATTACCGATAAACTAGATGCTTCGAAAAATTCAACTGCAACGGTTAAAGTAACGGTAGCTTCGGGCGCTATCCTGGCAAAAGATGATGCTGGTTCTGCGAACTCAGTAACCGGTGGTACTGCTGTTGCGAATGTATTGGCGAACGATAACTACAACGGTACGACTACGGCTCCAACCTTAAATGATGTAACCATCACGAACGGTACCAACGACAGCAATGGCAAAGTAACCTTGGATCCGGCAACTGGTGCAGTGAGTGTTGCAGCGAATACCCCGGCTGGTGTTTATACTTTAACGTATACCATCACCGATAAACTGGATGCTTCGAAAACTTCTACTGCAACAGTTAAAGTAACGGTTGCTTCAGGGGCGATCCTGGCTAAAGACGATGCTGGTACGGCAAACTCAGTAACCGGCGGAACAGCCGTGGCAAATGTATTGGCAAACGATAACTATAACGGAACTACAACAGCTCCAACTCTAAATGATGTAACCATCACCAACGGTACTAATGATAGCAATGGCAAAGTAACATTGGATCCGGCAACAGGTGCTGTTAGCGTAGCTATCAATACCCCGGCTGGTGTGTATACTTTAACTTATACCATCACCGATAAATTGGATGCTTCTAAAACTTCGACTGCAACAGTTAAAGTAACGGTAGCTTCAGGCGCGATCTTAGCCAAAGATGATGCAGGTTCGGCTAACTCAGTAACCGGTGGAACAGCTGTGTCGAATGTATTGGCGAATGATAACTATAACGGTACTACCACAGCTCCAACATTGGCAGATGTAACCATCACCAATGGCACCAACGACAGCAATGGCAAAGTAACCCTGGATCCGTCAACAGGTGCAGTGAGTGTAGCTACAAATACCCCGGCTGGCGTTTATACCTTGACTTATACCATTACCGATAAACTCGACAACAGCAAAACTTCGACTGCAACGGTAAAAGTAACGGTAGCTTCAGGCGCGATCTTAGCCAAAGACGATGCCGGTTCGGCCAACTCGGTAACGGGTGGAACCGCTGTAGCGAATGTATTGGCGAACGATAACTATAATGGTACCACTACAGCTCCAACATTGGCTGATGTAACCATCACCAATGGTACTAACGACAGCAATGGTAAAGTAACCCTGGATCCAACAACCGGAGAAGTTAAAGTGGCTACCAATACCCCGGCTGGTGTTTATACCTTGACTTATACCATCACCGATAAACTGGATGCTTCAAAAACTTCAACTGCAACGGTAAAAGTAACAGTGGCTTCAGGCGCGATCTTAGCCAAAGACGATGCCGGTTCGGCCAACTCGGTAACGGG
>NZ_JSYN01000007.1 GCF_000812965.1 Pedobacter kyungheensis
TCGTCATTGCGAGAAGGCTTTTTCAGCCGACGAAGCAATCTTTGTAGCAAGAACTACCTGCATGAAAGATTGCTTCGTCGTTCCTTCTCGCAATGACGATTTTTCGAGTAGATCAATGGCGTTAGGATCTGCCTGTCATTCATATTGATTTTTATAGTAGAGATTAATTCTCGAAATGACGATTTTTTTGTTTTGGGAAATCTTGAGATCTACTCTGATAGCCAAATAATTACACTATATACCGAAGAACAAAAAAAATATTAAAAAAAATCGCCTATAGGGGTTTAAGTAAAAATCACTAACTTAGTAGATTTTTCGCTTTGGTTTTTATGAAAAATCGCCAAAAAAAAATCGAGGGGCGAAGCCCCTTTTGTTACAAAACGCCTTAATTTATTCGGTAATATCTAAATATTTCGAGTCGATTTGTTTGGTGGCTTTTGCGCCCAGTTTTTTAATTTTTTCTGAGGCATTAACCAGATTGCCTGATCCTTCTGACAATTTATTCAGCGCTTTATCATAAGCATCCTGGCTCTGCTTAACATAGCGGCCAATATTTTCCATATCACCTATAAAACCGACAAACTTATCGTACATATTACCGCTCAAACGGGCAATTTCCATCACATTGCGGTTTTGGCGCTCCTGTTTCCACATGCTGGCTATGGTGCGTAAAGTTGCCAACAAAGTAGATGGACTTACAATTACCACTCGCCTGTCCCAGGCAAAATTGAATATTTCCGCATCTTTTTGTACCGCAATACTAAAAGATGATTCGATGGGAACGAAAAGTAACACAAAATCAGGCGAGTTGATTTTATACAAATCCTGATAATTTTTTGATGATAACTCTTGTACATGATTTTTAATAGAGGCTAAATGCTGTTTTACGTAGCCATCACGCTCCTCATCTGTTTCGGCTGAAACTGAACGTTCATAAGCCACCAAACTCACCTTAGCGTCGACAATCAGATGTTTATCATCGGGCAAATCGATCACCACATCAGGTTGAAAACGACTACCATCGGCAGAAGTGTGCGTAGCCTGTATACGGTATTCCTGATCGCGTACCAGACCTGAGCGCTCTAGAACCTTCTCTAAGATCACTTCGCCCCAGTTTCCCTGCTTTTTGCTATCGCCTTTCAGCGCTTTAGTTAAATTATTCGCATCTTCCTGTATCTGTTTGCTTTGATCCATTAATAAAGAAATTACGCCTTTTAGGGTATTCCTTTCGTCTGATTCAGCTTTGTAAACCTTTTCAACTTTATCCTCGAAAGCCTTGATATTCTCTTTCAGCGGATTTAAGATGATATCCAGATTGGTACGGTTTTGCTCAATAAATTTGGTCGATTTTTCTTCCAGTATTTTATTGGCGATCAATTCGAAATCTTTATTGAGTTTTTGTTGCGATTGCTCAAAACTAATTTTTTGCTCAGCGAGTTTTTCTTTTTCGGCCAGGTAAAAAGAACGGGTGCTTTCCAGCTCCCGGTTGGCATCGGCCAGGCGATCACGCTCCGATTGCAATTCGTCTATCAAACGTTGCTGCTCCTGCTTAAGCAAAATGGTAACGTGTTCTTTCTCTGTCGAAAGATTAGCTACCCGTTCATCGGCTTTGGCCAGGTTAATTTTTAACGATTCGTTTTCAGTCCTCATCCTTTCGAAATCTTCAACTGAAAATTGTGCGATTGGAGTTTGAGGCTTTCTAACCAACAAAATGACCAGAACAATTAAAACAACAACTAATAGTGCAACGGCAACAGTTTCCATAATGATAAAAATTTTAGTAAAATTCAAAAAAATAAGTGTATTTACCAAAATAATTCGCTTACTGTTTTGCTGCTGAGCAAATAGCTAAATAGTGCATATTAAATCATATAGTGTATTTAAAAGAAAGCTATTGCATTAAAAAGCCCGAAAATAGGCGAAAAATTTTTATCATTGGTTTTCCGTATCCGTATGAACGAATTAACAGTACTCATATCCTGCCCAGATCAGGTTGGTTTAGTAACCCACATTACACGTGTATTGGCGGCACACCAGCTCAACATTATTGCCATGCGCGAATTTGTTGACGAAGCCAACAAGGCATTTTTTACCCGGATAGCCTGTACAGGAGATCTGGGAGAACCAGAACAATTAAAAGAAAAATTGCTCGAAAACCTTCCTGAAAATACTGAAGTTAATTTAATTACACAGCAGGAGAAACAGGTTGCTGTTTTGGTAACCAAAGAATACCATTGCCTGGCCGAAATATTGATAAAAAACCACTTTAAAACTTTGGGGGCTAATGTAAAGTGTGTAATTGGTAACTATGAATCTTTGCGTGATTTTACCGAAAAACTAGGCATTCCGTTTTTTTATGTCGATCATAACAATAAGGATAAAGCTGTTTTTGAGGCGGAGATAAAAGAAATTGTAAATCAATTTGATGTAGATTATCTGGTGCTTGCCAAGTTTATGCGCATTTTATCGGCCGATTTTGTTAAGGATTATGCCGGTAAAATCATCAATATCCACCATTCGTTTTTGCCCGCTTTTATTGGTGCAAACCCCTACCGACAGGCTTTTGAGCGGGGTGTAAAAATTATTGGTGCAACAGCTCATTTTGTAACCGATAACCTGGATGAAGGACCAATTATCACCCAGCATACCAACCACGTTGACCACAATTTTGGCGTTAAGGAAATGGTACGTGCCGGAAAGGAAATAGAGAAAAAGGTATTGTTAGAAGCACTTGAGCTTATTTTTGAGGATCGTGTTTTTGTAAGTGGAAATAAAACAATTGTATTTAAGTAAGCAGAAGTAATTTTCTGTCATTTTTTGATGTAAATAAATCCTTATATTTAGGTACACACAAAATGATTTTAAATGAAACGCGTATTCATCTTACTATTCCTATGCGCCTTCGGCGCCAGGGCTCAAGACGGGCTAAAATTCGACAAGTTATTAATTGATTGTGAAGACAAATGGATTGCGCTATCGCTCGATGATGGTGCCAGTTATGCTTTCGGTTATGTTTATCTGGATAATTCTGCAGGACTTACCTTCAATCTCAAAGGATCTTTTACAATCGAAAATGGTATTTACCTGCCTAAGCATACCCCAGAAGTTAAAAACAGAATTGAACCAAGCGAGCGTAAAGTTGCAGTAATCCCATCAAAAAGGCTTTCAGAGCTTCAGGTTGAAAAAACGCCTGTCCAATTTGATTATATCGGGAAAAACAATAAACAAGACCGGTACCTTAAACTGGCTATGATATGCAAAAAATGGAGGAGGTTTAAGCAGGCCGAACGGTACAATGCTTTAGCTGTAAGTACATACACTTATTTCAGTTTTGATGGTACAAATTTTATTAGTGAAACAATCCCAAAACCTCAAGAAGCATCAAGAATAAAGGTTTTGAACGGAAATTATACAGATAGCTACCAGCAGGAAATTTTTAGGCTGGCAAAAGCCGATAAAATGAGAGCTGCCCAGCTTACTTATATCGAAGCGATACGAATTTGCGGGGATGAGTCTGCAAAAGCTGATATGGCCTATAACATTGCTTATCAGTATTATATTAAAGCGGATATGAAAAATTTTGACATCTGGTGTAATGAAGTGAAAAGGTGGATTGTTAAGGATAATGGTTATGCGGATAAGTTAGATAAGATGAGGACTATGTTAAGCAAGTAATTCTTTTATTAATAATAATGCTTTATGATACGTTTAGTTGTATTTTTAACGTTTTGTGCATTAAGTGCTTATGCGCAAACAGAACTGAAATTCAATCAAAAGATAATAGATTGCGAAGATCGCTGGATTGCTTTACCAACCGAAAATGGTTACGCCTATGGCTTTGTTTATCTGGATAACTCAGCTGGCTTAACCTTACTTTTGAACGGAAGCTTTACCATAGCAGAAAATAATAGGTATGTACCTGCTGATACCGGAAAAAAGTTAATACGAATATTGCTCAATATAGAAAAGGCTGCACTAATCCCTAATGAAAAGTTTGCCGAGCTCCATATTCATGAGGTACCTGCATGGTTGGCATTTTATAGAACAACTAATAGAAATATAGACCGGCTTTATAGAATGGGTTATATTTATAACCGATGGAATGAGCAGGAAAAAGCATTGGACTACCTGAATGCTGTAAAAAAGATAGACCGAAGGTATCCGGGATTAGATGGAGAATATGAGTTAGCCTATCGCCGGTTGGAAAATTTTGATGAGTCTGAGCGCTATTTTTACCGAAGGCTTCGAATTACCCCACACAATACTGATTGGAATAAAAGCAAGCAGGAGATCTTTTTTCTGACACAGGCCAATGAAATGATTAAAGCTGAAAGTATATATACACAAGCTTTAAGAAGTTGTTCAGATGAAATGTTAAAGGCTGAGATGGCTTACAATATTGCCTTTCAGTATTACAAACTGAAAGATAAAATTAAATTTAAGCATTGGCAAAACGAAGTTAATCGCTGGGTTATACCTGAGGATATTTATACCGAGAAAATGGAAATGATGGCGGCTAAATTGTAACTTATAAGCTTTGCAGGAGCAGGTGGGCAACATCTGCTCCTGTTTGCGAGCCAATAGCTATACCCATACCGTTACAGCGTGTAGCACAAAATATACGGGGCTTAACTTCTTCAATAAGTGGTTCGAGCGTTTGGCCAAATGCCATGATACCACTCCATTGCAGGTCTGTTTCGTGAGGGGTTTTGGGTAAAATCAACGTATCTAATAAATCCTGTAATGCATCCTGAACAATAGCTGTCTGCCCAAAAGCAGTTGTTTCTTCCGTTTTAAAGTCGAGATTTCGCCCACCGCCCAGCAAAAGCCGGTTGTTGATGTTCCGGAAATAATAATAGCCTTTATCGTAATGAAAAGTGCCTTTAATTTTTAAATCTTTAATGGGTTTGGTAATTAAAACCTGCCCTCTCCCGGGAACGATTGCGATTTCCGGAATTAAATTTTTAATAAATGCATTGGTCGCTACAATTGTTTTTGTGCAATAAAAGCTGCCGTTTTTGGTAATTAAGCGTAAACCATTTGTTTCTTCGGCAATACGTTTTACCTGGCAACTGTTAAACAGGTAAATGCCCAGCTGTTGTGCATAAGCAATCAAGGCTAACATCATTTTGCCCGTATCAATTTGCGCTTCGTATTTATTTTCGATCAATGCTTCAATTGGGCCAAAACCAAAAGCACTCGCTTTTTTTGAGCTGATGCTAAAAGCATTGATACCAACGATATTGCGTATTAGCTGGTTGTAATGTTCAATTTTGGCTACACATTTTGTAGCCAATGCATATTCGCCTTTTTTAAATAATTCATAGCCGCCCAAACATTGATAATCAATAGTGTTATCGCCAAGTAAATTTCGGAGTTTAAGCAGGCCTTTCCATCGTTTTTCTATAAGGGCAGCCAAACCATTTACTCCAGCCTTTTCTTCTTGTTCAATGAGTTCAGAAATGCTCCCAAAGCATGCAAAACCCGCATTTTTAGTACTTGCACCTGCAGGCAGAAAACCACTTTCTAGCAAGGCAATTTTTAAAGAGGGCACCGTTTTTTTAAGGTGGATTGCCGCGTTTAAACCTACGATACCACTACCAATAATAATTACATCGTAATTAAAAAATGATTCTCTTTCCCAATATGAAAGTGCATTTGGCATAGTATAAATGTACTGTTTTTTAACAGCGAAATAAATATGGGAACGCTTTTTGATATACCGGAAATGAAAAACATACATGAGAAAATGGGAGTTTATTTAATATTAATCATCCCGGTATTATTGTTGAGCATGTTTGTACAATGGCGTTTTAGAAACAAGTTTTCTAAATATGCCGAAATGCAATTGAGCTCAGGTTTATCGGGCAAAGAGGTGGCAGAGCGAATGCTGCATGATAACGGAATTTACGATGTGAAGGTGATGAGTACCGAAGGACAATTAACGGATCATTATAATCCTACAGATAAGACTGTAAATTTAAGTACAGATGTTTACTATAGCCGCAGTGTTGCGGCAGCGGCAGTTGCTGCACACGAATGTGGGCATGCCCTGCAACAGGCTAAATCTTATAACTGGTTGCAGCTAAGGAGCAGCATGGTGCCTGTAGTTAGCATTTCGTCTAACCTTTTACAATGGGTTTTGCTCATTGGGGTACTTTTAATCAGTTTTACCGGTAACCCGATTGTATTGGCCATTGGTGTGGTTGGTTTGGCTTTAATTACCATATTTAGCATTATCACACTTCCGGTTGAGTTCGACGCGAGCAACAGGGCCTTAGCCTGGTTAAAAAATAACTATGGCGTAATGCAAACCCAGGAAGAAAATTCACAGGCAAAAGATGCTTTGTGGTGGGCTGCGATGACCTACGTGGTAGCAGCGGTTGGTGCTTTAGCTAATTTATTGTATTATGCATCTATGCTTTTTGGAAGAAGCAGGGATTAAGCAATAACCTATTAAAAACAGAGGCTGGCCGGGATATTTTCCGGCCATTTTTGTTTATGATTTTTAAAATAATTGATTCTTTTTTAGGAAAGCAGGGCTTATTTATTATCGGTTAAGACAATCCTGCTCTTCACTTTACTCGTTGCACTCGTGCCCGTTCCGATCAGGTTTAGGCGGCAGGGCTGGTTGTACTATTTTTGGTTGCCAGATGCATAAAATCTGCGACACATGATTAAAAACGGTAATAAGTGGAATGGCATTGCTTTCTAAACCTGATCCGATAGCTATCGGATGCAGCGGCAGCTCCCGATTGAAAAGAGGAACTACAGCACAAAGCAGGCTAAGCTTACAATGAAACACTGAAATTGCTTTTCAACTAAGCTTTCGCAATTGATAATAAGAAAAAAATTAATTCAGTTTATAAGGTGCTATTAACTGAAATTCGGGAATATCCACATCAAATTCCGAACCGTCAATATCGCGTCTCATCAGGTAGGTACCTTTCATGCTGCCCATATCGGTCTTTAAATTGCATCCAGATACATAAACATGGGTTTCGCCTGGCTGGATAATGGGTTGTAAACCCACAACGCCCTCTCCTTCTACCTCGCGACGGCTACTGTTCGAATCGAAAATAAACCACTGGCGACGCATCAGTTGAACAGCATAATCAGAAAGATTAGATATTTCTACCCGATAAGCGAACATATAATGCTCGTTAGCCGGATTAGAATATTCTGGCTGGTAAACTGTTTCTACTGAAACTTTAACTCCATCTGTAATAGCTGTAACCATGATGATTGTGAATGTACAAAAAACTGTTCAAAAATCAAGCCAGTACTTTCGTAGCGTCGTAATGTGCGAATTTTTCTGCCACTTCTGCTAAAATGCTGTAAATGTTGTTGATATCCGGCTCAGCTACCAACCGCATACGGTAAGGTTTAAAGTCTGGCAGGCCCTTAAAATAATTAGCATAATGACGGCGCATTTCAAAAATTCCGGTTTTAGGACCTTTCCACTCCAGCGATTTATCTAAATGTGTACGGCAAACGTTAATTCGTTCTTCGATAGTTGGTCCGGGAAGGTGTTCTCCTGTTTTGAAGAAATGTTTTACTTCACGAAAAATCCAGGGATAACCAATCGCTGCACGGCCGATCATAATGCCATCTACCTCATATTCCATGCGCCAGTTGGCTGCTTTTTCAGGACTATCTACATCGCCGTTGCCAAAAATCGGAATTTTGATTCTCGGGTTACGTTTAATTTCCCTGATCAGCGTCCAATCGGCTTCTCCCTTGTATAACTGTGCTCTTGTACGGCCATGGATGGTTAAGGCCTGAATACCCACATCCTGTAAGCGCTCGGCTACTTCACGAACGTTTTTGGTGTTATCATCCCAGCCGAGGCGGGTTTTAACAGTAACAGGCAGGTGCGAGGCTTTAACAACCGCATCTGTCATTTTTACCATTTTATCAATATCCTGAAGGAGGCTGGAACCCGCACCTTTGCATACCACATTTTTTACCGGGCAGCCATAATTAATATCAACCAGATCTGGCCCTGCTGCCGAGGCAATTTCAGAAGCTTCGCGCATGTGATCGATATCGCCACCAAAAATCTGAATGCCGATAGGTCGTTCATATTCAAAAATATCCAGTTTCTGTCTGCTTTTTGCTGCATCGCGGATCAATCCTTCCGAAGATATAAACTCGGTATACATCATATCGGCTCCGTTTTGTTTGCATACATAACGGAATGGCGGATCGCTTACATCCTCCATCGGGGCAAGCAATAACGGGAATTCTCCTAAATCTATATTTCCTATCTTTACAGACATTTTCTATCTTCAACGATTAATAAAACATACAAAGGTACAAATAATGAATTTTGTAACACCTAAACACGAGGAAATCAATCCTTTCTTGCAATTACTTTTACTTTTATTTTACGCAGTTGCCGGGGCTTTTGTTTTTGGCATCATCGCAGTTGTAATCTGCATTGCCATGTATGGGATGGGTTTAATCAGTAATTTCGACCTGCTTTTATCGGGCGATGCCAGGTATATTTCGGGTTTTAAGGTGATACAGATTTTAAGTTCGATAGGTACATTTATTTTACCTCCGCTTGCCCTGGCTTTAACCGAAAGAACAAAAATTACCCGCTTTTATAGTTTTAAACAGCCCAGGGTTTTGCTGCTGGCATTGGTTGTAGTTATTATGATTGTAAGCATGCCTTTTATGGAGTGGACCGTAATCTGGAACCAAAAAATGGCTTTGCCAGACTTTTTAAAAGGAATTGAGGCCTGGATGAAAGAAAAGGAGGAACTGGCCGCTAAAATGACCATCCAGCTGATTACAGTTCGGAGTAATTTCGATTTTCTGGTAAACCTGGTAATGATTGCAGTTTTACCTGCCATCGGCGAAGAGCTGATGTTTAGAGGGGGGGTACAACGTTCATTGGAGCGCGCCTTTGGCAACTCACACCTGGCAATCTGGCTTTCGGCCATTATTTTTAGTGCCATACATGTGCAGTTTTATGGTTTTGTGCCAAGAATGCTGCTGGGAGCCGGCTTTGGCTATCTGTATTATTTTAGCGGCAGTATCTGGTACGCCATGTTTGCACACTTTTTAAATAATGCTTATGCCGTTTGTGCAGCTTTTTACATGCAAAAACACCACATGCCGCTCAATAAAGCCGATGAGCCAATCGGATTTCCATGGTATGGCTATTTAATTAGTGCAATAATTACCATAGCTTTGTTTAAATTTTTTAAAGATAGCGCAACACGTGAGCGAAAATTGGGTTAAAGTATATACTACCGGCGATGCTTTTGCCGCCGAGGTATTAAAACAGGGCTTAACAGAAGCTGGAATTCCGGCCGTAACGATGAATAAACAGCTCTCCGCCTATTATATCGGCGAAATAAATGTGCTGGTTAATAAAGTAGATTTCGATAAGGCCATCGAATATATTGTCGAAAACGAAATAGAGTAATGATGATGACCTTAAACCTTAAACCCTTTACCTCCTACCTTAAATGAAAACCAGGGCAATAACCGCTTTCTTTTTTACCATTGTAATGCTTGGCTCCATTTTGCTGGGTACTTATACATTTACCGCATTCTATCTTGTTTTAAGTGTTTTATCGCTTTTTGAGTTTTATAAATTGATTAAAAATTCAGGCATCAGGCCGCACCGGAATATTGGTTTAGCTGCAGGTGCACTGATCTTTTTAATGGCTGCAGGTTTACATTACCTTAAATATGATGTTAAATATCTGTTGCTTTGTATTCCGCTGATTTTTTCGGTTTTTATTACTGAGCTGTACAAGAAAAATAAAATTCCATTTGCCAATATTTCCTACACTTTTGTTGGCTTTGTTTATGTAACCATTCCCTTTTGTTTTTTTCATGCCCTCGGCTTTTTAAAGAACTGGAATGAATATAATTTTCATTTCCCGCTGGCATTTTTACTGATGTTGTGGGCAAATGATACTGGTGCCTACCTTTTTGGTGTAAAATTCGGTAAACGTAAATTATTTGAACGCCACTCACCTAAAAAGAGCTGGGAAGGCTTTTTTGGCGGCATGTTTACCAGTGTTTTGGTTGCCTTTGGTTTGTCGTTTTGGTTTACCGAAAGTCCGGCATGGGTTTGGGCAGGTATGGCTTTATTGATTGCAAATTTCGGAACATTGGGTGATCTGGTAGAATCGATGCTTAAACGGAGTTTGGATACGAAAGACAGTGGAGGCTTATTGCCGGGTCACGGAGGCTTGTTAGACCGTTTTGATGGATTATTATTGGCCGCACCAGTGGTTTATGCGTATCTGTATCTGATTTTGTATTAAGACCAAAGAAAAATTTAGCTGCAGATTTACACAGATAAACACGGATTTGATCACTGTGTTTAAACTGATCTATCATCCTGATTTGTATTATTAGCAATGCAATCGCTATTCTCGCTAATCCTCGTTACAAACGAGGATTAAAATCCTAATAAATTTATTAAACAGAAGCAACTACCACATAGTATTCTCTTTCTACCTTTTCACCGGTTTTACTTTGTACCTGTTCTAAATTTTTAGTCGTGTTTTTTAGCGTAAAGCCACTATCGACCAGTAGCTGTTGTACTTTTTCTACCTCATAAAGCGTAAATCCGTAAGGGGTAAAAGGCAGCTTTTCCATAAAGGTTTTATCTGCGAAGCACAACACCAGTTTACCTCCTGGTTTCAATACACGCTTAATTTCTAAAAGATAGGCATTCGGATTTTGCCAGAAATAAATCGTATTTACTGTAAATGTGCCATCAAAAGATGCATCGGCGTAAGGTAAAGTCTGGCCATCGGTAAGCTGGAAACTAACTTGTCCGGATTCAATAAAAGCTGTGTTGATTCTCTTTGCCGCTGCAATCATGGTTTCAGAAATATCTGCGCCGAAATAACGAATATCATTGGCCTGTTTAAGCAGATATTCAATATGTGCACCATTGCCATGACCGATTTCTAAAATAATTGCATCATTTTGGAGATTTAGCGCATCAATAGCAGCACTGGTCATGCCAATATTACTGGCATGCATCATCTCGCCTGTTTTAATGCCGTGCTCGCCCTCAGGGCATGCCAATTGTCTGGCAATGTCTTTTAAATCTTTTTCAGTATGTTGATGTTCCATACTCAAATTTAAAAATTTAGGATCGATGATTTTTATATCTTTTTGGACAAAACTTATAAGATTATTTAATCACCTGAACCGGTTTTTTGTTTTCATCTATCGCTACAAAAGTAAAATCGCCATGTACCGCCAGTTCGCGGCCTTCGGAATACATTTGTTCAATATAAATTTCAACATTTACTTTTAAACTGGTATTGCCCACATGGTTTACCTTGCCAATAAGCTCTATAATGGTTCCGGCAGGGATTGGCTTTTTAAAGTCTATCCTATCGCTGCTCACGGTAACCATAATCTGCCGACTAAAGCGTGTTGCAGTTATAAAAGCCACCTCGTCCATCAGGTGCATGGCAGTACCGCCAAACAGAGTATCGTAGTGATTAGTAGTATTCGGGAAAACGGCTTTGAAAATACTGGTTTTAGAGTTTTCTATTCTTTCTGCTAAGGTCATTTTTTAGGTATATTGATGGTCAAATGTATAGATTACTGCCGAAGAATGGTAATGTTTCGGCACCAGGAACAGCAATTACCCTTAAAGTGCATTAGAAATTTGTCTAAACTTCTCACTGTAACAAATTTAGCGCATGTAAAATCGCTCCGCTTTCTATATTATATTTGATTATCCATCAAACTAACCCGATTATGATAAAAAACTACCTGAAAAAGATTTCTTTAGCTTTTTTAATTACTGCATACTGTGCTGCCCAGGCTCAGGAAGTACCAACGCCGAAATCGCATTTTGGTTTTGATATCGGCGATAATTATCAGTTGGCCAATTATACCCAAACAGCAGCCTATTTTAAAAAACTGGCCGAAACCTCTAAGCGGGTTAAACTGGTTGATATTGGCCAGACTGAGGAAGGCAGAAGCCAATATATGTTGGTTGTTTCGTCGCCCGAGAACCTGAAGAAATTAGACCGCTATAAAGAAATTTCGCAACAACTGGCTCATGCCGAAATAACTACCGAACAGGCTAAAGCATTGGCAGCTGAAGGAAAAGCTGTGGTTTGGATTGATGGTGGCTTGCATGCCAACGAGGTGGTTGGGGCACATCAGTTAATTCAAACGGCGTACGAATTTGCCTCGAAAACTGATCCAGAAACCCTACGCATTCTTGATAATGTGATCATTCTGTTTACACATGCCAATCCCGATGGGCAGGAACTAATTAGTAACTGGTACATGCGCGAAAAAGATCAGACCAAGAGAACAACTTCTGGTTTGCCGGTTTTATATGAAAAGTATGCCGGGCATGATAATAACCGCGATTTTTTTATGTTAAACCTAAAAGAAACCCAAAATATTGGCCGGCAGCTTTTTGTAGAATGGCTGCCACAGATTATGTATAACCACCACCAGGCAGGACCGGCGGGAACGGTTGTAGCCGGACCTCCGTACCGTGATCCTTTTAACTACGTATTCGACCCGACTCTACTCACCAGTTTGGACGCTGTTGGCGCGGCCATGCACACCCGGATGAACATAGAAAATAAACCCGGCTATACTCAGCGCGGTGGTTCAGTTTTTTCTACCTGGTACAATGGTGGCTTAAGAACAACCACTTATTTTCATAACATGATTGGGCTTTTGACGGAGATTGTGGGTAACCCTACCCCTTCGGAAATTCCTTTGGTTCCATCGCGTTTATTGCCAAACAGCGATTCGCCAAATCCAGTTACACCACGTAAATGGTATTTTAAAAATTCGATTGATTACTCTGTATCATTAAACTATGCTGTTTTAAATTACGCACAACGTTATCGCGATGAGTTGCTGTTCAACATTTACCAAATGGGCAGAAACTCCATTGAGCGGGGTAAAAAAGATACCTGGTCGTTTTCACCAAAGAAAATTGAAGCGATAAATAATGCGGCTAAAAAAGATAAGGGAAGTGCTGCTGCTGGTGATGCCGAATTTGGCTCAAGACAGCTCAGCATAAAAGCTTTCGATACGGTAATGAAAGCGCCTGCAAACCGCGATCCGAGAGGATATATCCTATCTGCCGATCAGCCTGATTTTAACTCGGCAATTAAGTTTTTAAATGCTTTGATCAGAACCGGCATTGTGGTGCAAAAGGCAACAGCAGCATTTATAGTAGCGGGCAAAAATTATCCTGCAGGCAGTTATGTGGTTAAAACCGATCAGGCTTTCCGTCCGCACGTTTTGGATATGTTTGAACCACAAGACCACCCCAACGATTTTAAATATGAAGGTGGCGCACCTATTCCGCCGTACGACGCAGCCGGATGGACTTTGGCTTATTTGATGGACATAAAGTTTGACCGCATTCAGGATGATTTTTCAGGGCCATTTGAGAAAAATCCTTATGGAGCTTTGTTAAAGGCTGAAAATAAGCTTCCTAGTGGAGCAAGCTACGTGTTAAGTGCTGCCCAAAACGATTCTTACACTGCAGTAAACGATTTATTAAAACGTAAGGTAGAAGTTTATCGTTCTACCGAAAATGGCGATTTCTATGTCTCATCAGCAGGTAAATCTGTTTTGGAAAAGGCCAATATTAAACTAAAAACAGCGGCAGCACCTAAAGATAAAATTAAAGTATCGGAGGCCCGCATTGCGCTTTGGGATACCTATGGCGGTTCTATGGCATCGGGCTGGGTGAGGTGGATGATGGAACAGTATCATTACAATGCTACGGTTATTTATCCGCAGGATATTGATGCAGGCAATTTAAAATCAAAGTATGATGTGATTATTTTTGTTGGCGGTGCTATTCCTTCCCTACAGGCTGGTGGACGGTCTTTCGCACCAAAAACAGAAGAAATTCCGCAGGAATACAGAAACCGTTTAGGGCGTATTAGCACTGAAAAATCTATTCCTGAGCTTAAAAAGTTTTTAGAGGCTGGTGGAAATATTGTTACCATTGGCAGCAGCACCAACCTGGCTTATCATTTAAAATTACCTGTACGCAATGCGATGGTAGAGATTATTAATGGCGAAGAGAAAAGGCTTCCAGCCGAAAAATATTATGTTCCGGGCAGTGTTTTGAATGTAGGGGTCGATATGCGTTTACCGGCTGCCTGGGGCATGGAGAAAGAGGCTGATGTCTATTTCGATAACAGTCCGGTTTTTAAATTAACAGGAGATGCTATTGCAACCGGAAAAATTAAACCTTTAATGTGGTTTGAAAATGCTACGCCTTTACGAAGCGGCTGGGCCTGGGGGCAAGCTTACCTGCAGGATGGGGTAACAGCCTTCGAAGCAAAAGTAGGTAAAGGTAAGCTACTGGCCTTTGGTCCGGAGATTGCATTCAGGGCACAAACACATGGTACGTTTAAACTGATTTTTAATCAGTTATACCAATAAGCTTTTATTTGAGCCGCTTTGAAAACCCACTATCCTAAAAGATAGTGGGTTTTTACTTTCAGCTTACGCTGGTCAGGTATAATCGCCCTAATTTTGTGTCATGAAAGTAGAAATCTGGTCGGATGTAATGTGTCCGTTTTGCTATATTGGAAAAAGGCATTTTGAGCAAGCCATTGAAAAACTGCCCTTTAAAAACGAAATTGAAATAGACTGGAAGAGCTATCAGCTCAATCCTGAGTATCATAACACAAACAATGAGACGGTTTACGATTACCTCTCGCGCAGTAAGGGAATGCCTGTTGAACAAGCCAAACAAATGACCAAACAAGTGGTTGATATGGCTGCAAACGCAGGCTTAAATATTAATTTTGATACCAATATCCCTGCAAATACCTTTAATGCACACCGTTTAATTCATTTGGCGGCCAAGCATGGCCTGCAGGATTTAGCAGAAGAAAAGCTATTCGAAGCTCATTTTGTAAAAGCTATAAATATTGGCGAAACCAGTGTTTTAGTTGATGTTGCTGTAGAAATCGGTTTAAATAAGACAGAAGCCGAAACTGTCTTGGCCAGCGATGAGTTTGCTGAAGCGGTACGTTATGATATTTATGAAAGCCAAAACCTCGGTATACGTGGTGTGCCATATTTTGTAATGGATAGAAAATATGGGGTTTCTGGAGCACAGCCGGTACAGGCATTTACCGATGCGCTGACACAAAGCTTTAAGGAGTGGAAAGAAGCTCAACCCAAAACAACCCTTACCTCGTTGAATAAAAATGATGATGCGGTTTGTGATGAGAATGGTTGTGAGCTATAGATTTATTTCCCTTTGATCATTTTCGTCATCTCGATCCGAAAGCTATCGGATGAAGCGCAGCGGAACGGAGAGATCTATGAACCTAATCTTTCATAGATTTCTCGACTTCGTTGCACCCGATAGCTATCGGGGCTGCTCGAAATGACGGTAACTTAGTGGTGTTAGATCCTGAAACAAGTTCAGGAGGACGGATTGCTAAGGATCCTTCGACTCCGCTCAGGATGACAATCGCTCAAGATATCTACCGTTGATTTTTCAACGGAGTTAACAGAAATTCCAGTCCGTTAACCCGTATTTCGAACATCGTAGCCATTAAATTGCCCAGTTTTCCTTTCGGAAAGCCTTTATCTTTATACCAAAGTAAATAACTTTCTGGCAGGCTACAGATCAGGGATCCCTTATATTTTCCATAAGGCATCTGCATTTTCACTAAATCGAGTAAAAGGGTTGGATCTAACATTTAAATATAAAATTTTAATCGATTAGTTCTAAAACCTGTATGGCTTCTTCCACGTTGCTGATGTTATCAAAAGCAATGCGCAAGGTATTTTTAACCTCTTTTAAATTGCACATACGGGGGTGGTTTTGGGCAAAGGTTAAAATTTTGGTGAAAGTATTCGAATCAAAATATTTCGATTGTTTATCACTTAAGAAATAGCCCCTTAAACTATTTTTCTTGAAACTGATTTTTTCGAAACCCAGTTTTTTGCCAAACCACTGCAAACGGACCACGCTGAGCATGGTTTTTACCTGATGGGGAACCGGACCAAAACGATCGGCCAGGTGTTTTTCAAAAGTAGCCAGATCATTTTCATTATCAAGCTTCGAAAGCTCAGTGTATAAATTGTAGCGCTCGGTAATATTGGTAATGTAAGCGTCTGGTATGTAAAGCTCTAAATCAGTGTCAACCTGTGTAAAACCAACAAAAGGCCGCTCTGGTTCGTTCTCAAATAAACCCTTAAACTCGGCTTCTTTTAATTCCTGAATGGCTTCATCTAAAATTTTATGGTACATTTCAAAACCAATTTCGGCAATGAAACCGCTTTGTTCAGCACCCAGTAAGTTTCCGCTACCCCTGATATCCAGATCGCGCATGGCCACGTTAAAGCCACTGCCTAGATCAGAAAACTCTTCAATGGCGCTTAAACGCTTCCGGGCCTCTGAGGTGAGGGTAGATAATGGCGGCGACAATAAATAACAAAATGCTTTTTTATTGCTCCGGCCTACCCTGCCGCGCATCTGGTGCAGATCGCTCAACCCAAACATGTGGGCATGGTTAATGATAATGGTATTGGCATTGGGGATGTCCAAACCAGCTTCGATAATAGTCGTAGCCACTAAAACATCTTTCTCGCCGTTAATGAAATCGAGCATCACATCTTCCAGTGCGTCGCCATCCAGCTGTCCGTGCGCAACACCAATGCGTGCTTTTGGCACCAGTTTTTGAATTAGTCCACCCAATTGCATCAAATCGTTTACCCGGTTATGGATAAAGAAAACCTGGCCCCCTCTGTCTAATTCAAATTGAACTGCTTCCTGGATCAGCTTATCGTTAAAAACATGCAATTCGGTACTAACCGGCTGGCGGTTAGGTGGGGGTGTGCTGATAATCGATAAATCCCTCGCTCCCATTAATGAAAAATGTAGCGTTCGGGGGATAGGTGTTGCCGTTAAAGTTAGCGTATCAACATTTACTCGTACTGCTTTTAAACGTTCTTTTGCACTCACTCCAAATTTTTGCTCCTCATCAATAATCATGATGCCCAGATCTTTAAATTTGACATCCTTCGAAAGCAAACGGTGTGTGCCGATTAGAATATCAACCTTGCCAGCTGCAGCTTCTGCCAGTGTATCTTTAATCTGTTTATTGGTTTTAAAACGGTTAATGTAATCAACCGTAACCGGAAAATCTTTTAAACGTGATGAAAAGGTTTTGTAATGCTGTAAGGCCAAAATGGTGGTAGGTACCAGGATTGCGGCCTGCTTGCCTTCAGCAACAGCTTTGAATGCCGCACGCACAGCGATTTCGGTTTTGCCAAAGCCCACGTCGCCACAAACCAAGCGGTCCATCGGGTGCGGGGCCTCCATATCTTTTTTCACATCCTGTGTAGCCTTTAACTGATCGGGGGTGTCCTCATAAATAAAGGAAGCCTCGAGTTCGGTTTGCAGGTAACTATCGGGAGAAAATGCTGTTCCGGCCTGTGTTTTACGCATTGCATAAAGCTTAATCAGGTCGCGGGCAATATCTTTAACTTTTTTTTTAGTAGTTTTTTTAAGCTTATCCCAGGCATCGGTACCCAGTTTATTCATTTTGGGTACGCCACTATCTTTACCGCTATACTTGGCAATGCGGTTCAGGGAGTTGATGTTTACATAAAGCAGGTCGTTATCGGCATAAATTAAACGGATCATCTCCTGGGTTTTGCCGTTAACCTCTACTTTTTCCAATCCGGCATATTTTCCTATCCCGTGGTCGATGTGGGTAACATAATCTCCTGATTTAAGCTCCCTCAAATCTTTCAGGGTAATGGCCTGGCTTTTTTGATAGCCTTTTTTAAGCTTGTATTTATAGTAACGATCAAAAATCTGGTGATCAGTATAAAATGCCGTCTGAATTTGAGGATCGACAAAACCCTCGCGAAGCATGCTGTTGATTGGGGTAAATTTGGCCGTTTTATCAATATCTTCTAAAATGGCATACAAACGCTCTACCTGTTTGGGCGAATCGGTAAAAATAAAGTTAACAATACCCGCTTTTTCGTTTTCTTTAAGGTTGTGAATTAGCAGATTGAAGTCTTTATTGAACGAGGGCTGAGGTTTGGTTTCAAACTCAAATCTTTCGTCTGTTTTATAGAAAAACTGCTTGCCGAATTCAACAAGTGGAAAATCGTGCAAATGATCGCCGAGTAGCTTTTCGTCGGTAAAGGCAAATTTGGGATCAATCCACTCGGGGTTTTGGCTTTTATCCGCTGCTGGCAGGGCTTTCCAAAGCTCAACAGCTTTTTTAAAACCGGCTTTTACAATATCGAGCGTAAACTCTACATCTTTAAACCAAAGCTGGGTATCATGATCAATATAATCTAGAATACTGATGTTGCTTTCGGTTAGAAATTTAGCCTGAACATTAGGTACAATCGTAAGCGATTTAACATCGGCAACCGAAAGCTGGCTTTCTATTTCAAAACTGCGGATACTTTCAACCTCATCGCCAAAAAACTCGATCCGGTAAGGCAGGTCAGATGAGAAAGAAAAAATATCGACAATACCACCGCGGATTGAAAACTGACCGGGTTCATACACAAAATCTGCTCTGTCGAAATCGTAGTCAATTAAAAACTCGTTGATAAAATCAATCCCCAGTTTAGCTCCAATGCTGATTTCGAGTGTGTTTTTTTCGAGTGCAGAGCGGTCTATAACCTTTTCGGCAATGGCTTCGGGATACGAAACCACGATTTTCCCATATTCCGAATCGTGGTTCAGTTCGTTTAAAACTTCTGCACGGGCCAATACATTTGCTGTATCAACCTGGGTAAAATCGAAAGATTTGCGGTACGACGAAGGGAACAACAAAACCTGCTTTTCGAGCGCGCTTTCCAGATCAGACTGAAAATAGGCAGCTTCTTCCCTATCGGGTAAAACGAAAAGCAGCGGTTTGTGTAATAAAAAATAAGAAGAAAGGGCAACAATAGCATCGGCCGAACCCACCAGTCCCTTTAGTTGTACCTTCGGGTTTTTGGTGCTGTTCAACGCTTTGGTAAAATGTGTTACCCTATCGTCGTTTTTGTATCTGTTTATTAAATCGCGAATGTTCAAGTCACAAAAATAAGCTTATCTTTTAATATTAACCCGCAATTTGTGTAAAGGTTTTTTTAACTATTTTTGGTGGCTTTGCCTGCAAAAAACAATTCTGGGAAATAAATAACCACTCATTCTTAGATTGTATCGCAAGTTTGGTCGAAATATATCCCCCATTCGTCGATTAAGGGCAAATTGATGTAACAAAGGCAGTGGTATAGCCTCTAATTTATATAAAAAGTGAAACAATGAGCAACATTAAGCGCTTTCCGTTAGAACTTGTTTTCTGGGTAACAGCATTAGTGTTATTGGCAACAGCAAATAGCCATGAGCATCACTTTACACTTTGTCCGCTGGCTAATTTAGGTTATGAGGGCTGGTGTCCGGGATGCGGGATTGGCAGGTCGATCAGTCATATTTTCCATGGCGAATTTACCGAGAGCTTTGCCGAACATTGGTTCGGGTTTCCGGCACTTTTGATTATACTTTACAGAATTTATACACTAACAAAAAAGATAAAAACATTTAAAATTTTAACCTCAAACAGATAAACACCATGGATATATTTCAATCACCTCTGATGTCGTTACCAGGTATAACACCAGATGAATACTCATACTTACAACAGGCAACTACAGGTTTAGATGAGCAGCAGTTGCGCAATTTCTTAATGATTTACAGCAGCAAAAGAAAAAATCCTTCGGATATGTTGATCTTCTGTTTGATCGGATTGTTCGCTGTTCCGGGATTGCAAAGATTCATCATCGGTCAGATTGGTATGGGTATTTTGTATCTTTTAACTGCCGGTCTTTGTTTCATCGGATCAATCATCGATGTGGTAAACCACAAAACCCTTGCCTTTGAGCACAACCAGAAAATGGTTTTCGAAAGCTTACAAATGGTAAGGATGGGTGGCGGATTTGCGCCAAAGGTTTAATAGAAAACTGATATTCGTTTCTACATTATAGCCCGGGATTTGAATTCCGGGCTATAATTTTTTTATATCTTTAACACATGAAATTAGGCGAAATAACCAATTATCTCGAAAGTATTGCACCCCTTAATTATCAGGAAGATTACGATAATTCGGGCTTAATTGTAGGTGATCCGAATATGGAAATCAGGGCTGCTTTAGTAGCGCTAGATTGCGTGGAAAAGATTGTAGATGAGGCCATTTCTACTGGTTGCAACCTGATTATTACGCATCATCCCATCGTTTTTAAAGGCTTAAAAAAGCTGAATGGCAAAAATTATGTAGAGCGTGTTGTACTCAAAGCGATAAAAAATAACATCGCACTTTATGCTATTCATACCAACTTGGATAGTATCCATACCGGGGTAAATGCCCGTATTTGCGAGCGCTTGGGTTTAACAGGTACCAAGGTGCTTTCGCCAAAAGCCGGCTTGTTAAAAAAGTTGGTTACCTATTGCCCACAGGCGCAGGCAGAACAATTGCGTTCGGCTTTGTTTTATGCGGGGGCGGGAAATATTGGCAATTACAGTGAATGCAGTTTTAATGCAGATGGTTTTGGCACTTTTAAAGGCAACGAAGAAAGCGATCCTTTTGTTGGCGAAAGAGGTATTCGCCACCGAGAAGCTGAAGTGCGCATTGAAATGGTTTACCCAACTCAGGCAGAGCGCAAAATATTGGTTGCCTTGTTCGAAAACCATCCTTATGAGGAAGTGGCTTACGATATTTACAAACTGGAGAACAAACACCAGCTGGTAGGATCGGGTATGGTGGGCTGGCTGGAGTATGATATGGATGGCTACGATTTTCTACACCTGGTTAAAGACAGGATGCAGGCGCGGGTGGTTAGGCATACCGAAGTTATGAACAAAAGGATTAAAAAAGTAGCGGTTTGCGGTGGTTCCGGGAGCTTCCTTTTAAGGGAAGCGATTGCAGCTGGCGCCGATGCTTTTATTACTGCAGATTTCAAATATCATGAGTTTTTTGACGCAGAGGAAAAACTGATCATTGCCGACATCGGACACTTTGAAACTGAACAATTTACCTCAAATTTATTGCTTGAAATTATTCAAAAAAAATTTACTAACTTTGCAATCCGTTTAACGGAGCAAAATACAAACCCCATAAATTACTTGTTTTAATGGAACAAACCGTAGAACAAAAGCTAAAGGCTTTATACGAATTACAAAATATCCACACAAAAATTGATAAGATCCGTCAGGTACGTGGCGAATTACCAATGGAAGTTGCAGATCTTGAGGATGACGTTTTAGGATTAGAAACCAGAATTTCAAAAATCAAAGGCGAACTTGATGATTTGGAGGATTCGATCGTAACCCGTAAAAATACCATCAAAGATGCACAAGCTGCAATCAAAAGATACGATTCTCAATTAAAAGAAGTTAAAAACAACCGTGAATACGATGCTTTAACCAAAGAAATTGAGATTCAGGGTTTAGATATTCAGGTATCTGAAAAGAAAATTAAAGAACACGGTTTCGAAATCAATTCAAAAACTGAAATCTACGATTCGGCTAAAGCTGATTTAGATGGCAGAAAGAAAGATTTAGAAGCAAAGAAAACTGAACTTGATGTAATTACTGCAGAAACTGAAAAAGAAGAGCAGGATTTACAGAAAAAAGCAGATAAGGCTGAAACTCAAATTGAAGATCGTTTATTGGTTGCTTACAAACGTTTACGCAAAAATGCGGTTAACGGTTTAGCTGTAGTAACTATCGATCGCGATTCATGTTCAGGTTGTTTCAACCAGATTCCGCCTCAACGTCAGTTGGATATCCGTCAACGTAAAAAAATCATCGTTTGCGAGCACTGCGGTCGTATTTTGGTTGACGAAGCATTAACCCACGAAGTAGCAGAAGCTTAATCAGCTTGACAGCATATTTAAAAACGTTCCGGTAAATAAACCGGGACGTTTTTTGTTTACAGGCAAAACAACCTGATCATTTTAACGTTAATTGTAGATATTTGTTTAATGTGAAAGCTGTTGCCCTGGCGAGCTTAACTTAAAAGAAAATCCCTTTTTCAGCATGATTAAAAGCTTACGTTTTGCCTTCCTTACCTCTCTTCTGATATTTCCATCTGTATTATTTGCAAACTTTGATTATAACGCCAATTGTTTAAAGGCCTACAAAAGTATTTTCGAGCTAAAACTTGGCAATGCGCGGGCTTATATTGCTACAGAAAAGAAGCAAAGACCCAATAATGCCATCATTCCATTGCTGGAAAACTATATTGATTATTTTACCATCATTACCTCAGAGAGTAAAGCAGATTTCGACCGTTTAAAAGGCAATAAATCAAGTCGTTTAGACCAGATTTCTGATGATGACAAGAGTTCGCCTTACTATCTTTATGCCCAGGCCGAAATTAATTTGCAATGGGCTTTAATTCATGGCCGTTTTGGCGAGTTCTTTAATGCTGCCATGGAAATTAAAAGGGCCAACAGCCTTTTACAGGAGAACAGCAAAAAGTTTCCAAATTTTCCTTTAAACGCAAAAGGTTTAGGTTTGGTTAATGCTGTGTTGGGTAATTTGCCTGATGGTGCGTTGAAAAGCACATTGGCCACATTTGGAATAAAAGGAAACCTTCAGAATGGTTTAAATATGTTTGATAAGCTGGCCGAAAGTTTAGCAAGCTCATCATACGAGCCTTTTTACGAAGAAGTGGTTTTTTATTACACTTATGTGCTCACTGATGTGGCGCATAGCCCCTCGGCTTATGCCAAAATGATGAAATACACCGAGCGGATTGCAGATACCAGCTTATTAAAGAGCTATTTACAAAGTTACGTAAGTATAAAAACGGGGCATAATGAAGAAGCCATTCAGATTTTAGCTAAAAAACCTGAGGGAGGCGTTTACCAGCCTTTTCCTTATCTCGATTACCTCGAAGGTGTTGCGCACCTGAATAAACTGGATCTTAATGCTGCAACTTATTTTAATCGCTTTTTGCAAACGAATAAGGGCGTAAATTATATTCGTGATGCAAACATGCATTTAGGCTGGATTGCGCTCTTAAAAGGCGATAAAGCAGGCTATACCGCTTATGCAAACAAAGCACTTAATTCGGGTTATTTGTATCATGATAAAGATAAGCAGGCCAAAAATGAGGCGGCTGGTGTAGCACCTGCTATTGATTTGCTTAAAGCCCGATTATTATATGATGGTGGTTACTTAAATAAGGCGCTGCAGGTATTGGACGATAAAAAAACAGCCGATTATACCAGTGACAGGGACAAGACAGAATTTAACTACCGTTTGGGCCGGATTTATGATGATTTAGGTCGCGACGATCAGGCATTAACAGCTTACCAGGCTACCATTAATCAGGGTAAAAACTTAAAATACTATTTTGCTGCAAATGCTGCCCTGCAAATGGGAAAAGTTTACGAGAAGAAAAAGAATACTGCAAAAGCAAAAGAGGCTTTCAATACAGCCATTTCCATGAAAAACCACGAATTTGAAAACAGTATTGAAAGCCAGGCAAAAGCCGGATTAAAACGCTTATCGAATTAAAAACGGTGTATAAATGCGTTGATGTGCATACCTGCTCCAACAGAAGCAAAAACCGCAACATCGCCTGCTTTTACTTTATAACCTTCAACCTGTCCTTTCAAAACGAGGTCTAACAAGGTAGGTACGGTAGCTACCGAGCTATTTCCTAGCCAGGAAATGGTCATAGGCACCAGATTTTCGGGTACAGTATCTTTGCCGTATAATTTAAACAGGCGTTTCATGATGGCGGTATCCATTTTACCATTGGCCTGGTGTACAAATACGATATTAATGTCTTCTACGCTCAATCCGGCTTTATCTATCGCTTTTTTAATTACCTGGGGTACCTGAACCACGGCGAACTCATAAAGCTTCCTGCCGTTCATTTTAAGGTAGTAATTACCGCTGGTTTCATCGGGGTGCGAGCCCTTGCCCATGGTTAAGAGATTGGCATAATTTACGGCATGGGTTTCGGTTTTGTGGGCTAATATTCCTTTCTTCTCCTCTCCTTCTTCTGCTTCAAAGATTACGGCTCCTGCACCATCAGAAAAGATCATGCTGTCACGATCATGTGGATCGATAATACGGCTCAGTGTTTCCGCTCCAATAACTAATACACGTTTGGCATCACCACTTTTAATGTAATAATCGGCCTGAATAGAACCCTGAACCCAGCCAGGGCAGCCAAAAATAATATCGTAAGCCACACAATCGGGGTTATGTATGCCCAGCTGCTGCTTAACTTTCGAAGCCAGTGAGGGTAAAATATCGCTACGGTTGCTGCCCAAAGGAATATCGCCGAAATTATGGCAAAAAATAATATAGTCTAAGGTTTCTTTATCAATCCCGGCATTTTCAATAGCTTTTTCTGCAGCTTTTGCGCCGATGTGATTGCTCAATTGTTCCGGACAGGCATAGCGTCTTTCTACAATTTCCGTAATCTCCGAGAATTTATCGATGATCTCTGAGGTTTCCTTCTCTAACCGGTTCCCGTTCTCAAAGAACGTACAATTTAAGAATTCATTACCGGAAATGATATTCTGTGGAATATAACTTCCAGTGCCGGCAATTACCGTATTTATTACTTTGCTCATAATTATAATACCGCATACTAAAACGGTATGTAGTATAAAACTATCAATTAAATTCGGTAATCTAAAATAAATTAATTTTTTAGCTGCTTTATTTTCTCGGGCAGACTTTTGTCAAACCAGATTAAAGGATGGTTAACCAAATCGCTTCTGCACATGAGCTAATATACCACATAATGGGTATTTAGCTTTAGGTGATTCCCGCTGTATTTTTACGGTGATAAACGAAACTAAAATGAAAAAATTATTGTCCCTACTGGTATTGCTGTTTTGTGTCTATACAGCCAATGCCCAATCGCATATTTCTAAAAGCGAGTATGCCAGATATAACTGCAAGTTTGCGCCTAAAGGCTCAAACAATGCTGAAGGAAAATTAATGTGCCCTGCTTGTGCAAAAGAAAGGGAAGACGCCAGAAAGAAGAAAATCGCTGATGATAAAGCCGCCTATGAAGCAGGCAAGATCAGAAATGCTCAATTAAGGGCTGAAAGCATAGCGAACTTAAAAAAACTGAATAAAGAAACCGCAGAAAGGAACAAAGTAACAGAAGTGTATGTTACCATGGGAAAAACCAAAGGAGTAGCACCTGAAAAAAAAGCAGAAACACCTGTTAAGAAAGCACCAGCTAAGCCAACAAAAGACGTATTGTTTTTTGCTGATTATCCAGGTTCAATGTCGATGAGCGGTAATCGTTTAAATTACTTTCTGAACGAAAACGGTGACACGGTTTTGAAAAGCAAGGATTATTACAGCACATTCGGGGCCTTTAGTGATAATAAAAATAATTTCCCAAAAAATATGGGCATCGTGGTTTTCAATGAGGAAAACACTTTAACCAATGGAAAAACAAGAAAGATTGCAGATATAGTTGACCTAAAAGGAAAACGGCTTTTTAATGATAATAGCATCAGTACAATTTTTCACC
This sequence comes from Pedobacter kyungheensis, assembly GCF_000812965.1. GTDB lineage: Bacteria > Bacteroidota > Bacteroidia > Sphingobacteriales > Sphingobacteriaceae > Pedobacter > Pedobacter kyungheensis. Next base: position 25,548 of record NZ_JSYN01000007.1, read on the forward strand.
TAAAAGATGATTATTTCGTAATCGGTAGAAGTAAAGATTTTGGTGAGGACTCTAGTTGGGGCTATAACTACAGAAGAATCCAGGAAGTTGACATTTACAATACTAAAACAAAGAAAACCATCACGCTGGATAAGGACCGGAGAAATGTTGAAATTTATGTAGCCTTTGATCATCGCAAATTAGAGGATCAGGGATTAAAGCCGATGCTTATGCGTAGGTATTCAAATTATGATGAAGACGTGTATTGCTTAAACGATGCAGGAGAAATGATTGTAAAGAAATTTGCCAGTGGCAGATAATTAAGCAGTAGACTTATTCGTGCAAACAAATGGGTAAACAAGAATGTTTTTGGTGGGAATGGCTGTTCGACTATTCCCATCATTTGCGAGTTGTTTTGTTGAGCGTAACCGGTATTATATCTGTGACTTAGGTAAAGTCATCAATTAAAAATACAAAGAGTTCTTTAGGGCCATGTGCGCCCAAAACCAGCGTTTTCTCAATGTCGGCTGTGCGGCTTGGGCCAGTGATGTTGCTTATCATGGAAGGAATCTGGTTCCCATATTTATTTTTCAGTAGCTGAAAAGCATCTTTCAAATCTAAAACCAATTGACTGGTTTTGGCAATTACAATGTGGTGGTGCGGAAAAATACTCAGCCTTCTGCCGGCCGCGCCTTGATTGGTTACCATTACGCTTCCGTTGCGCGCAATCAGCGCTTCGCAAAGGGTAATCCCCACTTCTGCCTGCTCAAAATCTTTATCGGTTTGGTAAAAGGGGAATTCGTATTTGCTTAAAAACTGTTGTAATTCGGGCTCCCAGCAATAAATTTTGCGCCATTTAAATTTATCCGCCAGCTGCAGCATATTCTCAAAAAAATCAATTCCGTCTTCGCAGAAGATAAAATTACCCGAAATGGCTGTGAGTTGTTCGGCAAATAATACTTCCAGCTCCTCTGTGTTTTTTTTATACAGTTGACTTTCTTCTAAATTTGGGTAAGGATTTTCGCGCTTTTCTAATAATGCTTTCCTTATCTTTTTTAGTATTTGTTCTTTGGCCGTTGTATTATTATCCTTCATTGTAAAAAAAATGCTACCCTGGTGCAAACCAGGATAGCAAATGTAATCATTGCAATTATTTATTTATGCTTCTACCGGAGTAATATGTCCTGGGTTTCCGCCTTCGCTTTGATTTTCGAATAACCGTTTTCCGAAAATCTCTTCTAAATCGTCTTTAAATAAAACTTCTTTTTCGATTAAGATATCAGCCAGCTGGATTAGCTTGTCTTTATTTTCTTCAAGTAAGTTGATTGCTCTTTGGTATTGGCCTTCAATCAGTACTGAAATTTCTTTATCGATAGTTAAAGCGGTATCTTCTGAGTATGGTTTAGAGAAGTTATACTCGTTCTGGCCTGACGAATCGTAATAGGTAATGTTTCCTAATTTCTCATTCAAACCGTAAATGGTAACCATGGCCCTGGCTTGTTTATTTACCTTCTCTAAATCGCTCAAAGCACCTGTAGAAATGGTATCGAACATTACCTTTTCGGCTGCTCTACCGCCCATTGTGGCACACATTTCATCCAACATTTGGTGCGGACGAACAATTAAGCGTTCTTCTGGCAGGTACCAGGCAGCACCTAAACTCTGTCCACGTGGAACAATGGTAACTTTAACCAAAGGCGCAGCGTGCTCCAATAACCAGCTCACAGTTGCATGACCTGCTTCGTGGATGGCAATAGCGCGTTTTTCACTTGGGGTAATAATTTTGTTTTTCTTTTCTAAACCACCCACGATACGGTCAACCGCATCTAAGAAATCCTGTTTATCAACTGCCGATTTATTTTTACGCGCTGCGATTAATGCGGCCTCGTTACAAACATTGGCAATATCGGCACCCGAGAAACCAGGTGTTTGTTTAGCTAAAAATTCGGTATCTAACTCTTCCGATTTTTTCAAAGGTGTAATGTGTACCTCGAAAATCTGTTTACGCTCAATAACATCTGGTAAATCAACATAAATCTGTCTGTCGAAACGACCAGCTCTTAATAAGGCTTTATCTAAAACATCAGCGCGGTTGGTAGCAGCTAAAATAATAACATGGGTATTGGTGCCGAAACCATCCATTTCAACCAAAAGCTGGTTTAACGTGTTTTCGCGCTCGTCATTACCGCCCATTACACCGTTTTTACCACGTGCACGGCCAATTGCATCAATCTCATCAATAAAAATGATACATGGTGATTTATCTTTAGCTTGTTTAAACAGGTCGCGCACACGTGATGCACCTACCCCTACAAACATTTCAACAAAATCAGATCCCGATAAAGAGAAGAATGGTACCTGTGCCTCGCCAGCAACAGCTTTAGCCAGTAAGGTTTTACCTGTACCTGGTGAGCCTACCAATAATGCTCCTTTCGGGATTTTTCCACCCAGATCGGTATATTTTTTAGGGTTTTTAAGGAAATCTACAATCTCCATCACCTCGGTTTTAGCTTCTTCTAAACCTGCAACATCGTTAAAGGTGATGTTTACCTGGCTTTCTTTATCAAAAAGTGTAGCTTTTGATTTTCCGATGCTGAAAATCTGGCCGCCACCGCCGGCACCGCCACCCATTCTGCGCATCATGAAAATCCAGAAACCGATTAAAAGCAATACAGGTAAAATAATGCTTAAAAACCAGCTCGCTAAAGGATTGCTTCTGTTCTCAGAACTGAAAGTAATCGCTTTTCTGCCTGCAGGTAATGCTTTTTGCGATTCGGCCAAAGCAGCTCTTAAATCAGCAAACTTTCCGCCGTAAGTAAAGTAAACGGTTGGCCCGCTCGACATACCCAAAGAGCTTGTGCTTCTGTAAGCTTTATATTGAGGTTTTTTATCTAAACTGTCTTTTTTAATGTAAACTTCAGCCTTAACCAGGTCTTCTGTTTGGTAAGCCACAATCCGGTCAACGTCGCCGGTTAAGAGCATCTGGCTTTCAAAAGTATCGTATTTTACTTCTTTACCACTATCGGTAGTAAATAAGAACTGAGCGGCAATAATGGCAATTATAATTGCTGCATACACCCAAAAAATATTAAATTTTGATCCTTTTTGTGGTTTCTTCGGGATATTAGGTAATCTTTTTCCCTGTTTGTTGTTTTCGTTGGTATTTTGATTATCGTTCATTTGTCTTTGTCAAAATGGTTCTATAAGGTTATGCGCTTTGATAATTTGTGCTTTCTGCATCCCCCCAAAGTTCTTCAATGCCATAAAAATGGCGTTTTTCCGTCTTAAAAATGTGCACAACCACATCAAAATAATCCAGAATTATCCAATCGGCAGATTCGAAACCTTCTTTGTGTCTTGGATCTACCTGAGTGGCTTTATATATTTCTTTTTCTACACTATCGGCAATAGCTTTTACCTGCGTGCCGGAGTTGGCACTGGCAATAATGAAATAATCAGCTACCGATGTATGGATATTTCTAAGATCTAACCGCACTATATCTTCCCCCTTTTTCTCTTGTATGCCGTGAACAGCCAACTCAGAAAGGTATGTAGAAAGGGCTACTATTTTCTTTTTTACCATTAAAATGCTTTAATTTTGGAATTACAATATTATAAATTCAACACTTGCAAAATAACACTTTTTCGACACTATTTGTTGGTCAAAATTTAATCAAATTAAAAGAAGTTGATTCTACCAATAACTTTTTAAAAGAATTGGTGTCAAAATCCGAGCCATTAGCCGAAGGTACTGTAATTATGGCAGATAATCAGTTTGCCGGACGTGGCCAGCAACAAAGTGTTTGGCAAACCCAGGCCGGGAAAAATATCAGCACCAGTATTTTACTAAAGCCTACGTTTTTACCGCTTGATAAACAGTTTTATTTAAATATGGCCGTTAGTTTAGCCGTTAACGAGGCTTTAAGCCATTTTATTCCAGAGGGATTGAGTATTAAATGGCCTAACGATGTTTATTATCGTGACAAAAAACTGGGTGGAATCCTGATTGAAAACACACTGACAGGTAATACCATAAAGGCGGCTGTAATTGGCATTGGTTTAAATGTAAACCAGCTCGAATTTGCCGAAAATATCAGTCAAAGAGCCACTTCGGTCATTCAAATTTTACAAACTGAAACGTTTTTAATGGATATTATGGAGAAAATATTCATATTTATGGAAAAATACTACTTAATTTTGAGAGTCGGGAAGTACAGTATTTTACAAAATGATTACCTTGGCAAACTGTATAACTTCGGAGTTAAGGCGTTATATCAAAATAATGGAGCTATTTTTGAAGGTACGATAAGTGGAATTGAAGAAAATGGCAGGTTAAAGGTTGATACCATTGAAGGCTTAAAAAGCTTTAACTTTAAAGAAATAGAATTTACACACACAAAATAAACACACAATGAAAAAAATCTCACTGGTGCTTTCGATGGTACTTTTTACCATTGCTGGTGCATTTGCGCAAATTGAAAAGCCGGTTACCTGGGCATATTCTGCAAAGAAAACAGGAAATAACGAAGCTACAATATACCTAAAGGCTACTATCGAAGACAGATGGCATATTTATTCTCAGAATGTTAAAGACGGAGGTCCGGTAAAAACCACTTTTACCTTTGCTCCTTCTAAAGATTTTAGTTTGGTTGGTAAAACCATCGAACCTAAAGCGGTTGTGAAATATGAGAGTACTTTTAAAATGAATGTAAGCTATTTTGAAAGATCTGTTATTTTTCAGCAAAAAATTAAGCTAAATAAAGGAACAACAGTTGCAAAAGGTAAAGTAGAATTTATGGTTTGTAACGATAAACAGTGTCTTCCACCAGAAGAGGTTGAATTTAGCATTCCGGTTAAATAGTTGACAACAAAATAATTATAAACAGTCCCGACGAACTCGGGACTGTTTCTTTTTAAAGTAAAATCTCAGTGTGGTAAAAAGGGGTTAATAAAATTATGCTTAATTTCACGCCTTCATAAAAAACACACACAAAGCGCACAAATGAAAAAGGTTCTATTATTGTTATTGATGGCGGCAATGTTTATTGCATTACCAGCTGTTAAAAGTTACGCACTTGTAACGCAAGATACCACAGCTACAGCTCCACCCGATGATATTGTTTTTACCGAAGTTGGATCTGCACAGGATAGTGCAGCGAATAATCTGGTAAAAGATTCGGTAAAAAAGGATACGGTTAAAGCTGATAAAGCTCCTGTTGTAACAAAAGATGCAGCGCCCAAACAATCTTTATGGGTAACTTTTGGCTTAGGTCTTTTGGCCGGTATTGCAGCCTTTTTCCTCCCATGTATATTTCCGATGGTTCCGCTTACGGTTGGTTTTTTTACCAAGCGTGCTGAAAGCAGAGCAAAAGGAATCAGGAGTGCTATTATTTACGGCTTATCGATTATTGTAATTTACGTTGGTTTAGGCGTAATAATTACGCTGATTTGGGGCGCCAGTGCATTAAACGAGATTTCTACTGATGGATTTTTTAATATTTTCATCTTTTTAATACTGATCGTTTTTGGTGTTTCTTTTTTAGGTGCTTTTGAAATTACCCTGCCAAGCTCATTTGTAAATAAGCTCGATGCCAAATCAGATTCGAAAGGTTTAAGTGGAATCTTTTTTATGGCCGCTACCCTGGCTGTTGTTTCTTTCTCTTGTACCGGTCCGCTAATTGGAACATCTTTAGTAGCCATTAATACCGATTTATTGACACCGGTAGTGGTGATGTTTGGCTTCTCGCTATCATTAGCCGTAATTTTTACATTGTTTGCCATCTTCCCAAGCTTAATGACGGGATTACCAAAATCAGGTGGCTGGTTAAACTCGATTAAAGTATTTCTAGGTTTCCTTGAGCTGGGCTTATCTTTAAAGTTTCTTTCAACAGCCGATTTGGCTTATCACTGGGGTATTTTAGACCGTGAAATTTTCTTAGCCATCTGGATTGTTCTAGCCTTAATCTTAGGTGTATATCTGTTGGGCAAAATCAAATTCTCGCACGATAGCGATCTTGCTTACGTTTCTGTTCCAAGGTTATTTATTGCTACAGCTACTTTTGTATTTGCTATTTACCTTATTCCAGGCTTATGGGGAGCACCTTTAAAAGCTGTTAGTGCTTTGGTTCCACCACTCTCAACACAGGATTTTATTATTGGTCAGGATAGTGGATCGGGAGCTGGTCAGGCTACTTCAAGTCACCCCAAAAGAAAATACGCCGAATTTTTACACATCCCGCACAACATTGATGGTTTCTTTGATTATGAAGAAGCGCTTGCTTATGCGAGGGAAGTAAAAAAACCGTTATTTCTAGATTTTACCGGACATGGTTGTGTAAATTGCCGCGAAATGGAAGCCAGGGTTTGGTCTGATCCAAGGGTGCTTAAAAGGTTAAAAGAAGATTATGTGGTCGTATCGCTTTATACCGATGATAAAACCGATTTGCCGGTAGCAGAACAATTTGATTCTAAAATACTGGGTACCAAAGTAAATACGGTTGGAAAGAAATTTAAACACCTGCAAGCTGAAAGATTTAATACCATTTCGCAGCCATATTATGTACTTTTGGGTACCGATGAAAAGGAATTAGTTTCTCCACCAATTGGTGTTGAATTTGATATCGACAAATATTTGCAATATCTGGATAAAGGATTATCAGAGTTTGCTAAGAAATAAACAAATGAGCAAAATTAAAAATATTGGTGTTTTAACCTCAGGCGGTGATTCGCCGGGTATGAACGCCGCAATCAGGGCCGTAGTAAGGGCTTCTATTTATTATGATATTGAAGTAACCGGATTTATCCGTGGTTACGAAGGATTGATCAACAATGATTTTATCCCCATGGACCGGAAATCTGTGGCCAACATTATCCAACGCGGTGGTACCATACTCAAAACCGCACGTAGTGAAGCTTTCAGGACAGTTGAAGGTCGTAAAACGGCTTACGAAAACCTAAAGGCTAAAGGAATTGATGCGCTGATTGTAATTGGTGGTGATGGTACTTTTACCGGAGCGAATATTTTCTCGAAAGAATTCGATTTTCCGGTGGTAGGCTTACCGGGTACCATTGATAACGACCTTGCGGGTACCGATTTTACGATCGGTTACGATTCGGCAATTAATACCGTTATCGATGCAGTTGACCGGATCAGGGATACTGCTGAATCGCACGATCGCCTTTTTATTGTTGAGGTGATGGGACGCGACTCGGGCTTAATTGCCTTAAGAAGTGGTATTGGCGTTGGTGCCGAAGCCATCATGATTCCGGAAGCGAATATGAATGCCGATGATATTTTGCACAAACTGGAGCATAGCCGCAGAGATAAAGCATCTAAAATTATTATTGTTGCCGAAGGTGATGATACCGGAGGCGCTTTTAGGGTAGGCGAAATTCTGCAGGCCAAATATCCACATTACGATACTAAAGTTTCTATTTTAGGCCATATCCAGCGCGGCGGAAAGCCAACCTGTATGGATCGCGTTTTAGCAAGTCAGCTAGGTGTTGCGGCTGTAGAAGCGCTAATTAAAGGCGAAAATGGGGTGATGATCGGTCAGGTAAACCGCGAGATTGTTTTTACACCTTTCGAACATGCCATTAAGCACATCGATGCCGAAAAAGTAAGTACCAAATGGTTAAAAATGATTGATATCCTTTCATTTTAATCAAATAAGACATAAAAAGAAAAGTCTTTCCCGCACCGGAAAGACTTTCTTGTTTTTGCTTAGTTTCGCTATAAGCAAATATCTTAATCTTCTAAAATTACTGCCGTACCGTTGGCACTTACCATTAGCATGCTGCCACCGCTACCAACTGTTTCATAATCTAAATCTACGCCAACAATGGCATTCGCACCAAGTGCCGCTGCATATTGTTGCATTTCGTTAACAGCCGTATCTTTTCCTTCTCTTAAAACACGTTCGTAAGAGCTCGATCTGCCTCCTACAATATCGGTTATCCCTGCAAATAAATCTTTAAAAATATTTGCGCCAATAATAGTTTCTCCGGTAACTAAACCAATATATTTTACAATTTTTCTGCCCTCAACAGTAGGCGTTGTGGTTACTAACATAGTTTCAGTTTTTTATAATTAGAATATAATCCTGCTCAAATGTTACAAAAATTTTAAAGACCTTCTTTAAGACATTTCCGCATTTCGAAAAATAAATTTATGTAATCTTATCCGGTTTCGCATCAGTATAAAAAACTGATAATTATGAAACCTGCTAAAACCCTTCTCCTCTCCTTTTTCCTTTTGATTGTATTTTTTGCGCAGGCCCAGATGCCCGTACTTAAAATTCAGCAAACGGAAAATGAAGCACAAAAACAGGCCGTTAAGCTTAAAAAACTAAATATCGATGTGCAAATTACCGGAAATATTGCCACCACGGTTATGACCATGACCTTTTATAACAATAGCAACCGCATATTGGAAGGCGAGTTAACTTTTCCTATGCCTGAGGGTGTTAGCATTAGCCGGTACGCTTTAGATATTAACGGTAAAATGCGCGAAGCAGTACCGGTTGAAAAAGCCAAAGCTACCGAGGTTTTCGAAAGTATTGAGCGCCGGAGGGTAGATCCGGGGCTTTTGGAGAAAGTAGAAGGCAATAATTTCAGGACGAGAATTTATCCGCTTCCTGCCAATGGCAGCAGAACCATTATTGTTGGTTATGAAGAAGAACTCGGCTTTAATAAGGGAGATGCATTACGCTACCATTTGCCTTTGGATTACGACCAGGCAGTAGAAAACTTTACCTTAAAAACTACCGTTTTTGAAAGTGTTTTAAAACCAGAGCTTAACGAGCAGCCTGATGGCAGTTTTAATTTAAAAGCTAACGGAAACACCTATGTTGGCGAAATCAATAAAAATAATTTCAAGCCTAAACATGGCTTAACTATAAATCTGCCCAAACGCAGCGATTTACCCGAAGTTCAGATGCAAAAAGCTTCTACAGGCTACTACTTTTTGGTTAATGTGTTCCCTAAAACGCAAAACAGGCCCCGCCAATGGTCTAATCAAATTGGTTTAATCTGGGATACCTCTTTAAGTGGTTTACAGCGCGATACAAAAAAGGAGCTCGAGCTTTTAGGACAGATTATCAAACAAAAACAAAATCTAACTATACAGCTTGGCCTTTTAAACAATGGTTTTAAACAGGCTGGTAGCTTTACCATTTCGAATGGAAACTGGTCGATGCTTAAAAATAAACTCGAAAACCTGGTATATGATGGCGGTACCAACTTTAGTGCCGTAAACACACAGGCTTTTCAGGCTGATGAATACCTGTTGTTTAGCGATGGCCTGTCAACCTTCGGACCTAATGTGATTGCCATAAACAAACCTGTACACACGATAAACACAGCATTGAAAGCTGATTATAGTGCCTTAAAATACATCAGTCAGAAAACAGGTGGTGAATTTATCAACCTAAATACATTGGCTGTTAACGATGCCTTTAAGCAGCTAAGCGAGCAGAACTTGAAGTTTTTAGGGATTAAAAACGGATCCGACGTACGCCAAACCTATCCATTAGGGCAAGTTAATGTAAACGGAAATTTTTCTTTGGCGGGAATATTAAATGGCATCAATACCACATTTATACTGCAATTTGGTTACGGAAATACCGTGATGTTTGAGCAGGAAATTCACTTAAACGGAACTGAACATACGTTTAGCAGCATTAACGTTAGCCGGGTTTGGGCGCAAAAGAAAATCTCTGAAATGGATATTCAATATGAGGCCAACAAAGATGATATCAGCGTTTTAAGTAAACAGTTTGGCATTGTTACCCGGAATACCAGCTTAATTGTACTCGAAAACCTCGACGATTACCTGCGTTACGAAATTGTGCCGCCACTTGAACTGCGGCAAGAATATGAAAGGATTTTAAAGCAACGCAGCACAGCAATTGCGGAGCGTAAAACCGATTTGCTTAACGCTGCTGTAGCCATGACCAAAGAACTAAAAACCTGGTGGAACACGGAATTTAAACAGGATCTTGAGAAGAAAAACGAAGGTTATCCCGATCCGGGGCTGGTAGTTTTACAAGGAGACGGTACTGCAAATGCTGTGGTAAATAATGAACAGGTTAATGCAGCAGAAAGGCAAAATGAAGTGGCCAGATCGCAACAGGCACGTGCTGTCGCTTCTGCTGCAACAAGAATAGCTGAGGACAAGAGTCAGTTAAATGAAGTTGTAGTAGTTGGATATGGATCGCAGGCAAAACAAGCCGTAACCGGTGCTGCTTTAACACGGTTAAAAGCGGAAGAAGTTTTAGCCCCGCTCCAGGGTAGAGTTGCAGGTTTAAGTGTGCAACGAAATAGGGTTACAGGGTCAAATGTACAAGAAACAAAGGCTCTTCCGATAAATAGGCAGCCCGATATTATTACGCGTGAATTTAAAAGCGATAAAGCTTACATGAAAAACCTGACAGGCAAACCAGATAGTGCTTATCAGGCTTATTTAAAAATGCGTGCCGATTATATCAGCACACCCATGTTTTATTTTGATGTAGCCAACTGGTTTTACCAGCAAAAAGATAGTGTTAGGGCTTTAACTATTTTAAGCAACATTGCCGATTTAGATCTTGAAAATGCAGATCTCTATAAAACACTGGCTTATAAACTCAAGCAAACCGGTAATTATAACGATGAAGTATTTGTTACCCAAAAAGTTTTACAATGGCGCCCCATGGATGCCCAAAGTTATCGCGATTATGCGCTGGCCCTCGCCGATATTGGCCAGTATCAAAAAGCTTTGGATAACTTATACAAAGTGATTACGCAAAGTTATAACAGCCAGATTGCCAGAAGGGATCAGGGGATTGAAGAAATTGTAATTGCCGAAATAAACAATTTAATTGCCCGCCATGGAAATAAATTAAGCACAAAAGATATCGATAAAAGATTGATTCAGCCTTTACCTGTTGATGTACGCGTAGTATTGAACTGGAATAAAAACGACACCGATATTGATTTATGGCTTACCGACCCAATGGGCGAAAAAGGCTATTATGGCAATTCGCGGACAAAAATCGGGGGTAGAATAAGTAACGATTTTACTGCCGGTTATGGGCCCGAGCAGTTTATGCTTAAAAAAGCACCTAAGGGAAAATATAAAATCGAGGTAAATTATTACGGCGACAGACAGATTAACATAAGCGGCCCAACAACTGTAACCGCAGAAATTTATACCCAATATGCAACAGGCAAACAGCAGCGCAAGGTAATTGTAATGCCACTAATTGCGAATGGAGGAAAAGGGAATTTTGTTGGAGAATTTAATTTTTAACTGAAATTGCACCGATTAATGAGATTACACAGATAAGACTAGCTTGTTGCTTTATTAAATTAAAGCAGCAAGCCTGCTACCTCTTCCCAGGTGTTTACGCGTTCGTATTGGGTAATGAGTAAGTTGTGGGGCGAGGTAAACAGTAGTGGCCGACCTTTAAATCCGGCAAAGTTTTTAATGCGGTCGTCGATCAGAATATCTACCTCAACAATTTTATTGCCACAAAACATAATGTGCTGCCAATCAATAAAAGGGAAATGTTCGGCCATCCAATCATATTTATCAACCAGCGAATTGCGGAATTCCATCGCTGCCGAAACAATATACACATCGTATTTTTCCTGAAGAGCTTTAATTACGCGCTGGCTATCAGGAATTACTTCCATATCGCGGAAAAAGCCAGGTTCGTTAATGTATTCGAACCATTTTTGGTTAACTTCTTGCGGAACGTGGTGGTAAATTTCGTTTCCGGCTTCAATTTTTAAATCGAGCGGAACGTTATAATCGCGGTTATAGAGTTTAATAAATTTTCCGAGGGCGTCGGCAATTACCTCGTCCATGTCAATCGCAATTCTTTTCATTTTTTGTAGCAGCAAATATTTTGGCCGTAAATATCCAGAAAACAAAGAAATTAAAGTATGTTTTTAATTTACAGTATTTTACTTATCTTTGCAGCCCCGCAGCATGTAGCTCCGGGAACTATGTTGAATACATAAATACAAAAAGAAATGGCAACTAAAATCAGATTGCAAAGATTCGGTAAAAAAGGAAAACCTTTTTTCCACGTAGTGGTAGCAGATTCTCGCGCTCCACGTGATGGTAAATTTATTGAGCGTTTAGGTTCTTACAACCCAAACACCAATCCTGCTACTATCGAAATTAACTTCGAAAAAACACTTGCCTGGGTAAACAATGGTGCTGAACCAACTGATACTGCCCGTGCAATTCTTTCTTACAAAGGTGTTTTATACAAAAAACACTTAGAAGGTGGTGTTAAAAAAGGTGCTTTAACTCAAGAACAAGCTGACGCTAAATTTGCAGCATGGTTAGAGGCTAAAGCAGACAAAATCTCTGGTAAAACAGCAGGTTTAGCTACTTCTAAAGCAGATGCGCGTAAAGCAGCATTAGCAGCAGAGGCTAAGAAAAAAGAAGAAAAAGCAGCAGCAATCGCAGCTAAAAATGCGCCGGTTGTAGAAGAGGTTGTTGAAGAAGAAGCCCCAGCTGTTGAGGCTGAAGCAACTGAAGAAGCTCCTGCAGCAGAAGCTACTAAAGAAGAAGGAGCAGAATAATTAAATTATTCCGTTTCAAAAAAATAGCGTTCCGGATTTCGGAACGCTATTTTTTTAATTAAAAATTACCATCCTTGGCATAATTTCTTCGGCAGAAAGAATAAATTAAGATTTTTAAAGCGTTTCGTCATTCCCAACTTGATCCGATAGCTATCGGATGGGAATCGTAAAGCAATAAGGAATAAGATTCCCACTTTCGTGGGAATGACGATCTTCTTTTTTTGAATATGCGATTGATTAATCCCGGGGATGACAATAATAAAGGCATGAAACACGAAGAAGCATTTTACGTTGGTTACGTTACAAAAACAAGAGGTTTAAAAGGAGAAGTTCAGGTATTTTTTGAATACGACGATTATGAACAACTCAATTTTGATGTGGTTTTTGCAGATATGAACGGTAAACTGGTACCTTACTTCGTGGCGTCGGCCAAGCTCCAGGCCAATAAAACGGGTTATTTTAACTTCGATGATGTAGATCATATTGACAAAGTCCAGCCTTTGTTAAAAAAGAAACTGTATCTGCCCATAGCGCAAATGCCTGAGCGCGATGAAAACGAATTCTTCTATACCGATTTGAAAGGCTTTATGGCCGTTGATGAATCACTTGGTGAACTGGGCGAAATTTTAGAAGTTAACGAATATCCCCAACAGTTTGTGGCTACTGTGTTTTATCAGGAAACTGAAATTCTTTTCCCCTTAAATGAAGATTTTATTGTCGAAATCGATGATGAAGAAAAGATTTTAACGCTTGATTTGCCGGAAGGCCTGCTCGATGTTTATTTAGAGAAATAATCAAGCCTGAAACTTTTTAAGCCTGATTTCCGTTTTACCTCTTATGAGGTGCTTATCTATTTTAATAATTGCGGTATTGCTTATCACAGGCTGCAACCGTAAAGAAAATAAAACTGTACGGGCTGAAAAAATACAGCGGGTAACTCAGCAGGATTCAATTGAGGCCATCGGTTTAAAAGCATTAACGGCATTGCAAACTAAAGATTACGAAGCTTTTGCCGCACTATTTCATCCCACTGAGGGTGTGCGGTTTTCGCCCTATGGATTTATCGATCCTACGCATAAACAAGTATTAGCCAAAGACTTTCTCGAAGCCATAAACCGAAACTGGATTTTAACCTGGGGCAATGTAGATGGTAGCGGTGAAGCCATCAAGATCAGGGTAAAAGCTTACATTGAAAAGTTTGTTTACAACGCCGATTATATGCATGCCCCGCAAAAGAGCTATGATAGCATTATCGGTAAAGGCAACTCGATCGATAATCTGAAAGATACTTATCCGCAACTTCATTTTACCGAATATCATTTTAAAGGTTTTGACGAAAAGTACCGTGGCCTGGATTGGACCAGTCTGCGGTTTGTTTTTAAAAAATACAACAATGCTTATTACCTCGTTGCCGTTATTCACGACCAGTGGACAGTTTAAAAAGCATTAAATAGCAGTTCTCATTATGGAAATTGTATTAATCTGCATCATAACTTAAACCCCGATGTTATGATCAGAAAATTATACCTCTCAATTGTATTTTTTACTGCATTTGGTGCAGCTGTAAACGCTCAGGAAGCCACCGTTGTAGAAATTGAAAAACTATCCCTTCCCGAAAAATTACTTCCCGAAACAGCAAGTAAAGATTTCCCTGATTTTTACCGCAGTACTTTCGAAAAAACGTCTCCCCTGCCCGATAGCCTGGTGTTTTATCAGGATCATCCTTTTTTAACCGGCTTGTTTAATGCCTACAAAGATCACCGGCCGGTGGTTTTATCGCCTGATATGATTTGGTTGCTCATTAGTCAGGGGTTTGCGCGGCATATTGATCAGAACAGGGAGGCTTTAAGGTCTAAGCTGGTTGATTTTGAAGGTAAAAAAGTGCTGACCGTGATCGCTAACAATATTAAACTTGGTGATCCCAATAGCAACTGGGAAGCGCTTTTTCCTCAGTTTAATCAACAGATAAGCACATTTACCGGAAAGAAGTTTGTTAAAAATTTAACAGCCGATTTCAGCACAACCACCCCTACTACCAAAATCGCTTCAGAAATTACACTGATGGATGGCATGAAGTCATACTTCGTATACCAGGTTATCATAGTTGGTTGTGGTATTCCCAGGGTAACATTAGAAGGAACTGTGGATGACTGGGAAAAGGTGCTCCAAAAAATACAATTCATTAAACAATACGATTTAAGCTTGTGGACCACAGAACTTGAGCCTATTGTAAAAGAAATTATTCAGGCTAAAAAAGGCAAAGCGAATAACGGGTTTTGGATGAATATGATTAAGGTACACACTACCAAAGCCTATGGAACAATTAATACAATAGATGGCTGGATTACCAAGCTTTTTCCATATAATAAAAAAGGGTTCAAAACCAACTTTAAGCCTATTTCTAATATTGGCGGACTGGCTTCTGAGCTGGTAAAGGTTCCGTTTGTGCTGGAGAATAAAGAAGATGGAAAGACCTACAAAATGGAGTTTTGGGCTGGTTTTGTTGGCTTAAAGCAAAATAAAAATGATTTTTCATTAAAACCCGAAATTGGATGGGCCATTAGTGCTCCTGTAGCGGGTGGCGGTTCGATGAGTAAATCTGATGCATTGAGTGTTTACAACATTACAGAGATACCCAGCGAGGTGTACAACGCTAAAAATCTGCGTGTGCTCGAACTTGGCTTTAAAAATCAGATTAAAATACCCGATAAACTGGCCGGTATCAGCATTTTAACCTTGAAATTATACGGGAGGATAACCGAAGAAGAAGAAAAACGGATTTCCAGGCTTTTTCCTAAAACGGAGATTATTATCAACGATAAAGGGCCAGGACTAAAGTGATAAGGTAAAAACCTACTTTGGTTTAAAGAATCAGACTAAAGACTTACCTTTGCGCTATGCGTTTCGATATTATAACTGTTTTACCTGCCTTGCTGGAAAGTCCTTTTGCCCACTCTATTCTGCACCGTGCGCAGAAAAAAGGGCTTGCCGAAATTGTAGTGCATAATTTGCGTGATTATGCTACCAACAAGCAAAAAAGTGTAGATGACTATCAGTATGGTGGCGGCAGTGGTATGGTGATGAGTATCGAACCCTTTGCTGCCTGTATTGAAAAACTTCAGTCTGAAAGGGAGTACGACGAAATTATTTTTATGAGTCCTGATGGTGTTACGCTAAATCAGAGCACGGCCAACGAGCTTTCTATTAAAAAGAATATCATTATCCTTTGCGGTCATTATAAAGGCATCGATCAACGCATCAGAGATATATTTGTAACCAGAGAAATCTCTGTTGGCGACTATGTTTTAAGCGGTGGCGAGCTCCCTGCGGCCATTGTTGTAGATGCCGTAGTACGCTTGATTCCTGGTGTATTAAACGATGAAACTTCGGCACTTTCCGATAGTTTTCAGGGAGAGTTACTCGATGCTCCTGTATACACCCGTCCGGCCGATTGGCGTGGGCATAAAGTACCCGATGTTTTATTAAGTGGCCACGAAGCCAAAGTAAACGAGTGGAGGCACGAACAGGCGCTTGAGCGTACCAAAACGCGCCGTCCCGATTTGCTAGAATAAGCTTTCCCGGATTTTATACCCGTAAAAATACCCTTTAGTGGGTATTGCGTACTCCCTTGTACACTAATATTTTAGCAGGCAGGAAAATAGAGAATTTGTTGTAAATAATCGGGCGATGTGCTATTTTAGGAGACTTGCGTTCAATCTCCTTTTATGCCAAAACAGATCGTTATTTGTGATGACCATTTACTTTTTTTAAATGGCATTTCAGAATTGCTTAAAAATACCGGAAACAACTATTGCATTCATAAATTTAGCGATGTGCATGCTTGCAGGCAACATTTAATGCAAAACGCTGCCGATGTTTTTATTTGCGATTTAAACATTAACCATAACGATGGTTTTTTGCTGCTGGAAGAACTAAAGTTTCAATTAAAAAATACAAAAACGATTATCCTGACCGCTTATTATGAAGATTTTCTGATTCAAAAGGCAAAAAAACTCGGCGTTGATGCTTTCCTGAAAAAGGAAACGCCCGCCGAAGAGCTGATTGAGGTAATAGAGTCGGGTAAAAGCAAGGAATTTTATACCAACAAAAATTATAAACAGGGTAATAGTGTGTATAGCACGATGGATAATCCGATTATTAATAAATTCAGGATCTCCAAACAGGAAAAGGAAATTATAAAATTAATTATTAAAGGACTTACCAGTAAAGAAATTGCTGATGTGCTGTTTATCAGTATAACAACGGTTACCACCCACAGGAAAAATATCCACCGGAAACTGGAAATCAGCAACAGCAGTTCGCTCATCAAATTTGCTCATGAGAATAATCTACTTCTTTAGCCTGCTGTTATGCTCCTATTGCTCATTTGCACAAAACATCAATAAACAACTTTCTATTTCATCCGGCTATGCCGTAGATACCAACTCAACCTGGAGGCAGGAAGATCTTCCAACGAGCCTGCTAGCTGCATTTAACCCGCAAAATACCGTTAATATTGGCTACAATAAAAATGCAGCTGTGTGGTGCAGGTTTATCCTTAAAAACAACAATCCATTGCAGCCGATTAAAACCTGGTTGTGTTTTAATAATAACCATATCGATAGCCTTACGCTTTACGATGCCGGGTTAACTAAAACCATTGGAGACAGAACGGCCAATCGGAGTCCATTTATCGAAACCCTGGCATTTGAGCTTAATTTGCAGCCAGGCCAGGAAAAAATAATTTGGGTTAGGGTAAAAAAACTGACTTCATATTTGGATTTCAATTATAGTTTAGAGAACCAGGGTGAACTGGAAGCCCGATCGTCGCAAAAAATAAGCCTGACCTCTTTTTTCCTGGGGGTTGTTTTTTTGCTGCTTATGATTAACGGCATATTGTTTTTCATGACCAAAAACCGATCTTACCTTTATTACATTGCCTATTCTATACTTACGGCCTGTTATGTGGCCATTACCACCAATTTTGCCAAACACATTTTGTTTCCGGAGTTCAGGTTTTTTAGCGAAGGCAGGGTTTATGTTGGCGCAATCTGGTACATCGCGCTCAGCTTTTTTCTCGATCATTTTTTAAAGCTGAAGGAAAATCAACCTATCAAGCATAAGATTGTGCTTGTTTTCAACTGCATTAATTTTTCGCTGGTTGTGATTTCCATGTTTCTGTTGGTGTTTTACCCGGATGTTGAGTTTCGCTACTTTTTTATCCTGGGTTATATCATCTTTCTGGCTTCAATTGTTTTGCTCTTTATTTCGGCATTATCACATGTAAAAATCGAAAAAACGCAGGGTATTTATGCTTTATTTGCCTTTTTGCCACAATTGGTTTGGGGCGCCTGCCTAATTTTAAAAACTTTCGAAATTATACCATTTGCACTTGGCAGTAACTGGATGCTGTTCATTAGCATGTATGAGGTTTTTTGGTTTGGTTATGTTTTATCCCGGAATTACATCGATATCTTTTTGAAAAACAACGAGTTGATGCAGGAAATCATTTTCGAAAAGGAAAGTTCTTTGAAAACAATCAGTGAAGTTCAGTTGCGCGAAAGAAGAAATATTGCCAATGTTATTCACGATAGAGTGGGCAGTAAAATTGCTTACATCATGCATCTTTTTGATATGGAGCATGCTAATCTGGCCAAACAATCCATGGGTGAGCTGGCAGAAGAGATCAGGGATATTTCGCATAAAATCTTGCCGAAAGCACTTGATGATGGTGCGTTGGTAGCCAGTTTGCAAAGTCAGCTTAAAACCTTAAATGCAGGCTTAACCGATACCCGGATTGAACTTTTTTGTTATGATTTTCCCGAGAAAATAAATGAACCCTGGGTTTACGATTTATACCTCATCTCGCTCGAAATTATCAATAATGCCATAAAACATGGTCAATCGGGCTTAATTACCCTCGAGTTTTATCTGTACAGCAAACACTATCATTTTCAGTTTGTAGATGATGGGATTGGTTTTGATATGCAGCGAATCAGCAAAGGTTTCGGGCTGGAGAATATCGAAAAACGGATTAACTACTATGGTGGCGACTTCGAAATCAATAGCGTTAAAAACGAGGGTACCATTATTCAGATTAATATTCCTGCTTAACGGAGAAAGATCGTAATTTTACGGTTTGTAAACAGCCCGGAAAATATCAATTTCTTCAGAATATTTTGTAGGCTGATTTTGTAAAAAGCATGCTAATAAGTGCTTATCAGACCTTTTGGAATAGAAGCATTTAACACAATCGAATGTGGATTTCATAAAGATTGTGGAAAAAATTAAAATAGGTTTTTTTATATCAAAAAAAATCCCTAATATTGCAATCCCAAATTTAACACAAAGAATTTGGTTTAATAGCTTAAAATCATGGATTTAGTAAAATTTGTTGAAGAGCAGGCCATCGCGAAAAAAGATTTTCCTGCGTTCAAGTCTGGCGATACAGTGAGCGTACACTATAAAATTCGCGAAGGTAATAAAGAACGTGTTCAAATTTACCAAGGTGTTGTAATACAACGTAACAGTGCAGGTGCTAACGAAACCTTCACCGTGCGTAAAATGAGCAACGGCGTTGGCGTTGAGCGTATTTTCCCTTTTAATTCTCCAAACATCGAGAAAGTAGAAGTGAATAGCTATGGTAAAGTGCGTAGAGCTAAATTGTTCTATTTACGTGCTTTAACTGGTAAAGCTGCTCGTATCAAATCTTTGAGAAAATAATATTCTTTATTATAAGATATAGCCTTCACGATTAATTTCGTGGAGGTTTTTTTGTTTATACCTTTGTTAAATGTTAGATTCAGCTTTTTTCGACCAGATTTTTTGGGGCAACACTGTTAAGGCCTACTTCCTTTTTGGTGGTATACTTTTTTTAGGTTTAATTTTCAAACGGATTGTTTCCAGGCTGTTAAGCCGCTTACTGTTTAAGCTTTTTAGCAGCTTTTCCAGCCAATCGCATAACGATGCTTTCGTAGCCCTGCTCATCAGGCCTATCGAGGTTTTTATCCTCTTAACCACACTTTACCTTTCTATAAATCAGCTAAAACATCCTTTAGAGGTGGCTGTATTCCATTACAGTAAACTTGTTGGCAAGGTTAAAGAACAGATTCCGGTAACTATTGGCGATTGTATCGACAGGATATTCCTTTTTATGATTATCCTCTCCATTTTTTGGATCATTTTAAGGATCATCGACTTTATCAGTCACGTATTGCTCTATAAAGCATCGCTAACCGATGATAAAGCCGACGATCAGCTGGTGCCTTTCCTGAAAGAGCTTTTTAAAACCATTGTTATTTTTATCGGTTTTTTTACGCTTTTGGGCTTCGTTTTCGAGGTAAATGTGCTTACGCTGATTACCGGTTTAGGTATTGGTGGTATTGCCATTGCCCTGGCTGCAAAAGAGAGTTTAGAGAACCTCATTGGCTCGTTTACCATCTTTTTAGATAAACCTTTTACCGTTGGCGATCTGGTAAAAGTTGATGGCGTAGAAGGAACGGTAGAAAAAGTAGGTTTTAGAAGTACCAGGATCAGAACTTCAGAAAAAACGATGGCAACTATTCCCAATCGCGGGATGATTGATGGCGTACTTGAAAACTTATCTCTGCGTAATTCGCGTAAGGTATCTTTTATTATTGGCCTTACTTACGAAACCAATTCTACCTCGCTGCGCAAAATTATTACCGAAATAGAAAGTTACATTAACAACCATAAAGGCACCAGTAACGATGGAAATGCCTCTTTTAAAAGCTTTGGCGATTCGGGTTTAAACGTGGAGGTAAATTACTTCGTAACCGAGCTCAATTACACCCAATTTCTTCAAATCAGGCAGGAAATTAACCTCGAGATTATGGATATTGTAATGCGCAATAAATCTGATTTCGCCTACCCTACCCAGCGTTTAATTAGCGACCGGATAGTTGCTCAGGGCGATAATACAGAAGTAGGTAATGATACAACGGATTAATATAGGCTAATGAGGATTAAAAATCCTCGGGCCAGCGAGTCGCGATTGCAAATCGCGACCAACGCAACCCTTTGCCATGGATCGTGCCTTCAAGGGCCATATTTAGGACTAATTTTTTTCGAAAAGCAAGGACAATGTGAGCTATTAGCGTTTCTTCCTGCTATCCGCTCCAAGTCCTCTCCCGATGAAAAATCGGGCTGCGGGCTTTCTGCTCCTATCAGGTTTAAAAGGCAAGGACAGCATTTCAAACGGTCAATAAACAAAATGCAGAAGATACAAAAAAGCCGGTTCAGGATTCACTGAACCGGCTTTTTAATGCGATATAAGTGCTGGCTTAGCTTAAAGTAGCCAGGGTTGTTATTCCACCTTTAACCACCTGGTTAAGCTCAACATTAACTTTGGTGCCAACCGGAAGAAATACATCAACCCTTGAGCCAAATTTGATAAAACCAAACTGTTCTGTTTGTACTACCTGGTCGCCCTCTTTAACGTACCATACAATCCGGCGGGCCAAAGCTCCGGCAATTTGACGGAACAATACGGGCGTACCGTTTTTATGTTCTACAACAGTAGTGGTGCGTTCGTTCTCGGTAGAAGATTTTGGATTCCAGGCTGCAAGATATTTACCCGGGTGGTATTTAAAGAACTTTACCACACCCGAAATCGGGTTGCGGTTAATGTGTACATTAATCGGCGACATAAAAATAGACACCTGTAAACGTTTATCTTTAAAATATTCGCCTTCTTCTGTTTCTTCGATTACCACAACTTTGCCATCTGCAGGGCAGATAACCAGGTTTTCGCCTGAAGAGAACCTACGGCTTGGGTTGCGGAAAAACTGTAGTACAATGATAAACAGGGCCGCCGAAAAAATGTAAATAAACCAGCGTAACCAGGTTATATCATGGTATTTATAATCAACAATTGCGTTGATAACGAAAATAAACAATATGCTTAAGGCGATGGTTGTGTAGCCTTCTTTATGTATGGTCATTGTAGTGAGAATTATTGCGCAAAGGTGCGAAAAATAAATTAATACAATATAAAATTATATCTCGGTGGCCCGGTAAATATCGTTCAGGTTTCTGCCAAGGCCGTTGTAATCTAATCCATAACCCACCACAAACTCGTTGGGTATTTCAAAGCCCACATATTCAAGGTCTTCTATTTTATGTTTTAAAGCACTTGGTTTAAGTAAAAGCGTACTTACGCTTACTGATGCCGGTTTCTTTTCTTTAATCGTTTTTAAAATGTGCGTTAAAGTCAGGCCAGTATCTACAATATCCTCAACAATAATCACATCGCGGCCCTCAATGTTTTCTGGCAATCCAATCAGTTCTTTTACTTTACCAGAACTCGATTGGCCTTCATACGAAGCTACACGCATAAAAGCAACTTCGCAGGGAACGGTAATTTCTTTAATCAAATCGGCCATAAACAAGAAACTACCGTTTAGTACCCCAATAAATAAAGGGCATTTTCCTTCGTAATCTACATTCATCTGGATGCCCAGCAGGCGAATCCTTTTGCTTATGGTATCATTCTCTAAAAAAATCTCGAACTCTTTATCCTCTACTTTTATTTTGTGCATGTTGCTTTTAAGTGGTTGAAATGTTTAAATGTTGGAAAGTTGTAATGTTATTGCTTTATTGATAGCAGAAATGGTTCATCGTATAAATTCGCTAGCTGTTTATTTGTTTTGAGCAACTGCCAATTGTAAACTGTAAACCGGTAGTTCAACTCCAGTTTCCAAACTCCCAGCTCCAAACTACTGCCCCTGGGCTTTCTCCAGTTCCTTTTGTCTTCTTCGTTCTTCCCTACGCTCCTGTCTTAATTGTTTTTTTGATTTGGCCGTATCCGGGGCAGCAGCTGGTTTAACGCTTGCTGTATCTTTTTTAGTACCGCCACCAAAAATACGATCGAACAGACTCTTGTTCTTATCATGAGTAATTACCGGAGGCAATCCATCCTCGTCGTCATCAAAAGCTGTTGTATCAACTGCGGCCGTATCTGGTGCCAAATATTGACGCAAACCTTCTCTCAGTCGAACATTATAGAAACCATAACCAGAGGTATCGCTCGGCGTTAGGCCTCTTCGGGCCATAATATTACCCATAAACCTGAAATAGTTAAACATGTAAGGTTTCAGGCTTCCATCGGCCATAAATTTATACATTGAGGCTTTGGGTTTAGGTACAATACTGGCCAGGAATAAGCCATCGCCAATGGTTAAATCGGCAGGTTGCTTACCAAAATAATAGCGCGAGGCCTCGCCTATTCCATAAATATTCTGGCCAAGCTCCATAATGTTGAAATAAACTTCCAGCATGCGTTGCTTACTCACCAAATGGTTGTGCTCAATTAGCCAAACAATTAAAATTTCTTCAGCTTTACGGGCCAATGTTTTTTGACGGCTTAAATACACATTTTTAACCAGCTGCATGCTGATTGTGCTCCCACCACGTTTAAATTTCTTTTCCTTAAAATTTACCGCAATAGATTTACGGATCGACTCTTCAACAAAACCATTGTGGGTATAAAATGAAGGGTCTTCGGCGGTTAAAACGGCATTGATAAAGTTTTTGGATATGGCCGAAAGCGGTGTGAAATTCGGATTTGCAGGACCAATGGTAATGTCGCGCATTGGTTTCCCGTATTCGTAAGGCGTGTAAACGAAAGGGCTGTTAATTTTTTGCAGGTTGGTTTTACCCCATTGTATAATCTTAAAATTAACCGGGGTAAGTGTCGAGCTAAAACGAACACTATCCGGAATTTTGGTGTCGAGGTAAAAATTGAGGTTATATTTTACCTTGCCCTGCACTTTTAATCCTTCTAAAGATTCAAACAAACCTTGAGGAAAGGCATCCAAAACGGCCTGTGCATCTTGTTCTTCGGCATTTAATTTTAGTTCGTAAATTTTGTTTTTACCCAGCGTGTATTTGATGTACGGATGGATCTGTGCATTTTTTAAGTAGGCTGTCGAAGTGCTGTCCAGCGCAATGTAGTTCGGCCCAACCAAAATATCGGCATCCAGTTTGGCACTTTGCACTACTATATCGTTCGAGGCAATTCGTGGCTGGTTAACCAGCATGTTTTTAACCGACCATGAACCCGAAATTTTGTAATCGTCGCCACTATATTTGGCATTTTTAAGCTCGGTTTGCAGGGTGTCGAAACTAAGTTTGGCGTGCAGTTTATTGTTCAGGTATGGCAGTTCCAGCTTTTTCCCATCGGCATAAGCCATAAAACTCAGCTCTTTACTGCCCGGGTTTACGTAGCCGTTAACATGCCAAATGGATTCGTTATTGTTTACATTGATGCTCGATTTCAGGTCTCCCCCGTCAATTGTCGCTTCAGTTTCAAAGATTAATTTGGCAGTATCATGGTCGTTTAGTTTAAACACCATGTTTTTCATATCCATATCATCAGGTATTTTGTATAAAACCTGATTTAAAATATTACTGGCTATTTCTGATAAGTTTACTTTGTTTTTAGTGGCTGTGCTGTCTTTTTTCTTTCTTTTTAAAATGAAATCGATGTTGGTGGTCGAGTCTTTTAGCACAACGCTTACAAAACCCTGGTTTAATTTTACTTCAGAAAGTTTAACATTGCCGAATATAAGTGGAAAAAGTTTTACTGATACGCTCAGTTCGCCAATGTTAGAGAGGGTATCCCGTTCTTTAGGAACAACAGAAATGGCAGTCATTTTTACGGTACTCAGGCCGGTAAAGCCAGCAGAGCCAATTTTAACCTCCAGGCCATAATCTTTATCGGCTTTGGCAATGGCCTTGGCTACCATTTTTTTAAGCAAAGCTTCTCTTTTGCTGTAAGCTACAGCACCTAATGCAATACAAACGACCAAAAATACACCTAAAACCCAGGCTCCGATTTTTAAATATTTTTTTGGGATCTTAATTTTTGGTATGCGCATATAGTCGTTAAAATGGTTAATTGCTTAAACGTAACAATTAAATGTTTATTTCGTGTTAAAATTACAGTTTAAAAGGCTAAATAAAAGTATTTATAGCTATGTTTTGTTAATTTTGAATTTAAATTAATACAATGCAGATTAGCCCGCAACAAGTTTTAGATGCGCTTAAAAATGTAGAAGATCCCGATCTTAAAAAAGATCTGGTAACCTTAAACATGATTAAGGACTTACAGATTACCGATAACCAGGTTAGTTTTACCTTAGAGCTTACTACGCCGGCATGCCCGATGAAAGATATGCTGAAAAATGCCTGTACCAATGCTGTTAAGCATTTAGTATCGCCCTCGGCCGAAGTTACGATCAATGTAACTTCAAGAGTTACCCAACCTACAAATTCAACCTCGTTAGATAACATCAAGAATATCATTTTGGTTTCATCTGGTAAAGGTGGAGTTGGAAAATCGACAGTATCGAGCAATCTGGCTGTTGTTTTGGCCAAAGATGGCGCTAAAGTAGGGCTAATTGATGCCGATATTTATGGACCATCAGTACCGACGATGTTCGATTTGGTAGATGCTAAACCTGGTGCCGAAGAAACTGCCGACGGGAAGACTAAAATTTTACCTATCGAAAAGTATGGTATTAAACTGTTATCACTTGGCTTTTTTGCAGATCCTGGTCAACCGGTACCATGGCGCGGGCCAATGGCCTCGAATGCGGTAAAACAATTGTTTAACGATACCAATTGGGGTGAGCTTGATTATCTAATTGTCGATCTTCCTCCGGGCACGGGCGATATCCATATTACCATTACCCAAAGTTTCCCGATTTCGGGTGCAGTGGTGGTAACTACGCCACAACAGGTAGCCCTGGCCGATACACATAAAGGATTAGCCATGTTCAGAATGCCGGGAATTAATATTCCGATTTTGGGAGTTATAGAAAACATGTCGTATTTTACGCCTGAAGAACTGCCTGAAAACAAATATTATATTTTTGGAAAAGGTGGTGGAACCAAGCTGGCTGAGCGTTTTGATGTACCGTTTTTGGGCGAAATTCCAATTGTGCAGGGTATTGCTGAGGCTGGCGATAGCGGTAAACCGGTAGCATTAAACCAAAACCCACTGCTTGATGGTATATTTGGCGATATTGCAAGTAAAATTGCACAGCAAATCTCTATCAACAATGCACAAATGGTGAATTGCTAAAAAATTACTATTTTTATAAATTAAAATCTATATAATGAATTTAACAGAACAAGTAGAACAGGCATTGGAAACGATCAGACCTTATTTAAAGGCCGACGGAGGTGATGTTTCTGTTGAAGAAATTACAGCTGAAGGAACAGTAAAGCTTAAGCTTTTAGGTAACTGCGGTTCTTGCCCAATGAGTTTCATGACCATGAAATCGGGTATTGAGCAGGCTATTATGAAAGCTGTTCCACAAATCACTTCGGTAGTTGCCGTGAACATGGCCGAGCAAGAATAGCTTTAACACTATTTAACAAGGAAGTTTTATTAATAAAATTACATTTGTGTTAATGAGATATTGTGTTACCCTAATCTGCCTGTTTTTTTCTATTACCGCTTTTGCACAACAAAAGCCGGCACAGGACAAACTTATCCAGTTTTCGGGTATTATTACCGATATCGATAGCTCAAATGTGATCCCCTATGTTACCATAACCAACCTTTCGGCCAAAAGCAAAAGGGTTGCTGCCGATTACAGAGGATACTTTACTTTTATTGTTAACCCAGGCGATACCATTTTATTTACTGCCATAGGTTACAAGAAATTTTCGACCATTATACCCGAAGGTACGCCCGATAGTAAATATACCATTATGGTTAAGTTGAAATCGAACGTAGTCGATTTGCCATCTGTAAGGGTGTTTCCGTGGGCAACTACCGAAGAGTTTACCCGTGAGTTCCTATCCATGAAACTAGCCGATGATGATATGGCCATTGCTAAAAAGAACCTTTCACGATCATCCATTAACGGTTTAATCCAGACCCTGCCCCGTGATGGTCAGGAAATTGGCAGCCAGAATTATCGATATAACTTTGACAGGATGATTAACAAAAACATGGTTCAAACCAATCCATTGTTAAATCCTTTTGCATGGGGTAAGTTGATGCAGCAGATTTTTGACGGAGATAAGAGCAGGACGAATTAGTTTGGAGTTCGAAGTCTTTAGTTCAGTCTAATGTTACTTTATACGCGCTGGCCTCACTTTGTAAAGTAGTCTTCTCCATAGTATAAAGAACGTTTATTTAAGCAGAACCGTTGACCGAGCTTTCAAAGTCTTTAGTTGCTAGATTTATTTTTACCATGAAGTAACATTTGCCTCCATCCCTAACAATTACAGGCTCCTTTTTAAAATTGACATTAGAAGTATTGCACATGCAATAAATTTCGACCTCTTTTTCTCCCTTACTATTTATCGTTGGTGTGTATTGGCGTTTGTAATCTTTAAGATCTATAAGATAATTTCTCTTGTCATCACCCGGTGCAAGTAAGCTTAATGTGTGCTTATTGTAATCATCGGCAAATTTTAAAAGGATTTTATCTATTTCTTTCAGATCAGTTGAGGTCAGCTGTGCAGGTTTTTTGAAAGCAGAATTTTCCCTGTAGGGAATTATAGCAATATAGGATGTATCGATTTCAGGTCCATTATCATAACTATAATGAGTGGCGGGAGAATTAGTTGGTTGGCAGCTAATCAGGCTAATCATTGTAAAACTAACGAAGCAACCTTTGCTTAATAACCGCCAACTACCTTTCATTCCATTATCTCTTTTTGCTTTTGTTAGGAAACTTCATTTTGTAATCAGTTTTGATATTTCCTTTTGAAATGGCATCGAGTTTACTTTTAAGCATGGTTTTACGCAATACACTTACTTTGTCGGTAAATAATTTTCCTTCAATGTGGTCGTATTCGTGTTGAATTACGCGGGCCGCCAACCCATCAACATCTTCGGTGTGCTCTACCCAGTTTTCATCGAAATAATTAACCTTGATGTTCGGTTTGCGCAAAATGTTCTCTCTGATATCAGGAATGCTTAAACAGCCTTCGTTAAAGCTCCAGGGTTCGCCGGTTTCTTCTATAATCTCTGCGTTGATAAAAACCCTTTTATAGCCTTTGGTGCCATCTTCATCATCACCGGTATCTACAATGAATAAGCGGATTGGTAAGCCAATTTGTGGCGCTGCCAGTCCTACACCGTTTGCATAATACATGGTGTCGAACATGTCGCTAATCAATTGTTTTAATTCGGGGTAATCTTTATCTATTTCGGTTCCGATCTTTTTTAGAACAGGATCGCCGTAAGCTACTATTGGTAATTTCATTGTATTCTATTTTTTTTCCACGGATCGATCAGGTGCGAATAGGTTCTTGCTCCTACCCTTGTTCATCCTGTTACCTGTGGTTAATTTAATGCAAATTTAACAATTATTCCGCTATTGGCGAGAAAGTAAAGATATTCAACTTATCGATATCGAGCACTTCGTTTACTACCTGTGCCATCTGATTGGTGGTAACGGCATTAATTTTCCCGAAAACAGTTTCCAGCGAATCAATTTTATTATGGTCGATAAGGCTTTTGGCCATTGATATAATTAAACCAATCCGGTTTTCTTCTCCCAGTGCGATCTGACCAATAAATTTGTTTTTGGCCTTTTGCAGTTGCAGCTCATTTAAGGGATTATCATTTAATTTTTTAATCTCCTTAAAGATCAGCGAAAGTGCTTTAGCCTGTTTTTCTTTGTCGGTACCAAAGTAGATCGAAAAAATGCCAGTATCGCTTAAGGGCGAAAAATTTGATTCGATAGTGTAGGCAATGCCGTATTTCTCTCTGATTTGCAGGTTTAACACCGAACTCATGCCGTTACCGCCAAAGTAATTGTTCAATAGCATCAAAGGCACTTTTTCTGTCTGGTGTGTAGTGTAAGCCTGTGTACCCAAAATACAATGCGCTTGCATAATGGGTTTATAAATGGTGGTATTGCTTTGTGGCAAAATGGAAGGCTTTACCCTTTGTTGGTTGGGTGTATTCTGCTCAACATCGGCAAAATGTTTACTTCCTTTATTTACAACCTGATTTAAGGTATAGTCGCCCAAAACCGCCACCACAATTTCATTGGTGCGGTAATTGGCTTTTCTGAAATTGATTACATCTTCGCGGGTAAAAGCCTGCACAGATTCGGTTGTACCTAAAATATTATTGCCCAGCGGGTGACCGGCAAACAGCATATCCTCAAAATCATCATTCACAGCTTCTTCCGGCTGGTCTAAATATGAGGCAATTTCATCCAGAATCACACTTTTTTCTTTATCCATCTCCTCTTCGGGGAAAGTAGAGTGGAACATAATATCATTAAAGAGCTCTAAAGTGCGATCTAAATAAGGGTTCAAAAAAGAAGCATGAACACAGGTATATTCTTTGGTGGTATAAGCATTTAAATCGGCGCCAATGCTTTCTAAACGGTTTAAAATTTGGTTGGTACTGCGTTTTTCGGTACGCTTAAAAATTAAGTGCTCGATAAAATGGGCCAAACCTGCTTTTTGATCAGGCTCATCGCGCGAACCGGTATTGATAATGATGCAGGCATGTGATATGGCTGAAGCCGATGGCACATGCAATAAGCGTATGCCATTCGGTAAAGTATGAACATTGTATTCCATTGATCGGCAAAGATAAGGCTAATTGCTTACAAAGCCTCTGTATCCGGGTATTGCAATTGTAAGGCGGAAATCAATTTATCTTTGGTTGGCCTTTGGAGTGCTAAAAAAATAAAGTTGGCCGCGCCGAAAATAAGAAAGAATGAATTGTGGGTCATGAAAAAGCCCACAATGTTAAATAATGCGCCACCTTCCAAAAGTGCTGAACTGATAATAAATGCACTTTGGTACATATTAATTTTAGTGTCGACAGGTTCAGTCTGATCAATTTTAGCCATTAAATTCCGGAAAAAGAAAATGCTTGCCGAAATGGTGGTCAGCCCCATGATCGGAAATATAGGGTTAAAAGGGGAAGTAGTTTTCGGATTGGCATCGAAAAACATGATTTCGCGGTTAAGAAAAATGGTTACCAGTGCAAAAAGAAAAACGCCCGAGCATAATGCCAGGTGGATGGTTTGGAGTGTTTTTAGTTTGGTGTTCATGTGGATTTTGGTAAAAATAAGGGTGTCATGTTGAGCCTGTCGAAACAGATTCGTAAAGTTCTTCGACAGGCTCAGAATGACAAAGTAATACGAAAAATTATTCAGTTATGCCTTCCAGGGCAAACAAAAATGCCCATCTTAACGAAACATCTTTAAGGTAATCGAAACGGCCGGAAGCACCGCCATGTCCAAATTCCATATTGGTTTTAAGCAATAAAACATTTTTATCGGTTTTGGCTGCCCTTAACTTGGCTACCCATTTAGCCGGTTCAAAATATTGCACCTGACTGTCGTGTAGCCCGGTAGTAACCAGGATGTTCGGATAAGCTTTTTTCTCTACATTCTCATAAGGTGAATAGCTTTTCATGTAATCGTAAGCGGCCTTTTGTTTAGGGTTGCCCCATTCGTCGAATTCGTTGGTGGTAAGCGGGATGCTTTCATCCAGCATGGTATTAATTACATCAACAAAAGGTACATCGGCAATTACACCGTTCCATAAATCGGGTGCTAAATTTACCACCGCACCCATTAGCAGACCGCCTGCACTTCCGCCATGCGCATATAAATGCCCTTTTGAGGTGTATTTTTGTTCAATCAGGTATTCTCCGGCTGCAATAAAATCGGTAAAGGTGTTTTTCTTCTTCATCAGCTTGCCGTCTTCGTACCATTGGCGCCCCATTTCCTGTCCACCGCGGATATTGGCAATGGCAAATACGAAGCCCCGGTTAAGCAAACTTAAACGTGGTGATGAAAAGTAAACATCAGAATTTGAGCCATAAGATCCATAACCATAAAGTAACAGCGGCGATTTGCCGTTTTTCTCGAAGCCTTTTTTATAAACCAGGGCCACCGGAACTTTTGTGCCATCTTTAGCGGTAGCAAAAACACGCTCTGTTACATAATCTTTGGGGTTATAGCCACCTACAACCTCCTGCTGTTTCATCAGTTTTTGGTCTTTTTTGATCAGATTATAATCGTAAACCGAATTCGGCGTGGTTAAAGAAGTATAGTTATAACGGAGTGTGGTACTGTTGTATTCGGGGTTTGAGCCTACTCCGGCATCATAAACCGGCTCATCAAATTTGATGTAGTAATCGCTGCCATCTTTCTTTAATACGCGCAGTTCGGTCAGGCCATTTTTACGCTCGCTTAAAACGGTATAATCTTTAAACTCATCTGCTCCTTCCAGCAGCACATCGGCACGGTGCGGAATTACTTCTTTCCAGTTTTCTTTTGCTGTCTTATCCAAAGGGCATTCCATTAAGCGGAAGTTTTTGGCATTCCAGTTGGTTAGAATCAAAAATTTATCATCAACTGGCATTACATCATACAAAACATCTTTTGAGCGGGCAGCAAAAACTTTAAACGGTGTTTCAGGATGATCGGCATCAATCATCTTGTATTCGGCAGTTAATGTTCCTTGTGAAACAATGAAGATGTACCTGCCGTTTTTCGATTTGCCAACCCCGATGTAATTGGTGTTGTCTTTCTCATCATAAACTACTGCATCGGCTTTGGCATCGGTACCGAGCGTATGTTTTTTAATTTTCTCGCTGAGTAAAGTAACCGCGTTTTTAGCCGTATAAAAGAATGTTTTATTGTCGTTAGCCCAGGCTACGCCACCTTCTGTGTTTGGAATGGCATCTTTTAAGATTTCGCCTGTTTCTAAATTTTTAATATTGATCGTGTACTGGCGGCGCGAAACCTGATCTACCCCAAAGGCCAGTAATTTATTATCAGGACTTACGCTAAAACCCGTTGCGCTGTAGTAGGCGTGCCCTTTGGCCAGCTGATCTACATCCAGTAATATTTCTTCAGCCGCTGTTAAACTGCCTTTTTTACGGCAATATTTGTAATACTGCTGGCCATCTTCGGTGCGTGAGTAATAATAATAGCCATTTTTGAAAACCGGTACCGATTCGTCTTTTTCTTTAATACGGCCTTTCATTTCTTTAAATAAATCGGCTTGAAAAGTATCAGTACTTTTCATCATCGTATCCAGGTAGGCGTTTTCGGCTTTCAGATAATCAACAACTTTGGTGCTGTCAGGACCTTTTTTAAAGTAGTCAATCATCCAGTAGTAGTTATCTACCACGGTATCGCCATGTATGGCCCTTTTGTGAGGTATAATTTCGGCAACAGGCGCTTTGGCATCCGGCCATTTAATCGCTTTCATTTCTTTTTTTTGAGGATTGTTACATGCCGTAATTGCACTAAGCAATATTAGCCCCGGTAAGATACGTTTCATTATGATTCGATTTAGGTTTAATGCAATTTAATAATTTAGTTTAATAGTTCATTTGTCATTAGTTCATTAGTAGCGTGGCGCTTAGCTGTTTAATGGTTTAAAGTGGTTAATCGATTCCAAACTCAATCGTTCAGTGGTTCATTTGTCATTTGTTCATTAGTGGCATGGTGGTTAACTGTTCATTGCAAACTGCCAACTGCCAATT
Source organism: Pedobacter kyungheensis (assembly GCF_000812965.1). GTDB lineage: Bacteria > Bacteroidota > Bacteroidia > Sphingobacteriales > Sphingobacteriaceae > Pedobacter > Pedobacter kyungheensis. The sequence goes on from NZ_JSYN01000007.1 coordinate 57,625, forward strand.
GTGAACTGCCAACTGCTCATTATCATTTTCGTAAAAATCCATTAAGCCTATAGATATTGCCCTTTATTATGAAAAAACGTGCTAAATTGCCACATCAAATAGTTTTAAGCATAAAATGAAATCCGGGTATAAAAAAATTGTTGTCAAAGTAGGTTCGAATGTCATTACTCAGGAAAACGGATTGCCCGATGAGAACCGGATTCAGCATCTGGTAAACCAGCTCGCCGAAATTAAAAAACGGGGTATCGAAGTTATTTTGGTGTCTTCAGGAGCGGTTGCTTCGGGAAGGAGCTTAATCAAGGTTTCTGAAAAGCAGGATGCTGTAACCACAAGGCAATTACTGGCTGCTATTGGTCAGGTGAAATTAATTAATACCTACGCTAATTTCTTTGCCAAACATGCCATAAAATGCGCGCAGGTGCTGGTAACGAAAGAAGATTTTCGCGATCGCGCCCACTATTTGAATATGAAAAACTGCCTGCAGATTTTACTTCAGAACGAAGTGATTCCGGTGGTGAATGAAAATGATGTGGTATCGGTTACGGAGCTGATGTTTACCGATAATGATGAGTTGGCTGGTTTAATTGCCTCGATGCTCAATGCCGATGCGTTAATTATTTTGTCGAATGTAAACGGTATTTATAATGGCGATCCCAAAATTGAAGGTTCGGAAGTTATTCAGGAAATTAGTGGCTCAGTTGCCAATCTGGCTTCTTTCATCCAAACGGGCAAATCGCAATTTGGTCGTGGAGGCATGATTACCAAATCGACCATGGCGCAAAAGGTTGCCAAACTGGGTATCACGGTTCATATTGCTAATGGAACGAAAGATCATGTGCTTACTTCTTTATTAAATAACGAATTGGTGCATACCCGTTTTGTGCCCGAAAAAAGTAAATCGGGTAAGAAAAAATGGATTGCCCATTCAGAAACGGCCGCTACCGGTATTGTAAAACTGAACGATGGTGCAAAAACGGTATTAACCTCTGGCAAAGCTACCAGTTTATTGCCAGTTGGGATTATTGAAATTCAAACCGACTTTTTAAAAGGCGATATTATTAAAATTCTTGATGAACAAAATCAATTAATCGGCTTAGGTATAGCAGAATACGGATCGGATAAGGCCCGCGAGCGCATTGGGCAGAAAAAACAAAAAGCGCTGGTACATTACGATTATTTTTATTCGGCTATTTAAGCTGAAAGACTAAAGCATAAAGACCAAAGCGACTCAGTAGTTTTATTACAGGGAATTAATAGTATTCTCTTTTTCTCTGTGAAAACTCGGTAGTCTCTGTGGTAAAAAAACAACAATGGATTACAAACAATACTTCGAAAAGGCGCAGCAGGCCAGCCGAACCATGGTTAGCCTGGCTAAGGAAACCATCAATACTGTTTTGACAGAGGTAGCTGCTGCTTTAGTGGCAAACGCGACTGAAATTCTTATTGAAAACGCTAAGGATTTAGCCAGAATGCCAATCGAAGACCCCAAATACGACCGTTTGAAGCTAACTACAGTGCGTATTGAAGATATTGCCAATGATCTTAAAAATGTTGCCGGCTTAAACAGCCCATTGGGGAAGGTACTTTCTGATAAAACGCTGGATAATCAATTACATATTCAAAAGGTTAGTGTGCCATTGGGGGTTGTTGGTGTAATTTACGAGGCGCGCCCGAATGTTACAGCCGATGTATTTTCATTGTGTTTTAAAACAGGAAATGTTGCTGTGTTAAAGGGCGGTAGCGATGCTGAATTTTCAAATCTAGCCATTACTAAAGTTATTCACGAGGTATTAGACCGATATGCCATTAACAGGGATGTGCTCACCTTGCTTCCTGCGGAGCGCGCTGCAACGGAAGCCTTATTAAATGCACGTGGTTTTGTTGATGTGTTGATTCCGCGGGGAAGCCAATCGCTGATTAATTATGTGCGCGAAAACAGTAAAATACCCGTAATTGAAACCGGAGCAGGCATTGTGCATACTTATTTCGACGAATCGGGAGATTTGGAGAAAGGCAAAGCCATTATTTTTAATGCCAAGACCAGAAGGGTAAGCGTATGTAATTCTTTAGATTGTGCATTAATTAATGAAAACAGACTGAATGATTTGCCTACGCTTTTATCGCCCCTGGCGGATGGAAATGTAGAATTGTATGCTGATGAAAAAAGCTATGCTGCATTGCAAGGAACTTACCCGGATTCATTGTTGAACCAGGCCACGCCTGAACATTTCGGCACCGAATTTTTATCATTAAAACTGGCGGTTAAGGTCGTAAATAACCTGAACGATGCACTGAACCATATTGCTACTTACAGTTCAAAACATAGCGAAGCAATTATTTCGGAGGATGCAGCTAGCATTGCCCGTTTTTTAAATGAGGTAGATGCTGCCGCGGTGTATGCCAATGCCTCAACAGGTTTTACCGATGGCGCACAATTTGGTCTTGGTGCCGAAATAGGCATCAGTACTCAAAAACTTCATGCCCGCGGCCCTATGGGTTTAGAAGAATTAACCAGCTACAAATGGGTGGTAAGGGGAAATGGACAAATAAGAGGGTAATGATGTAAAATGGAATAACCCATTATCAATTTTCAATGACCAATAGCGAAGGCCAATCAAACCGTATTTTCTGCTGATGGTTAATAGTTAATGGCTATGGTGCATTAGGCCATAAGCTATAAGACCATGCACTATCAACTATAATTCAAATACCTCTCCTCTTTCAGGGATTGCTACATTAAATCCATCTTTGCTTAAAGCTGCGGCCAAACTTTGCAGGCTTTTATCTTCGCCGTGTACCAGGAAAACCTTTTTAGGCTGGCCTGTTTGTTTAACCGTTTTTAGCAGATCGTTATGGTCGCCGTGGCCACTTAGTAAATCGGTTTGGCGAATAGTGGCGTAAACCATCATTTCGCGGTCTTTAATGCGTACAATTGGTGCCCCGCTTAGTAATTTATAACCCAAGGTACCTTTAGCGCAATATCCGATAAAAAGAATGGTACAATAATAATTCTGGATGTTGTAATACAAGTGGTCTTGTATCCTCCCTCCTTCCAGCATCCCAGCTGAAGAAATGATAATGCAGGGATCGAAATAATTGGAAACATCTTTACTCTCTTTCATGGTTTGCACATATGCCAGGTGCTCAAATTCAAACTCATCACCCATGGTTTGGTAAAAGTCTTTTGCTTCCTGGTTAACCAAATTGTGGTGCTTACGGTAAACATCGGTTGCCTGGATGGCCATGGGGCTATCTACAAAAATCTGGACAGGCGGCAACAGCTTTTTGGTAAAGATCTGGTTCAGTGCAAAAACAAGCGACTGGGTACGTCCAATACTGAAAGCAGGAATAATTAACCTGCCGGGGCTCTTAATGCAGGCTTCGGTAATTTCGTGTACCAGCCTTTCTTCGAGGGTTTGATCTTTGGTGTGTAAACGCCCACCATAAGTAGCCTCGCTAACTAAATAATCAACCTCTGGCAGCGGCTCTGGATTTACGAGCACAGGATAGTTTTCGCGGCCGATATCGCCGGTAAATGCTATTTTCTTTTCCTCTCCATTCTCATTAATGGTTAAAACGGCTGCAGCTGCACCCAATAAATGCCCAACAGGGATAAAAGTAAGGCTGATATCGCCATTTATTTTAAAAGGTTTATTGAAAGCAATGGTTACAAAGCGATCAATAGTATCCATTACATGTTTATGCAGGTATAAAGGTTTGGGGCCATTAAAATTGCCTCTTTTGGTACGTGGTTTTCGGCTCTGTTTACGTAAGAAGAGCTCAACAGAATCGAACAATAAGATAGCAGTTAAATCGGCGGTTGGCGAAGTGCAAAGCACCTGACCATCAAAACCCAGACGAACTAAAGTAGGTAAATTACCGGAGTGGTCGATATGTGCGTGGGTTAAAATAACCAGATTTATACTGGCCGGATCGAAAGGAAATTGTTGGTTTTCTTCCTGGTAGGTTTCCTTCTCATAATCCAAGCCACAATCTATCAGTATTTTATAATGCCCAACTTCGAGCAGGTGCATGCTGCCGGTTACCTGTTGTGCTGCACCCCAAAACGTTAACTTCATCTTCTAATCCGTACTATGTTAGTTTGGCGTAAAGTAGTATAATTACCCCAAATTTTAAACAATAAGAGGTAATTTTTTGGTTAATTGTAATTTCATGAAGTGTTTACCCACTATCGCTTCTGGTGTTCTGTATCCCAAACAAATGTTTTTATCTTTACATAAAAAAGAAAATATGCAAGAACCTTTTGATATAGAAATCGGCGCCATCAATTATTCAGTTTTTCCTGAAGGAAACGATTCGTACACCATTTTTAAAGAAGGCAAGGAGTACATCCAGATTCAGAAAGATACATCATCTATCTGGTTAAAAATGGATTATAAAACCGAATTGCCAATTTTTGAGGAGGACGAAGAAGTGAATGCCATTGGTCATGCGATTGAAAAATATGTTCCTGAAGAAGATGAGGACGACGCTAACGAATTTATTGTCGATTAACAAATAATTTCACACTGGCTAACTTTATGGCGAACCAGTGTGAAAAACATTAAATCAGCTTTAAAAGTTCTTCCGCAACTTTTTCTGATGATGCCGGGTTTTGTCCGGTGATTAATAAACCGTCTGTTACAGCATAAGGATTCCAATCTGCAGTTTTGCTATAGTTTCCTCCGTTTTTAACCAGCATATCTTCTACAAGGAAAGGTACTACTGAGGTTAATTGAACAGCCTCTTCTTCGGTATTGGTAAATCCGGTTACATTTTTCCCTTTTACCAGGTACTCACCATTTACTTTAACATCTTTTAGCACCCCCGGTGCATGGCATACAAATGCAACAGGCTTATTGGCAGTATAAAATGCTGTAATAAGTTGCTGAGAGGTTTCGCTTTCAGCCAAATCCCACAGCGGGCCATGGCCACCCGGATAAAATACCGCATCATAATCCTCCATTTTTGCATTGGCCAGCGGGAGCGTATTTTTTAGTTTATCTAATAGAACCGTATCCTTATCCATTCTTCGCGTGGTATCGGTTTGGAAAGATGGATCCTCACTTTTTGGGTCAATTGGCGGCTGACCACCCTTTGGCGAGGCCAATACAATATCAATACCTTTATCGGCTAAGGCATAATAAGGTGCGGCTAATTCTTCTGACCAAAAGCCTGTTTTTAAACCGGTGTTTCCTAATTCGTCGTGGCTCGTAAGCACGAATAAAACTTTCTTATTCATATTTCTTATGCTAAGTGTATCACAAAATTAGGCCTATGCTTTCCTGTGGCAAAGGACTTCAGTCACAGATTTCGTGTGCGTTAAATCACACTTTTGCCGCGAGTCTGCTCAGTGTTTCTCTGGAAATACCCAGATAGGCAGCGAGTATTGTTTTAGAAACGCGTTGCATAAGTTGCGGGTACTGCAATGCCAGTTGTTCGAAACGTTCTTTGGGGCTGGTGCTAAGCAGCGATAAAATTCTTTGTTGTAAAGCTACGTAACCAAAATTGCCCTTAACCCTGAAAAAGTGCTCCATTTTATGGCTTTCCTGACATAATTTATCCAAATTTTCTTTCGAGATATAAAGCAACTCGGAATTTTCGAGGCAGCTGATATTGGTAATAGATTTAACATTGCCATAAAAGGCCCGAAAATCTGAAAGCCACCAGTTTTCCATGGCAAACTGGATAATATATTCTTTACCGTTGGCATCGGTAAATGCAGCTTTTAACAGGCCCTTAACCACGAAATAGATGTTGTGTACAAACTCATCTTCCTGGATGAGGTATTGATGCTTTTTAAGGTTTTTAGATTTGAAATGCGCAGCGATATGTTCAAACTCCTGATCTGTGAGTGAAATAATTTCTTCGAGGTGTGTTTTTAATTCAAAACTCATGCTATAAAATTAGCTAAATAGCATTAAACTCGTTTTATTTTTTGCTTTAACAAAAAGTATGGGTAAAAAATAAGGCCCGATGATTAACCGGGCCTGTTTCTTTGAAATATTATCTGGTACAATCTGCCGTCCAGATCTGGCTGTCTTTAGCTACCCTGATGGTGAGGTTGCTGGCGTCGATGCTAATACCTGTTAAACCTGAACCGATACTCACATAGCTGTTATCGCCTTTCTTTTCGAATTTTACTCCTGTAATATCCGGAATGTTGTTGCCGAAGTAAAAATTATAGGTTTCGCCCACTTTACTCACAGTTACTTTGCCATCGGAGCTGGTGATGGTAGATTCGCCACTTCTGTACGAAACAGAACCTTTATAAGTGCCTACAAAGAAATCGCGATCGGCTGGATCGGTATCTTTTTTACACGAAACCATCACTGTTAATGCTATCAAAAGCATGCTGAAAATCTGAACTGTCTTTTTCATCTCTTTCACTTTTTAGTTTTTAAATAGGTAATAAATGTAACAGTGCTATGACAATGACTATGCCAAAGTTTGGCGATAGCTTATCATAAACAAGGACCTTTTTTTAGATTTTTTTAACTTAATTGACTGATAATTAATGAATTGATTGTGTGTTGATCGCTTTGCAATATTGTGATTCAAGGATCTGAAAAGGAAGTCAAACTGTTCAGTTTACAGGATAGCCTATTAGGGGGAACATTATAGAATGTAACAGCAATAAGCTGCTACTCCAACAAAAGTGTTGTACAATTTCATTAACCTGAAAGCATTAAATCCACTAAAAAGGAAAGGGATATTCTACTCAAAGAATATCCCTTTCAACAGGTTTTGATTATTAAAAACTGTTTAGTTTATAAATTTAACACTGTTTCTCAAGTTATTTAATTTTCAATTGGCATGATGCTTTTTATTAATAATACTAATATATACAATTTTTTATTTTTTTGAAATACTGAAACTAAACCCTTGCCCCGGCACCAAAAATTCTATTAAATCATAAGAAATTTTCGTGCCAGAAGTTCTAGGGTTAAAATTTGTCCTTGGAAATGTTGGATATACCATAAACGAATACGCTTCAGGGAAATTGTTGATCTCAATTGCCATGTCGATAGTATGTAGATTAGAAAAATAATTGTCTATTGTGCCTTCTCCAGCAATATTATAAGATGCTTCCAGTATTTGATAAAAGCTAATTTTTTCATTTTTGGCAATTAATGCAGGGGTAGCCATTTTATAAACATCACCTGATTCCTTTTTTATCCCTCCACTTCCATCTCCTTTATAAAATAATTTATTCCAGTCGTTATTTGATCCGTGCCCTGCTTCTTTAAATTTATATTCAGCTACAGGTGTTTTGCTGAGTTTTAAATATAAATCATATTCATAGTGCGACTTAGAACCGGATATATACCGAAGATCGAAATCCATTCGCTGATTAAAAATGATATTATCTCCTTCAATTCGCAAAAAGTCAAAGGTTAATTTTAAGCGCTCTCTTAAGATTGCTGCATTCAGAAACTTACTGCTTATCATTTTTTCTACAATCTGATGCGGTAATTTTTCCCTCAAAATGGCGGTGAAAATTCCATTTACCTTTAAATCTTCGAGTGTTTCTTTAGTTTCCTGTTTAAATTCTTTTATTAAACTATTAAACTCCCCGTTAAAATTTTTAGATTGTTCTTGCAACAGGAAATAACTGTAATCATGATTTCTTTTTTCAACAAGCAGATGCAGGGTGAACATTACAAAAATGGCTTCGCCTAAAATGATTAAAAAATGGCAGCCAAACAGATAATATATTTGGTGCGACATTTCATAAATATGGTTAAGAAATAATCCGCCCATTATAAGCCCTAATGCCAGGACTATCCAGGTTTTGGTAAATTTTAAAATCCAATGCTGTTTGTGGCTAATGTGAAGCGCACTTAATTGCTCATGGTTTTCTGTCTGTTTCATGTTAATTTAGTTTTGAAAGTGTATAATTTGTTTAGGTTTTTATTTGCAATTATTGACCTGCCCTTATATGTTTTATTAATATTAGAAGATGGAGCGTCTAACCCGCCCAGCCCTCCCTATCCAAACTGCGGTAGTTAATTGATTCAGCCAAATGCTCCATTTCTACATTTTCACTTCCATCTAAATCGGCAATGGTACGGGCAACTTTTAAAATCCTGTCGTAGGCCCGGGCCGAAAGGCCTAGTTTTTCCATGGCTGATTTTAAAAGGATATTTCCCTCATCACTAATTTGGCATACTTTACGTACCATTTTCGGGCTCATTTGCGCATTGTAATGCAAGTCTTCTTTATCTGCAAAACGGCGATCCTGTATTTCGCGTGCACGGATTACCCGTGCCCTGATCTCATCGCTTTTTTCGGTCTCTTCCTTTGACGCCAGCTCAGTAAAATTTACGGGAGTAACCTCAACGTGGAGGTCGATGCGGTCTAAAAGTGGTCCTGAAATTTTGCTCAGGTATTTTTGAACAACTCCGGGAGCACATACACAATCTTTTTCGGGATGGTTATAAAAGCCGCATGGGCATGGATTCATCGAAGCAACCAGCATAAAACTTGCGGGATACTCTACAGAAAACCGGGCCCTCGAAATGGCTACTTTCCGGTCTTCCAAAGGTTGCCGCATTACTTCTAAAACGGTGCGTTTAAACTCTGGCAGTTCATCCAGAAAAAGTACGCCATTATGAGCCAATGAGATTTCTCCGGGTTGCGGGTTTATTCCACCTCCTACCAGGGCCACATCACTAATGGTATGATGCGGAGAACGGTATGGGCGGATGGTCATTAATGCATCAGCAGCTGAAAGCTTTCCGGCAACCGAATGTATTTTGGTGGTTTCTAAAGCTTCATATAAGTTTAAAGGGGGCAAAATAGTGGGTAGGCGTTTGGCCAGCATGGTTTTTCCGGCGCCCGGCGGACCGATTAAAATAACATTATGTCCGCCTGCCGCGGCAATTTCGAGTGCACGTTTAATATTCTCCTGCCCTTTAACATCGGCAAAATCGTGCTCGTATTTATTGATGTTTTTTACAAATTCATCCCGCGTATCGATTTTTACCTGCTCCAACGCTTCTGTCTTATTGAAAAATGCCACAACCTGTGCCAGGTTATCTACCCCGTAGGCAATTAAATCATTAACGATGCCTGCTTCGCGTACATTTTGTTTGGGCAGGATAAAACCTGCAAAACCATCTTGCTGAGCCTGTATGGCAATGGGTAATGCCCCTCTTATGGGTTGAATAGAGCCATCTAAAGAAAGCTCGCCCATGATAAAGTATTGGTTAAGTTCATCATGAGGAATCTGACCTGAAGCAGCCAGAATGCCAATAGCGATGGGCAAATCGTAAGAAGAGCCTTCTTTTTTGAGGTCGGCAGGCGCCAGGTTAACTACAATTTTTTGTTTGGGCATGCGCAGGCCCGAAACCGTAATGGCACTGGCCACACGCCGTAAACTTTCTTTTACTGCATTATCGGGCAGGCCTACCATGTAATATTTGGCTCCGGCACTGATATTCACTTCGATGGTAATGGTGAGTGCATTTACGCCATAAACAGCACTCCCGTATGTTTTTACAAGCATTCAATTTTTTTTATAAAATAAATCGGGATGTGTTGTTTATCCGGAAATGGATAATCAATTGTGACTAAGATAGTAATTGTTTGGAGAAAAGAAAATATCCAAATTCATTTCTAAATCTTTTAAAACAAAAAATCCCAACCATTGCTGATTGGGATTTAATTATTTCAATTTAAGCTTATCTGCCAAATGGCATTTTAGGCATGCCTTTCATCATGGCTGCTGCTGCGGCCGGGTTCGAAAACTGCTTCATCATTTTACGCATATCTTCAAACTGTTTAATCAGCTTGCTTACTTCTTCTACTTTACTGCCCGATCCTTTTGCAATGCGTAAACGGCGGCTTTGCTGGATAGCATCAGGATTTTCTTTTTCGAATGGAGTCATCGAGTTAATAATGGCTTCGATTGATTTAAATGCATCATCCTGGATATCTACATTTTTCATCATTTTACCTACACCCGGAATCATACCCATCAAGTCTTTCATGTTACCCATTTTCTTGATTTGCTGAATCTGGTTGTAGAAATCGTTGAAATCGAATTTGTTCTTGCGGATTTTTTTCTGAAGTTCAGCAGCCTCTTTCTCGTCAAATTGCATTTGTGCCCGTTCAACAAGCGAAACCACATCACCCATACCCAAAATACGCGAAGCCATACGATCAGGATAGAAAACATCAAGTGCTTCCATTTTCTCACCGGTACCAATAAATTTAATCGGCTTATTTACTACCGATTTAATTGAAAGGGCAGCACCACCGCGGGTATCACCATCTAATTTGGTTAAAACAACACCTGTAAAGTCTAATCTGTCGTTAAATACTTTGGCTGTATTTACCGCATCCTGACCCGTCATGGCATCCACTACGAATAAAATTTCGTTCGGATTGGTTTTAGATTTAACCTCAGATATTTCGTTCATCAGCGATTCGTCGATCGCTAAACGACCGGCGGTATCGATGATGATTACATTATTTCCATTTTGTTTACCATGGGCAATACCTTCTAAGGCAATACCCACCGGATCGTTTGATGCCCGGTTAGCATAAACAGAAACACCAACAGTAGTACCTAAAACCTCTAACTGATCAACAGCCGCAGGGCGGTACATATCGCCGGCAACCAATAAAGGTTTTTTGCCTTTACCTTTTAAATACAGGGCCAGTTTACCTGCAAAAGTGGTTTTACCCGCTCCGTTTAAACCTGCAATTAAAATAATGGTTGGGTTGGCTTTGGTATCTAATTCGGTAGCTTCGCCGCCCATTAAGGCTGCAAGCTCATCGTTCATGATTTTGGTAAGCAACTGACCTGGCGAAACCGCAGTAAGTACATTCTGCCCTAAAGCTTTTTGTCTTACTTCATCAGTAAATGCTTTTGCTGTTTTATAGTTAACGTCGGCATCTAATAATGCTTTACGAATTTCTTTCATGGTTTCTGCCACGTTGATTTCCGTAATACTACCCTGCCCTTTTAATACTTTAAACGCTCTGTCTAGCTTGTCCTGTAAATTATCAAACATCTTTTTTTAAGCTAAAGGCTTCTGCCGGATGGCAAAAAGCTACTTGTTTTTTAATAAAAGGCAAATGTATCAAATTTTGATTGTAAATCTTAGCAACTCAAAGTCAAAACTTTAGGCTTGGTGATTATATTTATGTTTTGGTGCAACATTTTCTTTAAAAGGGAGTCTTATACCCGATTAACTTAAACGAATGAAACGCTGCATCCTCCCGGTTTTACTCCTGATATGCGTTTTTTGCAAAGCTCAGGATATTACCAAACAAAAGCATTTAGAAGCCAGAAGAACCCTTCAAAGCCCCAAAATTGATGGTGTTTTAGATGATGAATGCTGGAAAGATGTTCCGCTTGCTACCGATTTTTTTCAAATCAGGCCACATCCCGGAAAAGTAGAAACTCCCGATAGACGTACAGAGATGAAAGTGCTTTATGATGATGTAGCCGTTTATGTGTACGCACGCATGTACGATAGTCCGGATAGTGTATCGCATGAGCTGGTTTCGAGAGATAATATTGGGAATGCCGATTTTATCTCTATCATAGTCGACCCTTTTTACGATAAGATGAATGGCAATGGTTTTTTTGTTACCGCAGCAGGTGTACAGTTCGATGCCAAATACTCACAGGTGGGCAATGAAGATGAGAATTGGAATGCGGTATGGGAAAGTGCAGTTAAGCTCGATGATAAAGGATGGACCTGTGAGATGAAAATTCCCTATTCGGCATTACGTTTTTCGGGTAAGGAGGTGCAAAACTGGGGGCTTAACTTTAGTCGGAGGATACAACGGAGCAATACGCAAACTTTCTGGAATTTTGTTGACCCTAAGGTAAATGGTTTTATCAATCAGGAGGGGCTTTGGACAGGCATTAAAGACATTAAGCCACCCCTGCGACTTTCTTTTTCGCCATACCTTTCTGCCTATGTAAATCATTACCCGATTAATCAGCCGGGGGTTAAAAACACGACTTCGCGTTTTAATGGTGGGATGGATGTAAAATATGGGATTAACAATAGTTTTACCCTGGATATGACCCTTGTGCCCGATTTTGGCCAGGTACAATCAGATAACCGCATTCTTAACCTTACCCCTTTTGAAGTAAAGTTTAACGAAAACAGGCAGTTTTTTACCGAAGGGACCGAGTTGTTTAACAAAGGCGATTTATTTTATTCGAAACGGATTGGCTCTATACCTGCCTATTACGATTATAGTGGGGTTGGTAATGATAAAATTATGAAAGACCAAACCGAGGCGAAAGTGTTAAATGCAACTAAAATTTCGGGGCGTACGGCTAAGGGATTGGGTATTGGTATTTTTAATGCCATCACCAACAGCATGGAAACCGAGGTAGAAGATGCACAAGGTAACCTCAGGATGGTAGAAACGCAACCGCTGACCAATTATAACATTCTGGTTTTCGACCAATCTTTAAAAAACAACAGTTCGGCTACTTTTATCAATACCAATGTGCTGCGACAGGGCTCTGCCTACGATGCCAATGTAAGTGCGTTGCTTTTTAATTTAAATAACAAAAGCAATAAATACTTTATAAATGGCGGTGCTAAAATGAGCTATTTACGGGGCGAAGAAAGTAGCACGGGTTATAGTTATACCCTCCGGTTTGGTAAACAAAGTGGCAATTTTACCTGGAGTTACAACCAGGTATATGCCGATAATAAATTCGACCCCTCAGATATGGGTTTCTTTACCAACAACAACTTTTTGGATCAGCGGATTGGCATTGGTTACAACATATACAAACCCAGTAAATGGTATAACCAATTTGAAAGCTGGCTTAACTTAAATTATTCGCGCAGGGCTATTCCGGCGGCTTACCAAAAAATAGGCTTTAACGGGGGCTATTGGGTACAGTTTAAAAACCAATGGTCGGCAGAGCTGGATGTAAGCTGGGATAGAAAAAGTAACGACTTTTATGAAGCGCGCAACGGGCAGCTTTACCATGCCCCCGAAAATTATGGCGTAAGTTTATATATCAATCCCAACCGGGCCAAAGCCTATAATTTTGGCGGAAATATTCGCTTTTTTGAACAGGAACTTTTTAAGGGAAAAATGTACAATTTTTATTTTTTCCAAAACCTGAGGCTGAATGATAAAGTTGCATTTGGGCTGGATTTAAACTTTAACCCCAATTATAATTACGTAAACTGGGTAACAGCACAGGGTAACCAGGCTATTTTTTCGAGATACGACCGCAGGACGGTTGAAAACTCTTTCGATGCTAAATACACTTTTACCAACCTGATGGGAATTACGGTGGTGTTACGGCATTATTGGAGTGATAGAAGGAACAAGGAATTTTACCTGCTTAAGCCCGATGGTAACCTTACAGATTATCAGGGCGCGCCATTAACTGGCATGGACCGGAATTACAACGTTTTTAATATCGATTTAATTTATACCTGGCAGTTTGCTCCGGGCAGTACACTTTCTGTTTCGTATAAAGATGCCGCTGAAACTTACGATACTTTTTATACCCAGCGTTACAATAAAAACCTCGGCAGGATTTTAGATGCCCCTCAAAACAATAGCCTTTCCGTTAAGGTTTTGTATTACGTTGATTATTTAGATCTGAAGAAAAAACGGAAAAACTAATTGTGATGGGTTTAAACCCATCGCAAATATTATAGCCTGGCCTTGCCCGGGCTGATTCCAAATTTTTTACTGAAAGCCTTGTTAAAATGCTGTACAGACGAGTAGCCCAAATCATTTGAAATATTTTTGATGTCAACCTGTTTGTCGGCCAAAAGCTCTTTTGCTTTCATCAGCCTGTAATCGCTCAGGTAGCCAAAAACCGTATTGCCGAAAGTTTCCTTAAATCCCTGCTTTAACTTAAACTCATTTATGCCTGCAGCTTTTGCCAGCTCGGTTAAAGATGGAGGCGTACAGGCATTGGCCAGCAAATATTCGCGTGCATAGTAAATCCGTTCCTTATCGTAGGCAGATTTTAAACCCGGTTTTTCCGTTTTTTTAGCCGCCAGCTCAAAAGCCTGCGCCTGCAAAGCCAGAAGTTCTAAGCATTTCGATTGCAGGAAAAGCAATTTTAAGCCACCTGTAAACTCACAAGCCATGATATCGTTAATGCAGCTATGCATGGCCAAACTGATGGGGGGGTTTTCGGCTGATATTTCTACCGAATGATTGTTCATGATGTTCTCTGCAAAACTTTTAAGCAGTGTGCCACTTTCGCTGGTTAAGTTAACAAACTGTTCCCGCTGGAAATGAACTTCGAAGAATTTGAACGGCCCATAAGTTGGGAATTCGGCCATACCATCAAAATCAGGACTGTAAATGATATTGTGCTGGTTAGCCTTAATATCCAGGCGCTTGTTGGTGAGGTAATTTTCCATAATTCCTCCGCCAGTGAGCGAAAAATGTAGTTCTACCAATTCTGGCTCGTCAAAAGATTTTATCCGCAAACGGTTCTTTTTAACCACCATATCTCCATAAACAATGTAAATTCCGGCAAAAGATACCTGTACAATCTCGGCATCGCCGAAAGGGAAGCTATATTTCTCCCTTTTTTCGGTTACCAGCGCCTGGTTAAATGCAATATCGTCGAATTTGTTGCCAACAATGTAATGGATATTGTCGTCATCGTAAATATTTAAGGCCATAAAATCCTTTTGGTATAAATTTTAATCCTTTTGATGTAAAAGACCTGTTTATTGGACAACTATTTTTGCTCAAAGTTACTAAACAAATTAATACGATGCCTAAGTTACCATCATGGCTGGTCAACACAATGGAAAAGGTGATCAGCAACAAAATATACGCTGTTGAAGTTGTAGAAACGAAAATGCTCAGCAGCAACCTGAAATGTATCACCTTTAAAGGCGATTTTTTCGATGCGAAATTTATACCGGGCAATGAGGTGCTTTTTAGGGTAAATGCCAACGAGTACCGCCACTATACTTTATCGGCTTTCGATCAGGAAAAAGATACGTGCGAGGTTATTTTTTATTTAAACCAGCAAGGACCGGGCTATAATTTTGCCGCCAATATCCAAAAAGGCGATCATTTAAAACTAATTGCCGATCGGGCGAGGGTAAAATATAATGAAGCATCTAATCAGCATTTCTTTTTCGGCGACGAAACCAGCATGGGATTGTACGAATCGCTGGGAAAAAAAGCTGTAGATGAGGATGTAGAGTATTTCGGCGTATTGGAGCTGCAGGAAGCAAACTTCGATTCGGTTGATCATATTAACCTTTTAATTGATGTAGTACCATCAGATTTGAGTGCTCCGGCAAAAAATGCCATTACCTGGATGGACAATATGCATCCCCTGTGCTGGGAGATGTGGCAAAATGCTACTTTTTATCTTACGGGCAGGGCAAAATCGGTACAGGAGTTTAAAAAATATCTTAAACAACGGGGTGTACGCTTTGGCCAGATCATTACCATGCCCTATTGGGAAATTGGTAAAGTTGGCGGAGGAGCTTAAAACTATTAAGCTAAATGCAAAAAGACCACAGTTTGTGCTGTGGTCTTTTTATTTTATACGCAATTACCTCGGAAAGGTAAAGGCAAAACCAAGTGCCAGGGTTTGACTGGCCTGGATTTTATTGGTGCCGGTATCGTCATCAAATAACAATACGCCTGTTAAACTGGTGTTCATAAAACGGTTGATTTTTGCGGTTAAAGCAACATCCAACCTATGGTCAATTTTACTTGCCTTAAAGTCCTTATAAGGGATAAACATGACGTATCTGGCTTTCAAATTGGTATTGGTGAATATATCTTTATCGAAAGCACTTACAATCTGGAAAGCCAGTTCGTTTTTAAATTTTTTGCCTTTCTCAACTGCATACACTTCCTTTTTACCGTCGTATACCGCAGTATCGAGCACAAAAGTTTGTCTGGCCGTTCCTGTACCAATACGCGTTGAGAAATATTTAACCGGCTTATACTCAAAACCGATTGATTCGGTTAAATAACCTGGCGCCATAAACCTCGAAATTAAAACTTTTTGCTCATCTCCATTACCATCTCTGTAATAGCGAAAACCCCTGTCAAATTGTGATTCAAAACTGACTGATCCGAAGAAATACCAGCTTTTCGACAATTGAAATGATGCTTTATTATCCCAGAAAATACGGTCGTTGGTTTTCTTTTGCAGCTGGTCTTTGTTTTTAATCTTACCATATTGCAAAACTACTTCGCTCACATAACTATAGCTGTTTTTGTTGTATTCAGCCTTCCAGTTCAATAAACCGCCCACTGCAATAGAGTTTGTACCGCCACCTTTCCAGTTATCGCTAAACTGCGCCTGGTTAAGGTTAATACCAACGTTGGTTCTGGTTTTCCAGTAACTTATTTTGGCGTTAACAACAAGGGGTTTAATTTTTACGGGTTCGAAGTTTAGCGGCCCTTGTCTGCTTGGCAGCGGACTGCGTTTTAATTTTATGTTCAGGTCTTTGGTATTGATCGGAATGGTATCAATTTCCTGAGCATATAATTGTGTAGAGCAGAGACTTAGAATAAGGGCTATGGCAGCTAAAAAGTTCTTCATTACCTACAAAGAAAAACAAAATTTTTAGAGATAAAAAGCATTTAACAAAATGATTGTCAGCATGACAATTGTATTTACCACAAAAACAGCTGTTTCATATTTTTTTTAACCAGCCATACCAGCTGCCTTTTTTAAGGTATTGCAGATTGTGCTCATGGTTGTAAGCTTCTTTTTCGAAAATGATGTTACGGTAGGCTAAATGGTGGCTTCGGTATTTAATCAGGTTAACAAAATAGTTAAGCAGATAAAAGATATAAAAGGGCAGGATAAGTAATTCGAGTTGCTGGCGGAGGTGAATTTTTTCGTGGTTAATGATGATGGCATCGCTTTTAAGCCCAGCCGATTTTACCAGTATGAATGGAAACAGGGCCATGCCGGCAGCGGGCAGCTTTTTAACGATGAAGATGGGCGCTTTCACAGCTTCTCGATGGTTATTTTGGGCAGCGGAGGTAACTGCAGGGCTTTAGGATTTATCCGGTAACTTTTGTATGCATTACGGATAAACATGTTAAAGGCATAATCATCTGCATCGAGCACAAACTGATAGGTTGGGCGGTATTGCTGCATAAAATCGGTAAGTTCATCATCTTTAATTCCGAGCACCTGCTGTACCAGATTAGCATTAAAACGGAAATCGATCAAATCTTCGCGGTAATCTTTTTCGAGGATTTTTTGCAGGTGACGGGCATTCCTACCCTGCCTGCTTAAAAGATTATAGATGGCATCGATACCTAGACCTACCCCACCATTACCTAAATTAAGCAGATCTTTGCTGCTGCCTTTCATGGTTTGGTAACGGTATTCCTGTACATTTTTTTCATAAAGTTGCTGCGGGCTCAGGCGTTTCTGCTGGATAACCACGTCACGTAAACGTATACCCAGCGATTTAAGCTGAAAATAGGCTGCAGTTTGGCCTTTAAAAACCATGGTATCTACGCCGTAGCCCGATAAGGCAGCAACCAGGGTATCGCCCGGAAGGGCAAAGGTGCTAAACTCTCCTTTGGTATTGTTATACAGGCCATCGCCCGTGCGGATATTGTAAATGTAAACTTTTGCTAAACGCTGTTTGGTTTCTTTATCAATAACAATGCCCTGCACAGGTTTGGTTTGTGCATAAAGTGCGGTACTGAAGCCGAAAGTCAGAAGAAGGATAACAAAAAATTTCATCAGATTACAAAACTACAAATATCTGGCAGGCCAGTCTTGTACTTAACATTATTTAACCTTAAGTACCTGGCCCAGTTTAATGCCATCAGTACTCATTTCGTTCAGCATTTTTAGCTGATCGACGGTTAAGTTAAAACGTTTTGCAATATTATACAAAGTATCGCCTTTTACAACGGTATAAGTTCCATCAGCTAAAACAGGCTTGGCACCGGCAGGAGGCGTTTCAACTGGTGTAAATTTGGCTTTTTCCTGTGGAATATTTTTATTGATTTCGGTAAATACCCGGTCTTCACGGGCAATTTTCTGCTTTTCGGTTTCCGATTGATCGTATTGGTATAACTGATACTTTTCGATGGTGTTGATCAATAAATCAGGATAGCGCGGATTCGTGGCATAACCAGCCGTTTTTAGGCCTTGTGCCCAACTTTTATAGTCGTTTTTATCCAGTTGAAAAAGAAAGCTGTACCGCTTGCGCTTTAAAAATTCCGAATGATCCCTAAAAGATTCGCGGGCATCTTTGTATACCCTGAAACAGTCGTTTTTCTGGTCATCATCGCGGAAATAGTTCTTGCCTTTCCATTCTGATGTACATTTAATACCGAAGTGGTTATTGGCATATTTGGCCAGATCGCTGTTTCCACTACCCGACTCCAGGATGCCCTGCGCCAGTGTAATACTGGCCGGAATACCCGCCGCGTTCATTTCCTCTATGGCAACTCCTTTAAATTCGTCGATGTAACTTAGCGTGTTATAGCTTTTGTAATTGTTGTTGTTTGCTTTATTGGCCTCTTTTTCGATTTGTTTATTGTTTTTCGAAAATTTTCTGGTGCCACACGAGCTAAAAAAAACAAGGATTGCCGCTATAATGAGGAGATGGTTGGCTGAACGCATATGGATGGTAATGTTTATTGGTTAATTGTTTAAATCGGTTAATTGGTTAACGGAGAACTGAAAATTGTGAACTGAAAACTGACTCCCGGCTCAAAACTTCAATTTCTGCCCTGGTTTTAAGTTTACTTTCTTCATGCCGTTTTTCTGCATCAGTGCTTTAACTGTGGTGCCTTTCTTTTTGGCTATTACACTCAGGTTATCCCCTGCTTTAACGGTATAGATTTTAGAACGGGCTGTGGTTCTTTTGCGGTGACGTACCGGGCTGGCATAAACGGGTTCTTCATAACCTTCAGGTCGCTCATCGTACTGGTAAAGTTCATATTTTTTAATCAGCCCGATTACCTGCGAAGCCCAGCTCCGGCTGCGGGCGTAACCACAACTCCTGATTCCGTATGCCCAACCTTTGTAATCGTACTGATCGTATTTGGCAAAAAGGTTGTTAAAAGGCTCGCGGGTTTCCATAATCTCAACAAAATGACTGTAAGATTCGTCGGCATTTAAATAATCGCGGTACGAAGAACGAATTTCTGCATTGTTATTAGGCCCTTTAACGCCAAAGTGGTTGTTCAGGTGTTGTGCAATTTTGCTGTTCCCCGAAGCCGATTCGTGTATGGCAACCGCTAAGATAATGCTGGCCGGAATTTTATGGTCACGCATTAAATCCTGTGCATATTCTACATGCTCTGCAATATACTCGTCTGTATCTTGTGCCCTGGAAATAATTGCTGTTAAAAGGAGCAAACAGAAAGTAAAAACTCTTTTCATTTTCTTTTTTGGTTAAGCGGTTAATCGTTTAATTGGTTAACCGGAGTTGACAAATCAATTAACCGATTTAAACAGTTTATACAATTAAGCTAATTTCCTGATCACAAATAAACCATCCCTAACGGGTAATATTAATTTCTCAACCCGCTTATCATCAGCTATTTTATCATTAAAACTAGTAATATTTCTGGTGTCTTTGTCTTGTTTCTCCTGAAGTACTTTTCCACTCCATAGCACATTATCCACAATGATTATTCCGCCCGGGCGTACGCGGTCAAAAATGAGGTCGTAGTAAGTGCCATTATTTTTCTTGTCGGCATCGATAAAAACAATGTCGAAAACTTCGTCTAAATCATTTATAGTGGCATTGGCATCGCCCAGGATGTAGTTAATCTGATCGTTGTATTTCGATTTCGCAAAATTGCTGCGTACCATATCCTCCAGTTCCAGATTAATATCCAATGTGTATAAAATTCCGTCGGGGGTTAAACCTTCAGCCAGACAAAGCGTGGCATAACCGGTAAAAGTGCCGATTTCTAAAATCCTCCTTGGCGAAACCATTTTGCTGAGCATACTCAAAACCCTGCCCTGGTAGTGGCCGGAAATCATTCTCGGCATTAAAACTTTCAGATTGGTTTCGCGGTCTATGTGCTGCAAGAGCTCATTTTCAGGCTCGCAATAGGCCAATAGTAAATCTTGTAAATCGTCGTTTATCAGGCTCATGTGTTGGTTATAAACGGTTGGTTTCCATAAAATATTGTAAAATGATAGTCGCGGCAATGGTATCAACCCTTTCTTTGTCGCGCCGGTCTTGCTTTTTCAACCCACTTTGTATAATGGCCTGGTGCGCCATTTTAGAGGTAAAACGTTCATCAACCCAATGTCTGGGAATATCGGGAAATGACTTTTTTAAAAGCGTAGCAAAGCCCTTTACATGTTGCGCCGAATCTGAAGGCGTGCCATCCATTTGTTTAGGATCGCCAATAACAAAAGCTTCAACCTGCTCAGTAAGCAGATATTTTTTGAGGTATTCAATTACATCTTTGGGATGCACAGTATCCAAACCGGTTGCAATAATCTGCAAAGGATCTGTTACCGCCATGCCGATGCGCTTGGTACCATAATCAAAAGCTAAAATTCGGGCCATAAGTTGTTATGCGTTTTGCGCCGTTTAAAAAAATAAAGCCCAAAGGTAAGGTTTTTGAAATAATCGATAATCGCGTGATTTTTGGGCAAAGTATGTACTTCTAAGGTAAGATCGTAATTACGAATGTGCGAATCTCATATCTATTTCTTATTTTGCACCAAATGCAGTTTAAAGAAATCATAGGACAGGAAAGAGTGAAGCAACAATTGGTGCAAACGGTTAAGGAAAACCGCATTAGCCATGCGCAGTTGTTTTTATCGCCTGCGGGTTCTGGTGCTGTGCCGCTGGCTATTGCCTATGCGCAATACATTAATTGCCTCGATAGAGGCGAAACAGATAGCTGCGGCGAATGTTCGAGTTGTAGAAAATACGAGCGGTTAATTCACCCCGATCTGCATTTTTCGTATCCTTTCTTTGCCTCAGCCAGTGTAAAAACTGCTGTTGATGTATTGGATGAATGGCGCAATATGGTATTGGGCGATCCTTATTTCGATATGGATATCTGGCGATCAAAATTGGATGCCGCCAACAAACAAGCCAATATTAACATTGCAGAATGCCACGATATTATTAAAAAACTAAGCTTTAAAGCATTCGAGGCCGAAACCAAGGTTTTAATTATGTGGCTGCCCGAATATTTGGATAAGGCGGGTAATGCTTTGTTAAAACTGATTGAAGAACCACCTGCCAATACGCTTTTTATTCTCATTGCTCAAAGTCAGGATCAGATTTTAACTACCATTTTGTCCAGAACACAGATTGTTAAAATCCCGAAACTAACTGCAGAAGAAGTTACCGGATATTTATTACATAGCAGTGGTTTAACCGAACACCAGGCAATCGATTACTCTTTTTTGGCCGATGGCAACTTAATTGAGGCCAAAGCACTGGCGGCCGATACCCAAAACGATAGCTCAGGTACATTTACGGCCTGGTTAAGAATGGGGTTTGGTAATAAAGTGCCCGATCTGATTAACTTTACTGATGAGGCGGCCAAGTGGGGACGGGAAAACCAAAAGAATTTTTTAAAGTATGGCGTAAATTATTTGCGCGAATGCTGTTTGATTTTAAGCGGAGCAGAAGAACTGGTAAAATTGCCTCCCCTGACCTTCGAAACGGCTAAAAAATTAAGTATGCACGTGCTTACGCTACCGATGGCTGAGGCCATAATTGGTGAGCTGGAAAAAGCACACTACCACATTGAAAGAAACGCAAATCCGAAAATTCTGTTTTTAGATGTATCTTTACAACTGGTAAAAATTATCAAGTTTAAAACGCTCCCCGCGGGGACTCAATATATATACAATTAATATGGGATGTGGAAGTTGTTCAACAGGTGGTGGTTGCACCCCTAATGGATGCAAGAGTAATGGCTCATGCGGCACCGGTGGTTGCCAGACAATGGAAGTACACGATTGGCTATCCAACCTGGATATGCCGGCTAATTATAAACCTTTTCAGGTTACCGAAATTAAATTTAAAGGCTCTCGAAAAGAATTTTTCTTAAACAGTGATAACATTTACCTCGAAATAGGCGAGTTGGTTGCTGTTGAAGGACCAACAGGTGGCTTTGATGTGGGGCATGTTTCGCTTACCGGCGAGTTGGTACGCATTCAGATGAAGCGCCGTAAAACCAATATTGATCAGGTGGTAAAGAAAATTTACCGAAAAGCTACCGATGCCGATGTAGAAAAATGGAATGCTGCAAAAGGGATGGAATGGGAAACCATGCACAAGGCCCGTAAATTGGCGCTCGACCTCCGTTTGCAGATGAAAATAAGCGATGTAGACTATCAGGCCGATAAAACCAAAGCAACATTCTTTTATACTGCCGACGGCCGTGTGGATTTTCGTGAGCTGATTAAAAAAATGGCCGAGAGTTTCCGGATCAGGATTGAAATGCGCCAAATTGGAATGCGTCAGGAAGCTGGCCGCTTAGGTGGAATTGGGTCTTGTGGGCGCGAATTATGCTGCTCTACCTGGTTAACCAATTTTAAAACCGTTTCTACTGCGGCAGCCCGTTACCAAAATCTTTCGCTCAATACTTTAAAGCTTGCAGGCCAGTGTGGTAAATTAAAATGTTGCTTAAACTATGAGCTCGATACCTATCTGGACGCCTTGAAAGATATTCCTGATAAAATCGAAAATTTAGATACCGAAGCAGGTTATGCCCGCCACCAAAAAACCGATATTTTTAAAAAAATAATGTGGTTTAGCTATCAGGGCGATGAAAACTGGATTCCGGTTAAGGCGGCACGCGTAAAAGAAATCATGGCTTTAAACAAGGCTGGTAAAAAAGTGCCAAACCTGAAAGAAGACGCCATCCAGGTTGCGGCTCCGGTAGTGGTAGAAAAATCGTTCGATTACGAAAACGTAGTTGGCCAGGATAGTTTAACCCGTTTAGATGAGCGTTCGCGCGGTAAAAACAACCGTAACAGTAATCAGAAAAACAACCGCAATAACCAGAAGAATAATCGCGACAGGGTGCCGGCCGGCGAGAAAAATACCCAGCCTAATAACAACAGGCAGCAAACTCCTCAAGGCGGTCAGAAACAACAGCAGGGCGGAAAGCAGCAGCAAAACCAGAAACAGCAGCAAAATGCCGCGCCGAAAGGTCAGCAGCAGGCAGTGCCAAAACCAGCACATGTTAACGGGCCTAAGCCTCAAAACAATAAACCTAAGCAACAACAACCTCAAGGTCCAAAACCAGTTGTTAAAGCCGAAGGAAATGCGGTGCAGGGAGAAAAGCCTGAAGCGAGCAAAAACAAGAACAGAAATAATCGTAGGAAAAACAATAACCGCCGAAACAATAACAATGGTTCAGAAAATAAACCTGCTGCCGAATAAAATAAACTTCCTGGTATTCGGTTTTTGTGCAATGGTATCGTTATTGGCGAGTTGTACCAGCGGTACTGTTATCGATAGCAATGTTGAGTTGGCCGACCGCCGCTGGACTTATCGTAACCATATTTCAACACCGTTTGAAATTAAGGATTACACCAAAGGTTATAATATTTATTTCAAACTAAGGCATACAGCCGATTATAAGTATGCCAATATTTTCATTTTGGCGCACTTTAAAGATGGGAAGCAGGTGGTGACTAAACGCTACCAGTACAAGCTGGCCAAAAATGATGGCGAATGGTTGGGAAGTGGTTCAGGCAATATATTCAGCTATACCTTACCCATGCTCACCAATTATCATTTTCCACGCAATGGAAAATTTGATATTGAAATTGAACAGAATATGCGCGATAATCCATTGTTAGAAGTGAGCGATGTAGGGCTTGCGATTGAGCAGGTTCAGTAGTGCTAAAAGCACTAAATATACTGCAACAAATTCTCCAGCTTCATCCCCCTCGATCCTTTTAGCAACACTAAATGATCCTCTATGGGGTTTTGCTGTAAATAAGCTGCCGCTTCTGCCGGTGTTTCGAAAAACAGGGC
The DNA here is from genome assembly GCF_000812965.1 of Pedobacter kyungheensis. GTDB lineage: Bacteria > Bacteroidota > Bacteroidia > Sphingobacteriales > Sphingobacteriaceae > Pedobacter > Pedobacter kyungheensis. The sequence continues at coordinate 81,594 of NZ_JSYN01000007.1, forward strand.
ATTAACCATTTCTTTAAAGGCGTAAAAATACTTTCCAATAAAAATCAGCTGGTCTAACCCGCTTTCCTGTGCCTGGTTAACAATCAGTTGATGTTGCGCCGGAGATTCAGGGCCGAGTTCGAACATATCGCCCAAAATAGCAGTCTTTTTTCCGGCCGATAAAACTGAAATATTATTTAAAGCAGCAGTCATACTACTGGGATTGGCATTATAAAAATCGCAGATTACCGTATTTTTTTCGGTTTTGGTTAATTGCGAGCGGTTATTTTTGGGTTGATAGTTGGCTAAACCAGCATTAATTTCATCAGGGTTCATATCAAAGAAATCGCCAATGCAGATGGCTGCCAGGATATTTTCGAAATTGTAACTGCCTGTTAAATTGGTTTTAACGGTCGATTCAGCTTCGTGGTTGGTCCATGTTACCTCGATAAAAGGATCACTGCTTTTCAGGGTGCCTTTAATGGTATTGCCATTTTCTGTTCCGTAATAAATCAGTTTGTTTAAACCCGCATTAGCACTCATTTCGAGCAGATAAGCGTTATCCCGGTTAATAAAAGTGTAGCCGTTGGTTGCTTTCAGGTAAGCATAAAGCTCCGCTTTACCTTTCTTTACCCCCTCAAAGCCGCCAAAACCGTCGAGGTGTGCCATTCCTACATTGGTAATAATGCCATGCGTTGGCTGGGCAATGGTGCAAAGCAGCTCAATTTCTTTCTGGTGGTTTGCCCCCATTTCTATCACTGCAATCTGCACATCGGCAGTAATGGCCAGGATAGATAAAGGCACACCAATGTGATTATTCAGGTTGCCAAAAGTGGCAAAGGTTTTATAGCGCTCGGCCAATACGGCGTTTACCAGTTCTTTGCTGGTGGTTTTGCCATTGCTGCCGGTTAAACCTATAACCGGAATATTTAACTGTTTGCGGTGGTGGCTGGCCAGATCCTGCAAAGTGGTTAATACATCATCTACCAGTAAGCATTGTGCATTTTCTGCATATTTTTCTTCATCAATTACGGCATAAGCTGCCCCCTTCTCAATGGCCTGATGGGCAAATTCGTTCGCATTAAAAAGGTCACCTTTCAATGCAAAAAATATACAACCGGGTGTAATGTTTCTTGTATCGGTAGAAATAACAGGATGCTTAGTATAAAGCTTATATATCGTCTCAGTAGTTGTCATCTTTAATCAGGTTGCGGAGGTAAAATTACGAATCTGCCTGAATAAAACACGGTTTTTAAAATCTTCATTCTTTCTTCATTTTTCTCAGTAAAAATCTGGTTAAATTCATGTAGTGCTTAGTGACTTACAGCTTTGCTTATTGTCGCGCACAATCATTATTAACTAACTAAAATTAAGCTATGAAGAAATTACTACAAAGCTTGGTTGTTCTGCTGCTATTTGCATCGATTGCTGTGGCACAAGACAGAACAATAACGGGGATGGTTACATCAAAAGAAGACGGCCTGCCCATTCCCGGAGTAAGTGTCAAAATTGTTGGAACTAATGTGGGAGCATCAACAGGTGCTGATGGAAAATTCTCTTTAAGAATTTCTTCCGGAGCAAAAAGAGTTGAAGTTTCTTCGCTTGGGTTTTTAACACAAACTTTAAATATTGGTTCGGGGAACGTGATAAATGTTGTACTTGTGCCCGATACAAAACTTTTGGGTGAAGTAGTGGTAACAGCTTTAGGTATTAAAAGAGAAAAACGTACCCTAACCTACTCTACACAAGAAGTAACAGGAGGAGCATTGGTTGATGCAAAGGAAAACAACCTGGTTAATGCCTTAGCTGGTAAAGTTGCGGGTGTTCAAATCACGAATTCAAGCGGTGCTGCCGGCGGATCTTCAAAAATAGTAATTCGTGGAAACACCTCATTAACAGGTGAGAACGGTGCTCTTTTTATTCTGGATGGTGTGCCGATTGATAATTCTGAGGCGGGTAATCCGGATGGAGCATTAAGTGCGGGAGGAACATCAAACCGTGCAATTGATATTGATCCTAATATTATTGAAAGTGTAACGGTCTTAAAAGGTGCGGCTGCAAGTGCCTTATATGGTGCCGCTGCCGCAAGAGGCGTTGTAATTATCACCACAAAAACAGGAAAGGGAAAACCAACGGTAACTTTAAGTTCTGGTGTTACTTTCGATCACCCGATTTTGCCGGAATTTCAGGATGTGTATGCCCAGGGTAGTAATGGCGTTTATGTTGATGGAAATAATGGTAAGTTGAGCTCATCTTCATGGGGGCCACCTATTGATGGTTTGATGGTAAACGGACAGCCGGTTCAAAAGCACGATCCCAGAAAGGAATTCTTTAAAACAGGTTTTACCACCGATAATACAGTTGCTGTAAATGGTTCAAGCGATAATTCTACTTACCTGGTTTCTTACTCTTATCTAAAAACAAACGGAACGGTGCCTTCTACTGATTTCGGCAGGCACTCCCTATTTACTAAGTTTTCGAATAAAATAACAAAGGACCTCACTTTTACCGGGCAGTTTAATTACATTAATTCGGTAAATGACAGACTTGCAGAAGGAAATGGTCTGGCCAGTCCGTACTGGACGGTTTATGCTGCTCCTATTTCATGGGATCCATTCCCAACCACAAATCCTGACGGTTCGCAACGCGTGTACCGCGCCGCGAGGAATAACCCATACTGGCTGGTAGACAATACGAAGTTTGTATCAGCCGTTAACCGGTTTCTGCCTGTAATGACAGTTAATTACAACCCTTTACCCTGGTTAACCATAACCGAACGCGGCGGAGCAGATATTTACAATGATAATAGTAACTATCACGAGGCACCTGGTATTGTTGGTGGGGAATCGGCAGATGGAAAGATGTATAATCGCGAGATAAATTATAAACAGTTTAATAATGATATTATCGTTGAGGCTAAAAAGAACTTTAATGAAGATTGGTTTGGTAGTATTCTAATTGGTAATAATATATTAAGCAACTCACAAAGAGTGGTGTTTGATAAGGGAGTGGGATTATCGGTTAATGATTTTTATAATATCAATAATGCCTCAACCCAGATATCTTCGATTAATAATTATACCAAAAGAAAGGTAGGTTATTATGCTCAGCTAACTACAGAATATAAAAGAATGATATCTTTATCATTAACCGGCCGCTATGATGGAACATCGGTTTTAAGCCAGGATAAAAACTACTATCCTTATGGTTCGGCATCAGCTGCATTTATTTTTACAGAGCCTCTCCATTTAAGCGATAACGCTATCTTAAACTTTGGTAAAATAAGGTTGTCTTACTCTTATGTAGGAAACGATAATGTAGGGCCTTACGCGCTGAGTACTACCTATGTACACCCTGTTATTTCTAATATTGAATTCCCGTATCAGGGTCAGAATGGTTTTTTACTGACCAATACTTACGGCGATCCAAACCTTAAAAACGAGGGGTTAAAAGAGTTTGAAACCGGGATAGAGTTAAAAATGTTTAAAAGCAGATTAAGTTTAGAGGCCACTTATTTCGATAAAAAGAGTGTTGATTTGATTACAACAACACCAATTACTCCATCTTCAGGATTTAATGCAGCAACAATAAATGCGGCAAGTATGTACAACAAGGGGGTAGAATTAATACTGAATGGTACCCCGGTTAAAACAAAAGATATTACTTGGAATATCGGCGTTAATTTCTCAAAAATCAATAACAAGGTTACCGAAATCGGACAAGGGCTAGACAATATACAATTTGCAGGCTTTACCAACCCGGGTATTTTTGCTTATAAAGATCAGCCTTATGGCGTAATATTTGGTTCGAGGTATAAAAGAAATAACGATGGCAAACTATTAATTGATGATAAAGGATACCCGATAATCGACGATCAGCTTGGTGTAATCGGTAATACCACACCAAAATGGAATGCTGGATTAACTACAAGTTTCAGTTATAAAGGATTAACCTTGTCTGCTGTATTTGATATGCGATATGGTGGCGATGTATATAATTTAGACGGGCATTACCTTGACTTTTATGGAACTACTAAAAAAACAGAGGATAGAACTGCAACGAAAGTTTTTGATGGAATAAGAGAGAGTGACGGGCAGGTAAATACCACGGTGGCCAAGCTCGATCAGGGATATTATCAGAATAACGAAAGCGTTGTAGATGAAACTGGAGTAGAGGACGGTACTTATTATAAATTAAGGCAGGTAACCCTGGCCTATACTTTTAATTCATCATTTTTAAAGAAAACCCCATTTAAAGGAATAACAGTATCGGCTACAGGTAGAAACCTATGGCTGTATGCCCCTCATTATACAGGCTCAGATCCGGAGGTAAGTTTGTATGGAACAGGTAACGGAGCAAGTTTTACCAACTTTGTTACCCCAACAAACCGGAGTTATAATTTTGCAATAAAAGTTACCTTTTAATTTCGAAAGTTATGAAAATCATATATTATTCAATAACGGCCCTATTACTGCTTTCCGTTTGCAGTTGCAAGAAATTTCTTGATATTAATCAGGATCCTAATAATCCAACAACCGTACAGGAATCATTAATCCTATCACCTATTGAACTGTATACAACCACACAAATTGCAGCCGGTTATCCGGCCATTACCACGGCGTACTGGACTCAGCAATTGGCATTAAACCAGGAATCTCCTAATATTGATACTTATCGGATTACACCCACAGATGTGAATAATACCTGGAGTTTTGACCTTTACCCCGCCATTTTCTATAATGTGCGTACCATGATTAGCAATGCCGATCAAAAAGGAAGCAATGGTTATTCGGGTATTGGCAGGGTATTATTGGCCTATAATTTAGCCGCTTGCACTGATTTATGGGGGGATATACCTTACTCGCAGGCCTTTCAGGCGCTGAATGATGTAAAACCTGCGTATGATAGTCAGGAGAGTATTTACAAAGTGATTCAATCTACACTTGATGATGCAATTGTAAAACTAGGGGCACCATCATCTGGTAAAGCTGTAGGTTCTGATGATTTTATTTATGGTGGAAATCTGGCAGCATGGAAGAAATTTGCATATACACTTAAAGCGAGATATTACCTGCGTTTAAGTAAAGCTGCAGGTTATAATGCGGCTACTCAGGCCGATTTGGCACTTGCAGCACTTCAAAATGGTTTTGCATCTAACGCAGATAATGCTTTAATAACCTATGCCGGTACGGCCAAAGCTGAAAATCCCTGGTATCAAAATACCTTACCAGGTGCCGGAGGAGTTGTTTTGTCTTCTAATTTGATAAATGGATTAAAAGCGAATAATGATCCAAGGTTACCCATTTTGGCCAACCCTGGCTCAGGTAACGATTATATAGGCAGAACCAGTGGCACAGCAGCAGCTACCGACCCAACAATATATGCAACTGTTGGAACGTTTTTTGGCGGGTATATTGATGGAAATAGTTCTGGAGCTGCCGGTCCTGTATATCTGTCAACCTACGCTGAAGCGTTATTTTTAAAAGCCGAAGCGACACTTTATAAATCCGGAGCGGTAGCAGCAACTCCCATTTACAGTAGTGCAATTGGTGCAAACATGGATATGTTAAAGGTTGCCGCAACTGATAAGGCTGCATATTTAAGCGCTCATGCCGTACTCGATCCTGTAACACCATTGAAAACAATAATTGGTGAGAAATATATTGCCGATTTCTTATCTCTTGAAGTGTATAATGATTGGCGCAGAACAGGTTACCCAACCTTATCAGTAGTGCAAAATGCATTTAAGCCTTATATTCCACAACGCTTCCCCTATCCGTCACAAGAAATTACTTCAAATCCCCAGCCTCAGCAAAGTATAGCTACTTCAACCAAGGTATGGTGGGCCAATTAAGCCTATTGATGCACTTAAAAGCAATCCGAATAAAGGATTGCTTTTTTGTTGTCATAAAAATTTAAGCAGCCTATTGTATTCTTATAGACCTTACCAGGCGAAAATGGAATAAGAACGGTAAAGTTTAAATGAAAAATATTTTATGTATTATTGATTAATAATCTACGCTCATGAGATATTATTTGTTTTGCATCGTTTTATTTATCGGTCTCAATAGTTACGGACAAATACAAAACCCTGATCAGTTTCTTGGCTACGAATTGGGTACGCACTTTACCCCGCACCATAAAGTAGCCGATTATTTCAGGCAAATTGCTGCGGCTTCTCCAAAAAATGTAAAACTAATTGAATATGGCAAAACTAACGAAGGCAGGCCATTACTGGTAGCCATTGTTTCAGCACCTGAAAATATCAGCCAGTTAGAACAAATCAGGAATAATAACCTGAAGCTAAGCACCGGAACCAATACCAACGTTGATATTGCCCAGCAACCCGCAATCCTTTGGTTGAGCTATAATGTGCATGGCAACGAGGCCAGCTCTACAGAAACGGCAATGAAAATGCTGTACACATTGGTGTCAGAGACTCATAAACCCGCTAAAGAATGGCTAAAAAATACCGTCGTGGTGATCGATCCCTGTTTAAATCCTGATGGACGTGATCGTTATGTAAACTATTTTAACAGTGTAGTAGGAAAAACGCCTAATGCAGACCCTTCTTCGCGCGAACATATTGAGCCCTGGCCAGGAGGCCGGCCCAATCATTATTATTTTGATTTAAACCGCGACTGGGCCTGGCAAACGCAACTGGAAAGCCAGCAGAGACTGGCCTTGTACAACCAATGGATGCCTCAGGTGCATGTCGATTTTCATGAACAAGGCTATAATGAGCCTTATTATTTTGCGCCTGCCGCAGAGCCTGTACATCAGGATATTACACCATGGCAAAAAAGCTTTCAGGTAGTTGTAGGGAAAAATAATGCCAAATATTTCGATGCCGAAGGCTGGCAATATTTCACCAAAGAGCGTTTCGATCTGCTCTACCCTTCTTATGGCGATACCTATCCGCTGTATAACGGATCAATTGGGATGACTTACGAGCAAGGTGGCATTCGGGCAGGTTTATCGGTGGTAACCAACGATGGCGATACATTAACATTAAAAGATCGTATTGCCCATCACTTTACAACGGGTATGTCGACTCTCGAAGTAACTGCATTAAGCCACAATAAACTTTTAGAAGAGTATAAAAAATATTTTCAGCAAGGGTTGAGCAATGCGCCAGGTATTTATAAAAGCTATATTATAAAGGCAAGTAACCTGTCGCGCCTGAAGAAACTGGCCGAACTACTGACTAAAAACAAGATCGAATTTGCTTTTGGTGGCGATAAACAAGGTCGTGGTTACGACTACGACACTCAAAAGGAGGAAAATTTTTCAGTTGGGCGGAATGATTTAATTGTAAACGTGCTGCAATCACGGGCCGTTTTGGCGAATGTACTGTTAGAGCCGCATACCGTTGTAACCGACTCTAACACCTACGATATTACCGCCTGGGCGTTACCTTATATCTATGGATTAAAAGCTTACGCCAGTAAAGAAAACATAAAAGGTAAATTTTCTACCCTCGATGAACCTAAAATAGCCAGTAACGAGGTGGATAAGCCCTTGGCCTGGTTGTTTAACTGGGGAACAAGCGAGGATGCGCAGGTGTTGATTGCTTTGCAAAAGGAAAATATTAAAGTGAGGCAGGCCGATCAGCCCTTTTCGGTAAATGGAAAAGATTACCCTGCCGGTACGCTGATCGTACTCAGGGCTGAGAATGAAAAACTGGCCAGAGGGGTAAAAGATAAGGTAGCTGCAATTGCAAGGAAATTAGATAAGCCCATCCAGGCGGTTTCGAGCGGTTTTGTAGAAAAAGGCAAAGATTTTGGTTCCAATGTTTATCCATTATTAAGACAACCTAAAATTGCTATAGTATCGGGTATGGAGGTTTCCTCTCTCGCATTTGGCGAAGTCTGGTTCTACCTGGAACATGATTTAAATCTCTCGCCCAGTATTATTAATGCCAGAGATATTAACAATTTAGATATCAACAAGGTTAATATACTGATTCTGCCAGATGGTAGCTACGCACCTTTTATAGGTGATGGTTTAACGGCATGGTTAAACAAGGGAGGAAAGTTGATTTTGATGGAAGATGCTATCGAAAGTGTTTTCGATAAAAAAGGCTTCGACATTAAAAAGAAAGAGGCCGCAGTGAAGAAAGATGAAAAAACAGATGCCAATAAACTGCTTTTTAAAGATAAAGACCGTGATGATTTTGAAACCACTATACCGGGTGCCATTTATAAAATTAACCTCGATGCTTCTCACCCTTTTTCGTACGGTATCGGAAAAACATATTACAGCTTAAAAACCGACCGCAAGATATATGAACCTTTTGCCAAAGGCTGGAATGTTGGCTTGGTTAACGAAAAAAGTTTAATGGCGGGGATTGTTGGCAAAAAAGCAAGAGAAGAACTGAAAACAGGCTTGCTGATTGGGGTGCAGGATTTTGGTCGTGGGCAGGTTGTTTACCTGGCAAACGACCCGCTTTTCAGGAACTTTTGGGAAGGAGGCAAAACCCTTTACGGTAACATCATTTTCTGTAGTTATTAACATACTTTCTCTAAGCTAAAAAATACGCCTAATTTTTTAGTTAACAAAAAAGTTACGCTTGCAAAATTGGCCTTAGGGGGTATTTAAGACAGGATTAGTTAAAAAACGTTAAAAATAATTTGCTTGAGGAATTAACTAACTCTAATTTAGCGTATTATTTTACACATTAACTAACCTATTTCTACTATGAAAAAACTTTTACAGAGTTTGTTCATTCTCATGCTTATTGCAATCAATGTAATAGCGCAGGATCGAACAATCACAGGAACTGTTACGGCGCAAGATGACAAATTGCCCATTCCTGGAGTCAGCATTAAGGTACTAGGAACAACATTAGGAACATCGACGGATCCTAGTGGAAAGTACACATTAAAAGTTCCATCAACAGCAAAATCATTGGAATTCTCATCTATTGGTTTTACAACACTAACACGGGAGATTGGTTCTCAAACCGTAATTAACGTAGTTTTAACATCGGATTCTAAGCAACTTGGAGAAGTAGTTGTTACGGCCTTGGGTGTTTCAAGAGAAAAGAAAACCTTAGGTTATTCTTCAACACAGGTTGGAACGGAAGACATTAACAGAGGCGCACCAACCAATGCCGTTGCGGGTTTGCAAGGTAAGGTTGCCGGTGTTGATATTTCTACAACATCAGGATCGCCGGGAGGATCAAGTAAAGTAATTTTAAGGGGATTTTCATCTGTTGGAGGAAACAATCAACCGCTTTATGTAATTGACGGGGTTCCAATCAACAACTCAAGACCTGGGGGTACATCAGCAGATGGCTCTGTAGGTGATATTTCTGAGAATTACGATTTCGGAAACGGAGCGAACGATATCAATCCAAATGATATTGAAACGATCAGTATCCTTAAAGGGGCGGCAGCAAGTTCATTGTATGGTTCAAGAGCTTCTAACGGTGTAATCTTAATTACAACCAAAAAAGGTAAAGCAGGAGCTTTAAAAATCGATCTGAGCTCAGCGGCTTCTTTTACAAATGTTGCCATTGTTCCTAGCATTCAGGATCAATATGGTCAAGGCTGGAGTAAACAAAACTGGCTTGCTGAAAACGGAAGTTGGGGGCCAAAATTGGATGGCATGACCAGACCATGGGGGCCTATTATTAATGGCGATCAGGAAACAAAGCCATTTGTTGCTATTAAAGATAATTTCCGTGATGCGTTTGATACCGGGCAGGAATTTAACAATACCCTGGCGCTAAGCGGTGGTAACGAAACGTCAACCTTCCACCTTTCTTATGGTAACATCTATAGCGATGGTATTTTACCTGGTTCGAACGATATGTATAAGCGTAATAACTTATCATTAAATGGTTCAACCAAATACAAGGGACTTACAGTAACGGCTTCTGCAAATTATGTGGGTAAAAATACCAGAGCGGTTCAAACTGGTCAGGCGGTATCAGGCATCGGATCGTCATTTTACGAAGATTTACTACAGATTCCGGTAGATTATCCGTTTACCAACTTTAAAGATTACAATAATAAATTCTACAATGTAGATAATTATTTTTCTCCGTTCGCGCAAAACCCATATTATTCTGTTTATGAGAATGGTTCGCGTTTCAAAAGCGACCGTTTTTACGGGAACGTAGATGTTAAATTCAAAGCTACAGACTGGTTATCGTTCCAGTTCCAACAAGGGGCAGATTTAACCAACAATGCAACTAAATTCTGGAATGCCAAGAACAATCCTGCAATTGGTAGCTGGGCAGGCGGCGGAAATGATGAAGGTGCAGTAAGGCAAGAAAGTGTTGGTAATGTAGTTGAGGGTGCTGAAAGATATTTCGAATATGATTCGAAATTCAATGCATTGTTTACTAAAAAGTTCGGTACAGATTTCGATATCAATGCGTTAATTGGAGTTAACTATAACGATCGGGGTTACCGCTCATTATACACAGGCGTTGAAAATCTGGCCATCCCAGGTTTTTATCAGATTAACAATAGCGCAAACGATCCAACCAGTACAAGTGCTGAGAGTGAGAGAAGATTGTTTGGCGCCTATGCTTCTGCTACATTGGGCTATAAAAACTATGCTTTCTTGACATTAAATGCAAGAAATGACTGGAGCTCTACACTTCCATCAAATAATAGAAGTTTCTTTTATCCAGGAGCAAACCTGGCTGTAGTTCTTTCGGATGCATGGGATTTATCTGCTGCTAAAATCAGCTTCCTGAAAGTTAGGGCTGCAGTTGGTCAAACTGGTAGTGATACTGATCCTTACCGTATTTTCAATACTTTATCGAGAACAAGTGCAGCATTAGGTTTTGGTAACATTATCTTCCCGATTGCAGGCGTACCTGGTTACTCGGTTTCTAATGTACTAAACAATCCGGATCTCAGACCTGAGATCAGTACTGAAACAGAGTTTGGTGGTGAGATAAGATTCTTTAATAACCGTTTAGGGTTAGATGTTTCTTACTATAACCGTGTGACAAAAGATCAGATTATCCCGGTTGTAACAGCACCATCATCAGGTGTAACTTCGAGAGTAGTAAATTTTGGTAAGGTTCGTAACCGTGGTGTAGAGATCGCATTAACCGGCACGCCTGTTAAAAGTGAAAACTTTACCTGGGATATAGGCTATACTTTTACAAGAAACCGTAACCTTGTACTTGAGCTACCTGATGGCTTAGACAAATTAATTTTAAACACGGCTTACGATGCCCAGTTTGTAGCAAGAGTTGGACAGCCATTAGGTGTTTTGGAAGCACCAGTTGCCAAATATGATCCACAAGGAAGAATCGTTGTTGGTAGTAATGGATTCCCGTTACTTGCTGATAACAATGGAAGCTATGGAACTTCGCAACGCGATTTTATTATGGGGCTAACTAACTCTTTCAAATTTAAACAGTTTACTTTAGGCTTTACCTTAGATTATCGTAAAGGTGGTGTGTTTTATTCGGGAACAGCAGATTTGCTGAATTTCGTAGGTAATGACATTAAAACTTTGTACAATGATAGAAGAACTTTTATCATTCCTAATTCAGTCGTGCAGGTTAATAATCCTGGTGGTGGTGTAAGCTATGTAGAGAACACGACTCCTATTACTGAAGGAAACATAAATGCATTATATTATACCAATAATGGTAAAGCAGTCGCCTATAAAGACAGGATTTTAGATAAAACCTTCTTAAAAGTAAGGGATATCACATTATCTTACTCATTGCCAAAATCGATTGCTCAGAAAATCAGAGCGGATCGCGCTACGTTAACTGTTTATGGCCGTAACCTGATTACCTGGTTACCAAGAGAGAACAGAACTATTGATCCAGAGGTTTCTAACTTTGGTAATGATTTAACCAGTGAGTTTGGAGAATTCAGAACAGGGCCTTCCGTTCGTAATGTGGGTATTTCTTTAAACTTAACCTTTTAATCGCATCTGATTATGAAAAATATATTAAGAAAAACGCAAGTTTTAGCTTTTTCGACTTTGTTGATTGTTACGAGTTGTAAGAAACTTGACATTAATGAAAGTCCTAATAACCCCCCTGTTGAATCTGCTACGGTTGAGACCCTGTTTCCCTCTGCAGTAATTTCAACTGTTTCCAGAACCGGTGGTGACCTGTCAATTATTGGCGGTTTATGGGCGCAGTTTTGGACTCAAAACAGTAATTCGAGCCAGTTTAGAACGGTTGATTCTTACGATGTTCAGGCAACCTCTAATTTTATTAATGGGCCTTACTCTGAATTATTTGCAGGCGCATTAACCGACTATCAATTGGGTATAAGTAAATCTGTAGCAGCTCAGGATTGGAGATATAACCTGATGAATACTGTAATGAAAGCCTATACTTATGAAGTATTGGTAGATTTGTTTGATAAAGTTCCTTACTCGGAGGCACTTAAAGCGGGAGGAAACCTTCAGCCTAAATTTGATGATGGTTATACGATTTATACCTCATTAATTGCTGAAATTAATGCTGCATTAGCTAAAGATTATAAAACAGCACCACTAACAGATGCGCAGATTAAAACGGATTTTGTTTTTGGAAAAAAAGGAACATCAGCAGATGTTATGGCGAGTTGGGAAAAATTTGCAAACACCTTAAAATTAAAAATGTATTTAAGGATGGTTAATGCCAAGCCTGCAGAAGCACAAGCGGGTATATTAAAGCTTTATCAGGATGGCGCAAAATTTCTTGATGAAGATGCTAAAGTGGATATATTTATAGATGTACCTAATAAGAGTAATCCTTTTTACGAGTATAATTTCAGAAGGTTAAATACTCCTGATAACTTGAAAGCGAGTGTTACATTTACTTCCTGGTTAAAGAAAAATCAGGATCCAAGAGCTGAGGTGTATTTTGGGGAAGCTGATCCGATTTCTATCAACCAGGGTGATTACCTTGGGGCAGCAGCACATCCAGAATATAATAACGCTGTTAATGTGGTGGTAAATGCTACTGATGCTGTTCCATTAATTTCTAAAGAGGAATCTTATTTTATGCAGGCTGAAGCCCGTTTACGTTATTTTGGAGGCGCCGGAGCAAAGGATCTTTATGATGCCGGTGTTTTGGCTGCATTTGCAAAGCTTGGCTTAAATGGAGCAACTTTACTTGCAACAACTTATGCTTACCCCGCATCAGCTGATGTAAACGTAAATCTGGAAGCGATTATTGTTCAGAAATGGGCATCACTATTTGGTTCTCATGCTTTGGAGGCTTTCTTTGAGCAAAACAGAACCGGATATCCTAAAACCAGCGCGGTTTATTCAACAGATGCAGGTTACATTCCTGGTCAGTTGGTTTACACTCCAAATGGTGTAACCGGTGCGGGCAATTTTCCAAGGAGATTTGTATACCCGGATTTTGAGAAAAGCAGAAATTCTAATACGCCTGCTCAGGTTCCCATCTATACTAAAGTGTGGTGGGGTAAATAATTGTTAACAATAAATTGAGATCATGAAAAAGATTAATATAATATTCATTTTTATTGCACTAATTACGGTTGCAATAAGTGCTTGTAAAAAAGATCCTGAGCCAGGAGGTACTGCAGTTCAGGATATGGCCGGAGACTGGCATGTTAAAGTAAATCAGGCTGGTTCTTACTCTACTTTGTATACTTTCAATACATCAGAAAATACGCCTAACGTAATGTGGGTGCAGGGAACAGGTTTAAAATCTGGAGCGGTAGTATTAGCAGTTAAGGGAAAAACAGGGGTGGATTATCCCAATAAACTTTTTTCTGGAGCCAATATAGCAAACGTTGCTACTACTGCAGGTCGGCCGGCAACTTTTACTATTGCTAATGGTAAAATTATTCCTAATGGAACAAAAGGGCCTGTTTCAAAAACACCAACTGATTCTATTTACTTTGAACTAAATGTAAGTGGTACAGTTTATAAGGTCAGTGGTTATCATAAAACAGGGTTTTTGGAAGATCTACCTTAATAATCAGGATTTAATGTATCCATTTTTTATAATAAAGGACTCTTTTAAGAGTCCTTTATTCGTTTAGAGTTTTGTTGCTGTGGATAATGCATCTGATTTGGCCAGAGGTCTTCTAACGATCGTGGTGCAGTTAGCTACCACAGAACAAAATTTGTAGATATTCAACACAGACAGCCTCTTTGATTAATTTTCAAGAGGCTGTCTGTCGTTTTTGATGAAAAAGTTATTGTAAACAGCATGTTAAACTGAACAACAAATAGCCTTAGAATAAGAGAATTATTTAACAATAACTATAAATTATGTAAGCTTAATCATGCTTGTTTTTCAAACTAAATGACTAGTTTATAGTTTGTTGTATGCATTTAAACGCCATTTAGGCGCTTTATGACATTATTGTGTATAAAGTGTTAAAAATTGTTAAAATAAATTTGGTGTTAACCATAACTAACTCTATTTTAGCGATTAAATAATCATTAACTAACCTATTTTCAAATTATGAAAAAACTTCTACAAAGTTTGTTCATTCTTGTGCTTTGCGCATTTTCTGCGTTTGCTCAAGAAAGAACCGTAACTGGTACAGTTACTTCTGCGGATGACAAATTGCCGATCCCTGGTGTAAGTGTTAAGGTACAAGGCACCCAAAGCGGAGCCGTTACAGATGCCAGCGGTAAATATGCCGTTAGAGTTCCATCTGGATCTACAGTGTTAACTTTTTCTTTTATCGGTTATGCCCCTCAGAACAGAACTATTGGTGGCTCTTCTACCATTAATGTGGTTTTAGAGGCAGATTCTAAGTCGTTAAGTGAGGTTGTGGTAACAGGTGCAGGTTTAACTGCACGTAAAAAAGAACTTGGAGCTGCTCAAACCACATTAAGTAATGCCTCAATTACACAAGCTAAACCAACTAACGTTGTATCTGGTTTGGTTGGTAAAGTTGCGGGTTTAAATATACAGGGCGTTGGTAGTGGTGTTAACCCTAATTATCGTGTTGTATTGCGTGGTATGCGCTCATTAACAGGTAATAACCAGGCTTTAATCGTGGTGGATAATGTAATTGTGCCAAACACTATTTTGAGTAACATCAATCCTGATGACGTTGAAAACATTACCGTTTTAAATGGTAGTAGTGCAGCCGCGCTTTATGGTTCTGCGGCTTCAAATGGTGCATTAATTATTACTACTAAAAAAGGTAAAAAAGATGGCTCTTTTGATATCAAGATTGGTAATACTACTACATTAGAGCAAGTTGCTTTCTTCCCTAAATTACAAAAAGAGTTTGGATCAGGATCTGATAATGATTTGCAGATCTATCTGCCTTATGAAAATCAGCAATATGGCCCACGTTTTGATGGTGTAGTTCGTCCTATTGGTCGTCCGTTAGCAGATGGATCAATTCAAATGGTTCCTTATTCTTATACCAATAGTAAAGATGACTTCTGGGATACTGGTGTAACTAATTTTACAGATTTCTCAGTTTCTTCTGGTAATGATAAAGGAAGTTTATATGCTTCTGCACAATACATGAAAGCTTCTGGAACTACCCCTGGTGATAAATACAACCGTGCAACAGTGAAAATTGGCGGTACTAGAATTGTTTCGGATAAAATTACTTTCAATTATTCTGCAAACTATATTCAAAACAGACAGAATTTAACTACGCAAACAGGTTCTATTTACAATGTATTGTTAAACGCGCCATCTCAGGCATTAATAACAGATTATAAAGATTGGAAAAACAATCCTTTTGCTAATCCTAATGGTTACTATAATGCTTATTACAATAACCCTTACTTCCTGGCTGACAATTACAGGCAACAAGTAAGAAATGACTATTTCCTAGGTAATGCAGAATTGAAGTATAAGCCTTTAGAGTGGTTGGATTTTACTGGTCGTGTGGGTTTAACTACTCAAAACCAATCCTCTAAATCATATTCTGATATTTTCAAATACAGCGATTATACCAAATCAATTTCAGGTTCCAGTGAATACAAACAACAGGATATATTGGGCGGTGTATCAGATAATATGAACTATACCACTAATATCGTTACCGATTTCATTGGTCATGCTCAGAAAAAGGTGGATGATTTTAAATTTGATTTAACGGTATTGGGTCAATTAATTCAGAACCAATCAAAATCTACAACTGCTTCTGTAAATGGTTTGGTAACCGCTGGCGTATTTAACTTAGGTAATAGTACAAATAATCCTACAGCATCTGAAGGTAATTCATTAACGCGTTCTTATGGTTTATCTGGTAAGTTAGATATTGGCTTTAAAGATTATCTTTTCTTAAGCTTAACTGGTCGTAACGATTGGGTATCCGTATTAGCCCCTGAAAATCGTTCGTTCTTTTATCCAAGTGCAACATTATCATTTGTAGCTTCTGATGCAATCGAAGCGATCAAAGATATTAAAGAAATCGACTTTATTAAATTGAGAGGTGGTTGGTCTAAAGTAGGTCAGGTAAATATTGGTGCTTATAACTTAGTGCCAACATTTGGACAAGGTGCTGGTTATCCATATAACGGACAAGGTGGTTTATCAGTTGGAAATACTTTAATATCTAAAGATTTAAAACCTGAGATCACTTCTGGGTTCGAGTATGGTATCGAAACGAGCTTCTTCCAGAGCCGTTTAAGTTTAACAGCTACTTATTACAACACTAAAACTAAAGACCAAACCGTTCCAACAGGAGTATCGAGCACAACTGGTTACACCAATTATTTAGTGAACGCAGGGCAAACAACAAGTAAAGGTTGGGAAACCAGCTTAAATGTAGTGCCATTTAAAACTAACGACTGGGAAATTACTTTAGGTACTAACTATGCTTATTATGACAATACAGTTGACTACATCAGTGCTGATTTAAGTCAATTAACTTTAGGTGCGTATGGCGGTACAGTTGGTTCTTATGCAATTGCTGGTCAGCAATTCCCGGTTATCCAGGGTACTACTCACGTTCGTGACAATCAGGGAAGAATCATTGTAGATAGAATTACAGGTTATCCTTCTGCTACTACTGGTATCAGCATTTTGGGACAAGCTAATGCTAAACATATTTTAGGTGTTAATGTGAACATTCACTATAAAGGATTTAACCTATATGGATCTGGTGAATATCGCGGTGGTAACGTTATTTATAACGCGGCAGGTAGTACATTTGATTTCAGTGGTGCTGGTATAAACTCTGCAGCTTACAACCGTGATCGTTTTGTTATCCCTAACTCGTCTTATTTAGATCCTGCTACAAACACTTATGTAGCCAATACCAATATTACTGTGCGTGATGGTGGTCCTGGTTACTGGACTATTGCAGGACCAAGAACTGGAATTAACGAAAACTATGTTACTTCTGGTGCTTTCTGGAAAATTAGAGAGTTATCTTTATCATATGATGTTCCTGCAGCATTCTTAGCAAAATCTAAAGTTGTTAAAGCAGCAAGGATCAGTGTTCAAGGTAGAAACTTATTTATTTTCTTGCCTAAAACAAACGTATATACCGATCCAGAATATAGTGATGGTAACGGATCGAGCAGTGGTAATGCTATTGGTTTGACCAATTTAAATCAAACTCCACCATCAAGATATTATGGAGCTACTTTAACATTAACCCTATAATAATAAAGACATGAAAAGAATTTTTAAATATATATTCGGATTTTCAATGTTGGTGTCTGTTTATTCTTGTAAAAAGGATTTAGATATCAACACCAATCCCAATTCAGTTACAGTAGCTACTGTGGATTTGGTTTTGCCTAATGCTATTGTAGCGACGGCTAATAGTATGCCTGCTTATAATACAATGGGAGCACAACAGGTAGGATATTTTACAAATGGAGGTGGAGTAAGCGGTTGGGGAGGTATTATTTCTTACAACTGGAATACTGGTGATTTTGCAGGACTTTGGGCAACTACTTACGATATTTTAACTGATGTTCAGTATGTAATTGCTAATTCTGAAGGAAATGCAACCTACAAAGAATTCAATGCTGCTGCCAAAACGCTAAAGGCGTATAATTATGCTTTGCTAGTTGACACTTATAATGATGTGCCATACTCAGAAGCTTTACAAGGTGATTCTAAATTGCAGCCAAAATATGATAAGGCAACAGATATTTACAAAAGCTTAGTTGATTTATTAGATCAGTCTATTACTACGTTTAAAGCTGCTGGTACAGGTGTAGGTTCTAAATTATTTGTAACAGCAGATCCATTATTCAATGGTAACTTAGGGAAATGGGCCGCTTTTGCACAAACTTTAAAACTGAGATTAGTGCTTAAAGGAACAGGAAAAGTTACTTTTACAAATACTACATTTGATAGTGCTGTTGGCTTTTTAACTGAAGATGCAATTGTACAACCAGTTTACGCTAAAACAGACAATAAGCAAAACCCAATGTGGAATGCATGGGCTTATAGTGCTTCAGGAACAGCTGTTGGTGCTGCTAGTCAATATGCGCCTAGTGCGTATATCATGACGTTTTATAACGGTATTAAGCTTCAAGATGCAGCAAGAGCAAAGGCTGTTTATATTTCTGGTACAGCAACCCCGACAAATCAGTTAGGTTATCAAAATTCAGATGCAGGTAGAGGACAAGCACCAAGCTCTTGGTTTGTAAGCGCAACAGCGAGCCCTTCAGCTACTTCAGCTGCTAAAGTTGGTATTTTAAAAGGACCTGATGCCGGACAACCAATTCTGTTGGCTGCGGATAGTTACTTCTTACAAGCTGAAGCCAATGTTAAAGGTTTGGTTGCAGGAACAGCTAAGAATAACTTCATCAATGGAATTGCTTCGTCATTTAAATATCTTTATAAAGATAATACAGGCGCGGTTCCTTCAACTTATAATCTTTCAACAGATATTACACTTCCTGTTGCAAACCAGGGCGATCCTGCTAAATATCTTATTGCAAATGCTGCTAGCCCTTTAGCAAATTTTGATTTGGCTTTAACTGACGACCAGAAACTTGAAGCCATTATTACACAAAAGTACGTTGCTTTAAATATGATATTTGGACATGAAGCATGGAATGAATATAGAAGAACAGGCTATCCAAAGATTTTACCTGGAACAGCCAAGAATGATACGTTCGTTTCTATCGTTTCAGAATCAAGTGCAGCAGATAAATTACCAACCAGAATTCAGTATCCTGCAAATGAATTCAAATATAATGCAGCGAATGTACCAGCAATAAATAAATACTCAAGTAAAATATTTTGGGCTAAATAATTGTTATTTTAAACATTCATAAAATTAAGTCATGAAAAAAATTATAAATTTATTAGTCTTAGGATTAATAGTAACAGGATTCAGCTCTTGCTTGAAAGATGATTCAATAATAGGGCCTGATGCTCCTGGTGCAACAAAAAATATCATTGAATTTTTGAATCCGGATCATATTGCTTCTGGTACTACCAGTACATATCCTTTATATATTAAAAACTTTGATATTAAACCTACCGGAAGCACTGTTATAGAGGTAGCCTATTCTGGAGTAGACGTAGCACCTGAAGACATAGCTGTGAAAGTTGATTTAGCGCCTGATGCAATTACAAAGTACAACAGCGATAATACAAAATCATATACACCATTACCAACTACGCTTTATTCTTTAACATCGCTAAATTTGGTAATCCCGAAAGGTCAAAGAACTGCAAGCTTTACAATCAATGTAAAACCTGATCAATTTGACTTGAATGCAGCATATGCTTTGGGTTTTAAAATAAGTTCTGCATCAACAGGGATTATTAGCGGTAATTTTGGAACAATAGTGGTGGCATTAGGTGCTAAAAACAAATACGATGGTATTTACACTCTTGACCAAACTGCACCAATGTTTGATGCTACATCCTCAACGCTGGTAGGGTACTATCCTATAGAGCAAGAATTACGTACCACAGGTGCAAGTTCAGTAACAGAATACGATGGCCGCTATGCAGCCAATAATTACGCGCACCCTATAAAGAGCGGAACTTCAACATCTAGTTACGGAAACTTTAGCCCAATTTTTAATATGGACGATGCGGGCAATGTAGTTAGTGTAACTAATTATTTTGGACAAGGAACTAATTCTAGTGGAAGGTCGGCAAGGTTAAATCCATCTGGGGTTAACAAATTTACTGTTAATGGAGATACAAAAGTATTGCAGGTAAGTTATATCATGGTTCAAAATGGAGTTGATAGAACATTCTTTTACGAAAAATGGACCTACAAAGCAGCCAGATAGTCTGGATTGACTTGGTTTTTAAAGGGATGCCCAAAAGGCATCCCTTTTTTTATTGCATGCTATTTTAAATTATTTGCGAAACCTCTCTATATGATAAGGATTTACATGAAGAACTTTTGTTGCTTATTTTGGTGTCAATTCGTATTAAAATAGTTTTATTTTGTAATATTTGT
The DNA here is from genome assembly GCF_000812965.1 of Pedobacter kyungheensis. Taxonomy (GTDB): domain Bacteria; phylum Bacteroidota; class Bacteroidia; order Sphingobacteriales; family Sphingobacteriaceae; genus Pedobacter; species Pedobacter kyungheensis. Next base: position 101,906 of record NZ_JSYN01000007.1, read on the forward strand.
ATTACAAAATAATAATTTGTAGTTTAGATGAAATATTAATTAACTAAATCATTTTTCATGAGAAAACTTCTACAAAATTTGTTCGTATTGATGCTTCTCGCATTTTCTGCTATGGCGCAGGAACGAACTATTAATGGAACAGTAACATCAACGGAAGATAATATTCCGCTTCCTGGTGTAAGTGTTAAGGCGCTGGGTGCGCAGGCGGTAGCCGTAACTGGTGGAGACGGAAGATTTACCCTTAAGGTAGGTGCTTCGGTTAACGCGATCCAATTTTCATATATTGGATTTGCCACCAAAACAATTAATCTTACTTCTTCCAACACATTAAATGTTGCATTGGTACCCGATGCTAAAAATCTGAGTGACGTTGTAGTTGTGGCTTACGGTACACAAAAGAAAGAAGCAATTACAGGTTCGGTTTCTAATATCACTTCTAAAGATTTAGAGAAAAGAACCGTTACGAACCTAACAGCAGCTTTGCAGGGATCTGCACCGGGTATTTCTGTTGTTGCCTCCAATGGTCAGCCAGGAAACAGCGCCGGGATCAGGATTCGTGGTTTTGGTTCTTATTCCTCATCAAACAGTCCGCTAATTGTTTTGGATGGTGCTGTTTATGACGGTAGTATTGGTGATATCAACCAGAATGATATCGAGAGCCTGTCAGTTTTGAAAGATGCATCATCTTCTGCATTATATGGTTCAAGAGGAGCAAATGGTGTGATTATTATTACTACTAAAAAAGGTAGAGATGCCAATCCCACTATTAATGTAAACTTTAATCAGGGCTGGTCTACAAGAGGAATCCCTGAGTATGATCGTTTAAATACGTTCGAGTATTATCCTGCAGTTTGGCAGGCAATTAAAAATAACCTGATGTATTCTGCTACCACGCCATTAAATGAAGCGGCAGCTTCGGCAAAAGCGAGTACAGATGTGGCTACCAATTTAGTTTATAATCCATTTAATGTTCCGGCGAACCAATTGGTTGGAACTGATGGTAAATTAAACCCTAATGCTTCGTTGATGTACAATGATTTTGATTGGTACAAGCCACTGCAAAGAACAGGAAACAGGACCGATGCCAATATCAGTACATCAGGTCGTAATGATAAAACAGATTATTTTGTCTCTTTGGGTTATCTGAATGATAAAGGATTCTTATTAAAATCCGATTTTCAACGGTTTAATGCCAGGGTTAATGTAAATACTAAGCTTAGACCATGGTTAAAAACCGGGTTGAACTTGTCGGGAGCAATGTCTGATGCGAATATCGCCAGTGATGCCTCAACTGGTAACGGATCAAGTTTTGTTAATGCGTTTAGTTTTGCACGCGGTATCGGTCCAATTTATCCGGTTCACGCATTTGATGCTTCGGGTAATCCTATTATGAATACGATTACTGGTGCGCAGTGGTACGATTATGGTATTCATCCGGGAGCCATTAATCGTCCTGCAGGAGCTTCTCCTGGTCGGAACGTAGTATATGAAACCATGCTGAATGATAACGCCTATAGAAGAAGTTTAATTAGCGCAAGATCCTTTGTTGAAGTGAAATTTTTAAAGGATTTCACGTTTACACCAACAATTAGCATGGACTTAAGAAATAACAATACAGACCAGTTTTGGAATCCGTTAGTTGGTGATGGTGCAGGTACAAATGGTTACAAGTTTCAAAGCAATAATACCATTAGGTCTTACACTTTTAACCAATTGTTAAGTTACGATAAAACCTTAGGTTTACACCATATTTCTGCTTTAGTTGGTCACGAGAACTACAGCTATAATTACCGTACTTTTCAGGCAGACCGTACAAACCTGGTTGCTCAGGGAAATACTGAGTTGGCCAACTTTGTATCAGCTTCAAGTTCTTATGGTAGGGCTGATAACGATAAAATCGAGTCTTTTTTATCGAAAGCGAGCTATAATTATGATAACAGGTATTTCTTAGATGCCTCATTAAGGCGTGATGGTTCTTCGAGATTTTCGCCAGATCAAAGATGGGGTACATTCTTCTCTGTTGGGGGTTCCTGGGCGCTTAACAAAGAGAGTTTCTTAAAGAATACAAGCTGGATTGATGACTTAAGAATTAAAGCATCGTACGGACAAGTAGGTAATAATGCTTTACTTGATGCTAATGGAAACAGCAGGTACTACGGGGACAGGGCATTTTTCGACCTGGGTTCTAACAGTAATACCGAAGGTGGTGTGCTTTTGGCCTCAATTGCTACACCGGATTTAAGCTGGGAAAAGCAAAATACATTTAATGCAGGCGTTAGCTTCTCATTTTTTGGAAAAAGATTATATGGCGAGGTTGATTTTTACAGGAAAAACGTTAATGATTTGATCTTCAGTGTGCCGCAACCGCTTTCAGCTGCGGTAACGAGTGTATATCGTAACATTGGTTCAATGTACAATCAGGGCCTCGAAATCCAGCTTGCAGGAGATATCGTAAGAACTCAGGATTTTACCTGGAATTTGTTGACTAACTGGACATTTTTCAAAAATAAAATCACCAAGCTACCAGATGAAACGCCAACCATTATCAGCGGAACCAAAAAGAGAGAAGCGGGGCATGGTATTTACGACTATTGGTTAAGACAATATGCCGGCGTGGATCCTTCGGATGGTGCTGCCCTTTATATTCCTGCCGATGGAACTGCAGCAGCAAATATCCGCACAGTAAATGGTGTTCAATATGTAACCAACCAGTCTTTTGCTAAATTTGATTATTCAGGTACAGCGATTCCGGATCTATCAGGCTCATTTACCAATAGCTTTAGCTATAAAGGATTATCATTGTCCGTTTTGATTAACTATCAAATTGGTGGAAAAGCTTACGATGGTGTTTATCAGGGTTTAATGAGTACCGGTTCATTTGGTAGTGCATTACATAAAGATATCCTGAATTCATGGACGCAAAGCAATACCTCTGCAACCATTCCAAGGGCAGATTACGGTAACTCTACAAATATCAATGCAACCTCCAACAGATGGTTAATTGATGCTTCTTACTGGAACATCCGTAACATTAATTTATCTTATAACCTTCCTAAAGAGTGGTTAAAAACAATTGATGTACCGAGCGCCCGTATTTTCGTAACTGGAGAGAACTTATATCTTCATTCAAAGAGAAAAGGCTTAAATCCGACAGAATCGTTTGATGGCGTGAATGGAAATACCTATCCACAAAGCCGTACAATCAGCGTTGGGGTTAACTTATCATTATAATATTTAAATAAGTGTAGATAGAGATATGAAAAAGATTTTATTATATACCGGCTTGTTGGCAACTGTATTAGCAACAGGCTGTAAAAAAGAATATCTTCAAACTAAACCAACCGATCAGGTTGCCTTAGAAGAAGTATTCACCTCGACCACGAATGCTAATGCTGTATTAAACGGTATTTATGCCTATATGTTTACCAGAACTACCACAACAACTTCAAATGCCCAAGGCAAGCCTGGTGTAGCTGGTATCTTGTTGGGTATCGATTTTATGGGAGAAGATGTTCATCAGGCTAATGCTACCTGGTTTACCTCTACCGGCGAAGGCAATTATGTTTCTCCACGTACAGATACACATGCCAGTAACCTTTATTACTACCGTACTTTTTACCGGATGATCAACAATGCAAACTATATTTTAGACAATATTGATGCCGCTACCGGAACTGACGCGGAAAAAAACAGAATTAAAGCCGAAGCCTACACGATTAGGGCTTATGCTTACTCTTATCTGGTTCAGTTTTATGGTACCCGGTATGATGCATCGGCGAAACCGAATAACCAATTGGCTGTTCCTCTGGTGTTAACATCTGCTGATATTGCTAAACCACGTGTTTCGGTTGAGCAGGTTTACACTCAGATTATTTCAGATCTGGACAAAGCAATAGCTTTAAATGTTACCACTAAAACAAATAAAACCCACGCCGACGTATGGGTGGCTAAAGGACTAAGAGCAAGGGTTGCCTTAACCATGCAGGACTACCCTAACGCAATTAAATATGCCAAAGATGTAATTGATGGCGGTAAGTATCCTTTAATGAGCCAGACAGATTATCAAAGCGGCTTTAACAACAACGGGTTATCGGAGTTTATGTGGTGCGCTATGCCAACTACCGAGCAGGGAGATACTTTTGGCTCTTATTATGCTCAGATTGCATATAATGCAAACACAACTTACATGCGTGGTACGCCTAAAATGATTAATTCTGCATTGTACGATCAGATTTCTGCTACAGACGTAAGGAAGAAAATGTGGGAACCATCGCCAACGGCTGCTAACTTTCCTTTACCAACTACCTCGTTTACCAGAAGAGCTTATATGAGCAGAAAATTTTCGGTAAAAACAGTAGGTGATCCTTCTTTGGGCGATGTGCCATGGATGAGAAGTGCAGAAATGCATTTGATTTTAGCTGAAGCATATGCCAGAAATGGTCAGGATGTTTTAGCACAAGCTGCGCTCTTCGCTTTAGTTTCTAAAAGAGATTTAAGCGCTATTCAGAGCATTAAAATCGGTACAGCGCTTATAGATGAAATCATGATTAACCGCAGGGTTGAGTTGTGGGGAGAAGGTTTCAGGTATTTGGATTTGAAACGTCTTAACTTGCCGCTTAACAGAAATGCGGTACCAAACTACGTAGCCACTTCGGTTAGTAACGTTATGGCTATTCCGGCAGGCGACGTAAGGTTCTTGTTCCTTATCCCTCGTGATGAAATAAACGCAAATCCGAACATCGGGCCTCAAAATCCATAGTTTTAGATTTATATGCTTTAAAAAGGGTGTCCATAATTTATGGACACCCTTTTTTGTTTGATCCACAGTATGTTATCTGCTCTGGTTTCTAATCCCATTTTAATGTAATTGTATTTTATTTGTTTTAATTCATTTTGTTGATAATTAAATAATTACATTAATTTTCTTTGTTTTGAACGTGTGGTGGCTGATTTTACGTGGATTTCTATCCTTATTTCCGCGCGATCACAAAATTATAGCTTATTGTTTTTTCGTGTAAAATTTGCATTACGAAATACTTAGTTTTATATTGACAGCTTGTTAACCTAAAACTAAACTAATTCATGAAAAAACTCCAACCGGAGTTGTTCATACCGGAGTTCATTGCAGCCGGAGCAATAACCCGCTATAGAGCAACTATTGGCCTGATTACGGCCAGAGAAGATCCACATTATTTATATCACAACTAATCATTCGATTATTAAATGTATAACAGACATTTAAAGTAGTTTTTTGTGTTGATTTTAACAGCTGATTAATTATATAGCTGTTATAATAGTTAATAGTCGTCGTAAAAATAATTTTCAATCAAAAACAGATAACAAACACCAATTACTTTATTAACAATCATTTAATTAACTAAACTAAAATTTCTATGAAAAAACTTCTACAGAGTTTGTTCATATTGCTGTTTATTGCAAGCTCTGCAATAGCGCAAGACCGGACAATCACAGGAACCGTTACGGGCCAGGAAGATGGTTTTCCACTCCCAGGCGTAAGTGTTAAAATTAAGGGTGCAACAGGAGGAACTATAACCGGCGCCGATGGTAAGTATACTATTCGCGTTACAGGGAGGGCTAGTGCACTTGAGTTTTCATTTATAGGCTATATCAGTCAAACCAAAGCTGTTGGAGCTGTCAGCACGCTTAATGTAAGCTTATTGAGCGATGCTAAAACATTATCAGATGTTGTTGTTACAGGTTACGGAATCACCAAAAAGAGAGACTTTACCGGTTCTGCAGCAAGCGTTAAAGGTGAGGATTTAAAAGACAAACCTGTTCAAAGTTTCGTGCAGGGCTTAACCGGGCAGGCTGCAGGGGTAAGCATTATCCAGCCCAACGGTTTGTTAAACAACCCTCCGGTGATCCGGGTAAGGGGCGTAAGTTCAATTTCATTAAGTTCTTTCCCGCTCATCGTAGTAGATGGAATTCCTTTTCCAACTTCCGATGCTTCTGCAAACTCTGCAACCAATAATCCACTGGGCGATATTAACCCATCTGACATCGAAACGATCGATATCTTAAAAGATGCAGCTTCTACAGCACTTTATGGCTCGCGGGCTGCAGCAGGTGTATTGGTAATTACCACCAAAAAAGGAAAAAGCGGCGATGCTAAAATTACTTACGATGGCTGGTACGGAATAAATAATGCCGTGCGTTTGCCTGAGCTGTTAAATGCACAGCAATTTATGGATAGTAAAAACACAGCCATTGCAAATGCCCTGACTTTAAATCCAAACGCAGTTCCAGCATCGCAAAGAGATGCCAACAACAAAAGCTTCTTTCCGAGCTATAATCCAGATGGATCTTTGGTTGATACCAAATGGTACGATGAGGTTTACAGAACAGCACAATCTCAAAACCACAATGTAACTTTAAGTGGTGGTACAGCCAAAACAACTTATTATTTATCTGGCGGACTTTCTGACCAGGATGGTTTCTTGAAAAATAACACTTTCAAAAGATATTCTGCCCGCATAAATGCTACGCATAAAGCTACCGATTGGTTAAGCTTAAGCATGAACGTGAATTATAACAATAGCATTAATAGAGCGCCTAACAGTGGTTCGGCTCCGGGTGCAGCGTTCAACTCATCGGGTTTAGGTCGTATAGCCATTGCTATTGCACCAAACGTTCCGGTTTACAATGCTGCAGGTGGCTATAATATCTCAGCCAATAACGTAGGCAACGGCGCAAACCTTATTACCAGTACCTGGGCGCATCCAACCGTATTGGTTGATAAAGATGTGAATAGCTCAGAAAACAACCGTTTTTTAACCAATTTAGGGGCTGATTTTAAAATTATTGAAGGCTTAAACTTCAGGTCTAATTTCTCATGGGAAAGAGCCAATACCGAAAACATCCAGTTCTGGAACCCACTTCAGGGTGATGGATATTCTTTTAATGGTTATGCCTATAACAATACAGCCCGTAGAAATAACTGGAACTGGATTAATACCTTACAGTACCAAAAAACATTTAATGGCGTACACAATTTAAACCTGACTATTGGTAGCGATGTTCAGAATACCAGAACCGAAAACTGGGGAGCTATCCGTCAGGGATTGGGAGATCCTACTTTCTTCGATCAGTTTCAGGGAACATTTACTACCAATGTACCTGGCGGTAACGGAATAAACGAAATGGCATTTCAGGCCTATCTGGCAAGCGCAAGCTATAATTACAAAAGTAAATACTATCTAAGTGCAAACTTCAGAAGAGATGGTAACTCTGCCCTATCATCAGAAAATAAGTGGGGTAACTTTGGTGGCGGATCGGTTGGATGGACAATCTCAGAAGAAGATTTCTTTAAAAATTCGACACTGGGTAAAACCGTAAATTCATTGAGAATACGCGCAAGTTATGGTCGTGTGGGTAATGCTAATGTGCCTGCATATAGTGAGTACACCACTTATAGCCCCGGACTTTATGGCGTAACGCCTTTTGCCTGGATTTTTGGTCAGGCAGGTAATAAAGAGCTGAAATGGGAAACCAGTAACCAATTAGATATCGGCTTAAACCTGGCTTTATTTAATAACAGATTAACCTTTGAAGCCGATTATTTCAAAAAAGACATCAACAATTTATTATTAAACGTGCCTCAGGCTTTATCAAAAGGTATTCCGAACGATCCGGCAGGTACTATCCTTGCCAATGTTGGCTCTATGTACAACAGGGGTTTCGAGTTTGCATTAGGAGGTACACCAGTTAAAACCGAGAAATTCTCGTGGACTGCTAACTTAAACTTTACCACCATTAAAAATGAGGTAACGGCCTTAGATCCGAATGTGTCGCAAATTATCGGTACAACCGGCGGTTTAGAGTCGGCAAGTGTTACCCGTGTTGGCGAATCGATAGGTAGTATTTATGCTGTTAGAACTAATGGCGTAAACCCTGCTAACGGTCGCAGAATCTACATCAATGCAGCCGGACGCGAAGTTCAATACCTGCATTTTGGTGGTGCCAATGCCTGGACTTACCTGGATGGTACACCTGCCCCATCTCCTGCAGGCGATGCGCAGGTGATTGGCGGAACACTGCCTAAATGGTATGGTGGTTTCAATAATACTTTAAACTACGGCAATTTCGATTTAAACCTGATGTTTACTTTCTCTGGTGGAAACTACATTTACAATGGTTCGCGTGCCGGTTTATTAGATCAGCGCGTTTGGAACAACTCAACTGAAGTTTTAAATGCATGGACCACCCCTGGTCAGCAAACCAATATTCCGAGGGTAGTATATGGCGATAACGTTTCAAACGGCTCGTCGTTTGCCATTGATGCCAATGTGGAAAAAGGTGATTTCTTGCGTTTGCAGGCTGCAACTTTGGGTTACCGCATTCCAAAAAGTGTGTTTGGAAAAACAGGCATTAATAGCGTGCGTGTTTACGCATCGGTAAATAATGCTTTCCTGATCACCAATTATACCGGTGTCGATCCCGAAATTTCAACCAATGGTAACAGTAACCTGGCCAGTGGCGTAGAGCGTAACTCAATCCCTCAGGGCAGGTCGTTTACATTTGGTCTTAGTTTAGGTTTATAACATTAATCAGCATATCCATGAAATTATTTCATATCAAAACATATAAATTGAAGTTGGCTACAGCAGCCATACTTGCAATTCCTTTGGTGGGAAGTATTGCTTCCTGCAAAAAAGAATTTTTAGAAAAGGCTCCCGAACTTACCCTTCCGGATCAGGATGCATTTGCAAATCCTACCCGTATTTTAGGTCAGGTAAATGGCTTGTATGTATCATCTAAATCGGGTTCGTTATTTGGTGGCCGGTACCTGATTTATAACGATATCAGGGCAGAAGAATTTGTAAACAGAACGGGCAACGGGGTTACGGGTTATGATGTTTATCAGGGCACCAATAACTCAACCAATACTTATGTAGCGAGTTTCTTTTCGCAGGCTTATTTAACCATTAACCGGGCAAATCTTTTTCTGGACGGGTTGTCTAAAAACAGTACCGTGTTAACAGCTGCGCTTAATGCCAATTATGCCGGTGAGGCTAAGTTTATCAGGGCGTTAAACTATTTTGCTTTAATACAGATTTTTGCAAAGCCTTATGTTACCGATAACGGTGCTTCAAGAGGTTTGCCACTCCGTTTAACACCAGAAACATCTTTGGCCAATAATGCGCTTAAGAGCAGTACTGTTGCAGCCATTTATGCGCAGATTATTAAAGATCTGGACGAAGCAGAAGCTGGTTTGCCCGATACTTACAGTACACCTTTATTGCGTACCACGCGTGCACATAAAAACAGTGCTATTGCTTTAAAAACCCGTGTGTATTTAGCGATGGGTAATTATGCAAAAGTGTTGGAAGAAGGCAATAAGCTGGTACCGCAAGTTGCACCGTTTACCAATTCGGCCCGTACTGCCCATGCTTTACAGCCTAGCATTGTAAGTGTATTCCAGGCACCGTTTACCACTTCCGAATCTATCTTCTCTTTCCCAATGGCCGATACCAATGCCCCAGGCACGCAAAACCAGCTCGGATATTACTATAGCTGGGCAGGCAATGGAAACCTGGAGTATTCGCTAAATAAAACAGGTGCCGGTATTTATGCTGATCCGATTTGGCCAACAAGTGATGCCAGAAAATCGCAGTTAACCCAGGATGCAACCATCTCAGGTGTATTGCATTCGTATCCGATTAAATACGGTGCCGTATCGCCGTTTACCGATTTTGTGCCGATGATCCGCTATGCAGAAGTGTTGTTAAATGTTGCTGAGGCAGAAGCCTTGGCGCCAGGAGGTAACTTAATCCGCTCGAAAGCTTTATTGCAAGCTGTTCGTACGCGTTCAGATGCAAGCTTTGTGTATGGCGTGTTGGTTACTCCAGCAGCATTAGAAGCCGCGATTTTAAAAGAAAGAAGAATTGAGCTTTTGGCCGAAGGATTCCGATACAATGATCTAGCCAGAAAAGCGACACCACTTCCATCATTTGGTGCTGGTACTTCCATTCCGGTTGCCGATCAACGTTATACTTTCCCTATTCCGATAGGCGAATTAAATACCAACCCGCTGGTTAATACTTTTTAAATCCATATGGGCATAAAAAAGGGATCGAAGTACTTTCGATCCCTTTTTTATTGTCAATAAATTCAGCGCCCTACTTCTTATCCACACTGTATTTCCCCGGGCCGATAAAAATCAGACTGAAAAATACAATACCCATTTCGATAGCGTGACTGGCGCCTGCTAAACCATCGCCTTTGCCAAAATGAACCAAAGCGGCTATAATCATGGTAAATACCAGTAAAATGCACGCCGGACGGTAAAACAGACCTACAATTAATAAAAATCCACCAAAGGTTTCGGTAGCTGCGGCCATGAAGCCCCAGAAAATAGGTAAGAAATTAATGCCGATTACCTTCATGCTACCGCCTAAGCCTGTCCAGCCATCAGGTCCACCAGCCAGTTTCGGAAAACCGTGTATAATAAACATCACCCCAATACCGAGGCGCAAAAGTAAAATTCCTGTGTTTCTGTACTTCCCTAAATTATCTAAAATAGCCATCTTATAAATATGTAAATTGAACGTTGTTTGTTTCTACTTTTAAGGTTACCTCGGCCCCTAAAACCATGCTGAGGTTATTGTTAATATGTCCTGTAGGGAAATTAAAGCAAACGGGGTAATCGTATTCCTTTACAATATCCCAGATCACTTCATCGGCGGTTTGGCCGAACGAAATTTTTTCTTCCGAAATTTCGTTAAAGGCACCTACAATCAGACCTTTCAGGTGTTTCAGCTTCCCTGCCCTTTTTAACATGCGCAGCATCCGGTCAATGCTGTATTCGTGTTCGCCTACATCTTCCAGAAAAAGAATTTTACCATTGTAATCCATTTCCGAAACCGAGCCCTGCATCATGGCCAGCAAAGTTAAATTGCCACCAATTAAAGTGCCGGTAGCTACTCCCGACCGGTTTTTAAAACTGCTCTCGTAATCGTACTGCTGTTTTTCGCCAAATAACGACTTTTGTAAAGATACCAGTGCTGCTTCGGTTGATTCGTCGAAAGTATAAGGCATTTGCGCATGGATACACTGCGTGTTGTTTTGCGCAATCAGGTGCGAAAGCAGTACGGTAATATCGCTGAAACCAACTATCCATTTCGGGTGTTGCTCAAAGGTGCTGAAATCAAGCTCATCAATAATCCGGATGGTACCGTACCCCCCACGACCGGCAATAATGGCTTTGATGGATGGATCATCTAAAAAACGCTGAATATCTTTAGTCCTTAGCTTGTCGGTTCCGGCAAACTGGTGGTGACTGGCATAAACGCTATCGCCCAAAATAACTTCCAGTCCCCAGCTTTCTAAAAGCGCTATGGCGTGGTCAATTGGTTTGGGTAATTTCTTTGCCGGACAAACCAGCGCAATCTTATCTCCTTTTTTTAAATACGGGGGCTGCTTAATCATCTTCAAAACACTTATCTTTGCCAAATTAATAAAAATTGTTTTGGATAATAGTAAAATAAAAAGATATACCGTAACCGCAGCGCTTCCATATACCAATGGACCGGTTCATATTGGGCACCTTGCCGGTGTTTACATTCCTGCCGATATTTATGCCCGTTACCTGCGGTCGAATAAACGCGATGTAAAGTTCATTTGTGGATCTGACGAAAACGGCGTACCCATTACTTTAAAAGCCAAAAGAGAAGGTATTACCCCTCAGGAAGTGGTAGATAAGTATCATAAAATTATTGGCGATTCGTTTAAAGAATTTGGCGTTTCGTTCGATATTTATCACCGTACCTCATCACTTACGCACCACCAAACTGCGGCCGATTTCTTCGAAACCCTGTACAAAAAAGGTGTGTTTACCGAAGAAATTACCGAACAATACTACGATGCTACCGCGAAGCAATTTCTGGCCGACCGCTACATTACCGGTACCTGCCCTAAGTGTGGTAACGAAAATGCTTATGGCGATCAGTGCGAAAACTGCGGTTCTACACTTAATGCCACCGATTTAATTAATCCTAAATCGACCCTTTCGGGCGATAAACCTATTTTAAAGGAAACCAAAAACTGGTTTTTACCTTTAGATCAATACGAAGAACGTTTAAGGGCTTATATCGAAAGCCACAAAGAATGGCGTCCGAATGTTTACGGACAATGCCAGAGCTGGTTAAACGCAGGTTTACAGCCAAGAGCCATGACCCGCGATTTAGAATGGGGTGTACGCGTACCTTTGCGCGATGCCGAAGGTAAAGTACTATACGTATGGTTCGATGCACCTATTGGTTATATCTCGGCCACTAAAGAGCTGTGTAACTACGCCAAACTTGATGTTTGGAACCCCAAAGCAGAAGAATATTACATCAGCAGCTACGAAACCGATAAATGCGGCTGGGAAGAGTACTGGAAAAGCGACGAAACCAAACTCGTACACTTCATCGGTAAAGACAATATCGTTTTCCACTGTATTATTTTCCCTGCCATGTTAATGGCGCATGGCGAATATACCCTGGCCGATAACGTACCAGCGAATGAGTTTCTAAACCTCGAAGGACAAAAAATCTCGACTTCTAAAAACTGGGCCGTTTGGTTAAACGAATATTTAAGGGAATTTGAAGGGCAGCAGGATGTGTTACGTTATGTGTTAACCGCTACTGCGCCCGAAACCAAGGATAACGATTTTACCTGGAAAGATTTTCAGGCCAGAAACAATAACGAGTTGGTAGCCATATTGGGCAACTTTGTAAACCGCGTAGTTGTACTAACCCACAAATATTTTGGTGGTTCGGTACCTACCTGTATGGAAATTACAGCGGTAGATCAGGCGGTAATTGATGAACTGGCAGGTTATCCGGCTAAAATATCGGCTTCTATCGAAAATTACCGTTTTAGGGAAGCCCTGGCTGAAGTAATGAACGTAGCCCGTTTGGGTAATAAATACCTGGCCGAAACAGAGCCATGGAAACTGATTAAAACCGACGAAGACCGGGTAAGGACGATTCTGAATATTGCTTTGCAGATTGCTGCCAATATCCAGATTTTAATCGAACCATTCCTACCTTTCACTGCTGAGAAGCTGATGAAGATGCTTAAAAACGGAGGTCATGACTGGGAAGATGCCGGAACGGTTACCCTGCTGAAACGAGGTCACGAAATTGGCGAGGCCATTCTTTTATTTGAAAAAATAGAAGATGCGGCTATCGATTTCCAGATCGAGAAATTAAATCAGAGCAAAGTGAGCAATGCTGCAAGTGCTGCGGTGGCAACACCAGCGAAAGAAAATATCCAGTTTGATGATTTCTCAGCAATAGATATCCGTGTAGCCACTATTGTTGCTGCCGAAAAGATAGAAAAGACCAAAAAGCTGTTAAAGCTAACCGTTAATACCGGAATCGATGAGCGTACAGTAGTTTCGGGCATTGCCGAATATTATAAGCCCGAAGATATTGTGGGCAAACAAGTGAGCATGATTGTAAACCTGGCACCACGAGAAATTAAAGGGATTTTATCGCAGGGCATGATCTTAATGGCCGAAAATGCCGAAGGTAAACTCACTTTTGTGGCACCGGCCGAAAAGTTTCAGGAAGGTAGCGTAATCAGATAATCTGCTATCTACTGTTAAAATACAAAAGCCATTTGGTCCAAAGTAGATCAAATGGCTTTTTGTTTAAATATCAAAGTCGAATTAAGGATTCATGCGGTTAAAGTATTCGCTTATGGTATCATTATTTGCTTTTGCCCGATCCCCGCTTGTACCAAAAGTTAATTCGGTTTTTCCTGCTTTCATCTGTTCAAATACCGACTCCACAAAATCGCTCACTGCAGGATGTGCATCATGAATGCCTTTACCACCCAAATCAGTGTTTAAAGCTGGCGGAATCATTTCAATCACTTCTATTTTCGAATCCTTTAAACTGTGGCGTAAGGAAAGGGTAAAAGAACGCATAAAAGCTTTCGTTCCACAATAAACCGGTACGGCAGAAAGCGGAACAAATGCCAAGCCAGAGGTAACATTGATAATGGTCTCCAACGCTTCCAGTTGGGTAAACAGTTTGGTTAAATGAAGGGGCGCCAAAACATTGGTGGTAATTTCATCACTTGCTTTTTCGTAAAAATCATCATCCCCGATGTTCATCCAGTTCTGAATACCCGCATTGTTTATCAATACATTTAAATCGCTATGATTTTCTGCAATCCAATTGTACAACTCAATTCTACCTGCTTCATGCGATAGATCGCATGTTTTGGTAATTACCGAAGGTAATTTCGTTGCTGCTTCTTGTAAAGCAGATTCGCGCCGGCCACAGATAATTACCGTATTGTTTTCTTGTATATATCTTTCGGCCAATCCAAAACCAATACCTGTTGCGCCGCCTGTAATCAGGATTTTATTATTTGTTAATTTCATGTTATTTATAAATTGATCAGACAAAGATGAGGCTATTCAAAAGATTTATTATGGTGAGTAGTACAGTTTTTTCGTGAGGTAATGATATCTTTCTCAGCCTGGTTATACAAGCTGATAGCTGTGGTAGTTTGAGGGCTGATAATTTATCATATTGCTTGTTAAAATGCCTTTACTTGAGCCAAAACTTTTGTTATATTTGCCCGCAGTAAAGTAAAATGGCCCCGTAGTTCAACGGATACCCGCCTGACTGACGTTAGTCGGGCAGGGAATAGAAGTTTTTTAAACTTCAAAAAAATGATATTTGAAATAATTGGCCCCGTAGTTCAACGGATAGAATAGAAGTTTCCTAAACTTTAGATAGCAGTTCGATTCTGCTCGGGGCTACTCAGGAAAAGCTCATCGTAAGGTGGGCTTTTTTATTTTTATAGGATGTAGTTATTGCCTGATATTTGAAATAATTGGCCTGTAGTTCAACGGATACCCGCCTGACTGACGTTAGTCGGGCAGGGAATAGCAGTTTCCTAAACTTCCTAAAGACACCCATTAGTAAGGGTTCAACATATTGATGGACAGTATGTTGATTAAGAGTGCCTGACGATATATAAATACATAGCGGTTTGGTACTGACCAGCAATTTCTCACCCGAGAAAATATCCACAAGGATGTATTGACTGGATTTGAGCGCGTGATAAATAGTGGCAGTAAAATACTTCAGGAGCCTGAACGAAGAGAATATTTTCCGGAAATAACAGGACTAGAGATATACTCAGTATTAGGTATTGTACTCCAACAGGCGGCTAAGTAGTTTTACAACATAAGGGAATAAGCACTAAAGCCCCACCAACCACCGCTTAAACAAACATCATCTAAATTAAATGAAAAGAAAATTACATTACGCATTGATCTTGCTCTTAGCAAGTGGCATATCAGCTTCAGGACAGATCACCAACAAATCCATCCTTTCGGGCCTGGAAACAGAACTGATCACAACGGAGAAAAAATCCGACATGCTCATTACCCCTACCGGCCTGAATGTATTCCTGCAGAGAAAGACACTTAGTTATCTTACCGGAGTATCTGATCTTTCTCTTGCCAAGTTCTATGCCTCGGTATCAACCGAGAATGAAAAGCTCAACCTGGGTTTTAACATCCCGGTTAAATATGATGATAATAGTCTAATGCTCCTGATTAACCCTGTTGTAGAAGCAGATGCTAAGAACAGTTTTTCGACCCTATATAAAAACGACAAGTGGCAGGGAACGATTAGGGCAGGGCTCAAGTTGACCTACCTGCTACCTTTTGGAACGATGAACTTTCTGGATGGAAAAAAGACCAATCTGGATATCCTGAGAAAAACAAAATATGAAGAAATAGCGAGCGCCTATAAAGCAGAAGATGATAAACAGAACAAACCCGTGACAACATTAACGGGCAATGTTACCTTGCCGGTAACAGAGGACCTCAGCGCAAGGGAACTCCGAAAAAAACAAAGGGATGCCTATGATGCCGTAGGTATTGCCGAAGCGGATTACATTGAAAAGAATAAATCCTATACCTGGATGCAAACAGGGTGGATATCTGCCTGGGGTTTTACGCCTGTTACAGAAGCGAGTAAATACATATCACCCAATTACCTTACGGCTTTTGAGGCAACCAGGTTTCGCCTTTGGGAAATCAATCTTCAATATACCCACCTCTTTCAGAATTCGAGGCTTGGCAGTTTTTATCTCTCGCCATGGATAAAGCGATTCCAGAACAACTCGGCCAATGCAGATCTGATGACAAATGTAGATTACGGGCTGTACAGCCAGGTTCCGGGGACGGCCCAGACTAATCTTGCCCTGATCGAAACTAATCCCGCATTCGTAGGTATCTACTCAGAGTTTATGACCACTAACTTCAATTTTCAACTGGTTTATATCACCCCGTTTACAAACACGCTCATAAAGCCGGGGATCAGTATCCGCTATGAAAAAAACTGGGGAGACTATAGTCCACAAAACTGGCGTTTTGGTCTGCCCTTAGCCATACAGGGAAAATCTACGCCGATCAATATTGAACTGCAGTATAGGTTAAACAATGTAAACAACTATAAAAATGAGGTAGACCACAGTCCGAAGAAAACATTTGGAATAAGTGTAGGGCTGCCTTTCTCCCTATTGTACAAATAAGGAAAGATGATCGATATGCGCTCTAAATAAAAAAGCGCATATCAATCCTGAAATTATCATCACTTAAAACCGCTCTAGCGGGTAGCATCGCTTACCCCTTTAAAATAACCTACAGATTCAGCTATTCCGGCTAAGGGATCTTTCATGTCTTTTTCGTATTCCAAACTACAACAGCCTTTATAATTAACCTTTCTCAGCATTTTTACGTAGGCAGGGATATTAATTACGCCGCGGCCGAGTTCGCAAGTGGTACCTTCGTTTGTAGCAGAAGTTACATTCTTTAAGTGCATGTCAAAAATCCGTTTCGAGAATTTCTGTAGATCTGCCACCGAATCACGTCCGTCTCTTTTGTTATGTCCCATATCAAAGCAGATTCCTACCCGTGGATCGAGGTTTTTAATCAGGTTGTAGATACTTTCTGCATTTGGGTATAGTTTATCCTGCGGACCATGGTTATGAATGGCATAGCGGATATTATATTCTTTTGTCTTTTGGGCTACATATTCCAGGTCGGCATGTGCCGGAATTCCGATCAGCAAATCAACCCCTACCCGTTTGGCATAATCGAATGCATTGTCGATCTCTCCTTTATTTTTGGTGTATATGGGGCCTACAGCATAGCCTACTACGTTATTGGCTTTAAGTTTAGCATGAAAAGCCTCAATTTCTGCTGCTGTACTTTTATAAGGCAGATGAAAGTCTTTAATACAGAGGTAATGTACATCAACCTTTTTCATCATTTTAAGTGATTCATCAAGGTTAAAATTAAGAAAGCTATAGCCTGCAATGGCTAATTTAAAGGTATCCTCGCCAGCGGCATTTGTTTCAACAGGCTCAGCGAAAACAGCCGGGATATTAACCAGCGTTGCTGCAGTTATACCTAATATTCCTTTTTGTAAAAAAAATCTTCTTGTAGTCATGTTCATTTTATGGTTGGTCTAATTTAATATTTAAATTGCTGCAGTTCAAAGTTCATCGTGCTAAATATTACAAAGTTTATTATTTTATTGGGTTCATTCGTTCAGTGGTTCAATAGTTCATTGGTAGAGATTTTACTTTCCATTTTCCATTATACATTTTCCATCTCAAAACCATGACCGGTTCAAAAAGGTCACAAAACAAATCGCCCATATACTTGCTAAGCATACAGGCGATTTGATTATATAAATCAGTGTTTCTTTGGTCTAATACACGCAATTCTCTCCGCTCAGGCTATGCCACACGCCATCTTCGCCTTTAAAATCTATTTTTAGGTTATTATTGGCGCTTTTCAGGGCATAAATGCTGAGTGGATGATAACCTGCATCCAGCATCACCGTTTTTTCAATTACCTGACCGCTGGTATAACCAAAATCGGCATCGAGCAGGTTAATCTGGTGCAGTTTTACAAAGGCTTTGCTGCCTATACTCAGCTTAAAGGTATAGGTACCTTTCTTTTCGATTTTTAACATACCCTGATAGTTCAGCATGCCTTTGTTAGGCGTGGTCGTAGTGCTCAAGCTTTGAGCTAGCCCACTGACTACAGGTTTAGATTGATTGGCAACGGTTACATAATGGAAAGTACCCGGGAAAAATGACCATTTTAAACCTTTTTTCGCGCTTACAGGCTTTGCTACACCCGGAATAGCAATACTATCATAAGGGCGTTTGGCTTGCTGATCCATCATGTGCGCTTGCAGCGCCATGTTGCGGAACTGTTGCTGTAATTCACTTAAGCCCCCATTTTTAGCCAGATTATTGGTCTCTTTCGGGTCTTTTACCACATTGTAGATTTCAAAATCATCGGTAGCCGTTTTGATGTTGTAGCGTACACCTACCATGTCGCCTATCCTGAGCATTTGCATCTGGTTGCGTTTCCGGTTGGCATGGCTGGCCTCAAACTGCGTAAATGCCGGGGTACTGCCCGATTCGAAATATTCTACATAAACCTTGCTTTCGGCCTGTTTACCTGTCTGCATTAAAGCAGGTACCAACGATACACCCGTAACCCGCGCCGGAACAGGTACGCTAGCCGCATCTGCAAAGGTAGGTAACCAATCAGATAGCATGGAAGGGGTATTAACCACCTTGCCCGCCGCAATGCGTTTTGGCCAGGCAATTACCGAAGGCATACGTA
Source organism: Pedobacter kyungheensis (assembly GCF_000812965.1). Classification (GTDB taxonomy): domain Bacteria; phylum Bacteroidota; class Bacteroidia; order Sphingobacteriales; family Sphingobacteriaceae; genus Pedobacter; species Pedobacter kyungheensis. The sequence goes on from NZ_JSYN01000007.1 coordinate 120,594, forward strand.
AACCGCCTTCCCAGCAATCGCGTTTTATACCATCAAATGGGCCATAACTTTCAAAAAAAGTAGGGTGGTTGGGTACGTACTGCTTAGGCAGGTACGATTCTATCGACGGGCCATTATCAGAAGTAAACACAATAATGGTATTGTCGGCAATTTTCAGGTCAGTTAATAAGGCACGGATATCGCCAATGGCATCATCTAAGCGGCGTACAGCAGTTGCGTAGCGTTTATAGGTATCTGGCCATGGCTTTGCTGGTGTATTTGGATCGCGGTCGTCATCGTAGCTGGCATTTGCATAATCCGGGTGCACGTAACTATCTACAGTACCTGTGGCCGAATTAATCATTTTACCTTTTTCGTTCAGCCATTGCAAACCGCCTTTCAGTCCGCCGCCTTGTGGGTAAGCTTGTGTAGGTAATTCCAATACGGCATGAGGCGCGTCGTAAGCCAGGTACATAAAGAAAGGTTGTTTGGCCTGGTGCTGCTTTTCAAAACCGATGATGAAATCTTTGGCTTTTGCCGTCCAGAGGTCGGTGGTGTAACATTTCTGCAAATCGGCCGATACCTCATTGTAATTGTTCCATACCTCTTTTTTACCGCGGTAAACGCCTTCAACAGGGTAGTGTTCGTGCCCGTCGGCATGGCGCATATAGCCATAATACTGGTCGAAACCTCTTTTTAAGGGATGCGCAGGCCAGTTGGGGCGTTCCTTCTCATCTGTCCCCTGCAAACCCCATTTTCCAATGGCTACAGTAGCATAACCAGCATCTTTGAGTACAGTGGCCATGGTATGGTTGTTTTCGAGGGCTTTATCAAACTGGTTATCCCTAACGTGGGCATTTCCCTGGTTTACACCTGTAAGCAGCGAAGCCCGCGATGGTGCACATACCGGAGCATTGGCATATTGCTGGGCAAGTATGGCGCCTGCTTTGGCCATGGCATCCAGGTTGGGCGTAACCAATGCAGGCAGGTTTTTAGCCTTTTGGTTCTGGAAAAGTACGCCCAGATCGCCATAGCCCAAATCATCAACCAAAACGTAAATGATGTTTGGTTTTTGCTGGGCATTAGCGGTTGATAGGGCCAGCGCCGACCATAAGAGGACGAGCGTGTACCTGATGATGTTTCTTTTGCTGCTTTTCATAGCGGAGGATCGGGATTATATAACTGGTTTAATGTTGTACAACAGGGGTGCTTAGCCCCTGCTGTGTATAATGGTTTAAGGCTGTTATTTCCAGCCCGGGTTCTGTATAATTTTAGGGTTAAGCACAATCTGGTTAGATGGTATGGGGTAAAGGTAATAATAATCGGGAAAAGTGCCCGGAGGTACGCCTAAATAAGAGATATAACCGGCAGTGGCACCGTTTTGAATCGGTATAATGCTGTTCGCAGGTACATCTGTTCCTTTAGTGATGTAACGGCCAAGTTTCTCTTTCATGGCATATTCCATTTTTTTCCACCTGCGCAAATCGTCAAACCTGAAGCCCTCGCCCACCAATTCTACTGCCCTTTCGCGCCTGATTTCCCATAAAACAGGGTCTACGCCCGGATCGCGGGTCGGATCGGCTACTATGGCGCTTAAATTTAAGGCTGCTACTGCTCCTCTTGCCCTCAGTTTATTAATGGTGGCATCGGCTACGGCCTGGTTAAAGGTGCCCAGTTCGTAAGTGGCCTCGGCATGGTTGGCCAGAATTTCGCCCATTCTAAACAACGGACAATCGCTAATGTCCTGCCCCTGGGCATCCTGTACCTGCTGGTTATAGTATTTGTAAAAACGGTAGCCGGTATAGGTAACCGAATAAGGCTGCCCATTAGGGAAATCTACATAATGCGGTTCCTGCCTCACCACAAAGCCATTCCAGTTGCGGGTAGGCAAGGTTTTGTGCGTACCATCCGAAATGGCCTGCATTAAACCAAAATACGAAGTATCAACCGGATTGGTGGTATAGGTAAAAGTAAGGCTCGGTGGGTTGGTATTAACGTTAAAGGGTGGCGGCACGCTATAATACAAACGCCTGTCACGGTTTCTAAATTCGGTAAAGGGCGATTTATCTCCCTGAAATAGCGGACTGGTAAAGCGGGTTTGCCCATCTTTCATTAAAAACATATCTGCAGCTGCCTTGGTCAAGTCGTAACGCCCCGATGAGTTACGGGTTTGGGTAGACTGGCCGTGCGTAATCTGGTTGGCCACATAAGCTTTGTACAGGATTATTCCCGGCACTCCGGCCAACGATACGCTGTTAAAATCGAGGTCGTAGTTGGCGTTCAGTGTGGGGTAAGTTACCATCAGCTTGGTTGAGGCATCTACACTGGCCTGTAAATAGGTATTGACGTTGCTTAAACCGCGGTATTTGCGCCAGGTACCCTCTCTTAAGCCAAAGCGCGAAAGCAGAGCCCTTACGGCGTGTACGTTAATGGTATTATCGCCATCGCCGTTTTTTAAATTGGCTTCGGCATATTGTAAATCTTTTAAAATGTTGGCGGCTACTACATCACGTGGGGTACGGGCCATACTCAGCTCTTCCGATTTATCGTTTAGTGCATGTTCGATATAAGGCACATCGCCGTAAAGGTTCAGCAGGTTCATGTAATTATAGGCCCTGAAAAAATAGCCAATGCAACGCCAGTGGTCTTTATCTGCCGGACTCAATGCCGATTGATCGATATAATCCAGCATCAGGTTAATGGTTCTGATATTGGCATAAGGCCTGGAATACGAATCAGCCGATGAGGGAATGGTAACCTGTTGCCAGATCCATTGCGACTGTCCGTTGGGGTTGGCACGGGCAAACATATCACTGTTCAGCTCATCTTCGAGCATATCGTTGGTATAGCCGTTAAAAGCATTGTAGAACTGCCAGGAGTAGGTTAAAAAGCCATTATAATCAGAAAGGGTATTCTCGAGCGTAAGCTGGCCCTCGGGTTTAAGGTCCAGTTTGTTACAGCCCAGGGTTGCAGCTAAAATGCCACATAATACCATGCGCTTTAAATTGGTGATGGATATGATAGGGGTTTTCATAAAATTTGCTTTAAGGTTGATCCCTTGTTTATTCTTTTTCATTGGGGTAAAGGCTCGGGTTAAAAACTGATGTTGGCGCCAAAACTGTATTTCTTAATAAAAGGGTAAATACCACCGCTACCCAGATTCGCTGCTTCAGCATCCAACCCTTCGGGCAGGTGATCGAAAGTAAGCAGGTTTTCGCCTGAGAAGAAGATTCTGGCCTTCATCTTTTCTTTCAGCCATTTGGCCGGCAAGCTATAACCCAGCGATACATTTTTTAAACGCAGATAAGCCCCGTTAGACAGGTATTTGGTTTGTACCATGCGGCTGGTGCCCGTATTGCCCGATGCATTGGAGTACGAACGCGGGTAAAAGGCATTGGTGTTGGTTGGTGTCCAGTAATCGAGCTGATGGGCATAAATACCGCTAAACTGATCCAGATAAGGGAAATAAACCTGGTTGCTGATCCAGATGTCGCGTTTCCCTACTCCGTTAATGAAGAAAGAAAAGTCGAAATTTTTGTAGGATGCGCTACCATTAAAACCAAACTGGAAACGGCGGTTGTTGTTACCGATAATGGTACGGTCGCCGGAGTTGGCCAGGGTATTGTTGCCGGTAAAAATGGTACCATCGTTATTTAAATCCACAAACCTGATGTCGCCGGGATTTTGGTTCACGCCACGGTAAGGGGCGATCCCTGGTAATAAGGTACCGTTTTGCAGGTTGGCGTTCAGCGTTCCGGCAGCAAAATCGCCTGTACCGAAATAGCCCTGGGTAACGTAACCCCAGATGTCGCCAATTTTCTGTCCTACAAAATAGTTGGAAATGGTGCCATCGCCGTTAAAATTAAGCAGGCCGCTTGGGTTGTTGTAATTGGTAATGTAAGCCTGGTTGTTAGAAAGGTTAAAATTAACCGAATACCTGAAATCATTTAACTTATCGTTCCAGCCCAGGTTCAGTTCCCAGCCTTTTACCTTTAAATCGGCTACGTTCTGTAAAGGAGCTGCAGCACCCAATATGGCCGAGAGTTCGTTGCTTGGGGCAAGCATGCCCAGTGTTTTGCGGATATAGGCATCAACCGAACCCGTTAAACGGTTGTTGAAGAAGCCAAAATCAAGCCCGATGTTAGAAGTTTTTACGCGCTCCCAGGTAAAGCTGGCACTTACCAGCGCCGGTGGCGGAACGGTAACGCGCAATACCCCGGTTACCGGATCAATCCAGGTAGAGTTGGCAGGTGAAGAAGCCGGGATGTATGGGTAATAATTCTGATCGCCATTGCTTTTTAGCACCACCTGGTTACCAATCTCTCCGTAAGAGGCCCTCAGTTTCAAGGCGGTAACGGTTGATTTGATGTTTCTCATAAACGATTCGCCCATTAGGTTCCAGCCGGCAGAAAAAGAAGGGAAAAAGCCAAAGCGGCTGCCCGAAGGAAAGCGCGAAGAACCATCATAACGGCCGGTAGCTTCGAAGAGATAACGACCATCATAATTGTAATTTAAGCGACCAAAGTAACCCGAAACTGCATAGGAGGCAAAAGCATCGGTACTGGTAATGTTGCCGGTACTGCCCGCAATGGATGGCGAGCTCTGGCTGATTACCCCTAGCCTGTTTACTTCAAAGTTGTTTTCGGTATTTTTCTCCTGATTGGTACCCAGTACGGCATCGAGGTTATGTTTTTGCCCTAATACGGTGCTGTAATTGGCATAAACGTTTACGGCATTATAGTTTACCCCATTGTTATAGCGGTTATAGCTGGAGTTTATGCTAATGGGCGATACGGTAAAGTTTAGCGGGTTAATGTATTGGTTTACCGTAGTCTGGATGGTGCGGTTGGTGTTAATCTGGTTAAAAGTATACTCTGTATTCAGTTTCAAACCCTTGGTAAAGTTGTACTGTAACTTTCCAAACAACCTTAAATTATTGTCTTTAGTAATGTTAAAAGGTTCCTTTTCTAAAATGTTGTTGGGTGTATTGTAAGGGAGCGATGAGCCATTGGGCGCAATACCATAATCGGTTGGCGCATAAGGACCATAGGTAATGGCGTTGTAAAACAAGCTGCCGTAATCTCTTGGGGTGTTTCTAACTGCGTTGTAATACAATATGTTAATGCTCGCAATCAGTTTCGAAGTCAGGTTGGTATTCAAGTAGGCATTCAGGTTATAGCGCGTATAAGCATCCGATTTGGTGGCCACAATCCCGTCCTGGTTGGTGTAACCGGTTGATACCCTGAAATTCGATTTCTCAGAACCTCCGCTAAAAGAGAGGTTGTGCAGTTGCTCAAAGCCACCCGGCATAAAGGAATTGTAAAGGTTGGTTTGCGCCAAAGGATATTGAATACCGCCCTGCGTGGCAATGCCCGATTCGGGAAACTGACCGGGATTTTGCTCGTACTGTTGCAGCAGCCCCATCCAGGTGTTTACATTTTGGCCTGCCCAGTAAGAGGTGGTACCAAAATCGGTAAGGGCCTGTACAAACTCCTTTACGGTTGTTTTTTGCGGTAAAGTGCTTGGACTGGTGCTGGCCAGGTTACCTGAGTAATCGAATTTAATGGGCTGGTTACGGGCACCTTGTTTGGTGGTAATTAAAATTACGCCGAATGCGGCACGCGCACCGTAAATGGCCGAAGCCGAAGCATCTTTCAATACCGTTACCGAGGCAATATCTTTGGGGTTAATGTCGTCCATATCCATGGCCACATTATCTACCAGTACCAGGGGTGAGCCGCCGTTAATGGAAGTAAAACCCCTGATGTTTAAACTGCTGCGGGTACCCGGCGCTCCGCTGTTGGTGGTTACCTGTAAACCGGGCGATGCACCCTGCAAAACCTGCGAGGTGCTGGTTACCGGGCGCTCACCCAAAATCTCGTCCATTTTAACGGTAGCTACGGCCCCTGTTAAATTTACTTTTTTCTGTGTGCCGAAACCCACTACCACCACATCCTGCAGGCTGCTGTTCTCTTCTTTCAGCTTTACGGTAATGGTAATCAGTTCGCCGGCTTTGAGGTTATAGCCGCTAACGGTTTGGGTTTCGTATCCTACCGAGCGTACAATGAAACTATATGAACCGGCAGGTAAAGCTTTAAACTGAAAAATACCGTCCGGGTCGGTCTGGGTATTCAGCAAAGCGCCCCCATTCAGGTTTTTGGCCGAAACCGATACGCCCGGCAGTGGCAGGTTTTTTTCATCGGTAACCAGTCCTTTTACAGCAGTGGCATTTTGCGCCCTGAGCGGAGAGGCCATCAGCAGGTGGAGCAGCAAAACAGCCAAAGCAATGAGCGGATGTTTAATTCTGGAGTAGTTTATTTTCATATGTTGGTTTATTTGGTTTTTTAGGGCATAGCAGTTCCTGCACAGGCTTACTGCGTGTTTATGGGTGGCATTGGGGAGCTTAACTCTTCGTGCCTGATTAAAAGCGTTTGGGTTGTTTTAGCCTGTCAGGCAACAGGCAGTTACTGCGTGTAAAATTGTACTCATATGCTTGTTTTATTTGGTTATGGTGCTTAAAAACGGGTAGGAAGCCTGATGTAGGGGCCATCCTACCCTTTGTTGATCACCGGGTAATAATATATTCGTTTTCGTTCTGCTTCACCAGCTTTAACCCGTTCACCTTCGTAATATTTTCGAGGATGTGTTGGATCGAATCCGTCTGGTCAAAACTGCCGATGTAATACACTTTTTCAAAATCGGCATTGGCATACTGAATATGCACCTGGTAAGTGTTGGCCAGCTGGCCAAAAACATCGGCCAGGCTTACCTTATCAAATACCAGCATCTTGCTCTGCTGTTGAGCTGCTTTAACCGGTTTGCGGCTTAAATTAAAAGCAGCTGTGAGTTTGTTGTAGGTCAGCACATCGCCCGGGTACAAATAATAGTCGCGTTGGCTTTTTAAAGCCTTGCCAAGCTGTTTTACCACTACCTTTCCTTCATAAAGGGCCACAATTATTTTGTTGGCATTCGGTAACGAGGTTACGCTAAACTTTGTGCCCAGCGCTGTGGTAGCCAGTCCGCCGCTGTATACGGTAAAGGGCTTCGTTTTATCTTTCGCCACTTTAAATACTGCAGCCCCTTCCAGTAAAATATCACGCCTGTTGTGCTGAAAAGGTTCATCGTATTCCAGTTTAGCCGCAGGGGCTAAGGTTACGGTCGAGCCATCTGCCAGCCTAAGCGCCTTAGCTACGCCTGAGGTGTTTTGTATTACCCTGTGCTTAAATGTACCGGCCACTTGTTGCTGCGGTGCTGTAACCGCGTTGTGGCGGGTAAAATATACCGTGGCAAAAATCACCAGGCCTGCTATAATGGCTGCAGCAACGCCGTACTTTAAAAAGGCATAACTGCGCTGCGGTTTTAAGCTACGTGGTTTAATCACCTGCCAAATCTCTTCCCAAAATGCTGCTGTTTTATCGTCCTGCTCAATTTCCCTGTTCCACTCGCTTTCGCTTAAATAGCCATCCAGTATGGCCGGGTTGGCATTTAAGTAATCGGCAACGGCCTGCGCTTCTGCAGGGCTGCATTCTTTCCGGAAAAATTGCGCTATCAGTGCTGCTGTTACGGGCATCATATCAATTTGTTATAGGGTAATACGTGGCAAAAGGAGAAAGTCCTCCGTATGGTCGATATTTTTTTAAAATAAATTAACGCAGCATCAAAATGATCAGGAAAAGCGGTAAAGGGAAGTCGCTGCGGAGCTTTTTAAGGGCCTTGGCTAAATGGTTATCTACGGCTTTTTCGGTAATGCCCAGTTGGGCGGCCACTTCTTTGTAACTGTATCCTTCGAGTTTATGCAGTTCAAATACCTTTTTGCGCAGCTGGGGCATCTGGTTCAGGATTTGCTGCATGCGGTGTTTCGTATCAAACTCCATCGACTGGTAATTGGGCTCACCAGGTGCCTCGCCAACGCTTTCAATACTCACCTGACTGGCTTTTTGTTTATTGGCTTTTCTAATGTAATCGATTAGCACTGTACGGGCAATGTGAAACAATTGCTGATCGAGCGAATAAGCCGCGTTTAAAGTGTGGCGGTACTGCCAGAGTTTTAAAAAGGTAGTTTGCAGTAAATCTTTGGCATCTTCTTCAGAAGCTGTACGCCGCAGAAAATAGTAATAGCCCTTGCTGCGCCATTTCTGGTAAGCTTGCTCAAAGGCGTATTCATCTCCACGTTGTATGTCTGCAATCAGGCTTATTGGGGTCACTGGTTTAGTTCATTGGTTCAATTGTTCACTGGTCATTAGTTTATTCGTTCATGTTTAATAGCCGAATCCAACTGAAAACTGGTAACTGAAAACTGGTTAATCGGTTAATTGTTTAAATTGGTTAACTGCAAACTGATAACTGGAAACTGTCAATTAGTTAATGGCCGAATCCAACTGAAAACTGGTAACTGAAAACTGGTTAATCGGTTAATTGTTTAAATTGGTTAACTGCAAATTGATCATTGTTTCTTTGCTAATTGGTGTTTGATCTTTGGTTCTTGATCGCTTGGTCATTGATTATTGTTGATTGGTCATTGATTATTGATTCAACAAGGTAGCAGATGAATTAAAGGTACAACTTATATCTTATTTATTACAAAGGCTTTTTAATCGGGCATTTTAGCCTAACGCAATCATCACCTGCACTAAACAATTTGTTGATACTGATTGTCTAAATTATAGTCGACTTAAAATATAAAACTATGACTACACAAGAAGTTGCTAACCAATTGGTAAAGCTATGCCGCGAAGGCAAAAACGATCAGGCTATTGATGAACTGTATGCCGATAACGTGGTAAGCCGCGAACCCAAAGGCTCGCCCATGGAACTTACCGAGGGTAAAGCCGCCGTAAAAGACAAAACCCTGCGCTGGGAAGAAAGCGTGCAGGAAATTCACAGTGCCACCTGCTCAGAACCCCTGGTTGCCGACAATCATTTTTCAATCGTGATGGATATCGATGCCACCTATAAAGAACATGGCCGCATTAAAATGAGCGAAATTGCCGTTTACGAAGTAAAAGAAGGTAAAATTGTAGCCGATGAGTTCTTTTATAGGATGGGGTAGAGAAAGTTTGCCAAAGGAGGTTTTTAGGCGTGTTAAGGAAACATTGAGGGTGTTTCCTTAACTCACTAGCATAGAACTTAACTTATTGTAAGTGTTATTGAGATTTTTTTTATGTTGTATGATGTTTTCTCGTATAGTCTTACATAACTCCTCATTGAAAGTCAAACCAGTTTCACCGTGTTTAAAATATTCGCGACCATTATCATCTTTCATGAGAACAGCATGTGCAAATTTATTTCGCATCGAGTTAATTTCTTCCTTATACTTTTCAGAATAGTCTTCTAATCCGACAGCTTTTAAAATTTGAGCTAACGTTTGTATTTTATACTCTGCACTAAAAACAAAGTTGTCTTTTGTTAAAGCATTAAATTTATTTTTTTCCCTACAGGTATTTACAAAAGAAGATTTCATCTCATATAATTGGATTAATTCTGTGTAAATTTCGCTTGCTAATTCATCAAAATTTATTTCGCTTATACTTAGTGATAATTTTATAATTTCTAGCATTTGTAAATCTAAACTGCTAGTTTCATTCATTATCATACCTCTCATCGCGACAATGTTTTGGAATTTACGAATTGTTAAATCAATTAACTTAATAGCCCTATCTACTACAGCTTCATTATGATTCCTGATAGTGCTTTTTCGAGTATCAACAAAAGTTATACGATCTAATTTTACAGTATCGACAACTTCTCCCTGTGCCGAATAAAACATGATCTCTGTAAAAATTGAGTTTTCCTCTCGAATTTCTTTAATTATCAAATCTCCATCTCTAGTTTTTTTATCGGTTTCATTTAAGTGATAATCAGTTAAAATTAGATCATAAGAGTCATCTAGGTAACGAAAAAAATCAGCTTCGTTATTCACCGTGTCAATTATTGGATTGAAGCCATTTTCCAGTAAATGATTCTTTATTTCAACGTCATATTGACCTTCATTAATGACATCCATTTTGTCATCTAACCATAGAATTTTATAATCTAATTTCATTTTAGAGCGTTATTTTAAATGTTGTTCCAATATTTTTTTGTGAATCTACCGTAATATTTCCTCCCATTCTACTAACAATATCTTTTGTTTGATAGAGGCCTACACCTGTACCATTTGTTGTCGTAAATCCAAGATCAAAAATTCTTTGCAAATTTTCTTTTTCGATTCCTTTCTTGCCGTCGTCAGATATTTCTATTATTAAAGAACTTTCTTTTTTCTGGAACATAAATACAATTCTTTTCGCTCCGGCTTTTTCTGAATTCGAAATAAAGTTATCTACTAAAGTCGTGATTTCTAGAGGCCGAATCTCCTTTTCATACTGGATTTCACCTTTGGAAATGATATCAATTTTTAATGGTGAATCGATAACTTTATCATCTACCAAATAAATCTCATTAATATAACCAGCGATAAATTCGACTAAATCTCTTTTAATTTCGGTTGCTTTTAGGTTAAAATTAGCCTTAGTCACAAAATTTGCAATTGAGTTAATCTTTGAAGATTCAAGTGAAATAACTGATAGGTGCTTTTGTACAGTTGCGTCTATAAGATTTGGGTCTAAATGTTTCAATAGAAGCTTTATATTTCGATTAATCCTACTTGAGGAATGGAAAACCTGATGTTGTAGCCCAATTATCCGTTCTCTATCTGTACCTAATAAAGCTCCTTGCCAAGATCCTTTCTTTATTTGAGATTCTAATTCATTTGATAATTCTTCATTTTTTATAAACTCATCTAAAGCAGCATCTTCGGATTCATCTTTGATTCTTTCTAAGTTGGTAATTTTCCTTTCGGCATTTTCAATTCCTTTTAAAATTTCTTGCCTGTCAAAATTCTCTTCATTGACTTTTTTCTTTATTTCTGATAATACACTTCTTGCGGACCCTTCCTGTTTTTGTTCCAATATCTTGAATAAATCATCTCCGTAATCTATTGAGATAACATTTCTAGCTTTAGAAAGTCTCGAAACTAGATTTTCTAATGCCGTGACTTTTTGATCCTCGTCTAAGTTTACATAGTCATCATCAGACAAATCGTTACCCCAATCGGATACTTCAACGATATATTTTTCTAATCGCCTCAATATTGTATAAAACCACTCATATAACTCATTATATGTTTCAGTTTTTATTAGGCCGTCACCACGACTTGAAGTCTCTTTCAAGTCTGGGTTGTCACCGTATATATCAATGTACCCAACTACTTCACGAGTTCCAAGAAAACGTCGACTTCCTTGAGCTTTACGGTTGTCCATTTTTAATGGGTCTTCACCTCTTTCCCCATATGGATATATCCTCAAGCCGTTTTTATATACAAAAACATGTCCGTAATCAACAAGTGGTATCCCCATCCTTCTCGCGAAAGTAATCTTCGCAGATTGATTTAAGTAGTAAATTGTAAGATCAATATTTTGTAGCTTCTTAAAAGAATTTTCTTCTTTTATCTTGTATATAAGCTTACCGCCTTCAAGTAAAGTGGTTGTAATAATATTTCGGTTTATCCCAGATACCTGAGATGTAATCTTAGTAGTCTTCAGGTTTAGCGCTTCAAATATGAAATTCTCAATAGTGCCGTTAACTATGTCTTTGTAGATTGCTTCTTCAGGGATATTTTTCTTTTCACCAATTTCTTTTACTTTTTCATCTTCAGCTTTCTCAGATTCGACCCAAAGATTCACCTTGAATGAATCTTCTGAACTTCTTGTATTAGGATTTACAAGTTTTGCAATGGCACTTTTAAGCTTAAGGAGCTTATCCCTATCCCATTCACTTCTTAGATTCGTAATTTCGAGAACTGTACCATTTTGCTTTTCATAACTACTTTTTTCAATAGTTTCATGAATCACACTGATGTTTACAAACTCGTCACTTAAATCTTCTTCGAATTTTTCCCAATCAGTAACTAAAACCTCAACTTTAGCATTTACCTCCTCTTTTATTGTTTCCAAATACAAACTTCCTCCAAGTCTATCACATGAAAACCTACCAATACCCTTAGCTCCAGCATAAGATCTTTTGACTTTTATCTTATCTCGATAATTATAACTATCCTCCTCAGTACCTTCTGATTTAGCCGAGTATGCTACAAACAACCACTTATTTAATAAGTCATTGTAGTTCATTCCCTTTCCATCGTCTTTTATGATAATTTTAGAAAACTTATTATTAGATTTTTCAAATATCACATCAACATTTCGAGCATGAGCATCGTATGAGTTTTTTACAAGCTCAAATACGGCAATGAAATCATCATTAATTAAATCTCTTCCGATGATGTTTTTTAAAGCAGCACTTATTTTAAATTTTAGCTCTGTTTTTTCCATTAGGATAATAAGTGTTCTAGGACTACCCCTGCTTGTTCGGCAAATAATGGAGGTATTGCGTTGCCAATTTGAGAATATCTTGGGACTTCTTGGGTTCTTAACTTACCCCCCGTTGTGTACTTTCCTTGAAAAGCATACCAGTCTGGAAAGGATTGAATCCTCGCATATTCCCTAACAGTCAATATCCGTGGCTCATGGTAGTGAATATAATCATCTGGTAAAGTTGTTATTGTTGGTGCTTTATCATTCCCGTCTAAAGGTATTATCGTATGTTTTTTAATCTCATACTTTTCTCTAATCTCTTTTGGTAAGTCTTTATTCCTCACGCCAATCTCCAAGTATACCTTAAATCGCTCAATAATGTCTTTACGGTGATTAACAAAACGATGGCTATCTGGAATGATGGAGTAAGAACCTGAACGCATCAATTTTTGGAATGGAGTACTACATTTATTATAAACACCTGCTTTAAAATTATGGGTATCAGGTGATGGAATTACTCCGTTTTCCATCATGATATCTGAAATCGCATCATTTAGCGTTGTTTCAACCGTAATGCCTTTATTGCTTAAAAAAGAAAATTTATTTGCTTCAAGTAAATTAAAAAATTCTAAAGCAGCACCACGTTTATTTTTTGTAATATCATTACGTACGCCAACAAGAATAAAACGTGTTCTTTTTTGTGGTATGCCATAGTTACCAAAGTTTACCAATTGACCTTTTATGTTATACCCTAAATTTCTTAATGCGGTTTCTACGTAAGAAACATATTTTTTACCTTTATCTTTATTTGTATTAAACTCTTGCGTAAACCCCTTCACATTTTCAAAGAAAATTAATTTGGGCATAACGGCTTTAATGAATTTAATATAGGACCGAACCAATTGGTTACGGCTATCGCTTTCATCTCGACGGCCAGCCATAGAGAAACCCTGACATGGGGGGCCACCAGCCACTAAATCAACTGTGCCTTTTAGGTTTTCTAAGTTTTCTTTGTAACTATTCAGCACATTGTTGATATCATGATTCTCTTGGGGGAACCATTCAGGCCAATCAAAATGTTGTTTATGGGTAATTAAGTTGTGTTTTAACGTACTAAAAGCATCTGGGCTCTTTTCTACTGCGAAAAGTCCTTTCCAGCCTGAATTATGCAAGCCTAAAGAAAGGCCACCACAACCTGCAAAGAGATCAATATAAGTGTTTTTTTTATTCGACATGTATGAGAGCAATATAAACAAGGCAAGGTACTAAAATCTTATAAATTATACAATTTAATAACGTGATAAAGAAAATAGTATTATTTACTTCATCACGAGTTTCACTTTTAAAGAGCCTATTTCAAAGTCCGTATCTGTAAGTGTATCCGTTAAAGACTGAGCTTCATCATAGATATTGATCTTCTTCATTTCATTAATGAAATGCTGTAACGAGGATTTGCTTTTGGGGTTATCTGTAAGAAGTTTAAACAATGTAGCCCAATTTAAATAGAAGGTTGTCGTTTCGCGTTTTAGGCCGTCGAAATGGGTAAAATGCTTACCAATAACTAATTTATAAACCTGAGTTGATTTGTTGATTCCTTTTAGTTTTAAACGCTGATTTAAAAGTTGGATATTTTCGTTTGCTAAATAATTATCAACTACACTTAGCCATTTATTTATTTTATTTTCAAATTCAGTTTTCATATTTCTGCGCAGCCTCATATCGGTTGCCCAATCTTCCATCCATTTCAGCTGAACCAAAATTAATATTTGCTCTTCTTTGTGATATAATGTTGCATCAATATCAGTTTGGTCGTTTTTTTTACTATCTCTAATTCTAAAATTAGTTTGCACTTTCACAATTGGCGCATCAAAACAACTATAAATGTCAAACTTAAACCTAGTTTCACGGTCTGCCGCTGCGCGTACATAGTCATTAGGAAAAGAAGTTTTTAAACACCGATGTAAATACATGAAAGGATTAGTAAGGCAGGCCGTCATGCAAAGAATAATTTTATATGGATCAATTTTAGTCAAAATCGGCGATGCGTATCCTGCTGGAAATATATTTTTATCTATTTTTCTCCGGTCGAATATTATAGTGTCTAAAATTTCCTCTATCTCATTGACCTCGCCAGCTATACGGGTGTGTAAAAACTTAATTAATGATTGTTTCGTTATTATGGGAGATAAATATGTTAATTCATCTGGTTTAATTCTTCTCAACTTAAGGTTAAATAGAAAGAGATCCTGTTGTAATTTTGAAAAAGCAACCAATTCGTTAATCACACGGCGGTACAGATCAAAACTCACATTACCAAACTTTGCTTCTGCACTGTAATAATCAAAGCCTAAGCTTGTAGTTGAAAATGGCTGTGCAATATTTGAGTAGATATCTAATACCCTTTGACTATAGAATAAATCATTATCTAACAAATCTAATGTGGGTAATATTGAATCCGCTAAACTATATCCTACGTCAAAATTATTTTCCTTTAGTAAATACTTTTTTAGCCACGCCTGAGAACTCGTCTCAATAATTTCTGTTGTTGAGGTGTAAGGTGGAAATTCGATTATGTACGTTTCGTTTACTAAACTGCACTTGGCATGTTCATGATAGGCGACATCAACAAATCGTTTAATAAACGATAACTCGCTATAATCTTTGAGCTTTTGCATCGTATCATTTATCAGTTGAGGAGGAAGCGTTCTAGGAAGAAGCACTGAATTGTCAATTTGTTTGTAAGTAGCGATTGCAAGATCATAAAATCCCTGAGATAGTGTCTTAAAGATTTCATACCAGTATTTGTGTTCCTGTTTGTTTAGGACCCCATTTACATTTCCTAATATGCAAGCATAGTCTATTATTTTAATTGCAGCGATAATGGAAAGATTTGCTCTTTCTTGCTTAACATCGGTTAGCAACTGTCTTTTTTCCGCTAACAGGTTGGTTAGTTCCAAAAGGTTATTATTGTGCATATTAAATATGAACTTTTATTTTGGCTATTACTTTTTCCAATTCCTGAATTTTTAATTGTTTAAACTCATAGGAAGGATAGTGCTGATAGTCTTCAATATTTCTTTTATAAATTTCAAGTGCTGACTTGATTATTTGCAAATCGGTTCGTTTAAATTAGTCGTTATATTATTATTTATACAATATAGGTATTCTCTATAAATGAATTTCAATGAAACGGTTTAACTTTGAGGATAATAACTTCAATTGTTTTAACAAAAGTAGTCAAGAGTAAAACATTCAATTTATGGGAAACCGTAAATTTGACGTATTTTAAAATTAACAGATAGGATTTTATTTATAACAATTCTGGTATTACCCGGTCTTTAGCTGCTTCAATATATAATAATACTTGATTCACACATTTTGTTAATGCTTTCATAATGTCATGATCCCAAAATCGTATAACTGTATAACCAACATCTTCTAATTGTTTTTGGTTCTTACGGTCGCGTTGCATATTCCGCTCTATTTTTGGAATCCAAAATTGGGCATTGCTTTTAAGAGTAGTTTTCTTTTTATGCCATTCGAACCCATGCCAAAAGTTGCCATCTACAAAAATGGCTAAGCGATATTTATTAATTACAATATCTGGTTTACCGGGCATATTTTTAACATGGATGCGAAACCGAATTCCATTTGCCCACAATGCTTTTCTCAAAATGATCTCTGCCTTTGTATTTTTGCTTTTGATTTTAGACATCAGCTTACTCCGTTCGCTTGTTGTGTAAAACCCTGCGCTTTCTTCAAAACGTGGTACATTTATCGCATCTTGCTCTTCTGGATATTTTTTACAAGGCATATTATCATAACAAAATAGCGATGAATTAGTTCAAAAACATAATTTAACTCTTATGTTTCTAAATTTAAATTCATTTGAATTATTTTGTTGTTTTTCAAAAAAGCCCCAACCAGTCACCCATCAACCGGCCAGGGCTCAATTCTATTTATTTACCTAAGGCATGGTAAAGCTGCCCAGGTACTGGCTGTTGGCTACGATATTGTTTTCGCGTTTAACCGCAAAAGCCCAGGCATAAAGCACATCGCCGGTAAAATTGGCACCGATTACTGCCGTATAGCTAAGTGCGACACGTTGGGCATCTTCGTACATTAGGTACATTTTTTTGGTATCGTTAAAGATTACCACCATCAATACATCATCGGCAAAAGCGTTGTAACGGTTGGTAATGCTTTGCCAGCTCAGTTGCAAATCAGTACCCTGTAAAGCGGCATTCAGGTCGTGAAATACCGAGAGCGAACCTTTGCTCAGCACCATTTGCGCAAAATCGATGGTCAGATCGGGGTATTCGCCGGTAATGGCCTGGTTTAAAAAGATTTTTACTGCCGCATTGTAGCCGGTGGCTTTGTTGAGCTGTTTATCTTTAAAGCCAATGTTTAAGATATCCTTAATGGGGCTCAGGTAAGCTGCGGCCATTGCAAATTTGCTGCGCTGCGCCAGCTGGAGGTCAGAACTGGGTTTGGTGCTTTTTTTGGGCAGCCCCCTTAAGTAGTCTACGCCACGCCAGCTGCTGCCAATAATACTGCCCAATTTACCTGAGAATGCGCCATTGGCGCCATTTGAATAAGTTGCCATAATCTGTTTTTTTAGGTTAGTAAATATGTTAATTCGGGGATGTTTATTTTTCGTTTACATCCATGATCAAACTTAAAAACAGCGACTCGCTATTGCCCAATTTTGAGCTGAAATGGACTATTTTGGGCCATATTACAGGTGTTTTGAACTCAAATGAGCTTTAAAAAAGGGTGTTTAATGCGCATTTGGCCTAACCTGCGTCGACCCAACTTCTGTCCCGACAGCCTGGTGGCTGAGGCAAAAAAGGCCCTGGCGCTACTTTTTAGGTAAAGAAAAGGTAACGCCAGGGTAACCAACAGGTAACCAAAGGGTAACGATGGGGTTAACCAGGTACCACGAAAGGGTAAAGAACAGGTAAAGACAGGGTAATTAAATACGGCCTTTTCGCTTGCTCTCCAGGTATTCGCCAAGGATATCTTTCAGGTAAAAGCGGTCGCCACCCGGTAGTTTAATGGGCTTTAACGTGCCGTCTTTTACCTTGCGTTTGTAGGTGCTCTCGCTAATTTTGAGGTAGTCTTTTACCTGCTGTCGCGTAAGCTGCTCGCCCTGTAAATGGGCCAGGTCTATAGCCGTTAAAGCCAGTTGCTCTTTGTTCAGGCTCAGGTAAATGTTGTATAAGAGTGTGATGATAATTTCATTGTTTTTCATGATTTCCAGTTTAAACGGCAAGAAAACAGCTTACGAATAAGTGGAGTACGGGCGCAATTCAGATTCGGAAAATGTTTTAATTACCTGATGTATGTTCCTTATGTTTTTTGCGGTAAGATTAGGCTAACGCTTAGCTTATGGGTAACCCCGGCTCAGGCTAATGAGGCCAATGTTAAAGCGGATGGAGTGGATATGCCGCGGCCTGCAACAGGGCAAAATCATGCCTTGAAGGGTTGTTTTAAGCCAATAAGTTAAAAATAGGGATGAAAGAATAGCAGTAGCTGATTTTTTCATCTGAATGTATTTTATTTAAGTGTCTTCAGTCGTAAAATTACGACGGTTGATATGGTGTATAACGATGGGGGGAGGAGAATATTATGAGGTTTTATGCATCGCTTGGTCATGCTGGTCTGATAGCCATTGGATTGATTGCAGGGTATAGAGAATCATATTTAATGTTGTCATCCTGAGCCTGTCGAAGGACTTTCATAGTTCTTTTCCGTTCGCACTGGCTTGCCTCGGCTACCGATATAAAATCGGTACAGGTCAGCCGCCGAACCGCTCTTACTTTTGGCTTGATCCAAAAGTAACAAAA
>NZ_JSYN01000008.1 GCF_000812965.1 Pedobacter kyungheensis
TGGGCATTTCGGCAAAAATGGCCAGCCGTTCCGCATTTAAACTGTCACCCCATTTCGCTTTAAAGTGACCACCTGTTTCGGGGCAAACTGGCCGTTCTGATCTTTCGATCAGCTTTTTTCGCAACTAGCTTTCGGGAATAATTTTTCAATTTCTGCATAAAATAAAGGCTCCTGGGAGCATATCTACTATTCGGGATGGACTACGGTCACTTCGCTGTTTTGAAGGGGGTATGGCGTTTTTTTGCGCGTTCTAGTACCTGCGAATGGATTTTGATCGCTAGAAAGGTCTGAATTGAGGATAAATCCGGCAGTAAGATGGATTAAACCGAAAAGTCCTGAGGAAAATGGATTTGGATCCGAAGTGTATATTTGTTCAGAGGGAAAGGAACTTAGATGTGCATCATCCGGTAATCAAATTGGTGGCCAGTTTGGCCCGAAACAGAGGGGTCACTTTCACCGAAATACACACAAGAGGGCGTGTTTGATATTCTTGTAGTCGATAATTTTATGTAAAAAGCATACAGCGCCAGCTTTCTTTGCCTCCTCTATGTAAAAGTTTTCTATCTCTGAAGTTAGGACAATCACTTTCGCGTGGGGCCATTTCTTCAAAATTTCTTTTGTCAACTCAAGACCATTCAATTTGGGCATGCGCAGGTCCGTTAAAAACAAATCAGGCAAAGTCGAGCAATTTTCTGAGAAAGTAAGAAGCTCTCTGCCATCACTAAAAGCGCCAATGACATCAAAGCCACTTTCGACCAACATTTCTACCATTGGTTCCCGAAACCAGCGCTCATCTTCCGCATAGGCGAGAGTTATTTTATTTGCACTCATAACATTATTTTCCTACCACTATATTTCCTCGGAAAGCTTTTCTCAATATACAAAAATAAAATTATAGGGTTGAAAAGAAAGCTTTTATTGGCTCAAGAATATATTTTGGCTAGGACAAAGCTTCTCTCAGAATATTTTCGTCAAAAGTATGGGTGCTCTCTGCAGTTAGGGAAATACAATTGTCGCCTGCGTTCTCTGCGTCTAACCTTTTTACTAAAATCAGGATAAATTATTACCACTTTTGATAAAACTAGCTATGTCAATACCCCCCACCCGCCTAAAAAACAGTGATGATACATGCCAATCTTCAACCAGAAGTCTTTAGTTAAGGAAACTTTTAAGAAGCCTGCTTCTAAAGTTTGTAAGTTTCACTTTTTTCATAAGGTTTGAAAGTCGACCAACTAAAAAGTGAGATAACATTGGTGATGAGGATTTTGATTCCATACAATGGAATGCTATCTTAGCCTTGAGAGCGTTAATTTAGATATCGGGGATATGGACACCGTTCAGTCCCCGTGTCTATTTCTAAACTCATTGCACATCTTGCCTTAGTGAACGCTAGTTTCATTTAGTTCAATTACTATTTTTCTGAAAAATGCTAATCCCCACGGTATGGCGGCTATCGTGAATTGTTCACAAGACAATGACTGTAACTTTTTTTCCGTTTTGCACCAGTTACCTTTCTCCCAGATTAAATAAAAAGCCCTCGTTTTCGCTTTCAAATACAAAACTATTCTATCTTTTAGAAATGCCTTTCTCGTATAGCGCTTTCACCCACACGGTCAGATGGAAATCGGTTTCTAATTTCCAAAACGAAACGATTCGCAGCATTCTGCACCAGGCGTAAAAGTACTGCGAAGATATAATGTTCTTTAAGCAGGTTCGGTTGAAATGATCAACGCCTAAACACTCAAGCGTGAGACAGTGACAGAACGACACAAAAAAAACGGCAGATCTAAAATATATTTTAGATAAATCTAAATTTATTTTTAGCCTTTTCTATTTTTATTATTAGATTTACAAAAAATCAGATAACATGCAGAAAAGATTACCCATTGTCCTGCTTTCACTTATGAGCCTAGTTGCTATAATGGTGTCCTGTGAGAAGATAATCCCTTCTTCTCCAAAAGAGGATGAAATTCTTGATGGCCCGGTGGAAGGACTCAGCTATGACCAGCTCAGACGTTTCGCTTTGGGAGATGCGGCCTTTAACAATGAGATATTTACTCCTGCGAATGGCCTTGGTCCTGGCTTTGTCGCAACCAGCTGTGGAAGCTGCCATGCGGGTGACGGCAAAGGCCATCCCTTCACTACGCTGGTCCGTTTCGGGCAGAACGATGAAACAGGCAATAAATTTTTGGACCAGGGAGGCCCACAACTGCAGAACAGGGCTATTCCCGGGTACAAACCTGAGCAAATCCCATCAGGGGCCACCTTTTCAAAATTTACACCGCCTGCCAATACCGGCCTTGGCTTTCTCGAACTGGTAGCTGATGCAGATATACTAGCTATGGCTGACCCCCAGGATCTGGATAATGACGGCATTTCTGGTGTCCCAAATTACGCAGTGCTTCCGTCATATGTTCAGGCCTTTAACAACGCTATTGCACTGAAGGAAAAATATATCCATCGTTTTGGAAAAAAGGCGGCAGCATATAACCTGCTCCACCAGACTGTTAATGCCTACAACCAGGATATCGGGATAACTTCAAGCTTTGATCCTGTGGATGCCTATACGCGGATGGTGATTGACCCTGAAATCCCCACACTTACAGTGAATAACGTGGTGTTTTATCTACAGACGCTAAAAGCACCCATGCAGCGCGATGCGGGGAATGCGGAAGTTGAAACTGGCAGGAAACTGTTCGAAAAGATTAACTGTTCAGGCTGTCACAAGCCTACCCTAAAAACAGGTTTTTCTCCGGTGGCCGCTCTGTCCAACAAAGAATTCCATCCCTATACCGACCTGTTGCTCCATGATATGGGGCCTGGGCTGGACGATGGTTATACGGAAGGATCGGCAAAAACCTCCGAATGGAGAACCCCGCCGCTATGGGGACTGGGACTTTCGATGAACTCGCAGGGGGGATCTTATCATCTGCTGCATGACGGAAGGGCAAAAAGCATCGAAGAGGCGGTAACCCTTCATGGAGGAGAGGCATCTGCAAGCCGCAACAGGTTCAACCAGCTGTCTGGGGCAGAAAAAAATGCCATGCTGAGATTTTTAGAATCACTATAGAAATGAAAAGAAAAGATTTTATAAAAGGCTGTGGAATGGCCTGCCTTGGAGGCCTTGGGATCACCACGTTGATCAGTGGATGCAGCAGCCTGGTGCCGGCGACGGGCGAGATTGCAGGGGATAACCTGGTCGTAGAAATGAAGGACTTTGAACTCAGACAGGGAAAAAATGTCCAGTTCAAAAGATACATTGTAGTCAGCAATGACCTGCTCCGATATCCCATCTGTATCTACCGGCATGATGAACTGAATTATTCTGCACTATGGATGCAGTGCACCCACCAGGGAACCGAGCTCCAGCCTTTCGGAGACAGGCTTCAATGTCCGGCCCATGGAAGTGAATTTGACAATAAGGGCAGAATGACAAATGGTCCGGCAGAAGCAAACTTAAGAACTTTCCCCATTACCATAGAAAAAACCAGGATCAAAATTTCACTGAAGGCAGTATGAAAAAACTCTTTACGCTTATCATATCTATTGGTATCGGTCAGATGGCTTTTGCCCAGATCGACCCGAAACTTTTAAGGGCCAAACCCAGTGATACCGCAAAAAACTCACTCAACATGGATGCAGTTTATGAACGGCCTTTTATTGCCGTGGGAAAACTTCCGGTGTCGGTGGGCGGATATATGGAGGCCAACTGGCAGTATCAGGGTACAGAGGGGATCTCTGAAGGACAGCAGTTCCAGTTCAGAAGAATGACGCTATTTGTAGCCTCAACCATTTCCAAGCGCATCAAGTTCCTTTCCGAGATCGAATTTGAACCTGCTGAAAAAGAGATAGCGGTTGAATTTGCTGCGCTGGATCTGGAATTGCACCCCTTGCTTAATTTAAGGGGTGGAATGATATTGAATCCCATTGGTGCATTCAACCAGAACCATGACGGTCCTAAATGGGAATTCACCGACCGTCCGATCGCCATGACACAGATGCTGCCTGCAACCTGGAGCAGTGCAGGATTCGGGATTTATGGCAAGAACTATAGCGGTGACTGGATGCTGGGCTACGAGTTATATGCCACAAGCAGCTTTGACGATTCCATTATTGCAAACCCTGAAAACAGAACCTCTCTGGCTGCCTCAAAAAGGAATCCGGAAAGGTTTGAAGAAATTGCAAGCGGGCAGCCGCTTCTAACGGGAAAAGTTGCGGTACGCAGGAACAATATAGGCGAACTCGGCCTATCCTATATGGGGGGTGTTTACAATAAATGGCGGTCGGACGGGATTGTTATCGATGACAAACGCAGGCTAAATGTTTTTGCCATAGACTTTAACACGACACTTCCCAAACTTAAGACCTTCATCACCGCTGAGTGGGCATGGATCAGGGTAGATGTTCCCGATACCTATTCCCAGCAGTTCGGGAGCCGTCAGATGGGGGGATATATGGATATAGTTCAACCTGTGATCAAAAAAACGATTCTGGGCTGGCAGCATTCTGTTGTAAGTTTAGCCTGCAGGGTAGATTATGTGGACTGGAATGTAGGGAAATTCAGGGAGACCGGTGGGAATATTGGTGATGAGCTTTTCAGCGTAATGCCCGGCATCAGTTTCAGGCCGAGGCAACAGACTGTACTGAGGTTTTCCTACCGAAAACAGTGGCAGAAGGATATTCTTGGAAACCCGGCTGCCAGAACCGGAGCATTCCAGTTAGGTGTATCAACCTATTTTTAATTCTGTCATCTATTTTAGCCGGAATCTAAAGAGGATTTCCCGATGTATATCTGAGAGGCCACAGCAGGCAGCATTTATCAACAAACCCCAGGGAATGGACGGTTTGTGTCCCAAAAACACGATTTCGTGGATGAGTAGCAAAACTGAAAAACCATCCTGCGTCAATAGCGGGTGCAACCGCTGCCGAGTACCCAGAGACAGGCTAACAAACCGACTGCGAACTTTTCTTATCTTCCTAGGAATTTTTAACCTAAACGAATAAATGGATGCCAATGAGGATGCAATAAAGTAATTTGAGTATTGGGAATGCCCCAATTAGAGCTATATTTCTTGACCCTGCCCACCATTTGTTAGAAGGTGCCAAAGAAGCCTATCTACGGATTCCATTTCTGGAGGTGACTGACCTGGCAATTTGTTTCCTTTGACCCGCACTTTGGGAAACTTTTAGATCGACACAAATTTTCTGGACTGTAAAATCAGTCGCGTACTGTTTGGTATGCATTGGCGGTACTCTCAATCAGGCGCCAAAATAATGTTATCGATGCTCTGTTTGGATTCACAATAGGACTCTGCATGGTAATAAGTGCCGCATGAGCTGCTCTACATCGTATGCGTTACAGGTTTTTACTGCCCAATCTCTTTACGCTGTATTCTTACTGCATTGAGAATAGCTAAGAAAGCTACACCCACATCTGCAATTACAGCCTCCCAGAGATTCGCAACACCGAAGGCCCCAAGAGAGAGCACGGCGATCTTCACTGCCATTGCCAAAATAATGTTCTGCCAGACGATGTTACGGGTCAGCTTGCCTATCTTCAAAGCTAAAACAATCTTTGTTATCTGGTCATTTTGTATTACGATATCAGCCGTTTCAATGGCTGCATCACTTCCAAGCCCACCCATGGCAATACCCGCATCGGCCAGGGCAATTACAGGGGCATCATTTACCCCGTCGCCCACAAAAGCAATATGGCGTCCCTCCTTTATCAAAGCCTCCATCTTTTCTACTTTTCCTTCAGGCAAAAGATCGCCAAAAGCATAGTCAATATTAAGTCTGTTTGCAACCTGATCTACTACAGCTTTTTTGTCGCCGGACAACATAACAGTCCTTATATTTAAGGCCTGCATCTGCTTAACACCTTCTCCCGCATCTTCTTTTATTTCATCTGCTATAGTAATATAACCGGCATATTTTTCATCCACCGCGATCACAACAATGGTATCTAAGATCTCCTCAACATCCTTTGGAAAATCCACCTTATATTTTTTTAGTAGCTTAAGGTTCCCTGCGAGCACATGCTTTCCATCTACTACTCCTTTAAGTCCGTGTCCGGATATTTCTTCAATTGAAGTTGCAGTGCCCTCGCTTGCGTCCTTTCCTGCATATTCAATAATTGCCTGTCCAACGGGATGGGTTGAATTCTTTTCCAGAATTGCTGCCAGTCTGATTAAATCTTTTTCGGCAAGCCCTGAGGGCACTATTTTTTGAACTTTGAAAACCCCTTTGGTCAATGTTCCCGTCTTATCCATTACTATGGTATCTATCTTGGTCATTACGTCCAAAAAGTTACCTCCCTTGAATAGAATCCCATTTTTCGAAGCCAGGCCAATCCCGCCAAAATATCCTAAAGGAATAGATACGACAAGTGCGCATGGGCAGCTGATCACCAGAAATACCAGCGCGCGATAAAGCCAGTCATTAAAGACATAATTTTCAACAAACAGATACGGAACCAGCGCTAGCGCTAAGGCCAAAAAGAAAACTATGGGCGTATATATCTTTGCAAATTTTGAAATAAAAAGCTGCGTCTGCGACTTTCTTGAGGATGCATCCTGTACCATTTCCAGAATCCTGCTAAGCTTACTGTCCCTGAACAGTGCAGTTACCTTGATCTCTGAGACGGTGTTTATATTGATCATTCCTGCCAGCACGGTTTCACCTTTATATTTACTGTCAGGACGACTCTCTCCAGTTAATGCAGCGGTATTAAAGGATCCTTTTTCTGAGAGTAGCTCGCCGTCCAATCCAACTTTTTCACCAGCTTTCACCTGTATGGTATCTCCGAGCTCTACATCAGCAGAGCCAGCGAGCTCAGCTTTCCCATCTCTGATTACGGTAACCTTATCGGGCCTTATGTCCAGCAGGGCTTTTATGCTTGCTTTCGCACGGTCCACTGCTGCATCCTGGAACCATTCACCAATTGAGTAAAAGACCATTACAGCAACACCTTCGGAATATTCCCCTATAAAGAATGCGCCTAAGGTTGCCACACTCATCAGCACAAACTCATTGAAGATATCCCCCCTTATCGCTTTTCTAAAAGCTAAAACAAGTACTCCCCATCCAGCGAGAAGATAGGCGATACTGTTGACGGCTAATGAAACCCATCTAGAAAGTTTAATATTAAATCCATAGTCCATCACCAGAACGCATATCAATATCGCCAGGCCCGATAGCAGTCCAAGATGCTGTTGCCATTGTGGCTTATCACCGGCACCCGTTTTGCGATCATGATCCGCAACGCTATCTTCGTTAATATGAAGCGCGCCGGCTTCCGCCTTATAAGCTGGAGCAGTTTGCCGAATATTATTTTTCGGTGCTTCTGCCTTAATATCATCGTTTTCGCAACAGTCCTTCATAATATGATTTTTTATTGTACTTTTTCAGTGATAAACCTCTCCATGTATCATGCCAAATATTACTCTGATAACAAGGTGCTGTGCATTGTCTATCTTCAGTTTCAACCTATCCGATTCGAAGCCTTGGTGCTGAGAAGCGTACGGCAGAGGTATTGTCAAACAGCGTCTTTGGCCTACAATGGCTTACTTCATTCCAGGAATTGAAAATGTAAGTCTGTGGCGATCTATTTTATCGGAGTTTTTTATTTTACTTCTATCTTTTACCCTGCCCGGAATAACTTTAGTGTAACCAGACAAAAATCAAAATAACTTTCGAACATAGGTTTCAAAATACTGATAAAAGAAACATTCACACAAAAATAAAATAAAAGGCCGGAGAATAATAATCAATATTAACAGAAAGTCTTTACAGCTATACCGATATTATCAAACTTGACGCTCACCATACATAAATAGCTGCCGGCGCTCCTATATAAGTCATGATAAAACGTGAGTAACAATGCCTCACAGATTGGAAGACACACTTTTTCGTTGCACTATTTTGGTTATAGATTAAGTACCAAGGGTCAGCAGCAGTCTTCCCATTCGCACGAAAATACATCAACATTTTTTAAACTAATTCGCTTCACTGTTGTTTTTATAATAACAAAACATCAGTTTATAATGAAAAATGTGGAAACTGTTATTCCGGCTGCCCTATACCTTCATACTATACGATTTTGCTACAGGGATAATATTAATTTGGCTATAGCCCTGGAAACCGGGCTTTCGGCCTCTGATGTACTACTGGCAAACACAATTCAAAAATTAAAAAGCTGGAAAGGGTTTTCTTTATTCGATGATGACGGTCATCCAACAAACAAAGTCTTCGTGGCTGGCCGATGGAGGTTAGAATTACCAATAAATAAAGGTATACGTAAGCTCAACGCAATAAACTTATCAACAAAAAGCCATCACTTTCCTACCATCCAGTTAGATAGGGTGATGAAAGCATTTGCTGACACTTTTTTTCTCAAAAACACCTCTAAAATCAAGCGCTCTGGTAAATAATTTTTAATCACTAAAATTTAAAGTCATGAACACAGAAAATTCAAAAAAAGAGAGTCAAAAGCATCCGGAACACCATGAACATCAGGAGCATCACCCCCACAAAGAGCATCATGAAGGGCCTGAGCATGCGAATGAAATGGAACATCACAAAGAGAAAGAACACCATTCTGAGGCTGAACACCATAACGATGATGAACATAAGAACACAAAAAAAAGTTAATTATGGCAGTTTGGAAAGGAATGTGCGAGCCGATATTCCTTTCCACTTATTAACTATCAAAGTAATAGGTTTGTAAAGATCAACCTCATCTATTATCAGTATCCCTGTCTGAATAGGGGCCTTGGCAGTTTTGTATCCAATAAAATAAACCATCTAATATCTGTAGAAAATTCCTGATATTGCCATTACATAATAAAGTATGTGTTATCAGCTTTTGGCTGCGCCATCGGTGGGTGTTCTATCATCTCCATCAGATTCCGCTCTATGGTCATGCAGATTGCTGTCATCGGCGTATCGGTGGGAACATTTTCGAATGGATCCTGCATAATGATTGCTGTTTTTTCGATCATAATAAAGAGAATCGGAACGAGAAATATCAACATTATTTCTACAACTGGTGTTTCATCTTCCAGTCCAAAAGGCATAATAGTCATTAGGACATAGATCAGAAAATGAATGAGTACACTATATGAGCGTGGAAAGATCGTGTTTTTAATTCGTTCGCATTTTCCCATTGAATCGCACAGGCGGGCAATGGTGGAATCGATTTGTACAACTTTGTTGGGATCCATCTGACCACGTTCACTGGCCGAGGCCAGCGCTGAGCTGTGGCGGATGAGTAATAAATTTGCTTGGTTTTCACTGTTGAGATTATGCTTGATAAAATAATTCTTCACTTTTGTAGAAGGAGCAGTCTTCCTCAGCGACTCTGAGAGCGCAAAACACCAGATCACCTGACGAGTCGCAAATGATTCAAGTAAATCAGCTCTATCCTTGTGTTTTGGAAGGAATAGGGTCAATTGCCTTATCAGTGTCCTGCTATCGTTCACTATTGCGCCCCAAACCACTCTTGCTTCCCACCAGCGTTCATAAGACTGCGAGGTCCTGAAAGCAAGCAAGAGCGAAAGGGTCGTACCCACAAAGGCAGAAAGCGCCAAAGGGATTTTAATTTGTTCGAAGAAACCATAATGATCGAGCGTTCCAGCAACTATGGCATATATTCCAATTGTTATGATATCCCATTTTATTAACCTAAAGAAGTATAGCACTGATATTTTTTTATTTATAAGCATGTTCTTATTTTGTCTATTTAGCATGAAATGCACGTTGTGCAGTGATTGATATTTTGTTATTATCCAAATAAATATATAGTTTCCGCTTTCACTTTGCAAATTCATTTTATGGTTGTTTCGTTTTGCAAAAAGAATTTTAATTGGTGTTTGGCATTTGATTTAGCCGACTCTTCAAGGGATATAATTCTGGCAGAAATAGACCAGAAATTTTCTTACCGGTCTTCCGTTTCTGAAAATTACAATTGGCCGGAGCTGCCTGACACTTGTAAAATGGCCATTTATTGCAGGTGGATCTCCAGCTTTCCTTGCCAGGTTTTTAAACGATGGCTCTGAATCCAGAAATATTGCGTTTTTACCTTTTAGCTTGGAAAGATCCGTTCCAATGTAGCTGAAATGTAGTGCGTGCTCGCCGATCACGTTTTGCCCATATATAAATTCCCGGCTTAAGAGATTGAGTTCAGCTGATGTTTTATAACTGTCAGCAGAAAAGATGAAGTCGGCTTTATATTGTGTTTTAAGGATTTGTGATTTCCTATGGAGTTCTTCCCATCCTACCCATGTATCATCTGAACGAACCGGTACGGGATAGAATACTATCTCCACGAAAAGCCCTGCATGGATAATCAGTGAAATGATAAGCTGAATCTTTATCCAACGGTCCGGGATTATCCCACCTACCAGAATAATGCCTGTGATATAAGCCGGCATCATCCAGTTAATCTTTACCCAGTAAAAAGGCGAGAGCGAGAGAAAAATCATGAAAATGGGCAGAAAGAAAGCGAGCAAAAAGATCTGCCCTGCAGAAAGCTTGAATCTACCTTTTTCTTTCAGGCTGAACATCAGATAAGTAGCGCGAAACAAAAAGGCAAAAGCGACAGGGATAAGCAGCGCGAGTTGATGGCCAAAGAGACCAAAGATAAACCTTGGGCTAAACTGAAGTTCAGAAACAGAATTCATGCGTTTTGTACCCTGAAAAGCGAAAGATGCAAAGTTGTTATTCCAGTTCCATATAATCACCGGTGAAGAAACCATTATCATCAGCAACACTGATAGCCAGGGCCATATGGTCAGAAGTTGTTTCCTGTTTGAGGAGGAAAACAATAAGAAAATGAACATTCCTGCAGGAAGGAAGACGGCTGTATATTTGCTATCAAAAGCGAGTCCCATAAGTATACCGGCATAAATCCAGTCTATTTTTCTTTTTCTGAACACTGCATCATGGATTTTGCAAAGGGCAAGTGCCCAGAAGAAAAGCAGCGGGGTATCCGGGGTGGAAATCAAGGAAAGGATGCTTACCATTAAGGTGGATAAAAATAGCACAATTACTTTTTTTGACTGACCTGAAGGATAGAACCGAAGTGACAGATTGAAAACGGCAATGGAGGTAAGAACGGTGAGTACCGAATCCCCGAGCTTAATGGCAGTTGGATTTTTGCCAAAAATTTCTGTAAAAATCCTGATTAACCAGGAAATGGCCGGAGGGTGGTCAAAATAGGAAAGACTGGGGTGGCTGGCATAAAAAAAGTAATACGCATCCTGCGGCATTGGTCCCATTGAAAACACAGCAATAACACGAATGACCAGGATAGCACATAGCATATAAAAAACAGCTGGAGATAGGCCGGCAGTTAGGTTTTTTCGCATGACATGTAAAAAAGATTTAGACGGCAGGCAACATTAGGCCTGCTGTTCGGGTAAACAGTTATGTAAAAAGTAATATTGGCCAGTAACGCCGCGGCAAGGGGTTTGAAAGTTCTCCTTAAGACATGCTTTGCAAGTCAGAGAGGCCGGCCAAAGTATTATAAACGGATTTCGGTGGTCCTCGAAAACAGGGAGATTTAAGAAAATAAGTACGTATTGAGGAATTTTGGAGAACCGGTTTCGCCTGCAACAGGTGGGAGGTCAGAAAAAAATACGGATGGTTGAGTGTTCTGAAAGTGTCGAAACTAAATTTATCTTTTTCCTGATTAACTTCCTGATGGCTTGAAGATAAAATGATGGCATGCAGGACAGTTTCAAACTCCCCGGCACCGTGTTTAGCACGCTGATTATACTGTGAAATTTTATTGTGTGGATTCTCGAGCACGAGGCACTGATCCAGCAGGAAACTGAATGCAAGTAAAAGAACGGTGTAGACCAGGCGGAAGTTCATAATGAATTTATTTACATTGCTTTCAACCGCGATCGATTTGAACCTGGAACTGACTTACTTTCAATACGACCCTTATGCCCATGTCCTTTAGGGGATATCAAGGCCATGAACCATAAAAGTATTGTAAAGAGTGTCACTGCCGCTATAATCAACACCCTGAGTAGCATTTTTCTTCGGCCAGAGACATGGAGAGGGACTGCTTGGGTATATGGGTTCTTTTTATTTTTTCTCATGAATTCCTTAATCTATTTTTACTGGAAATCTCCTGTGCTTATCACCTTTTTTTGGTAACTTTATAGCCTAACAAGTACTATAAGAAGATGTCCTACTTTTAATTTATTTTGTTTATTGCTTGATGTTTTCAGCATCCTGTGCATTATTGCGATTCTACGCTTGACTTTACGCGCAGCGGTGCAACCTATTTTGAAATTGCAGCGGTAACGAAATTATATTCTAACCGCACTGTTTTTAAAAGTAACTGAACATACCGGCTCCAATTGCTCCGTGACTGTAGCTGGGCATTACTACTGAACGCCCGATTTCCTTTTGTGTAAAGATTTTTTTAATCTTTGGATATAGCCAGTAAGATGCCCGCGTGGAAAGAAAACCTATCCCTGCTCCTGCTACAACATCACTGAGCCAGTGCTTATTATTATACATCCGGTAATATGCGGTTGCCACTGCGGCAGCATAGCCTGAAATGGGGTAAATAACTGATCTTTCCTTATATTCCTGACTGAGCAGTTCTGCCGATGCGAATGCCTCTGCGGTATGCCCTGAAGGAAATGCGTTGCTGGATCCGTCCGGCCTGGTCACCTGGGTGATCCTTTTAAGGGATTGGCAGGTGGCGGTAAGTATGATATTGCTCAGCAGATAGACCCCGGCCTGGTCAATGGTTTTATTTCTTCCTTGTATGCCAGCCGTGCTCAGGCCTAGCGCCAATACCCCGGGGGCGAACTGCAGATAGTCATCTATCCTAAACTTATTGTGCGGATGCTCAAGTGCAAACTCCTGCCTGGCGGCAATATCAAGGTCTGTGAGTTCGTGGCTTCCCAGCTTTACAAATCCGTAAACTATACTTGCTGAGGCTGCAGCTCCCACTATTGGTGACATCCGAATCTTAAAGTCGCCGTGTTCTGTTATGCCGTCCGCAAGGGTCTGTTTTTTCATCAGCAACGTATCCCCTGGTTTTTGTGAAAAGGATGCAAAGGGATGCAGGAATGTGAACAGCAACCAAAATAATATTCTAAAAAAACTCATCTTATATATATTTTAATCATCAGCGGTATGCGAGTCATTCTCATGTTTAAATTTCTTTTTCCATTTTACGTACCATTTCTGGTGATGAAGACTCAGCAAGAAATAGATTCCCAGGGCAGCAGCTACTGCGATGAGGAACATGTTAAGTCCTACGGCCACACCGATTCCCGCGGTACACCACAGGGTAGCTGCGGTAGTGAGGCCTTGTGAAGTGTTGGTTTGATCATTCTTGTAAATGATTCCTGCACCCAAAAAACCAATGCCCACCAGAACGTTGGCAATGATTCTAGAGGCTGCCGCTGTGTCCCCCATATGCTCGCCAATGGCGGTGAAGAGTGCGGCGCCGAGACACACCGCGGCATAAGTACGTATTCCGGCACTCCTGCCATGTTTTTCACGGTCAAGACCGATGATGCATCCAAGAATGAAAGCTACAAGAAGCCTTAGGATTATATCCCATTCGTTTTCCATTTCCATTTTTTAGTGTTGTTTTTTCTTTATCCGCGCTTTGACCGTTTCAATATTTGCTTGTTTTCCTGTTGCCAGTAAAGACCTGCAGTATGGAGTAAAAAAACGATGTGCAGTTAAGAAGTTGAGTGTTTTATTATCCCATTCTGTCAAATCCATTCCGCTTCTTTTATTGACCTCTCTTGCCACCTTCTCATCAGTTATCAGGAATTCCTCGTTTCCAAGGTTATAGGTGTCCGCATCACAGATGATCTCCTGGATCGTATTCCTGGGATCATGAGGTATTGTAGTTGCCCGAATGCAAGCCGCTATATCGAAAATAACATCTAGTTCAATTCCTCTATCGAGCATAAACTCTCGCATTAAAATCACGCTTCTCTCTTCATGACCAGCGGGGCTGCCCAAAAGCTGCCCGGTGTCGTGAAACCAAGCTGCGGCGAAGAGTACAAACTCACGGAGCTTGTCCAGGCGGTAGTTCGAAGCAATTTCGCGTGTTCGGCTAACTACAAGCTTTGTGTGTTCGAGGTCATGGTATACCAGATCGGTATGCCAGTGCTGTTGAAAGAGTTGACTAACGTAAGCCTCGGTCTCCTCCAAAAGCAGATCAAATACATTTTTCCTTCTTAACTTGAAAAAATAGTTTCCTATTAAGAGCGCCAGTATCCCTAAAAACAAACCAATTAGCAATAAAAAATAATTGTTCATATGATTGTTATTGTTTTAATCCACCATTTTTAAAAAGATGATAGGCGCTCTGGTATAGCGAGATGGCTTCCAGACTTATCTTTTTTGGCGTCTTTACGGGCGTTTGTACGTTTGTAGTGAAATCGTACCTATAACTCTGGGGGGCTTTTCGTGGGCTGAGTACCACAAGCGTGTCATTGCGGAGATAGCCAAGTTTTTGATAGGTCCCCAGCATGATCCTTGGGCGATAGGCTACTGAGCGTACATCCATTCCATAGTTATTGCCCTGGAAATCCCATTTGAGCAATCCAAACAAGGTTGGGTAGAGGTCGATCTGAGAACAGAGGGCTGAAATTGTCAAAGGGACCTGTCCTTTAAGATTATAGATCATAGCGGGAATATGGTACCGGGAGATATCGATTTCATTTTTCCCTGCACTTTCAGCGCAGTGATCAGCAATGAATATAAATATCGTATTGTCGAACCAAGGTTTTTTCCGGGCTTTTTCTAAAAATTCACCGATGGCAAAGTCAGTGTACTTCACGGCCCCCTCCCTCCCCGTTCCCGGGGCGATATCAATTTTTCCTCCGGGATAGGTAAAAGGACGATGGTTGGATGTGGTCATCACAAAATCGTAGAACGGCTTTTTTGTCTGGAAACGTTTGTCCGCATCACGGATCACTGCAGAAAGCAGGTCCCCGTCAGAAATGCCCCAGGCATTTTCAAAGGCAACCTGATCATCCTTTAGGATCGTTCGTTTTACCTTATAGGTATCTCCCACTGTTAGTTTTCGGCCCCTATCGGTTATCTCGTATCCATTGTTACCAAAGAACTGATTCATATTGTCGAAGTAGCCATCCCCACCATAAAAAAAAGAAGTTGAATACCCGCGTTTAGAAAATATACTTCCAATGGTGGTTAGATTTGCATTATTTTCTCTTCTGACAATGCTGTTTCCAGGGGTTGGCGGAAGGGCTAGGGAAAGCGCTTCCATACCGCGTACCGTTCGTGTGCCAGTGGCATACATCCGCTTAAATAAAACGCTTTGTTTTGCGAGGGTATCAAGTGTTGGCGTAAGTCCCTGTGCATTACCAAAGGTTCCCATATAATCCGCACTAAAACTTTCCATTACCACCATGATCACGTTCGATCTGCTTTGGCCATTGCCATTGGAAACGATTCGGCGAATCGAACCTTCCCCTGGCATAAATCTTGCCAATGGAGATGACAGCTCTTTTCTTGTGGTATTAAATGCGACCATCTCTGATGTCATGGGATAAAACTGGTCATAGTTCAGCTCATTTGAGCGGAACGCTGCAATGAATGAATATATCCCCGCTTTGGAAATTTCGCTTACATATCGGTTACTGCTACGCTCGGCCCAGGAATTGTCCACCTTCTGGCCATAAAATATTGCCATCAAAACAATCAGTAGGGTAAATAAAAACCTGTGGAGAACAGGGGTAACTGAACGGAAACTGATCCTGAAGGCTGCACGCATGAGATAGTTCCATAGCAGGGAAATGAGTACAACGCCTGCAATTAAAAGCGGGAGTGGGTAAGACTCATTGATGTTGTGCAGTACCTCGTAAGTGTAGATCAAATAATCTACTGCTATGAAATTGAAGCGGCTTTCAAATTCCAGCCAGAAGGTAAATTCAGCAAAGAAAGAGAATACCGATATCAGTACCATTAGAAACAATAATATCCTGGTAAAGGTGCGGTCAAAAGCTGACCCGTTCCATTTTTGGGGAAGGCAAAGCAGATAAACGGCATAAAATAAGCAAAAATAGATACTCACCCCCAGATCGAAAACCACGCCCTTTGCAAGTGCAGTAAATATGTCTATGGTTTTGAGCCCTCCCTTGCTGAAGGACATCGCGATTAAAATGATCCTGAAGAAACTGGAGACGACAAGAAAACTTAGCATAAAATAATGCAGGAGGCTGTAGCGACTTTTGATGAAAATAGATCTTATCATTTTTCGGTTTTTTGATTGGGGGAGGCTGATTGGGTTATTGGCTTTTTATCTTTGTTCCAGTGGATCCTGAAAAAATGCCTAGCCTTCGAATAAACGCCAAGCATAAGGAGCAGTGTCATTATCCAATAAAAAACCATTCGATATATGGAAGTCCTTGGGGTTTTCAACTTTTTCTTCCTTGCGGCGTTTCCGCCAGTCCCGGCAGCAGCGGGCCGGGCCTTTATGTTTCTTTTGTTCTGCATTTGATTAAATTCTTTTGAATGGCCCGAAGATTTCTGAACTCCTGACCACTTTTTAAATCATATTGTATTTGATCGGTTATTATTACCCCTCAAGGTTCATGAACCATTGCTGAGCCCTGTTGATGGCGACTTCCACTATATGTAGTTCGCTTACTTCTCTTGTATTTTTAAGTTCATTGGCAATCTCTAGTGCTTTCTCTCTCACCCTTGGGTCGAGGTCTTTCATTTCCATCGGAAAATTCTGTTCTGTCCAGGCCATTTTATATATTTTTTGTTGTTTAAATTATTTTTGAACCATGCCCGAGAGCACATTAATTGTTAGGGCCACAATGACCGTATTGAAAGCAAAAGAAAGTACCCCATGCATCCAGGCAAGTCTGCGGATACGTTTGGCGGAAATTTCTACATCGGATACCTGAAAGGTCATTCCAACCACGAAGGCGAAGTAAACAAAGTCCATGTAATCCGGATCTTGCCCGCCAGGAAAGATGAGTCCGCCCGGCTTTTCTACTTTCCCTTTCTTCTCATGGTCGATGTCACAGTAATAAAAATGTGCATATCGCATCGTAAAGACGGTATGGACAAGCCACCACGAGCTGACCACGCAAAGCAGGGGAACGATGATCTCCGTCAACATGCTCTGATCAGTCTTATCAGAATTCTCCCGCAGCAGCATGATAATGGAAAAAAGACTGGCGAAAGCAGCGGCAACGGCAAATAAAAAAATAAATGTTCTGCTTGAATCCTGGGCATGGGCATCGTGTTTGATCTGACTGGGATGAGCGGAACGAATCGTTATCCAGACAAGGATGATGCTCGTGAGCGCATAACTAAGCCATGCAATCATCCACCTGAGCGAATTCTCCAGTTCCACAGCATAGCATATTCCGAGGGCAGTAATGGCAACACCAAGCGAGATGTAAAGCTTATGATGGGCATCGAGTTGGCTGATTTTTTTTACGTTTTGCATTGGCATTGATTAAATGATGAGTCCCAGAACCATAAATAATAGAAATCCGGCGAAAAAGGCGGCTGTGAAAAATGGGGAGTCCTTTTCTTCATGGGCTTCCACCAGCAGTTCCTCAGTAACTAAAAACAATAAGGCTGCGCTGCCAAAGGAGAGCACGAGCTCTAACACTTTTTCTCCTGTAAAATGCAGCATGAAAAAACCACCTGCGGTTCCCAATAAAAAAACGAGTCCAAAAATCAAAAGGATGCGCATCAGCCTGCTTTTGGAACTTCCAAGTTTGGTCAGCCTGGTTCCTACCGCAAGGCCAAGCGAAAGGCATTCCATGGCAAGCGCCAGTGCAAGCAGGGTTCCTTCTTTTGATCCTGCTGCAAATCCGATCCCGAGGAGAAGCCCATCCAGCAACAGGTCAATGCCTACTGCAATTAGCATTCCCCATGGCAAAAGCTTTCCATCATTTGATCCGCCCATTTTAAGTTCAAGCCTGGCGGTATACCATTTGATGACTAGCATGGCCGAAATACCCAGGGTAAAGCCTATTATGATTGCGGTGGTATCATGGATCCTGATCATATCAGGCAAAAGTTCCACTGCAACCACAGAAAAGACCACTCCCGCGGCGAAGTGAAGGATCGTACTCTGCAGCGCGACTGTTGGCTTTTTCCAGGTAACAATCATGCCTCCGATCAATAGCAGAATAACCGGAACGACTGCAAACAGCAGTATATTAACTGATATCAGTTGATTAACCTGCATAGCTCTTTTTTAAATAAAGGTTATAGGCATAAAAGGAAAGATATCCAAGGGCGAGGCTAAAGCCTGCACCGAAAATAATTTCGCTGGGATAGTTCCAGCTATTATAGGCCCTGCTATACATGTAAAGCAAAGCCCAAAGTCCAATCACCCCATTTAGAATCAAATGGCGCCTGCCAAAGAACAGGACCATGAGAATCGCGAGACCTGCTGCAATAGAAGGAATCGGAAGACAACCGTAAAGCTCACCCGCACCATTGATACTGATTTTAAGTTCGGTTTTGAAAGATTGGTCGTATAGGGGCCTCAGATGACCAAAAATCCTATTTAAAGCCGTCAGGCTTCCTATTGAAACCAATAAATAAATAAGAATAAAAATGACTTTTCTTAAGAATCTGACCCGGTCATAAGCGAGTAGCATTAGTAAGAGGAAACAATAAAAGGGTATCCAGAACCAAAAGCTAGCTGACTCCTTTAATACCAGGTCCCAGAAACGAGAATGCTTTTCATTGGCCAGAAAAAGCAGAAGCTCATCTTGGTTTTTAAGATAGCTTAAAATATGGGTATCGGCAAACGTAAACATAGCCATCAGACCTAAAAAAACTAAGCCTGTAATTAGAACCGGAAATGGAATCTTATCTTTCATGTTTTTATCGAAGGTTGTGGCTGCCTGTTATTTATGAGGTAAATTGGAGGTAGATCAGGAATATTGCCGATACTGCCATCAGCAGAAATGTTGCCAGGCCAAGGATATTGGAAATTCTGCCGTTGGTAAATTCTCCCATAACCTTTCGGTTATTGGAAATGTGCAACAATATGGCAATGATCACCGGCGAGGTCACACCATAAAGTATAGCCGTGTAGAGCAGTGCATCCACGGGGCTGATTCCAATATAGTTCATTAGTAAGCCCAGAATTACCGATACAATAATAACTGCGTAGAATGGCTTTGCCTGATTGAACTTCCTGTCCAGGTTGCCTTTCCATCCGAATGTCTCAGAGATGATATAGGACAAGCTTCCGCTGAGTACGGGGATTGCAAGAAACCCTGTTCCGATCACCCCGAGGGCAAAAAGAAGGTAAGATGCTTTCCCTGCAACGGGTTCAAGTGCTTTGGCAGCCTGCTCCACGGTATCGATCTGACGAATACCCTGGTTATACAAAGCAGTTCCGGTAGCCAGGATGGTAAAAAACATAATCATGTTGGAAAGCAACATACCCAGGTTCACGTCCAGCGACATCTTGCTGATGAGTAGTCCGAGGAGTTTGTTTTCTTTTTTCTTATGTTCCTCGCCTGTGAGTTTTTCCCCATTGATACTGACCAGTCTTTTATTGACCATCATCTGCCTTTTTACAGACTTTACATCCTCAGCTTCCATTGCAGTCTGCCAGAAAAAAAGATATGGTGATATGGTCGTTCCCAGAATCGCTACCAACATGCCAATAAACTCCTTGTTCCATTTGATAGTTGGAATAAAGGTAGCCTTCATCACGGCTGCCCAATCGGGCTTGGTAAAAAAGGGAACGATAATATAAAGCATTAGTGTCAGGCACAGATACTTTAACACCGAGACGAATGTTGAATAAGGCAGGTAGATGATAAAAAATAGCAGAATCCCGGTAAA
This sequence comes from Pedobacter kyungheensis, assembly GCF_000812965.1. Classification (GTDB taxonomy): domain Bacteria; phylum Bacteroidota; class Bacteroidia; order Sphingobacteriales; family Sphingobacteriaceae; genus Pedobacter; species Pedobacter kyungheensis. The sequence continues at coordinate 19,858 of NZ_JSYN01000008.1, forward strand.
CAGCACACTGAAAATTATGGCATGGATACCAGGAAATATAAGATGTGCCACTGCGCCCATTCCAGCGATATCAGCGCCTATGTTTAGCACAATAGCGGGAACACTGAATATAATCATCAGGTACAGTACCCATTTGGGATAGTGGTTTTTAAGCGTAGTGGTCAGGCCGACCGTTGTGATCAGCCCGATCCGAGCACAGATCTCCTGAATTGCTGCCATCAGGGGAAATGTGATGATCACTGTCCAAAGTGTTGCAAGGCCATATTTCGCTCCAGCCTGCGAATAGGTGGCAATACCTGATGGGTCATCGTCACTCGCACCGGTAACGATGCCCGGCCCAAGGGCCTTCAGGAATTTTTTAACCTTTTTAAACATGCTTTATTTTTTCTTCCCTTTTGGAGTTTTCTTATTATAGCTATTATTATAAGCGAGAAGCCTTAGCGCATTGAATACAACAACAAGGGTTGAACCCTCGTGGGCAATCACCGCAGGACCGATTGTGGCGATCCCTGCAATAGTCAAGGGAATCAAAGCACCAACAACGCCAAGGGAAATCCATAGGTTCTGCTTAATGATACCTTTAGCTTTGCGACTGAGTCCGATAGCAAAGGGAAGGCTTTCCAGCTTGTCGCCCATCAGGGCGATATCGGCCGTTTCCAGTGCTACATCAGATCCTGCAGCACCCATAGCGATCCCAACTGTGCTTTTGGCCATGGCTGGAGCATCGTTCACGCCATCCCCCACCATGGCGACCATCTTTTCTGATTTGGCAAGCTTCTGTACCGCCTTCACTTTATCCTCGGGCATCAGGTTCCCCCAGGCCTCGGTTACCCCAATCTGCTTGGCTACCGCCTCGGCAACCTGTTGATTATCACCGGTAAGCATGATCATCTTTTTGATCCCTAGCTCGGAAAGCTCTTTAAGCACATTCTTGGCTTCATCCCTGGGAACGTCCATGAGAGAAAGTATACCAATGAAATTCTTTTCCACTCTGACCAGCATCGAAGTATGTCCACCCTTTTCCAGATCTTCAACCTGCTTTCTGATATCGTCCGGAATGCCATCTTTTTCAAAGAGCGCTTTGTTCCCAATGAATACCTTTTTGCCGTCCACCTCTGCCTGAACGCCCCTACCCGTGATCCCTTTCACGTTATGGGCCTGGGGAAGCGTTTTTTTCTTCATTCGCTCACCTGCCCCCTTAACAATAGCTTCGGCGAGCGGGTGATCGCTTAGTTTCTCTACGGCTATGGAGATAGCCATTAAATCCTGCTCATCAACACCGTTGAGCGGAATGACGTTTGTGAGCTGGGGTTTTCCTTCGGTAAGTGTGCCGGTTTTGTCAAATGCAATGGCATTAAGTGCACCCAGATCCTCGAGAGGTCTGCCGCCTTTTATCAGAACGCCACCACGTGCTGCCCGGGCGACGCCACTGAGCACCGCACTAGGCGTAGAGATTGCCAATGCACATGGGCTTGCGGCCACCAATACCGACATTGCCCTGTAAAAGCTTTTGCTAAACGGTTCATCGATCACCAAAAAGGCAAAACATAGTAGTGCTACCAGCACCAATACTGTTGGAACAAAATATTTTTCGAACTTATCGGTAAAAAGCTGGGTAGGTGATTTTTGTTTTTCCGCCTCGTTGACCATTTTCACCAAACGGGAAATGGTGGAGTCCTTAGCCTCGCGAATGACTTTTACTTCAAGAACCGAAGCGCCGTTTATGGTTCCTGCAAAAACGCGGAATTGCGGCTTAATCTTCTTATCGGTGGTGTAGTCGGTATCGGGGTCAGGAACGGGAGATTTATCTACAGGAACACTTTCCCCTGTGATTGGCGCCTGGTTAACGCTACCTTCCCCCTTCACAACAACCCCATCTGCCGGGATCTTGCTGTTTGGTTTAATGATAATGACATCCCCGAGCTCGAGTTCCTCGATTCTCACTTCGGATTCTTTACCACCTCTGACTACCAGAGCTGTAGGTGGTGCGAGGCTGGTCAAAGCTTCGATACTTTTCCTGGCCTTGCCCATAGCATAATGCTCCAGGGCATGTCCCAAGCTAAATAAAAACAGCAGCAGTGCACCTTCAGCCCATGAACCCAAAATAGCCGCGCCTATTGCTGCAACCAGCATTAAAAAATCAATTTCAAACCCACCTTTCAGTATGGTCTCCACAGCTTCCTTGGCCGTAAAGAAACCACCAAAGAAATAGGCCGTTATGTAGAGCACCAGGCTTGCCCATTCTGGCACACCTTCGATGAAGGAAATCCCAAATCCTGTCCCTAAGGCCACCCCACAGATGATGGCAAAGATCATTTCGGTGTTTTTACCGAAAATCCCGCCATGTTCATGATCTTCGCCTTCTTCATTAGTATGGTCTTTATTTGAATCCTTTTTCTTAGTCGTTTCTTTTTTTCTATTAGGTTGCGTTTCCGGAGTGATGCGTTTTGCAGTTTTACTGTCTTGCTGAGTCTCCTCCTTTTTAACTTCTTTGGCATCCGGACCTTTTTCCCGGATTACGGGCTTTTTGCCAGTTGATTTAGTTTCAGATTTTTTATTCTTGTTTTCCATGTCGGGGTAGATTGATTTAATTGGATATTCAGTGCAAGAACTTGAGGTATACTTATCGCCTTTTTGGGATCATATTTTTCTTTAAAAAGATGCCTCCCTAACGAGGCACCTTATTCAACTGTGTGTACTGAAAAATATCTGTCCGGGAAGCTACTCTTCCTCGCTGTTCTTCATTTTGGACAGGAGATCGTAAGTTCCCTTTAATACGACCTTACCCGCGAAATCTCTTCCAGCGGGCATGGTTACTTCAATATAACCACCATCGGATATTCCTGTTGTCACTTCCACCATTTCGAAATGGTGCACTGTTCCACTGCTTGCCGTTGTAGCCCCGTTCTCCGCTTTCGCAGGTTCATTTGCTTTTTTATCTGCTGTATTTTTGACGAAAATGTATTTTTTACCCTCAAAGTCTACAACCGCTGCAGAAGGCAAGGCGGTAACCTGCATGGTACCGGTCTCGATTAAAGCCTTCAGGTAAGTACCAGGTATAAATCCCGTACTTCCCTGGGCAATCGCGTGAACGGTCACTGTTTTATCGGTATTGATCTCACCGCCCACCAGTTGCACGGTTGCAGTCCGTTGGGTTGAATCATTGGTCAGTGTAAAAAGTACCTTTTGACCTTTTTTGACCATCTGTGCATCCTTCTCAAACACATTTAGCTCGACGTGAAGGTTTGAACTGTTGACGATCTCAAACATTACATCGTTGGGTGCTACAAATTTTCCGGTATTCACGTTTACCTTGGTTACATATCCGCTGATTGGGGAATAGATATTCACCTGACTGCGGATGTTATTGGCGGTGAGCGTAGAGGGGCTGATGTTGATAAGCTGGAGGCGTTGTCTCAACGCATTTTCCCTGGCAAGATTCCCTTGATAAGCTGCTTTTGCCTGCTGCAGGGTCTTTTGTGCATTAACGTTCTGCTGAGCAAGAGTCTGCTGTCTTTTGTATTCTGAATCTGACAGCTCCAGTTGGCTCTTACTTTCAAGGTAGTCCTGCTGCATCTGAACAAATTCCTGGTTTTGAAGTATAGCGATCACCTGGCCCTTACTTACCTTTGTTCCCTGTAATAATGGAGTTGATTTTACGATGCCGCCCATCTGGGTCGTTATGCTAACCAGATTTTGCGGGGGAACGTCTATAAATCCGTTGACTTTGAGCATACCGCTGAGTGCGCGGAGTTCGGGACTTCCAAGTTCTACACCCACAGTCTTGAACTGTGACTGGCTGAGCTCTACAGAATTGCTTTCTTCAGTTGCCGTACTATCCGCAGCGCCTTCCGTTCCAGCGCCATCTTTTTCCTTGCTACCGCAGGAAGAGAGAAGCACCGCTAGTGCGGCTACATAAGATAATCGGCTTAGGATTTTAAATAATTTTTTCATTTTAATATTGTTATTGACCTTTTAGGTACTGTAATGTGTATACGGATTGATTGTATTGGTTGATGGCTTCCAGATAGTTGAAACGGATATCTGAGTAAGTTCTAAGGGCCTGAAGATATTCCACATAACCGATCTCCCCTGCCTGGAAGGCAATTTGAGATTGTTTTAAAATCAAGTTGGCATTTGGAAGGGCACTATTCTTATAATAGGCTATACTTCTGGAATTCTTTTGGAGGTCCTGAAAAGCCTGCTCATACCGCCCGCGCAGGTCAGTTTGGGAGAGGACAAAATCACTTTCTGCTACTTGTTTATCAATCTTTGCCGCCTTTATCCTGGAGGCAAAGGGTTTAAAGAAAAGTGGAATGGATATTCCAGCTGAAACACCCTGAAAACGCTTGCCACCATTGAAATAAAGGTCCTGGCCGCCAACGTTCTGGGCACCAATAATGGATTGATTGAAATAACCAACACTGAAATCGGGACCTGAACGTGAACGTTCCAGCCTGATGGCTTTATCGGCAATTTGAATCTGCTGGGCCTGAAGTGCAAGAATTGGATTTTCAGCGGTTACGGTATCGGTTGGATTGATGTTCCAGGATACCTGAGTAAATTCAGCATTCATAATGCTGATTTGTTCCCGGGTATTAAGTAAACGCTTAAGTTCAGCTGTGTAAGCTAAAATATCAGCTTCGTTTTTGCTCATCTGGTTGCGTACCTCATTGTATTGGGTTTCAGCTGTAGTTTTTTCCAGCAGATTGGTTTCCCCTGCCTGAAACCTTAGTGAGGCCGCTTTCAGGAAATTGCTATATACACTGTCCTGACTGTTGTAAAGTTTTCGAAGGGCAATAAAATACTCCAGCTGGGCGTATACAGTTTTTACCTGGTAGGACAGTTCCCTCTGGGTCACCTGCAGGCTGATCTCCGCTCCCCTGATTTGCGCATCATACAGATTACGCTGGCTTTTAAATAGCCCAGGGTAGGGAATGTTCTGGGATGCTGAGAAGTTATTGTCACGTTTAATGGTATTGATCTGTCCGTACTGTAGTTCGACAGTCGTTTTCCCCAGATCCGTTGAAGATCCGCGGAGTGCCTGTTGACGGCCAATCTGCAGGGTAGAGGACTTGACAGCCTGATTATTGTTCAAAGCGGTGTTCAGAGCCTGTTCGAGGCTCATGCCCTGATTGGGAATGGTCTGCGCTTGCGTCTGAGGAGACATTGAAAGCAGTCCGATGAACATTGCAATGGCAACTACAGTTGTTGGAAGGGCAGTTTTCTTGCTTTTCCAACCTTCAAAATAAGTATAAAGCACGGGAAGTACGATTAGGGTTAATATTGTTGAGGTAATCAATCCACCGATCACGACGGTAGCCAGCGGCTTTTGCACCTCCGCACCTGCTGCGCTTGATATCGCCATGGGAAGAAATCCAAGAGAGGCAACTGTTGCAGTCATCAACACTGGTCGCAAACGTATGGAAGTTCCCTCGAGTACAATATCGCGGATACTGTATTTATTCATTTTCTTGAGCCTGTTGAATTCCGTAATCAGAACAATTCCGTTTAGTACCGCCACCCCAAAGAGCGCAATGAAACCTACGCCTGCTGAGATACTAAAAGGCATTCCCCTTAAAAGAAGGCCAAGTATACCACCAATTGCCGCCATGGGAATAGCCGAGAAGATGAGTATGGATTGTTTCACAGACCCGAAAGAGAAATATAGCAACAGTAGGATCAGTAAAAGCGCTACAGGTACTGCGACAGAGAGTCTTGAGGTTGCTTCCTTCAGGTTTTCAAACTGGCCGCCATAAGTGATATAGTATCCTGCCGGAAGCTTGATCTGCTGATTGATCTTGGATTCAATCTCCGTAACCACACTCTGGATATCCCGACCGCGGACGTTAAGGCCTACGATAATCCTTCGCTTGGTATCTTCCCGCTGAATCTGGTTTGGACCGATCTTGAATTCGATTTGTGCCAGCTGATCCAGTGGTACCTGGTTGCCATTCGGTGCGGTTACGTATACGTTTTTAACATCATCTATCCCTTGACGATTTTGCTGGGAAAGACGCACAACGATATCATAACGCTGTTCACCTTCATAGACTAGCCCGGCGGACTGACCTGCGAATGCCGTGTTAAGAGCTTGGTTGACCGTGCCTACACTCAGCCCATATTGGGCGATGCGATCACGGTTGATTTTTACGACGATCTGCGGAAGACCGGTTGCCTGTTCAAGGTACAGATCCTTTGCTCCTTCCACACCTGAAACGATCTTACCTATCTTTTGGGAAATGCTGGTTAGTGCTTCAAGGTCATCGCCAAAGACCTTTATCCCGATATCCTGTCTTACCCCGGAGATCAGTTCATTTGATCGGAGCTGGATCGGCTGAGAGAAACCAAAGCTAACGCCGGGAACTTCTTCAAGTGCCTTGCTCATCATCTCTGCCAGTTCCTCCCTATCGTGGGTTGTTGTCCAATCTTTTTTATCCTTTAATACAATCGTCAGATCGCAGGCTTCCATGGGCATGGGATCTGTGGGAATTTCTGCTGCACCAACCTTTCCGATCACTTCTTTAACCTCAGGAAATTTTTCAACCAGGATCTTGGACGCCTGATTTACTTTGTCAATGGTCTGTGATAGCGAACTACCGGTCAATAACCGGGTCTCTACCGCGAAATCGCCTTCTTCTAAAGTGGGAATAAACTCTCCTCCCATTTTCGTAAATATGAAAACACTGATGGCCAACAGCACAACAGAGAATGCAACGACTAGAAAACGTCTGTTCAGCGCACCCTTGATCATCGGAGAATACTTACGCTGGAAAAAATCCATCATACGGTCTGAAAAATTCCTTTTATGTGCGCCCTTCTTACTCAAGAAAATAGAAGACACCATCGGCACATAGGTAAGTGATAATATAAAGGCACCCATGATGGCGAATGATACCGTTTGTGCCATCGGTCCGAACATCTTACCTTCAATACCTACCAGGGCAAGAATAGGAAGATAAACGATCAGAATAATGATCTGTCCAAATGCAGCAGCGCTCATCATCCTTACGGCAGATTTTTCAACCTGCTCATTCATCTCGGTTTGGGTATATGCCCTGCCCAATTTGTTTTCCGAAAGTATGTGCATGGTAGCTTCCACGATAATTACCGCGCCATCCACAATGAGTCCGAAATCAATCGCACCAAGGCTCATCAGATTACCCGAGACCCCAAAAAGGTTCATCATAGAAATCGCAAATAGCATGGCAAGCGGGATGACCGATGCAACCACCAGTCCGGCTCTGAAATTCCCAAGGAACAAGACCAGAACGAAAATTACAATTAACGCTCCTTCGATCAGGTTTTTGGCAACCGTGCCCATGGCCCGGTCAACAAGTGCACTTCTGTCCAAGAAAGGTTCAATGGTTACGCCCTGAGGGAGGGTTTTGCCGATACGAGCAATTTTTTCCTTTACCTGTTTAACAACATTGTTTGCATTTGCACCTTTCAGCATCATCACAATGCCTCCGACAGCTTCTCCTTCACCTTGTTTAGTCGCCCGGGTCAGAGCGCCATAGCGGATAGAACTTCCGATCTGCACGGTGGCAATATCATGTATGAGCACGGGTATACCATTTGCATTGTTTTTGACAACGATCTTGTTAATGTCATCGAGATTACCGACCAAGCCCTCACTCCTGATAAAATAAGCATTAGGTTTTTTGTCTATATAAGCCCCCCCGGTATTCTGGTTATTTTGTTCAAGCGCAGCAAAAACATCACTGATGCTCAGGTTTAAACTTCTTAGTTTATCGGGATCTAGGGCAATTTCATACTGTTTTAGAAGGCCTCCGAAACTGTTGACCTCGGCAATGCCCGGAGTTCCCAGAAGCTGTCTCCTTACAATCCAGTCCTGTATGCTTCGGAGTTCACGGGCATTGAATTTCTTTTCGAAACCAGGCTTGGCATGGATTACATATTGGTAAATCTCCCCGAGTCCTGTTGATATCGGTGAGATTTCAGGATTGCCAAGTCCTGAGGGAATATTATTTTTGGCTTCAGCTAACTTTTCGTTTACTTGCTGACGGGCCCAATAAATGTCAACATCATCATGGAAAACGATGGTAACTACAGAGAGTCCGAATCTAGAAATGGAACGTACCTGTTCGATCTCAGGTATGGTGGACATGGTCTGTTCTACCGGATAGGAAATGAGTCTTTCTACCTCCTGGGTAGCTAGTGATGGGCTAAGGGTAATGACCTGAACCTGATTATTGGTAATATCGGGTACAGCATCAATAGGAAGTTGTCTTAGGGAATAAATTCCCCATGCGATCAGGCCCAATGTAAACAGTGCTACAACTAGCTTGTTCGCTATGGAAAACTGAATAATTTTTTTCAGCATTATTTGTTTAATTAAGTAAAAAATAAAAAAAACAGATCAACGCAAGAGATTGCCCAGCAAACAATTATGCAGGCAAAAATCAGCATCGAAATGAAAATCGATTTTTAACTTAATTTTGGCGGTTGCCAAACAGATAAAGGCAATGAGATAACCTCTCCCTTGTAAGCCTCATCAAATTCAGTGCTCACAGATGTAGAAATGATGACAAGACTATTGATAAGTAAAACTTCAGATGTTGTATTACAACAAGAACAAACACAGAATGGAGAGCATAAATCGCTGGTTTGATCACTTTTAGAATGTGTGGATACACTCTTTTCAGTAGAAGGAATATTCGACATTTTACCCATAGCAAATATGTCACTGCAAGGCATGCAGCTCATAGATACGATAATGAAGGATAAAAACAGAATATATTTTTTCATTCTGAAAAATTTAAGCAAATATATGCATTTATTTGCAAATACAAATTTTATGTTAAAAAACGAGATAGAAAATTAATGTGCTGTGTCGGGATGCACCCAAAAGGAATTTAAATATTTAATAATTTAATTACTGCGGGCTATCTATGGAGGCAAATAACACGCTTTATCTCTTTATCAACCACCTAAATCAAAACATTTTCTCAAAAAATTGAACTGAAGAAAAACTGATAACTATCAGTTTATTGAAGATAATAGTGAAAATAACCAACTTGTGAGTTTTTTGAGATGGAAAGAAGTAAAAAAAATTTTCGGACAATAAAAGTTAATAAATATAGCGTTAAATATAAAATATCAGATTGCGTTAGTAACGAAGGTCGCTTTTTAAGCTACACGATTAACTTTTGCAATAGGACCCGATAAAACATCAAATATCCAGCCCCTTTACCTATAGGTGTATTATGCGATCTGTGCAAAAAAAATTAAATAATTTATGCGCATCAGTATTTTCATTGCGAGGTTCCGCTCACATTTAAGCTGGTCTATCATTTGCATTGATGGGCTGCGGATTGGCTTGAAAAGGCAAGTGAATAATGTACTTTTTATTTCACTTATTTTAGGATTTAAGACGGAAAACGAATAAAGCAATTTTCCACCTCTCTAAGTCGAGAGGTGAAAATCTATAATTGTTTTTTGTTAATTTATGCCTTAAGACCTAATAGATATAGAGCGTGATTACAATTTGCAGGTCAAAAGCTAAATTTATTACTGGTTGTAAGCTGCTGGATGTTGCTTAAACCTGGAAGCTGCCCGAGCAAAAGCCGTAGATATTACCCTTATAATGGACTGTATCTCTAACACTAGAAGCCACGGCCATCTGACAAACTGGGTCGGCCTTATTATCAATAGCATAGCCAGTTTTCATTGATTGAGGATGCAGTACAGCTTCCATTCCCCCATCGTACATTTCCTTCATGTCCTTTACAACGAAGGGGTCAGTATTATCCGTTCTTCCACCTTTAACTGGTGGCTGGGGATCATATTCCAGATCTAGCATAACCATCTGCGTATATTTTTCGCCCATGATATCCTTTATCACTGCAAGGCTCATGTCGATTCCGGCAGAAACACCTGCGCTGGTCCAGTACTTACCACTTTTTACGTAACGCTTATTTTGAGAACTAATCCCGAACTCATCTTTTAACAATGATTTCCCGTACCAGTGTGTTGTAGCCTGTTGGTTCTTTAATAGTCCTGTTGCGGCAAGTAACCATGCACCGGTACATACGCTGGTTGTGTATTTCGAGCGTTTGTCGATGTTCCTGATCCAAGTCAGCAAGGTAGTATCCTTTGTCAATGAATAGGATCTGTTAAGCCCCCCGGGATGACCAGAATATCAAGTTGCTTGACCTCATTAATGGAACTATCGCATTGCACGCTCATACCGGAAGTATAGATCATTCCCTTATGACGGCCGACGAAGAACACCTTTGCTCCCATCAGTTCACTAAATATATTATATGGACCCGTTGCATCCAGCAACGCGTAATTATCATACAGCAGAATACCCACAGTTTTTATCTTTGACTTAGGTGCAGGAAAATCAATCCTTTGCTTTTCTGCACCTTTACCGTCTTGTTTTGTTTCCTTTTTTTTATCTGTGCAAGCTGCCATAATAATTGTCAGCAATGCAGCTAAAATTACTTTCTTCATTTGGATAGAATTAAAATTTTGCGGTAAATGTTGTTCCATAAGTTTTAGGGCTTCCAAGCATGAAGGATCTGAATGAGCCGTAGGCTACATACTTCGCGTTGGATGCGTTTCTCATCCAGCCACTAAGCTCAAATCTCCTAGTCGTAATACCTGTCTTGAAGTTAAAAAGAGTGTATCCTGGCTGGCTCAGGCCGTTAATAAAATCAAAATAAAACCTGCCCAAGTATCGATACTCTCCCCTGCCAAAAACAGATAGCCCTGGTTTACTTCTGGCAAAATTGTAGGTATATTGTGCAGCAAGCATAGAACTAAGGGGTGGAGTATTAATTGGCTGGTTTCCCTTGAAGTTAACCACTGCATTTTGATCTGCACTATAAAGTAACAGCGAGGAATAACGTGCGCGGGAAAAGCTTGCATTCCAGTCGATCTGCAAGCCTTTAACAGGCAACGCAGTAAGTTCCAGTTCCAGACCCTTATTTCGCATCTCACCCACATTTAAGATGAGTGCGTTGATGCCATCCATTGCAGTACTAATCTGCTGATTGTGCTGTTCTAGATAAAATGCAGTCAGGTTAAGCTTTAGCTTGTGATCAAAGAACATATTCTTCCAACCGATCTCAAAGTTGTCTGAATTCTCCGGTGCATAAGGAACCTGAGCCGGATCGGTAGCATTTGTATTCAATCCCCCGGCACGGAAACCTCGTGCATAGCTTCCATATAAGAGCATGTCCTGGTCTAATTTATAGCTCAAAACAAATTTTGGGGTAAGGCTTAATACATCCGTTTACCAAGAATTTGCCAATGTCTTCTAATTTTTGCAAAAATAAGGTTCGGTATATCCCTTATGCCTATTTTGCAAGCCTCAAGGCATCAGCGAACTCATCGGGGAGGGGGCTGTTTATGATAGCTATGGCGGATGCTTCCACATCGTACTCAACACGTCTGAATTCAATTTCGATACTATTTTTATCGGTTGTGGAACTGCCTGCATTTAAGTGAACTATAACGTAACATCCCTTTAGGTCACCGTCTTTAGGCTTTCCGACGGATCCCAGGTTGATCAAATGTTTAAGCCGTCCATCTCGTGTCTCTAAGATTCGGTGATACGGTTTATGGGAGTGCCCGACAAAAAGCAGATCTGCCTCAGCTTCTTTAAGCATTTCCAAAACATAGTCTGCATCTGTGTCTATCAGGATATATTCATCTATGCTCCTGGTACTGCCGTGCGCAAAAACAAGGTTTAGTTTTTCACCGTTCAGTTTATATTCTAACCTGATATGTGCCGGAAGCGTTGTCAGATATTCCCTGTTATCCTCACGAATCAGGTGATAAGCATATTTTTTTTCCGGTTCATTTAAACTTTCAGGAGTGGTAATGATATTTTCAACTTTTTCGTCATGGTTGCCTTTTAAGGTTGCAATCCCTCTTCTGCGGATTTCATCAATGACTTCATTGGGATAGATATGGTAGCCTACAAGATCCCCCAGACAATATACGGCATCGGGCTTTTGGCTGTCCATATCTTGCAGCATGGCTTCAAAAGCGGGGAAATTGGCATGGACGTCAGAAAATAATGCAATTCTCATATCTGAAAAGGTGTTTAGAATTGTTTGTTAGTTAGTAGCCTCTGTTGTGGTATAATATTTTTTCCTGAACCAGAAGGCCAGATTAACCAAGGCAATCAATGCGGGTACTTCCACCAAAGGTCCGATTACTCCGGCAAGTGCCTGTCCCGAATTGATTCCAAACACACCAATGGCCACGGCGATCGCCAGTTCAAAATTGTTACCAGTGGCAGTAAAGGCAATGGAAGTACTTCTAGAATAATCTGCCCCGAAATACCTGCCTGCAAAAAAGCTGACGATGAACATGATAGAGAAATAGATCACCAGCGGTATGGCAATACGAACCACGTCCATTGGTATCTGTACGATCAGGTTACCTTTCAGGCTGAACATAATGACAATGGTAAACAGCAAAGCGATCAGGGTTATAGGAGATATAAATGGGATAAACCTGTTCTGGAACCAGTCTTCACCTTTGAGTTTGATCAGTGCATATCTGCTGATAACACCCATTGCAAATGGCAATCCTAAATAAATGCCCACGCTTTTTGCGATCTCACCAATGGTTATATTTACCTCAAGGCTTTTCAGGCCAAAGAAAGGTGGCAATACGGTAATGAATATATAGGCAAACACGCTGTATAACAATACCTGGAAGATGCTGTTCAATGCGATCAGGCCAGCGGCATATTCGCGGTTACCTTCTGCCAGCTCGTTCCATACCACCACCATGGCGATACAACGTGCTAGCCCGATCAGGATCAGGCCAACCATATATTCAGGATAGTCCCTTAAAAAAGTAATGGCCAGAAAGAACATCAACAGCGGACCGACCACCCAGTTCAGCACCAGGGAAACGCTCAACACTTTGGTATCCTTAAACACTTCGCCCATATTTTCATATTTTACCTTGGCAAGTGGCGGGTACATCATCAGGATCAGGCCGATGGCCAGTGGGATGTTGGTTGTACCGCTGGAAAAGGAATTGATAAAACCGGAAGATGATGGGATAAAATAGCCGATGCCAACCCCTATCGCCATCGCGATAAAGATCCATAGGGTCAGGTAACGGTCAAGGAATCCCAGTTTTTTTCGTTCTTCAACGGGGGCACAATTGTTTGCACTCATGGTTTATCTGTTTATATACTGGTTTACAAAATCTGCTGAATAGGCTTTGATCAGCTCACGTACCCTTCTGAATTCGTCCATCATTTCCTCTGGCGTTCCTGTAGCCTTTGCAGGGTCAGGGAAATTCTTGTGGAAACGGTCTACTTTTCCCGGAAAGAAAGGACAGGCTTCATTGGCATTATCGCAAACAGTGATTACTGCATCAAAATCAATTCCGCCATATTCATCTACATGGTTCGAGGTATGTCCCGAAATATCGATATGATCTTCTGCCATGACTGCGATAGCTTTTGGATTTACGCCATGTGTTTCAATCCCTGCGCTGTATATTTCCACCTGATCTCCGGCAAAATGCCTTAAATAACCTTCTGCCAACTGGCTTCTACAGCTGTTTCCTGTGCAGAGTACTAATATTTTTTTCATGTTTTTATTCTTGTCCTATTATTTTACTTCTTCGTTCCATCAGCACTGTATCCCGCCATACCCCGTCCATCTTGCCGATCTTTTCGCGATAACCGATTTCTCTAAAACCAAGCTTTTCGTGCAGGGCGATACTACCCGTATTTTCAGGAAAGATGCCTGATTGCAGCGTCCAGATGTTACTGGCCTCACTTTCGGTAACCAGCTTTTGCAATAGCGCCCCACCTATCCCTTTACCTCGATAGCCTTCATGTATATAAACGCTCACTTCTGTTACCCCTGCATAGACACATCTGCCTGAAACAGGGGTTAAAGCTGCCCAGCCTGCCACGTTACCATCAATGATAGCAACATAGCGGAGACCAGCCAGGTGGCCTTTGTCCCATTCTTCCCATGCCGGGGCATCGGTCTGAAAGGTAGCCTGCTTAGTGGCGATACCTTGTAGATAAATAATTCTAACCTCTTCCCAGTGCAAGGGGAGTAATTCTATAATTTCCATACGCTGATTAGCAGCAGCCCGAACCGGGTTCACAGGTCTGTCCCGCCCCAGCAAGGTTTACCATCTGTAATTTTGGTTTTTCTTCTTTCACCGCTGGTGCACAGCATTCTTCCCCTGTTTCTGTTGTTCCACAACTTCCCCCACGTCCGATTGCTTTGCACTGCGTAAAATCAGGGATCAGGTTAACGATCAGGTTATCGCCATCGATCAAAAATTCGCCGGGATACATCTGTCTGGTATCAAACTGTGAGTTTCCAAACTCTATCTTAACGGTTCCCAGGGGGTTAAGTGGTAAAGATTTTTCTACCAGACTTACAATCGACAACGCTTTGCTAACCTGCATGGCCCTTTCGCTTTCCTGTACGGATGGCTCCCAAAGCTGTACGATAATTTCTGTCCAGGTATTCATTTTTCCTCCGCAATCCACAGATACGATCGGTGCCTGTTTGATTTCGGTAATATGGTATGAAGCGTCTACCCACTTACCTTCCGCATACTGGAATTGAAGGATCAGTTCTGGATGTTGTTCTAATGTGGCTTTGAATGTTTGCCAGTTAGTCAATTCTGCATTGTTCATAATATTGCAATTTAACGATTGATATAAATAAAAAAAGGTTAGCAGCAGCTGGTTTCGCCTTTGTACGAGCCAAAGAATGTACCCAACTGTTCTTCCAATAATTTCCAGGTTTTAGGGTTGATACAATAGCAGACACTCACGCCTTCGATCGTTCCCTGAATGATCCCGGCTGTTTTAAGTTCTTTAAGGTGTTGCGAAATGGTTGCCTGTGCTAAGCCCAATTCCTCTACCAGATCCCCGCAGATACAGGTATTGGATATAAGGATCCTTTGCAGGATGGCGATGCGGGCAGGATGCGCAATTGCTTTCAGCAGTGTGGAAAGCTGGTTCTGCTCGTCGGTGAATATTTCTGATCTTGTAAGTCCCATAATTTTATATCGCAATATTACGATATAAAATCAATAACCCAAAATTAATTTGATTTTTATTTGTGCTGACTAGAAAATCAAAAAGCTGCATTTTACGTTTTCATCCGCTTGAAAAAACCAAAGCCTGCGATCTATTAGGTACTTCAATAACGTCCATCGGTAACAGCATCTACCTTATTTCTTAATTAAAAAATATCAGTCGATTTTGGCATTTCTCAATCTCAGGGAATTTAATATAACTGAAACCGAGCTAAAGCTCATCGCGAGTGCAGCGATCATTGGAGAAAGTAAAATTCCAAAAAACGGATATAAAATACCTGCCGCTATCGGAATGCCCAATATATTGTATCCCAGGGCAAAAAACAGGTTTCCTTTGATATTTGCCATAACGTTATGGCTTAACAACCTTGCTTTTGCGATCCCGTTTAAATCTCCCTTCACCAATGTAATCGCGGCGCTCTGGATCGCTACATCCGTTCCCGTGCCCATCGCAATCCCGATATCAGCCTGGGAAAGTGCAGGGGCATCATTGATGCCGTCACCTGCCATGGCTACCTTTTTGCCTTGGGCCTGTAGTTTTTTTATTTCATTCAGCTTATCTTCCGGTAACATCTGAGCTTTGAAACCATCCAGATTTAAAGTTGAGCTTACTGCCCTCGCTGTATCCTCATTGTCTCCGGTAAACATAATCACCTTGATGCCTTCCTGCTGGAGCTTTAGAATCGCAGCTGCGCTGGAAGGCTTGATCTTATCCGAAATCACGACAAACCCCACTGCCTGATTTTCAACCGCCAAATAAGAAACTGTTTTACCCTGCCTTTGAGCGGCACTAACCTGCTCGGCCAGACTTGGATCAATCACCGCTTTAACATGCTCCATCAGTTTTTGGTTCCCCAAAGCCAGTCTTTCCCCATTCAGACTGCCTGTTACTCCCTTCCCGGTAACGGCCTCAAAGTCAGATATAGCCTTAACGGATATTTCGTTTTCCTCCCCATAACGCAAAGTTGCCTGAGCCAATGGATGTTCGCTGCTGCTGTTCAAAGCCACAATTTTTTCGAGTATATTCTTCTGAGAAAAATCTGGATTTACACTGACCACCTTTTCTACCGAAGGTTTACCTTCTGTAACCGTACCCGTCTTGTCGATGACCGCTACATCAATCGCATTCATTTTCTCAAGGGATTCCGCATTTTTGATCAGTATCCCAGACTGGGCGCCCTTCCCTACTCCCACCATTACGGACATTGGGGTAGCCAGGCCCAGCGCACATGGACATGCAATAATCAATACCGCGATTGCATTTACAAAAGCATAAACGTAGGCTGGATCGGGGCCGTATACTGCCCACACCACGAACGTTGCGATGGAAATCAATACCACAACAGGCACGAAATAACCTGAGATTTTATCCGCCATCTTTTGGATGGGCGCTTTTGAGCGGCTGGCGGAATTGACCATTTCGATGATCTGTGACAGCAGTGTTTCTGAGCCCACTTTTTCGGCAAGCATCACAAAAGTCTTATTGCCGTTGATGGTGCCTGAACTTACCTTGTCGCCTATTTTTTTCTCAACAGGAACGGGTTCTCCTGTGATCATTGATTCATCAATTATAGCTTCCCCGGTCTTAATACTACCATCCACCGCAATTTTGTCACCAGGCTTGACCCTCAGCAGATCTCCTTTCTGAATATCATCAATAGATACTGATATTTCCTTGTCCCCAACCACTTTTGTTGCTGAATTAGGGGCCAGCTTCAACAGCTCCTTAATGGCGCTGTTGGTTTTGCCATGCGCCCGGGCTTCCAAAAGCTGACCGAGCAGTACCAGCGTAAGAATCACGGTTGCCGCCTCAAAATAAACGAAAACGGTGCCATGATGTGTTTTAAACTGATCAGGAAAAACTCCGGGGAATAGAAGGGCAACAATACTGAAGCCCCAGGCAACCCCGGCACCAATCCCAATCAGTGTAAACATGTTCAGTTTCCAGGTTATTATAGATTGCCATGCCCGCTGAAAGAACATCCAGGTTGCATAAAAGACCACCGGAATAGAAAGAAAAAACTGAACCCAATTCCAGTATTTAAGTTCCAATAGATCAAACAATGGATTATTTGGAATCATTTCAGTCATGGCTATAACAAAAATGGGTATGGTAAAACCTGCTGCTATCTTGAACTTTTTGAGCAGGGTTTCATAAGTTTTATCTTCTTCTTCAAGGTTTGTCCCAGTAGGCACCAGGTCCATTCCGCAGAGCGGACATGATCCTGATTTGTCCCTGATAATCTCGGGATGCATGGGGCAGGTAAATTGAGATGCCTGTTTCTTGGCAGGCTGTTTTACCAGGTCCATCCCGCATACAGGGCAGTGACCTGGCTTATCATAAGTCTTCTGACTTTCACAGTGCATAGGACAATAAAACAGGCCTCCCTCTTCATTTTTATCATCATTTTGAGCCGCGGGACTTTGCTCATTGGCTGAATGATCCTGATTATGATGTTCTGACGAATTTAGAACATGTTTTCCCTGAACTGCCATTTCAATACCATAATGTCCGGCGGCAGAAAGAGCCTCCTGCAGCTTTTCTATGGGGATATGTTCTTGCATAGTTATGACGGCTTCAGCAGGTTCAAGGGTTACCTGTGCAGAAACGCCATCAATCGCATTCAGCACATTTTCAACTTTGCTCCGACAGCCCTGACAGCTCATTCCAGTTATTTTATAGGTGTGTTCCATGTTTTTGATTTGTTAGTAGCTTAATGTCAATCCGGCGCCATAGCCCATATCACTGTCGTAATGTGTTGAAAGCCCAAAGTACTTCGTAACGATGTACCTGAATCCGGCCATATATTCCTTATCGGTATTGACCATAAACTGGAAGCGCAGTCTTTTGGAAACAGGGATATCTTCCCTCATCAGCTGAAACCTGACATTCCCCTTGTGATCGAGGGAAGCATCTGCAACGATCAACAGCGGTAGGGTATATTGAACTCCCAAATGAAATACCTGCCTGAAATTTTTGGTATTTCCCTGCCCGAAAAGATTGTTTCCCGGCGAAAGTGATTGCCCGAAAACATTCTTGTCCAAGGGATCAACCGTTCTTTTTCTAAAATCCCATCCGACATAGGGCAATAGCCATTGGTTTCGCCCGATATATCTTCCAAAATGACTTTCACTTTCATAGCCCATTTCCTTGTCAAACCCAATCCGCCATTCAGTGGTAAAGCGGTAACGGGTATTGGCGAGCATAAACTCACCATCACTTCCGTTTGTTTCAATCCCAACCCGTGCCATTGGATGAAATGCCCTGTCATCACTGAAAAGTTTTCGCTGTGCCAGCTTGGGGTCCGGAATTTCGGGATTAGGCGGAGAATTCTCATAACTGAATACCCTTCCCATACCGCTCATCATATGGTAGAGAATATGGCAGTGGAAGAACCAGTCGCCTCCTGGCTCTGTTGCTGCAAATTCAAGGGTATCCCGCTCCATGGGCATGATGTCGATAATGTTCTTCATTGGGGCATATTCTCCCTGCCGGTTAATTACCCTGAAGTCATGGCCGTGAAGGTGCATAGGATGGCGCATCATACTGTTGTTGTAAAGGATTATCCTAACATTTTCGCCCTTTTTTATCAGTATCTTATCGCTTTCAGAAACAGTTTTGTTATCCAGCGTCCAGACGTAACGGTTCATATTTCCCGTAAGGTCAAACTTGAGTTCCTTCCATGGGCCTTTTGGCAGGGTTGTTTTCTTTGGATCTCGAAGCATATTATAGTTCAGAGTAACGATATCGGCGGTTTCTGCCTCCATATTCATCCCTGCCATGGTCTTGTCAACAGACATCTGCATACCCGGCATCCCTTTCATTTTTTTCTCTGTTTTCGGATTTTCTTCGCCGGTTACCTCCGGGTACATCACCGTATTCATATCCATAAGCTGGTTCTGCATCTTCATGCCTTCCATCTGTACCATATTGCCGCTCATATCCATCATATCGTTCATCATCTTCATTCCGGCAAAATATTTCAGTTTGGGCATTTTCTCTGCATGCACCTTTTCTCCCTTGCCCAGCCATAGCGATGCTGATCCCGTACGGTCTTCAGGAGTGACCAAAAATTCATAGCTCTTATTTTCCGGAATCGTGACCACTACATCATAGGTTTCGGAAACCGCTATAATCAGCCTGTCGACCTCTACAGGCTCCACATCATTTCCATCAGTCGCCACAACGGTAATCTTGCCCCCTGCATATTTAAGCCAGAAATAATCTGAGGCACCCCCATTTGCAATACGCAGCCTTACCTTGTCCCCAGCCTTGAACTGCGGCTGTTCGTTCTGATTTTTCCCATTGATGAGAAAGGCTTCATAATACACATCGCTCACATCCATGGCATTCATGCGCTTCCATTCATTGGCTACCTTTGTTTTAAAATGTCCGGTCCTGATCGCTTCTGCATAACTCTGGGTAGTCCCTTTTTTGATTGCAAACCAGTCGTTGGCATTTTTCAGGCTTCTATGAACCTCCTCGGGCTTCATATCTGTCCATTCGCTAATGACTACTGGAAGGGTTGGAATATCCCACTCCGTACGTTTGTTCATTATAAATGCCCCATACATACCTATCTGTTCCTGAAGGCCGCTATGGCTGTGGTACCAGTGCGTTCCATGCTGGACGATGGGGAACTTATAGATGTAAGTAGCGTGCGGTTTGATCGGCATTTGGGTCAGAAAAGGAACACCGTCCATCTTGTTCGGAAGAAAAAGTCCGTGCCAGTGCAGTGCGGTTTCCTCGTCAAGATTATTATGCACGTAGATCAGTGCGGTATCGCCTTGCGTAAAGGTCAGTGTCGGCATAGGAATCTGTCCGTTTACCGCAATTGCCCGCTTTGATTTTTTTCCATAAGTTACCGTTGTATCGGCTATGTAAAGATCATAACGCACGGTGCGTGGCGGAAATTTATTCGAAACGGTTCTAATCGGGCCCAAATTAGCCTTTGCAGTTTTGATATTTTCCATGTCAGAACCGTTATCATCCATTGCCATGCCCGCCATATCACCCATATCCTCACTCTTTTTGGAACTTTCCTTTATTTCCCCATTCTTCTCAGGGTTAGCCTTGGGCTTTTCCTTAACAAGCTTCATCCCACATTTGGGACAGTTGCCAGGTTTGGAATCATGGATCTCGGGGTGCATTGGGCAGGTATAGGTTACTGATTCTGGTTTCGGCTTACTTTCCAATTTTTCTGCCGGCATTTTCATGACTTCCATAGCCCCCTTTTTTGCTTCCTGTTTCTTATTGAGTAGATCAGCTGTCTTTGCCTTATCCGCTTTACCTTTCTGCAGGATAAGCTTCATTCCGCACTTTGGACAGTTCCCGGGTTTTTCCGATTGTATTTCCGGGTGCATCACACAGGTATAGATCACCCTGGACTGACCAGCACTGCCGTTCTTGTCCGTTTTCATTCCCTTCATATCCTGGGCGGAAACCACAGAATAGAGTATCAATAAAAAGACTGTTAATATATTTTTCATTTCTTTGTTAATTTAAAGAGCAGTGAGATTCTTTCTGGTCAAACTATCCCTTGAATCCTGTACCCACTTTATGAGTATCGACTTTTCCCTCGGATCTAATATTGCATTTCTGTGGATCATGATATAAGAAGAAAGCGGCATTGTACCATCTTTTAAGCTATTTTCTATGGCCCGAAGTTTGTTCTGACGCCTTCGCAAGGTATAGCCGGCGAATTCATTAAAGTTTAGCTCCTCTTTTCCCGATCGTATGTGACTGTTAAGGTACCAGTGAAGCGGCTGAACATAGGCATACCATGGATATTCTGTGTTGTTGCTATGACAGTCATAACATGATTTTTTAAGTATCCCCTGTACATCATCAGGCACAGGAACAAGTGTGGATATATCCTGAGGCATAACCTGCGCGCTTTTATTGCGTGCAGGCTGTAAGATCTGCATAAGCAGGAAGATAACTAATAGCCCAAGAAAGATTTTCTTTATGCCCGTCATTTTTGTGCTATTTCAGTTCTTCCTTAACAGTACCACAGGTCGGCATCGTTTTTCCAAGGTAAGGGTTTTTGATCTCCTTTACCTCACTCACCCACATCGCACCCTTGTTGTTGTTGTACATGGGACAACGGTCAACATACAGGGGCTTGTCAGTGCCAAGGAGCTTGATCATGTCGTACATGTCTTTGCTCAGCATATCGAAATGCTCACGTTGATGGGCAATATTGCCTGCATTGGAACCGATATGCTCTGCGTGCTCCTTGGCATCATCCCGAATATCGCTATATGCCCTGGCCTGCTCCGAGGTCAATGATTTTTCATCAAAACTGGCGAACCCTGCGACTATTTCACTGCCTGCGGCAGCAGCTTGTTTATCATCGTCCGTGGTAAGGGCATTTTTCAGTTTCAGATAGCCGGATAAAAGCGCAGCCGTTTGGTTTTTTTTTACCTTATTGGTTTCCCTAGAAACATTTTTGGTCGTGGAATCCGCTACAGCAGAATCTTGCTTTTCATTTTTGCCATTTGTACAGGCGGCAAGGAAAAATGGTGGGCCCAGAAGGCTATATATTAATGTTTTCATTGTTATTGATATATTTTGAATAAATTATTTCGAGCTGTATGTAGAATATATGCACAGCTATATTGAACGGACCAAAACATCTCAATGCTAAATGTCCGTTCAATAACAATATGAATTATTTGATAGTCTCTTTTACTGCACCACAGGTCAGCATCTGCTTACCGAAATAAGGGTTTTTGATGCCAGCGTTATCAGAAAGCCAATAGCTCTTTTTCATCGGACAGTAGGCATAATAAACAGGCGCTTTGGTGAGTTTAACCGCTTTCGCCAGTTTAAAAAGATTGGCAGAAAAAGTTGCGAAATGTTCTCTCTGATGGGCAATATCCTTACTCTCCAATATGTGTTTGGCATCAAAGGCAAGCTTATCCTTCAAACCCATAAATATATTCATATCGGCTTCTGCCATTGATTTCATGTCCATATTGACCAACTCTTTGGAAAACTCAGCGGCTTTTGAGGCGGCGACTGTCGCATCTGCATTTATCAATGCATTTTTGATATCGTAATAAGAAGTTAAAAGTGACTGTGTCTGGCTATTTTGCGCAATGACGCGGCCAGTGAAAACGATTGCCAATAGGACAACCAGAAGAAATATTTTTTTCATGATTTTAAGATTAAATGTTTACGCTATTTCCGCAGGAGTTTTGTCCGCGCGAAAGTCAGGCACCATGTCAATGTAACACGGGCTCTATTGGTAATTCGTGGTGAAATCTTATATCTGAAAGCTATTGATGGTTATCCGGATGTCCCTATTGGGTGGCCGCTCCCGCTGTCCGGCGTAAACACTCTTTTTGAGAACCAGTTTGACAGAAGGAATTAAAAAATTGTAATGATAATCTGGAAGCAATAGAACAGGTAGGATAACCTGGTTTTTAACGCTTTGGGGAACAAGCTTCCCCTGAACCACAAGGTCGTTGACAAGAGTATTGCAACAGGGTTCTTCTTTTGAAAGATTCGGTCCATTTGAAGCGCTGTGTTTATGCACATGTGCCCCTTTATGCTGATGATCATGTTTGTGATTATTCTTTTTAGAGGAAACATGTACACCACTTTCTCCATGATTATCTCTTTCCATTCCAACTGCACAGGCAAAGCCAACAACAGTGTTGAGCAGAAAAATCACTAAAAGAAAGATGGCTTTGGTTTTCATCAGACTACAAATCTATATAAAGATGCGAAATTAAATTTATATAATTTTCCATATCTTTTATATAATTATATTAGAAAATCACCTCAAATTTCTGACATTGAACTTGTTTCAATATTTTTCGGCCCCTCGAAAAGTAATTTCGTTTCGCCGACTCCGACCTGTCAAATGCTGGATTTGCTTTTCTACAAAGTCCAGACAGTATTTAGCGCAATCAAGTTACATACTATGCCAAATTTTACTTACCATGGGTATTTATCCATAACATATGACGCACCAAATCATAACCTTACCCTCCATTTTTAAATATCGATTCACTCTCCAACAGGTAGGCTCCAGTTGTGACCACTATTTCACCTGGTGAAATGCCGGACAATACCTGCACATAACCCTCGTTCCCTGCTCCGGTACTGACCTTTCTTCCAGAAAAACTTCCATCACTATTTTTGATCCATACCTTATTGCCTTTACCTCCTGCGAGTATTGAAGATCTGGGCACAGCAACAGCATTCTGTTTTCCATTATCAATGGAAATGTATGCCAACATCCCCGGCCTGATCAGCCCTTGCGTATTTGGAACTGCGATCCGGATGAGCACAACCTTAGATTCATCTGATAGTTCAGGATTTAAAAATCCGACCTTACCTTTAATAACCTGTCCGTTCAGGTCTGGAAAAGAGACATTCACCATGTCATTTTCCTTATAGTTTCCGCTTTCGCTGGCATATAACTGCGCCTCTATCCATAGACTGTTCAACCCTTGGGTTTTTAATATAGCCATCCCTTCGGTTACATAGTCACCTTCATGGACCGCTATATCACTTACCGTTCCATTGACCTTACTGTATATGGTAGCTGTTGCCGATGCTTTGGATAAAGAAGAAAGGCTTTTGATCTGGGCGGTGTTCAGCCCCCACAATAATAATTTGTGCTCTACTGTCTTGATCAGGGCCTCATAATCTACATCGGGATTATTTAAAACTTTCTGTTGCTGTCTTGCCAAAAGGTATTCTTTTTCGGCCGATAAGAGGTCTTCACTATAAATGGAATACACTGCCTGACCAATTGTTATTTTCTCTCCTACAGACCTAACAAATAAACGCTGTATCCGTCCGGCTATTCTTGCACTGATCTCTTCTGCCCTACTTTCATCTGTAACAACAGTTCCGGTCAGCAGTTTTTCACCCCCTGTATTTTCTTTCCTTACTGTATCAACCATTATTCCGGCTAACTGGATCTGACTTGCGGTTAATGTTATTTTTTCCGTGGCTGAATTCCCTGAACCAGTAAGCTCAACTTTGATCAGCTTCATACCACAGATCGGACAGTTGCCCGGATGGTCTTCATGTATCTGTGGATGCATCGAACAGGTATAGTAAAATTTGCTTTTTACTTTTACCACCGGCTGTACTTTTTGTTTACAGCTGTTGAATATACTTACTGAAAGCACCACAAACAGCAAGACACAGATCCTTTTCAGGTTAATTCTTTTTATATTATTCATGACCCTTTGTTTTGATGAAACTCTCGCTGTCTGTTAAATACCCTGCATCTACTGCCAGCGTATCGGTTGCGGAAAGGCCTCTTGTTATCTGTATTTCGTTCCCATTGAAAGTCCCAATATTTACGCTATGTGCATAGTATGAGCCGCCTTTTTTTAACCAGATTATTTTTGTCTGCCCAAGATCCTGCAGAGCAGACCTCGGTATCCAAAGCCCTTTGGATTTTCCCGTCCCTATCGAGGCATTGATTAAACTGTTTACCTTCAGCTGATGTTCCATATTGTCCAGATAAACCCTGACGCTAACTGTTTTGTCACCTTGCTGAAGGGTAGGTTCAATAAAATCTACTTTCCCATATAGCGTTTTACCTGGCAGATCGGGTAGTGTAATCTTAACCGGTTGATTTAACTGTAAGCTGGCCAGTGAATTTCTGTCAATCTTGATAATGGCCCACAGCCTATGGGGGTCAACAACATTGAACAAAGTCTGTCCTTTTTCTACATATATCCCCTCTTTTATAGCAAGGGGCATGTTACGACTGAAATCAGGGCCTTGGTCTGAACCCACTGCCCCAGCCATCTGGCTATGTGCAGCATCATGGACATGCCCTTCGTAGGCACTGTATACTGGTAAGCTATAAAATGCTTTGCCCGTTCTGACTACCTGCTCAACCTGGACAGCTGTCATTCCAAGCAGCAATAGTTTTTGCTTAGCAGCCCTGAGCAACTCGGTTTCGCCTGAAGAATTCTTTGCGATATAGATCAGGTCCTGTTGAGCGGTTACCATATCTGCACTGTATATATCAAAGATGCGCTGTCCCGGATGGATCTTCTGAAAGGCAAATTTGATGTACACCTTTTCGATGCGTCCGGAAAAACGCGAGGCGATATTGTTAAATGTCCGGGTATCAAAATCCAGATAACCTTCTGCGGAGACCTGCGTGGCCACTTCTTTTTCTTGGGGCAAGGCAAAAGCCACCGAGGAGATCACCGTACTGTTAACAGGCTCCAAAACTGTTTTTAAGCTGATGCCCGAACCCTCGCTTGCCTGACCTGCTTTTTTTACCAGTGTCATCCCACAGATCGGACAATTACCAGGATGATCCTCCAGTACCTGTGGATGCATCGGGCAGGTATATTGTACAGCGGTTTTGGATTGAGACCCGACCGGTGCCTGGTTAGGATTGGAACAGGCGGCGATCAGCAACATACCAAAAAGAATGACCGGTAATATGATCTTAATGCATTTCATTTTCTTTTTCATAAGCTACCTGTATTAATAATATTTCCCCTAACCGTTCTAAAGCATCTATCCTTGCTGTCTGCAGACTTTTTATGCTTTCCAGTACTGGCAGCAGTTCACCGGTATTCTGTTCATAGACGAGGAGCGATGTTTTATAACTGTTCTGTAGGGCGGGAATAATGTTCTGCCGGTAGTTTTTCAACTGCCTGGATTTACCTGTCCATGCAGCCTTCAGTCCAGCCAGCTCTCCTTCTGCCTGGTTGAGGAGCGAGATCTTGCGTTCGCGCTGCTGATCTATTTCGTATTGATTGCCCTTCAGGTTTGCTTTATAGCTCTTGGAAGACCAGGGTGCAATTGGGATGGTGATTGAACCCATTAAAATGTACTGGTTGGGCATCCCGCCATAACTGAACATATGTCCCGCCTGCAGCCCGAAGTCGGGTTTACGTTTACTGTATTCTACTTTGGCATTAAGCTGTTGCAGTTCTATACTGCGATCAATCCCCCTGATATCGCTCCGTACCGATGCAAGTGTAGCCGTATCGGTCACTGTAGCCGCATAATCCCTGACCACAAGACTCGTGTCTACCATAAAATCCTGCCCCTTGTCCCGGTTCATCAGTGTATTGAGCAGGATATTTTTCTGTTTGATTTCACTTTTAATTTCTTCCCGGCTATTGTCCAGTTGAAACAGTTCAGCTTTGGTCTTATAGATATTATCCAGTTTTTCCTTTCCATAGGTAAGCCGGATATTGGAAGCCTTTAACATGTATTCCAGTAAGCCACTGGTGTTATCCAAAACTGCCAGTTTCTTTTCCAGGATTGCCCGCTCAAAATAATATTGTTTGGCCTGTGCGTTCAACTGGTTGTTCATGTATTTCTTTTCTTCGGCGGTAACCCTGGATATGCTTTTCATGTAGTTTTCCTTTGCACGGAGCTTGGCCGGGTTGGTGAACATCTGATCGGCAGTAACCATAAAGGAACCGCCATCGGGCTTAAGCTGATAAGGCGTCTGGTACTGTCCTGCGCTCAGCTTTGGGGCATCCAGGCTTCTGGCAGAGCCCGCGTAGGCATTCTGCGCATTGATCTGCGCGTCGTAAGTCCGCAATAAGGGGTTGGCCGCAACCCTTGCCAGCACGCTGTCCAATGATAGGTATTCCTGCTGTGCCTTAACCGTTAAGCTAAGGGTACACAACAATAGGCCGTATATTATTCGATGATTTATTTTCATGGCTTTATTCTTTTACGTCCAGCACTTCCAGTTTGCCATACTTCCTGAGTTCGTGCTCTTTGACCATTAGAAAAATGAGTGGGGTAACAAGGAGTATATGCGTTGAAGAGGTTAATACACCGCCAATCATGGGAAGCACGATCGGCAGCATCACGTCACTTCCTGTCCCTGTAGCCCATAATACCGGAACCAGACCAAATAGGGCGACGCAGACAGTCATCAGTTTTGGGCGCAGCCGCTTTACCGCGCCGTTCATCACATAGGTCCGCAGGTCTTCTTTACTGATTGTTTCGCTGGAATTACCTTTCTCCGCGACCAGCCGCTGCATGGCATCATTGAGGTATATGACCATCACGATCCCCGTTTCAACGGCAATACCGAACAGGGCAATAAAACCTACTGCAACAGCAACAGATAAATGCACACCAAAAAAATAAACCATATATGCCCCGCCGATCAGGGCAAAGGGGATAGAGATAAGACTGAAGAAGGCTTCCCTTATCGAATGAAAAGCAAAATACAGGCAGGCGAAAATGATCAGCAGCACAATGGGCATAACGAGCTTCAACGTACGTTCGGCACGGATCAGGTTCTCGTACTGTCCGCTCCATTCTATAAAATATCCCTTGGGCAGGGTTTTCGCCATACCGTTCAGTTTATCCTGCGCTTCTTTGACTGTACTGCCCAGATCACGGCCACGTACATTAAAGAGTACCGTTCCGCGCAGCAGTGCGTTTTCTGACTGGATCATCGCCGGCCCGTCACTGATGGTAATATGGGCAACCGAAGATAGCGGGACAGGCCCGAATGATGGGGTCTGCACCAGTGTGCGCCTGATCTCATCCAGGCTGCTCCGATAATCCTGTGCCAGCCTTAGGTTTACGCTGAAGCGCCTCCGGCCCTCAATGGTTGGCGTAACGTTCATGCCGCCCAGGGCACTTTCTACCACCTGGTTTACATCGTCTACACTGAGTCCATATCTTCCTATTGCTTCCTTATCAACCTGTATATCCAAGTAGCGCCCGCCGGTAATCGGATCCACATATAGATCCTTGACCCCGTTCAGTCCCTGTAGTGCCTGCTTCATCCTGCCGGATAAAGCGTAGAGGGTATCCAGGTTCTGCCCATAAACTTTTAAACCTACGTCGGTACGGATACCGGTAGAGAGCATATTGATGCGGTTGATGATCGGTTGGGTCCATCCGTTTACCACCCCGGGGATCTGAAGCTTCGCATTGAGTTCATTTATGATGTCTTCTTTTTTAATGCCCTTGCGCCATTCGCTCCTGGGCTTTAGAAGAACAATCGTTTCTACCATACTGATTGGAGAATTATCCGTGGCTGTATTTGCCCTGCCGGCTTTGCCCAGTACATTTTTGACTTCGGGTACACTTTTAATGATCCTGTCCTGTACCTGCAATAACTGTTTGGCCTGCGAATTGGAAATATCGGGCAGGGTTACCGGCATAAACAGGATCGATCCTTCGTCAAGCGGGGGCATAAATTCACTGCCCAGACTGAGCAGCAATGGGACACTGATCAGAAGTGCAATGATATTGATCCCGATTGTTGTCTTCCTCCATTTCATGCACCAGCTGAGGATGGGCTGATAGATTTTTTCAAGGGTTCGGTTCAATGGGTTATGCGCGTCAGTCCTTAGCTTTCCCTTTAGAAAAAACGAGATCAGCACGGGTGCCAGTGTTACTGCCAGAACAGCATCTATGGCCAGTATAAATGTCTTTGTCCATGCCAGCGGGCCAAACAGCTTGCCTTCCTGCCCTTCGAGCAAAAATACCGGCAGAAAAGAAGCGACAATGATCAGGGTTGAGAAAAAGACACCCCGGCCAACCTGTTTGCAGGAGGCTTCTATAATTTTGATTCTTTCGGATGTGGTCATAACGTTTCTTCTTCTTGTGCAATGGATAGGTTGCGGTGTGAATTTTCGACCATGACAATGCCGTTGTCTACAATAACGCCTATGGCAAGTGCAATACCGGTCAGGGACATAATGTTGGAGCTGATGCCAAATGCATTGAGTAGGATAAAGCTTGCTGCGATGGTAATGGGTATCTGGATGATGATGCTCAGGGCACTTCTCCAACTGAACAGAAACAGGATGACAATAATGGATACGGTGATCATCTCCTCGATCAGTGTATGCTTTACCGAGCTGATGGCGCTTTCGATCAGTTCACTCCTGTCGTAAGCAATCTTAAACTTTACACCTGAAGGCAGTCCGCGCTCGATCTCCTTCATCTTGTCCTTGACCGCGTGGATAACCTGGTCTGCGTTTTCGCCATAACGCATCACCACGATCCCCCCAACGGCCTCACCTGTGCCGTTCTCATCAAAGATGCCCAGGCGCAGGTCTCCGCCCATCTGAACGGTGGCAATATCGCGTACCCTGACAGGAACACTTTTTATCGTGCCGATCGAGATATCCTCAACATCCTTCAGGCTTTTGATATAACCGAGGCCACGGACAATGTAGCCGGTTCCGTTCATTTCAAACTTGCGGCCACCGACATCGTTGTTGTTGCTCTTGACGGCCTTAAGTACCTGGGATAAAGGAATGTTATAGTAATTGAGTTTATGTGGGTCAATATTGATCTGGTACTGTTTTTCAAACCCTCCGAAGGAAGCGATTTCACTTACGCCGGGAACCGTCTGCAGGCCGAGCTTGATATACCAGTCCTGGAGTGCGCGCTGCTCGCCAAGATCTATGCCCCTCGCATCAAGGGTATACCAAAGCACATGCCCAACCCCAGTTCCATCAGGGCCAAGTGTTGGCGTAATACCTTCAGGCAATAAACGTTGTGCATAGTTTAGCCGTTCAAGCACACGGCTCCGTGCCCAGTAGACATCTACCTTATCATCAAAAACAATATAAACAAAGCTCATCCCGAACATGGATGTAGCACGGACCGCCTTGACCCTGGGAATGCCCTGAAGGTTGCTCACCAAGGGATAGGTCACCTGGTCTTCCATGATCTGGGGACTCCGGCCCTGCCATTCGGTAAAAACGATTACCTGGTTTTCCGAAAGATCGGGTATGGCATCGATTGGGTTTTCGCGGATGGCATAACTGCCCCATGCAAATAAGGCTATTGCGACCAGCAGGACAATATACCTGTTCTTTAAGGACAGGGAAATAAGTTGATTGATCATCTTAATTATAATTGGCCCGGAACACGCCGTTCCGGGCATGATGAACTTACATTTTCATTTTACCTGTTTGCTTTTTAGGCGCTTCCCTTTTTACGAGCGTCATGCCGCATTTGGGACATTTCCCGGGCTTATCGCTTAAAACTTCCGGGTGCATCGTGCAGGTGTACTGCACTTTGGGCACAACAGCCTTTTTTGTTTTTACGGTAGCCTGTTTGGTGGGCTTGGCGGGTGTCTGCGCAAATAGGGAGATACCAGAAAACAGCATGGCAAATGCCACAAAAACTAATTTTTTCATGTGTTGGAATTTTAGGAATTGAATAATGGCATAGAGCCAAACAATGGCCTACGCGTGATTTATAATTAAGAAAATTGATTAAAAACGGAATGCTCCGCAATCTTTTCCAGAGAGGAAAAGGCAGAAAAGAGGATTAAATCCGGTAAGTGCAGTTGAGGATATAGATCGGTGTCTCGGGCTGCCTGGGCGGGGCATTGGCCTGATAAGGCTGAACGTCGGCGCGATCAGTAAAGAGATTTACCTGTGAAAACCGTATAGGTTCGGGAAGGACCGCTGGCATAGGAACATCCAAGGTCACCACATCAGCACTGAAATGGGTGTCCTTAATTTTAAGGCTTTTCCTTTCGTTCTTACAGCAGTTATCCTTTGTTTTGGCCTTAACATCGTTCTGGTCTGGTAAAGCAAGGATAAGTTTTACTGAAGCCAGTCTTCCACAGCAATAAAAACGGTTTACAGCCATCCCTAAAGAGGATAGCATGTAGATCACTGTTATTATTATGACTGCTGTACGTTTCACAATTCTAATATAAGAATATTTTAGATGAACTAAGTAAAGTTAACCTGAAATCAGATTACAGGTTTATATAATTTCCGGAAAATGTTATAAGATTATGATTGCAGTCGGTCAGGTTCAAAGTATCCGTCAAAACAAATCATATACTTTCCGTATAAAAAAAATCAAAAAGACAGTATTTAAGCATTTGCTTAAATAATTATATACCCATACCTTTAGCCCTTGATGATAAAAAACACGGACAATCTGAGTAACTGTATCCGGGAAAAAGCAAACCCGATGCAGATTAATGGATGCAGAAACAAGATCAAGGAAAACGCATACTCTTTTTCCCAATTGTCGGGTATATTATCCTTAGCTGGAAATGAAGTCCGCCTGAAAATACTTTATCTGTTGCAACAGGAAAAGGAGTTGTGTCCCTGTGATCTAAGTGATATCCTTGGCATGAGCATCCCGGCAGTTTCTCAACATCTGCGTAAGATGAAAGATGGCAATATTATAGGATTCAGAAAAGACGGTCAGACAATATTCTATTCCCTTCGGAATGAACACCTAAGACTGATGCAGCCTTTCTTTACTATGATTAATCAAGCCAATGCTTTAATTGAAACAGTATGAGCAAAGTAAAACATAACAACAAACTCATAGGTTCGGGAATACTTTTGGCACTCAGTTCTTCCCTTTGCTGTATTGTTCCATTATTGGCACTGCTGGGTACCACGGGAAGTACCTTATCCATGTTCAGTTGGATCGCTCCCTTAAGGCCATACCTGTTAATGGCAACTGCCCTGATTTTAGGTTTTGCCTTTTACAGGGCATATAAACCCACTCCAAAAGATGGATGTGGTTGCCCGGAAAGGAAAAACTGGCTGCAATCCAAAGGCTTCTTATGGATAGTAACAGCACTTTCAATCGTGCTGGCTTCTTTTCCGTATTATGCAAAGTTCCTCCAAAAGAAATTGCCAAAACAAGAAATTAGCATTAACTCCAATGTTCAACAGACTGTTATTCAAATTCAGGGAATGAGCTGTTCTTCTTGTGAAGGTCATGTAAATCATGCCTTGCGGGAAAGAAAGGGTGTGCTGGAAGTCAGAACTTCATATTTAAAAGGTGAATCCTTTGTAAAGTTCGACAGTACCCAGATATCAATTGTGCAGTTAGTCTCTTCCATCGAACATGAAACCGTTTATAAAGTAAAAAGCAAAAAAAAAGATGTCAACTAAAACAATATTCCTGCAATCAATAATCACCTGCCCACTTTGCCAGCATCAAAAGGAAGAGTCAATGCCTACGGATGCCTGCCAGTATTTTTACGAATGTGAAAACTGTCACGAGCGCTTAAAACCATTACAGGGTGACTGCTGTGTCTTCTGTAGTTACGGAACAGTAAAGTGTCCACCGATACAGGAAAACAGAACCTGCTGTTCTGCCAAATAATTCTTTTAGAACAGCAAAAAAAAAGCGCTTATCGAATGCTGGAAAATAGATAAATTTTTATGATAGGATTTAAAAAAAGCATTCCGGCACTGCCGGTTGTAAGTATAGCGAAGGCTGTAGAATTTTATGAGAACAGGATGGGTTTCACTACGCGTCACAAAGAGGAAACATTCGCAATAGTTGTACGGGGTGGAATCGAAATTCACCTATGGGCATCTTGTGACCGGAGCTGGAAATATAGAAGCATAATGCTTTTTCTAAAGCCAATCTGGAGCGGCGCAGAAACATTTCTAGCAGGGACAGCGAGCTGCAGGATAGAGGTAGAGGGAATCGATGAACTACATCAAGAGTATAAAACACAGGGAGTGCTCCACAATGAACATTCAGACATCGAAGAACAGCATTGGGGGCATAGGGATTTCTCGATACTTGATCTTCACGGAAACCTTATTACATTTTATGAGGCAATTGGTTGAGTGTCTTTAATGTAGCTCCGGGAAGTACCTGATTTATATTGGCGTATTTAATGATGGCTTATATGTATTTGGACAAAGGCGGTAGCTGTAAATAATAGTATGGCCAAAACCACAATTGTTCTTTTTATAATGATCTATAAAGAATGATTTAGATAAATATTTCAATTTAGGACGATAGAAAAATAAGCTACAAAGTTTAGGTGTCTGCCAAATGGAAACAGAAATAGCCTACAATTAGGTGTATATAATCCATATTGTTCTGAACAGGTAAAACCTGAACCTGAAAGATGTCTCATCCTGCCTTAGCTTGTCATCAACAGATACAGAAAAACACTTACAATAATTTCTTTTTCCTATACTGCCCCTCAATTTTATTCTTCACCACTTTTTCAAAGTTTACTATCGCTTCGCAATGCTCATAAAAGTTCGAACTTCCGCGGATTGACTCTACTGCTAAAAAGCTCATCGAAAGATGGGCTTTTTTTGTTTAAAAATCTTTTAAATTAGGAATTGATATTTAGGATTAGAAATCCTGATTTATTAATACTTCGACATGGCTTGGGGAACATGGCGAAGAGCGGGAAATTCAAATCTGGTTATATTTGAATGCATATTTCAGCGAAAGTGGTTCTTCCCCACTTTTACCGAAATATCCACGGATACTCATTTCCATTGGATAATCTATATATTTCCTGCGGAACTCTACCGATATTAGGGTAATTTCACCATAGAGTTTAAAATACAAATCACCAACCATCAATGCTTCCCCATTAGATTTAATAGTCCCAATTCCAGTTCATTCCAATTATTTATCCAACCAGGTTTGACAGACATGTGTTTTAATGAAGCCTCTAATACTACATTTAGTTCTGAGTTCTTATTAATTCGCGTTATCCATAAATGTTTTGTAAAGTCCGGGTTGGATTTAGTATAGATTTCAAGTTGTGCCTTCATGTTTTCAGTGGTCCAACTGAGCCACCTTCTGATATTTGGATCGGACATTGACAAGCCTAAAAATACCATCTTGCGATTGATAGCAAAATGAAGAAACATATTCTGAGCCCATGACAGCATCGTTCCAGCAATCTTAGTGTATGCACCTTCAGCAAAGACAAGATTATCTCTCGCTTCTTTTTTGGATAAAAAAGAATCCAGCTGTGGCGGTGCTATCGACCCATGTAGATGATAAATTGGAATTTTTTTCACTCCGGTTTCAAAAGGACGCGTAACTTTAATATATTCTTCATACTGAAAATTATAAATCCCTGTTTCTTCATATCCAAGTTTCACAGCATATATTATCAAAAGTGAACTTAACAAAGGATCTGCATTAAAGGTGATAATCTCTGCAGGGCGAGTTATTCTACGATCTTTATTTAACAAAATATCCTTAAGCTGAAGAATGGTAGTCCTTTGATACTCGGAATCAAAAAAATCACATAAAGGCAATAGTTGAGACTTCGTTAGTCTTTTCGGATTGTTTAAAAATATCTTCAACTCCTTTTCCAATTTTTTGACTTTGGCTTTTTCCACTAATTCATAGTAAAGTGACTGCTCCAAGATTGAGTAGAAATCTTCGATTGTCGAACCATTAGAAACTAGATGATTCTGACAAGCTTGAAGCCATCCGTCTAGCGAAAATGGGATTGATTCGGTAATAGTTTTAAATGTAAATGCGTCCCAATTGTACTTAAAAGTAGAATTGATTACCCGTCTCGTTAATTCGAACCAGTTAGGGAGTATTCCTTGACAAATTCCCGCTCCTAAGCACAATGTCCAAGCATTATTTTTGAGATACGAGGAATATTTTTTGTCATTGATATTGATTGAGGCATTAATTTTTTTCATATCTAACCTTTTTACGTTTTAAATTTCACTTCGTAAAAATATGTTTTTTATTTTTCTGAAGATATTTCATTTCCCTTTCATTAGCTGCATATTTCACTAAAACTGTACAGTCCGTTTCGGTCCAAACTGTACGCGAATCTGGCTGCCGGATTTTTTGTTAATTCATTCCCTTTCCTTCTGAACTCATAGCGGCCTGGCTGCAAATTGCTTTCTTCCCTCGGGCACTCTAAAGCATTTGATTCAATGTCCACATTTCACGTTTTACTCCAGATCATTTTTTTGATCATTCTTCTGATGTAAGCAAAAAACCAATTAAAAAGATACGCAGAAGCGACTAAATCCCATCTGATGGAGCCAATATTACATCAGATATCGATTTTGATTCTGAGGCTTTAATTTGACCCGAACTTAGAAAATTAATTGGACCCGCTGAGTGAAGAAATCCTGATCTAAAGATCAGCGCGTACAGCTTGGACCGAAACAGTCCGTTAGTTTGGTCCATTTTTGCCGAAATGCCCTCGGTGAAATTCATTCGTATCAACTTTTGGGTTCAGAAATTAATACTTTTGATAATGCACTGCCTACTTTAAGAGAAATATCTCTAGTTTGAAAGTTAACGGTATTTTGCCTGGGCTCCCCGTTCAGTATAGCTGCTCTGTACCGGACGTTGATGGATTGGGGAACGAAAAACAGGTACCCATTACCCCTAACTTCCGCCGATATTAAAAACTGATGTTGTGTGTATTTTTGATCTCGGCCATCACGAAAGTACTATGTGTACTGCCAATACTTTCAACGGAGCCTAATTTATTAAAAACAAAGTCCTGGTAATGCTTCATGTCTTTGGCATACACTTTCAGAAAGAAATCATAATCGCCGGAGATATTATAACATTCTACAACCTCCTCGATTTTGAGAATATCCTCTACAAAGCTGTGGCCCACCTTTCGGTCATGCTGTTTGAGCCGGATATTGCAGAACACAATAAAACCCTGGTTGAACTTTTCCGGGGCAAGCAGCGCAATATATTTCCTGATATAACCACTGGTTTCCAGGCGTTTTACGCGTTGCACAACCGGCGATGGCGTCAAATTTACCTTCGCAGCGAGCTCTTTGATGGTATGACTTGAGTCGTTGCCTAATATTTTTAAGAGTTTCAGATCGATCTCATCCAATTGTTCCATAGCATAAATCACTGTTTCAGCAGATAAAAGTAAGAATAAACCGCATAAAAAATCAACAAATATTTAATTTAAAGTAATTTTGACTGAAATAACTTATATAATCGACTTTAATAACTGTTTTTATAACTTTGTACAGAGTTTAAAACTCATGGTTCTTTGCTTTTTTCAGCAATCGGGAAAGGTTTTACTTAGTGGTGAATTAATAGGGAATCGTGTGCAAATCACGAACTGTCGCGCAACTGTAAGTAACGCAAAAGGTTTTACCAAACATGGTCACTGTGCAAACGGGAAGGCTGGTAAAAGCCGTTACAAGTCAGGATACCTGCCTTTTCCGAATTGACGATACTTCCGCGTAAAGAGGTTATTGGTCAGATTGTATAGCTTAAAGGTGCAAACCCTCAGGGGTTGATCGTGCCCGTTTGTGTATATCTCTCCTTCTTAAATCCTTTCTTTTGCCTGTCGTATCCTGAATAATCAAGGAATTTTTAATGATTATTAACCATTTAAAAAGTTAAAGAAATACATGGAAAATATCCAAGATACCAAGGGAAATGAATTTGTGTTCACGCTAAAGAGCACTTCTTTAGATGAAAACTATCACCCTTCAAGTCAGACGCGTCTGACAACCAATTTCGCAAATCTGGCCAGAGGAGCTAACCGCCAGCAAAACTTACGTAATGCCTTAAATATGATTAATAATCGATTCAATGCATTAGCTCATGTAGATAATCCAAAAGGCGATCGTTACCATGTAGAACTCGAAATCCTCACCGTAACGATGCATATCGATGATAAGAACGGCATTAACGATCTGCCGATGATCGAAGTTTTAAAAACGAATATTTTTGACCGCAAGACCGGTCAGCAAATCGAAGGTGTTGCCGGAAATAATTTTTCTTCTTACGTGCGTGATTATGATTTCAGTGTTTTATTGATTGACTACAATAAAGATAAAGCTAGTTTTACCGTTCCTGAAAATTTTGGCGATTTACATGGAAAACTTTACAAGTGCTTTGTGAATTCAGCAACCTATAAAGAGCACTTTAAGATGTCACCAATCATTTGTTTAAGCGTATCGGGCAATAAAACCTATACCTGCACGGAGTACCAACATCCCGTTCTGGGTTTTGAGTACCAGCAGGACCAGTATTCGCTCACCGATGAATATTTCGCTAAAATGGGCTTAAAAGTTCGTTTTTTCATGCCTCCAAGCGCTGTGGCACCGATGGCCTTTTATCATTCCGGAGAGCTGCTCAGTGATTATACTGATCTTGGACTGATCAGTTCGATCAGCACAATGGAGACTTTCCAGAAGATTTATCGCCCTGAAATTTACAATGCAAATTCAGTGGCCGGGAAAATCTATCAACCTAGTCTTAAACACGAAGATTATTCACTAACCAGAGTAGAGTATGACCGCGAAGAGCGTAGCCGGTTGGCCATTGAACAGGGTAAATATGCCGAAGAGCATTTCATCAAACCTTACCAGGATGTTCTTGAGCAATGGTCTGCCAATTTCTCACTTTAATTAATACGACACATTAAAATTTTGCTATGACGAAGAAATTATTATTGCCCACCTCAATTGTGGGAAGTTTGCCTAAACCTGCCTGGCTTGCACCACCCGAAAAACTGTGGTCACCATGGAAATTGGAAGGCGATCAGTTGCTTGAAGGGAAACAGGATGCTTTACGCATTACATTGCAGGAACAGGAATTGGCAGGACTGGATATCGTTTGCGATGGCGAGCAGACACGCCAACATTTCGTAACCACCTTTATCGAGCATCTAAGCGGTGTAGATTTTGAGAATCGCAAAACGGTGCGAATCCGTGACCGTTATGATGCGAGTGTTCCTATGGTTGTTGGCGATGTTGCCCGACAAAAAGCAGTTTTTGTTGACGACGCCAAATTTTTACGTAAACAGACCAATAAACCCATCAAATGGGCACTCCCGGGACCGTTAACCATGGTAGATACGTTGTACGATGGTCATTACAAAAGTCGTGAAAAATTAGCCTGGGAATTTGCCAAAGCACTCAACCAAGAAGCCAGGGAATTGCAGGATGCTGGAGTAGATATTATCCAGTTTGATGAACCTGCATTTAACGTTTTTTTTGATGAAGTAAACGATTGGGGAATGGCGACGCTGGAAAGGGCAATTGAAGGTTTAAAGTGCGAAACTGCGGTGCATATCTGCTACGGTTACGGCATACAGGCCAATAACGATTGGAAAAAAACATTGGGTTCAGAATGGCGTCAATACGAGGAAATTTTTCCCAAAATTCAAAAATCTAAAATTGATGTGGTATCATTAGAATGCCATAACTCAAATGTTCCTTTGGATCTAATGGAACTTGTTCGAGGTAAAAAAGTAATGGTTGGCGCCATTGATGTGGCAACGGGCACAATCGAAACACCTGAGGAAGTAGCCAATACGCTGCGCAGCGCCCTTAAGTTCGTAGATATCGAAAATCTTTATCCTTCTACAAATTGTGGTATGGCGCCTTTGTCAAGAGTGGTAGCCAGAGGAAAGTTAAATGCTCTGAGCGCAGGCGCAGAGATCATACGCAAGGAATTTGCGGGTTAGGAATATATTAAATTACATTGAAGAAGTTATTAGCAATATTAAGTAAAGCAGGTTTCGACGGTTTCCTGCTCATGATAGGCTTGATGATCCTGCTGGCCTATTTTTTACCGCAGCCGGGCATGGTCAAAGAACCTGTTTCGCTGGAGCAGATCGCAGGTGTGGGCGTTTCGCTGATCTTTTTGTTTTATGGAATAAGATTGAGTGTAGAGAAACTTAAAGCCGGGCTTGTCAACTGGAAAATGCACATCATCGTCCAGCTGACCACCTTTTTGTTTTTTCCGCTCATCGTTCTGGCGTTCCGCCCGCTGTTCGTTGGTACCGATTTCGAAGTGCTTTGGTTGGGTATATTTTTTCTTGCGGCTTTACCATCCACCGTTTCCTCTTCGGTGGTCATGGTTTCCATCGCTAAAGGCAATATTCCCGCGGCCATTTTCAATGCAAGCATTTCCAGTTTGATCGGCGTAGTGGTGACGCCGCTATGGGTTGGGCTGTTCATCGCTTCTGCAACAGGCGATTTTGATGTCACCGAAATCGTGATCAAGTTGGTTCTTCAAGTGTTGTTACCTGTCATCATTGGCATCAGTCTCAACGCACGTTTTGGCGCCATTGCCGAAAAGTATAAGAAACAATTGAAATATTTCGACCAGGCAATCATCCTTACCATCATTTACACGTCTTTCTGTAAGTCATTCTCCGAACATCTGTTCGCAGGCTTTACCGCGCTTGAACTGGCGGGACTTGCCGCAGGGATGATGGCTTTGTTTTTTGCCGTATTCTTTTGCGTCGGATTACTCAGCCGTTTGTTCGGCTTTTCAGATGACGATCGCATCACAGTATTATTTTGTGGTTCTAAAAAGTCATTGGTACATGGTACCGTTATGTCAAAAGTGCTCTTTCAGCACAGTACGATCACCGGTATTGTATTGCTGCCACTCATGCTTTATCATGCCCTGCAATTGATAGCCGCCAGCATCATCGCTCAGGGTATGGCCCGGCGAAAAGAAGAAAAATAGTCCTATGAAGCTTTTAGAAAAAATACAGGTGGGCAATGTCAGCCTAAAAAACAGAATAGCCATGGCAGCGATGACCAGGGGCCGTGTAGACCCCAATGGTCTGGTGGGTGATATCACGGTAGAATACTATGCACAAAGGGCAAGTGCAGGTTTGCTGTTCAGCGAAGCCATCAGGATCAGTGAAGAGGCTACCGGCAGTCCGCTTACGCCTGGTATTTTTACCGATCAGCAAATAGCAGCCTGGAAGAAGGTAACCACAGCCGTACATGATAAAGGCGGCGTAATAATCGCCCAGCTTTGGCACACTGGCCGTATGGGACATTCTGTAGACCGGAACGGCAAGCTCCCGCTTGCGCCATCACCCTTGCCTATCCTGGGAATGCAGCATTTTACTTCTCAAGGCAGAAAGGATTTCGAGATACCTCAGGAAATGACGATCGCGGAAATCAGGCAGACCATAAAAGACTATGGCCAAGCCGCGAAAAATGCGATAGCAGCAGGTTTTGATGGGGTTGCGCTTCACGCCTGCAATGGCTATTTGCCCAACCAATTCTTAGCTGAAAGTTCCAACCAAAGGACGGATGCTTACGGCGGCAGCATCCCCAACAAAGTCCGCTTCGTACTGGAGGTGATGCAGGAATTGATCCGCGTGGTGGGTGGTGAAAAGGTGGGTATTAAAATAGCTCCTTTCCACTGCTATGGTGAGATGGTACTGGATGACCCTGCTGCTACCTATACCTATCTGATCGAAAAACTGAACAATATGGACTTCGCCTATGTGGAACTCATGAGGTGCAGCCCAAATTTTCCTTCTCCTGAACACTATGCGGTTGAAGACGAAATCGAGCTATTTGGCAGGAAGATTTGCCAGATAGTTATTGCCAATGCAGGGTATGATAAGGTTTCCGCCGAAGCAGAACTTGAAAAAGGTATTGCCAGGCTGATCTCCTTTGGCAGGTTATACATCGCAAACCCCGACCTGCCTGAACGGTTTGTAAAAAATGCTCCTCTTATGGAGCCTGACCGGGCGACCATGTATGGTGGCGGAGAACAAGGATATATTGATTATCCATGTTGGAACGAAGAAAATGCTACACAAATAGTAGATGGTCAATTTAATTAAGTGATGATGAATTTAAAGGAACGTATTCAAGCTTCAGAAACACGGGTGTTCAAGACCGTATTCCCCAATACCACCAACCACTATGATACGCTATTTGGCGGCACCGCCATGGCCATGATGGACGAGGTGGCTTTTATGGCCGCCACACGTTTCAGCCGCCAGGTGATGGTGACAGTAAGCAGCGACCGCATTGATTTTAAAAAGTCAATTCCCGCTGGTACGATCATTGAATTGGTGGGCCGCATTAAACATGTTGGCAATACCAGTATGAAAGTATCGGTTGAAATTTATGTGGAACAGATGTATGCTGAAGGGCGTGATCTGGCAGTACACGGCGAATTTACTTTCGTTGCCATAGATGAACACAAGAAGTCGGTTAAAATAATTCAGTAGGTACTGGCCTATCTTGTGCCGGAAAACCCTCAACACGTCACACCGGATTCACCAGAAAAAAACCTGGGAGTATCGGTGCAAAGATTAGGCTGTTTAAATTAGATTTAGACTTTCATTGGATGAGCAATTTTGCACAAATAGGGCTGGAGCAATGCTTTGAGAAGATGGCAGCGATTTTTCGATAGTCAACCGGGCTAAATGCCAGTTTTGTGGTGCAGATTATAAGAGAAGGGGTCTTTGAACGCATGGAGCCCTATTCCAATGGGCTTGACTTTGAACTTCAATAATGCCGCGCATCACATTTCACGTTTTTTAAGTGTAGAAGCCAAGGGTAAATTTCGGCTTGTGTACTTTTATTATTTTTTTTATATTAGTTTAACGGAAGTACTTCGATTGCTTTGCCAAGCCGTTTCCCATTATCTTCGATAAAAATTAAGCGAGAGAAATGACATCAGAACAATACCCGAAAAATTATTTGTACAAAAGAATTGTTCAGGCAAAGCTATTCATTGATCAAAACTATGCTGATAAAATTGATATCGACAATATCTCCGACGAGGCGTATTTTTCTAAATTTCATTTCATCCGTCTTTTCAAAAAAATATACGGCAAAACACCGCACCAGTATTTAAGCGCAGTGCGCATACAAAACGCGATCCGATTATTACAGGCCAACCATCCGGTTACTGATGTTTGCTATGCCGTAGGTTTTGAAAGTTTAAGTTCTTTCGGAAGCCTTTTTAAGCGTGTGGTAGGCAGTACACCATCAGGTTTTTTGGAAGCGCAGCAGCAAAGAAAAATGCAGGTACAGAACAAACCATTCCGCTTTATTCCGGGTTGTTTTGCCCACCAGTTCGGCTGGCACAAAAAATAGCAATTTTGGAATAACGGCTTACAAATCATTGATTCATCTTTGCTATATTATTAACAATAAAAATAAAAAGCAATGATTAACAAATTAGTTTTCGCAACCGTTTATGTTTTAAACCAGGCAAGCGCTTACTATTTTTATGTAAACAAGTTAGGTTTCAAAGTGCATACCAATGCACCTATCGGAAAAGACAACCGGTGGCTGACCGTTACGCCGCCCGACCAGCCCGAAATTGAAATCTCCCTGCTGTTGGTAACTGAAGGTGAGATGTTCACCAAAGAATCTGTAAAGGCGGTTACAGAGCTGATAAGAAAAGGAACATTCGGGCACGGTGGTTTTGAGTGCAACGACATTTATGCAACTTATGAAGAACTGAAAAGCAAAGGCGTAGAATTTGCACAAGCGCCAAAAGAAGAATTTTACGGCGTGGCTGCAGTGTTTAAAGATGATTCGGGCAACTGGTTTTCGTTGACACAAAAAGCAAAACAATCCTAATTATGAAATCCATATTTGACAGCGAAACAAGAGACGACGTAATTAAGAGAATTGATGCCCTTAATGCAAACAGTAGTCCTCTTTGGGGAAAAATGACAGTGGCGCAAATGATGCTACACTGCTCACTTACCGATGATTATTATTTGGGCAATACAAAAGTTAACAGGTCTTTTTTAGGGAGGATTTTTGGAAAAATTGCCATAAATAAAATATTGAAAGATAATAGCGCTATCCTTTCAAAAAATGCACCTACTTCACCTTTTTTTAAAGTAACGGGAGATATAAAAGATGTAGAAGCCGAAAAGCAAAAATGGAAATCAACAGTAGAAAAATATGCAACATTCCATAACGAAGCGTTCGTGCATTTTTTCTTTGGAAAGATGACCAAAGCCCAGTTAGGACAATTTATTTACAAACATACCGACCATCACCTCAGGCAGTTTGGCAATTAATAATTTTAAATCACTATACAAATGGCAAACAAAATCCCGATAGATAAATACTTTGAAACAATTAAAACAAAAACGGGAAAAACGCCTGCCGACTTTAAACAACTCGCAATTACTAAAGGATATTTTGAAAAAGGAAAATTGAAATCTGCCGTAAAACCAGCTGAAGTAATTGCATGGCTCAAAGCAGATTTTGGCTTAGGTCATGGGCATTCGCTGGCTTTGTATCATTTTTTAAAAGAGGATCTTGAGTAAACCAATGCAATTCGAAGGGAGGCAATTTGGATGGCGCAAGTGGTCATTTTACTTTGGCGAAAGTATCTTCTTGACATGGTAAAGGGGTAGATTGATTTAGAGATGCTTTATCAAGAGATACGTTAGTTTTCCTGGTGTTCTGCACTATGTTCTATGCTTTTTTTCTTAAAAATAGCACCACCAAAATTGTAGGTAAAACTAATGCCCGCTCTTGCTCCTGTGGTTTTCCTTTCGAAATCTAATAAAATTCCATTCCCTTCTCTTAGGAAAGCCCATTTTCGGGTGGCAAAAATGTCTCTTCCGTTAATGGTTAGGGTTGCTTTATTATGCAACAAGTTTATTTTGGCACCGGCATCTACACCAAAGTTTGCTCGGTTATTATCCTGGGCAGTAACATTCGGCGCCTGGTAATCACCACGTATTTGCAATGAAATACTTCTAGCGATCGTAAAATTGTTGGTAATATTAGCATTCCAGCTCAAACCGCTACTTTTCGTAATGCCGTATGCGGGTAAGCCATCCGTTTTGTTCTCATACACGTTTACATTTGCAGTAAAGTTCCATGCCTTTACTAAATTAAAGCGGCTAATTACCTCCAGCCCGCCTGTGTAAGCATGTGGAATATTTTCGGCCGTAGTTGTAATGATGCCGTTAACCGGAGGAAGCTCCACATGCGTTACAAAATCATTTGTAATACGGTAATAAAGACTGGAGGTGAAATTTA
The DNA here is from genome assembly GCF_000812965.1 of Pedobacter kyungheensis. Classification (GTDB taxonomy): domain Bacteria; phylum Bacteroidota; class Bacteroidia; order Sphingobacteriales; family Sphingobacteriaceae; genus Pedobacter; species Pedobacter kyungheensis. Next base: position 63,451 of record NZ_JSYN01000008.1, read on the forward strand.
TTTTGTTCCAGTTTTTTTGATAACCCAGTTCAAAAGCATGAACATCTTCTGGTTGAATATTGGGGTTACCTACATCGTAATTAACCGGATCTGAGATGTCGGGTATAGGGCTGTAGTTACGTGGTGTAGGACGTATAACTCTACGGGTATAACTTAACTGTAACTGTTGGTTGTTTCCCAGTTTTTCCGATAGCGTTACACTGGGGTATAACCTGTTATTGATCACCTGAACAGGCGTATTCAATGGATTGTTGTTTAGATCATAGCCCGCAACATTCCCTTTCAGATTTGCTGCTTCTCCTCTTACACCAATTTGATAACTAAAGCGCTTTACCTCACCCTGGTAACTAATGTACAAGGCATGTATCTGGTTGTTGCTGTGGAAATACGCACTGTAAGGCCAGTACTCGTCGTAGTTTCGCGTGCCTGCGTTAAAGCTGTATGCGGTTTGGTTTCTATTATCCAAACGTACCTGTGTGCGATAGCCGGCACTCAGCGTTCCTGTACCAATTGGTAAGGTATAATCTGCCTGTACGTTATAATAACTGTTGTTATAATCATTAACAGGATGAAAAATAGTCGTATCTAATGTATTCACAGGGTTGTTTATGTTGGCAATGTATGACGTATAATTTTGTAGTTCATTGCCATTTCCGTGCGCATACCCTATACTAAAAACCAGTTCTTCTTTGGGTTTATTGAATGTTTTAACGAAATCGATGTTTGCGTTAAAAGCTGTTCCATTCTTATTCATGAGATTAATACTATTAACACGCTGTAACAAAGCTTTATCTCCATTGTACTGCTGAATGCTTAAAGACTCGTTCCTGTTAAGTTTTGTTGAATTAAAACCACCAGAAAAACTGAGCAGGCTCTTGGGTGTCACGTAATAGTCAATACCAGCTTTGATATTATGTGCATTGGTGATAGTGGTAGATGGAAAAATTTCATTGGCATAAACGATGTTGTCAGCCGGGTTTAAATACAATATATCCTGGTGGCCATTACTCCAGACATTACTGCGATGGAAATCATAATTTGTATACAAATTGACCTTACTGTTTTCAAAACTTAGGCCGACTCCTCCGTTATCATTATTCCGTGTACCTGCAAAGACATTTGCAGTGCCGTTAAATCCTGATTTTTTATTTTTCTTTAGTATAATATTAATGATACCGGCATCACCTGCCGCCTCATATTTCGAAGATGGATTGGTAATCAGCTCGATACTTTCGACCGAACTTGCCGGAAGCGATCGAAGCACTTGCGTAATGTCTCCCCCACCAATAAGGGATGGTTTACCATCGATCAGAATATTCACTTTTGATGATCCTCTCAAACTTATATTACCACTGCCATCTATCGTCACTGTCGGAATATTCTGCAATAAATCTGTTGCCGTTCCGCCTTTGCTTACCAGGCTTTGCTCTACGGCAAATTTCTTGGTGCCAATGCTTATTTTGTCATTGCTTTTTGTCGAAGCAATCACCACTTCCTGTAGCGTATTTTTTTCCGATATTTTCATCTCTATCTTTCCTAAATTTATATTTCCGTTACTGGCAGTAATCGCAATGCTATCCTTAACAAAAGGACGATATCCGAGATAATCTGCTTTTAAAACAAATAACCCTTCGGGCAAATTATTAATCGTAAATATCCCGGCAGTATCTGTCAATGCCTTTTTCACGATGGTATTCGTTTGCCTATCCAACACTGTTATCGTAACCGAAATCATTTTTTCAGATGACATTGCATCTAATAGCGTGCCGCTGATGTTTCCATTATTTTGTGCCGATACATTAGTACAGGCAATTAACAATAGAATTGATAAAATGGACTTAATAGCCATAAAAAGATTGTTCATAGGGTCATTTATTTTCGTGCCTGTCTACCCGTAGCCTTTCCTCTCGTTTGGCAAGGAGACATGCATCATAGTAGATCAATGTTATTCGTTGATACATTAGTAATTAGCGATAAAATCAGCATCAAGAAAAATATTTGCTGCGCAAACACAATACGCTAATTTTATTGGGCTTTAATGCGAATCGGTATAACTACGTTTTCCCATAACAGAGAAAAGCCTGTCGCGGTTATGGAATACATCAAAACTTCCTGCTTATCGGCAACCCTTTCAGGCGCTATCTCCAGACGCAATTGGTCTTTCGACTGGTCATATTTGAATGCTCCCCATTGTTTGGGTACCTTGTTAAAAATGGTAATCCATTTACCTTTTTCTTTAGGGATAAGGAAGAAAGCATACTTTCCAGCCGGCAACAACTTCCCTTCTATTTTTATATTTCTATCTGTCTCAAATGTTGTTGCTTCATTAGCTCCCGCGCGCCAAACCGAATCAAACTTTACAAGGCCTCCCCATATCTCCCTGTTCTTCACGGATGGTTTACTATAAGCGATGATGATATTGGCTTTTCCTATTGTTCCTCTTGCGGTATCCGGCAAGCTAATTCTGGGCTTGTTTTGTTGTGCAAAGCTTCCAGCTGAAGTAAAAAGGATAATGAGGGTGATTGCTATTGATTTTAACTTTTTCATGTTTTTATGTTTTTTATTTTACTCATTTAATAGTACAATGGCACTTTGTTTTTAGTGTGTATACCATAGTTTTAATTGTGCGCATAACTGTTGTTAGAAGTGATGTTGATGTTTTGATCATTATTTACAGTTTATCTATCAACTATAGCCTGGTAGCTTAGCATGCAGCCTGGTATATTTAGCGCATTTTGAAAGGATATGCCCATGCCGGCTTTTGATATGGGCATAACAGATTGCATGGACAAGGTGGTTGTCTTCGCGGGCGGAAAGGCATCGGCGTTACATACAAATCCCGATTGATTTGCTTGTGTTGCACCATTCACGCTTCGCAATGTGCCACAGCTGTCAGAAACCGGTGCACCATCAAAAGATACGTTTATAACATCTTTAAAGCTTGCAGAAATAGTTGCTGTAACAATAAACTTCATTGTATGCTCGTGTACTGCTGTGTTACTCCATTTACCTCTTTTGCTGCAGGATGAGTATGCAATGATGGTAGACGTAAAAAATAATGCAGCGAGCCATTTTTTGCCAATTGTTGTTCTGTTCTTTTGCATTTTGTTTATATTTTTTGTTTATACACCAAAGCTGGGCTTTGTGCCGCGCTCTCAAAAAACATTTCAACTATTGGCCATTTATTCTTAATAAATAAGGATATTTACGCTATAATTGATCATGTCAGCAACGATTGATTTTTTGCGGCCATTTATTGAGCAATCAGGGCAATCGGTTTAAAATCTTATTTTTTTATTGCAAAAGGATGGTAATTTTAAGCATGCAATTATTGAAATCGAAACCCAATACCACATTGCTGCAAATTCTGATTTGGCTGGCTGTTTTGCTGCTTACTTTTTTTTCTATGCTGCCGATGGAGGGTGCCGGGAAGTCCGTAATCTATACGGTGATTAATACCTTTTTTTACGCAGTTATCATATACGTTAATATTCTGCTGCTGTACCCGGTGTTTTACCAAAAAGGCAGGCGGATATGGTATGTCCTGTTTGTTATATTATTTTTAATAATTGCAGGGATGTTACGGGGTTATGCAATTATAAGTGCGTATAATTTTTTCCTTCCGGGAAAAACCAGGTTGATCACGCTTGGGGCATTGCTCAACTACATAACAGCAGGTATACTGGTTTATATACTTAGCCTTGTATTTCGCATTGCGATTGAATATTTCAAATTAAAACAACAAACGGAAGAGATAATGGCACAGAAAAGCCAGGCTGAGTTGAACTTGCTAAAGTCGCAGGTACAACCACATTTTCTGTTCAACACACTCAATAACATTTACTATGAGGCTTACAAAGAAGCGCCTAAAACAGCTTACCTGATTGAGCGCTTGTCGGAAATTATGCGCTACTTCGTAGATGAAACCATTAAGGAGGATGTGGCAATAAACACGGAGATCTTATTTTTGGAAAATTATATTTCGCTGGAGAAAATACGCATCAGGCACGGCGTCAATATTCATTTTACAAAAGTATATGACCCTGACATCCGCATCCCGCCTATGTTGTTGATGACGTTTATTGAGAATATTTTTAAACACGGAATAGACAAATCAAGCAACCAAAACCAAATAGATATTGCGCTGACACAACAAAATGGTTGCCTGTACTTTAAAACAAACAACAAAATATATGAGGTCGATCCCCAAAAAAAACTCAATGGTTTTGGGATAGCTAACCTCAAAAAAAGGCTAACTATGTTGTATGGTACCAACTTCGAACTAGATACAGCTACAAATGATAAAACGTTTATTGCATTTTTAAAGATTCCGGTAGCATGAACCTAAGCTGTATTATTGTAGATGACGAGCCGAATGCCGTTAATCTGCTGGAAATATTGATTCAACAATCAACAAGATGGGAGCTGAAAGCCAAGTGTTATAACGCTTTGGAAGCGCTTGATTTTTTTAAATCCAACAAGGTTGATTTTATCTTCCTGGATATAAATATGCCCCAGCTTTCAGGTTTGGAACTTGCTGGTTTATTGCCTGCACAAACTAAAATTGTGTTTACAACTGCTTATTCCGAACATGCAGCAGAAAGTTATTCTTATGAAACGATTGACTATTTATTGAAACCGATCACCTTAAAACGTTTCTTATTCGCGGTACAAAAAATAGAGTTTTATTTTAAAAAGTATGATGCGGATCCGGCTGCTCCTGCACCTTTTAGTAATGAGTATTTCTTTGTAAAATCGGGCAAGGTTTTGAATAAAATATTGCTGGATGATATTTTTTATTTTGAAGGCGAAAAAGAATATGCACGATTGGTTACTGCACAAACACAGTTGCTCATTTATCGAAGGCTAAAAGATATTGAGGAACAGCTTCCGCAACCCTTTATCAGGGTACATAATTCCTATATCATCAATACGAAACAGCTCATTAAAATTGAAGACAATCATATCTATATTGCTAGTAAACGCATACCGATAAGCGAAAAATTCAGAGAAAATTTCATGAGTATTATCAATAAAAGAAAATTGTAATAAAATAAAGCGCTTAGCAAAGACTCTTTTCTATTGGCTAATCCTTATCACTCCGGCAGAATGCTACGAATAGTAGGTGGGGTTTAATATTTGCAATAAATTTTGGATCTATAAAAATTATTTATAGATTTAATTCATCCCATAATAATATAACTAAATACCATCAGGATTATGGGAAATACCTGCCTAAGCTCTTGCGAGCCATATCAAAAAGACTTCATTTATCGAATAAGATCAGTATCATTGGCTCCGCCTATTTGCGCTAAACGCGTAGTTTCCTCCTCTGTTTGTCAGTTTTATCATCATCTTCTAAGTAGGCAGTTATTCATTTTTATGAAGTTAAATAAGTCATGCTTAAACAAGTTATTTAAAAAATAAGCTAATGACCATAAGAGATATTTGGAAATGAACATTGCCACCTGCTTAATCAATTCATATATAAAATGAAAAAATTTTCAACCCAGCATATCATTAGAGAAAAGATTCAAGTGTCTTTTCCCATGTTTCTTTTAGGAATACTCTGTATCGGTGTTATTTCCTGTAATCAAAATCAACAAAACGGATACGATAAGAAATCCAATCAATATTTAACAGCTCTTCAAAAAGAAATACCAATATGGACAAAATTTATGCCCGATTCGGGAATAATTAAAGGCATAGAAACAACGGCCAAAATCTCAAAACCACTTGTTGGAGGGAGATATTGGACAGGGATTACGAATGTTTCAAATCCAAGAATAACAATTTATCCGCCCAAAGCAAAAAATACTGGTGTGGCAGTGGTTGTTTTTCCGGGGGGAGGTTATCGGGGTCTTGCTATTGACATCGAAGGATCTGAAATATGTGAATGGCTGGCATCAATAGGTATTACCGGGATACTTTTGAAATATCGTGTACCTAAATCAGGGCCTTACTGGGATTCAACCTGTAACTGTCAAAAAGACCCTGTAAAACCTCTTGCTTTACAGGATGCCCAAAGAACATTAGGCTTAGTGCGATTTCATGCTAAAGAATGGAATATTGACCCAAATAAAGTTGGTGTAATTGGATTTTCTGCAGGCGGGCATTTAGTCGCTAACATCAGCACACATTACAAGGAAAGAATATATCCTATAACAGATTCAGCTGATAAGGAAAGTTGTAAACCCAATTTTGCCATTGCACTTTATCCTGGCCACATGCGTGAGCATACCACAAAAGAATATGACTTAAATCCTACCATCCCGATTGATAGTAATACGCCCCCAACCTTCCTGCTGCAAGCAGGCAATGATCCTGTTGATGATATTGAAGAATCATTAGTTTACTATATGGCGTTGAACAAAGCGGGTGTGCCAACAGAATACCATATTTATGCTGACGGAAAGCATGCTTTTGGTGTGAGAAAAACCAATTTACCCATCAATAACTGGATTCAGCTGGTAGAAACATGGCTACATACCATTCATATGATTGCTAAATGATTCTGAACTGAAACGAAAACAGCATTAATAGTTATCTAACCCCCTGGCCATAGTATTAAGCACAATGTCTCTACTTATTTTGCAATAATTTGATGTTTAGATGCATTCGGTGTCAGCACTTGCTTTTTACGCTCAATAAGCCAAATAGTCTACCTGCTCCTTATTTTCAACTTTCTTAAAAGGCATAAAGCGGCAGTCGGGGTTCCATTTGTTACCCACATACTCAAAACCGGCAGTTTGCATCAGCTCGGTTACAATGGCTGTTTGCCAGCTACGGGCAATAAAAGGTTGCGCATGGTAAACAATTTGCTGGTAGGCAGTACTTGTGCTTAGTTCATCATCAGGCGTAAGTGCAACCAAATCATGGTAATGGTGCAATTGCTTTTCAACATCGTATTTTACGGCACTAAACCAATGCGCATACAAACCGTTAAAACCGGTTACCGCATGGTTGGTTATGGCCTTTACCGAATAATCGATCATGAAATTGGAAACCGGCGCTTCCTCTTCGAAGTAAGCCAGCATGGCTAATCCACCCGGCTTAATGTTATTTTGGAGGAAAACACCCAGCCGCATCACTTCCTTTAAGGTAGTGAGCATACACATGGAAGCATTGGCGCTGCCTATAAAAATGAGATCCTGCTGCTGTGTATGCCTGAAATGGATATCGGTACAGTCAGCCTTGAGGTAAGTTAATCCGGGAAAGCGGGAAAAATAACCGGCATTATCTAAACAGCTGTAATGATTACCGGGGAGGCTTTGGGCCACTTCATGACTTTCATATCCGTTTCCCGCCATAATTTCCATAATATGATGCCCGTTTACCAGGCCGTGTTCTTTCATCAAATCAATCAGGTCAGCTGTTTTTGGCTCCGCCTGATTATAAGTGAGGCTGTACACCAAATCGTAATGTGGCTTGGGGATGGCCTGATCGCAAATCCGGTTGATAATTTCAGGCGCGATTTTAACTTCAGCCAACACCAACTGTCTGATGAGTTCGATCATATTGGCTTAACGTTTTCGGGGTGGTCTGCCGCTAAACGTTTGGCAAGCCTGATTTTCTCCTGTGTGAGCCTCATTAAGTCTTGTTCCATCGCTGCGAGATTAAGCCCCAGCGGATTTTTGTCGCCTTTCATAAAATCCTGGGTAATGATGGCATAGGCTTCGTCATTATAGGTTTCCCAGAAATCCCAGGTCATTTTCTTTTCCTGCCCCAGCGTAATGCAGGTCAGGTGTGTTTCATCGTAAGCGAGAATAGCCACAGCATGGCCACCCAGCGACCAGGGTTCGTTATCACCTGTGAGCCCACCAGGTTTAACTGCCCAGATTTCCTGATCTTCGCTGCTTTTAGGCAACTGAAGGCCAACATAAATTCCGCCAAAAAGATAAATGGAAGCTTTTACAATTTCGCGTCGTGCGGTACGGTAGCAAACACCCGGATATGGTGCTGATCGATGCCATTTTTACGCCAGTATTTTAAGGCATCAATCATATACACACCATCATCGTTTTGCTTCGTGATGGGGTCGTATTTGGAGAGTGTGATGTAAGTGTTTAAAATCGCCTCTTCCGAAATTTCAGATTCGGTACTGGCATTGGCAGACCAGCATTTAATCATATGGCCAGCAGCTGCACAGGTGCAATTGTTAAGGCTATCGTTCCCGAATACACCCCATGCACTTTTCTTTACAGTTGTCCAGTCGTACGCATCGGGAATTTGAAGCTGGTGCAAGGCCAGGTAATCGGTTACCTTAAAACTTCTTGGATCTTTAATGGCTTTAGGTTTTCCGCCTTTGCCCTTAACCTGTCCGGTGGTATTTTCCATATCAAATGAATATTATCCTCCGGTTTTACCGCTCTTACCCATTTTTTTCTTTTTGCGTGGCAGGCGTTTTTGTACGGTTGCTGGTTTTTCCTGTTCGGTAGTTTCTGCTTTTTTAGTCATGGTTGTTGTTATAATGGGTTAAGTATGGTTTAGTTGTTGAAGCTACTAAAATAACCAGCAACTTTCGCCAATTACAGCAAATTAGCCGAGCAAATTTTTGAAAATTGTCTCGCAGTCAGAACCCGGAAGAAAAGCTATTAAAAGATCGTTTTTGATTAGACTACTTGTTTATTTTGCTTACTATTGGTAGGTTGCAAAAACAAAATCAAATTAAACGCTTCACAATGCTCACAATAAAAATCTTTTTGGTTCATCCGCTTTCATCAGATAATCAGTATTAAAAGCAATTAAATGAATAAAAACTTATTTATCTTATTCGGGATCTTATTTTCGAACTTTTGTTTTGCACAAAATTTATTTAATACCGAAAAAAGTGACACTACCAATATTTACAGAAATGCGTTAGCCATTTATTGTAATGCTATCCAAAAAAATAATGGAAACAATAAAGTTATTTACGTAGAACCTAATTATTTGCTAACAGACAGTTTACCAAAACAAATAAATAACATTGAAATTCAATATCCCGACTATATCCAATTAAAAAAAATAATAAAAACTCATGGAGGGCATATTACACTGGTTCGTATAATACCCCTAAAAGTAAGCAATAATGACTTCTCTGTTAGTTTAATACCTTTTTATACAACGTATAAGCGAAAAAGATTTGATTTAAGAAATGGCGGAGGACTTACCGTATTTTATAAATTTGATAGCGAACAGAATGGCCTTGTTTATGCAAAGCACAAATTTGGGGGGATATAAATATTGATGCTTATTCTAATTAACCTGATACATGGAAAATAACTATATCTCAAGAGATGGCTCATTTAGTTTCGCACTAGCAGATGGATGGGCAGAATACGATGACGACGATGAGGCTACGCATGCATTCTGGCATGCAACAGAATCGCCATGGACGGGGAATTTAAGAATTACTGCTTTCCAATGGCCTGATACTACAAACCCTGATGTAGATCGGGCAGCCGAATACATTACCAGCGAGATAGAAGAAAACGAGGGGAGTCAAAGCATCAGATTAGGCAATTACAACTGCGCACATTACCAAAAAGAATCGGTGCAAGATGGCGAGGGACATATTACCTATTACTGGATAACGGGAAAGCATAACGATATTTTTATCTGCACCTTCACCATTGATAGCGCCCAGAAGTTTCTGCCTGTTCATGAGACTGAACTTACTGCTGTCCAAAACATGATCGCCAGTATTCAAATAATTTAAAAGGTAACTCAGGAACCTTAACAGGTTAATAGCTACTTCTTTTTTAGTGTTTGGGTTCTGATCCGGCTTAAGGTTTCGGGTGTCATCCCCAAAAATGATGCGATCATGGACTGGGGAATCCGTGTAGCAAAACCCGGATATTTCTGAATAAAATTCAGGTATTTTTCTTCGGCTGTAAAACTCAGAGTGGCATTAATGCGGTTCTGGGAGGCGATAAAGCTACGCTGCAATATAGCATTTACCATTTCATTAAATGCGGGAATTTCTGCCGTAAGCAAATCAAAGTTCGCTTTGGTAAACAACACCAGCTCACTATCTTCTATCGCATCGATATTGTAGCGGGATGGGGCACCAGACAGCAAACTCTCGCGGTCGCCCATCCACCAGGATTCGGTTCCGAATCCAATTACATGCTCATTGCCCTTTTCATCAATAGAATAGGTACGGAGGCATCCTTTCGCAATAAAGGCATTGTATTTCCACACATCACCTTCCTGTAACAGATACTGCTTTTTCCGCAGCTTTTTAATTACGGCCACCGAACGGATGCGGTCTGATTCTGAAGGACTAAGTGTGGCTTGCTGCTCAATATAATGCTGAAAAACTTCGTACATACTGGCGTTAAAGTTAATACAAAATCCCTTTTTAACACTAAACAATTCGAATAAGCAGCCATCCGCTTGATCTACATCAATTTCTTTCTTATTACAAATCAATGTGCAGCTTTTCGCCATCGGCCATCTTTGTAGTGTTCAAAGCAATCAATCACAAATTAAAAAATAAGAAAATGTCAAAAACAATTTTTATCACAGGAACAAGTACAGGATTCGGCAAACTTACTGCCATCACTTTAGCCAACGCAGGGCACTCAGTTATTGCCGGAATGCGTAATGTAACCGGTGCAAATGCAGCTGCGGCAGCAGCACTTTCGGCCATAGCCAATATAGAAATAGTAGATATTGATATTACAAGCGACAACTCGGTAACGGCAGCCATTAATTATGTACTGAACAAGTACGGTAAAATTGATGTATTGGTCAATAATGCAGCCGTAAGCGGTTTCGGGTTACTGGAAGGTTATTCATTAGATCAAATCCGCAAAATGTTCGAAGTGAATGTTTACGGTGTATTGCGCACCTATCAGGCGGTATTACCTGCCATGAGAAAAGAAAAGTCAGGGCTGATTATTAACATCACCACTGGCGCAAGCGGACACACCCTGCCTTTTATGATTCCGTATATCTCTTCAAAACTGGTGGTAGAGAGTATTACCGAAGGACTTCAGGATGAACTTGCAGCCTATAACATCGAAAATGTAAGCATACAACCGGGGGTGTACCCAACCGAGATGAACAATGGCAGTAAAGCAGGTGTACATGCAGATAAGGCGAATGTTATTGCCGAATACGGCGAAGAAGCTACCGATAAGTTTAACGCCCTGGGCACAGCGCTGTTTGGCAAAATGCAACAATTCGATATGAATCCGCAAACTATTGCCGATGGTGTACTCGAGCTGGTTAACATGAAAAAAGGCGAACGTCCTTTGCGATTCCCGCTCGATGCGATTGCACAGGGAACAGATCAGGAATTTATTGATGCCCGTGCTGCTATTAAAGCCAAATGGTTAGCCGCTTATACCAATTAATACACTTAATCTTTTTAATAGATCATGAAACATTATAAAAAACTAGCTATTTCAACTGTACTTTCGGCTTCGATAGCTTTCTTCAATAGCTTACCTGCCGCAGCGCAAAGCCCTAAACTTTTGGGGATAGATCATATCGGTATCAATGTGCCGGATCTTGCGCAGGCACAACGGTTCTTTGCCGATGTACTGGGTTTTAAAACTGTTACCCAAATTGGCCCTATCGCCTTAGATGCGCAATGGAAAAAGGCAAACAACATTAACCCGGCAACCGGACCGGTAACGATAAAAATGGTTTCGGGTGAAAATGGTGCGAACATTGAGCTTTTTACCTACAGTCCGAATAAAGGCGACCTGCAACAGCCGGGTGGCGATGATGCCGGCGCTACGCACATTGCCTTTTACACACCTGATATCGGCCAATCTGTAGCTTATCTCAAAACCAGGGGCGTTCAGTTTTTAGGAGAAGTATTTACTACCCCTGCCGGAGATACCGCTGGTGAAAGCTGGATATACTTTCTTACGCCATGGCAATCTAAAATGGAGCTGGTATCTTATCCCAATGGAAAAGGATACGAAAAAAACAACCCTCAAACAAAGTTATGGTCGCCTAAAGATCAGCTTATCAATACTACTAAAACAAACCACAACATGGAAAATAACAGCATTTTATCGGTTATCGAAAAACACCTTCAAATCTGGAACGAAAAAGATCTTAACACCAGAAACAAAATCATAACAGCGGCTTATGCCAGCAATATTGAAATGGTAGACAGGCATTTTATCGCCACCGGAGCAGCTGAGATTAACAATTTCGTAAATGGTTTACAACAGAAAAACCCAAATGCCAGATTTACCAGTCGCAAGCCTGCAGATACACACCATGATGTTGCCCGTTTATTCTGGCAGTTTGGCGAAGCCGGAAAAGCACCTCTTACAACTGGTATGGATTTGTTTATAATTGAAAACGGCAAAGTGCAAAAGCTTTATGTGTTTGTAGATGACCAGCCTGAGCTAAACCCATAAAAGCAAAACCCATTGCATAAAAAACATCCTATCTTGCGGTAGGGTGGTTTTTACGTTATAAAGCTTTTGCTTAAAAAGCATTAGGCCTAACCTAAATCTTAGCCCACGCGAAACTCACCCGGCGTACACTGATACTTCTCCCGAAAGCTTTTGGTAAAATTAGCCAGATCGTTAAAACCGCAATTAAAGGCAATGTCTTTAATCCTTTCGGTTGAAATAACCAGCAGTTCGGCAGCTTTTTCGAGCCTTTTGGTTTTGATGTAATTGGCAGGCGTATCGTTATAATGCCGGGCAAACTCGCGTTTAAAAGAAGAAACACTCAAATTATTCAACCGGGCCAGGGCATCGATACTGAGTTGGGTAAACAGGTTAGCCTCTATAATTTGTTTAAAGGTGTAAGTAGTGGGCGAAAAGAGCTGCGTAAATATGGTTTGTACGGCTCTGGCATTTGGGGTTTGGGCCAGGAGCAGGATAATTTCTTTGAGCTTTAAAACCAGTATATCATCGTTAACCAATGCCGGATGCTGAAAGTAAAACAACAGCCCCTCAATGTACTTTTCGATTAAGAAATTGTTGTTTAAAACCTCTACGCTCTTGTTGGAAACCATGCGTTCGGAAGCTTGTAAAATAAACGGCATCTCGCGATCGTAAACCCGCTTTAAAATATCGGGGTGAAAATTAACGATCATTATTTCGTTAACACTACCGGCATTGAGGTTACTGATGGTTTTGCTGGCCTGGATACAATTTAAAAACAAAGCATGTTTATGCGGTATGTTTACGCGGGCTTCATCACGGTGGTACTGCATTTCGCCCTGTAACATGTACAAAAAGCAGGCGTTATCGGTAATGGGAAAATCGAAGGTAAAGGGTGCCTTAATCCTGATGTTTTGCACCATGGATTTGCCAAACAGATCATATTTTTTATGGTCGATAATCATATTCAAAAACCTTCGGCTATAAAAATAGCAAAACTAATGCAGGGTTTGGTTTTTTCAGCAACCATACATTAGCCTGTTAATTATTGTTCTTAATTCAATTTTGCCATCCTGCGCTGTTTAATATACTGGTAAACCGCACCGGCAATAAATGCGATAAAAAGTACGAGCAATGTTTTGGCAATCAGCGGATCGGATGGGCCTTTGGCCAGCGGATGCCCAAGCGGTACGCGGGTAAAAGTTTCGTTTATGGTGGGCACGAGTGACAGAAAGAAGCTGAATGATAGTAAAAAATTCTCAACATAGCGGGCCTTTATGCTGGCACTGCGCTTTACCGAAAGCCAGAAAGCCACTACAACCAAAATAAAAATGAATACCGAAAAAACATGCCCGGCATTAAAGCCTCCGTGTTTGGATATACCCAGTGCAGTTAAAGCCGTAACAGCAGTGGTATAAAAGTAAATTTTACCGCTGAGCTGCGTTAAATTAATCTTGCCAAAGCGTACAAACGAAACGATTGCCGCTACAATGGCAGCGATACCAATAATGGTATGAAAAATTCCTAAACCTGTTAGTGCCATAGTCTTTTTTGTTAAGTGATTTGTTGCTTACAAAATTGGCTATCGTCAGGCAAAGGCACTTGGCTTATTCGTTCAATTGATTGGTAATCTGGTTCAAACAATTTGCGCAGTATGCTATAAATAAAAAATCGTGGCTCCCACCTTAACAGGAACCACGATTAATTGTATGTAATCTGATGCTTTCAGATTCCCGCCTGCGCGGGAATGACGATCCGGTAAATATCAGTGCCGGTAAGCTTTTACCAGTTCGGGTTTTGCTTCAGATTTTTATTCAATAAAATATCTTCGTTTGGTATCGGGAACAGGTATGCTTTGCTTTCGTCGAATTTACGACCTGCCGGAATGGTTTTAAAGTATGGCAGAATATAACCTTCGGTACTTAAATATATATCCTTATTCACCACTACGGTTGGGAACTGCGATTGTACAAACTTAATTCCTTCTACAGGCACATCGATAAACCTACCGGTTTTCCAGCGCATTAAATCATCCCAGCGAGTATTTTCGAAAGCCATTTCTACACGGCGCTCCCTTCTAATCTCGCGTAACAAAGGTGCGATGGTTTTACCCGCATAAGTGAGGTAAATGGCATCCAGTCTTGGGTCGGCCGGCTCACTACCGATTGTTAAGCGTGGCATACCCACGCGGTCGCGCAATTTGTTGATGGTTTGATCAATTACCGCCTGTGTAGCCTCGCCCAGTTCGTATTTGGCTTCGGCGTAGTTAAGCAAAATTTCGGCATAACGGAATATAGGTGCAGCTTGTTGACCATTGGTTACACGATCCCAATCGGTTGGGCTGTTGTAAAACCATTTGCCCAGGCGGTAACCTGTAGGGCATTTGTTACCACTCAAACCTGGCAGGTTAGGCAAAGGTGCATTGTTAGCCCCTTGGATTGAAGTATTGGCTAAAGCATAGGTACCAAAATTACAGATGGTTTGGGTTAAACGCGGGTCGCGGTTTTGCAACTCAGCCTGAATAGAACCCTTACCCTGAAATACCGGACTGGTAGAAATGGTTTGCCCATCGCTACACAGATACTCATCAACCAAACTCCGTGTTGCACCAAACTGGTGCCTCAAATTCTGCGCAAAGTAACGACTAAAAGCGGCACCATAGGTTAAAGCTGCAGAATATTCGCGCCACATAATTACTTCGGTATTGCCACGGTAACTTTCTGTAGCAAACAAGCTGTTGTAAACCGTGTTTTTATCGCCCTGCACTAATGCATATTTTGGCAATAAGGCTTCTGATGCATCAGTAGAATATTTTAAGAATTTAACCGGATCTAAACCCAGTTCAGTATGGTATTTACGGAAAGTACCTTCAAATAGACCAATTCTCGATTTAAGAAACTGCGCCATATCTTTATTGATGCGGTTAGTTTCTTCGCTTCCTTTTGCAGGCAGGTAAGCAATGGCTTTATCGAGGATGTTAATGATCGAATCCATTACCTGTGCTCTTGGCGTTCTTGGTGCGTAAAGCTCAGGAGAGTTTATGTTCAATGCGTGGCTTAACCAGGGCACATCGCCAAAAAGTTTAACCTTGGTGAAATAATCCATGGCTTTGAAAAAATAAACTTCGCCCAGGTATTTATTGGCTACATCAGCTGATAGCTCTGCCCTTTTATAATTATCCAGAAAAAAGTTGAGCTGTTTAATGCCTGTAAAATCCCATCCGTTTGATCCAGCCTGAGCAGACAGATAAGCATTGTACTCGTTGGTACCTACTTTCGAATAGGTTAAAGGTGCAGCATTATCAGTAATTACATCACCATACACCAGGGTATTCACATTTACGCCCCATGGCTGCACGGTACCATCGGCAAAGTCGGTACCAAAACCTACTATATAGCGCGGATACATACTGTTGGCAAACAACTTCAGGTCGTTCTCGTTTTTCCAGTAATTCTGGTCAACAATATTATCGAGTGGGTACCTGTCTAAAAAATCTTTCTTACAGGCAAATAAGCTTGCTGCGCATAAAAGGCCTGCCAGGTATATTTTTATTGTATTTTTCATTTCCTTCAATTTTAAAAATTAATCTTTTTCACATTTGGCAATTAAAAAATAGCCTGTACGCCAAAAGCGTAAGAGCGGATAATCGGGTACGACATGCTTACCAGTTCCGGATCGAAAGTATCTGGTACATGTTTAAACTCGAAGAGGTTGTAAGCCGAGGCATTTAGCCTGATTTTCTGGAAGCCGATTTTATTTATCCATCTGTTTGGCAGGTTGTAGCCCAATGCCAGGTTTTTAAGGCGCAGGTAGGCACCATTGGCCAGGTAACGGGTTTGCACGTTGCGGTTACGCGAGGCATTTTTATAAGCCGGGTAAAAGGCATCGGTACGCTCAGGAGTCCACGAGTTGTTGTAGGTTTCATAAGTACCGGTAGCACCAGCACCCCAGTACAGGTTATTGCCAATCCATATATCGCGTTTACCCACACCTTGTATAAAGAAATTAAGGTCAAAATTTTTGTAGCGCAGGTTAGTGTTGATGCCATACTGGTACCTCGGGGTACTGTTACCAATAATCCTTCTATCTCCCGGATTTCCTACTGTATTATTTCCAAAACCGATCTTCCCATCGCCATCTATATCAGCATAGCGCACATCACCAGGAAACCAAAGCCCCGATGAAATTAAGCTTTGTGATGGAGCGGCGGCAATTTCTGCCTGGCTCTGAAAGATACCATAGGTTTCGTATCCCCATATTTCGCCCATATTTTGCCCAACATAAAGATCGGCAATGTTGTAATTAGGGTTATTTTCAAATTTAACTACTTTTGATTGATAGTCGCCCAAGGTCGCCGAAACATCGTAACCCAACCCAAAATCGGTGGTATTACTATATTTCATCACCAACTCCCAGCCACGTGTATCAATAGTACCTGAGTTTACTTGCGGAGAGCCTGCTCCCAACACGGAAGGGAATTTTAAACCATCGGTTAAAATATCAGTTGTTCTTCTTCTGTACCAATCGAAATTGATTTCGAAGTTTTTAAGGGTAACCAAATCAAAACCAAAATCAATCGTAGTAGCAGTTTCCCAGGTTAAGTTAGGGTCGATCAGGTTTGGAGCACTGTTGCCTACAGGCCTTACCCCGCCAAGCAGGTATTTAAGCTGCGAATCGGTAACATAATTAGAAATATACAGGTAATTCCTTACATTCTGGTTACCCAGGCTACCATACGAAGCACGTAATTTAAAATCGTTCACCACAGGTTTCATCCACTGCGCAAAAGACTCTTCGCTCAATCGCCAGCCGGCAGAAAAAGAAGGGAAAAACTTAAAGCGCGAATACGAAGGGAATTTAGACGTTCCATCGTAACGACCGTTGGATTCGAACAGGTATTTACCAGCGTAGTTATAGGTTAAACGGTAAAACACCCCTTGTACTGCCCAGTGCGATTCGCTATCGCCTACCGTTCTTTCGCCTTGTGCCTGCCCTAAAGTTGGCACGTTTACATTGATATTATTGCGCTGTGCCGATACCGACTGGTCTACATACCATTCCTGGTTATAACCCAGCAAACCTGTAAAATTATGCTTGCCGAAAGTCTTTTTATAATCGGTATAAAAGTTTAGCGTGTATTTATTCGAATTAAAGTTATATCGGGAAATATAATCCGGATTGGTTTGCACCGTAGTGGTAGCATTCCGTGTAGTTTCCAGGCGCTCTAAAGTAGGCAAAATGGTTTTTTGAACTGAGGTATTGTTCAAATAAGAAATATCGCCTTTAACAGACCAGTCTTTGGTTAAGGTAATGGTTGGCGAAGCGGTTAAAATTAAGTTCGAATTGGTTTCTTTATTGGAAGAGCCGTAATCCATAAATGATAAAATATTATCTGTGTATTTGGCTTTTACGCCCAATGAAGCGGGTACAAGCATCGGCATACTTACGTTACGCGAAGGCTCCTGCGACATGGCTGTCCACCAGCCACCTTTACCAGCCGGGTTAACAGGCTCGGTATAAGTAGAAGTATTGAAACCCGTTTTAAAATCAATTTTAAACCAGTTATTTACCTGCGAGGATACATTAAGTAAAGCATTATAGCGTTTTAACACATCGGTATTGATACGGTATAAACCATCCTGGTTTTGGTAACCAAATGAACCATAATAACTGTTCTTATCATTAGCACCCGAAATAGAGAGGTTGTGCTTTTGCATAGGTGAATAATCGAGCAAGGCCTCTTTGTAAGGGTTTACATTACCCCGCCAAACGATGGTGTTGGTGTTACTCTGCGGATTTTCGAAATAATAAGGTTCCTGATGCTCAGGATCGTCCATGTATTCTTTAATTTTCTGGAGTCTAACCAGTTCACTGCTCCCTGCAGAAGCGTTTTCGAGTGCGGCAGCTTTTACAATGGCTTCCTGAATGCTGTAGGCATCTAAAATATCGGGAATGGCGGTTGGCGCACTCCACTGGAAAGAATTAGAATAGTTAACCGTTGATTTACCTTTTTTACCCGATTTGGTTTTGATTAACAAAACCCCAAAAGCACCACGTGCACCGTAAATAGCCGCCGAGGCTGCATCTTTGAGCAAAGTTACACTTTCAATGTCTTCGGGATTAAGCAGATTAGGATCCATCTCGATACCATCAACCAAAATAAATGGTGAACCCGATGAAAATTTGATCTTGCCATCACTTGGATCTTTAGTAAAAGAAGTTCCGCCCCTTACATTATAACTCGGCGCAGTATTTGGGCTACCGTTCGAGATATTGACGTTAAAGTTTGGCATTAAACCCTGTAATGCCTGCCCGAGGTTTCCTGTTGGGCGGTTTTCGAGCATTTTAGAGTCGATCTGACTTACTGCACCGGTAAGGTTGGCCTTTTTCTGCGTACCGTAACCTACTACCACTACATCATCTAATGTTTTTTTATCTTCTTCGAGCGTTAAATTTAAAGTTGGGCCGGTGGTTGCTATTTCTTTAGCGATATAGCCAATATTAGAAAAAACCAATACCGAGCCTTTAGCATTTACGGTAATGGTAAATTCGCCATTGCCGTTGGTTGCTGTTCCATTTTTTGTTCCCTTCTCCAGCACGCTTACTCCGGGTAGCGGCTGTCCGTTACTGTCTTTTACGGTTCCTTTTACAATCAGACTTTTGATCTTTACCATTGCGGCGCTTGACGCGGGTACTGGGGTACCAGCAAATGAAACGGCGCACGATAGCAGGCAGCACAAAAGGAGTAATGGCCACTTTTGAGGAACCGGCAAAAAGCCATCCTTCGGAAGTAACTGTTCTTTAATCATCATTAGTATTTAGTTTTGTTGATAAGCGGCACTGTTAATGCGCTTAATGGTTAGTTAATCGCTACCAGGTTAGCTGAAGCGACTTGTTGTTTGCTTAAACCAAAGCTGTGATATTCGCCTTTAAAAAAAGATGAAAATTGAAAGGAAAAGGGTAGAAAATCGGTTAAAAGAGGGGGTAAATGAGATTAAGGGGCAAAAAAAGATACCAGGCCTGCTTGTTTACTTATGAATGGCTAATTTTTTAATGGAAAAATTTAGTTTAATAATTTAGCCATATAGGACATATAAGTTCATATAGTCTTAAATGCCCTTACATGTCTTAGGTGGCGAAAAATTAGCATGATAATTAACCATATAAGACATATAAGTACATATAGTTTTAGGTGCGCTTACATGTCTCAGGTGGTGAAAAATTAGCATAATAATTAACCATATAAGACATATAAGTGCATATAGTCTTAGGTGCGCTTATATGTCTTAGGTGGGCGAAAAATTAGCATAATAATTAACCATATAAGACATATAAGTGCATATAGTCTTAGGTGCGCTTACATGTCTCAGGTGGTGAAAAAAAATTGCGCGATAGTTAACCATATAAGGCAAATAAATGCATATACAGTCTTAATTGACCTTACATGTCTTAGGTGGTAAAAAAATAGTATCTGCGACTTAACTATTGTTTTAAAAAATCCAGGTTACCTGAAGGGTCTTCGGCATCCATGGATATTTAATTATCGAAAATGTAAAGGGCGATTTATCCAGTAGCAAATCGTAGGCACGTTTTTCAACAAGCAACTGCCAGTGCGTTTCCTGTTCAGTTAGCTGCCCGTCGCGAACCAGCCAGTTTCCTCTGAAACCATCAATTGAAGTATTGCCAATAACGGGCCAATGGCCAATCATTGCACGGAGCAATCCGTTAATTAATTGCTTTTGATCTTCGGCAATATCAATTTCTTCGGGCACAGGCTGCGCCAACGGCAAGCCACAAAGTATTTTATTGAGTGGAAGTAATTCTTCGGCAGTAACAGATAAGCCTGTTACCACAAACTGGGCATATTGTACGGCTTTGGACTGACTGGCAAGATCGGTAAAAGACTTTTGTTGGGTAACCAGGCCAAGCCTTTCGAAAAGCATGGGTAGATAATTGTTCAATAAAACTAATCCTGCATTTTTTACAGCTAGTGTATGGGGCGTTAATAACATCTGTAGAGCTAAAATTATTGACCTGTTCTGATCTGCATTAAAAATACGGAAAGATCTCCTTAATTTAATGAAATCTCACCTGCTTTCTCATCAGATTAATGATTTCACAGCCCTCAAAAACAAAAAACAGCTAGAAACACCATTTTTATCTGGTCATTTCTTTACGCATTGCTGCCTCTTTAGCTGCATCCCAGTAACCACAATCTAATTTGATAAAGGTTGAGCTGTAAGGTACAGTTTCGTTGGTTTTGATTACCAGCACCTTAAAAAGTCCGGCTTCGCGATCAAGTTGCTTAAAAACAGAATCGTGCAGCATGGTATTAACTGCAGTTCCCTTTAAGATGGCCTGGGTAGATTGAATTAACTGATCTGCTTTAGCGCCAACGAGCGGTTTAACAAATTCGAGCTCCCTGTCGCGGTAAATAATAGGCTTTATATGCTCAGCTGTTTTGATCCCCAGGATCACCTCGCGCAACACCGCCTCCATACCTTCGGGGGCATAAATATATTCCATACCTGCCGATTGCTGCAAGGGAAAAGCCTTATCTACCACCAGAATCCAGTTGCGATGGCCAAGGAGAGGTAATTTCTTTCTAAATTCAGTTTTCCAGTCAGCTGTTTGTTCGTTTTTATTTGTGCCGGTTTTACCTGTACATGCGGCAAGCCAGATGGCACAGACCAGCAAGCCCATGAATCCTGACTGTTTTATTTTTTTGAACTTATCCATACTGTTCTTAACTAATTGAAATTTCGAGTGTCTGACCTTTTTGAATGGTTATTTCCTGAGCCAATCTGATATTGAACTGCTCACCCTTACCAGCTATAACCGCATTAATAATTTTCCCCATCAGGTTAACTTTAACGCGCTTTGGATCGAGCTTTGCGATTTTTTCTAACCGGATTTCATTTAACCTTAATGTACCATATTTGAGCTGGAGCTGATGTACCTGAGCGGATCCCTGCAATTTCTGTCTATAACTCCCCCATCCTTCGGCAGCTGTAAAGGCAGCAGCAAAATTTTCCTTGTTCCACTTAGGACCAAAACCAATTATCCCTTTGGGACCATGGTAACTGAAACCGCAAGCGCTGAGATAAGTACCGTAACTGGCCATGGCGCGGGCATAATGGTCACTGCACTCAATCTCGTTGTAAGGGTTTCGTTTGGCAGCATGGTAGCGGTCATGAATCCTGTTGGTGAGGATCAGACTTTCTTCATGCATGCCTTCAGCCATCATGTGGGCAGCCACCTGATGCTCAAATCCGCTCATACACTCATGAAAATAACCAAGCTGCCAGCTTACATCTTCGCCAAATGGCGCTTCTTCATTATGCGGATTGGTATTCATTACCATACCACCCTCTCCGCTCAACGCATATGGCCGGCCACCGATATGCGTTTTAATATAGGGGCCAACATCCATGGTAAAGTTATATTTCCAGAGCGCATGAAGTGCACTGCGGGTCTTCTTTTCATCGAGCACGCGCGGCAGCCCTACCTGAAAGGCCCAGCTCTGCCCATACACCTGATCGATATGGCAGGTATTGTAAGAACCCAGTTTTTTTCTTCCCTGAACAGCATCAGGCCGGTGGATAAAGTATTCGCCGTTAAACAGTTCGCGTTCCATATTATTGCGGCCCTTTTCTACATAGGCTTTGCATAGCGCGGCAAAATCGGTATCGCCAACTTCGGTAGCCATGGCCTGGGCAGCACTTGCAGCCGCGATACATAAACCAACTATCCAGGCAATTTCTCCCTCCCACACCGCATCCAGGGTATTTTCCATGGGCGTATCGGTCATGCCGTCGCCGTTTTTATCCTGCGCCAGCATAAACTGTACGGCGAGTTTTATTTTTGCCCAGTTTGTTTTTAAAAAGGCATCATCGCGGTTCATCTGGTGTTCGCGGTAGAAACGTAAAATTGTACCCGCCTGTCCGTCGATAGCAGGCCTGGTCTCGTTCTCTCCCCTGAAAATAATGGCGCCGGTATCTTTAACGAAACCAATGCCAAGGTCTACCCTTTCGCGCAGGTCGCGTTC
The DNA here is from genome assembly GCF_000812965.1 of Pedobacter kyungheensis. Taxonomy (GTDB): domain Bacteria; phylum Bacteroidota; class Bacteroidia; order Sphingobacteriales; family Sphingobacteriaceae; genus Pedobacter; species Pedobacter kyungheensis. The sequence continues at coordinate 85,846 of NZ_JSYN01000008.1, forward strand.
GAGTGAAGGGAAAATCCTGGCCATGGCATGGGCATATTGCCAAACATGTGTACAGGTTCCGGCACAGGCACCCACCCCCTCCCAACTCCAAAAACGGCCGCTGGCAAAACGGTAGGTATTGGCTGTAGCCAAAGTGCCAATATTAAGAAAGGTACGTTCTAAAAACCAATGTGGCAGGGTAGAACTATTCCAGGTATTGTTCCAAAGTTCTGTACCGCTGGTAAGCTCATTAAAATTAGTTTTAATAAAATCCGATACTGCCCTGGCATCCTTAAACCGGCTGGCATAATGATAGCCTTGTTCTGCATCTTTAACCAGTTTTTTAAGCTTCGGGTTTACGTTGTTAAAATGCCAGCTTATTGAATAATCTGCCTGCATGGTTTTTCCCGGTGCCAGCATCTGCGATAGGCTGATCCCTCCAACGAGCTTTTCGTCTCCATCAACCTTTGCAGTTTGGGCTTTCGACTGATTAAAATCGACAGTTTCAACCGGCCAGGGATCGAGTGCGGGGTTGGCTTTGCCTCCGTTGCCATGATAGGTAAAACACATGCTACCATGATCACTGGCATTGCTCAGGTTGACATCGGTAGTGGTAAAACCCGAAACAATATCAACCGATGCAGCGCCAAAACTTACGGTATTGGTTTTACTCCCAGAGCCAGGTTTGCCACTCACTTTATTTACACCATTTTCCATCCAGCCAATTAAATCAACCGGAAGTGCCTTAGTACTGTTATTGAGCACCTGAACACGGAGTATGGTAGCGGGTAACGCCGATTTCTCCGCATCAAGCGGGATAAAAGGCGAATATACTTTCAATCTTACTTCGAGGGGAAAATCCTTGCTGGTGTACACAATATCAGCAAGGGGATAGGAACCGGTAAATATGACTTCATCCCAGTGGTCGGCACTAAGTTCTTTTATAATGGTTTTACCGGCAACAGTGGTTTTTAGCGCAAAACCCTGATCGAGTATCCGTTTATTATCGGCAATTGCAGGTTCTATGTAGGCCGATCCATCTCTGGGCCTTATTTTTCGTACCGTAGTACCGTCGTTCCAGTTTACGATTTTGGGTTCTATCCCTTCCTGTGCACCTTCGAAGGTTTCATTGTATATCTGCCATAGCCATAAACGCCCGTCGCCACCAACATATACAGTACCGGCGTGAAGTCCGCCAACGGGCATGCCGATATAGCGTAGTTCATTTTTGCTTTTCTTGTAGGCGGTGGCAGTGCTCCGCTTGTACAGGGTAGCGATCCATTTGGGATCTATATTTTTTTCTGCAGGTATATTGTGTTTTGGATAGCCTGCAGCGAATACACTACTCCCCCATACCGGAAATCTGGCAACCATGATGCCTATACTCAGTAAACCAGTCTTTTTAATGAACGCACGGCGTCCTGATGGTTGATTTTCCATTGAATATCTTGCTTTGCAAAACCGGAGATACACCAAGTGCTCCCCATTATTCAGCAACCCAGCCCCAAAGCTACACGCAGCTGCTAAATCTTTCTATTTGGTTAAAAATTATTTGAGATGACCGTGATTAAACGACAATTGGGTCATTACCTCACAATTAAAGGTAATGATCTCTGCTGAGAAATCTTTTTTTTGACAAATTAGCTTAATAGTATAGCAATATCATTTAATGGGGGAAGCAGCGGGGCGATATGTCTTAAGATTGAGCATTTTGGGGTTTGCTCGATTGCCTTACATTTAATTTGGCCTGCAGATTAATTACCACGGGTTTGGCCGTTTTGGCTGTAGCGCCACCAGCTAGTTTTTTAAGCAGGAGCTGAATAATATTTTCGGCTATAGCTTCGATGGGTTGCTCTACCGCCGTAATGGATGGCCTGATAAACTCAAGCAGTTCAAAATCATCAAAAGAGATTACCCCTTTGCTTTGAAGCAGCCCTTCATCGCCGGTACGCGATAATTTAAGCCCATCCATAGTGAGGTAGTTGGCCGCAAAAATTACGGCATCTAAATGTGAGTTTTTTTGTAAAAAGGCTTTAATTAGTTGTGTGGCATGTTCCGAATCCTGGTATTTGATTTTCAGTACTTCCTGCTTTTTCCCCGACCGATCGATCACTTCAGTATATCCGCGCAGGCGATCTAGCATTTGCTGCTGCAGCGTATCGATAGTAATAAAAGCTATATTTTCGAAACCATTATCAAGCAGGTGTTGTGTGGCGGCAGCGGTCGACCAAAAATTATCAGTCAATACATAATCGGCATCAAGCCCGGGCAGGTAACGGTCAAAAAGTACAACCGGTGCTTCACCACCAATAAGGCCTCCAATTTCGTTTTCTAAACCTTCGGCAAGGGCGGCAACATAAGCATCAACCCGTCTTTCCTGGTAAATATTCAGGATTTCGGTTGTTCTTTCACGGTCGTTTCCTGTACTGCTGAAGATAATCTTATAGCCATGAACGGCAGCCTTTTCATCTATTGCCCTGGCCAGGCCCGAGAAAAAAGGTTTTGAAATGTCATCAACCAGAAAGCCGATAATATTCGACTTTCCGGTTCTCAGGCTCCGCGCCAGCAAATTTGGCTGATAGCCCAGCTCATCAATAGCCTTGCGTATTTTTGCAGCTAATTTATCGCTGATGTATTTCTCTTTGGCCTTACCATTAATTACAAAAGATACTGCCGTAATGGAAGTGCCAACATGGTTTGCAATGTCTTTTATCGATACCTTTTGCTGCATGGCTGATGAATGATTGGCTTGTTAATAGTTTCCGGTTACACCCAACTCCAAACCACGCAATTCTGCCAGGCCCCTCAACCTGCCAATGGCAGAATAACCCGGGTTACTTTGTTTGCCCAGGTCATCGAGCATCTGGTGACCGTGGTCGGGTCTGAAAGGAATGGCAGTAGCTCTCAATGCATTTTCTTCTGACAATGCTTTCATGATTTCGTACATGTTTACATCGCCACCTAAATGGTCGGCTTCGTAAAAACTTCCGTCGCTATCTTTAGTAACATTACGCAGGTGTGCAAAGTAGGTACGCGATTTTACCACATTAAAAATTTCGAGCACATTGTTGTCTACCCCTGCGCCCAGCGAGCCCGTGCAAAAACATACCCCATTAAAAGGCTGATCTACACTGCGCAGTATAAATTTAAAATCATCTGCCGTGCTGGCAATTCGCGGCAAGCCCAAAATGGGATAAGGAGGATCGTCGGGGTGGATGGTCATTTTAATACCTTCTGCTTCACAAACACCGGCAATTTCTGATAGAAAATAAACCAGGTTGGCCCTTAAACCATCAAAACCTATGGCCTGGTATTCCTGAATACTGTTTTGAAGCGTTTCGAGTTCAATTTCCTTTTCGTTCGGAATGCCCATCAACACATTCACCCGCAGTGCATCCAATGCTTGCTGATCGAGTGTATTAAAACGTTCTTTGGCACGGGTCAGAACTGAAGCAGGATAATCAGCTTCGGCATTTGGTCTTTTTAAGATATACAGGTCGAAAATGGCCAGATCTATCCAGTTAAAATAGAGTGCTTTCGAACCGTCTGCCATTTCAAGATCAAGCTGCGTCCGCGTCCAGTCCAACACCGGCATAAAGTTATAGCAGATGGTTTTCAAGCCACACTTTGCCAGGTTTTGTAGCGAAGTTTTATAGTTTTCGATATATTGGCCGGCATCTGCCCTGCGGGTTTTAATGGCCTCGTGCACCGGAACACTCTCTACTACCGACCAGGTTAAGCCTGCAGCTTCGATAATTGATTTGCGCTCCATGATATCGGCAACTGTCCATATTTCGCCATGCGGAACATGGTGCAAAGCCGAAACCACACCTGTTGCGCCAGCCTGTTTTACATCTTGTAAGCTTACCGGATCGTTGGGGCCATACCAACGCCAGGTTTGTTCTAATTTTTTATATTGGGTTGTCATAAATCAATTTGGATAATCAGAAGGCGACCGGTTTTAGCACAGCACTTTGTTTTCCTGCTTTTTCGGATAAAATTCCTTTAACCAGATATAATCGGAAACTACGTTGAGCATTTGTTCATAGTAAACATTCTGTTTTCCGGCAGCCCTGCAAATAGAGAGTGTTGAGCCATTGGCGTTATCGGTTTGTGAGAAAAAGAAACTGAAATTCCGGGCGTAAAGCCACCCGGGAACATCCTCATCAGCCAGCGTAATTTTGCAGATTACCATCGCTTCGGTGGGTCTGGCTTCGTCTGTGCTAATGGTGTAGGTAACCGGCAGTTCAATAATCGACTGCCCAAATAAATCGACCAACACGTTTATAGTTTTTTTCATCTCAAACCAATAAATACACAGTATAAACGCTTTAAACAGCACTACTGTTGGGCTAAGTTGTTAAAAAATTTGGGTTGTTAAATCTAAATTCGGGCTATTTATTTGCGTAAACGTTTAAGTTATTCGATTAAATACTTACTAAAGCGTTTAAGTAAATCGGCTCCCACTTCGTCACTTTTTCTTTACAATCAGCACTATTCAACCATTTTACTTTCATGGAAATTTACCACGCGGGTTTCGGCTGTATTCTTTTGTTCGAGGGCTTTACCCGCATAAACAGGTTTATGTGTTCCCCAGGTTACTGAACTGTTTATTAAACTGATGTATCCTGTATTCTCGAAGTAAAATCCCGCTATCGGGCTTTTTACCAGGCCTTCTACATTGCTTGGCCGGCGATCGTATACCCCACCGGTTTCTTTAGTACTTTTATTGAGGAGTACACTTACCTGATCGAAGTAAATATTGGAAATCTTATCCTTGCTTTCGCCGCTAACGTACACGCCACTTTCGCCCGTACAACGGATATTACTGAAATAAATATTGCTAACCGCTCCTACCTTGCCTTTGGTTTGGCCTTTGGGCAAACGCCAGCCAGCATCTTTGTTATTGGCAGTAGCACGTGGATAGGCTGTAATGTAAATGGGCTCGGCTTTGCCCCACCAAACATCGGAAAACAACTTCGATTCGACCAGACAATTCGAAAAAATAACATCGCTTACTGTTCCTTCATCACGGTTCTGAATGCCCAGGCCTCGGTTACTGTTGCGGATATTGCAGTTGTTGATGAGCACATGGCTAATGCGATCCATATTTTCTGACCCGATTTTAATGGCACAGGAACTCGAAGTCATGGTGCAATTGCTAATCACAATATTTTCGCAGGCACCATATTCTTCATATTCGCGGCGGTTTTTAAGGCAAATGCAATCATCGCCCGATTCGATATAACAGTTATTGATCCGTACATTTTTACTGTGATCCAAATCAATACCATCGCTATTTCGTATTTTGATGCTGTTTAACAAGGTAATGTTCGAAATGGAAACATCGTTGCAGCCCACCAAATGAACTGTCCAATAAGCCGAATTCTGAAAAGTTACCCCATCTATATTTAGTTTTTTACAATCGATTAAAGTAAGCAGGTGCGGACGCGGATCTACAATATTAAAAGGTTTCAATACATAAGAATCGCTCAGTTCTTCGCCCATAAAAGAAATGCAATTTCCATCAATTACCCCCGTGCCGGTAACACTCACCTGCTCCAGCTTTTCGCCGCCAATCCAAATGGTACCCTCACCCTTATTTTCGCGGAAGGCACTTTTGGTGTACAGGCTCTCATCTGGACTAGCTAGAATTTTAGCACCTCCTTCTACCCTCAGTTCAACAAAAGATTTTAAATCAAAGGGTCCGCTTAAAAACACATGGCCTGAAGGTACGATCACCTGGCCGCCGCCAGCAGCACTGCAGGCATTAATGGCCTTCTGAATAGCCACTGCATCGTTGGTTTTCCCATCGCCAATGGCTCCGAATTTTATAATGTTATACTGTTGCTGTGCAACTACCCTTACGGAAAACAGCAGGGCAAGCACAATGAATACTTTAATTTTCATTATTGTTGAATTGACTTTGATTAATAAAACAGCTTACCAGAACACAATGTAAAGCGCTGCCAGAATACCACAGATAATAACCGAACATACAGCAAATGCCGGGGTAACCTTAAACATAGAACGGTCTACCTCGAGCCCCTGCTTGTTATCCTTACTCTTCGGATCAGTTAAGGTAATCACCACCATCAGTAAAATAACGATACCAAAAACCCACGACATCCGGTTAAGGAATGGGATGTTAGCAATTGAGCCATTGCTCAGGGTTGGCAGGAACTTAAACAAAATGGACAAAGGGATGGTTACCAGGGCAGCAGCAAGCGCGGCGCGTGAGGTGGTTCTTTTCCAGAAAAAGCCCAGCAGAAAAATGGCAAATATTCCCGGTGAAATAAAACCTACATACTCTTGTATAAACTGGTAAACCTGATCGAAACTCCTTAAGGTAGGTGCCACCACAATGGCAATAAGCGAAGCCACTACCACCGACCAGCGTCCTACGGCAACCAATCTGCGTTCGGATGCTTCGGGTTTGATGTATTTTTTATAAATATCGAGCGTGAATATGGTGGCAATACTATTCGATTTTCCGGCCAGTGAAGCCACAATAGCGGCAGTTAAGGCTGCAAAAGCCAATCCTTTAATGCCTGCAGGCAATAAATTCATCAGTACCGGGTAAGCATGATCGGGTTTAACCACGCCAGCTGCATCAAGCATTTCGGCTTGAAAATAGCCGCGCTGATACAATACAAAAGCTGCAATACCCGGAATAACCACAATTACCGGAATGAGTAATTTTAGAAAAGCGGCAAAAATTAAACCGCTCCTTCCTGTTTTTAAATCGGCACCCAAGGCCCGCTGTACAATGTATTGGTTGCAACCCCAGTAGTTTAAATTATTAATCCAAAGGCCACCAACCAGCACCGCAATGCCCGGCAGCTCATTGTAAAATTTATCCCCTTTAGAAAAAATCATGTGAAAGTGATCGGATGCTTCGGTTTTTAAAAGTGGCAGCGCCCCCAGCACGGTGTGCGTATCGAGTTTCTCGGCTACCAGTTTTAAAGCCATGTAACAGGTAATCAATCCGCCAATCACCAGCACACACACCTGAATTACATCGGTATAACCGATTACTTTCATCCCCCCAAGGGTAATAATGGCCGAAAAAATAGCCAGAAATACAATGCAAGTATTAAAAGGAATGCCGGTAATGGTTTCGATGGCAATGGCCCCCAGAAAGAAAATAGAAGTTAAATTCACAAACACATACACGAGCAACCAAAAAACAGCCATTAAAGTGCTTACCGTATTGTTATAACGCGTTGAGAGAAACTGCGGCATAGTATAGATCTTGTTTTTCAGATAAATGGGCAGAAAATACACCGCAACAATAATCAGTGTGGCTGCAGCCATCCATTCGTAACTGGCAATGGCCAGCCCCATGGCAAAGCCCGAACCTGACATGCCAATAAAGTGTTCGGCCGAAATATTTGACGCAATTATCGATGCGCCAATTGCCCACCAGGTAAGTGAACCCTCTGCTAGAAAATAATCTTTGGTATCGGTTTGCTTTTGCTTTTTACTGCGGTAAACCCAGTAGCCATAGGCCGATACAATAATAAAGTAGATGAAAAATACGGTACAATCGAGCACAGAAAGGTGGTTCATAAAGGGATGATTATATTTGGTTTTTTTAAAATTCAGAAAAAATTCCCAACGTTAAAGGCCTGTTGCTTTTATTTAATTACGTAAACGTTTTCGGATTACAGCCCTCAAAACATACCCTAATTACCCACCTGTAGAAGCTCTTTTAATCAATGTTGATTGCAATACAATATCTTTATCATCGCCAATTCCCCTTTTATTTAAAACCTTAAACAGGCATTTGGCCGCCTCGTTCCCGATTTCGAATGCGGGTTGTGTAATGGTGGTTAACGAAGGGTTAAGCAGTTTGGCCGAACTCATGTTGCAAAAACTCAGGATTTTAACATCCTTTGGGATCTGCAACTGTAATTCCTGACAGGCTGAGTAAGCCGGTATAATAAATTCTTCTATCGATGAGAAAAGCGCATCGGGTGCCTGCTGCTGAAAAAGGGTTTTGATATTTTGCAGGTTATTTGCTTCATCTTCGCTGTAATGCACTACCAGGTCTTCGGCCGCTAACAAACCATGTGCCTGCAGCGCATCGCAGTAGCCCAAAAACCTGGCCCTGCCCGCAGGCAGCTTTTCGAGCCCATACAAATAGGCAATTTTAGTACAGCCCTGTTCAATCAGGTGTTCGGTAGCGGTGTACGAAATCTGGTAATCATCGGTAGTTACTTTAAAAGTATCGAGCTCTTCGTAAACCCGGTCGAAAAATACCATGGGAATTTTGTTAACCAGGTTCTTGTAATACTCATTATTGTATTCGTTACTGGATACGGATGTTAAAATCCCATCCACACGGCCGTTGAGCAGGCTGTTGGTAAACGACATTTCCATTTCGGTATCTTCGTGCGTTTGGTAAATAAGTACATGGTAACCGTATTGCCGGGCAATTTCTTCGATTCCTTTAATGGCCAGCGAAAAAAAGTTATTGGCCACACAGGGAATAATCACCGCAATGGTTTTGGTTTTATTGCTTCTGAGGTTACTCGCCGCCGGGTTTGGGGTGTAGTTCAGTTCTTTGGCCAGTGTCCACACCCGGTTTTTTGTTTTTAAGCTAATTTCATAGCTATCGTTAAGCGCTTTCGAAACTGTGGCTATAGAAATATTCAACTCCTGCGCAAGCCTTTTGATATTCACCTCTCCCGACATCTTTAAATCTCCTTAAGTATTGTTAGTTCTTGTTTGGTTTACCGATAACCACACCGCTTATCGCCCTGTTTTTTGCAGCACCAGCCACTCAACTGCCATGCATGTTTTGAGGCCTGGTCAAAAACAGAAAAACTTAAAATGCATTGGGTTAAATTTGCTGCATTTCTTTTACAGGGTAAACTATTTGGTTATCAATAACGGGCTGGTTGCTGCCTGCAACAAATCCGATCCGTTTATACGAAAATACAAAATAATCGTAACAATAACGGTTATTTAACATTTCTATTTCAGCAGATGTACACTTCAGCTCCATCAGAACAAAATCAAGCTAAAATACTGTATATCAACTAATAACAAACAAAGAGTAAAAATTTACGTAATCGTTTAAGTAAATAAAATTGGCCAAACATAAAAGTTTAAATTTTCAAAAACTCAACTTTATACAACCAAAGCATATTTTTTAACCAAATCATTTCTAGTCTTATGAGTAACGAAAACACACTTTCGAAGGACAATCAAAATCCATTGAAAAATCTCGACCAATGGGAAGAGGATATCTTAATCCGCTACCCCGATCCAACAACCATTAACGCGGATAAAAAAGAAGAGCAATTCAGAAACTACGAAGAAACGGAGAAAGATGGCGTAAAGGAATTTTACAAATTAAACCACACTTACCAGACCTATGATTTTGTGCAGCAGAAAAAGGCTGAATACCTGAAATTTGACAAGGAAGAAATGCCTATTTGGAGTGCCTTTGATTTCCTGAATAAACTGGTTGATGACTCTGACCCGGATACAGACCTGGACCAGATGCAGCATCTTTTACAAACATCAGAAGCCATCCGCAACGATGGTCACCCCGATTGGATGGTGCTGGTTGGCCTGATACATGATATGGGCAAAGTACTTTGTCTGTACGGTGAGCCACAGTGGGCTGTAGTGGGCGATACTTTTCCGGTAGGTTGTGCCTATTCTGACAAAATTGTGTACCCCGAGTTCTTTCAGCTCAATCCTGATATTAACAACCCTACCTACCAAACCAAACTGGGTGTATATAGCCAAAACTGCGGCTTGGATAACGTACACATGTCGTGGGGCCACGATGAATATGTGTACCACATGATGAAGCCCTACATCCCTGAACCGGGTTTGTACATGCTTAGGTACCACTCTTTTTATGCGCAGCACCGTGAAAATGCTTACGATCATTTAATGAGCAAGAAAGACCACGAAATGTTTAAATGGGTAAGGCTTTTTAACCCCTACGACCTGTACTCGAAGAACCCCAACCAAAAAAGCTGGGCCGAGCTAAAGCCATATTACGAGGCGCTTGTGGCCAAATATCTACCTGCCAGCATTAAGTTTTAAAAACCAAATATTAATATACCAAACTAACAAACCAAATTATGAACCTAATGCTACACGAATCATGAAATCAAAATTCAAAAGCTTAAATTATGGCTGCATTATTTTGCTCTTTCTGTTTATCAGCCAATCGTTCAATGTTGCCTTTGCGCAAACTGAACGAAAAATTACCGGTAATTTATTGGATAACGCCAATATGCCTATAATTGGGGCCTCTGTTTCGGTAAAAGGGACCAACAAGGTAACTGTTACCGGCGACAAGGGCGCATTTAGTATAACCGCTAAAACGGGCGACAAATTAGTTTTCACCTTTATGGGTTACGAGCCTAAAGAACTCACTATTGGTGCAGGCTCTAACTACAATGTAACTATAAACGAGGCTACCGCATCGCTTACCGATGTAGTGGTGGTAGGTTATGGTAAAAGTACCCGAAAAACACTATCGAGTGCCATTACTTCAGTAAAACCCGAAGAATTAAACAAAGGTGCCATAGCCGATGTTGGCCAGTTACTACAAGGTAAGGTAGCGGGTATGAATATCAGTGCCAGTGGCGACCCGAATAAACCTGCAGCGGTGATTTTGCGCGGTGCATCGACAGTAAATAGCCCGGGAGCACCATATTATGTAATTGATGGGATTCCCGGAGCAGATATTGCGGCCATAGCACCATCAGATATTGCATCAATCGATGTATTAAAAGATGCCGCAGCAACAGCCATTTATGGTAACCGCGCAGCCAGTGGCGTAATTATGGTTACCACCAAACGCGGTAAAAAAGGAGCACCACAGCTGGCTTACAGCGGTTATGCTGCTGCAGAAAAAATAAGCAGTCAGCTCGATTTGATGAATGCCGATCAGTTAAGGGCCTACGTTACCGCCAACAAAGTAGCTTTCTCGCCAAACGACGATCTGGGTGCCAATACCGACTGGATGAAATCGATTGAGCGTTCTACTGCGTTTTCGCAAAACCATAACCTTTCTTTTAGCGGTGGTTCCGATCACAGTAATTACAGCGCCAGTCTTAACTATTTTGACAAGGAGGGTATTTTATCTAAAAGTTCACTTAACCGCATTATCGGCCGTTTAAATGTCGATCAATATGCCTTTAACGATAAAGTAAAGTTTAGCCTGAACCTTTCTAACTCGAGCAGCAAATCAATAAACGAGCCTTTACAAAACATTGTTTTGCTACAGGCTGCTAAACGTTTGCCCATTTCGCCGATTTACAATGCCGATGGCAGCTATTTCGAAAACCTGAACAACTCAGGCTATTTTAACCCGATTGCCATCTCAGACAATGCGCAGGACGAAACTAAATATAATGTACTTTTAGGCGGTTTTAATACCGAAGTGAAATTACCTTTTGGTTTTACCTACAACCTTAACCTGTCTTACCAGAAAACCACTGCCAACCACGGCGAGTTTTACAGCAGCTATTTTGGTAAATACCCAACATCGAACTTTTACAACAATCCCGATCCGGGTATTGGCATTGCCCACACTTTAATTGGTGGTTTATTTGGCACCAATGGTTCGGCTTTGCGCAGCAACTACGAAAACACGACCAAAACCCTCGAAACATTTTTAACCTGGGATAAGAAAATTGGCGATCATAGCATTAATGCTGTATTGGGTTATACCTACCAGGATAATGTTTATGGAGATGGCTTCCAGACCTCAAGCACCAATTTCCCAAGTGATTACATCGGTTTTTCTAACCTATCGTTAGGAAATCCTTATGCTATTTCTTCGTACCGCATTAATTTAGGTAACGACCTTACCTACGGCCGGATATTGATGATATCAGACTTTTTCAGGTTAAACTACAATTACAAAAACAAATATTTGCTTCAGGGATCAATCAGACGTGATGGTAGCTCGGTATTTGGTAAAAACAACCAATGGGGATATTTCCCTTCAATTGGATTGGCCTGGAGGGTAAGCGAAGAGGAATTTATGAAAAGTCAATCGGTTATCAGCGATTTAAAAATCCGTGCCAGTTATGGAGTTACCGGTAACTCTTCGGGTATTGGGGCCTATACCGGTCAGTTAATTTATGGCATAAGCGGTACCTATTACAACAATGGTGTACAGGCAGCGGCTTATGCACCGATACAAGGTTCAAACCCTGATTTGAAATGGGAAAGAACAGCAACCAAAAACATTGGTGTTGATTTTGGCTTCCTGAACAACAAAATTACCGGTAGTGTAGATGTTTACGATAAAAATACCACCGATATGCTTTTCAAATACAATGTTTCAGCATCCCTTGTTCCGGGTGGAGCAATATGGGCAAACGGTGGTAGCATTAACAACAAAGGTATTGAGGTAAGTTTAAGTGCATCGCCGGTAACGGGCAAAAATTTTAGCTGGTCGAGCACCATTAATGCCGCTTACAACAAAAACAAAATTACCAGTTTAAAAGGCCCATACTCAAGCGGCGACTCTGTCCGTTATTCCGATCCTGAGGGCCCCGGACAAACCAATGCCACTTTACAAATCTTAAAAGTAGGCTACCCGCTTGGGCAGTTCTTCTCGCTAAAATATGCAGGTAAAGATGCCAGCGGAAACTCGTTGTTTTATAAACGCGATGGTTCTACCACCACTACACCAAGTATTGGTACCGATTACTTTTACCTGGGCAGTGCACAACCCAAAGTGTTAATGGGCTGGAGCAATACCTTTAAATACAAAGACCTGGAGTTGAATGTATTTATTAGGGGTACTTTCGGCAACAAAATCTTTAACGCAACAAGGGCCGATTTATCTTATACAGCAGGCGCTACGGTAAATAACATCTTAAACAGCGCAGCCGACGATAAAATAACGGATACCAGAAACTCATTTTACTCTGACCGTTACATTGAAAACGGCTCTTACGTACGGCTGGATAATGCAACCCTGGGTTATAATTTCCGCAACCCTATTAAGAGTGTAAACAACATCAGGGTTTATGTATCAACCAACAACTTGTTTACCATTACCGGTTACAAGGGTATCGATCCGGAAATTAACCAGGGCGGTGTTGCTCCGGGTGTAGATTACAATAACTTCTACCCTAGAACCCGTACTTTTTTACTAGGCCTTAACGCATCATTTTAAAACGAATAAATTTTAAAAACATGAAAAAGATATTATTTGGAATATTGTGTGCACTAAGTGGGGCATTGATATTCAGCTCCTGCCAAAAACTGGAGGTACCCATTACATCTGAGCTTACCCCTGAGTCTTATCCGCAAACTGCAGCACAGTTAACTTCGGCATCAGGTCCGGTATATATCAATTTAAGAAGCGATTATGCCACAACCTATTTCTTTTTACAAAGCTGCTCTACCGATGAGTCGGTATTGCCCATCTTTGCTTCTGATTGGATTGACGGCAACAAATACCTGGAATTGCACCGCCACACCTGGACCAAAGATAACGCCTGGGTGGCTGCAGGATGGTCTTATCTGACCAACATAATTGGTACCGCCAACCAAACCATTTCTATTATCAACCAATCGGCGCCTACTGGTCCGGCAAAAAGCACCAACCTTGCAGAGTTGAAAACGATGCGGGCCATGGCTTATTTTATGATGATGGATTTATATGGCAATGTACCTTTAGATACCCTTTATGGTGCTACCCAATTGAAAACAAACTCGCCAAGGGCACAGGTTTTTACCTATGTAGAAAGTGAATTAAAAGCAGCTATACCTTACCTCAAATCAACTACCGGTGTGGCAACTTATGGTTTACCTACCAAATACCTCGCTTATTCTATTCTGGCCAAAATGTACCTGAATGCAGCGGTTTACACTGGCACAGCGCGTTACGATGATTGTATAGCGGCCTGCGACCAAATGATCAGCTCGGGTTTATATGCCATAGAACCCATGTCTACCTACCTGCAGATGTTTTACCCCACCAACGGGCCCTCGCAAAAAGAGTTTATTTTTGCCATTCCTTTTGATGCTGCCACTACTTCGGGTAATATGTTTTTAGCCCGCTACGACCTGAACCGTAACCTGGGCATCCGCTATCTGTATTCGGGCTCAACCCCAGGCTCGTTTACTAACCCGGTAATGAACCAAAGCAGCGGTAGTGGCCTCGCCAACAATAAGCCCAGCGGACCAAGAATGACCACAACTGAGTTTTATGCCAATTTTAACGATGCTAACGACATTAGAAACAAACAATGGCTTACCGGCCCGCAATACTGGCAGGATGGCAGCCCGATTATGGTGAGCACCACCAATTTAGGCTACGATCAGTTTTACACAGGTGGTTCGCCGGCTGCAACCTATGTTTATCAGCTAAATTTAACGCCTTTAAGCAGCTCGCGTTTAGGCGCCAATTCCTACGATTTAGGAAAAGATGAAATTGCCTGGAATACCGGTTACCGCAACATTAAATTTTTAGCCGATTACACCAATCCAACCAACCGCAACCAAAACAACGATATGCCTTTGTTCCGTTACTCGGATATTATATTAATGAAAGCCGAAGCCATATTCAGAGGCGGCACACCAACCCTTGGCGCAACTGCCCTAGGTTTGGTTAATAGTGTAAGAAGTAACCGCACCACATCTGCCCCGCTTACTGCACTCACTTTAGATGTTTTGTATAACGAACGTTCGAAAGAGTTTGCCTGGGAAACCTGGCACCGTAACGATATGATCAGATTTGGGAAATTCGAAAACGCTTATGGTTTATCGAAAACCAATACCGATACCTATCGCCGTATATTCCCGATTCCAAGTACAGCAATGGCGACCAACAATACATTGGTACAAAACACAGGTTATTAAAACTGACCATTAGCTTAAAAGTTATTAAAATTTTATTCCCCTCTCCACTTTGGAGGGGGGATTTGCTTAATTAGCATCCGGGTGGCACAATATCCGTATCTTACGTGTACATAAAGCTCATCCTATTTGTACAAGTCTGATTAAACCATCCAAAATAAAACATCACCTCAATAATGGATCAACCAAGCAGTACCATGCCTCCTGTTACAGCAAAACCAGCAGATAAACCTAAACGGTTGCTTTCGCTTGATGCCTTACGTGGCTTTGATATGTTCTGGATTGTAAGCGGCGAAGGTATTTTTCATGGGCTGGCCAATGGCATTAAGGAAGATCATGCATTGATACAGGATCCGCACAACTGGACCATTGCCACCAACCCAAACCTTTCCCTGATCGAAAGGATACTGGTAGGCATCAGCAACCAGCTCCATCATTCGCCCTGGAATGGCTTTACCTTTTACGACCTCATTTTCCCACTATTTATCTTCATTTCAGGGGTATCAATGCCCTTTTCCTATCAAAAGTATTTTACCGAAAAAGAAACCGGAAATGCTTCGACAGGTAAAATTTATTACGCGCTGATTAGAAGAACACTGATTTTAATTTTACTAGGTGCAGTGGTTAATGGCATGCTGCAATTGAAAGGCTATGAGCATATCCGTTTTGCCAGTGTACTGGGCCGAATTGGCCTTGCCACTTTTTTCGCTGCCTTAATTTACCTCAACACCTCGCTTAAAAAACAAATTATCTGGTTTGTGTCTATTCTGGCCGGATATTTCCTGTTGATGAAATACGTACCCGTTCCCGGTTTTGGCAGCGGAATATTTACACCTGAAGGCAATCTTTCGGCCTATCTGGATCGCTTATTGCTTCCCGGAAAACTACACCGCACGGTTTACGATCCCGAAGGCCTGCTGAGTACCCTTCCAGCTATTTGTTCGGCCATGCTGGGCATATTTACCGGAAAATTTATGCAGGATAAAGCGTTATGCCCCAATCCTGCAAAAAAAGTAGGGTATCTGATCCTTTCTGGAATTGTACTGCTGTTAATCGCAGTAGCCGGAAGTTTCTTTTTCCCAATCAACAAAACCATGTGGACCAGCACTTTCGTACTCTTTGCAGGCGGTTGGAGCATTTTACTGTTTGCCCTTTTCTATTACCTGATTGATGTGCGCAATTACCAAAAATGGTGTATGCCCATGGTATGGATAGGTACCAATTCGATTTTAATTTATGTTTGTGCACATGGCCTGTTTAATTTCGAATCCACTTCATCCTTCCTTTTTGGCGGAATTATTAATGCCATACCAACTGCATGGCAACAGGCCGGTTTATGGACTGGCGTACTCATCATACAATTGTTTGGCTTAAAGTTCCTCTTCGATAAAAAGTGGTTCCTAAAAATTTGATATGAAAATAAAAATACTGTTCCCGGCCGTAGTGTTTATGCTGCTGACGACTAACCTGTGGTCTCAACCTTATCTGGGCGCCTCCAACCAGCTTATTGCGCGCATTTTACCCACCAGGCACCAGGCATTTGTTACCCAAAGTATTCCTAGCTTAAACGGTAAAGATGTTTTTGAAATTGAGAGCAGAAACAATAAGATCGTACTGAGCGCCAGCAGCGGCGTTGCCCTGGCTTCGGCTTTTTATTACTATTTAACCGAATATGCGCATTGTCAGGTTACCTGGAATGGCACCAACTTAAAACTGCCAGCTACCCTTCCTGCAGTAAAAAAGAAAATAAGGAAAGAAACACCCTACGATTACCGTTACTATTTAAACTACTGCACCTTTAATTACAGCATGAGCTGGTGGGATTGGCCGCGCTGGGAAAAGGAAATTGACTGGATGGCGTTGCATGGCATTAACCTGCCCCTTGCCATTACCGGCGAGGAATATACCTGGTATCTTGTTTATAAAGATATGGGCTTTTCTGACGAAGATCTTAAAGGTTTCTTTACCGGGCCAGCCTATTTTTCGTGGTTTTGGATGGGTAACATCGATGGTTGGGGAGGTCCGCTCCCGCTTGCCTGGATGAAAAGCCACTTCGAACTGCAAAAGAAAATTTTAGCCCGCCAACGCGCACTGGGCATGAAACCCGTATTGCCGGCCTTTACCGGCCATGTACCTGCAGCCTTTAAAAATAAATTCCCCCAGGCAAAGCTCAAAGCCACCAACTGGACCAATGGCTTTGCAGATACCTATATTCTCGATTCGGAAGATCCTATGTTTGCGCAGATTGGAAAACAATTTCTGCAAAAGCAAACCGAACTCTTGGGTACCGATCACCTTTACTCAGCCGATACCTTTAATGAGAATGAACCACCTTCTGCCGATCCGGCCTATTTGGGCAATCTCAGCGCCCGGATATACGATGGTATGTCGGCCGCCGACCCGAAAGCCATTTGGGTAATGCAGGGTTGGC
This sequence comes from Pedobacter kyungheensis, assembly GCF_000812965.1. Taxonomy (GTDB): domain Bacteria; phylum Bacteroidota; class Bacteroidia; order Sphingobacteriales; family Sphingobacteriaceae; genus Pedobacter; species Pedobacter kyungheensis. The sequence goes on from NZ_JSYN01000008.1 coordinate 103,115, forward strand.
TTTTTTACAGCGACCGCAAATTCTGGAAAGAAGCCCAAACCGAAGCCTTACTCAATGCAGTACCCAACGACAAGATGATTTTGCTCGATCTGGCTACCGAAATTGAACCGGTTTGGAAGCGGACGCAAGGCTTTTACGGCAAGCCCTGGATCTGGAATATGCTTCACAATTTTGGAGGAAATACCAACCTGTTCGGCAGGATGGATGTGGTGGCTACCGCACCAGCCGAGGCCCTTAACAATCCGCAAAGCGGCAAAATGAAAGGCATAGGTCTGAGTATGGAAGGCATAGAACAAAATCCCGTACTCTACGAACTGATGATGGATAATACCTGGCAGACCAAACCTATTGACCTGAATAGCTGGCTGCTCAAATTTGTGCGCAACCGCTACGGAAAAAGCAATGCAAATGCGCTGAAAGGCTGGGAAATATTACGAAAAACCGTTTATAATGTACCTGCCGACAAATACATCAGGGATGGTGCCGAATCGATTATCCAGGCCCGTCCTACTTTCGATTCGCTAACCCGCTGGGCAAAAACTACCTTAAACTATCGCGAAAAAGATCTGCTGCCAGGCTGGGATGAGTTGGTAAAAGCAGCTCCGCTGTGCAAAAACAGCGATGGGTTTCAATACGACCTGGTTGATGTAACCCGGCAGGTAATGGCTAATTACGCTTTACCTGTACAAAGAAAAATTGTAGCGGCTTACCGCAAAAAAGACCTCGCTGCTTTTAATACCGAAAGCGGCAAGTTTATACAGCTTATTGATGATATGGACCGCCTTTTGGCTACCCGAAAAGATTTTATGCTGGGTCCATGGGTTAGCGCAGCCAGGCAGTGGGGAGAAACTCCGGCCGAAAAAGCACTTTATGAAATGAATGCCAAAGACCTAATCACCCTCTGGGGCGATGCCAAAAGCCCTTTAAATGAGTATGCCTGCAGGCAATGGAGTGGCTTGTTAAGCGATTTTTATAAACCCAGGTGGCAGCTTTTCTTTACCCGTGCCCGGCAATCGTTAAACCAGCAAAGCGATTTTAACGCCAGTCTTTTTAAAGAAGAAGTAAGCAATTGGGAATGGAAATGGGTTAACCAGCATAAAGAATACCCGACTAAAACTATTGGAAACCCGGTGAATGTTGCGCTTGAAATGTATCAGAAATACCGTAAAACCATGGGTATAACACATCAGTAAACCTAATTTAAATTTCATGAGAATCCTGACCTTATTCCTGATATGTTTATTTTATGGCCTTGCGGTTAATGCACAAACCAAAACATTCAACATTGTTGATTTTGGCGCAAAACCCGGATTGGAGCATTTAAATACCACAGCCATTCAAACCACAATTAATGCCGCCGGCAAATCAGGCGGACGTGTAATTGTTCCATCCGGGCAGTTTGTTACCGGCCCGGTTGAATTAAAATCGGGTGTTGAACTTTACCTGAACGAAGGTGCCGAATTGCTGGGCAGTATCAACCGGCTTGATTATGGCAAAGCCGCTGCAACCGCGCTCATTTTGGCTAATGGTCAGCATAATATTGCCCTAAACGGCAAAGGCACTATTAATGGCAGAGGCCGCGAAATCGTTAAAAGTTTATTACAGTTGCTGCACGATGGCACTTTACAGGATGAAACCTGGATGGTTAAACGTCCGTCAGAATATAACCGACCGCGTTTAATTGCCTTTACTGATTGCGAAGAAATTAAGGTAAAAAACCTTACCATTAAAAACAGCGCAGGCTGGGTACAGGACTTTGCCGGATGCAATAAAATAATTATTGATAGTGTAACCGTAGAAAGTACCGAATACTGGAACAACGATGGTATAGACCTGGTAAACAGCAAAAATGTTAGCATTACCAATTGCAATATCGATGCTGCTGATGATGGCATTTGCCTGAAATCGGAAGGGCGGCCAGGTATTTGTGAAAATATTAGCGTAGCCAATTGTACCATCCGTTCGAGTGCCAGTGGGTTTAAGATTGGTACAGGTTCTTACGGAGGCTTCAGGAACATTAAAGTGAGAAATATAACTGTTTACAATACTTATCGCTCTGCTATTGCCCTCGAAGCTGTAGACGGGGGCTTTATTGAGGATGTAGATATTGAAGGGGTTACAGCAAAGTATACGGGCAACGCGGTTTTTATCCGCCTCGGTCACCGCAATAAAGATGCTCAATACAGCTCAGTAAAGAACATCCGTATTGCGAATCTGAAAGCTGATATTCCAAATGCCAAACCAGATGCCGGCTACCCCTTTGAAGGACCACTTCCTAAAACAGGCCCGCATAATTTATTACCAGCGGTTATTGCCGGCATACCCGGCCATTTTATTGAAAATGTAAACCTCGAAAATATTGAAATTACATACGGTGGCGGTGCGTCCAAATCTATCGCCCACATTCCGCTAGAGCAGCTGGATCAGGTAACCGAAAACGAAGCAGGTTATCCCGAGTTTAGTATGTTTGGGGAATTGCCAGCCTGGGGTTTTTACGTACGACATGTAAAGGGTATTTCATTTAAAAACATAAAACTCAATTACAAAGAAGCCGACTTCAGACCTGCTTTTGTTTTTCATGAGGTGAGTACCCTCAACATAGACGGGCTTGAAATAGCGCAATCTGAAAATCCCCATACCATCATTTTGAAAAAAACAGATCATACAGCTATTAAAAACACCCAACAACCGGCCAATATAAAAGAGGCGGTAAAAACGCTGCCATAATTTATCTTTACCGTTATGAAAATCCTGAAGTCATTTTTCCAGTTGCGCCATAATCTTAAATCAGTACTTTTTTATACCTGCTTATCTCTTTTGATAATTAGCAGCAGCTCGGTATTTGCCCAGCAATCGCTGATCCGCTATGTACAACCCTTTTCAGGTACCTCGGCCAGTACCACACTGGCCAGTCAGCATGTAGAAGCTAAAAGTGAACAGCTGGCCAATACCATTCCTGCCGTTGCCCCTCCTTTTAGCATGACGCAATGGACTCCTCAAACACAGCTTTCGGAAAAAAAATGCCTTGCCCCCTATTATTACAACAATAAGCAGTTTTACGGCATCAGGGCCAGCCATTGGATTAGCGGTTCGTGCACACAGGATTATGGCAGTTTTACCATTATGCCCATTTCGGGTAAGCTTAAAACCCGTGCGACCGATTACGCTACCAGTTATACCCATGAGGACGAAATCGCTACTCCCGCTTATTACAAAACCAATTTACCCGAATACAACCTGCTAACTGAAGCCACCGCAACGCTGCGTTGTGGCCTGATTAAAATTACCGCGCAAAAAGCAGATAGTGTTTACCTTTTAATTACCCCAAACAGCGATCAGGCTAAAGGCTATATTAAAATTGACCGACAGAAAGGTGAAATTTCAGGATACAACCCCGTTCATCGCATTTATCAGGGCTGGGGCCAGCCTGCTGGTTTCAGTGGCTATTTCTTTATCCGCATTAAAAAGAATTTCTCCATCAGTGGCGTATTCAGCGAAGGCCGGGTATCTGCAAACCAAAACATCGAAAACCAGAAAGACCTGGGTGCCTACCTCGGTTTTAAAATACAAAAAGGCGAAACCATCAGCATTTACGCCGGAACTTCTTTTACCAGTATAGCCGCAGCAAAGCTTAACCTCGAAAAAGAAATTAATGCTGCCAGTTTCGAAACAGTTGTGGCCAAAACAAGCCAGGTTTGGGAAGAATCACTTGGGCAGGTTAAGATTAATGATCCGGTTGAAAAAAATAAGCGGATTTTCTATACCGCACTTTACCATGCGCAGCAACATCCGCGTTTATTTAACGATGTAGACGGTGGATATCCGGCATTTGCTGGCAATTATACCAGAAAAGTAATGCAAAAAGGTAATTATTACGATGATTTCTCCATGTGGGATATTTATCGTGCACAATTGCCCTTAATGGAATTGTTAAACCCCGGTCTGGTTGGCGATTTTGCGAATGCTTTGGTATTAAAGGGGCAGCAAGGGGGCTGGTTACCTATATTTCCCTGTTGGAACAGTTATACCGCAGCCATGATTGGCGATCATGCTACTGCTTTTCTCGCCTCGGCCTATAACAAGGGCATTCGCGGTTTCGATGTGAATGAAGCCTACCGCCTGATGCGGCAAAATGCATTTCAAATGCCCGATTCGGCCACTTACCTTCAGGGCAAGGGCCGCCGCGCCATTAACAGCTACCTCAAATATGGCTATATTCCGATGGAGGATGCTGTTGTTAATGCTTTCCATACCAAAGAGCAGGTAAGCCGTACGCTAGAGTATGCTTATGATGATTATGCACTGGCCACCGTGGCCAAAAACCTGGGCAAAAAGGCAGATTATGATGCTTTGATGAAAAGGGCGCTAAACTATAAAAATGTATTTGACTCTGCTGTGGGCATGGTAAGGGGCAGATTTGAAAACGGCAGTTGGTATAGCCCCTTCCAAGCCGACCACCGCGAGCCCTACATTACAGAAGGTACGCCGCGGCAATATACTTTTTATGTGCCGCAGGATATGCCCGGATTGTTTAAACTGATGGGTGGAGCAAAAAAACTCGAAAATGAGTTAGATTCTTTATTTGCTAAAAAAGAATACTGGCATGGCAATGAGCCCGGGCATCAGATTCCGTTTTTATATAATTACACGGCATCGCCGCGCAAAACACAGCAACAGGTTACGCGTATTCTTGAAGAGGAATATAGCGATGGACCAGGAGGTTTGAGCGGCAATGATGATGCCGGCCAGATGTCGGCCTGGTATGTATTTGCAGCACTGGGCTTCTACCCTGTCGATCCGGTTTCAGGCGTTTACCAGATGACCAGTCCGTTGTTTAACCAAAGCAGCATAACTTTCAAAAACGGTAAAACATTGCTGATTAAAACACAAAAAAAGACTAAAAATGCCAATTACATTAGCCGGATTACGTTAAACGGCAAGCAGTTGCGTAAAAATAAAATTACCCATCAGCAACTGATTAATGGTGGCAGTTTGATTTTTTACATGGGCGACTAATGCGAGGCTATTGAAGTAGAAAGAGGCTATATCATATGGCTTACTTTTTTTGTGTTTGTCACATTAGCTTAAGTCTTTACAATCCCTGATAAAGTATTTCAGCCCAGCAGGGCCTCAGTACTAAATCTCCGTTCTACTTAAATCCGGCCTAACAAATTTTTCGGTCTCCACTGCCCCAGCCTGCTCACTGGCTTCAAAAGAAAAATTTTCAGCCGGCATTTTTTGTTTCTTTTTGATGCCAAAAAGAAAGAGCCCTTCGGCGGTGGCGAGCCGAGGCAAGACTGCGCTGTAAGGCAAAAAATAAATTATCCTTCAGGATGACAATTCTATTTAGGATACAACAATAAAACCGGTCTTAAATTACCCATAAAATTGTCGCATACTACCACGCTTAAAACCAGTTTTTCCTCCCACCTTTGTTATAGCCCCGGCAACATGGGCGGTGGAGCAGCAACCATTACAAAAACGGGCGAAACGAAAAGCCAGATGAGTAGAAAACAAAAAAATTAATGTTATGTCAACCAATAAAGTTTCATTACACAGGGTGATTAAAGCATCGCCTGAAAAAGTTTACAAAGCCTTTACCGAAGCATTAGCCATTGCATCGTGGTTACCTCCATACGGTTTTCTTTGTACTGTACACCATATGGACGTAAAGGAAGGTGGCAGTTTTAAAATGTCGTTTCATAATTTCACTACTGGTAACGGCCACTCTTTTGGCGGCGAATACCTGGAGGTTAAACCAAATGCATTTTTAAAATATACAGATAAGTTCGACGATCCTAATTTACCGGGCGTGATGACTACTTCCATCTGGTTGGAAAAAACAATGGTGGGTACCGATTTGAAAGTATTACAGGAAGGTATTCCGGAAATGATCCCTGCTGAGATGTGCTACCTGGGCTGGCAGGAATCTTTAGAAAAACTGACTAAGCTGGTAGAGCCTAATATTCCGGATGCTTAATAAAAAATCGTCATTTCGAGCGGAGTGCAACGCAGTCGAGAAATCTAACTCGAGTAGATCTCTCCGTTTCGCTACGCTTCAGTCGAGATGACGATTTACTTTTTCTACAACCTCACCATTTCCCCGGTTTTAACCGATTCATCGCAGGCGAAGGCAATTTTCAGGCTGTTAACGGCATCTTCTGTTGGCCGGGTCAGGTCGAGGTCTTCCTGTATCGCTTTTAAGAAGAAGCGCTGTTCGCGGTTGCAGAGTTCCTGATGGTCGGGTTCATCGCTGAGGTCGATCCACTCATCTGCTTTTGCAAACTCATCTGCGGAATTGAGTGCAGCATGATGCACTTTTATAGATTCGGTTTTGGTGTGGGCATCAATATTATCCGAATTACCTGCGGCACCCGCAGCTTTGGCTACAATAGATACCGCACCTTTCGGTCCGAAAACATCTTTAATAAAAAAGGCGTTATCACTCACCATCGGCCCCCAGCCAGCTTCGTACCAACCTACCGAGCCATCTTCAAAGCGGATTTGTAACTGCCCATAATTGTAATTCCATTCAGGCACATCATCCGTTAAACGCGCACCAATGGCGCTCACCTGTACCGGTTTCAATCCCGTCATCTGGCACATCACATCAATATAATGCACGGCACAATCTACAATGGGGCTCAGGCTTTTCATCAGGTTGCGGTGTACTGTCCATTTAGGTCCGTGGCTTTGCTGGTTCAAATTCATCCGCATCACCAGTGGTTTACCCATATTCTGCGAAAGTTCGATAAACTTTTCCCAGGAAGGATGGTAACGCAAAATATAACCTACCAAAAGCTTTTTACCAGCCTTTTTAGCGGCTTCGGCAACACGCTGGGCACCTTCAACAGTATCGGCCAATGGTTTTTCGATAAACACATGGCAACCGCTTTCAAACGATTTTACGGCATAGGCCTCATGCGTATCGGGATAGGTAGAAATGCACACTGCATCGGGTTGGGTAGCAGCCAGAGCTTCGTAAAAATCGCTGAACAGCGGATAGCCACCGCCCAGTTTTTCGTTCAGTACGTTTTTACTGTTACCGGTAGAAACCAATCCACAGATTTCGAAGCCGTCTAAAATGTGATAAGCCATGGCATGGGATGTCCCCATATTGCCACAGCCTACCACCAATACTTTTATATTGTTCTGTTTTAAACTCATTGTTTCAGTTTACACACCAAGGCTCCATCCCTTGCGGTATTCGCGTTTTACAAACTGGTTTACTTCATCAAAATTGGTTACGCGCATATTTTGCTTATCCCAAAGCATTTTAATATCCCGGCCCGGAAAAGTGTAGCCCTTACCATCAGCCTTAGCGCGTTGTACATCGATACCCCGAATGGCCAGGTTGGCAATTAAAAGGGTTTCGGTAAGCGGTCCGGCAATTTCGAAAGGTGAGCTCAACTCTATTTTACCGTAACCGGCAATAGCAGCTTCGGCCCACTGCGTATAATGTCCTGCTACATCGCCCGGTACACGTGGCGCTTTTGGTTTGGTACGGTCGCTTGCATTTTTGGTTAATGGCAGTAACCGTGGGTTGGCGCCATAGGTATCGCAAATCATTTTACCGCGTGTGCCAATAAACAAGGTACCGTTATCGCCGAACGATTCGTTTGGCAACATTTCTTCCGGACGCTCAGGTTTAATACCACCGTCCATCCAATGCATTTGCAAATTTCCTTTTGTTTTTTTCGTTTTATCAAAAGTCATAATTACATGGCTCGAAGGCGGGCAGCTTTCAGGGAAATAACCGCGCTTAAACTCATCAACATACACGCTGCCTACGCTACACTCAACACTGGTTGGGGTATCGAGTTCGAGGATGCGGAAAGGTGGTTCAACCAGGTGGCAGCCCATATCGCCTATGGCACCTGTACCATAATCCCACCAGCCGCGCCAGTTAAAGGGCACCAGTTTATCTACATAAGGTTTAAATGGCGCACTGCCCAACCATAAATCCCAATCCAGTTCTGCAGGAATGTTACCGCCTGTGGCCGGCCAGGAAATGCCTTGCGGCCATACCGGGCGATCAGTCCAGCAATAAACGGTGTGCACTTTACCAATTAAGCCGGCATCCAGCCAGTCTTTCAGTTTGCGTACACCCTCCCCAGATGCTCCCTGATTACCCATTTGCGTAACTACCTGATATTTCTTTGCTGCTTCGGTAAGCATCCTGGCTTCGTAAATATCGTGGGTTAATGGCTTTTGTACATATACGTGTTTGCCCAGTTGCATAGCAGCCATGGCTTGCATGGCATGGTTATGATCGGGTGTTGAAATAACTACGCCATCAATATTTTTGGATTCTTTATCCAGCATCTGGCGGTAATCTTTGTAATATTTGGCTTTAGGAAAACGTTTTACTGAATTGGCCGCACGTCTGTCGTCTACATCGCATAAAAAAGCAATATCAGATTTCCCTCCTTTAAATACACCGGTTAAATCGCTTTCGCCTTTACCACCAACCCCAATTCCGGCCACCTGCAACCTGTCGCTCGGCGCCAGATAACCTTTACCCAGCACATGGCGTGGTACAATCATAAAACCAGCTGCCGCAAGGGCAGTGGTTTTAATAAAATTTCTTCTCGAACTATCGGCAGCTGAATCTTTTACTTCTTCAGTCATAAATATTGATTTGTTTATTTCTTCTTATTAAGTTCTTTAATCCTGATGTTTCTGAATTCTACCGGTGAGCCGTGACCTAAGAAACCAATATGCCCGCTATCGCGTAACAAGCCCGGGTGTGGTTTATGATCGGCAGCACCATTTTTTCTTGCTTCGGTAATATCAGCATCTAGAATTACAGTTCCGTTTAAAATTACTTTTATTTTCGGACCATTTACCACAACTTCTTCATAATTCCATTCGCCTACGGGTTTTAAAAATCCTCTTTTGGCCGGAATGGTACCGTAAATAGAACCGTGGTACTGGTACACATGCAAATCTTTGTAAATTGGTGCTTCGTTGTCTAAAATCTGAAGTTCCATCCCTTCGTAAGCAGCATCGCCCTCAAAAGGAGCCCTGATACCTAAACCGTTGTTGGCACCCGGAGTTAATTTAAACTCGAAACGATAGATAAAATCACTGAATTCATCTTTGGTAAACAGGTTGCCACCCGATCCCTTACCAGGTTTTGGCCTGATGGCAATATTACCGTCTTCAATAATATAATCGGTGGTATTACCGGTCCAGCTATGCATGTTGGTACCATCGAATAAAACTTTATAGCCTTCTTTTTTCTCTTGCGCACTTAACTCAAAAGGTTTTGGTCTTGGTATTTCCCTGATAAAAATATCGCGGTAAGCTACCGGCGATCCATGGGCCTGCAATTCGATTTGCTCTTCGGCAAAAATAGGCAGGTTTTTATCCCAGTAATTTTCGAGCACCACATTATCGGTTACCAATTGTCCGTTCAGGTACACGGTAACACGGTCGCCGTGCATCAAAATCCTGAAGGTATTCCATTCATCCAGTTTGTTATCGGCAACTACCAATGGTTTGCTTTGGTTTACCCTGTTGTTGTACAAACCACCCGAACCCACCTGGGCACCTACTTTTACACGGGCGTTATCCCAGATTTGCACCTGTGGTGTACCGCGCAGGTAAATACCGGCATCGCCCTCTCCTTTTTTATCGTCGATGATTTTCCAATCTACCAGCATTTCAAAATCGCCGTATTTTTTTACCGTAGCCAGGTTATTGCCATGGCTTTGAAACTGCAGTTCGCCATTAACTACTTTCCAGCTATCTCTCATTTCGGCATCGGCTTTGGCCTGTTCAGTTGCCAGAGTAGCGGCATCCATTTTGGCCCTTTTGATCGGATCGGCAACTAGACCTTTCCAGCCGGTTAAATCGGCGCCATTAAATACAGAAACAAAACCTTCATCTGCTTTCATTTCTGCCAGGTACTTGCGTAATCCTTCTTTCTGGTATTCGGCATCGGCACCTTTTAACACCTCAATGGTTTTATTAATCAGGTCTTTTACAATGGTGCCGTTGTATTTTCCGACCATTACCACATTCATTACTGTAGTAGCAGCGGCCTGCTGCAGTTGTGGATCGTTAAGGTATTTACCTGCAAAAACCAGGGTATTGAAAGTTTTGGCCTGATCGGCAGCTTTTAAGATTTCCTGCTGCTGTTGCGTGGTTTTGGCTACTGCCATGGCATTGCGCAACATTAATAATTTTTGTTCTGGAGCAGCATTTGAAGTATTAATCAACCTTAAGTAACCCACAAGCGCCTGATTCAAATAATCCGTATTGGTGGTGGTACGTGCTATTTTAATCAGCTCATCAGCCGATCCGCTATCGTTCCACGATGATAAGGCCTGTAAAGCAGCACTTTTATCGGCATCGTTACCGTTACTGAAAGCTGTTGAAACAGCCGCTAAGGCTTTTTTACCACCCAGGCTGGCCAATATTTTATAATATAACGGCTTTTTCTCTGCTGTAGCCGCATCCATTTGTTTTAAAATGGCATCTACCTGGGCATCGTTCCCTCCTTTTACGGCCGAGATAATAGCATCCTGTACATTTACCAATTCTGCCTGATCGGCAGTTTCATTTAACAAAGTAAACAACTGAGGCAAATCCTGCGCATTTACAGTTGTTGATAAAGCCTTGAAAGCTGCACTTTTAACTTCAGGGTTTTTATTTTTAAGCAGGCTGTAAATGGCTGGCAACTCATTGTGCGCTGCACGGGCCGCCAGTACATTAATTAATGCTACCTGAGCCGCTGGTTTAACTTTTGGAATAAAGGCTGCTACCTGTGCAGTTACTCCATCGCCTTTCATTCTAAGCAAGGCATTGCTGTAGGCATTTAATGTTGCGGTATCAGCCTTAGCCATCGATTTGAGTAAAGTAGCTAACGCAGTCTCCTGCCCGATACTTCCGGTCGCTTCAATAGCCGCTAACTTTACACTTTCATCTTTACTGTTTATAAGTTTGCTTACTGCAGGTAATGCAGTTTGTACTTTAGCCTGAGCCAGCATCTTAATAATGGCTACTTGTGTTTCGGTATCGGCTTTAGCCAGTTTATTTACCCAGGCATCGGCTGTACCTTTACCGGCTAACAAATTAGCTGTGGCAAATTTCAGGGCAGCGGCACGGTATTTAAAATTCGGATCGTTTAAAGCAGTTAACAAATAATCGGGCTCGGTAGCTGATATTATTTTTAGTGCAGCGGTACGGGTATGTACCAGATCGTCGCCTTTTGCCTTTTCTAATATTTCTTTCGCAATGCTGGTAGCTAATGCTTTATCGGTTAACATCAGGTTATTGGCATAAACGATGTAAGCATCAACCGCATTGGTATTTTCGGGTTTAAAGCCTACGCTGGCGGCACTATTGGCCAGTACTGCTTTCGAAGCCGGATCGGCAATGTTAGCGAGTGCATACAGACAAACTTTGGCCACATCGCCGCTCATTTTCCCGGCAAAAAGGTTCTGGATAGCTGCAGCTGCTTTTTTAGAATGGCTGTGCCCCAGGGCATCTACAATAGCCAGTTGTGCTTTACCACTTGTTGCAGGCAATGCCGCCAGCAAGGCAGCGGTAGCATTTTCGGTATTGATTTTGGCCAGAGCCCTCGCTGCCGGATCGGCAAGTACTTCATCTTTTAAATAAGGTGCAATGCAGTCAACTACTGCATCGTTGCCTACCAGTTCAAACTGACTGATTACAAAAGCTTTATTGGGGTTATCGCTTAATTTGGCCAATGCCTTGCAATAGGCAGCGGCACTCATTTTACGCAGGTTTTCTTGTCCGGTTTGACTCACGTAAGCCGAAAATCCGCTCACAGCATATTCAATTACTGCATTTCCTTTTGCCGCGGGGGCTAATCCACCAATCAGGTTTACATAACCATCTTCGCCTAAATCGGCAATTTCCTGCATATTTCTTTTCAGTTGTTTGGCATCGCGTGCAGGCAGCTGGGCCAGCAAGTCGGCAATACGGGTAGTGGTGGTACGCTGGTCGGTTTTATCTTGTGCATATATCGCCTGTTGCAACATCACAATAGCCAACAGCGCAAATATTAATTTCTTGATCATTGTTATCAATTAAAAATTGTTGTAGAATTTGGTTGAGGTGAACTATATGGTGAATGGTGCGCGCATAACAGGGTTAATCAGTTTATTAGCTGCTTCATCGTCGATAAACTCCTGTTTTACCGGATCGAATTTTAAAGACCGTCCGAGGCGGAGTGCTGCCAAACCAATATTTACGATATTACAAGAGCGGTGTCCGTTCTGTTCATTCAGGGCAAATTGCTGTCTGGTTTTTACCGAGGTAACAAAATCCGTCATTTGTGGTGCCGGATCAGGGAATGCAGCCAGTTTACGTTCCAGATCAGGAATATCGGATTTAAAGCCTGGATATAGCTTTCCTTTTGGTCCTTCTATATAAGGTACATTGGCATCCTTACCTTCGCCATCTAAAATAATCTGACAACCATCGGCATAAGTATAGGTAATCCTTCTCCAGGTACCCACAGCATCGCTGTGTTGTTGCGGGGCATCTACCTCAACCGAAATCGGGTTGGTATCGTCTTTTCCCAAAAAATACTGAATCGGGTCGATGTAATGCTGCCCCATATCACTTAAACCACCGCCATCGTAATCCCAATATCCACGGAAAGTACCATGTACACGGTGAGTACTATAAGGTTTAAATGGCGCTGGGCCTAACCAGGAGTTATAATCCAATTCGGCCGGTACAGGCTCTACAGGTAAATTTTCTTTACCTACCCAGTAAAATTTCCAATCGTAACCGGTATGCTTACTTACGGTAACTTTTAAAGGCCAGCCTAACAAGCCGCTATCAACCAGTTTTTTAATGGGTTTTACGGTAGTTCCCATACCATAAAAAGTATCTTTAAACCTGAACCAGGTATTTAAACGGAACATGCGGCCATGTTGCTGTACGGCTTCCATTACCCTTTTACCTTCGCCAATGGTATGGGTCATGGGTTTTTCGCACCAGATATCTTTACCGGCATTGGCCGCATCAATAGCCATAGTACCGTGCCAGTGTGGCGGGGTAGCAATATGTACAATATCTACTTCAGGTAGTTTCAATAATTCGCGGTAATCGCTAAAGGTTTTTACGCCTTTATCCAGCATAGGTAACGATTTGGCTATGTGCCTGCTATCTACATCGCAAATAGCGACTACCTGGGTACCGTCGTAAACAAAATGGTTTCGGCCCATGCCCCCAACGCCAATAACCGCTTTGGTTAATTTATCACTTGGTGCAATAAAGCCTTGTCCACCCAGTACATAACGGGGCACAATGGTAAAGGCAGCAAGGCCAACTGCCGTTTTTTTAATAAAATCTCTTCTGGAGTTTGTTTGTGGTTCTTCTTTAGTTTTCATTTTGGTTGTTGTGTAGAAATAAACTTATCTGATGGTTCAGTTTAAAATTAATAGCAATGCATTATATTTTTTTCAAAACAGGATATAGGGGCACTAACTGGCATATTTGGTTAGCTAATGTTAGGAAGAAATTGTTAAAAAGACAAAACATCGTTTATTTCTTTACGTATGAAAAAAACTTTTATAAAATTTTAATAGAAGTTCTATATATTTATCCAAATTGAACCAAATATTCATGAATCTTAACCTATTAAATAACATATCCAATCATGAGGGGAATAAAAGGCTAGTTCAGAAATACGAACTGATTAAATACCTTTTCAGCATGGGTCCTTCGCCGGTTTCGGCATTATGCGATATGATGAATATGAGCACACCCAGTATTTTGAAACTCATTGGCAGTTTAACAGATGAAGGCTGGATAGAGAAGAAAGGTTATGGCGCATCAATGGGTGGCAGAAAGCCAGATCTTTATCGTTTAAAGGATAAAAAAATCCTGATTGTTTGTATCGATATCGAGCTTTTCCACACCAAAATAGCCATCATGGATAACAATTACAACTTCATATTCGGCCCCAGAACCATCGCACTTCCCATCTCCAAAAGCCGGGCTGATTTCTTCCATATTTTAAATACACATTTACAGGAAATTCTTGAATCGCAAAATATCTCTACAAATGAACTGATTGGCTGCAGTGTGGGTATGCCTGGCCTGATTGATGCTGTGCGGGGAGAGAATTACAGCTATTTTTTAAACGATGTAGAAAATATTTCGTTAACTGCTGCTTTTGAAAATATGCTGAAGTTACCGGTAGTGATACAGAATGATGTAAACGGCTCTACCATGGCCGAATCTACGCATGGCATGGCCAAAGGCAAAAAAAACGCGCTTATTTTACTGATGGATTGGGGCGTTGGCTTAGGCATTATTATGGATGGTAAACTGAGGCCAGGTGCCTGTGGCTTTTCCGGCGAACTGGGGCATATTCCCTTCGTAGAAAACGGCGATTTGTGTTACTGCGGTAAACATGGCTGCCTGGAAACCATTGCATCTGGCAATGCATTATCAGAAATGGCAAAAAAAGGGATTTTATCAGGCAAAAACTCCATGCTGAATAAACTCAGTAATGAAGAACTGGAAAGAATAGAACCAGCCGTTATTATTGCTGCTGCCAACAAAGGCGATCAATATGCCATTCAGCTGCTTTCCAATATTGGTACACACATGGGCAAAGGTATTGCCATGCTCATTCAACTGTTTAATCCCGAACTGATTATCTTAAGCGGAAAAATTGCAGAAGCAAAGCAATACATAACCTTACCCATGCAACAGGCCATTAATACCTATTGTATGACTCAAATCAGAGAAAAAACAACCATTGTATCATCAGAACTGGGCGAAAATTCACGGCTGATGGGCTATGCTACAACAGGTATTGGCCAGTTTCTGGAGAACCATATTAAACAAGCTAAAACATCCAGGTTAAAACAAATGGCTTAATTGGTTTTTCCGGTCTGGTTCTGATTATAGCGGAATTCAAGCATTAAAATTACCCCAGCCAAAGCGGTCGTTAAAAAAACGCCCTCGAGCACCCATAATTTCTTTTTTCGCTTAAAGCCTTTATAAAAACTATTCAGGGCAATTACCCCCAATGCACCCAATTCAATGTTCCGCTGCATTTTTTTATCAGGGCCATTGTTTTTCATTAAAGTTAACCGCAATAACTGATCTATAAAACCAATATTTTCGGAAACACCTTTCCTAATCTGCCTGCGGCTCGCTGTAGCACCCAGTTTTTTTGTTGCAGCTTGTAATCCGGTAGTGGTAAGTTCGGTAATCACGCGTCTTTGAGTATCTTTTTTTTCCATATCTTTCATTGTCTTATTATTTCTAACCTGATCGCCGACAGATAGTTTTAGTTAAATTCAGAAAGCGAATTTTACTGCACATATTTTTTTACCAGATAAATTATGTAACTTTATTATTACAACCATTTTTGTATAAATAATCCTATTAAAAAAAACCTCTTAGCTATATTTTTCGTAGTTAAGATTTAATTAACCAAACAACAGCAAAAACATCATTTTCTAATGGATGAATCCCGGCCATCTGTTTTATAAACCAGCCTTCTTAACCCATTAGCAACTTTAAATGATTGCTTTGTAAAAATTTATTCAATAAAAAAAGTTACAATATGATGCTCCATCCCAAAAACAGCTCTTTTGTACAGCCACTGATTCAATTCTTTGAACAGTATTATCCTGTTTCTGAACCATTGATTGCCGACTATGAAAAACATTGTTCGCTGGTTACGGTTAGAAAAAACAAACACATTGTTTCGCCAATTGACAGTAACGCGGCCCTGTATTTTGTAAAAAGCGGGATCGTTCGCGGATTTGTTAAAGACGGTACGAAAGATATTACCACCTGGTTCAGTTTCGGTAATAACATTGTTGGCGCCATCCGTCACCCCGATCACAAAGCCTATCATTCGGTAGAATATCTTCAGGCACTGGAAGAATGCGAACTGATCCGGATACCTTATACTTTAATTGATGCTACCTACGCCAAATACGAAGAAGCCAACGTAATTGGCCGCAAACTTTTGGCCTTACATTATTATGCAGCTTCGGAAAGATCGATCCTGGCCAGAATTCCAAATGCATTACGTCGCTACCGCACACTTGAGGAAAGCAAAAAAATAGACATGAGCAGGATTCCGCAACGTTACCTGGCCAGTTATCTGGGTATGCGCCTCGAAACCCTGAGCCGCATCAGGAGTAAAGAACTGCATAAGGAAACTCAGGTTGTTCCCACTCCCCTGGCAGAAGGAATTTAAAAGACCTTTTATTGTTGGAAATAAATAATCGTTATAATGACGATTATTTATTATTTTAGTGGAATCAATCTGCTAAACCAAATATAAAAGCCAATGATTATTTTTTACCGTACGGCGGCCTGTCTCATCAGCATGCTCCTCTCCATCGGTCTTTGTGCGCAACAAAAACGGCAACCCCGCGAAAAAGACATGGCGGCCTACCTGATGGTGTATTTTAAAGACGATACCCATGGTTTGTACATGGCCCTGAGTAAAGATGGTTACAGTTTTACCGATGTAAACCAGGCCAAACCCGTTATTGCCGGCGATACTATAGCTGAGCAGAAAGGTATCCGCGATCCGCACATTTACCGCGGTCCGGATGGGATGTTTTACATGGCTTTAACCGATTTGCACATTTACGGACAAAAGGCAGGTTACCGCAACACCGAATGGGAGCGAGATGGCAAAGCTTATGGATGGGGCAATAACAGGGGCTTGGTGCTCATGAAATCGAAAGATCTCATTCATTGGTCGCACCGGGTTTTACGCGTAGACCAATCTTTTCCCGAACTCGCTGATATTGGATGCGCCTGGGCGCCTGAACTCATTTTCGACGAAAAAGAAAATAAGCTGATGATTTATTTTACCATGCGTTTTGCCAATGGTAAAGACAAGCTTTATTATGCTTACATGGATAAAGATTTTACCAAATTCGAATCGCAACCTAAGCTACTTTTCCAATACCCTAAAGATGTATCGTATATCGATGCCGATATTACCAAAGTTGGCGATCGTTTCCACATGTTTTATGTTCCGCACGACGGCACCTCGGGTGTTAAACAAGCGGTTTCATCATCTATCAATAAAGATTATGAGTACGACGATCGCTGGTACGACCCCGAAAAAGTAGGCTGCGAGGCCCCGACGGTTTACAAACGCATTGGCGAAAACAAATGGGTACTCATTTACGATATCTATCGCATTACCCCACACAATTTCGGTTTCAGCGAAACCAGCGACTTTACCAATTTCACCAACCTGGGGCGTTTTAACGAAGGTGTAATGAAATCGACCAATTTCTCTTCGCCCAAACACGGTGCAGTAATACACCTCACTAAAAAAGAAGCCACAGCACTGGCGCGGAACTGGAATTTAGACATGAAGTTTTAAACTGAATTAACTTACTCACTTATATGAAAAGACAATTATTGTCACTTACTATTCTTTTAGTCTTTGTAGCAAATGCGTTTGCACTGGTAAAAAACGAACCCGATTCGGCTTATCTTTTTGCATACAATGTAAACGGATTACGCTTTGCCTGGAGCTTGGATAAACAGCACTGGATGCCTGTTGGTAATAATTACACCTTTTTAAAAAGCGATTACGGCCGCTGGGGGAGCGAAAAGAAAATGATCAGCCCCTATCTCATCCAGGGGAAAAATAAACAATGGATTTGTGCCTGGAGCTTAAATAACCAAGCCATGCAGTTTGCCACTGCCCAATCGGCTAATCTGATTAACTGGAAACCACAAAGCTATCCATACGTAGCAGGTGGCAAAAATGTATTGCGACCGGTAATTAGCTATAATCCGGGTACTGATGAATATACCCTGATATATACCGATGCTGAAGGAAAATATTTCGAAGTAAAATCTAAAGATTTAAGTCATTACAGCTCCGCAAAGCCTGTAACCGCATCGGCCTATCGTAATGCCAGTACCGCTATTAATATGGATGGCAAACAGGAAGGACAAATGTTCTACCTGCCCTGGAGCGATATTTTAGCCTTGAAAAAAGCCTTCGAACTGCAGGACTATAAAAGTAAACAGAATGCAGAGCAAACTAAAGATGATGCCAGCCGGTTTAACGGCTTAAAGCAGGTGACAGCCAAAATAGCTTTCGAGCCTGAAAAAGCCAAAGCCATCAGTAATATGCTTACGGGTGTTTTTTTCGAAGATTTAAACTATGCTGCCGATGGCGGGCTTTATGCAGAACTGATCCAAAACCGTGATTTTGAATATCACCCGCGCGACAAAGGTTTTAACGACAAAAACTGGAACAGTATGTATGCCTGGACAATAACAGGTACCAGTTTGCAAATCGATTCGGTTTCGCCAATTCACCCCAACAATCCACACTACGCAGTGATAAATGCTACTGCTGCAGGTGCTACTTTAAGTAACAGTGGTTTTGATGGTATCGCCCTGAAAAAGGGCGAGGCTTATCATTTTTCGATGTTTACAAAACTGCTGGATAAACAAAAGTTAAACCTTAAAATAAGGCTTACCAGCGCTAAAGCCGGTGTTATTGCACAGGCTACCTTAAAAATTGGTGCTGCAAACTGGCAAAAACAAGCAGTTACCCTTACATCCACTTCTGATGTTGCAGATGCCAAACTTGAGCTGGTAATCGAAACTCCGGGCCGTTTTGCAATTGACATGGTTTCTTTATTCCCCCAAAGTACTTTTAAAAACCGTAAAAATGGTTTGAGGGCCGATCTGGCCGAAACCATTGCAGGTATCAAGCCTCGATTTGTGCGTTTCCCTGGCGGTTGTTTGGCTCATGGCGATGGCATTGCCAATATTTACAAATGGAAAAATTCTATTGGCCCGCTCGAATCGCGCAAACCCGACCGTAACCTTTGGGGCTATCACCAAACCATGGGACTTGGATATTTTGAATACTTTCAGTTTTGCGAAGATATTGGTGCTGCTCCTGTTCCGGTTATTGCTGCAGGGGTACCTTGCCAAAATTCTTCAACAGGTGGTGGCGGACAACAAGGCGGTATTCCAATGAGTGAGATGGATGCTTATATCCAGGATATTATTGACCTGGTTGAATATGCCAATGGCGATATTAAAACCAAATGGGGCAAAAAACGGGCAGAGGCAGGTCATCCAAAACCATTTAACCTGAAGTACATTGGCATAGGCAACGAAGATCAGATTACCGAAGTATTTGCCGAGCGATTTGCCATGATTTACAAGGCACTGAGCAAAGCACACCCCGAAATTACCGTTATTGGCACCGCCGGACCATTTTTTGAAGGCAGCGATTACGATGCAGGCTGGCAGATTGCCTCAAACCTCCATGTTCCGGTTATTGATGAGCACTACTACCAATCGCCGGGCTGGTTTATTAATAATCAGGATTTTTACGACAGTTACGATCGCGGCAAATCAAAAGTTTACCTGGGCGAATATGCAGCAAGTCTTCCCGGCGGGAATAAAACCAACCTGGAAACCTCCTTATCCGAAGCATTATACCTGACTTCGCTTGAGCGGAATGGTGATGTGGTGAGTATGGCCTCCTACGCGCCGCTGATTGCCAAAGAGGGGCATACCCAATGGAATCCGGATTTAATTTATTTTAACAATACCGAGGTGAAGCCTACTATTGGCTACTATGTACAACAATTATATGGACAAAATGGTGGCGATACTTATATCCCCTCTACTATAGTACTTTCCGCAAACCAGGAAGCTGTTAAAAAAAGAGTAGCTTGCTCAATGGTTAAAGATGCAGCAAGCGGCGAAATTACCGTTAAACTGGTTAACCTGCTTCCGGTAGCAGTAAACACCACCTTGGATTTAAATTTGAAACAGCAAAGTTTTAATGCCACCAAAACAGTCCTATCTGGAAACCCCGCCGATAAAAAAGTTTTGCATGTAAGCAGCAACATCACACTTACTAGCGGGCAGCAGCTCGAAATACCGGCTTATTCTTTTACCGTGATTAAATTTAAACCAAAAAAATGATCCCCTGGACAATGTCTCCTATCAACCCAACCCTAAGCAGAATATATTATCAGCGGAACTGTTAAAATAGTTATATTGCAGCGCCAAAAACAATGATTCCTGCTCAAAACGTTAAGCGTCAAAAACTAATCTCATTCCTGCTAAAAAAGGAATGCCTGATTGCTATTTACCTTATTCTGGCTATTGTAGCGGGGTATAAACAATACCATCACCACTCGTATAACAATTACCTTATCTTTAAATATGTGTATTGGCATACTACCGATTTACAAAACCTGTACCTGAACTATCCCGAATATAACGACAGTAACCATTATGGCCCTGTATTTTCGGTGCTTATTGCTCCTTTTGCTTTATTACCCGATGGCGCGGGTACTATCCTCTGGAACATAGCTAACGTAGCGGTGTTACTTTGGGGTATTTACAGTTTGCCACTTAATCTTAAAACCAGATCAGTTATTGCCTGGATCTGCGCCCACGAAACCCTTACAGCACTGTTTAGCTTTCAGTTTAACATTGCCCTAACCGGAATTATATTGCTGAGTTTCTCCTATCTTGTTAAAAAGAAAGAGATACAATCGGCTTTTTTTATTGCTTTGGGTACTTTAGTTAAGTTGTACGGCATTGTTGGCTTAGCTTTCTTCTTCTTTACCAAAAACAAATTGAAATTTATACTAGCTGGCCTGGCGGCGCTTATCTTATTGTTTGCATTGCCTATGCTTATTTCTTCGCCGGCATTCATTATACAATCTTACAGCGACTGGTACCATTCACTTGCCCATAAAAATGAGCTAAATGCATCGCTAACCTCTTTTCAGGATATTTCGTTAATGGGCATGGCCAGAAGGATAACGGGTGATGTAACCATTCCGAACATGCCCTTTTTATTGGGTGGGGTAATTTTGTTTGGCTTACCTTATTTAAGGACAGCTCAGTTTAAACATACCGGTTTCAGGTTGATGCTTCTGGCATCAACACTAATTTTTACCGTTATTTTCAGTAGTGGATCTGAATCGCCTACCTACGTTATTGCCTTTGCAGGTGTAGCCATCTGGTTTAGTATACAAAAAGAGAAAAAAGGGTGGATAATTGCATTGTTTGTCTTCGCTTTTATCCTCACCAGCTTGTCGCCAACCGATATTTTCCCACGGCCAGTTAAAGAATTTATTCGTCTATATTCACTTAAAGCCCTACCTTGCGTGTTGATTTGGTTTACCATTGTTTACCAAATGATGAAAGAAGATTTTGAGTCTTATCTGATTGCCGATAAATGAAGAAATTAGTTTCTATAGTCATCCCAGCCTATAACGAGGCCGATAATATTTTTGTAATTGCAGAAAGTATTAAAAAGGTTTTTGCTACGCTTAGTTACAATTACGAAATCATTTTGGTTGATGATGGCAGTGCCGACCATACGCTCGAAAAAATAAAAGAATATGCAGCAACGGCCGAAAATGTATTTTTTCTCGAATTTTCTAAAAACTTTGGTCACCAGCTGGCAGTTAAGGCAGGTATGGACCATGCTTTTGGAGATTGCGTAATTTCTATGGATTGCGATATGCAGCATCCGCCCGAGCTGATTCCGGATATGATTGCCAAATGGGAAGCCGGTTATGAAGTAGTGTACACCATCCGCGAAGAAGATAAAAATTTATCTAAAGGTAAAAGAAGCTCATCGAGTCTGTTCTATAAAGTTTTAAACTGGCTTTCTGATATTGATCTGGAGCCCGGAGCGGCAGATTTCCGCCTGCTCGATCAGCGGGTGGTTAATGTTTTCCGTAATTTTCACGAAAACGAACCTTTTTTGCGTGGACTGGTAAAATGGCTGGGCTTTAAGCAATATGCCATTAAATATAACCCAGCTGCACGTTTCTCGGGGCAAAGTAAATACACCCTGAAAAAGATGCTCAGGCTGGCCTTGCATGGTGTTACCTCTTTCAGCATCAAGCCGCTTTATACAGCAGTTTATCTGGGTTTTATTCTTTCTTTTGCTTCGGTGCTGTACATCCCTTATATTATCTACGCATTTGTTAACCATGTTGAGGTTTCAGGCTGGGCATCGGTAATTATGACCATAGTATTTTTCGGTGGGCTACAACTCATCATTTTGGGCATTATAGGCATATATGTTGGTAAGATGTTTATGCAGGCTAAAAACCGCCCAAATTACATTATCCGTTCAACTAATATTAAGCAGCAATAAATGGTTCTGTTAAGTTTTGATATCGAAGAGTTCGATATGCCTTTTGAATATGGAAAAACGATTTCTTTTGAAGATCAGATCTCCATTTCGAGGACAGGAACCATTGCTATTTTAGATCTTTTGGATAAACACCAGGTAAAAGCTACATTTTTCTGCACCGTAACCTTTGCAGAAAATATTCCCGACCTGATTAAAAGAATTGTTTATAGCGGTCATGAACTGGCTTCGCATGGTTATTATCACTCCGATTTTAAGCCTGAACATTTATTGCAGTCGAAATTAAAACTCGAAGAACTTTCAGGTCAGGAAATCATCGGTTACCGCATGGCGAGGATGATGCCCGTTGATGAACGCGAAGTAGAAAAGGCTGGTTATAGCTATAACTCTTCTATCAACCCAACCTATTTACCCGGACGCTACAATAACTTTCATGTTTCGCGGACCCACTTCATGCAAAACAATGTATTGCAGCTTCCCGCTTCGGTAAGTCCATGGGTCAGGTTCCCTTTATTCTGGTTATCTTTTCATAACCTTCCTTTGGGTATTTACAAAAGCTTAGCCAAATGGGCCTATCAAAAAGATCATTACCTGAACATCTATTTTCACCCCTGGGAGTTTACCGATCTTAATGATTTTGAACGTTTTGGTTTTCCGGCCTATGTACGTAAAAATACGGGCGCGCAAATGATTGCGCGTATGGATAACTTTATAGCCCATTTAAAAGCCAAACAATATCCATTCGGTACCATACAGCAATTCCTTAAACCACTATTACACGAGGCTAAAAAATAACTATTTATAGGTTTCGGCGAGTTTTAAGGCGTTATAGGCATTTACAATACCACCACTTACGCAGATCTCGCTAAACAGTACGCGAACGTTCTCACCCTTTTCGTTTTTGTATTTAATTTTATGGGCAACCTTTGATACTGATTTCATAATAATTTCCCTTACCTGCGCTGGTTTCAGTTCAGGGTAGTAACTTAAAATTAAACCTGCCAGGCCAGCCACAACCGGCGAAGCCATACTCGTTCCGTCAGCTTCTTCATACTTATTATCCGGAATGGTCGATTTGATCAGGAAACCTGGTGCAAAAACATCTACATTGTATTTTCCGTAATTCGAAAAATCGGCTTTCAGGTTATCATCGTCTTTATAAGCGCTGGCTCCCACTTCGATCCAGTTTGTTGCATGTGGCAGATTAAATTTAGCCGTATCAACAGGCACAGGTTTTAACGCCGAAGTTCTATCGTAGGGAGCACGCATACCCATACCGCCATACTGTGCATTAGGTCGTGGTGGGGTAAAATCAGGTTTACTAGCCTTTTTATGGGCTTGTTTATAAGCCTCAGACTCTTTGCTATCAAAAAACTTATTCGGAAAATTTTCTTCTACATCATTATCCTGATTATCATTTCCGGCGGCATGCACCAGTAAAACACCTTTAGTTTCGGCATATTTCACAGCTTCATCTACCGCTTTTTTATCCCACTTATAACTTTTCCCAAAGCTCATATTAATTACTCGGGCACCATTATCAACTGCATAACGGATACCATTGGCTACATCTTTATCACGTTCATCGCCTGTTGGCACCACTCTTATGGCCATAATTTTTACCGCGTTAGCTACCCCCAAAATACCTTCAGCATTGTTCCGGTCGGCACCAATAATCCCCGAAACATGCGTACCGTGAAAAGCATCGGGTCCTTTTACATCGTTATTTCCGTAATTACGTTGATTTGCATCGCTGTAGTCGTCACCTACCAGCTCCGCACGCATATCGTATTTAGGATTTAAATTATACTTAAGCATGGCGTCGTATTGCTTGTAGCCATCTTTAATATTTTTATAAAACTTTTCGAAACCACCGTCTTCCTTAGCACCTTTTCTGATAATCGTTTTCACCTGTTCTTCGGTTTCATCATCAGCTTTGTACTGGTCTATGTCGGCTAAAGTCGGAATTTCCTTTTTATTGATTTTTGCAACCGAATCTAATACCTTGTTAATGGCAATCAATACCGAGAAAGTATTACTGGCATCTTCGTATTTTTTACCGAAATCGCCAACCATCTTTTTATACAGCCTAAACTCTTCCTTTTGTGTACTATCTAAAGGTGTTAAATTGGTAGTAGATTGATATTTGGGTGTGTAAATACGTAATAAACGCACCAATTCCAGGTTATCAAACTCAAGATTACCTTTTTTCGAACCGATAAAGTTCCAGCCATGCACATCATCGATGTAACCATTACCATCATCATCGATCCCATTGCCTGGAATTTCCTTTTTATTGGTCCATAGCACGTTTTTTAAATCCGGATGATTGATATCTACTCCACCATCAATTACGGCTACTACAATCTCTTGTTTGGGCTTTTTATCTTTTAATAAATCGCGGTAAGCTTTTTCTGTGCTGATACCAAAGTAACCGTTTTCGGTTAAGTCGAGATTAAACCAATTGGCCGGGAGCTGTACATTTTTATTCTGTGCAAAAACTGCAAAGTTAATACCGCATAAAAAAGCAAGGCAAGCCAGTTTCTTCAGGTTCAAATTCATCATAGCAATATCTACGTAATATTACAATAATACGGTTTTATTGGCTTGAGCTTAAAAGATTTTACATTTTTTAACAAGCATAATCAGATGGCTGTTACCTTTGCGAAACAAGCAGGTAAGCAGTCACTGTTTATTTTTATCATTAAGAGATTAAGGGCATGAAGAAAAGACCTTTATGCTTTTGTCCAGGCAAACCTTAATTACCTTAACTGCTAAGTGGTTTAAAGTATCAGATGAAAGGGTAAAACTGAAGTAGTTATTTTTTGAAGCGCAAAGCCAGTGCAGGTAACAAAGGTTCCGTCCTGCTGTACGTTACAATCCTTTTGGAGACCTTATGCAAGATTTAATATGCCTGTTCAAGCCAAAAGGGATTTTCACTGCCATCAGGGCTATTATTAAAAGCTTAAAGCAAAAAGAAGAAAGACCAAAGCAGGTATATCCAGTTTTGGTCTTTATGAGTTTTATCCTTATCATGAACCCTCTTGCAATCAATTTAGCACAGACCGTCATTGCCAGCTTGATCCGATAGCTATCGGATGGCAATCTTAATGCTAATGAAAGGTTAAACCTCGCAGGTTTTAAATAATAAAAGAACCGAGCTAAACCTGCGAGGTTTTTTAAGGATATTAAAAAGCCACTTTATATAGAAAGCCTTAATCCTGCTTTCTGCTTTGGTCTTTAAGCTTTAGTCTTTCTGCTTTGGTCTCCAGAATGGCCGTAAACAAGAAAACCCCTCAGCTTTAGCTGAAGGGTTCCTTTAAGATTTGGCACCGACCTACTCTCCCACGTGTTACCGCAGTACCATTGGCTCTGGTGGGCTTAACTTCTCTGTTCGGAATGGGAAGAGGTGGACACCACCGATATAGGCACCTAAATATTTTTATTTGAAGCTTAAAGGTCAAAGCTCAAAGACTAAAGCTTCTGTATTTCGCTTTGGTCTTTATGCTTTAAGCTTTCCGCTCAAATGACATATTATTGAAAGAAGTTAGTTTGAAGAACAAACAACAGTCTGTTTGCTTTGAAAGCTTCGGATGATTAGTACTACTCGACTGTGCTGTCGCCAGCTTTACATCTGTAGCCTATCAACGTAGTAGTCTGCTACGGTCCTATATGGAATTCTCATCTCGTGGCTAGTTTCGCACTTAGATGCTTTCAGCGCTTATCTATTCCCAGCGTAGCTACTCTGCAATGCCCCTGGCGGAACAACAGATTCACTAGAGGCTAGTCCAACCCGGTCCTCTCGTACTAAGGTCAGCCCCACTCAAAATTCCTACGCCCACAACAGATAGGGACCGAACTGTCTCGCGACGTTCTGAACCCAGCTCGCGTGCCACTTTAATCGGCGAACAGCCGAACCCTTGGGACCTTCTCCAGCCCCAGGATGTGACGAGCCGACATCGAGGTGCCAAACCTCCCCGTCGATATGAGCTCTTGGGGGAGATCAGCCTGTTATCCCCAGCGTACCTTTTATCCTTTGAGCGATGGCCCTTCCATGCAGAACCACCGGATCACTATATCCGTCTTTCGACCCTGATCGACCTGTATGTCTCACAGTCAAGCAAGCTTATGCTATTGCACTCCGCGTACGGTTACCAAGCGTACTGAGCTTACCTTTGAAAGCCTCCGTTACCTTTTTGGAGGCGACCACCCCAGTCAAACTACCCATCAAACAATGTCTCCCGCTTGGCGGGATTAGACACCGAATACAGAAAGGGTGGTATTTCAACGTTGGCTCCACGACGCCTAGCGACGCCGCTTCAAAGCCTCCCACCTATCCTACACATCCTGTACCCAATGTCAATGTTAAATTGTAGTGAAGGTGCATGGGGTCTTTCCGTCCCGTTGCGGGTACCCGGCGTCTTCACCGGGACCACAATTTCACCGAGCTCATGGCTGAGACAGCGCCCAGATCGTTACACCATTCGTGCAGGTCGGAACTTACCCGACAAGGAATTTCGCTACCTTAGGACCGTTATAGTTACGGCCGCCGTTTACTGGGGCTTCGATTCAATGCTTCTCCTTGCGGATGACATCCCCTCTTAACCTTCCAGCACCGGGCAGGTGTCAGGCCTTATACTTCATCTTTCGATTTTGCAAAGCCATGTGTTTTTGTTAAACAGTCGCCTGGGCCTTTTCACTGCGGCTGCCATTGCTGACAGCGCCCCTTCTCCCGAAGTTACAGGGCCATTTTGCCGAGTTCCTTAGCCATGATTCACTCGAGCACCTTAGAATCCTCTTCCCGGATACCTGTGTCGGTTTGCGGTACGGGTTTTTATAACCTGAAGCTTAGCGGTTTTTCTTGGAAGTCTGATTACCTGCACTATCCACTCAGCCGAAGCCTCGCGGTACTATCAGCTCTCAGCAAGACCGGCGGATTTGCCTACCAGTCCTATACCTACAGCCTTTAACGATCTATTCCGTCAGATCGCGGCAGTGTCACTACTCCGTCCCCACATCGCAGTTATAAAAAGTACGGTAATATTAAACCGTTGTCCATCGAATTTCCCCTTCGGGTTCTCCTTAGGTCCCGACTAACCCTGATCCGATTAGCGTTGATCAGGAAACCTTATCCTTTCGGTGGGCGGGTTTCTCGCCCGCCTTATCGTTACTTATGCCTACATTTGCTTTTCTATACACTCCAGCACCCATTACCAGATACCTTCACTGTATATAGAATGCTCCCCTACCGATATATTTCAATCCCATAGCTTCGGTGTACAATTTTATGCCCGTTTATTATCCATGCCCGATCGCTCGACTAGTGAGCTGTTACGCACTCTTTAAATGAATGGCTGCTTCCAAGCCAACATCCTAGCTGTCTGTGCAATCGGACCTCGTTAGTTCAACTTAACTGTAACTTGGGGACCTTAGCTGATGGTCTGGGTTCTTTCCCTCTCGGCGCGTGACCTTAGCACCCCGCGCCTCACTGCCGATCATATTATATAGCATTCGGAGTTTGTCTGGATTTGGTAGGATTTGACTCCCCCGCACCCAATCAGTAGCTCTACCTCTATATAACTCAATATCGACGCTGTTCCTAAAAACATTTCGGGGAGTACGAGCTATTTCCCAGTTTGATTAGCCTTTCACCCCTACCCACAGATCATCCGGAAACTTTTCAACGTTTATCGGTTCGGTCCTCCAGTACGTGTTACCGCACCTTCAACCTGTCCATGGGTAGATCACAAGGTTTCGCGTCTACCTCCTCTGACTATACGCCCTATTCAGACTCGCTTTCGCTTCGGATCCGTGCCTGAAGCACTTAACCTTGCCAGAGAAGAGTAACTCGTAGGCTCATTATGCAAAAGGCACGCCGTCACGCAACTTGTACGCTCCGACCGCTTGTAAGTACACGGTTTCAGGTTCTATTTCACTCCCCTGTTCGGGGTTCTTTTCACCTTTCCCTCACGGTACTGGTTCACTATCGGTCTCTCAGGAGTATTTAGCCTTACCGGATGGTGCCGGCAAATTCCCACAAGGCGTCTCCGACCTCGCGGTACTCAGGATACTACTAGGCTAGCATTCTATACGTGTACTGGGCTATCACCATGTATCGCCGGGCTTCCCATCCCGTTCCACTTCTGTTTGCTAATACCACATCGTAGTCCTACAACCCCAAAACTGCCGTAACAGTATTGGTTTGGGCTCTTTCCCTTTCGCTCGCCACTACTCAGGAAATCATTGTTATTTTCTCTTCCTCTGCTTACTTAGATGTTTCAGTTCGGCAGGTTTGCTCATTATATGTGACTGGCCTTCAACCAGCCGGGTTGCCCCATTCGGAAATCTTCGGATCAATTCCTATTTGCAAATACCCGAAGCTTATCGCAGCTTATCACGTCCTTCATCGCCTCTGAGAGCCAAGGCATCCCCCGTGTACTCTTTCTTACTTTCTTCTACTCATACGCCTTTTGCGCCGTATGGTATGCTTTTTTGCTCTTGTTATGATGTCTCATACCTTGATTTGTATTGCTACTCCTCTCGGTGAGCACAAACATAACAGTCGCCTATTGTTGTTTGCTCTTCTTTTTTAACTTCTTCCAATATGTCAAAGAACTTTATTAAGGTAGAAGGTGGAGGGTATAAAGGTGGAGGGTTTCATTGCCCTGCGCCTAAGCCTCTAGCTTAACCTTATTAGTAAAAAACTGCGGTCTCGAACCGTTTCAGATGTTTTCTTCATCACATCCGTGCCCCATGGCGTTTCTTCTTTTCTTAATTATGTCAATGTATACTATCAATCCTGATAGTGTGTGTGTGTGGAGAATAACGGAGTCGAACCGTTGACCTCCTGCGTGCAAGGCAGGCGCTCTAGCCAGCTGAGCTAATCCCCCAAAAGTTAGTTATCAGTTATCAATTTTCAGTTTCCAGTTATTAACTGTGAACTGTTAACTGCCAATTGAAAACTTCAATGGTAGTCCCGTCCAGATTTGAACTGGAGACCCCTACATTATCAGTGTAGTGCTCTAACCAGGCTGAGCTACGGGACTGTTTCTTTTAGGTTCCAGTGTTTAGCAGTTAGTTATTACCGCTACCGCTTTTCCCTGTGTACCTTTGAATCATATCCTGCTGCTGTAACCTTAGCTACCAGACAACCGTCATTTCTTCTGGGTGTTTCTTTTGTTTTTTTAAGTACCGGGTATTCAGTATCAGGTATCAAGACCTTAAGCCTTCTACCTTCAAACCATCTACCTTATACCTTTTTTTGAAATATCATGTGGCGAAGCGAGTAGGTGATTCTACTCCAGAAAGGAGGTATTCCAGCCGCACCTTCCGGTACGGCTACCTTGTTACGACTTAGCCCCAGTTACCGGTTTTACCCTAGGACGCTCCTTGCGGTTACATACTTTAGGTACCCCCAGCTTCCATGGCTTGACGGGCGGTGTGTACTGTGTACGGGAACGTATTCACCGCGTCATTGCTGATACGCGATTACTAGCGAATCCAACTTCATGGGGTCGAGTTGCAGACCCCAATCCGAACTGTGAATGGCTTTGTGAGATTCGCATACTGTTGCCAGCTAGCTGCCCTCTGTACCATCCATTGTAGCACGTGTGTAGCCCCGGACGTAAGGGCCATGATGACTTGACGTCGTCCCCTCCTTCCTCTCTGTTTGCACAGGCAGTCTGTTTAGAGTCCCCACCATTACATGCTGGCAACTAAACATAGGGGTTGCGCTCGTTGCGGGACTTAACCCAACACCTCACGGCACGAGCTGACGACAGCCATGCAGCACCTAGTTTCGTGTGATTGCTCACTGATCTATCTCTAAATCATTCACTAACTTTCAAGCCCGGGTAAGGTTCCTCGCGTATCATCGAATTAAACCACATGCTCCTCCGCTTGTGCGGGCCCCCGTCAATTCCTTTGAGTTTCACCCTTGCGGGCGTACTCCCCAGGTGGAACACTTAACGCTTTCGCTTAGCCGCTGACTGTGTATCGCCAACAGCGAGTGTTCATCGTTTAGGGCGTGGACTACCAGGGTATCTAATCCTGTTTGATCCCCACGCTTTCGTGCCTCAGCGTCAATAAGACCATAGTAAGCTGCCTTCGCAATCGGTGTTCTGAGACATATCTATGCATTTCACCGCTACTTGTCTCATTCCGCCTACCTCTAGTCCATTCAAGCCCATCAGTATCAAGGGCACTGCGATAGTTGAGCTACCGTCTTTCACCCCTGACTTAACAGGCCGCCTACGCACCCTTTAAACCCAATAAATCCGGATAACGCTTGGATCCTCCGTATTACCGCGGCTGCTGGCACGGAGTTAGCCGATCCTTATTCTTCCGGTACATTCAGCTACTTACACGTAAGTAGGTTTATTCCCGGATAAAAGCAGTTTACAACCCATAGGGCAGTCTTCCTGCACGCGGCATGGCTGGTTCAGAGTTCCCTCCATTGACCAATATTCCTTACTGCTGCCTCCCGTAGGAGTCTGGTCCGTGTCTCAGTACCAGTGTGGGGGGCCATCCTCTCAGATCCCCTAGTCATCGTCGCCTTGGTGGGCCGTTACCCCGCCAACTAGCTAATGACACGCATGCCCATCTTTATCCTATAAATATTTGATCATTGGATAATGCTATCCTGTGATTTTATGCGGTGTTAATCCGGATTTCTCCGGGCTATCCCCCTGATAAAGGTAGGTTGCATACGCGTTACGCACCCGTGCGCCACTTTCATAAGGAGCAAGCCCCTTAATCGCGTTCGACTTGCATGTATTAGGCCTGCCGCTAGCGTTCATCCTGAGCCAGGATCAAACTCTCCATTGTAAAATGTTGTGTAAGATTCTGACCAGTTTTAACTATTGTTAAAAATAGTCTTCTTTTGTTTTGTCTGTTAGACATCACCTTTAAAATAAAGCTCCTTAATCATGTACTTCGA
>NZ_JSYN01000009.1 GCF_000812965.1 Pedobacter kyungheensis
TCGTCATTGCGAGAAGGCTTTTTCAGCCGACGAAGCCTGCCTGCAGCAGACAGGCAATCTTATAGCGTTATGTCTTGCATCGCCGTACCCCCAAATGAATAAAATCCATCCGCAATAACTTCATTGCAACATTTAGCGGTATCTTCGTAGGCAATTTAAATCAAAGCGAATTATGGGGCAAACCTTATTACAACTGCAAAACGGCGAACTTCAGGGGGCGGTATCATTAAAACTATCCGAAAACCTAAGCCATTTTCCTTTAGAAATATTCGACCTTGCCGATACGCTGGAAGTGCTCGATCTTTCTTTTAACAGGTTATCTGCCCTGCCGCCCGATTTTGGCCGCTTAAAGAAATTGCGCATTTTCTTTTGCTCAGAAAATCACTTTAAAGTATTGCCTGAAGTACTGGCCGATTGCCCGCTGCTGGATATTGTAGGTTTTAAATCGAATCAGATCGAAACTGTGCCGGCAAAAGCTTTGAACCCTAACCTACGCTGGTTGATTTTAACCAACAATAACATTGCCACCTTGCCCGATGAGATAGGCCAGTGCCCACGCATGGAGAAACTGATGCTGGCCGGCAACCGGTTGGCAGAATTACCCGAAACGCTTAGCCAGTGTAAAAACCTGGGTTTATTGCGTATTGCGGCAAATAAGCTGCACGAGTTACCTCAATGGATTACGACTATGCCAAAACTGGCCTGGATTGCCTTTTCTGGTAATAACTTTAGCAAAACTCCGGCGGTTGAAAAGCTCTCGGCCATCAACTGGCACGATCTGGAAATCAGTCATGTACTGGGCGAAGGTGCATCAGGAGTAATTTCTAAAGCCAACCATAGCATTAACGATGAAATTCAGGAAGTAGCGGTTAAGATTTTTAAAGGCGATGTAACCAGCGATGGCTTGCCTGAAGATGAAATGATGGCCTACATTGCTGCAGGCTTTCACCCGGGGTTGGTTAACCTGATCGGGCAAATTGCGCTGCACCCGGATGATAAAAAAGGTCTGGTGATGGAGCTTATTCCACATCATTTTTATAACCTGGGTAATCCGCCAAGTTTGGAAAGTTGTACACGCGATGTGTTTCCGGCAGAACGAATACTTACAGAACAGCAGATTTTAGGCATTGCCCGGATTATTGCCTCACTGGCCGCGCAATTGCACAGCGCAGGCATTATGCATGGCGATTTATACGCCCACAATACTTTAATTGATGATGAAGGGAGTGCCTTATTTGGCGATTTTGGCGCGGCCAGCTTTTATAATCAGCTTCATACCGAACTGGTTTTTGTTTTAGAGCGGATTGAGGTGCTGGCTTTTGGCTACCTGCTTGATGATTTGCTTAAGCTTTATCGCCAACCCATTAGCGGAAAAACTTTGCAAACTATAGAAATGCTGAGAGACAACTGTTTGGTAGCAGACCCACAAAAACGCCCAAGCTTTAAGGATCTGGTGAATGCGCTAACTGATATTTAACTCAACAGCCCCTGCCGGGTTGTATCGACAGAGGCTGTGAATAAGTATTTACCAGGTTAATTTTATAAGGCTGAAGCTAGTTTTGTTGTTTTTTTGCCCAATCCAATCTCCGCTGGTCTGGCGTTTGGGTAACTTTAAAGTTTTCGAAAACGGCATTAAAACCTTTACCATCCGGACAGGCGCCTACCAGGCCAACCATTACCGGGCAATTATCTTTAAAATAGCAGGTGCGGATCATGGTGTATTTCTTATCATCAAGCGAATAGAAAATTTCTACTGCATCGAGTTTTCTAACCGCTTTCATCCAGATTGATGGCGGTGCTTTTTCGAGTTCAACCACGCTCCAGTCGCTGGTTTTATGGGTTACTACTGCGCTTACATTTTGTTTGCCGTTTACAAATTCTACACCTGCTTTGATCCAGTTCTCTTCGTCAATGCGGAGCATAATGCCCATCTGGTCGAAGGTAGTAACGTAATTGCCGGTTATCTTTACCTTGGCTTCAAACTCACCACCGTAAGTGGCATAATAAAAAGGAGCATCATCAACTGTAAAACCATAATGTGAAATGCGCCAATAATCGGTTTTGGCAGGTACAAAAAAGCTAAAAGTATTTTTGTCTTTAATTTCCCATTGTTCGGGTTCGTTAAACCAGTTCATTTTGGATAAACTCTGGGCATTTACTTTTGCGGTAGTTAACAGCCCCATTACAGCTAAAACGGTCAGTAATTTAAGTTTCATTTGTGTGTTGATTTAGGTTTTGTGTGTTTGTGTGCTGCAAAATAATGCAATGCCAGTTTGCTTTAAAAGGACATACATCACTATTTTATTGTGATGATTGTCACACCGAGGCCCGATTGGAAGATCGGGCTCTGCCATAAATCTTGAATAAATATTACATTTGGGCGGGTATTAAAAATATGGAAGCAAATTTTTTCAGGGCGCACATTGAGCAGATTGTTAGTTTAACCGACGAGGAATTTAAACAAGCCGAATCTTTCTTTACAAAGCGGAAATATAAAAAACACCAGTACATCATACAGGCTGGCGATACGGCTCATCAGGAGCATTTTGTGTTAAAGGGAATTGTTAAATCTTCCTATACCGACGATGAAGGCAAAGAATATATTTTGCAACTGGCCATGGAGGAATGGTGGTTCTCAGATCCGAATGCTTTTAATACCGGAACACCCGCAACTTTAAATGTAGATTGCATTGAAGATACCGAGACGCTTTCCATTACTTTCGAGAACAAAGAAAAGCTTTGTGCATCATCGCGCAAGATGGAGTACTTTTTCAGGAAAAAATATACAACAGGAAATATGGCTTTACAAAAACGGGTATTGGCCCTGTTGAGTAATAACGCGGGTGAGCGCTATAAACAGTGGAGTAACCAATACCCATCTTTACAAAAGCGGATTTCGAAAAGTCTGATCGCTTCTTATCTCGGCGTAACCAGAGAAACATTGAGCCGTTTAACGCTTTAGCGAGTGCCTTATACTGAAATTAACTTGTTTTATCTTCTGTTAGTAAAATTAACCATCCACTGAATACCGAACCGATCTTTAAAACTGCCGAAATAATCGCCCCAGAACATATCGGCCATAGGCATTTCAATCGTTCCTCCTGCCGAAAGGCCATTGAACAGGCGGTCGGCATCTTCACGGCTTTCGGCCTGTAAATTAATGTACATATTGTTTCCTTCGTTAAGTACATGACCTGCAGAGGGTACACAATCTGAGGCCATTAAAATGGTGTGCTCATTAATTGGAAGTGCTACATGCATTACACGGTTTTTTTCTGCTTCAGAGAGTTTGTCGCTTTCTGGTGCGTCGCCCATTCTTGCAAAAAAGGTAAACTCACCACCAAAAACAGATTTGTAGTGATTAAAAGCTTCTTCGGCCTTGCCATCGAAGTTTAAATAAGGGTGCATTGTTGCCATAATGTTTTTCGTTTTGTTTACACTAAATTACGGACTTAAGCAGGGTTAAAATGGGGGCGGTTGAGACAAAATTAAGGGTGTTTTTTGACCTTTTGACAATGTCCAAATGCAGGGAGATGAATAACTCCGGTTACAGGCTTTGTTCATTTTGGCGAACATTTGCGCATAAATTATTATTTTTCGGATGAACAAAACTGAACGGGAATAGCTCAGTTATCTTTATGATATTTGTAATGAGGGTTTTAAACAATAATTTTAAATAACTTCTCAATCGTCCCGAAAATATTTAAATGAACACGCTCCCCGGAGCGTGTTTTTTTTAAAATAAAAAAGTCTTCCATTGCTGAAAGACTCCTGTTGTTTTAATCTAAATCGTCCCGTTGATTTAATCTTAACGGTATAAATATAGTTATCAACATGTTACGAACAAATTAAAAGGTAAAAATACCCTAAAGGGTGTAAGGGTTTTTACTACACGGAAGTTTGCGAGTCGGTAACTAAATTGTAGCTTGTTGTTACTTAATGTTATGGGTTTGCTTCTAAAGCCCATCTGTAATTAGGGATGGTGGCCAGCAACAAGCTTGATGCACTTACTACAAAAACAGAGTAATTAAACGGCGCTCTGTAATTTGCGAAAAATAGCATAGAGAGTGCAAACATCAGGGTAAGCAGAAAGCTTCCTATTGCAGCAAGCCTTATTTTGTAGCCGATAATAAGCAAAACACCAAAAATCAATTCGCCGGCAGTGGCAATTATAGCCATAATATTGGCCAATGGCCTGCTCAGGTAAGGCATTAATGAATTGGTGTAATCTAAAAATATGCTCCAGTTGCCCCAGCCAACTGTTGGGTTTCCCGGCGCTCCTAACCAACCAAAGCGATCCATAACAGGTAATATAAAACCTATACCCAGGGCAAGGCGAAGAAATAATTGCGGAAAATGTGTGCTGTTTTTCATTTTGAGTGATAATTGTTTAAACAGCAAATTAATACCTGCCACTCACATTTTTCTTAAACTAGATTAAGAAATGAGCGTTTATTTCTTGTCGCCGGCTGAACTTCCGCCCGGACGATCGGACAGGTGTTTTAGCACCTCTCTGGTTGTGGGCTTAAGATAAGTATGCCGGGTAGTTATTGGCGTTCAGCATCCTGTACTTGAAGAGACCCTGAAACGAATCCGATAGCTATCGGATCAGGGTGACGATTTCGGCGTTAAAAACACTCCACTTCCCAAAATCGTTCCCAGTTTTTACCGGCTTCAAGTCTGATTATGCCTTCTTTTCGTTCCAGATCCTGATCGTGGTTTACGCCATCGGCTACGCCGCACCAGGGCTCCAGACAAACAAAAGGTGCATCGAGGGCTGCCCAAATACCAAAGAAAGGGAAGTCTTCGAAATGAAAATGTAAGCCCGAGTCGTTTTTAGTATTTAATAAACTGATGCAATTGCTTTGTAAGTTTTTAAACACCAGTGCATCATTGTAAAACAACTCGTGTTTAAGGTTTAGCTTATGTGCATTCAATTCG
Source organism: Pedobacter kyungheensis (assembly GCF_000812965.1). Lineage (GTDB taxonomy): Bacteria > Bacteroidota > Bacteroidia > Sphingobacteriales > Sphingobacteriaceae > Pedobacter > Pedobacter kyungheensis. Next base: position 4,942 of record NZ_JSYN01000009.1, read on the forward strand.
ATGGTTTCAGTTTCATCAGCCACCAGGCCATCTTCCAGTTTCCAGAAGGTTAACTTTTGGTCGGCATTAAAAGCGAGGTAGTAATCTTCGTAAGTGGTGTCAGGCGTATTGGGAACTGCAAAGGCCGGATGCGCCCCGATAGAAAAGAGCAGCTCATCAGCACCAGTATTAATTACCTCATAAGTTAGGTTCAATTTACTGTCTCTTAAAGTATATTTCAGCTTCAGTTCAAAATAAAACGGATAAACTTTTAAGGTTTCGGCATTTTGGGTTAAAGTAAAAACAGCTTCCGTTTCCGTAGCACGTTCAATGTCAAAAACATAATCGCGGGCAAAACCATGACGTGGCAATTCATAATTTTTACCTTTATAATTAAAACTGTTGTTTTTCAAAGAACCTACAATCGGAAACAATACCGGACTGTGCTTGCCCCAATATTTTGAATCCCCATTCCAAAGGTATTCGATATTGGTTCCTTTATTGTATAAGCCTTGTAATTCAGCGCCCTTGGCCGATAAGTCAACTTTTAAGTATGCGTTCTCCAGAGTTATCATTTGAATCTAAATTAATAAATAAGCTGTGTTTTGAAAATATCTTTTTTTTAATTTTGAATGTTAAGCAATGCGTTTAACCTGGTTCTGCTCAACATTAAAACTACAGTGCTATGCCGGTAGATTTAACAAAATTATCGAACCCAAAGGTAAAAGCCGCAATAATGGCTTTGCAAAAAGGAGATGAAAAAATCTGGTTTCCTTTGTTCGCCCCTGAAGTTGCTTTTTACGATGATGGCAACCAGATGAAATTCAACAATTTCTTTAAAAAAGCACTGGGTCATGAGCGTTTTACCCGAATAGATAAAGTTGAAAATAACGGGCTACACGTATACGGGCATTTTCACTCCGATCAATGGGGCGATTTTACTACTTGTTTTAAGTTCGAAATAAATAAGGAAGGCAAAATCAGTAGCCTGGCTATCGGACAAGCTGTTTATTAGTTTGTAATTTGGAGTTGAGGGTTTGGAGTCTGCTTAAACTCCAGAACCCCACTCAATATTATTCTTTTTCTTCCCAGATACAAGCAATATTAATAATGGTTTGTACCGCTTTTTCCATGTCCTGCACACTTACCCATTCCTGTTTGCTGTGAAAAGCATGCTCGCCGGCAAAAATATTGGGGCATGGTAAACCCATGTACGAAAGGCGTGAACCATCGGTGCCTCCGCGGATACTTTGTTGTTTGGCCACTACCCCAGCCCTTTCAATGGCCTCGATGCCATACTGCACAATTTTAGGATGTTGATCTAAAATCTGCTTCATATTGCGGTATTGAGCCTTAATTTCGAGTTTATAGCTCGATTTGGGATATTTTGCCAATACCTTTCTAATGGTTTCTTCTAAAAAGGCCCCGTGTTGTGCCAGTTTTTCATCTGTAAAATCGCGGATGATAAATTGTGCTTCAGCTTCTTCAACCTGACCACTGATACTTACCGGATGAATGAAGCCTTCTTTTTGATGGGTGGCCTCAGGTGTAAGGGTATCTTTGGGCAGGCTATCTAAAATTTCGGCCAGGATTTTTATGGCGCTTTCCATTTTGCCTTTTGCAAAGCCCGGATGCGTACTTACGCCATAAATGGTAAGGGTAGCACCATCAGCTGAGAAAGTTTCATCTTCAATTGATCCGAGGGTTTCGCCATCAATGGTATAGCCAAAATCTGCGCCTAATTTTTTCAGGTCAACCTTATCAACACCACGGCCTATTTCCTCATCAGGCGTAAAAAGAACCTTAATGGTGCCATGCTTTACTTCCGGGTTTTTCATCAAAAAAGCAGCAGCTTCCATAATTTCTGCCAGCCCGGCTTTGTTGTCGGCGCCCAATAAAGTGGTTCCGCTGGCGGTAATAATATCGTTGCCAATCTGGTGTTTTAAGTCTTTATGATCAGACATTCTGATCACAATTTTGTTATCATCGGGCAACACTAAATCCTGCCCTTGATAATTGTCATGAATAATCGGTTTCACGTTTTCTCCGCTGCAATCGGGCGAAGTATCCATGTGCGAGCAGAAGAAAATAACAGGTAATACTTTATCTGTATTTGATGGGATGGTTCCGTAAACATAGCCGTTTTCATCCATTTCTGCATCAGAAATGCCAATTTCGAGCAATTCCTTAACCAGTTCATGCCCTAAATTTTTTTGTTTAAGGGTAGATGGACAGGTCGGTGAAGCCGGATCTGACTGCGTATCTATTTTGGCATATTTGATAAATCTTTGTGCTAAAGATTTGTTAAAGTTGTCGTAATTACTCATAAATCAAAGGTAAAAGTTATAGATATTCAATAATCATATTATTTTTGTAAAAAAACAATATGATTTCGAACCTCTTGAAAGTTACTTGCTTAACCGTTCTTCTTGTTTTTGTCGGAAGTTTTTCTTTTGCCCAATCCAATTATTTCAAGTTTTCATATGGTTTAGGTGCCGGTATCAATAAATCGTATACAGATGTGTACAAAGGAAGCTTTGGTTACACTACTTACGGCGTGCTCGATTTTCATGTTACTCCTTTTGTAACGTTGGGTTTAGAGGCCCAATATGGCCGCGTACAGGGTGGCGATATCGTAACTGATCCGCATAATCGCCAGTTTATTAATCAATACACTGCAATTTCGGCTAATGCCAAGTTAATGTTAGGTGAGATCGTAGATTACGATAAAAGTGAATTTTTGTACAATATCAGGGGACTGTATTTTGGTACTGGTATTGGCGTAATTAACAACAAAATGACCGATATTGTAAGGTACAAGCCAAGCTGGGCCGCTTATGATCCGGGCTATGGGCCTTTCCCTGGTAAGGATAAAAGCTTAAACCTGCTGGTGCCCATTAATTTTGGTTTTAATTATTATATCGAAGATGGTTATGGTTACATGCGTTATGTAATCAATATCAATGCGCAGAGTAACTTTACTTTCGGCGAAGGTTTGGATGGTTATAACGACTCCAGTGCTAAGTTCAAAAACTATTCTCCTGATGTGTATAATGCCTATACCATCGGATTCAGATACTTTTTCGGAAAGATTAAATCTTATCGCAAAACGCTTTAACAACAGCTTCTTCTGGCTTGCAGGCCTGCTGAGGTTAGGTTTATATCACTCACATCAATTTATACTATGAAAAAATACTTTGTGCTTTGCTTTTTATTTTTGGGGATAAAAGTGCAGGCACAAAAAACGCCATTCGAGCTTAGCGGAAAGAAAGAAACCACAACCTATACCGCTGCTATTGCTTATTATCAAAACCTGGTTAAGGGCTGTCCGGAGGCTAAACTGCTGAGTTACGGAAGTACTGATTTTGGCAAACCGCTGCACCTGTTGGTTTTGTCGAAAGATAAGGTTTTCGATCCGGCGGCAATCCGGAAAAGCAATAAACGGATCCTGCTCATTAATAATGGTATTCATCCGGGAGAACCCGAAGGTATTGATGCCTCGATGATGCTGGCGCGCGACCTGATTAAAGGCAACAAAATACCAAAGAATGTGGTGATTGCCATCATTCCGCTGTATAATATCGATGGAAGTTTTAACCGTACAGGCACCTCAAGGGCCAACCAAAACGGGCCGGTTGCTTACGGGTTTAGGGGTAACAGTAAAAATCTCGATCTGAACAGGGATTTCATTAAAACAGACTCTAAAAATTCGGCTGCTTTTCAATTGATTTTCAACACCTGGCAGCCCGAAATCTTTGTAGATACGCATACGAGTAACGGAGCCGATTATCAATATGTGATGACACTTATTCCTACCCAGAAGGATAAGCTGAACGGCATCCTGTCTGATTATTTAACCCAAACGCTGGTGCCGGACTTATATAAGCGTATGGAACAGCAAGGTTACCCGATGATTCCTTATGTTAACTCGATTGGCGAAACACCCGAAAGTGGGATTACGGGTTTTATCGAATCGCCACGCTATTCAACGGGTTATACTACGCTGCACAATACCATTGGCTTTATGCCCGAAACACACATGTTAAAATCGTACGATTTACGCGTTGATGCCACCTATAAACTTTTGCAGGCTTACGTAGATATCGTAGCACGCGATGCCAGTGTTATTGGCGAGAATAAGCAAAAAGCAGATGCTTTTGTAGCAGCGCAGCAGGAGTTTCCGCTGGATTGGAAACTGAATAAAAGCGAAGTAAATGAATTGCAGTTTAAGGGATTTGAAGCCGGACAAAAGCCCAGCGAGGTAAGTGGAGCAGACCGTTTGTATTACGACAGAAGTAAACCTTATACCAAAACAATTAAAGAGTGGAATAAATTTGAGCCGGCTATTACCGTACAAAAACCCATTGCTTACATCATTCCAAAAGCATGGGATAGGGTAATTAACCTGCTGAAATTAAATGGTGTAAAACTGAGGGAAATAAAGGCCGACCAGAAAATAGCGGTAGAAAGTTATTATATTGGTGATTTTAAAACGGGTACCAGGCCTTACGAAGGGCATTACCTGCATTCGGCAGTAAAACTGAACCCTGTAAAACAAAACCTGCAGTATTATGCCGGAGATTTTGTGGTGTACGTAAACCAGCCCTGCAACCGTTATATTGTAGAAACTCTGGAGCCACAGGCTACTGATTCTTATTTTAACTGGAATTTTTTCGATTCGATTCTGGATATGAAAGAACATTATTCGGCTTATGTTTTTGAAGATACAGCCGCAGAATTATTGAAGAAAAATCCGGATTTAAAGGCTAAGCTGGAGGCTAAAAAGGCTTCGGATGGCGATTTTGCGAAGAATGGGCCTGCACAACTTGACTTTGTGTATAAAAATTCTGATTATTACGAAAAAACACATAACAGATATCCGGTAGCACGTTTGCTTACCGATGTCCAACTAGATTTAAAATAACCCAGATGGAGTATTTCAATATGGCACCAGTTGCCTCGTTAATTTTTGTTTTTACCATTATTACGAGCCTTTATGCCTTTTACGATCATAGCATTTACGGTAAGTTTATGTTGCACCCTTACAGCGTATCCAAGGGGCATAAGGTGTGGACGGTAATTACCAGTGGCCTTATCCATGCCGATTGGATGCACCTGTTTTTTAACATGTTTACTTTTGTGGCCTTTGCATTTACTTTAGAACAGTTGTTGGGCAGCTTTAAATTTGGGTTATTGTACTTTCTGGCTTTAATTTTAAGTGATTTGCCCACCATTTTTAAACATAAAGATCATTTTAACTACAACAGCTTGGGCGCTTCGGGAGCGATAAGTGCGGTTTTATTCAGTTTTATTTTGTTTAGCCCAACATCGAAGATTTCAATTATGTTTATTCCAATTGGGATTCCGGCATGGATTTTTGGCATCATTTACCTGATTTATTGTGCTTATGCATCCAGAAACTCGCGCGATGGCATTAACCACGATGCGCACTTTTTCGGGGCTTTAACCGGCTTAATTTTTACCATTATTTTTGTTCCCGGGATATTGCAGAATTTCTTTACCCTGCTAACCGGATCGAGGTAAGGAGGTGTAAAATGTAAGATGGAATTGCGGAATCAATTTAACCACAGAGGACATTGAGTTTGCACAGAGGGAAACGAGTTTGATTCTGCGCTTATCTGTTTAATCTGCGGGAGAATGAAAAATGCAGGATGTAAAATGGAATATGTGAGATGGAATTGCGAAAACAATTTAACCACAGATACCATTGAGTTTACACAGAGAAAATGAGTTTGATGCCGTGCTCAATATAATTATACTTCCTGCTCTATGTACTTCGTGCTTTTTCTTTGTGAGCTTTGTGGTAAAAAAATAGGCAGGTAGTTTAACTTATGGAATGAGGTTCTTCCTTCGTTCAGAATGACAACCCACTTTGCTCTGCGTGCTCTGTGCTTTTTCTTTGTGTACTTTGCGGTTAAAAAATAGACAGATAATTTAACTTGTAGAATGAGATTCTTCCCTTCGTTCAGAATGACAATCCACTTCGCTCTGCGTACTTCGTGCTTTTTCTTTGTGTGCTTTGCGGTAAAAAACTAAGTGATCTACCCCGCATTCGGCAAACACGGGTTTTCGAAGAAGCTCATCGGCTGCTCGGGGTTTTTAATAATTTCGAACACCACATAACCCCATGGTTTCCAGAAGTTTTCTAACACTTGCGCATATACTTTATGCTGCCAAACATCAAACAATGGTTTACTCATGTTGCCACGTAAAGGCATGGCTTCAATGTAAGTGGTGCCATCAACGGGCATAAAAGTATATTCGGGCAAACGGTTAAACAGATAGGCCGAATAATAAAAACGGGCTGTTACCTCTTCAAACTGCTCTGCAGTTAAGCTTTTTCCGGCAATCTGGTCTACAATTTCCTGATGGTAGCGTTTATTGGTTCCGTTGTCCTGCAGGCAGGCAATAATCCCGAAATCTTTCAGCTTTAACGAAAAAGTAAGCGTATTAATCTCATCGCGGAAACTGAAAGGGGTTTCTTCGTTTTCGAGTTTAACGACCGTGATAGACCAAGGTGTAAAATCTTCAAACTCGAGACTGGTGTACAAATTCTGCATCATGAAATTCAGGTTGGCGAATTTCATCATTAACGATTGCGACATGTTTAAGCCATCGGCAGTCATTTCCTTGCGCAGTGCAGCATGCATTTCGATGTACACAAAGCCATATAAAAACTTGCCGATCCAGTTAAATAAATCCAGTTCGGGCAGGGCCGAAACAGCAGCATAACCTTTGGCAAAGGCCGCTTCTATTTTATCTTCCAGCGGATTTAAAAACTGCTCGTTTACTTCGCTGTTTACCGGAATAACCAGGCTATTGTACGACCGGATACTCTCGTCTAAAAACTGGATTTGTTCCTCGCCGCTTAAGCCCGCCTGCGCCAATAACCATTTCGGGATTAATGGTACCTGGAGAACAGGCGTATTAAAGGTTTTGCCACTTAAAAAGCAGACTTTATATAAAAAATCGAAGTTTTGGAAAGGATTGTATAAGCCGGTATTCATTGCTGCAATATTAGCCATTATATTTTTAGTGCCTTGTACCGAACTTTTATTTTAACGCTGCGATTACCATTGCAAACGGTTAAAAGCACGTTGCTGCCCTTATTTCAGCTTTTTGGCCAGATCTAATTTCAGCTCTTTTATTCCTTTTACTACTAAACCAGCCACCTGTTTGGCGCCTTCAGGGCTTAAATGGGTATTATCTTTCTTGCCGTTGGGATAGTTTACATTGCCCGAATCAACATGGTTAAATAGTTTGATTGATGGCTCTTCGCCCAAACGGTTTAACAAACTTTCGGTTTTAGCCAGCATATCAATTAAAGGTACCTGCAACGAATCGGCTACCTGACGGGTAATGCGCGGATAATCGCCATGCGAATCGATTAAAACACCATTTTTAAAGCTTCTTCTCGAAATGGGTGTAAGCAATACAGGCAAAGCTTTTTTACTCCTCGTTTCTTTAACGTAATTAATCAGGTTGGTTTTAAAATCAGCCAGTGAAACACCAACTGTGGGTTTATCTACTTTTTCGTCGTTGTGACCAAATTCAATAAAAACATAATCGCCAGGGTTCAGCTGCGCCAGAATAGGATCCCAGCGTTTTTCTGCACGGAAAGATTTGGTGCTTCTGCCGTTTAGTGCGCGGTTATCAACCGTAACATCTGCCTTAAAAAAAGCTTGTAAGGCCATGCCCCAGCCTGTTTCGGGGTAGGTTTTGGGATCTTTGTTAGCCGCTGTAGAATCGCCGATAATGTACAGCGTAGTTTTCTTTTGAATCAGTGTAAAGGATAGGGTAACCGTTAATACGGCAAGTGCAAATGCCAGGTAAAATTTATTTTTCATGGTTCATTAATTGGTGTTGGGGTTCCAGTTGTCTTTCCCGCTGAGGATGTTTTTAAGGGTATAATTTTTTGCGGCTTTATCGCTCAGCTGCTTTGTCCAGCTTAAGCGGCTTTGGGGCGATGCTCCCGCACCGGTATTTTTATATTCGGCATAAAATACCGTTTGCTCTTTATCCGGGAACATCTTGTCGCCTTTCCAGGGGTTCCAGCCTACGGGTAAGATATGCTTGCCTAAATCGCAGTACATCAAAACCGTTTTGGCATAGGGGCGCCATGGACGGCCAAGATAAGCTTTGCTTACAGCCGGATCGGCAATGAGCTTGCAATGCATAAAAACAAAGCCAAAAGGCTGATTGGCAGAAGTAGAGGCAGCCGTGACGTAAGAATCGGTTAAGCTTTTAATGGTGCATTGATCAAAAACAACGGTTGCTTTGCCAAAGATAAAATCGGTAGTGCCTTCAATATAGCAGTTCTGGTAATACTGGCGGCTATTTTCGATAGCGGCGTATAAGGTATCCTGATTGCCTAGAAACCTGCAGTTTTTAGCCACAAAACGGTCTCCCTCAACATGTAGTGCAACGGCTTGCCCCACACGACCAGCGGCATTGATGATACTTAGATTCTCTAGCCGGATATCGTTGCCCTGTACCAATACGGTAAACGAGGTATAGGTGCTAAATTTATCGAGACCAAAAGCATCTTTACCTCCGGGATAGGTTTTGCCTGAATAATCATCGTTGGTGATGATGGTATTTTCGGCGCTTTCGCCAATAATGGCAATTTTGATTTTCCAGGATGGAATAATCAGTTTTTCTTTATAGATGCCATTTTTGACATAAATTTTAACCTCCTTTTCACCTAAATCGCGCACCGAGTTAACAGCTTCCTGTATGGTTTTGTAATTTCCGCTGCCATCTTTCGAAACGGTAAGTGTGGCGGGATATTTAGGGTCTTGCGCGTAAATCTGAAGAGATAAGCCGATGCAAAAAAGTAAGGTAAGAGCAAAATGGATAAGGATAAATTTCTTCATTTGATCGGTAAACTGCTTTGCTATAAATTTCAATAAAAAAGGGCGGATGTAAACCTGCCCTTAAAAAATAATTAATATGTCCAGCGTGGATCGCCTATTGGTCCGCCCGTACTTCCGGCAGTTCTTAAAACGGAGCCTGCAGGCAATGTAAAATCGGTAGTGGTGGCTGTCCAGCCTATGTTGATACTTTGGTTGCTGGCAAGGGTAGCTGTACCAAAAGTTAAAGCGATACCACCCGTTAGCGCACTCGATAGATTGAAATAATTGCTGTTCGAAATTTTCAGGGTACTGCCTGCTCCTGTGCCTCTGATGGCGGCAGCGTTAACCGTTCCTGATTTTGGTGTATTGGCCAAAATACTGTTTACGATGGTGAAATTAATCGGATTTGCACTTGCATCTAACAGCGCATATTTGGCATTGCCACCAAAACCATTAAAGGTAGAATTGCTAATGGCTACTGTTGGGATCACATCGCCGGTGTAAGTAGTACTTGCTGTTACCAAACCCGGACCTGCATTGTAAAATGTCGATTTCGATACCGTTAATGTATTGAACTGCATTTTGTTTACGTGGAAAGTGTAATAGGCCGATGAGCCATTGGCGCCCATATCGTAAACAATAGAGTTGTTAACCGTGATAGCCGTTATTTTAAAATCCCGCGCCGCTGTTCCCCTGTCGCCACGTAAAAACGAAGTAGTAGAGCCGTGTACAATACAATTATCAACGGTTACATTGGTAAAGGTTGCTGCTGCCCCATTTGAAGCCTGCGAGCCGATAAAGTTGATGAAGTACAATGAGGCACCTGCTGTTCCATCAAATTCGATGCCCGAAAAAGTTACCCCTGCTCCTGTACCTTCGATATCAAATTCTTTAAAATTTATTTTGGTATCCTTAGGCTCACCCGAGGTAGATTTAAGGGTAATGGTTTTTTGGGTAATGAATGTCGAAGCAGCCGATAGGTTGTAGGTGCCCGGGTTTAACCCGATTACTGCGCCATTTGCAGCATTACTAATTGCTGCGGCCAGATCATCTCCAGGGTTTAATTTCACGGTATAAACCGTAGGTGCCAGTGTGGTAAAGGTAACCAGGCCTTTGCTCTTGGTGCCTGCAAAAAGTTCGGCAGTATATTTGGTGCCTGCAGTTAAACCGGTAATGGCTTTAAAACCATCAACAGTAGCCTCACTGTTGCTCAATGGAACAGTTACAGCAGCACCTGTAGCAGGGGTTAATACTATAGAAGTCAAACCTGCAGTTTTAGCGAAATACAATTTTGCCGAGGTTTCTTTAATTTCATTATCCCTGATAGCCGAAAACAATTGGATACCGGTTAACTGAAAGGCACTGCTGCGCACGTATTTCGATTCGGGCTGACTCTCAGTTGCAGTGGCCTTAACCCTGGCATAATATTTTGTTCTTACCGCCAGGTTATCGTCGGTTACGGTTACTCCTGCTGTGTCGGTTGTGGTGGTATAGTTTACCGTCGCGAATAGCGAATCGGTCGAGAAATCAACGCTGTATTTCAGAGTTTTACCTGTCGACATAAGCGGTAAGGTCCAGGTTAATTTGGCCGAAGTTTCGCCTGAGGTAATTTTAACATCGCTCGGTTTAAATATCCTCGCCGGTTCTGCAGGCACATCGTCTTCCTTTTTACAAGAAGCAATCGCCAAAGCCATCAGCGATAACATCATCAGTTTAAATCCCAGTTGATCTATAATTTTTTTCATAATACTCTTATTAATAACCAAAGTTTTGAACCATGTTTGGGTTTTCAATTAACGTCGTTTTCGGGTAAGGGAAAAGCTCCTTTTTGTTGGCTTCGAAGTAGTAGGCAATACCTGTTGAAGTGCTGGTAATCGAGTTTTCTTCAGTTACCGCTTTGCGCCAGTTTTTGGTGGTATAGCCGGTTGGTGCAGAAGAAGTATTTAAACCCGGAGAAACAAATACATTATTCGGAACACCTCCATAAAGATCGAGCGTAGCCACTTCGTTTACACTGGTTCCAAGTAAATAATTGCCTTCTTTGGCATAAATGTAATTGGGTACGCTGGCATAATCGCCTGTGCCGGCAATTAAAGCGCGGATTTTGGTGCGTGTTTCATCAAATTTGCTGGCCAGTAAATTCCACCGAATTAGGTCGTACTTGCGGATACCTTCGCCACCAAATTCCAATAAACGCTCTTTAACAATGGCATTAAAGAAACCGGTTTTATCTGTTGGTGTTGCCGGAATCTGGCTTTCAAAACCTGCATAAGCTCTTTTTTGCACTTCCTGCAAAGCATTAATTGCTGCGGCAGATGGTGCGCCATTAATTTCGTTATCAGCCTCGGCATACATCAGCAATACATCTGAAAAGCGTAAAATAGGCCAGTTGATCGAAAAATTCTGTGCTGCTGATGAGCCGTTGAAGGCAGTCCACGATTTACGGAATTTACCATCCGTCATATTAAACAAAGTATTGATGATTTTTTTAGAAGTTGCCGTAATTTCGAAAACACCAATGGTTACATCTCTGCGGCAATCTTTCGTTACATCAAATTCATAAAAGTAGGTTGGGATGGCATTCATGCCACCTCCACCCGACCCGAAAGTAGAGGCTGAGTTAAAACGGATGCCATTGTAATAGCCCAGTTTGCTATCGGTAGCAGCATTACCACCAAAGGCAGCCACTTCAAACATCAATTCATGCGCATCATCGTTGCGGGTAGTGGTATGCAGGCTTTTAAACACATTTTCATAAACAGGATTGATGTTATGCTCTGAACGGTGGTTCATCAGGTCGAGACACTCGTCCATTGCAATTTTATAATAGGTTAAGTAATCGGCACTGCGCTCCATGGTATGGCTGGCTGATCTTAACGAATAACCACCTCTTGCCAATGCAATACGGGCCCTTAAACCTTTAATGGCGCCTTTGGTAAAACGGAAGCTACCGTATTCTGTGATGCCACTTCTCCAGGGTACCAGATCTTCGGCCATTCTTAAATCGGCAATAATCTGGTCGTAGGTTTTATTGCGGTCTACATTTGGGCCGTAGAGGGTTTCAGCATCTGCCGATGGCACAAATGATGCCGGTACATCGCCCCAGTTGCGGATCAACTCATAAAGAAATTGTGCCCTTAAAGCCAATGCTTCGCCATAGTAGCGTTGCATAGTTGCTTTTTCTGCATCAGAGCCGTTGGCATAAAGCTTTGAGGCCGGAATAAATTTGATGCAGATATTGGCACGCTCTACGCCGGCATACAACTGTAAAAATGGGTTAATCAAGTCGGTATTGTCTGAACTTGCCCCGTACATGCTAATTCCCCTCCTGTCAGAAGAACTGTAACTTCCTGAGGTTTTAAAATCGTCGGCGGTAAGGCCAAATAAGGTCGAAATCCGGCTGCCGTAGCCATTATCGCCACATAAACGGTTGTACACCGCTATAATCGCAGCATTGGTGTTTGCAGTACTTTCGAAAACCACATCAGGCGATGAAGTGGAAGGCGATTGTACATCTAAATATTTTTTACAGGAAGTGGTTATACTCAATGCTCCAACAGCAATTACCATTAAAGCCGATTTTATCAATTTATTTTTCATTTTCTTTAATGTTGAGGTTAAAATACCATGTTAATACCAGCCAGGATGTATCTGCTGCGCGGATAAGCGGCATAATCGATACCTGGTGTAAGCGGATTTGAACGGCGGGTATTGGCTTCCGGATCGTAACCGGTATAACCCGTTATGGTGTACAAATTGTTAACCGTTCCGTATACCCTTAGCTTTGAAATAAAGCCTGTTTTTTTAATTAAGCTTTGTGGTAAGCTATAACCAAGGGTTACATTGCTGATTCTTAAAAAAGAGCCACTTTCAACTGCGTAAGAGGTTAAAGCATAGTTTCCTCCCGTTGGTGTCCATAAGGTTGTATTGGCATTCATGGCTGTTAACAAAGTCGGATCAGTTACCTTTACGCCATTGGCATCAAAATTCTGCCACCTGTCGTTCATCACTGCCAGTAAATTGTTGTCTTTAACGTTGTATTGCGAGGTAAATTCTAACTTGTTGGCATTGTACACCTTATTGCCGTAGCTAAAGTTTACAAATACTGTTAAATCGAAGTTTTTATAGGCAAACTGATTGTTAAAACCTCCTGTAAATTTCGGTTGAGCAGTACCCAGCACGGTTCTGTCATCGTCGCCAATCATCATGCTTGATGATGAAGAGAGTTTTTTCACTTTCATATCGCCAGGCTGCGGATCGCGGTTACCCAATAATACCCTGCTGTTGGCTACGGTTGGTTTAAGGGTATAGGTATAAGCGCCTGTTGTGGTATTTTGCACATAGGTAAAATCATCAACAGTATAACGTCCGTCTGATACGAAACCGTAAAACTGGCCAACGGGCTGACCTACCTCTACTTTAAAATCGCCCAGACTGTTTACCCAGCCCGATTGCGTGATGTAAGAACTTACACCATTTTGCAGTTCAACAATTTTATTCCGGTTGAATGAAATGTTGAAGCTGGTATTGTAGCTAAAATTTTTGGTTTTAACAGCCTGATAGTTTAACTGCAACTCAAAACCTGTATTCTGGGTTTTACCCACGTTTTGCTGCTGGGTAGAATAGCCCGTAGTTTGTGGAACGTTGGCATTTAATAGCAGGTTTTTGGTGCGGTTATCGTAATAATCTAAATTAAGGGACAATTTATTTTTGAATAGATCGATATCGATACCCAGGTTTTTAGAAATGTTGGTTTCCCAGGTAATGTTTGGGTTCGACAGGATATTGCCCGTTGCTGTACCTGAAATTAAACCTGTTGAAACCGATGCGTCAGTTTCGGCATAACCACCTGTAGTAGAACTCAGGTAAAACAAGGTTCTGAATAAATCCTGGCCAATGCGGTTGTTCCCGGCAGCACCATAACTCATTCTCACTTTAAAGTTATCCAGCCAGTTCAGGTTAAGGTCTTTGATGAATTTTTCTTCAGTTACCCTCCAGGCTACCTGTGCAGAAGGGAAATAGCCCCATTGTTTTCCTGCCGCAAATAGCGATGAAGCATCGGTTCTGAAATTTACTGTAGCCAGATATTTGTTTTTAAAACCGTAAGAAGCCCTGCCGAATATCGAAAACTGTCTGGTGCCCGAAATTAAAGAGGTAGGACGGTCTTGAATGGTATTTGCTGGTGCCGAACTAACAAAGGCATCTTCTGCCGAAATATCGATAGGTAAAAACTTAAGTACGGTACTTCTCGAATCGACATCAACCATGTTGATTTCCTGCCCCACCAATAAATCGAGGCTATGATCTTTACCTAAATTGGGTTTGTAATTGATAGTATTGGTATTGATGAACGATTTTTGGGCAACCGTATCAAGTTGAATAGCAGGTAAACCGGCATTGTTACGCGCCACATTACTTACCGGACCATTAAAAACATTTACGTGCCTGTTGGTTCTGTTGTATCCTACGGTACTTTTAATGGTCAGGTTTTTAAGGATTGAATACTGCACATAACCACTGCTGATTAAATCATTGCGGTAATCGTATTTCAGCTCCTGATTGGCTAAGGTAATTGGATTGGTTAATCCGGTTGTTAAATAATCGGCATCGAATAAGTCGCCTGAATCAGAACCACCAGAATAAGGTTGGTAGCGCACCGAATTTCTTAAACGGTTGGTACCCTGCGATCCGGTAGAGGTTGTACCTACCCCATCAACACGCTGACGGCTGTAACGGGCATTAAGGCCAACCCTTAATTTATCCGAAAATTTATGGTCTAAACGCACCGAAGCAAAAGTTCTTCTGTAGCCCGAGTTTAGCATAATGCCATCCTCTTTGGTATTGTTTACCGAAACATTGTAAGTGGTTTTCGATGTTCCGCCTGCAAGGTTTAACACTTCGGTATTGCTCCAGGCCTGGCGACCGAAAACTTTATCCTGCCAGTCGATATTCGGGATGTTTTTGTAAATATCCAGATCTTCGAAAGTACCATATTTCTTGGTAAAGGTATCTTTCACATCCTGACTGGTATTGTTATTATAAAGTTCGTACTGGTATTTCACAAACTCGTAAGGGTTCATTACATCCAGTTCGTTTACAATCTGTCTGGCGCCTGCGTAGGCATCAAAAGAAACAATTGGCCTACCTTTTTTGCCGCTTTTGGTTGTAATAATCACAACTCCGTTGGCACCTCTGCTTCCATAAATAGAAGTTGAGGCCACATCTTTTAACACATCGATAGACTGGATTTCGTTTGGCGATAAGATCGATAAGGCATTTTCTACCTGAATCCCGTCAACTATATAGAGCGGGGAGTTATCGCCCGTAAGTGAGCTTCCGCCACGTACTTTTATCACAATTTCAGCACCCGGGCTACCCTCGGTAGTGGTAACCGATACCCCTGCCAGTTTACCGGCCAGGGCCTGAGCGGCTGTACTTACCGGGAATTGCTCAATATCTTTGCCGGTAACCGACGAAACCGAACCGGTTAAAGCTTCTTTACGTACTGAGCCATAACCAATATTTACCGTAACCTCTTGTAAGGTGTTGGCATCTTCTTCCAGGGTGACGTCCATTTTACTTTGATCGCCTACCGTAACACTTTTGGTTTTATAACCCACATAAGTAAAAATTAAGGTAGCTCCTTTGCCTGGGATGGTAATTTTGTAGGTACCGTTGGCATCTGTGCTGGCTCCGGTTTTCGAATCTTTAACAGATACGCTAACACCAATCAGGGGTTGCCCGTCAGATTTATCTTTCACGGTTCCCGTTAGTTGCCGGTTTTGTGCCTGAGCTCCAGATAATCCAAAAAACGAGAGAAATGCAAAAACGAGTAAAACTCTGCTCATAGTTATGTAATTATTTAAAAATATTTGGTTTTTTAAGTGATGCAATCGCTTGCATGTAGAATATAATTCTAGTTTCGGGATGTTGTACTTTGTTTATATTTGGTTACGTTGATGTAACAATTTTACAAACTAAAAACCGTTTGAAACCGAATTTAACTAAAAATCTGTGCAAACGTTCCCAAAAACGTCTTTCCGACGTTTATTAAAAATGGGATCAAAATGCCCGTAAAAGATATTTTTCGTAACTTGTACGCAAGTACATACCATGAGATTTGAAACATCTACCATAAAAGATATTGCTAAAGCTTTGGGGCTGTCTACATCAACAGTATCCAGGGCTTTAAGAGACCGTTACGAAATTAGTGAGGAAACTAAAAAACTGGTACTGGCCTATGCGGAGAAGGTAAATTACCGGGCCAATCCCATTGCCAGAAGCTTGAAAGAGCGCCGCAGTTATTCGATAGGCATTATTGTAAGCGAAATTGCCAACAATTTTTTTTCGCAGGTAATAAATGGTATTGAATCTATTGCTTACGATAAAGATTACCACGTAATTATTTCGCAGAGCCACGAATCTTATAAGCAGGAAAAGCTCAACGTAGAGCATTTGGCATCGCGTTCGATTGACGGGCTTTTAATCGCACTTTCTTCAGAAACTCAGGATATTGATTACCTGCGGGATTTATATAGCAAGGGCTTACCCATTGTTTTTTTTGATCGGGTACCTGAAGATTTTGAAACCCATAAAGTAATCGCCAATAACTTTAAGGGCTCTTTTGATGCGACTGAACACCTTATTTTATCGGGCAAAAGAACCATAGCACATTTAACCAACTCCGAAAACTTATCAATTACCAAAGAGCGGTTGGGAGGTTATAAAGCCGCACTGACAAAATATCACATCGAATTTAAGCCTGAACTCGTTAAGTATTGCCAGCATGGAGGCATGCACAGTGCCGAGCTTGAGCAGGCTGTTAAAGAACTTTTGCCACTTAAACCTGACGGGATTTTTATTTCGAGCGACCGCTTAACCACGGGTTGCATTATGGCGCTTAAAAAAACAAATCCGGAAGTGGCCCATAATATTGCCATTTCGGGCTTTACCAATTCAAACCTGGTTGAGCTGTTTTCGCCTTCATTAACTTCAGTAAAACAACCCGCTTTCGAAATGGGCCAGGTAGCCACCGAATTGCTGATTTCGATGATTGAAGCCAAAAGGCCGGTAACCGAATTCGAAACCAAGGTGCTCGATACTGAATTGGTAAAAATGCCAAAGCAGGTAGGAAATAAGTTTTTATAGGTACTTGTTGGTACGCTGGTTTGTAGCTTTTGCTATTCCAAACGCTAACCGCTCAACTCCAAACTAATTGCTACCTTTGCAGCATGGTAGAAATCACATTAAAAAAGGGCAAAGAAAAAGCAGCAATACAAAGACATCCGTGGGTATTTTCTGGTGCGCTGGAAAAAGTTAAAGGAAAACCAGAAGATGGCGATGTAGTAAAAGTATTTGCCTTTGACCGTGAATTTCTGGCCTATGGTTATTACAACAGCAACTCGCGTGTTGCTGTTCGTTTGCTGGAGTGGGATGAAACACAAACCATAGACTTTAACTGGTACCAAAACCGCTTAAAACAAGCTATTGCCTCACGTCAGTTTATTTTGGGCGAGCAGACCAACACCTGCCGACTGGTTTTTAGCGAAGCAGATTTCCTGCCCGGTTTAATTGTTGATCAATATGCCGACTTTCTTTCGCTGCAGATTTTAAGTTCGGGTATTGAAAAGGTAAAGAACGACATTGTAGAGATTCTCAGAACAGTGTTGCAGCCTAAAGGTATT
This sequence comes from Pedobacter kyungheensis, assembly GCF_000812965.1. GTDB lineage: Bacteria > Bacteroidota > Bacteroidia > Sphingobacteriales > Sphingobacteriaceae > Pedobacter > Pedobacter kyungheensis. The sequence continues at coordinate 22,481 of NZ_JSYN01000009.1, forward strand.
TTTGATAAAAGTGATGCTACAGCCCGTACACACGAAGGTTTACCTGTAGAAAATGGTTTGCTTTGGGGCGAAAATCCACCTGAATTTTTAGCGGTTAAAGAAAATGGAATTACCTACCATATCAATATTGCCGAAGGGCAAAAATCGGGGTTTTACTGCGATCAGCGCGATAACCGCAGTATTTTAGCCAGCTACACCAAAGGCAAAAAAGTTTTAGATTGTTTTAGCTACAGCGGTGGTTTTAGCTTAAACAGTTTGGCGAATGGCGCTGCAACCGTTACTAGTGTAGATAGCTCTGGTTTGGCTGTAGAAACCCTAAAACAAAACGTAGCACTGAACCAATTTGATGGCGATAAAGTTACAGCCATCCAGTCGGATGTGAATAAACAGTTAAGAGCTTTTAAAGAAGCAGGCGAACTGTTCGATGTTATTGTACTCGACCCACCAAAATATGCACCTTCGCGTTCTGCCTTAGATCGTGCAGCCAGGGCTTACAAAGATTTAAACCGTTTAGGCATGTTATTGTTAGAAAAAGGAGGTCTTTTGGCTACTTTCTCTTGTTCTGGTGCTGTAGATATCGAAACATTTAAACAGATTATTGCCTGGGCAGCACTCGATGCAGGTAAAGAAGTGCAGATTATTAAACAATTCTGCCAGCCTGAAGATCACCCGGTTAGGATTTCATTCCCGGAGGGTGAATACCTGAAAGGTTTACTGCTACGGGTCCTTTAATTTTCTTTAATCTTATTTTTTAGCACAGATTCTCAGATTAACAGGAATGTTTTTCCGTGCTTTCCGTGTCTCCGTGGCAAAAATATAGCTTGGTGTCGTAAAATACGACAGGTTATTTTCGCACGCGTTGGAAACGCGCGCGAGTTAAAATATTTTTCTGTGGCTTCCGTGCTTCCGTGGCAAAATATAGCCTGGCCTCGTAAAATACGACAGGCTATTTTCGCACGCGTTGGAAGCGCGCGCGAGCGGGAGTGCTTTGTGGTAAAAATAACATTTACACCTCTTCCGAGTTCTCCGGCAATTTATCATATTCGCCTTTCCAGGCATAAAAACCGAAAATCATCAGCCCTAAGCTTATGGGCAGGAAAATAAACAAGATAATTCCCCATTGCAAAATGGTGTTTGTGCGTTCAATATCGGTATGGGTTAAACCTACTTTTTCTATGGCTTGTAAAAACAAAAATGTCATAGCTAATGGTCCTAAAACCATCCAGATTAAGCCTAAAAATTTCTTTAGTGTATTCATTTTCTTAAATGCTAATCGTTAATGTTTTCGTCTCTTTTGTTCGATAAATAAATGGCGCCGATAATCAGGCTTAATGTAGCAATGCCAATAGGGTACCAAAGTCCTGATAGCGGTGTCGATCCCGAAAAACTGGCTATTAGCGTGGCAATAAAAGGAACCAGTCCTCCAAAAACACCATTGCCAATATGGTACGGTAGCGACATTGAAGTATACCTGATCTTGGTAGGGAAAAGCTCAACCAAAAATGCGGCTATCGGTCCGTAAACCATGGTTACCAGTAAAATCTGGAAAAAAATCAGTCCAACGAACTTCCAGAATACGGGTTTGGCCAATACTTTATCTTTAATGATTTCTTTTGCAGGTAAAATGCCGTTGCTCACCGAAATGGTATCTGTTTGTACCCGGTTAAATGAGGCCCCCCTTTTAAGCATTACTTTGGTTACGGTGGTTCTTAAACAATCAGTTGAATTTGGAATCAATACAGCACTTGCCGGGGCAGCTGTTGAAGATAAAATATCGCTTTGTTCAATTTTGGTATAATCGGTATCATCCAGAAAAATCTGATAAATGGGGCGGTAGAAAATAATACCCAGCAACATACCCGTAAGCATAATCCACTTTCGGCCCACTTTATCACTCCAGGCGCCAAATACCACAAAGAACGGAGTGGCAAAGGCAATTCCCCAAAGTAAGATGTACCTCGAATCATTAAAATCGAGCTTACAGGTGTTCTCTAAAAACGATTGCGCATAAAATTGTCCGGTATACCAGATTACGCCCTGGCCCATAGTTGCCCCAAACAGCGCTAAGAGCACCATTTTAAAGTTAGCTTTATGACTAAAGCTCTCTTTTAGCGGATTCTTGGAAACATTTCCTTCTGCCTTTAGTTTCGAAAACAGAGGCGATTCGTGCATTTTCATGCGGATGTAAATGGATACTACCACCAGTACAATGGATAGCAGAAAAGGAATCCGCCAGCCCCAATTACCAAAAGTTTCGGCGCCTAAAATGTTTTTGGTAATTACAATAATGCCCAATGAAAGGAATAAACCCAGTGTAGCTGTCGTTTGTATCCAGCTGGTAAAAAAGCCACGTTTATTTTCAGGTGCATGTTCGGCCACATAGGTTGCTGCACCTCCATATTCTCCACCGAGGGCCAAACCTTGTATCAGCCTCAATATCAGTACTAAAATTGGAGCTGCATAACCAATACTTTTATATGAAGGAATAAGCCCTATGAAAAAAGTAGAGCCACCCATTAAAACCAGGGTTAACAGAAAGGTGTATTTACGGCCAATTAAGTCGCCTAAACGGCCAAAAACCAGGGCACCAAATGGGCGCACTATAAAACCGGCGGCAAATATGGCAAGGGTATTAATCAGGGCCGATGCACCTGCATCTTCGGGAAATAACTGGTGACCGATAATCACGGCAAGGCTGCCAAAAATGTAAAAATCGTACCATTCAATCAGTGTGCCCAGTGATGATGCACCAATAACTTTAAAAATGTTGTTCTTAGGTAAAGCGTCGCTCATAAAAATTCGGGAATATTTGGTTTCCCAATATAAACATTTGAGTCACAATCGGCAACCTGTACTGTCTGCCATTAAATTTAGCGCCAAATGAAACATTTTGCCTTTAGTTTTGTATTTTCATTTTCCATTTAGAATATATGCTTTTAGTACAGAATATCAGGTTAAGCAGAATTTTGAGAAATACGTGGCATGTCGATCTGATTATGATCGCCTCCTGCACCGCGGCTTATTTCGTGCGCGAATATTTAATCGCCCATCATTTTTCTATTCCCTCCATTATCCCAACTGTTTTGGGTACGGCCATTGCCTTTTTTATAGGTTTTAACAACAACCAGGCATACGATAGGTGGTGGGAAGCGCGGAAAGTGTGGGGTGCCCTGGTTAACGATTCTCGTTCTTTTGCAAGGGCGTTAATTAATTATGCTGACGATGACCGAGAAAGTGTGAAACGGATGGTTTGCAGGCACATTGCTTTTTTATATGCTTTAAAAGCCAATTTGAGGGGTACAGTTGATGAAATTTATACCAAATATTTGGAAGAAGCTGATCTGAAAGAAATGGAGAAGCACAACAATAAGCATAATGCATTGCTCAATATTCAGTCGCGCGATTTGCAGAAACTTTCTAAATCGGGTGTGGTTGATGGTTTCAGGTTTATCGAAATTAATGAGATGCTAACCCGCTTTTCTGATTCGATGGGCATGAGCGAGCGCATTAAAAACACTATTTTTCCTACAACTTACAGCTACCTTACCAAAGTGTTTATCTGGTTGTTTGTGGTAACTTTCACGCTGGTAATTAGTCAGGATGCCGGTCCTGCTGCTATATTTTTAGGCTGGTTAATCGGTTTTGTGTTTGTATCTACACAAATTAATGGGATGAGCCTGGTTAATCCTTTCGAAAACAATTCGGCTGGTGTACCGCTTAACCAGATTACCAGAACGATTGAAATTAACCTGTTGCAGATGCTGGAAGAAGAAGAAATTCCGGAACCCGTAAAGCCTATAAATGATGAGTATGTGCTTTAGGATTTAGTAGTTTTTTTGCCTGTAAACACAAAAATTAAGGATAAAATCCAAAATACGACTAAAATAATAATTGTATTTAAAATCGCCTTTGGATAACCGATTTCTACCACATTAATAAAAGGGTAAGGATATTGCCCGATTAAATAACCTCTGATTACAATAAAAATAACATACAATAACGGATAAATAAGCCAAACTGTGGTTTGTTTGTAGCTGAGCCTGGCTTTATCAACAAAAGCAATCCAATAAATTAAAAAGAGCAAGGGGTTAATTACATGCAACAATTCGTTACTCAGGCTATGCCATCCCTTTGGCTGGTCTAAACCGCGTAAAGCTACATTATATACTAAAGCCACTAAAAATATATAAACTGCAACAGCTGTTTGGCTTGCGGGTTTCGAAAAAAAGCGAACTAAGGCGGTTTGTTTTAATAATAATTGTGCGGCCAGGCAGATGGCTACGATGAGGTTGGTTAAAACGGTAAAAAAAGACAAAAGTATTTTCAGCGTTGGCCACACTGCCCCGTTATAGTGCCTTAAACTTAAACTGAATTGCAGTGAAAGCGAAAACCAAACAATTAACGTAATGACGGTAAGGTATACATTTTTGCTGTTAACAGATTTCATCGTTTGAGTTTTAACAAAGGTTATGCGCCGGGATTAATTTACCTTACAACTAAGATAAGCATATCTGTTTTATTTACCATTTATTAGGTATAGGCTATTTGCTGTTAGCCTTTTCTACAGCTGCTTTCAGTTTATCTACAAATAAAATCGATTTGGCTTTAAAAGCCGTATCTGTTAAAGAAATATTTGCTGTAGCGTAAATGATCTTTCTATCCGCCCCTACAAGAATGTTAGAAGGAAAGCCGTGGTTGATGTTGAGCTTGCTGATTTCTGCCTTGCTCATCGATACGATTTCATACTCGTAACCATTTCGTTTTTGAAAATGTTTGGCACGAGTGGGCGTATCGTGGGTAATGCCGATAAAGCGCACGCCTTTTTGTCTGTACGCCTTTGCCAGCTTATTCAATTCGGGCATTTCGGCCAAACAGGGCGGACAGTTTTCAAACCAGAAATTAATCACTACGACCTGGTTTTTTAAATTGGCCCGGGTGAAGGATTTTTTGTTGATGGTTAATCCTTTGAAATCAGGTAAACCTTTACCGGTTAAATCTTCGAAAAAAGTTTCCTGAGTAGCCCATTTCACAACAGGTGTTTCCTGTGCGCGAGCCAAACCCGATATCAAAAGCAAAGTAAAAAGGTAAATCCTCATAGAAGGGCTAAAATAGAAAAAGTCCCGCCAAAATTTGCCGGGACTTTAAGGGATTGGTTATTTTATCTTTTTATTGAGGTAATCTATTGCGGTACTCAGCGTAGTATCCTTATTGGCCATAAAATCTTTTACCGTTGGGTTTACTTCTATGTCGGGTTTTACACCATAACCCACAAATTCACGTCCATCTGGGTAAGTATCCTTTTTGGTGCATACTCTGGCACTTCCACCACCCGGAAGATCAAAAAGATAGGGCTGTCCGGTACTTCCAAAAGAGTTTCTGCCAATTTTGGTCATGTGCTTTTGGTTGTCGGCATAAATTAAAAAATCTTCTGCTGCTGAAGCAGTATTATGGCCAATTAATAAGGCTGTAGGTACAACAATCCGTTTTTCTGAAAGCTTATTCTTTAACGGCGCATAATCAAAATGATAAAAATAATTATCCTGAAAGGTAAGCAGGGCTTTTTTGCTCCACTCATTATTAACCGTATCCTTTGGTTTAGTATAATATCCCCAGGCTTTAAAAGCCGAACTGAGTTGGCGGGTAGCATTGCGAGAACCATAAAGTAAGCTGTCGTTGGTTAAATATTTCAAAATATAACTTCCAATACCAGTGCTCCCGCCTCCGTTATTCCTCAAATCAATAATTATGGCTTTGGCTTTATAAAGTTCTGGCAATTTGGCGGTAAAAAGCGAATCTATTTTCTCATCCCCGAAAGAGTTAAGCGCAACGTAGGCTACATTATTGGGGTACCACTTAAAGTCGAGCAAAGCCGATTCTGCAGGAAATGCCGGGAAAACTTCCTTTTCTTCAGTCCGTTTGTGTGTTAAGTTCAGGGTTAAAATTTGTCCCTTTGGTTTTTTAATTTTGATTTCAAACTGGCTGCCCTCAACGCCCTGAAGCAATTTACTGATGCTCCAATCTTTTAAAACATAATCTGTAGAAGAAGAAATGTACGGCGAAACGTGTTCTGCAATGTATTGCGCAGTAGTTTGACCATTTACAGCTATTACTTCGCTCCCAACCGGAATTTCGTCTTTCTTGCTCAGGTTAACCCGGGTAATAATGGCTTTGTCTTCTACATTTTCGATAAAGAAACGATAATCGCCAAACATGGTGTTCATGGGTTCAAAATCTTTTCCGGCAGGCATATAAATGTTGGTGTGCCCATCTTTCAGCATGGCACAAAACCGCTGCATTTCCAGGTAATATTCGTAATCCGTTTTCGTTTCGGGTATAGTGGTAATTAAGGCTTTATAAGTGCTATCCCATTTAACACGATCAACTTTATTTAGGTAAACAAAATTGTAATTTACTTCTTGCCAAAATTTTGAAAGGCCATAAATCTTATCCGCTTTGGTTAATTTGTTTGATTGGGCAAGTACAGTTAAAGGCAATAGAAGGAGTAAAAGAATTTTCTTCATAGTTTGTTTAGTTTAATTTGGATATTTTTTGACTTTCAATTTTTATACCAGTTGAAAAAAGCCTGTTTGCGTTAAACTATGAGCCCTTATGAGCGTTGCAGTGTTCATTATCGAACATTTAATATCCGTTACCGGACAGTAATAAACAAAAAAATCCTGCCGATAACAGACAGGACTATTTTTGTTTAGTTTGGTAAATACTTATTTGAAAGTGATCGATCCGTACTCTGATTTAACGTTTACAGTAGCACTGCCGCCTGAGCCGATTTTGCCCGCATATTTTTTGGTTTCATCATCGTCGCTAACTTTACTGGCCGATACATTTGAGCCATATTTAAAGCCGGCATAGGAAGTAGAAAGATTAAAGTTTGCGTTATATCTGTCGTTAAAGCCAAGTGCAGTACTCACATATTCGCCGGTAAAGGTAAAGTTGCGGCAGGCCGGAGTAATATCGGCTACGCTAAGCTTGTTATACTCCATGTCGATTAATGCATCGCCATTTAATGCGCCCAGGCTTACGTTGGTGTATTCGGTTTTAAGGTTTAGTTTACCTACACTGGCCAGGTTTAAGCTGCCATAGCCTTGTTTAATTACGGTATTTCCTTTTACGCTGTTAATGTCAACCTTAGCGTACTCCGTATTGAGCAATAAGTTGCCGCCAATGTTGCCAACGGTTAAGCCCCCTCCGTATTCTACTTTAATATCGGCCGATTTGCGAATGGTATTTACGTTTACCGCCACGTATTCGGCAGCTAGCTCTAAAGTACCTACGCTACCAATACTTACCGGGCCATTATAGCTATGTTTCACAACAGCGGCGTTGATATCCTGCACGGTACATTTACCATACTGTACATTAATATAGTTATTGGTGTTGCTTAAATTTCCGGCGGTTAAGCTGCCATACTGAACTTTTAAAGAAGTTGGGCCAGCGAAATCGTCCATGTTTACATTCCCGTACTGTTGCATTAGCGTAAGCGGGTTAACTGCGGGCATGTAAATAATATAGGAAATTTTAAGCTCACGACGTTTGGTCACCCCGTTTTTGGTTATCCTGCCCATAAAGTTATTGCCACCGCGGTCGGCAAAATTGGTTTTTATCGATACCACATCGCCTGTTTTATTGGCTTCAATGCTTACTCCATCAATCAGCTTTTGGGCATCACTATCAGAATTGCTGTAAGCTTTAATGTCGATATCAACCTTTACTTCTTTTTTATCCCATGTTTTAATTACGATCGATCCGTATTGGTTGTTGAGATTAACCTTATCGTTATTATCTACACTAAAACTCTTGCTAAAAGATTTTGTGCGTTCTGCATCGCTCCCGTTTTGTGTCTGGATATTGCTTACCATAGCCAGCGTAGTAGATTTTTCGATATTTTCTACAATCGCCTTTTCTGACGGGCTGTTAACTGTTACCTCCTGGGCACTGGCTTTTACGGCTATTAAAGCCATAAAGGCTAAAAGTATTTTTATTGTTTTCATGTTTGTTAATTGTTAAAACATTAAAGGCTTAAACCTGCCGGCTGGTGTAAGCAATTCAATGCGGTGAGCGTTTCCTCCCAAATTCTTTTCCCGAAAGCGAGTAATTTCAATTTTTTGTTTTAGGTTTTTTACCACCTTAGAACACCTAAGCTTTAGTCTTTGGTCTTTCAGCTTTTGGTCTTAATTCCGACTTCTGCTTTTTTTACCACCTTAGACATCTTAGAACACCTAAGCTTTAGTCTTTGGTCTTTCAGCTTTTGGTCTTAATTCCGACTTCTGCTTTTTTTACCACCTTAGACATCTTAGAACACCTAAGCTTTAGTCTTTGGTCTTTCAGCTTTGGTCTTTAATTTCCGACTTCTGCTTTTTTTACCACCTTAGACACCTTAGAACATCTAAGCTTTAGTCTTTTAGCTTTGGTCTTTCCGCTTTTTTAAATCTGATTAACCCTTTTGTAATCGTCAACCTGGTTTATAATTAATAGTTGCTGTTTTAAAAGTTGTAACTGTATTTCGCGGTTTTTTACCATAGCCTTTACCACAAAAGTTTGGTTGGGCGAAGTAGGTAGTTCCGATTTTAATCTTTCGTAATCTTCATCCAGTTTTCTTAAATCGGCAGTAAACTTTTTATACAACTCGGGGTTGGCCGAGGCAAAAATGGCTAAACTGTCTCTCTTTTCGGTAATTAAGCCTGCAAAATGAACCTCTTTTTTGGCATACGAAGCGCTAACATCAGCGATTTCTAGATCGTTGTTTTGTACTCTTGCGGTGTACAGCCAGGCCAAACCAATTACCACTACTATAGCGGCTGCGGCGCTCATCCATAAATACAGCTTTACTGGCTTTTTTTTCTTTTTGTTGTCTAATTCCTTTTCAATTTTGGCCCAAAGCGCTGCCGATGGTTCCATTACATCGAAGGCTTTGCGGTTTTCTTTTACAAAGGTTTCTAATCTGCCATTATTCATCTCTCATCCCTTTCTGTTCTAAAATAATCTTTAACTTCTTTTTGGCACGCATATACTGTGTGCGACTTGTATTTTCACTTATTTTTAAAATGTGTGCAATTTCTTCGTGGTCATACCCTTCCAGCAGGTACAAACTCAACACTACCCTGTAGCCATCCGGCAATTCGGTAATGGCTTTTCTAATTTCTTCGGCCTGTAACTGTACCTCATAGTCATCAAAGCTCACTTCGTCGGGTACCTCCGTTATTTCGTCGGTACTTACAAATTCCATTTTACGCTTGCGCAGATAATTGATTGATTTGTTGATCACAATCTGTTTCAGCCAAAGCCCAAAAGTGGTTTCCTGCCTGAAATCAACAATCCTGGTAAAAGCGTCTAAAAAGGCTTCCTGTAAAACATCTTCAGCCTCTTCCTCATAATTTAAAATGCGCAGTGCCACGTTATACATCGCCTTCGCATACAGTTTGTACAATTCAAACTGTGCAGCGCGGCTTCCCTGCATGCATTCTTTTACTAGTTCGAGGTTTTTATCGATGTATACGGCTTCCAAAATTTTGAATATTCTGATTATAAGACAGTAGAGATTTTAAAACGTTGCATCAAGGTATAAAAAAGTTTAAAAATATGTTAAATCTGTTTTAAGTCTGAGCTAGATTTATGGTCGTAACAATGATCGGCTATCTCCTGAATGCTGCTTTTTTTGTTAGAAAATGAATGCTCCGGCACTTTTGGCCATTTCAGCCCCGCTTTTCTTCCGGCCCGTTTGAAGGAAACTGGCCTCCATTCAATCGGGTTTATTTAACCCGGGCAGCTGCAAAAACCGGAAATTTAGTCAAGACTTTGGGTGTTTTAACACAGGTTTGGGTTAAATAAACCTGACAGGAGCGGGCATCCCGTTCAGGCATATATCGGTATTCATCGGGATAAAGCGGATGGCAGGGCTGCATTGGCCATAGGTACTGACGATCGTTTTCAAAAAATATTAGAAAATGGTGCATTTGGTTGTTTTGGCACAGGTAAGGATAAAAAACAGCTTGCCATGTATTTGTGGAAAAATGCTTGCCTGTTCATCATTAATTTGAAAACCCTGCAACAAAGCCTTAACTTCATGCCATGGAAACCGATTTAATCATTTCAGCAATAAACGAGATACACAAAACCGCCGATCAGGCTTTAATCAACAAAAATGCAGATGCTTATGTTGCCATTCTCGATCATAATTTTGTTTTTACGCCAGCCGGAGGAGTTACCCTGAATAAGCGCGATTATTCTATCGATTTAAGAAAATATTTTAAAAGCATTAAAAGCTTCGAAACCAGTTTCTACCGCATCAAATCAAGTTTCGAAGATGATGTTTTTACCGAAAAAATTGCCCGTAAATCAGTTATCATCCGACCTAATTTGTTGCTCTTTTCTAAAAAACAAACCATCCAAACTGAAGAAATGGTGCATTGGAAAAAGATTAGCGGCGAGTGGAAGGTAATTGCAATCGAAATTGTGTTGGAAGAGAAATATTAAAATTACCCCTAATTTCCTGGTGCACCTGGTGTCTTTGTGGTTAAAAACAATAAATCTAAGGGTACAAAATTTCCTTAAATCTTCTACTCGAAACTTTAAAACAAAATCGGTATTTTTGCCGCTCATTTTAGATTACTATATATGTTAAGAACAGTAACTTGTGGTGCATTAAACCTGAATAATTTAGGCGAAAGTGTAGCCCTATGTGGTTGGGTACAGAAATCGAGAGATTTAGGCGGTATGACTTTTATCGATATCCGCGATCGTTATGGTATTACCCAGTTGGTTTTTAACATGGACGATAATCGTGAGCTTTGCGAGAAAGCGCGTACGCTTGGTCGCGAGTTCGTAATTAAAGCCATTGGTACCGTTGTAGAGCGGAGCAACAAAAACCCTAAAATGCCTACTGGCGATGTGGAGATCAAAATCACGGCATTAGAAATTTTAAACGCGGCTAAATTGCCACCGTTTTTGATTGATGATGAAACTGATGGTGGCGATGAGCTGCGCATGAAATACCGTTACCTGGATTTACGTCGTAACCCGGTGCGTAATAACCTGGTATTGCGCCATAAAATGGCACAATCGGTACGCCGTTACTTAGATGCTTTAGATTTTATCGAGGTAGAAACCCCGGTTTTAATTAAATCTACACCAGAAGGTGCGCGAGATTTCGTTGTGCCTAGCCGCATGAACGAAGGCGAATTTTATGCTTTACCTCAATCGCCGCAAACCTTTAAGCAATTGCTGATGGTTTCTGGTTTCGACCGTTATTTCCAGATTGTAAAATGTTTCAGGGATGAAGATTTACGCGCCGATCGCCAGCCTGAGTTTACGCAGATTGACTGCGAAATGTCGTTCATTGAACAAGAAGACATATTAAATACTTTCGAAGGATTAATCCGTACTTTATTTAAAGAAGTACGCAATTACGATTTACCTGAAGTGCCGCGCATGCAGTATGCAGATGCCATGCGTTTATACGGATCTGATAAACCGGATACCCGCTTTGACATGCAGTTTGTAGAACTGAATGATTTGGTTAAAGGTAAAGGTTTCCCGGTTTTTGATAACGCCGAACTGGTAGTGGGTATCAATGCCAAAGGGGCAGCAAGCTATACGCGCAAGCAGTTAGATGAGTTAACAGATTTCATCAAACGCCCGCAAATTGGTGCAACGGGATTAATTTATGCCCGCCACAATGATGATGGAACCATCAAATCATCAGTTGATAAGTTCTTTAACGAAGAAGACCTTAAACAGTGGAGCGAAGCCTTTGCAACTGAAAAAGGCGATTTATTGTTAATTCTAGCAGGCTCTACCGATAAAGTACGCAAGCAGTTAAACGAACTTCGTTTAGAAATGGGTAACCGTTTAGGTTTACGCGATAAAAATACTTTCTCTGCCCTTTGGGTGTTGGATTTTCCACTTTTGGAGTGGGATGAAGAAACTGAACGTTACCATGCTATGCACCATCCGTTCACTTCGCCAAAACCAGAAGATATTGCCTTGCTAGATACTAAACCAGGCGAAGTACGTGCCAATGCCTACGATATGGTAATTAACGGTACCGAAGTTGGTGGTGGCTCTATCCGGATCCACGACCGCGAATTACAGGCTTTAATGTTTAAACATTTAGGCTTCAGCGCCGAAGAAGCTCAAAAACAATTTGGTTTCTTAATGGATGCTTTTGAGTTTGGTGCACCTCCGCATGGTGGTATTGCTTTCGGATTTGACCGTTTAACTTCAATTTTTGCAGGCTTGGATTCCATCCGCGATGTAATTGCTTTCCCTAAAAATAATTCGGGTAGAGATGTAATGATCGACAGTCCGAGTACTATTGATGAGAAGCAACTGAAAGAGCTGAAAATTAAAACAGATTTATAACAAGATTCGTCATAAATTCAGGGTGACGATTATAGCAAAAAGCCTCAGGATTTTAAATCTTGAGGCTTTTCTGTTAAAGTTCTGTGCACTTTGTATACTAATGAACCATTGAACTAATACGTTTCACTATCCGGCGGGATGCCGTAATCAACAAACTTCTTATCTTTTTTCTCTTTCTTTTTACCGAACCAGCCTTTTACCGAATTAAAAATGGCCGAAAGGTGCTCAGCATCAAGCGATTTGCCGAGTTTGCCCGATACTAAACCAACAGCGGCTTTGGTTAAAAAACCTGCGCCTCTGAAAATGGTTTTGTTCATAATCATCGGTAAAAGCAAAGACATGGCTGTACTGCTGATATTCAGTTTCTCATCGGCTTTAAACAAATTGCTGGGCGTAGCATATCTTTTAATCAGCGCACCTAAGGTAAACTGATGAAAGTATGCTTTAGCATCTGTTTTAAGCATGTTTTGTTTCAGGGTATACTCTACTTTCAGCTCCAGCTTTTTAGCCTGCAAATCTTCGAGGTTTCTGATGGTTTTATAGCTTCTCATCGCCGTCCTCCTTATCTGCCAGTTTATCAAAATACTTTCTAATGGCAATGTTTATAATTGCTTTTTCGATGTATTTATCTTTGGTAAAATATACAACTACTGCAATTAAAATGTAAAGCAGCGATACACAGCCAAAACCGGCTGCATAGTTGTTTAAAACATCGCCCAGGTAAAGCCCAAGTGTAACAGAACCGAATAAAAAGGCCAATACAAAGCATACGATAACGGTCGTGCTCGTTACCAGATCTGCAAAAACCTTCGATATTTTTTCCAGAAGATATAGCCTGGTGTATTCTACCCGGGCTTCCAAAAAGCCTTTGGCATCATCCACCAGATCTTCAATACTTTTTTCTTTATTTTCCTGCATAATTCAGATGAGATTTAACTGGGGCAAATGCCCGGGCTATGCCTGTTGTTATTGCTTAAGCGTGCTCTACGTCGTCGCTGTATTCTTCTTCTACACTTCTTAATTTGGTTTTGATAGAGCTTACCACTTTATCTTTCAGGCTCGCCAGATTGTTAATTTCATCAGCAGCTTTATCTTTAATAGAATCGCCCAGGTCTTTTAACGACTGGCTTAGTTTATCGCGGGTTTCTTCGCCTTTATCTGGTGCAAATAAAATGCCTAATGCAGCACCTGCAGCCAATCCTGCTAAAAGCGCAACTACAACTTTTGAGTTATCATTCATAATTAATCTATTTTAAGGGTTAACAATTAAGTTCAATATAAAACTACTACATTATTTTATTGTTAAGCTATATTTATAACTCCATATGCTCATTATTTGTTTTAATTCTTTCCAATCTCTCTGAAGCAAGCGTACTGGTTTCGTAAATTTTAACGAGCAATATAAAATATGACAGCAGCAAAGGGCCGAAAACCAGACCCAATATACCGAATAAAGGGATACCAATAATTACGCCAATTACTGTAATTATGGGATGAATATTGCCAATTTTTTTTGCGATAATAAACCTCAGTACGTTATCGATGTTGATAATGACCACAAAGCCAAAAACAAGCATTGCCCATCCTGCAAAATTATTTCCGTTTGCAATCTGTAATATGGCTGCGGGTACAAATATAACCGGAGGCCCTAAAACCGGCACAAATGATATAAAGGTGGTTATTATGCCCCAAAACAAGGGGTCTTTGTAACCTAAAACCAGAAATGAAAGGCTTACCAGCGAGCCTTGAACGAGGCAAATTAAGCCCTGGCCCAAAACGTTGGCATAGGTGGTATTTCTCATTTCATCGCCAAAGCGGAGGGCATTTTGTTCTCTGAAGGGTGCATATTTAATTAACGAAAACTCAAATTTTTTCCGCTCAATAAGCATAAAGTAGAGTAAAAAGTACATTACCAGCAGGCTTAAAATAATATTTACTGCACTGGAAATCAACGACGGAAATAATTGTGTGGCCCAGTTACCCAGTCGGTTCATCCCTTCCTGAATCAGATCCTGGTTAATTTTTACAGGTATGAGATGCTGTAGTTTAACCAGCAGGTTTTTAAAAAAGATTTCGTTGTTTCTCAGCTCAGAAATTTTGCTGATAACCATACTGCTTAAAGCATAAAAAGGCAGTACAATTAAAATGATGCTAATGGCAATGAGTAGTATAGCAACCAGCCTTCTGTTCCACCCTTTCTGCTCGGCCAGGTGAATGTATGCGGGCCGCATAATAGTGTAAAGTACCAGCGTGCTTAATATGGCACTAAAAATACTTTGTAACGAATAGGCAATTAATATCCCAAGGGCAATAATAATAACAAGGTTAATATTGTTCCGTTGCTTATAAGAGAATACTGACATAATTTAAATGCTTGGTATTCTTTAAATGCGAAATTGGCAGGTTTTGTTTTACCTGATTTTAATTTAGTTCGTTAAGATTAATACCCGTTATTTTGTTGTAAAGTGTTTTTCTGTCGATATTCAGAATCTTTGCAGCCTTGCTCTTGTTAAAGTTGACCTGTTTTAAAACGGTTAAAATGGTTGTAAGCTCGGCATCTAGCCTTGCGTTTCGCAAAGTTGCTTTTTTCGAACCTGGTTTAGATTTTGCCTGCTGTGCAGGTGTGTTTTTTGCTTCTTTAGCCGCGATGAGCTGCTGAGGCAGGACCGCTAAAGGAATAATGCTTCCGTCTGTGAGCAGGCTTACTCTCCTGATAACATTTTTAAGTTCGCGGATATTACCCGGCCAGCTATAGTTCATGAAACAGGTTTTTACTTCTTCAGAAAATCCTTTAAGATTTTTGTTAAGCTCCCTGTTTGTAATGGTTAAAAAATGTTTGGCGAAGGTTAGGATATCTTTGCCACGGTTTTTTAATGAAGGTACATGTATTGCGAATTCGTTAAACCGGTGGTATAAATCCTCTCTGAACGTTCCTTTCTGAATATTCTGGATCAGGTTTTCATTGGTTGCCACAATCAACCTGATGTTTAAATCGATTTCTTTAGTGCTGCCAATGCGTTTTAATTTTCGCTCCTGAACAGCCCTGAGCAAAATGGCCTGTATTTCGTAAGATAAGTTGCCAATTTCATCCAGAAACAGGGTGCCGCCATTGGCTTCTTCAAAGTGACCAATTTTGGTAGCCAGGGCACCTGTAAATGATCCTTTTTCGTGCCCGAAGAATTCGCTTGCCGCCAGCTCTGTTGATAAAGCTCCGCAATCCATTACTACAAAGGGTTTATCTTTGCGCGGACTGTTTAAATGAATGGCCTTGGCTACGCATTCTTTTCCGGTGCCGCTTTTACCGGTTAAAATAATCGAATAATCTGTCGGGGCAATAAGTTTTATTTGTTTAACCAATGCCCTGGAAGCTTCGCTTTTGCCATCAACATATTCGGGATGGTTTAAGAAATTGTCGCCAGAACGATCCTTGTTTTTTTGAGGAGTGGCGTTTTTGTGTTCGGAAATTGATTGCTGAGCCGCCAATGCCTTATTAATGGTGATTAATATTTCGTCGGGGTATAAGGGTTTTGCAATATAATCGTAAGCACCCAATTTAATTAACTCAACAGCAAGTCGGATATCAGAATAACCGGTAATAATGATTACGCTTGTGCCCGGATAATTTTCTTTTATTTTGATTAAAATTTCTTTTCCGTCAGTATCATCCAGCCGGTAATCACACAATACCAAATCGAAGGCCTGCTCGTTTAAAACAGACAAAGCCGCAGTACCGGACGTAGTGCTGGCAACTTCAAAACCGTTTTTGGTTAAAAATGTTGAAAGCAATAGTCCAATATTTATCTCATCATCAATTATAAGTATTCTCTTTTTCATTAATAGCACCTTTTTATGCTAAAATGAACTTCAGCAAATTAATTCTTAATTATCGGAGCGGTTCAGATTAACAATTTAGATCGCACATAATTACTTAAAAAAATTGAATTGGAAAAACTTTTGCAACATTTTTGTTATATTCAGATCGAATTAATACTACAGTGGGCTATTTGCCCTTAAAAATGGCCTTTCTTTTTTCTACAAATGCAGCTACTCCCTCTTTAAAGTCGGCTGTTTCAAAGCATTTTCCAAAAGCCTCGATCTCTGTTGCATAGCCGTTGTGGTTGTTTACGGCTGCAATAACCGATTTAATGGCGGCCGAAACTGCAAGTGGTGCGCGTTGCTTTACTAAGTTTAATATTTCTTCGGCTTTTGAAATTAGATCGGCCTGTGGCACAACGTGATTTACCAGTCCAAAAGCTAAAGCATCGGCAGCGGTAATCATATTGGCTGTCGTAATCATTTCTATAGCCTTGCCCTTTCCAACCAGTTGTGTAAGGCGCTGTGTGCCTCCATATCCCGGTATCAATCCTAAAGTAACTTCTGGCAATCCTAACCTGGCATTATCTGCGGCAATACGCATGTGACAGGCCATAGCCAGTTCTAAACCTCCGCCCAGTGCAAAGCCATTAATGGCTGCTATAAAAGGTTTGGTGGCATTTTCAATAGCATCGAATACCTGCTCCTGACCGCGTTTTGCCAGTTCTTTGCCCTGTTTGCCATTGTAATCGGCAAACTCTTTGATGTCGGCACCTGCTACAAATGCCTTTTCGCCAGCACCGGTAATAATCACCCCCCTCACTTCATCGGTTTTATTGGCAAAGGCAACCACATCGGCCAGCTCGGCCAACGTATCTTTATTTAAGGCATTTAGTGCTTTTTCGCGGTTAATGGTAAGGTATAAAATGTGCTCTTTTACTTCTGATATTAAATTCTGGTATGCCATAGCTTAAAAATTTCTGTTTTCTGTAACCCAATCCTGAATATATGCTACAATGCTGGCCATTGTAGTACCCGGTGGAAATAATGAACCAACGCCCATTTCCGCCAGTTTTAAACGGTCCGCTTCCGGAATAATGCCTCCACCTGTTAACAATACATCATCTAATTGTTTTGCTTTCATCAGCTGGATAATTTTTGGAAAGACGGTCATGTGTGCACCCGAGAGGATCGAAATACCAATGGCATCAACATCTTCCTGCAAGGCCGTATTCACTACCATTTCGGGCGTTTGGCGTAAGCCGGTGTAAATTACCTCCATACCGGCATCGCGCAATGATGTGGCAATTACTTTAGCTCCCCTGTCGTGGCCATCTAATCCAACTTTAGCCACTAAAACACGTATTGGCCGGTTTAATGCTTTGCTCATAATGAATATTAAGTTAAGGTAAATGTATTGATTTTATTAACTAATAGAGAAACAGGCGTTAAAGATTATAGTTGATGTTAATCTCTATTGCGATTAACAGGAGATTGCATCAGCATTTATCAGCTATTAATGAAATTCTATTAAACACAATATTAACTGTGTGCTAATAAACCGTTAATCATTGTATAAATACGCTCAATCTTTTTACATTTGCATTCCTAATTTACAGGTTTTTATGAGTGAAGAGAAGTCATTGAACTTTATTGAAGAAATTGTTGAGAACGACTTAAATAGTGGTAAGTATGAAACCCTGGTTACGCGTTTCCCGCCCGAACCAAATGGTTATTTACACATCGGCCACGCGAAAGCGATATGCTTAAATTTCGGACTAACACAAAAATACGGCGGGTACACCAACCTGCGTTTTGATGATACCAATCCGGTTACGGAAAAAACAGAATACGTAAACAGCCAGCAGGAAGACATTAAATGGCTGGGTTTTAACTGGAAAAACGAACTATATGCATCAGATTATTTTGATGAATTATATGGTTTTGCGGTAAAGCTAATAGAAAAAGGCCTTGCCTATGTGGATGAAAGCACCGCAGATGAAATTGCTGCTTTAAAAGGTACACCAACTGAGCCCGGACAAGATAGTCCATACCGCAACCGCAGTGTGGAAGAAAACCTGTCTGTTTTTACAAAAATGAAAGATGGCGAGTTTGCTGACGGTACTTATATTTTAAGGGCAAAAATTGATATGGCCAGCCCGAATATGTTAATGCGAGACCCGATTATTTACCGCATTAAACATGCCGAGCACCACCGTACCGGTAATAAATGGTGCATTTACCCGATGTACGATTTTGCACATGGCCAGAGTGATAGTATTGAAAATATTACCCATTCGATTTGTACACTGGAGTATGTTTCGCACCGCGAATTGTACGATTGGTTTATCGAAAAATTAGAAATTTTCCCTTCTAAACAATATGAGTTTGCACGCCTAAACCTTACCTCAACGGTAATGAGTAAGCGTAAGCTGCTGCAATTGGTAAACGAAAAACTGGTGAGTGGCTGGGATGATCCGCGCATGCCTACTATTTCGGGTTTACGCAGGAGAGGTTTTACACCAAAGAGTATCCGTGAGTTTTGCGAACGTATTGGTATTGCCAAACGCGAAAATCTGATTGAGCTAAGCTTACTGGAGTTCTGTATCCGCGAAGATCTGAATAAGAGCGCTAACCGCGTTATGGCTGTTTTAGATCCGATTAAACTGGTTATTACCAATTATCCGGAAGGGCAATCAGAAGATTTAATTGGCGAAAACAACCCTGAAGCAGAAGATGGAGGCGGTACACGCGTAATTCCTTTCAGCAATGAACTTTGGATTGAGCGCGAAGATTTTATGGAAGTACCGGCTAAAAAATGGTTCCGCCTGGCGCCGGGTGCTATGGTACGCTTAAAATTCGCTTACATTGTAAAATGTGAGGATTTTGTGAAAGATGAAAACGGAAATGTAACCGAAATCCGTTGTACTTATATTCCCGAATCTAAAAGCGGAAACGATACCAGCGGCATAAACGTGAAAGGTACCATACATTGGGTAAGTGCACAACATGCCAAAACGGCTGAGATCCGTTTGTATGAGCGTTTGTTTACTTCAGAAACACCAGATGCAGAAGAAGGCGACTTTAAAGATTATTTAAATCCTGAAAGCTTAACGGTATTGCCAAATGTTTACATCGAGCCGGCTTTGGCCGATGCTGATTTAGAAAGCCGCTATCAGTTTATCCGTAAAGGTTATTTCTGTCTGGATAAAGATTCGACTGCTGATAAATTGGTTTTCAACAGAACGGTAACGCTAAAAGATACGTTTAAGAAACCGAATTAATCGTTTTTTAACCACAGATAGGCACGGATGAACACAGGTTTATCCGTGCTTTTTTTGTTTTAAACCGTTAATATTACTGCTTTTATTTAACCGCAAAGCACACAGAGATAATCGCAAAGAGCACAAAGTATTCGCGCCCAAACCTCCGACCTCCGTCTCCCGACTTTCTGACTTATTTTCGCCAACCGCTCTACACCAGTCGCTTAATACTTCGTATACACATTGTACAACACCAGAATATCAACCGGGGTTAGTGTTGGTGTAATATCGCTTTGGATAAAATGAATTTTGAATGCTGTAATTGCAGCAGGCAGATTGCTGGTATCGTAACCGATATATTTTAAAGCCATTTCGGTGTTAAAATCGGCAGGAGGGTTTTTCAGCACATCATCATACCAGTAGCCAAAACCTTTATCTGCCAGTTTTTTCCAGGGGAAATTTTTAGGGTCGTTTTTACGTTTTGGGGCAATATCGGCATGGCCAATAAAATTGGCTGTTGGGATATTGTAGGTTTTCTTTAATGTAGCCAATAGTTTAAGCAGGCTATTAATTTGCGCATCAGGCCAGGGGTCGGTTAAGCCGTTGTTATCCAGTTCAATACCGATAGATGACGAGTTGAGGTCGGTATCTTTCCCCCATTTGCTTATACCGGCATGGTTGGCGCGTAAATAGTCGTTTACCATGTGCACCACTTTGCCATCGCGACTAACTACATAATGTGCGCTGGTACCGGCTTTGGTAGAAAAAAAAGTTTTAACCGTTTGTGCCAAACTATCCTGCGCGGTATGGTGTATCACTACAAAATTGGGTTTACGTATCCCAAAATTTACAGAACCAATCCATTGCTGGTTTGTTGCATTTAGAGAATCATACAGTTGCCCGGTTGGAGGTACAGTACCTATAATTTCTGCAAAACCTTTGGCTTTATCCTTGTAGATTTTCTCGGTGGCGGCATACTTACTGGTGGTACACGAAGCCAGCACCATTGTTAGTGAAAAAGCAGTTAATAAAGCGGTTTTGTATAAATCAGAAAGCAGCATGGGCATATTGATTAAAAGAATGAAGTTACAAAGTTAGGCTAAACTTCGTCCAATGCATCAAACTTTATACAAAGCTTTTAAAAATTATTAATTTAGCGCCGATATACTTTAATATGAAGAATTTATACAAATCAACAATACTTTTGCCGGCAATGGCTGTTTCTTTGGCGATGTTAGCTGCTTGCGGTGGCGACTCTAAACCTGCTGACGATAAAAACGGAGCAGTTCAGAAAGACAGCCTGATTAGTTATGTGGCCGATCGTTTGCCAATTTACGAAAAGGTAAAACTTACCACTAATATTAACCAGTTAAGTGTTAACGACCGTAAAATTTTACCTCTTTTGATCCAGGCGGCAGAAATTATGGATGAGTTGTACTGGAAACAGGTGTATCCGCAACGCGACAGCCTTTTGGCTACCATTAAAGATGAAAAAACGCGCGATTTTGTAAACATCAATTATGGTCCATGGGACAGGCTCAATAACGATAAGCCTTTTGTTCAGGGAGTAGGAGCAAAACCTGAAGGTGCAACATTTTATCCTTACGGCATTACCAAAGATGCGGTAGAAAAATCTGATCTGGCCGATAAATTTGGTGCCTATTCTGTAATCAGGAAAGATAGCACAGGCAAATTATCAACAGTACCTTACCATATTTTATTTGCTGCAGAGCTACAAAAAGCAAGTTCGTTACTAAAACAGGCCGCTTTAATTGCAGAAGATGCCGGTTTAAAGAAATATTTAAATTTAAGGGCTGATGCATTGGTAACCGATAATTTTACAGCGAGTGATTATGCCTGGCTGGATATGAAAACCAATGGTTTGGATATCATTATTGGCCCGATTGAAAATTACGAAGATAAACTTTTTAATGCCCGCACCAGTTACGAGGCTTATGTTTTAATTAAGGATAAAGAATGGAGCAAACGTTTGGCCAAGTACGTAAAAATGCTGCCCGAACTGCAGAAAAACTTACCGGTTGACGCTAAATATAAAGCCGAAACACCAGGAACCGATTCAGAATTGAATGCTTATGATGTAGTATACTACGCAGGTGATTGTAATGCGGGATCGAAAACAATTGCGGTTAACCTGCCTAACGATGAAAAAATACAACAGGAAAAAGGTACCCGCCGCTCGCAGCTAAAAAATGCGATGCAGGCCAAATTCGATAAAATTCTGGTTCCCATTTCGAAAGAACTGATTGATGCCGAACAACAGCAATACATTAAGTTCGATGCCTTTTTTGCCAACGTAATGTTTCATGAAGTAGCCCATGGCTTAGGCATTAAGAAAACCATTACAGGAAAAGGTTTTGTGCGTGCTGCTTTAAAAGAACAGTACAGCTGGCTTGAAGAAGGTAAAGCCGATATTTTAGGATTGTATATGGTAACAGGCTTGCTTAAAAAGGGCGAATTACAGGGCGATATAAAAGATTATTATACCACATTTATGGCCGGTATTTTACGTTCTGTTCGCTTTGGCGTTTCAGAAGCACACGGAAAAGCCAATATGCAATGCTTCAATTACTTTCAGGAGAAAGGCGCTTTTGAGCGTACGCCAAAAGGTACCTACAAAGTAAACTTCGATAAATTTGCATCGGCCATGAACGAGCTAAGTGCTTTCATCATTACGCTTCAGGGCAATGGCGATAAAGCTGCCGTAGAAAAAGCACAAAAAGAGAAAGCCATTATCCACCCTGAATTGCAAACAGACCTTGATCGTTTAACCAAAAAGAATATCCCTGTTGATGTAATTTTTGAACAAGGTGTTGATGTGTTGGGTGTAAAATAGTACTTCCTGATTCAGGAATTTAAAGCCACAGGGCAGCAGGTATTTAACTTGTTGAGCTGTGGCTTTTTCTTTTCAGAAATAACTACTGTAAACAGATCGTTGGCTTACGGGTTAATTGTTTAAACTGGTTAATCGGTTAATTGACTAATTTTCTGCCACTGACCTGGAACAATGAAAGCTCAGCTCCAAACTAATACGCCCAAATTTTTAAATTTCCTGTAACCTTTTCAAAAAACGGTCGTCTTACCCATAACAAGATCATGGAAACCTTTCGTTTCCGAACTAAACTTTAAAATAACAGCAATAAATGGAAAACGCCTATTACAGGTGTTATGGAAATTTTTTTGCCCGAATTTTTTAGCACATTAAACCAAACCGATGAAAAATTTATACAAAATAGCGCTTATAATAACCCTTTTTTTTGCAACTACGCAGGTTTTTGCCCAAAATACGCCCAAACCCAACATTAGTGGGGTAATTTTAGATGAGCATGATAAACCAGCCGATTATGTAACTGTAGTTCTTTTCAAAGCGACCGATTCAAGTATTGTAAAAACTGCTTTTACCGATCCAAATGGCTCGTTTGGATTTATTGTAGCAGGCAAAGGAACCTACTTTTACAAAGCCAGTAACATGGGCTATAAAACCCTTAAAAGCAAAATCATTACGGTAACTGAAGACAACCAGAAAATAGATTTTGGCACAGCTAAACTGGTGGCTACTGCACAGAACTTAAAAGACGTAAATGTGGCTGTTACCAAACCACTGATTGAAAGAAAGATGGATAAAATTGTGATGAATGTTTCTAACAGTTCAATCATGACGGGTTCATCAGCCTTAGAGGTTTTACAGAAAGCACCGGGCGTAACAGTTGATCAGAACGATAAAATTTCGATGATGGGCAAACAAGGCGTGCTGATTCAGCTGGATGGAAAACAAACCTACATGAGCAGTGCTGATGTGGCCAACCTTTTGCGGAATATGCAGAGCTCTGATATAGAAAGTATTGAGCTGATTACCAATCCATCATCAAAATATGATGCTTCAGGTAATTCGGGTATTATTAACATCAAAACTAAAAAAAATAAAAACGGCGGAACAAACGGCAGCGTAAATGGCTCGCTAGGTTACGGCAAAAACCTGAGGGGAAATGCGGGTATAAACTTAAATCACCGCACACAAAAGCTTAATCTTTTTGGAAATTATAATTACGGTAAGTTTGAGCGCGATAACCTGATCGCTATAGACAGGATTTCGAACGGAACACCTGATACCTACTTTATGCAGGTTGGCGAGAGCAACAGAAAACAATACAACAACAACTTCAAAGCAGGTTTAGATTATTTTATCGATAAAAAAAATACCATTGGGGTTTTGGTAAATGGTTATTTTAATCATGGTACCGAAGCTGCTGTTAACAATACTTTAATTGGTCCATCTTTTCAAAAAATCGATTCTACATTGATTTCGAATAGCCTGCAAACCAACAAATACAATAACATTTCCTATAATTTAAACTATAAATCGGTTTTGGATACTGCAGGATCAGAAATTTCGGCCGATGTAGATTATTCGCGCTACAACGGCAACGATGGTTCTGATTATGCCAACGACTATCTTTTTGCCAATGGCAGCCGCATTCGTCCGATTAATTACATCCGCAACAATACACCTTCTATTATTGATATTAAAGCTTTTAAAGTAGATTATAACGTGTCGTTAAGTAAAACGGTTAAGCTCGAAGCGGGAGTTAAAAGCAGCTGGGTAAAAACCGATAACGATTTGCAGGCCGAAGAATTTGTAAATAACAACTGGCAAAATGATGTGCGTCGCAGTAATCAGTTTGTTTACGATGAAAATGTTAATGCGGCTTATACCAATGTGAACAAGCAATTTAAAAATACCAGTGTACAAATTGGTTTAAGGATGGAGCAGACCAATTCGAAGGGAAACTTAATTACAACTAATACTGTGGTTAAACGGAGTTACTGGGATTTCTTCCCGACTTTGTTTGTGCAACAAAATCTTTCCAAAAATAACCAGTTGGGTTTCTCGTACAGCAGAAGGATCGATCGCCCGAGTTATGATGCTTTAAATCCGTTTATTTATTATTTAGATCAGTATACCTATAATAAAGGTAACCCCTTTCTGAACCCACAATACACGCATAATTTTGAGCTGAGTTATACCCTTTTGCAAAAATATATGCTTACGCTGGGTTACAGTAGGGTTAATGACGTAATTGCGGAAGTGATTTTGCCAGATGAAGCACAAAAAGCGCTATATCAAACTAATGCCAACATCGCTACCAATATCAGTTACAGCGCTAACTTAAATGTACCTGTTCAAATTACCAAATGGTGGCAAACCAATAACAACTTAAATGTTTTTTACCTGAGCTTTGAATCGCCAAATTTAGCAGGTAGGGCATTGAAAACCGGAAAAACATCTTTCCAGTTTAAATCGCAACAAACCTTTACCATCGTAAATGGCTTTACAGCCGAGCTGAACGGGAATTACGAATCGCCGCTTGATTATGGTACCCTTAGTTTAAAGGCCCGCTATTCTATCGATGCAGGTTTGAGCAAAACACTGTTTAACAAAAAAGCAAGTTTAAAGCTGGCGTTGTCGGATGTGTTTAATATGTCTGAAAATAATTTATCAAGCGCGTACCCTGGCTTAACCTACACCGTACATCAAAAAAATGAAACCCGTGTTGGCCGGATCAGTTTTACTTATCGTTTTGGTAAAAACGAAATCAAACCTGCCCGTCGCCGTTCTACAGGTACTGAATCGGAGCAGGGAAGGATGAAAAATTAACACATCTGTTTTGAAAAAAGGATAGTATTGGGGGTTTAACATTTTTTAGAATCATGTATCCCAAAAATAAACGCCGCTCATTTTCGTGGGCGGCGTTTATTTTTATATCGAATATAAGGTTATTTTTTCCTTTACCAGTCTGAGCTAGCTCCACCTCCTGAAAACCCACCACTTGAAGATGAACTGCTGCTTCCAGATGAGCTGTTTCCATCAGAAGAGCTGTCGCGTGATGATCCCCAATCGCCAAAGTTGCTCGCAGGTTCTGCCTGCTCTCGTGGCGGCTCATTTTGTACGCTATGGCTAGATCTATTCCTGTTTAAAAGGCTATTGGCGAAATAACCAGTAGCTGCACCTGCAAAAAAGGATCCAAGACCGCTTCTGCGACGACCGTTGTAGTCATTGTTAAAACCACCATTGTAACCGTTGTTGTAGCCTCCAAATCCATTATTGGCAAAGGTTTGGCTGCTTGGTCTTGATCTGAATATGCGAACGATTAATAGCACTACTAATACAAATACAATAACAAAAAAGCCAAGTACAAAAAGTGTTATATCAACTCTGTCGCTCGTATTGCTTACGGCCTTGTTGTCCTGTTTATCAACAGCGGCAAGGGATTGTACTGCTGGTGGTTCACCATAACCTGCACTATCAAGTTTAAAAGAGATATCAGATACCAATGCAAACAGGCCCTTTCCGTAATCTTTTGCACGAAAGTGCGCTTTGGTTTTAGTCAGTACATCCTGACTGGTTTCGGTAGTAAAAATGGGCTCAAGATTACGGGCTACTTCGAGCCGTTGCTTGCGCTGCTTTACCGCGGCAACATAAACCAAGCCGTCCTCTTTATTGCCAACTTTCCATCTGCGTGCAATTAGTAACGAATATTCTTCAATATCGTATTCCTTTGGTATTGTGTTTACAATAACAAGGGCAAGTTGTACACCTGATTTTTTTTCGATTTGATTAATCGTATCGTTTAGCTTTTTAATTTCCGATTTGGAAAGGACTTTCGCAAAATCATTTACGTAGGTGTCTTTTAACGGTTTTGGTATTTGTGAAAATGTAGTAACCGTTACGAAGAGTAATAGGAGCGATAATATATATTTCATGGTTTAAATTATAAAGCCAAATTAATAATTATTTTTTCTTAAAGCTATATGTTAATGAACCTGGGAATAAAGAACGCCCTCCAGGAAAATGACGGGCGTATAAAATATTTAGCTATGATTATTGCTATGCAAAAAATAATTAGAATTTATATTCCATTACATAATCATCCATAAAGTAACCCTCACCAATATCGAGTTTTACTGATTCTTTGATGGTAAAACCACCTTTCAGATAAAAATCCTTGGCTTTATTGTGTTTGTTTACATTGAGTTGTAAAGCTGTTCCACCAATATCTTTTATCTGGTTAAAAACCTCGTTAATGAGAATTTTACCTACCCCTTTGCCATGGGCTGAGGGCAGAACGTATAATTTATGTAATTTGTAAATGCGTGCTTCGTGATCGATAATAGAATAGCCTGCAAAGCCATATTGGTTTTCATTTTCTTCGGCAATTAGGAAAATATGGCCTTCCATCAATTGTTTTAACAGCTCGCCCTGGTTATACATTTTCTCCAGCATATAATCGATCTGCGCCTGACCAATGATATCCAGATAAGTTGATGGCCAGGTTGCCGCGGCAATATCCCTGATGATTTCTATGTCCTGTTCTTTTGCTTTTCTAAGGGTAATCATATCGGTTCGCTGATAAAAATAGGTTGTCCGGAAAAGGTAAATTCTACAAAGCCATCGTTTACCACCTCGAAAATTTCTTCCTCGGTTTGCATCAGGTTGGTTACTTCAAGATAGCGGTTACCATGAATCAGAAATTCGCTGCCTGCTGGTTTCCATACCGAAAAACCCGACCTAATGGGATAATGTTTGGCCCGCTCGGTAAATACAACCAGGTTAATTTTGTCCTCAAATCCGGCAAATTTTTCAAGGTCGAATTTTTTGGCAATCACATTTACAGCCGGATATTTTTCTTCAAATAAGAAATTAACGGCTACCATTAAAGCATCAACAGGGCCCTGAATGGTTTTGGTGTCTTCCTGAACGTCCTGATTGGTTCCGTTTACTAGCACATCTACTTTCAGACCAAGCGAAATAATCTTATCGTAGTTTTCGCCATTAACCAAAAGCGTTGGGCTCCACTCTAAAAGTTGCCCTAAAAACTCCTCGCTAAAATTACCCAGCTCGTCGATATATAAAGCGGGCTCCTGTTTTTCTTTTACTATGTGATGTGATGACATGTTGCGAATATAGAAAATTTAGTATCGAGTCGGAATATCAAATTGTGAGTATCGGGAATCAGGTAGCAAGATGTAGTTTACCTGTTATAAGGATATTCGCTTACCCAATGAAAACCTCTGTTAATCAGTCTAAAATCTTTGAGGTCTTTTCGCTTAAAACTTATGGAAATGGAATCTTTATCTTTCAGGCCAGAAACAATCAATTTATCTTTTCCAACAAGATGATAAGTTAAAATATATTGAGCTGATTCTTTATCTAGTGACCCCAATGTGATTTCCCGCTTTTTTGTATTAAATACTGTTGAAAAATTAAGGGTACTATCATTAATTGTTTTTACGCGTGCATAACCTGAATAGCTAATCACCATTTGTTTCCATCGCCTACTGTCACTAGCTAAAGGTGGCAGCTCCTCCCCTTTAAAACGCATACTTTCTACGTTGTAAATGCCATATAATAATGGTTTGGGTGCATCGCTGCCATAAGTTTTTCTTTGCTGGTTAAACGTGTATAGTAAAGTACCAATAGCAGCTGTTATGTACAGGTATTTTATACCATAAGCCAAAAAGTAAAGCCACCGCTTTTTAAAGACTGGCTTATACATTTTATCCAATTGCTCACTTTCATACCGGATAAAGAAGCGGTAGAATTTCAAGAAATGAGGAGCCAAAATAAAAAGGCTCATCACAACAAGCGCAGTAGAGAGTAATTTTACAGGCACATCGAAAAAGTAATTCATAGCCATTACGTGGGCGGTGGCTGCAAGAGATAGAAAGGCACCCACTATTACTGTTCTGCGGAATAAGAGTAGTACGCCGGAAACTTCTATAATGCCCATAAAAATATTGTATCCTTTTGAGAATCCAAGGAAGGTCCATGCCAGGCCCATAGGAGATGCTTCGCCAAAAGGTTGGAGCAAACGATCAAGCGTTGGATCAGGGAACTGAAGCTTGATCACCTTGATTAAGCCATACAGCACTAAGGTAAAGGCCAGGTAAAACCTTACCAGCACCACAAGCCAGTAATACGCAGTATTATAACTTTTACGTTTGCGGTCTAAAGCAGACCAGATGATACAGCCAGCTAGCGAAACGAGAACTATCAGAAGCAATAGTACCCAATTGTAAGAGGTATCGCCGCTGCCGCTTGGGCCAGTGTTGGGTGTATAGTTATAATGAATGATATTTTTAGAAAACCATGGAACGAAATCGCGTAAAAAGTGATTAGGCAATTGCAGCAGCCCCGACAGGAATGTGAAAACTCCGTTATTATTCAGGGAAATAAACAGTGGGAGCAAAATAAAGAAAAATCTGAAAGAGATTTTTTTAAAAATCCCCCATTGGGCATTGTTTTGAAGAGCGTTTTCTGACATGTGGTTTGGTTTATCCCAAAGCTAAAAATAGCTAACAGGCTTTAAAATCTAAAATTTTAATAAACAGCACTTTCTTTTACCAAAGTGTAAAAATCCTGATAAGCTTCAATAAAATCATCAGAAAAATTAATCGCGCCAGAAACGGCGATACCATAAATACCCGTTTGCATTAAAGCTTCTATATCATAAATTTTAATACCCCCAACTGCTAAAAGGGGTAATTGAATGTTGGCTGCCTTGAGTTCTTGCACGGCTTTGTAATAACCTTCAACTCCTATCAAGGGTAAATGGTTTGGCTTGGTTTCGGTTGTAGCAAAAGGGCCAAAGCCGGCATAATCTGCACCCTGATTGGCTAAACGGATTAAATTTTCAACGGTATTGGCCGATCCGCCCAGGGTAACATCATTGCCCAGTTGCTTGCGGATAGCTGTAAAGTCGGCATTCATGTCTTCAATATGAAAACCCTGAATATCGGCTTTGCCATTTAGATGGATATGATCGGTAACAATTAGTGTTGTGCCCCAGTCATCGCAAATTTCGGCGATGGCGTTAATATCGGCTAAAAGGGCTGCATCATCTTTGCTCAGGCAACGGTATTGAATCCATTTCGCCCCTGCTTCGCAAGCCAGTTGTACCTGTTCAATATGCGTTAAGTTGGGGATATCGTGGGTAATGTACTGGAGCTTTTCAATGTATTTCATGGTGAGTTTTGTTCCCGATTAGGGTTTTTATAATTTAAAATGCCAATATAAACAAAATCGCCATTGAGCGTTTGTCCTCAATGGCGATTTTAAGCTTTATGCTTTGGTCTTTTTGTTTTAGTCTTTAAGCTTCCTTAAAACTTCACGTTCAGGCTTAATAAAAAGTTGGTTCCTGCCTGTGGGTAAAAGAAATTTTCGGTAATCCTGCTGCCACCTAACTGGTAGCCGTAGGTATAGCCATTGTTTTCGTAACGCTTATCGAAAATATTATTCACCAATAAGCCCAGATTGATGTTTTTAACTCCTGCAAATTTAAAATCGTAACCTAAACGGGCATTGCTTACCCAATAACCATTTATGGTACGGTCGTTATTTTGGGTGTTATCTAAATATTGCTTGCTTACATATTTACTTTGCAGAGCTACGGCAAAACCACTAACCGGTTTGTAAACCAGTTCGCCAAAAAGTACGGCACGTGGCGAGTAAGAGATATCAGTAAGCTGGTAATTGCTTACCACCTGACCACCGTTGTCATAATCGTCGTAATACTCGGTGAAGTTTTTGATTTTGTTACGGCTTAAAGCAGCATTGGCATTTAATATAAACTGCTTGCTAATGGTATAAGCACCATCCAACTCAATGCCCAAACGGTAACTCCTGTCTACATTTTGACGGAAATTTCCACCCACATCATTTATTTTACCAGTAACCACCAGCTGGTTTTTATAGAACATGCCGTAAGCATTAGCCCCGATGTTTAATTTTTCGTTCTTAAAACGGTAACCCAATTCTAAATCGTTCAGCCTTTCTGGCTTAGGAGTTGCGCCCGCTGCTGCATCGGTATAATCATCACGGTTAGGTTCTTTATTGGCTACGCTGAATGAAGCGTATACATTACTTTCAGTATTGATAAAGTAAGTTGCGCCAAACTTAGGATTAAAGAAATTTAAAGTTTTGTTTATCGCCAGTGTATTCAGTTTGTTTTCAGTTCCGGCAATATCATAATACACACGGCGGTATTGTAAATCGGCAAATAAACTTAGCGATTCAACCGGGCTGTAGTTCACCTTACCGTAGGTATTAAAATCGGTTTTAAAGCCATCGTTATCATAATAATGCCTGTCTATGTCGCCATTTGAAGCATATTGTGCCCAGATAATCTGTCCGAAGTGCGCGCCTTTGTATTCATTATAAGCACCACCTAAAGTGAAATTTAAATTTTTCTGCGGCACATAGTTAAAGGCATAGGTAACACCATAAAAATCGTTATCCAACCAACGACGGCGAATAAGATCTGTTTTGGTAATGGGTGTTCCACCAGGAATAACTACCGGATTTAAACCATAATCGGCCAGTTTATTCTGAACGCGGTATTCTTCATAGTAGCCCGAACCCTGTGTATAGTGCAAAGCTCCGTTAAAAGAGAACTGATCAGAAAACTGACGCGCATAAATTAATTGGTAATGGTTTTGAACATAATTATCGGTCTGGTTATTATATAAGAAACTGTTATATCTGCGTCCGGAATTTAACAGGTTAGCAGCATCTTCAGCGCTAAGTTCGTTCCGGGCGATGTAGGCATTCATGCCGGCAACATCATTTTCTAAACGCGATTGCGGAATACCATTCCACGATTGATAAGTTTTTTCGTTACCCGAGAAAACATTTACACGCAATAAATCTTTGTTGCCATGGTAAGCACCAGAAAGGAAATAAGATTTAAGTAAAGATGAGCCACGGTCTACATAGCCATCAGAGCTGATTCTCGATAAACGGCCATCGAAACTGAAACGGTTGTTAATTAAACCTGTTCCAACTTTTATGGTATTTTTCCAGGTATCAAAACTGCCGTAGGTGCTGTTTACTTCTGCATAGGGTTCTGTTTCGCTGGCGGTAGTCTGGATGTTTAAGCTTGCACCAAAAGCACCGGCTCCGTTGGTTGAGGTACCTACACCGCGCTGAATCTGCACATTATCTACTGATGAAGCAAAATCGGGCATATTCACATAAAAAGTTCCCTGGCTTTCGCTATCGTTAATTGGAATGCCGTTAACCGTTACGTTAATGCGGCTATTGTCGCTGCCTCGTATGCGGATGCCCGTATAACCCACACCAGCACCAGCATCAGAATTAACTACCACGCCGGGCGTATTCTGTAAAATAAAAGGTAAATCCTGACCAAAGTTGTTTTGCTGGATTTCTTCTTTACTGATGTTCTTGTAGGTTGTTGCCGATTTTTCATTGGCCCGTGTTGCCCGTACAATTACCTCATCGGCCAGAAAATTTTGTGCCGTTAAAGCGAAATCTATTGTACTGTTTTGCGAAAGCGTTACTGCTTTTTCTTCAGTTCTGTAGCCCACGTAACTCACAACAAATGTATATTTTCCATTTTCAAGGTTAGATAAGGTGAAATTTCCACCTGCATCACTCAATACAACTGTTTTTTTGTTTTTTATTTTAATGGTGGCGCCTGGCAGGGCATTGTGGTTTTGATCGGTTACTTTACCGGTAACGACAAGCTGTGCCGATGCAAAGAAAGGCAGCATTGCAACAAGTGCTGCAAAAAATAAATTTTTCAATTTTTTTGTTTTTAGTTAAACCAACCGGAAAAAGGGGTTTCCCCGATTTTTAGTTAAACTTCCATAACTCCAATCCCTACGCCGGCATTACCCGGATCAGGTGCTTTTAAGGTTTAGGGTTTTAAGGTTTAGGGCTTAAGGTCTTTGCATCATGCACAACCTTTTACCTTTCACCTTTTACCCTCTGCCTCAAAATGGGTATGTTCTCAGCCTGTTTTTGTGTTTATTTAAACAAGGCACCCCTAATGATGAGGCAAATGTAGGGAATATTTGGCAATTCTCACTTAAACAGTGGTGTTGTGGCACCGAATTTAAAGAAATGACGCCTTAGTCGTCTAGTTTATAGAATTTATTGCTTTTTTGTTGGAAAATTTACGGTTCTGTGGGGATGGCATCTTTAGTCCTGCTATCACTGCAAGTCCTCGCTCGTACCTCGCTGCGGGCTTTACGTTCTATCACCCGCCTGCAACGGGCAGGGGTTTAGGTGGCCAGGTTGGTGCAGGTTTAACAGATGATCAACAGCCGTTCCTACAGAACGAAAACGCCAATTTTACAATTGGCTACCCAGGAGGCGTTCCTACGGAACGTACTTGCAGATCTTTCTTGGGGAACGATTATTAGGTTACGATTTGCCTAAAAAATCATCAATTGCTTTTTTGGCATTGGCTACCCTTTCATCACCCTGTCCGCTAATTACGATGTAATTTGCATCAAGCGCCTGCAGTTCTTTGTGCCAGATTTCCATAAAGTATTCGCGTTGGTTGGGGAAATCGCGTAAGGGGTCGTCTTGCCAGGGCAAATCGATATCCATTAACAGGTATAAATCGTAAGGTCTTTTGGGCAAAGTATCGAGCACCTCCTGTGGAGTCTTGCCCAGCACTTCGTCGCTCCATATCTTAACGGTTACAAAAGTGGTATCGCAGATAATAAAATCGCTTTCCGTTACAGAAAGGATGGCATCTTCAAGCGCCACCTGACCATAAAACATGTTGGCTTCATCCTGCAGGGTATAATCGGTAACCAGGTTTTCGCAGTAATAACGCGCGTACTCGGGCACCCACGAAACTTTGTAATGTTTGGCCAATAATTGCGATAGGGTTGATTTACCTGTACTCTCGGGGCCAACTATGGCGATTTTTTTTATGTTCTTGTTCACGTAATGGTATGCTGACAAGGTTCAAATGTAAAGGAAAATGCCCTAAAAGAAAAAATCCGGTTGAGGAGGGCTCCTCTAACCGGATAATAAACCAAACAAACTATTTATGAAGAAATCCTCATGGCGGGTAACTAATCCGCGGAGGAAGCTTTAGATCATTGTCTAAAGTATATACAAAACGTATATCTGTTCTGCTTATTACAACATTATTGCCAATAATGGGAACATCACAACTTCGTGACTTAATTCTGACGTGTGGGGCCATATTCTTAGTGTTATTTTAACACTTATTAACATTCAGATTACAATTGTATATTGTGGCATTACTCTTGTGTATAATTATTAGTACGTTTTGAATTTTGGCTGTTCATTATTTAAAACTATTTGTACTAAATGGTGTTACTTATTTTAGACAGTTAGACATTAAAAACTAAAACGATGAAAAAGTTATGTGCAATATTGGCGCTGCTCATTGTATTTGCCCTTGGGGCAATTGCCTATACCAACATTAAGTTAGGCGGAATTATTGGTAAAATCAGTCCTGCAGATGCTGCTGCCTCTGTTTCGTTAGTAGCTGGAACAGATACTTTAAAAGCGCAGTTAAACCAGGGTGTTTTTACTTTTACCAATCTTAAAGAAGGTGTTTATACCGTTTGGATACGGGCCAACGCGCCTTACAAAGATGCCACTATTGAGAAGGTGGCAGTTAAAGATAGTGCTACTACAGATTTAGGCGAAATTAAATTACTGCAATAAGTGTTTTAGCGAAAGAAAAAGGTTAAAAAGAGGCATAATTAAGGCCTCTTTTTTATTTTAAAAAAAACGGCTTAAAGTCGTGCTAAAGATGTATCTTTGCATCCCGACAGAACAGTTGGGATTTTTCTTCGCACTAGCACTAAATCTCGTTGCTTTCTAAGGTTCTTAGATGAACCAACACTTTAGAATTTTAATTATTGTTTAAGCTTTATCATGCCTAAAGACACTTCCATTCGCTCAGTACTAATTATCGGATCTGGACCAATTGTTATTGGCCAAGCCTGTGAATTTGATTACTCGGGTTCTCAAGCGGCCCTATCTTTAAAAGAAGAAGGGATTACCGTATCAATTATCAACTCAAATCCGGCTACTATTATGACGGATAAAGTTATCGGCGACCATGTTTATCTGCGTCCGTTAACTGTTGATTCGATCGAAGCGATTTTGCAGGAGCACATTGCTGATGCAAGTTTACCTAAAATTGATGCCGTACTACCAACAATGGGTGGCCAAACAGCACTAAACCTTTGTAAAGAAGCAGAAGAGCGCGGTGTTTGGGAAAAATACGGGGTTAGAGTTGTAGGGGTTGATGTTGATGCAATCGAGAAAACAGAAAACCGCGAAGCTTTCCGCCAGTTAATGGTTGATATCGGTGTAGGGGTTGCCCAATCGAAAATTGCCAACTCATTCTTAGAAGGTAAAGAAGCCGCACAGGAAATCGGATTCCCACTGGTAATTCGTCCATCTTACACTTTAGGTGGTTCTGGTGGTGGTTTCGTGCACAGAAAAGAAGAATTCGATGCAGCGCTTAAACGCGGTTTAGAAGCTTCGCCAACACACGAAGTTTTAGTAGAGAAAGCCGTTTTAGGTTGGAAAGAGTATGAGTTAGAGTTGTTAAGAGATAGCAACGATAACGTAATCATTATCTGCTCGATCGAAAACTTCGACCCAATGGGTATCCACACCGGAGACTCGATTACGGTTGCACCGGCCATGACTTTATCTGACCGTTGTTACCAGGAAATGCGTAACCAGGCAATTAAAATGATGCGCGCCATCGGTAACTTTGCCGGCGGTTGTAACGTTCAGTTCTCGGTTAACCCGGCTGATGATGAAATCATCGCGATCGAAATTAACCCACGTGTATCACGTTCATCAGCATTGGCAAGTAAAGCAACGGGTTACCCGATTGCAAAAATTGCAGCTAAACTTGCTATCGGTTACAACCTGGATGAAATTGAAAACCAGATTACCAAAACCACTTCGGCATATTTCGAACCTACTTTAGATTATGTAATCGTAAAAGTACCTCGCTGGAACTTCGATAAATTTAAAGGAGCCAACAAAGAGCTTGGTTTACAAATGAAATCGGTAGGTGAAGTAATGGCAATTGGCCGTACGTTCATCGAAGCTTTACAAAAAGCTTGTCAGAGTTTAGAAATTGGCCGTTCAGGTTTAGGTGCAGATGGCAGACAAGTACGCAATATCGAAGAAATTATGGATGGTTTGGAGCACGCTTCATGGAACCGTCTGTTCTTAATAAAAGATGCCATGGCGATGGGCGTTCCTTTGGAATCAATCCGTAAAGTAACCAAAATCGACAAATGGTTCTTAAACCAGATTCAGGAGCTTGTAGCTTTAGAAACTGAGTTAAAAAGATACTCACTGAACAATATCCCACGCGATTTCTTCTTCAACTTAAAACAAAAAGGTTTTTCTGATGTACAGATTTCATGGTTGCTGGGTAACGTAACCGAAGATGAGGTTTATGCCCGCAGAAAAGAGCTAGGCATCCGCAGAGTATATAAAATGGTTGATACCTGTGCTGCAGAATTCCCGGCACAAACGCCATATTATTACTCAACTTTCGAAGAGGAAAATGAATCGGTACCTACAGATAGAAAAAAGATAATCGTTCTGGGCTCAGGTCCTAACCGTATTGGTCAGGGTATTGAGTTCGATTACTCTTGTGTACACGGCTTATTGGCTGCTAAAGAAACAGGTTTCGAAGCCATCATGGTTAACTGTAACCCTGAAACGGTTTCTACCGACTTTAACATGGCCGATAAATTGTACTTCGAACCAGTTTTCTGGGAGCATGTACGCGAAATTATTGAGCTGGAAAAACCAGTTGGTGTAATTGTTCAGCTTGGTGGACAGACTGCCTTGAAAATGGCTGAGAAACTAACTGAGAACGGTATCAAAATTATCGGAACTTCTTTCGAGAACATGGATATCGCCGAAGATCGTGGCCGTTTCTCTGACCTGTTAAAAGATTTAAATATTCCTTATCCAAAATACGGGGTTGCCGAAAATGCCGAAGAAGCTATTGTTGTAGCAAATGAGGTAGGCTATCCGGTACTGGTTCGTCCGAGTTATGTATTGGGTGGACAAGGTATGAGCATCGTAATTAACGACGAAGACCTGGAGAAAGCAGTAGTGAAATTATTGGGCGATTTACCGGGTAACCGCGTACTGATTGACCATTTCTTAGACAGAGCAGAAGAGGCAGAATCGGATTCGATTTCTGACGGTGAAGATGTTCACATTGTAGGTATGATGGAGCACATCGAACCTGCAGGTATCCACTCCGGCGATTCGTTTGCAGTATTGCCTACCTTTAGCTTATCTGAAACGGTAACTAAAGCCATGGAAGAATATTCAGTTAAGATTGCGAAAGCTTTAGA
Source organism: Pedobacter kyungheensis (assembly GCF_000812965.1). GTDB lineage: Bacteria > Bacteroidota > Bacteroidia > Sphingobacteriales > Sphingobacteriaceae > Pedobacter > Pedobacter kyungheensis. The sequence goes on from NZ_JSYN01000009.1 coordinate 59,155, forward strand.
TGTACGTGGTTTACTGAACATCCAGTTCGCCATCAAAGATGAAAAAGTATATGTAATCGAAGCGAACCCAAGGGCTTCACGTACGGTTCCGTTTATTGCTAAGGCATACGATGTACCTTACATCAACATTGCAGCTAAAATTATGCTGGGTGTAGCGAAACTGAAAGATTTTACCATCGAACGTAAATTGAAAGGTTATGCGATTAAGGAGCCTGTTTTCTCTTACGAGAAATTCCCGGAGGTAACTAAAGAGCTAGGCCCTGAAATGAAATCGACTGGTGAGGCGATCCGCTTCATTAAAGATCTGGAAGATCCTTACTTCCGCAAGCTTTACAAAGACAAATCAATGTATTTGAGTAAGTAATCTGCTTATGAAGTTTGAAAAGCAAGGAGCTTGGAGAACTTCGTAAGTTTATAAAAAATAGTAAAGGCCAGTGATTTTTCACTGGCCTTTAATTTTTTTAATAAGTTAATCCGTCATTCCCACGCAAGTGGGAATCTTAAAGCTATTGCATTACGATTCCCATCCGATAGCTATCGGATCAAGTTGGGAATGACGAACCGTTTTATAGATTTATTGCTTCAACTTAGGTATTCTTGTTGGCGTATCTGTTCCGTTTACAATGCTGGTTGCACTCTTCGCAATGGCTTTAATGGTTGATAAGATATTTTCTACATCTAAAGAACTGTACTCGTCTTTAACCGAGTGGTACAATTTATCGATATCGATTTTATCGGTACTGATGGTGTGTGCAGGAACACCAAGGGCTGCCAAAGTAGCATTATCACTTCTGTAAAATAAATTTTGCTCCGGATATGGATCAGGATGGAAAGTAAATTCAGTTCCGGCCAGGTTTTTCTGCAAAATCTTGCCAAAATCTGATCTTTCATAACCAGTAATAAACGCAGTGTTTTTACCGAATTTAGAGTCTTTTCCAATCATTTCGATGTTAAACATGGCCACAACATCATCCGGATTTAATTTCTCTGAGAAATATCTTGCACCGAAACCACCAATTTCTTCTGCAGTAAAGGCTACAAAAATCAATGTACGTTCATTGTTCTTTTGTGCTTTGTAATATTTGGCCAGGGCAATCATGGCTGTTGTGCCCGAGGCATCATCATCGGCGCCATTGGCAATACTATCGCCATTTACCGGTTTTAAGAAACCCAGGTGATCATAATGACCTGAGAACACTACAATTTCTTTAGCTTTTGATTTCCCCGGAATTACGCCTGCAACGTTAAACAAAGGCATTTTATCTACTTTGCTTTTAACGTTTGCCGAAAAATCGCCCGCAGCATCTTTGCCCAATACAAAAACCTGCACTGCACTGGCGGCCTTTACGTTTTTTTCATCAACCGTGGCGGGTTTGCTAAAATAATTTCTGTAGCGGTTAAACAAATCGGCAAACTTACTGTCAACCAAAACCAGTTGGTTTTTACCTGATTCGGTCATGGCTCTTAATTGGGCAACAAATGGCTTTTCAGGATCAAGTTTAACAACTGTTGTATTCGATTTGTCGAGGGTAACGTTTTCTGATGATACGCCCGAAATAATCAGGTTTTCAGGTGCAATTTCCTGTCCGTCTATCTTAACACTCGTATTTTGGTTGGTAATGCGGTATTTATAGAAAGTCTGGCGAAAAGTTTTCTCTCCGGTTAAAGGTTGTAAACCAATCTTTTTAAATTCCGATTCGATAAATGTAGCGGCCTTATCAATACCTGGCGTAAAAGTAGCACGGCCCTGCATATCATCGGCACTTAAGGTTTTAATCAGGTGGTCGGTATATTCGCGGGTAATAATTTTATCGATGTTTTGCGCTTTAAGCTGCAAACCTGCCATCCCGACTAAGGCAAAAAGGGCTATTTTCTTCATTTTTTATGTTTAATTAGTTGTTTTCGATTTAACTTGTGAGCTTAACCAGCTGGTTCTGAAATTTTGCATGGCAGGTGTTAAGATTCCTCCTGTTTTTTCAATACTTATAAGCTCCAGGGCCGGATTTTCGGTTAAGGTTAATTTTGTTGTTTTTGCTACACCACGATAGAGGTAAGTGATATCAACTGTGTCGCCTGGTTTATAATCGTCGATAACTTTAATTACCTCAGGACCGTTCTTCACTTGTACTCCATTTATTGTTAATAAAACATCACCAATGTCCAGACCTGCTTTATATGCTGGGGTTCCTGCCAGGGTTTGCGATAAAATAACTTTATCGTCTACTGAAGCAATATTTCCAAACCCAGTATAAGCCTGTCCTGGCTTTGCCTTACGCAGTACCAGTCCGGCGTTAAGCAACAATTGAGCATAATCGTTTTTTTCGGTGCCATAAATGTACTTTTTAAAGAAACTGGCTGCGAATGATGGGTTTTTGGTTAAGCTTGCCAAAGTCTTCTCTAAATCTGGGATGGTGTATGCAATTTCCGGCTTCCCGTAGGCTTTCCAAAGTGCACGCATATAATCATCGAGCGTAAGCTTAAAGTCCGCTCTTAAGCGGAGGTCTAAGGCCAGGGCGGTTGCAGCGCCATACGTATAGTAAGAGGTAAAAATATTGGCTTTGTTGGTTTGGTCGATCGCTACACCAGCATCGGCAAATACGGCATACCGGCTGGCCTCAACAGGCGAAAAATTGAGTGCCCCAGGCGAAAGCAGTACAGCATTTGCCAAACTGTTAAAAGTTTGTATGGCATTATCTTCTGTTTTTAAACCTGCACGGGTTAACAGCAGATTGCCATAATACTGAGTAAAGCCTTCAGCAAGCCAAAGTTCATTGCTCATATTGGCATGTTCGAAGTTAAAAGGCTCTAAAGTTTTGGGGCGCAGTCGCTCCACATTCCAGCTGTGGAAATATTCGTGCGAAAATGTACCCAGCAAATTAGCTTCGTAGCCTGCAATTTTTGGGGTGCGCTGCACAATAGAAGTCGAATTTCGATGCTCCATCCCATCGCCGGCATTATCGGGGTAAACATCTTCTAAAAAGTAGTAATGGCCATAATCGTAAGTTGGGAACTCGCCCCATACCGCGAGGTGTTCATCAACCATTTTTTTCAGCATCCCGGCATAATTGTCGATGGTTTGCTGATCGTCGTTAGAATGCGAAATCAGGTGAATGGTTTGTGTTTTTCCATCGGTGTTTTTAACCTCCCAGCTTGCGGTTTTATAGTCTGCAATTTCAATTGGGCTATCCATAAAATATTGCAGATTAGGCGCAAAATAACTTCCATCGGCCTGAAGTTTAAGCTGGGTAGCCACTTTCCAGTTTTGTTTACCTGCATAATTAAATTTCACTACCCTTGGCCGGTTATCCATACCTATCGGGTAGGCAAATGTTGCCGGGATATTCATGTGGGCATGGGTTTCATCGAAGCCTGCATAAGTTCCGTCAATCCAGTTGCCAAAAAGGGTGTAGGTTATTTTAACGCTGCTTCCGTGGTTGGAGATTTCGTATACATCGCCTGCAGTTTGGTTAACGGTTAAATATTTCCCCGCGCCATCAAAAGCTTTTAAATGGTATACATTTTTGCCAAATTCGTGTGTGGCATAACGGCCTGGCGAAGAGCGGCTCATGCGTACTTTTAAAGTACCTGCCGGAACATTGGGAATAAGCATGCTGATTTCTGCCTCATGGTGTATGGCATTGGGAAATGAAATGACATAACTGATTTCATTTTGGGCAAAAGCTGCAAGTGAGAGCAGACTCCCGATTGCGGTACCTATAAATTTCTTCATAAAAAGGGAATAATGACGGCAATTTAGTAATAAATGGAAGATTTTAAGGTAGCCTTTGGGTTTATGGTTGATAGCTTATAGTTAATAGCCTGGTTAGGATAAGTTTGGTCAATAGCACAATTGTTTTGTGTGGGCTATTGTCTATTAACCATCGACTATGGGCTATCAACCCCCTTCCTTAACTCTCGTTATCCCAATCGTATTTTTCCAAATCGCGGTAGGCTTTGCCTTTAATAATTTCTTTCCGTTTGGATGATTCTGAGTCTACCCGCGTTTCGTGGATATTATCGGCCACTTCGAAATGAAAATCCTTATCCTTTTTAGAATGGTAAATCGAAACTTCGTCTCCATCGGCAATGGCATAATCGTAAGGGCCACGGGCGCTCATCAGTTTAACAAATACCGGCAAACACTCAAAAAAGATAAACAGCAGGCCAATAAAGGTTACGGCAATGGCTGTATTGTTGTCGCGGCTGCCATCTACATTAAATTTAAGCTGGCCAAGTGCCCAGTTGCGGTCGGCAAAACCTGCAATGTTGGCTAAACTATCCAATTGTTTTTTGGTATACAGTTTTTCGGTAAACAGCCCATCAAATTCTTTGCGTTTATCTACAAAAGCTTCCGATTTATTAATGTTGGCCTTAAGCGAATCGAGCTCTGCCGTGCGTTGCGCAATTTCTGCTTCCTTACGCTTGGCATAGGGTCCATAACCCATTACGCCCGATGTTTCGGTGGTCTTATTGCCGAATATTTCGAAGTTAAGTTTCTGCCTGTCGGATTTAATGCCTTTCTCCAGCGAATCGCGCGTAGCTTTTTGCTGGTTTAAGCGACCAAACTCAACCTGGTATTTTTTCTCAAAAGCCTTATTTAAGGTATCAATCTTTGCCCGCTGACCATTCAAATAGCTTACTTTTAAACGCTCCTTAATCTCTTTATCAAAAATTTTAAGCTCAATAGGCCTCGAAATAACCATACCGATCATAATGGCCAGTAAAATACGTGGCGTGGCCTGTAAAAGCTGTTTATTGGTACTTGCACTTTTGTTAATACTCGATACGATGTAGCGGTCCATGTTAAAAATGGCTGCACCCCATAAAAAGCCGAAAATGATTGCGAAAATTACCGCCAGATCATCGCCTTTAAAAACAAAATACATGGCATAACCACCTGAAAGGGCCGCAAACAAGCCCGTAAAAAAGATGGTGGCACCAATGCCGGTATATTTATTTTGTTCTGAAGGATATTTTTCCAGTGTCGGGATATGAGCGCCAGAGCAAAACCAAAAGAAGCGGTTCAGTTTGTCCATTTGTAACTATTTATAATTAAACGCCTAAGGGTTTAACTTGTTACAGTTTTTTACAAAATTTTATGGCATTTTTTTGATGGGGCGGGTAAGGCTGATTTTCCTATATTTGCATAAATACATTGAATAAAATGAAAGAAATATCGGTACAAGAACTAAAAGAGAAAATCGACAATAATGAAGATTTTCAATTAATTGATGTTCGTGAAACATTCGAATATGAAGTTTCTAATCTGAACGGAGAAAACATTCCGTTGGGTGGGATTTTAATTGAGGCTGATAAGGTTGCAAAAGATAAACCCGTAATTATCCAGTGCCGCAGTGGTAAAAGAAGTGCAGCTGCTGTAATGCAGTTAGAGCAACAGTACGGTTATGATAACCTTTACAATTTAAAAGGCGGTATTTTAGCCTGGCAAGAGGCTTACGATCCGAATATGCCGGTTTATTAGAATCACCAGTTTTCAATAACCAATTACCAGGAAAAACAATAACCAAATTCCAATGATCAACTGGAGTAGGTTATATCAGATAAATAAGATCAATTTTCAAACTTTAACCTTGCGGGATTAAACGTTTTGAATGTTTCCGACTCCGGATAGGGTTTGAAAATTGATTATTGTTCATTGGTGCTTTGTAGATAAATTCTCTTACAAATAAAATCCTCTACTTGTGGGTAAAAAATTTGCTTTAAATATCTTCTATAACCTGGCCATTATCCTTGCTATTTTTGGATTGGTTTGGTGCTATAACAATGCTAAATATCTTCCGGCCGGCTTTCTGGTTGGTGTAACCTGCTGCCTGTTCTATTTTAAGTATCAGTTAAGCAAAGACATCAGAAAAAGTTTCAAGGAAAAAGATCAGAAGTAACTCCTTCAAGCCCTAACCCGGGTATATCTTTTAAAATATATTTGCCGTTTTCGAAAGGTGGATTGGTAAAAGGATTGTTTTTGGTTAACCAGGGACCATCTAAATCGGCCCAGTTGCACAGTGGAGCTAATGCAGCAGCAGCCAATGTAGCGCAACTGGTTTCGCTCATACAGCCAATTAGCACCTTCATGCCAAAAGAACGGGCTTTTAAAATCATCTGATGGCCTTCGTACATGCCACAGCTTTTCATCAGTTTTACGTTTATGCCATGGTAAACGCCTTTTAGGCTATCAATATCACTTAGGCGCTGTACGGCTTCATCAGCCAATAGCGGGATAGGGCTACGCTCAGTTAACCAGGCATTACCCGCCGGGTCATTTTTATCCATAGGCTGCTCAATTAAAACAACGCCCTGGTTGTGCAGCCAGTAAATCAAATCGATAGCCTTTATACGGTCTTTCCAACCCTGGTTCGCGTCAACATATAGCGGCACCTGCGTCATACTGCGGATGGTTTCGATAATCTCCTGATCGTTATCCCTGCCCAGTTTAACTTTTATCACCTTAAATGCACTGGCATCTTTCAGTTTTTCTCGAATTACTTCAGGCGTATCAATACCAACAGTATAAGAAGTAACGGGCATTTGCGCCGGGTTTGCTCCATAAATTTCGTAGCAGGGTTTATTTAAAATTTTCCCCTGGATATCGTTTAATGCAATATCAATTGCAGCCTTTATCGCTGGCTGGCCGGGTGCAATGCTGTCTAGGTAGCTAATGATCTCCCCGAAATCGAAAGGGTGCTTAAAGGCGCTTAAATCTACTTGTCTTAAAAAGTGTATAGCAGTTTCGTAACTTTCGCCCATGTAAGGTACCATTGATGCTTCGCCGTAACCCGTAACGCCTTCGTAGCTTATTTTGAGCAACATTAAAGGTGTGCTGGTGCGGGTAAATTTCGAGATCGAGAATGGGTGCTTTAACTCTAATTCAAATTCTTTGTAACTAATCTTCATGATCAATCGTCTTCTAAATAAATAGGGAAATTATTGCCTTACAAAAGTATATTTGTTTATTAACGCAAAAACCTCTGCCATGGAAAACGTTTCAAGATTACGGTATTTTATTTATTTATCCTTAATAATTATTGGAGGATGTACCACAGGAAAGAATGCACTGCAAAAAGGCGACTATGATGCCTCAGTAAGCAAGGCGGTTAGCAGGCTGCAAAATTCGCCTAAAAACACCGAAGCGATGCAGGTGCTTAAAACGGCTTATGACCTGGCCTTGCAAAGTCATTTGCGCAAAATTGATGAAGCTAAACTATCAAACGATTTGTTTAGATGGGAATCGATTATGTACGATTACCAGAAAATAAATCAGCTGGCCGACGATATTAACAGCTGCCCGGCTTGTTTAACCATTGTACCCAGCCCCTCGAAATATATTACAGAACTTGCAGATAGCAAATACATGGCTGCCGGAGCGAGATATAATTCGGGATTGGGCTATTTAAGGGATAATAACCGTTTGGCAGCTAAGAAAGCTTATTACGAGTTCGAGAAAACCTTAAACCTGGAACCTAATTATAAAGATGCCAAAGCTAAAATGGAAGATGCTTACTGGGCTGCAGTTACGCGAGTGGTAGTACAGCCCATTATCGTAAATAGCAGCTTGTATAAACTGAGTGCCGATTATTTTCAGCAGCAAATTGATCAGTTTATCGGTAAATATGCACGCAATAGGTTTGTGCTTTTTTATGGCGAGCAGCAGGCTACTGAACAAAAAATTGTTCCGGATCAGGTATTAAGCCTGAATTTTGATGATTTTGTGGTTGGACAAACTTACGTGAAGGAACGCGTTGAAAAGTTAAAGCGCGATAGTGTAGTGATTGGCGAAACCCGGGAGAGAAAACCCATTTACGGTACGGTTAAAGCTACCTTGAGTATTTTTGAAAAAAATATTTCTTCTTCAGGCTTGCTGGATATGAGTATTATGGATTGGCAAACCAAAAAACTGGTGCGCCAGCAAAAATTTCCAGGCACTTACGTTTGGAGAGATAGCTGGGCCAGTTATAAGGGCGATGACCGCGCTTTAAGCAAGCAGCAGCTGGCCATGACTAAACGCAGGGAGATGCTTCCTCCTCCGCCGAGTACCTTGTTTCTGGAGTTTACCAAGCCGATTTACAGCCAGCTGGTAGATGATATTAGTTATTACTATAATAATTATTAAGCGCCCTTCGACTCCGCTCAGGGTGACATGTAAATGGGATCATTATTTTGGGGAGGAGTCTTTTTCCAGGTTTGTCACGTTGAGCCTGTCGAAACGTCTTATAAAGAGTTTGTGTAGATCCTTAGACAAACTCAGGACGACAACATAAAAGTAGGCGTTATTAAGGGGAGGAACGACGAAACCTGCCTGCTGCAGACAACCATGCCAAAGCAGGTTATATCTAACACATCGGATACAAAAAGAGTCAGCTGGTAACAGCTGACTCCACTTTGAACAGATTCTTCACTGCGTTCAGAATGACAGCAACTAGAAAATATACTTTGTACTCAGGAAGTTTGAATCATCACCTTTAACAATCTCATTCAATAGTTTTTTATTGCTATCGGTAAACTTAGTGGCTACCAGCGAACGGATAGAGAATGAACGCAGTGCATCTACTACCGATAGTGTTCCTTCGGCACTGTCTTTACGGCCGGTAAACGGAAATACATCCGGGCCACGCTGGCACTGGCAGTTGATATTTACACGGCTCACCTGGTTAACCAGCGGATCGATTAACGAAGAAATTACCGCTGCATTATTGCTGAAAATACTTACCTGCTGGCCGTGTGGCGAGCCGATTAGGTACTCAATTGGTTCTTCTAAATCATCAAAAGGAACTACCGGTACAATGGGACCAAACTGCTCTTCGCGGTAAAGTTTCATATTGCTGTTTACCGGATAAACAATGGCAGGGTAAACAAAGGTTTCAAGGGTTTGTCCACCGTTTTTGTTAATCACCTTTGCGCCATGTACCAGGGCATCGTCAATACAATCTTTTAAATATTCTGGTTTATTTAATTCAGGTAGTGGCGTAAGGTTTACTCCTTTTTCCCATGGCATACCGAACTTTAGTTTTTCAACTTCGGCCGATAAACGTTTTAAAAACTCCTGCGCCAGACTGCGGTGTACGTAAACAATTTTAATTGCGGTACAACGCTGTCCGTTAAAAGAAAGCGAGCCCAGTACGGTTTCAGAAACGGCCAGGTCAAGATCTGCATCTTTGGTAATAATGGCCGCATTTTTAGCATCAAGCCCTAAAATAGCCCTTAGACGGTTTACTTTAGGGTGTAATTTTTTAAGCTCGTTAGCCACTTTACTCGATCCGATTAAGGTAAGCACATTAATTTTTCCTGATTTCATTAAACCCGGTACAATGGTATTGCCACGGCCATAAATGGTGTTTACTACTCCTTTAGGGAAACTCGAACGGAAAGCCTCTAATAATGGATAGTGTAATAAAGTACCGTGTTTAGGTGGTTTGAATAAAAGCGTGTTGCCCATAATCAAAGCCGGAATAAGGGTGGTAAAGGTTTCGTTTAAGGGATAATTAAACGGACCCATACAAAGTACTACTCCAAGTGGCGAACGGCGCACCTGGGCCACAATACCCTGCTCTATTTCGAAACGTGAAGACTGTCTGTCGATGTCTTTTAGCGCATCAATGGTTGCGTAAATGTATTCAACGGTACGATCGAACTCTTTAACCGAATCGGCATAAGATTTACCGATTTCCCACATAATCAGTTTGGCCACAATTTCCTTCTGCTCAATCATTTTGTGGGTAAAGTTTTCTACGCATGCAATGCGATCGGCAACGCTCATGGTTGGCCACTGGCCGCGACCGTTGTCATAAGCCGCTACTGCAGCGTCTAAAGCTTCTGTCGATTCCTTTTCGGTACATACCGGGAAACTTCCAATCCGTTTTCGTTTTAAACCTTCAGGAGTTTTAATACATACGGGAGAAAAAACTTCGTTAAAAGGTCCGTTCCAGGGTTTCATTTCACCATTGGAAAGGAATTCCTTTTGATTGATCTCTTCCTTGAGCCTAAATTCATCTGGAATCTGGCTCTCTTCAACGAAAATACTTTCGAGGTTTAGCGATGTGCTCAATTTGGGTTTGGTTGTTAGGGTTTATAATGCTTAATCTATCGTTTAAGTATAGATTAACGTTTTTAAAAAAAGTATCAAGATTTAGGCACTTGTTGTTGTGCCTAAATCTTGTGTTATGAATTATTTAACTTCTATTAATTTATATTTTGGTACCAATGCTTTCATCACTGTCCAGCCAATTAAATACGCCACCGCACAGAAAGAGAAAACGATAAAATAACCAGCTTCTTTACCGTGGAAACCCATAAAAGTCATTTGGGTATCGCCGGCATAGGTAAACAGTACTCCAGAACCTTTGTTGATGAAAAATGATCCTAAGCCTCCGGCCATACCACCAATTCCGGTTACGGTAGCAATAGCCTGACGGGGAAACATATCACTTACAGTAGTAAAAATATTAGCTGACCAGGCCTGGTGTGCAGCCCCTGCAATACCAATAATAATTACCGGCAACCAGTAGCTGTATTGGCCCAAAGGCTGAGCCAGTAAAGCCAATAACGGGAAAAAGGCAAAAATCAGCATCGATTTCATCCTTCCATCGTAAGGGTTCATGTTTTTCTTGCCGATAAAATAAGATGGTAACCATCCTCCGATAATCGATAATAAGGTAATAACATATAAAATAAACAGTGGGAAAGCACTTTCCGTACCGCTCATTTTATAAATATCTTTCAGGTAGGCCGGCGACCAGAACAGGTAAAACCACCATACACCGTCAGTCATAAACTTACCAAAAGCAAAAGCCCAGGTTTGTTTAAATTTAAGGCAATCGGCAAACGACAGCTTTTTAACTGGCGATGCAGAAGTAACGGTTTCGCTAATTTGTTCATGTGCAACTAAATCCTGCTGGATGTAAGCCAATTCAGCTTTGCTCACGCGCGAGTGGTTTTCCGGTTTGCCATAAAGTAAAATCCAGAACAACATCCAGATAAAACCTAAGGCGCCGATAATGATGAACGACATTTCCCAGCCATAAGCCTCAGCAATGTAAGGGATAGTAACGGGAGCCGCTAATGCACCAACAGTTGCACCCGCATTAAAAATACTGGTGGCAAAGGCACGGTCTTTTTTTGGGAAATACTCGGCAGTAGCTTTAATGGCTGCCGGAAAGTTCCCTGCCTCGCCCAATGCCAGTACAAAACGGGCAAAAATAAACAGCGAAAGACTGGTTGATAGAATTAAAGTAGTGTTTCCAACGGTAGAAAGTGCCTGTTTAGCACCAGCAAAACTCATGGCCCAGGTACCGGTGATAATGCCTGAAGTGGCAATGCCGCAAAAAGCGTGAATACATGCACCTACAGACCAGATACCGATTGCCCAAAGGAAACCTTTTTTGGTATCCATCCAATCAACAAAACGTCCTGCAACCAACATCGATCCGGCATAAAAAAGAGAGAATAGTGCTGTAATGGTCCCATAGTCGCTATCTGTCCAGTGAAATTCGGGAACAAAATAGTCTTTCCATGTAAGTGAGAGTACCTGTCGATCTAAATAATTAATGGTGGTTGCAACAAATAACAGCGTACATATTGTCCATCTGTATTTGCTCATTTTGGTTTGGCTCATTTCGGTTGTGTGTGGTTAGGGATTACTTACTTTTTTTAATGAGGTCGAGCGCCAGCTGGGTATTTTCGTACAGTTCATCGTATAGGCCTTTGCTCATCACGTCTTTACTAATTAATTTACTGCCCATACCAACGGCGCAAACACCAGCTTTAAACCAGGTTTTTAAATTATCGGCATTAATTTCTACCCCTCCGGTTGGCATAAACAGCTGGCCGGCAAATAAATCTTTGATCGAAGCAATAAATTCGGGGCCTAAAATATTAGCCGGGAAAATTTTGATTAACATGGCTTTGTGTTCTTGTGCCACACTAATTTCGGTAGGGGTCATACACCCCGGAATCCATAGCATGCCTATTTTGTTGGCAATTTCGGCAACAGCCGGATTGATGATCGGCGCAACAATAAAATCGGTTCCGGCTTCAATAAAAGCATTCGCATCAGCAGGGGTTTTAATGGTACCAATGCCCAGGTAAAGATCGGGCATTTCTGCATCGCGGATTTCTTTTAGCTTTTTAAAATTAGGCAAGGCCGATTTTCCGCGGTTGGTGTATTCGAAAACACGAACACCTGCTTTGTACAGGGTACGCAATATTTCAACACTTCCCGCTTCGCTATCCTGGTAAAAAAGGGGTAGCATGCCCTGCTCTAAAATGGCATCTAAAATTTTGTGCTTGTTACTGATCATGGTTATATAATTCGTTTTTCTATATCGGCCACGGTACTGGTTGTGGCATCACTTGCAATGTATAATTTATCGTATGCAGCTGCGGTAGCAAAATTTAAGGTTTCTTTAGCTGAAAGGCCATTGTAGAAGCCATAAATCAATCCACCCATAAAGCAATCGCCGCTACCAACTTTGTCTAAAATCTCTTCAGAAACATATTCTTCTGAAACGGTTAGCGCATTGTTGGTATAAATGGCAGTATAATAGCGGATGCCTTTGCCATGATCGAACCTGAAGGTATTGGCTACAGCTTTACACGCCGGAAACAAACTTAATATTTCTTTAGAAGTATCGGTGGCTTGTTGCAGTAACGTTTCTTTTGCATAACCTTCGGTTGGCAGCAAATCAGGGTGAAGTGCTGTACCCAGCATTTTATTTGCTGCCCACACATTGCCCATAATTAAAGTACAATACTTAGCCAGCTCAGGTAAAATGTCAATAGGCTCTTTACCGTATTTCCAAAGTTTGGCGCGGTAATTTAAGTCTAATGAAATGGTAATGTTTCTGGTGCTGGCAGCTTTTAGTGCTTCCAGGCAAACATCGGCAATATTTTGGTTAATGGCCGGGCAAATGGCACTGAAATGGAACCAGGCTACATCTTCAAACACTTCGTTCCAGTTAATCTGTCCAACTTTTAAATCGGCATAGGCCGAATTAGCGCGATCGTAAATTACCCCCGCATTTTTAAGGTCTTTCCCTTTTGGCAGGTAATAAAGGCCTAAACGTTCGCCATGATAAACCATTGGCGTAGTATCGATATTGCGCATATTCAGGTATTCAACAATTTCGCGGGTTACCGAATTATCGGGCACAGCCGAAAGGTAGGCCGAAGGCACATTCCATAAAGCTAAGGCGGTAGCTACATTGAGCTCGGCACCTCCCACATAAAACGGTAGTTTATTTTCTTTTAACCATTGCCCATCCATATCCGGACAGATGCGTAAAAGTATTTCACCAAAGCTTAAAACTTTTTTTCCTTTTTTTGATGAATCGAATATTTGGGTACTCATTTTTGTAAATAATCGGCTTTTTTCATGCTGTTTTCTGCAACGGTATGAAAATGGAAGTAAAACGTTTGAAATGCGTTGAATCCAACGAAATTCTTCTTAAAAGCCTGATTTTGGTTAAAATTTAAAGTAATTTTTTGCGTTAAAGTACGAAATATCCTGCACAATTTTACCAACCCACTCCAGGTCGTTAGGCAATTCTCCGTTTTCGATGTCGGCTCCAAACAGGTTACAAACAATCCTTCTGAAATATTCGTGACGAGGGAAGGAAAGGAAGCTGCGCGAATCGGTAAGCATACCTACCAGGCGACTTAAAAGCCCCATGTTCGATAGTGCATTTAATTGTTTAATCATCCCGTCTTTTTGGTCTAAAAACCACCAGGCCGATCCGAATTGCACTTTACCTGCTACAGAACCATCGTTAAAGTTACCGATCATGGTCGCAATTAACTCATTATCTGCCGGATTAAGGTTGTAGATGATGGTTTTGGCCAGTTTATCCTGGTTATCCAAACGGTTTAAGAATTTAGAAAGCATGCGGGCCTGGCTAAAATCACCAATCGAATCCCAGCCAGTATCGGGACCTAATTGCCTTAACATGCGGGCATTGTTGTTGCGTAACGCACCTAAATGGTATTGTTGTACCCAGCCTTTTTCGTGATCCCACTCAGCAAAATAAACGAGCATGGCCGATTTGAATTTCAGGTTTTCTTCGTAAGAAATGTCTTTTTTACTGCGGATTTTGTCAAAAATGGCGCTGATTTCTGCTTCTGTATAATCTTCGGCATAAATCTGCTCTAAGCCGTGGTCAGATACCGAGCAGCCATTATCTGCAAAGTAATCGTGGCGGCTTTTCAATGCATCAATATAGTCCTGGAAATTGCTGATGGTTTTATCGACTACCGTTTCCAGTTTATCAATATATTGGTTTAGGCCTTCAATGTCATCGCTGTTCATGGCTTTATCGGGGCGGAAAGCAGGTAACATTTTCAGGTTTGCACCTTCTCTGGCCAGTTGCTGGTGAAAGTTCAGGCTATCTAAAGGATCATCGGTAGTACAAACCGATTCTACATTCATTTTGGACAATAAACCGCGTACTGAATACTCCGGAGTTTGCAGTTTAGCCGAGCATTCATCGTAAATTTTCTGCGCAGTTTTGCCCGAAAGTAAATCGGTAACGCCGAAATAACGCTGAAGTTCTAAATGTGTCCAGTGGTAAAGTGGGTTACGCAAAGTATAAGGAACGGTTTCTGCCCATTTCTCAAATTTCTCAAAATCAGAACCTGCACCGGTGATGTATTTTTCGTCAACACCATTGGCACGCATTGCACGCCATTTGTAATGGTCGCCGGCCAGCCAAACCTGAGTCATATTGGCAAACTGTGTGTTGTTGGCAATTTGCTCTGGAATGAGGTGGTTATGGTAATCTATAATCGGTAAGGGTTTTGCAAAATTGTGATAAAGCTTTTCAGCAGTTTTGCTCTCCAAAAGAAAATTTTCGTCTAAAAAAGGTTTCATGCTATGTGATTGTTACTGGTGGTCAGTGTCTCCAAAGACCACTAAATTGAATTAAACTAGGTGAGGTCAGTGCAGACACTGATCTTGGCATAATTAAAGGCTTACACCGCGTTTCCACGGAATAAAATCGTCCTGGTTTAATAAGACTGCCTTTGGAATCACCTCGCCACTTGCCGCTTTGATACAGTATTCCAGAATATCTTCGCCCATTTGTTCGATGGTTTTTTCGCCTTCGATCACCGGGCCGCAATTGATATCGATAATATCGCCCATGCGTTTGGTTAAGGCATTATTGGTAGATACTTTAATGGTTGGGCAAACGGGGTTTCCGGTAGGTGTACCCAGTCCGGTTGTAAATAAAATCAAAGTTGCACCCGATGCTGCTTTACCGGTAGTGGCTTCTACATCGTTACCCGGCGTACAAACTAAATTGAGGCCAGGTTTGGTTGCAGGTTCGGTATAATCCAAAACATCTTCAACCGGCGAGGTTCCGCCTTTTTTTGCAGCGCCAGTGCTTTTTATGGCATCGGTAATTAAACCATCTTTAATATTGCCTGGTGATGGGTTCATGAAAAAGCCCGAGCCTACGTTTTCTGCCGACTGGTTGTAAGCCGTCATTAACTGAATAAACTTTCGTGCAGCGGTTTCATCTTTCGTACGATCAATCAGCTGTTGTTCTGCACCACAAAGTTCAGGGAACTCGGCCAGTAGTACAGTTCCGCCTAAGGCCACCAATAAATCGGAAGTATACCCTACTGCCGGATTTGCACTAATGCCGCTAAAACCATCGCTTCCACCGCATTTAACACCTAAAACCAGTTTGCTTAATGGTGCCGGCTGACGTTCAATTTTATTGATTTCGGTTAAGCCGATAAAAGTTTTTCTGATGGCTTCTTTAACCAGTTGCTCTTCGCTTTGCGATTGTTGCTGCTCGAAAACAAATAAAGGTTTATCGAAGTTAGGGCTGCGGTGCTTCAGGTCTTCCATAAAATCGTGCACCTGTAAATTCTGGCAACCTAAACTTAAAACGGTAACACCGGCAACATTCGGATGATCGGCATAAGCAGCCAGTAGCTTGCTTAAAACAGCCGCATCCTGACGGGTACCGCCACAACCACCCTGGTGATTTAAAAATTTAATGCCATCAACGTTTTTAAAAACACGGTTGGCTGATGGATTGGCCTGTCCGATTGATGCAGGATCGGCTTCGGCTAAAATTTCGCCGTTTTTATACGCTTCTACCAGCTCGTGTGCATACGATTTGTATTTATCGGTTACCGCATAACCCAACTCGTTGTGTAAAGCCTCGC
Source organism: Pedobacter kyungheensis (assembly GCF_000812965.1). GTDB lineage: Bacteria > Bacteroidota > Bacteroidia > Sphingobacteriales > Sphingobacteriaceae > Pedobacter > Pedobacter kyungheensis. The sequence continues at coordinate 75,337 of NZ_JSYN01000009.1, forward strand.
GGATTACATCCAGGTTGCGGTTTTCGCAAAAAACTGTTGGAATAAACAACCAGTAATTGGCTGTACCCACACGACCATCGCTGCGGATGTAACCGTTAAAAGTACGACCTTCAAATTTAGAAACATCGGGTGCCTGCCATTGGTAATGGTACGGACGGAATTCGAATGGATCAGATGCGTGTTTGGTATTTTCGGTGTCCATTAAGCCACCTTTAAGGATGAAGTGCTGCGCCTTCCCAACCAAAACACCATACATGATAATGTGGTCGCCCTGGTTCATGTCCTGCATAAAAAATTTATGCTTGGCCGGAATGTCATCCTGTAAAATATATTCCTGTCCATCGTGGATAACGGTTTCGCCTTTTGCCAGGTTTTGAAGCGCAACCAATACATTATCGTTAGGATGGATTTTTAAAATTCTAGTAACCATTTTAAATTGTTCTTTCTGAATGCAAGTTACCTAAAGTTTCTTTTGCACCTTTATTTTGTAATAAATCAACGTACGATTTTACGGCCGCGTTAAAGCCAGGGTAGTTGTTTAAGTTCTTGTCCCACAAACGTCTGTCGCCAAGCGTACTGTCAACTACTGTTTCAGGGTTTTTCCAGTATTCGTATAAAATTCCGGCAAATTCATCATCAATAGGGTAGGTTTTTCCGGCTACATTTGCAACAAAAACATCGCCCTCTTTAGCTACATTCATGAAAAGGATGTAGGCTGCTACACCAAGTGCTGTAAGTTGGGGCACTTCATTTTTTAAAGCATAGTACCTTCTGATTAAAGGCATGTTACGCATCTGCAATTTGGAAGTATAGTTTAAGGTAATGGCCTGCCATTTGTGTTCTAATGCCGGGTTGCTGAAACGGTCGATTACACTTTTTGCGAATGCAAGGGCTTCATCGTAAGTAATGTCTTCGTTTACCACTGCCGGAGCAATTTCGTCCTGCATTAGTTTTAAAACATGTGCCGAGAATTCTTCGTTGGCCATGGCTTCTTTTACCGTGTTAAAGCCGGCTAAAATGGCCAAACCACAGCTAATGGTATGAGTTCCGTTCAGTAAACGGAGTTTTAATTCTTTAAATTTATCGATAGATGGAACAATGAAAATGCCTTTATCGGCTTTGGCAAAAGATAAGATGTCTTTTACCTTTTCGCTCGATGATTCGATGGCCCAAAGCCTGAAAGGTTCAGCCATAATCATCAGCTCATCTTCATAACCCAATTCGTTTTCAATGGCTTTCTGTTCAGCTGCAGGCAGTTTTCCCGGTACAATGCGGTCTACCAGAGTTTTGCAGAAGTGATTGGCGGTTTTTAACCAGTTTTCGAAATCCCAGCCCAGTTTGTTTTGGATGGCCAGGTTCAGTACAATCTCTTTCAGTTTATCGGCATTATCACTAATCAGTTCGGTTGGTACAATCACCATTCCGCTTTCAGCCGATCCGTTAAAGGCTTTGTAACGCTCGTGCAAAAAGGCAAGCAATTTACCGGGATAAGATTGCGGAGGGTTGTCTGTAATTTTATCTTCGCTTTTTACAATACCTACTTCGGTGGTATTCGAAATCACCACCTGCATTTCGGGCTGATGTGCTGCTTTTAAAATTTCGGCCCAATCTTGCGAAGCCGACAATACGCGGCTGATGGATGAATTAATGGTGTTTTCTGCTACATTAACCCCATCTTCTATACCTTTAACGCACAGGGTGTACAGGTTGTCTTGTTGCGAAAAAGCATCGGCACCACCTTTTGAGGTCGATTTAACCACCAGTACACGGCCATTAAAAATACCCTGGTGGTTAGCTTTGTCGATAAAATAATCGGGTAAACCGCGCAGTAAAACGCCGGTACCAAACTGGATTACCTTTTCTGGTAACGCTAAAATTTCAGCAGTTGGTTTAGTAACCTTTTCGCCGCTGATGCTGTTTAAATTTTCTTTGTTTAAAACCATTGCTGTGTCTTTTCTGTCATTTGCTTTTTTCGCCGCAATGACGTGTTAAACCATTTTTATTTGCTGTTTGTGGCTAACCACTTCGGATAATCTTTTTCTATAAATTTTTGTGCCCAGCTGCCGTACCAGGCGTAACCGTTTCTGCGTTCGGGAATCAGCTCCTCCAGTTTTAGCTTAATGCTGTTATCCCTGTCGCCGAAAATCGGAATGTTTTTATCGAGATCGTAAAAACGTGCCCAAACCATCGATGACTGATCGGCAACCAGCGCAGCACTTTTTTCCTTTGTTTTCGGGTCGGTACCTCTTTCGAAACGGTAGCCTGCAATTTTATAGGTATTAAACCAATTGTAGGCAGCTGTTACTGCAGCTTTAATTTGTGGAGAAGGATTTTTAAAACGCATTAAAAAGCGGGTAATGCCCATCGATTCGCTTGTACTTAAAGATGCCGGCTCAAAATTACGGGCCTTTGCGGGCAGCAAGCTGTCTTTATCATACTGTGCTCCCCAAATGCTTAAAACACCATTTTGTTTTACCTGTGTTTTCAAAATGCAGTCTACTCCTTTAGTAACGGCGCGTTCAGCTTTTGGGATATAGCTGGCGTTTACGACGTCGAAATCGTTTTTCTTCGTTACGATGTCTTCCAGGATATCCAGCACGTTAATCATGGCATCATCGTTATAGGTGATCTCTGAACGGTAAAGCGCTTTATCCGGGTAATATTGTGGCCATCCGCCATTGGCATACTGGGCTTCCAGGATATAATCAATTCCTTTTTCGGCAGCTTTGAGGTAAGCGGGGTTTTGTGTTTTTTTGTAGGCTTTAATCAGATATACCACTTCTCTGCTGGTGGCTTTGTTATCGAACGTAGCGTGTAAATCTTTAGTGGCTTTTATTTTGGCCAAAAGCTCAGGGGTTAAGGCTGCGCCATAGTTAACCACGCTCTTATCTTCCAGTTGCTTGGGCCAGCCGCCATTGCCTAGCTGATAAACCAGCATTTTATCGGCGGTCGAGTCTGCAGCTTGCTGCGCAAAGCACGACAGCATCAGTGTGCTGCAAATGAGGGTTAATACTATTTTTATTTTCATTGTTTGCTTGTTAGTTTTTTCTGCCACGGAGGCAGGGATTAACAGGTTTTTTTTGATTTTTATAAGGCTGTGATTGTCCTTCGACAGGCTCAGGATGACAGCTTTATTTAGTCTTTTTCCGTGTCTCTGTGGTTAATATTTCTCCTATAGGTTGGTGTCCTCACCGACCTATTCTCTCTTTATTTCTTCCCCGGAACCTGCTTAATCAGCCAGTTTACCAAATCATTTGTCGCTTTAAAGTTTTCAAAATCTGCAGGCAATTTCCGCCCATCAATGTATTCGTTGTAAAACCAGGGGTCGCCAACAGCGAAAACTGTTCCCTTACCATATTTTGCAGTTGCCACCAGCACATCGCCGTTATCGGTCAATGCAGAAACAGCAGGTGCTTTGGCTACAATGGTCGAAATTTCTTTGATGTAAACTTTTTTAGCCGTTTTGAAAATTGTATTTCCAGACGGGATTTTTACGGCTCCCTGCTCAAAATTTGAGCCTTGCACTTTGTTGCGGCTGTCTTCATTAAATTTAATCCCGAATATTTCAGGAAGCACATTGAATTTGCTGATTTCACAATTGCCAGCATCATTTAATAGCATTACGAGTACCCCACCAGCCTTAACCCATGCTGCGATTTGTTTTGCATGTTCAGCATTCATGTAATTGGGATTAGCCGTTTCCTTTTCCGTATCGGGATCTACTATAATATAAATGTTGCTGCCTTTTAAGTTTGCTGTTGTTGGAGCAGTTTTAAGCGTTGCGGTTTTAACACCTGCATCATTAAATACTTTCCCGAATAGCGAAAAACCATTGTTGTCGTCTTCTTCCCAAACGTAGTGGAAAGGGATTTTATCGCCGGTTGGCCCGGTCATGTATTCGTTGTTGAAGAAATTATCAACGGTTACTGTTAATCCTTTTCCGGTTTTAGGCAAGGCATCAATTTCCATTTCGGCCGATGCACAGATAAAGGCACCTACCCCTTTGGGATCATTGGTGATTACTTTTTCACTGATGTAGTATTCGAAACTACCGTCGCGGTATTTTGGTTTTCCTCCCAGACCAGAAACAGAAACGGTTTTGGTCAGGTTAATCCTATCGTTACCCGCAGGCTCAACAAATTCTTTCTTTAAACCAGCATAACCTTTATTGGCAGCTGCCATAAAAGATGGGGCTAACCAACCTTTGCGTACTCCCTTGGCCAGTCCGTATACAAACATGCTCGATGCCGAACTTTCCAGGTAATTGCCTTTTCTGGTTGGCATATCCAAAATATCGAACCAAACACCGGATTTCGGATCCTGATATTTTACAGCAGCGGTTGCCGTACGGTTTAAAATGGCTAATAATTCTGCTCTTTTGGGGTGATTTTCCGGAAAATTATCCAATACATCAACCAAAGCCATTATGTACCAGCCCATAGCCCTGCCCCAAAAATTGGGTGAGCGTCCGGTTGTTTTATCTGCCCATCGCTCTTCGCGGCTTTCATCGTAACCGTGGTATAGTAAACCCGTTTTATTGTCGCGCGAGTTTTGTTCCATTAAAATAAACTGTTTGGCGATATCGTCAAAAGCAGCATCCTTTTTCATCAGTTTGGCATACTCGGCGTAAAAGGGCTCTCCCATATACAAGCCATCCAGCCACATCTGATTGGGATAAATTTTCTTGTGCCAGAAACCGCCAGCTTTGGTGCGTGGTTGTTGCTGTAACTGATCGTAAAGTTTAGTGGCTGCCAACAGGTATTTTTGTTGTCCGGTAACTTTGTAAAGCAGCAACAATGAACGACCATTTTTAACATTGTCGATATTAAAATCTTCGGCTTTATAAGTATTGATGTTGCCTTCTTTATCCAAATAGGCATCCATCGAGCTTTGTACGTATTTAAAATACTTTCCATCGCCGGTATTGCGCCATACGGCAGCAGCACCTTCCAAAACAACTCCCATATCGTAGGTCCATTTAGGGCCTTTGGCACCTTTAAGCAGGGTGGTATCCTGAAACAGTTTTTCCATGGCCGTTAGCGTGAGCTGTTCGGACAATTTCTTTTGCGCCAGGCCGTTTTGCACAAAAACGGTAAGGAATGCTAAGGTTGCTGTAAGGTATATGATTGATCGTTTCATGTTTTATTATTTTGAAATCTCCAATACAGATTGATTTACGCCGGTAGCAAAGGCTGAGGTTTTTTGGGCTTTTGAAACATCTGTTCCCGTTATTTTTACCCCTTTGGTTTTTTCGCCGGTGATATCGAAAAGGAGCTCAGCCCCGTTTTTATACTGAAGCCCGTTAATATTAATGTTGGTGCCGTTTTGTACGTGTACAACCGGATTGGTATCGTTGGTGATAACCTTAACATTTTTAAGGAAAATATTTGATGCCTCAATAATCTCTACGCCTTTTTTCGATTGAACGGTTACATTCTCGAGGTGGATATCCTTGATATTCATTTCGGGTAAGCCCCTGAAAAATATCGCTTTTTCTGCGCCATTGGCTACTACATCCTTGATGTAGAAATTTCTAAATTGCGGAGTAGCCTCAGTAACCGGAACGGTAACGGTTTTAATGGCTTCGCGTTTCTCTCCAGCCAAAGGAACCGGATCAACAGCGGCATAATACATATCGAATAAAATGGCTTCGCCCGGAATGTCGATCATGTTGATATTGTTCACATAAATATTTTCGACTATACCTCCGCGGCCACGTGTGGTTTTAAAGCGCAAACCGATATCGGTGCCTATGAAAGAACAGTTGTACACCCAGATATTTTTGGCACCTCCGCTCATTTCGCTTCCAATAACGAAACCGCCGTGTGCATGGTAAACCACATTGTTGCGGATAATTACATTTTCGGTAGGCACGCCACGTTTGCGGCCAGCCTCATCCCTGCCCGATTTAATGCAGATACCATCATCGCCCACATCGAAAGTGCTACCCTCAATCAAAACGTTTTTGCAAGATTCTACATCTACACCATCGCCGTTTTGGGCAAACCAGGGGTTTTTAACCTGCAGGTTTCTCAAAGTCAGGTCTTCACACAGTAAAGGATGCAGGTTCCAGGCTGGCGAGTTTTGAAAGGTAACGCCTTCTAGAAGTACTTTTTTGCAGCCTGTTAGCACTACCAGATTAGGACGAAGGAAATCTTTGATGTCTTCGTAATCGGCAGCCGTTTTACCGGGTTCAATTACACCAGCATTTTTAGTGTTCGAGCCTTTAACGGTTTTTTCTGATGGGTACCACATTTTGCCATCAGCCCTTACTACTCCTCCCGATGCAACCAATGTTTTCCACTGGGTTTCGGTAAGTTTATCTTTTTTTACCATGCGCCATGCGCCACCGTTTCCATCAATAATCCCTGCGCCGGTTATGGCTATATTTTGCAGGTTAACACCAGAAATAGGGCTTTGGTTGCGCCATGCGGGTTGACCTTCCCAATTTCCCTGAACCAGTTTGTATTGGTTAAAATCGGCCGTAAATTGTAGAATGGCGTCGCGTTTTAAGTGCAGGTTTACATTACTTTTTAATTCGATTGGTCCGGTTAACCATAAACCAGATGGGATTAACACCACGCCGCCACCTTTCTGGCTTACGGCCTCAATGGCTTTGTTAATGCTTTGGGTATTTAAAAAAAGCCCATCGCCTTTGGCCCCAAAGCGGGTAATGCTCGTGGTATCGGCTTTAAATTTAACCTGCTGAATAACGGGCAAGGCTTGCTTTTGTTGCGCAATAGCCGAACATGCAGCCGATATTAAAATACATGTGAGCGCTATTTTTGTACGGCAGAAACTACCTGTTATCTGTTTCATTGTTGGTGCTGTTAAATTATATTTGGTTAATCGTATAACAAGTGTACGTTGTTTGCTCCTAAAACAGAAGAGAAATCTATGCAATCGTTGCCGGAAAATAAACGAAAAAAGCACCTCTTGTAAGGTGCTTTTGTGTTGATTGTCAGTTTTTTATGTTGATTATTTAGCCTCGGGCTGCCATCCCCGGAAAACGTTTTCCAAAATATACGCGCTATACTCCACATCTGTTAATTGGTGCGACCATTTGGCTCTCGAACCAGGATTTGCGCCCTTCCCAAGGCTTTTGTATTCAGCATAATAAGCAGTTTGCTCGTTGCTTGTTTTACCCCAGTTGTTCCAGCCTTCCGGACGGATTAAATCAGGGAGTGTACAGTTAAGATAGGCTACTTTTGCATAAGGCCGCCAGGGTCTGCCCAGATAAAAACTATTGGCCGGTGCATCGCCTTTAATGATACATTTGTTAAAAACATACCCAAATTTAGTGGTATCGGCGGTCGATGCTGCGGTAATGTAACCGGCCTTTTTGCAATAAAGCGTACAGTTTTCGAACCAGGCTGTTGCCGCTCCAAAGATGAAATCGACCGTGCCTTCGATGTAGCAATTTTTATAATACTGGCGGTTATTACCGCCGTAGGTATACAGTGTATCCTGAAAACCTAAAAACCTGCAGTTGACGAAAACCGATTTATCGCCACCTGCCCAAACCGCTACGGCCTGCCCAACCGGGCCCGATGAATTTTCGAAAGTGATGTTCTCTGCCGAAAAGCCTTCGCCGTAAATGTAAAAACTGGATGAGCCTGAAGTACCTTTTTCTTCGCCAAAAGTGTTTTTCTTTTGGGCATAATCGTCGTAAGTTAAAATGGTTTCGTTAAGGCTTTCGCCAATCAGTTTTACATTTTTTTTCGATGCTGCCAAAACCAGCTTTTCTTTGTAAACGCCCTTTTTAATGAAAATCACAGTGGTTTTATTCCTGAAATCGGGTACGGCATGAATGGCTTCCTGCACCGTTTTGAAATTTCCGCTTCCATCAGCAGCTACAATAAAATCGGGTTTAACCTCCAATGCATGTGCAGCAAAGGCAAAGACCGTTAAAAAGAATAAAGCAATTGTTCTCATATCGATTTGGTTAGGCTTAAAATAAAATCGGCCACGTAAAAGTATAAACTTCATCACGCAGCCGTGTTTTAAATATATGATGAACAATTTTAAACATTAATATTCATCAGGACGAAGTTTTAGCAAAATTAAAAGATGCAAACGATGTCGGGAACGATTGCACAATATCTGCTTGCCTTGAAATAAAAAAAGACTTAATCTTGTTGATAGCCAAATATTAATTACCCCGTTGTAAAATGAAATATCTTTTTAGCATCACCCTGATTTTAAGTCTTAGTTTGAGTGTTTTAGCACAGCAAAGCCCTTCAAGCAGATACATTTCTAAAGTTTGGGTATCAGATCAGGGCAACGGAACCTATAAAAATCCGGTTATTAATGCTGATTATTCCGATCCGGATGCCATCCGTGTGGGTGACGATTTTTATATGATTGCCTCCAGTTTTGATGCTGTACCGGGTTTGCCGATTTTGCATTCGAAAGATCTGGTAAACTGGAAAATCATTGGTCATGCTTTAAAACGTCAGCCTCCATTCGATCATTTTGAAAAAACGCAGCATGGCAACGGGGTTTGGGCGCCATCAATCCGTTATCGCAATGGCGAATTTTATATTTATTATCCCGATCCCGATTTCGGAATTTATGTAACCAAAGCCAAAACCATTACCGGCGATTGGTCTGCCCCGCAATTGGTTGCAGCCGGCAAAGGTTTGATTGATCCCTGCCCGTTTTGGGATGAAGATGGAAAAGCTTACCTCGCTTATGCTTATGCTGGCAGCCGGGCTGGAATTAAAAGTGTTTTAGCGATTATGCCAATGCGTAACGACGGAATGAAAGCGCTGGAAAAAGGACGGATTGTTTACGATGGACATGAGCTAGACCCGACGATTGAAGGACCGAAATTTTATAAACGCAATGGTTATTACTATTTATTTGCACCAGCGGGAGGTGTTTCTACCGGCTGGCAGTTGATATTGCGCAGTAAAAATGTTTACGGACCTTACGAAAGAAAGGTAGCCATGGATCAGGGCAAATCGGCCGTTAATGGCCCCCACCAGGGTGCCTGGGTAAATACACCAACCGGGGAAGATTGGTTTTTGCATTTTCAGGATAAAGATGCTTACGGCCGTGTAGTGCATTTGCAACCCATGAAATGGGTAAATGACTGGCCGGTTATTGGTTTAGATAAAGATGGCGATGGTACTGGCGAGCCCGTAGCAGTTTATAAAAAACCGAATGTAGGTAAAGTATATCCGATAGAAAATCCGGTTGAAAGTGATGAATTCGGTTCGGTTAATTTAGGCCTACAATGGCAATGGCAGGCAAATCCACAACCCACCTGGTGGTTCACTGATGCCAATAAGGGCATTTTAAAATTATATACTTCAAAAATTCCGGATGAGGCTAAAAATCTTTGGGATGTGCCCAATTTATTGATGCAGAAATTTCCTGCTGATGAGTTTGTGGCAACAACTAAGCTCAATTTTAAACCCAATCCTAAACTCGAGCATGAAAAAACCGGTTTAGTGGTTATGGGCAGAAGTTATGCCCAGTTGAGTATCAAGAGCAAAAAGGATGGGCTGTATCTGATGTATGGTGTTTGCCAAAGTGCTGATAAAGGTAAAGCAGAAAATGAAAAGGAGGTTATCAAACTTAAGTCAACATCGGTACAGTTAAGGGTACTAGTTACCAACGGAGCCAAATGCCAGTTTAGTTATAGCGAAGATGGAATTACTTTTAATCCCGTTGGCGATCAGTTTCAGGCTACAGCAGGGCAATGGATTGGGGCCAAGCTTGGGTTATTTGCCATCCGAGATACACAAACCAATGATTCGGGAATTGCCGAATACGATTGGTTTAGAATAGAACCCATTAAATAATCGATTCATAAAATGAAACATTATAAAATTATTACCGCAGTTATAGCTACTGGTTTTGCACTGATGTCTTTTATTGGCAAACCAAAACCTGTTAAAGTTTATTTAATTGGCGATTCGACCGTGGCAGATTATACTTTAGAAGAAGGCTACATGCAGAAAAGATATCCGCTAACGGGTTGGGGGCAGGTTTTTCAGCCCTTCTTTCAAAAAGATAGCCTAAAAAAACTAAGCCGGCTGATTAAAAGTGATAGCGTTTTGGTGGTTGATAAAGCCAAAGGAGGCAGGAGTACAAGGAGTTTTTTTGAAGAAGGCAGGTGGAAAGAAGTTTTAGGCACTTTACAGAAGAACGATCTGGTACTGATTCAGTTTGGTCATAATGATGCAGCAAAAGATAAGCCTGAGCGTTACGTGGATATTCCGGGTTACAAAGATTTTTTAAAAATGTATGTAAATGAAACCCGCGCAAAGGGAGCGTTTCCGGTTTTGATTACCCCGGTTACGCGCAATTATCCCTGGAAGGATGGTAAGCTGGGCAGCGCACACGGTGAATATCCGCAAGCAGTAAAAGACGTGGCTAAGTCGTTGCATGTACCGCTTATCGATTTAACCACGCTTTCGGCCGATTTTTTTACCACTAAAGGTCAGGAATATGTGAGCAAAAATTATTTTATGAATTTAGATTCGGCTAAATACGAGGCATATCCGAAAGGTCAAAAAGACAATACCCATTTTCAGCCTGAAGGTGCAAAGGTGATTGCAGGCCTCGTGTTCGGGGAGTTAAAGAAGTTTAAAAACCTGTCAGACTTTTAAAATCTGACAGGTTTAAAAAAATTATCCAACAATTACTTTGGAGGTAATTGCAATTCTGTTCCAGGCATTAATGGTAACAATGGCCATAATGATGCTGGTAATTTCAGTTTCGCTAAAGAAACTTGCAACTTTTTGATAAGTAGCATCAGAAACATGGTTGCTGATGAGGGTTACTTCTTCGGTTAAAGCAATAACAGCTTTCTCTTTTTCGGTAAACAAGGTAGTTTCTTTCCAGGCACTTAGCAGGTATAATCTTTGCTCGGTTTCGCCAATTTTGCGTGCATCGGCCGAGTGCATATTTAAACAAAATGCACAACCGTTAATTTGCGATGCCCTCATTTTAATCAACTCTGAAAGAATGGGGTCGATTTTGCTGGCTGATAAATATTTCTCTAAGGCATACATGGCCTGGTAGGCTGCCGGATCTACTTTGGGGATATCAATTCTACTTTCCATTTTTATTGTTTTTGATTACGATGTAAAGTTCCGCATCCCGGGGTTGAAAAAACTTAATGTAGTTTAAGAAATGTTTAACCGCAAAGGTCGCTAAGTTTTTGCGCAGAGTTACGCAGAGAAATTAAGTATTCGAATCCTGCTATTTCTTTAAATTAACCACAGAGGGAAAAGAGGTTTAACGGAGTGGCACAGAGCGAATTGGTTTGAAATGTTTAGTTATAATACAGCTGGCTCAGTGTACTTTGTGCCTTACTCTGCGTACTTTGTGTTTCTGCTTCGTGTGCTTTGCGGTAAAAAAGCGCAGATCATCTCTTCGCTCTGATCTTACTCAAAAACTCAGGCGTAAAACCCAGGTAAGAAGCCAGCATGTATTGTGGTACCCTTTGTACAAATTCGGGAAACATCTGGTTAAAGTGGCGATATCTTTCTTCGGCGGTTTGGCTATACAGGTACCTGATTCGCATTTGTGATGCCTGGTGGTTTTTTTGCAAAATGAGCCTGAAATACCTTTCCAGTTTAGGTAGTTTATGGAACATTTCATCGTAATGGTGCTGCTCAATGGCAATTACCTCTGTACTTTCTGCAGCCTGGATATAAAATTCTGAAGATTTCTGAAACAGGAAGCTCGTGAGGTCGGTAATCCACCAGTTTTCGATGGCAAACTGGGTAGTTTGCTCGGCACCTTTAATATCAATAAAGTATAGCCTGAGGCAACCCTTTGCCACAAAGTAATTGGCCCTGCAGGTTTGACCTTCTTCCAGTAAAAAAGCTTTCTTTTTAACCGACAAAGATTTGAGTAAGGGGGCAAGAAGATCCTGCTCATCCTTACTCAAATCTATAAATTTATTAATGTGGTTATAAAGTGCGCTGTACATAGCTATTCTAATGGTTAGCTAAAATAGGCATAATTATAAAAATGAAATGCACATCGTTAAAGTGAAAAAGCCTTTAGCTCCGACAGTGCTTCAGGGCCGTAATTTTTTAAGGCTGAAGTTATTTTATCAGTTAAACCTTTATTGTCGATTGGTTTTCCTTTTGTTGGCGGGGTTAGATCCTTTTCCGGAACAGTAACTTCCGTTACTTTGGTAGCAAACCAGGTTATGTTTTGGTGCGGTAAAGCTAAACCTAAAATCATTCCCGGTAATCCGTTAAAAGATTCGGGTCCACCTGAAACTGCAATCTGGTTCGAATAATAGGCAACTACGTAGATCGAATCCATAATTATTGCGTTGGCTCTGCGGCATTCGTAACCTGCAATTTCCCTTGTCTCATCGGTAATTTTCCAGTTAATTTTGCGCAAACTGTCTTTAACAAGATAGGTGTCTTCATAAACCGCTTTTTGAGAAATACTTGTATTGGTATTATAATCAGTTGCAATGGTATTCTTTAAATCAACGAGTGCGTCCCTCGAAGCCCAATTAGCATTTGTTGTTTCGTCTACATTTGGCCATTTATATAAGCCTTTATCTTTATTAAAGCTTAAGGTACTTTTAGCTACCTTAAATTGTGGATTATTCTTTTTGTACTGATCGAAAGCAGGAATCATATAACTTTCATTGTCTTTATTGATTTTCTTTTTGATCACCGCATACATGTTTGATCTTTTTTCGAATTCAATTATACCGTTTTTAACGAAATGTACGTTTTGAGCAAAGGTGCTTTTGCTGATGAAAATAACAGCAAATAAGATGATATATTTTAGTGTAGTTTTCATAATAATTATTTTTGAGATTTAATTCCACCACCCATTTTGCTAAAATCCCATGATACTGAGAACATCAAATACCGTCTAATGGTAGTGTAACTGTTTTGGCTTATGGTTGTGTTATTGGCGTATCGGTTAAAGCCAATATTTTGGTTTAAAATATCATTTACCGTTGCTGAGAGTCTTAAGTTTTCGGATTTGAAGAATTTTTTACTTATCGATGCATTCCAGATAAAACGTTCAAAACTTTCGGTTAGCACCTGTGTTTTTCCATTATACTGATATTCACCATCTGTTGAGATTTCAAATTTCCCAGGCAATTGTACATTTCCTGATCCGTAACCATTGGCACCCCATCCGTCACTGTTACGGCCAATACTTGTTCTCGACATGTTGTAGGTTGGGCCAAAACGCAGGTAAAAACTATAGCTCTTGTCTTTATATTTTGAAATATTTATTCCACCGCTATAGCCGTAATTTTTGGTGTTATTTAAAGTTCTGCCAAGACTTGTGGTAATAAAGTTGTAAGAAGAGCTCCCATTAGCATTAGCATTTAAACCAATATTGATTTCGCCAAGTGCATTTACTTTCCGGCTTATCTGCGCATACATGTAGAAGTTAGTCTGCATTTTATCATCAAAATTGATGTATTTATACGTACTCTTACCAACATCATCGGTAGTTACATCGCTAATAATCGGATTTGCAGTAAAACTATAAGAAGCATTTAACCACAACGACTGATTGGTTAAAACTTTGTAAGAGTTATAGCTGGCATTAACACTACTTCTAAAAGATGGTCTTAAATCCTGGTTTCCTTCTACAACATTAAATGGGTCGTTATTTACCCTAACTGGCTGCAACTGGTCGAGCGTTGGTTGGTTAGTATTGCCATAGTAGTTAATCCTAAGTGATTTTTGTTGAGAAAAACGATATTGATAAGATGCCTGGGGCATATAGTTAACAAAATTTCTTACATAGGTTTTGTTGTGATAAATATCTTCTTGCTTAAAGTTTACGCCGCTAAATTTTGATCCGAAATTGATGACAGTTTTGCCCTTCTTATAGTTAAAAATTGCACCACCTTGGTTAATCGTTTGGTTTAACTCAAAATTATTACTGTAAACGGTATCTAAAATGTCGTATCTGCCACCACCCGATTGATTGAAAGACTTGCGGTCTGATGTACCATTCATCAATGTTAAGCCATAATTTATAATTACAGTTAAGGTTTTTGAAAGTGGTTCTGTATAAGCCGCATTTAATTTAAAAGCACTGTTAGTAATATCATTAATTTTTTGCTGATTGGTAAGACTATCTACCTGACCTGTTGAGGTTAAGCGTTTGTTAAGGGAGTTTAAGTATCCTTCACTGTTGCTTTTGTTTATCGATTGATTTAAGTTTAATGATAGTGTGCGCCCTGTTTTCTTTAATTTTTTAGTGAATAAAACATTAGCGTTAAAATTTTGATCATCTACCTCATTGGTTAAGGTTCTGTTTGATGAATTTAAAAAGTCGCCATTGCCATCGGTAGTACCTGTTAAATAAGTGTTTGAAGTATTACTTTTTTTCAATGCACCATCAACATTAACCTTCATTGTTAAGGTGGTATCGATCTTTAGCTCATACATCGCATCCAGTTTTTGTCTGAACATGTCGTTATCAAAAGATTCATCTGAAGTACTATTTTGGGTTCCTGATGCTAAATTGTTCTGACTGATTGAATTTCTCTCTCCTGAAACCCTGATTGATCCGATTTTATAATTGGTGTTTAACGATTCTTTATCCTTGTTCCATTTGTTGTCGAAATGCAAACCTCCGGTCCGGGCTACTGGTAAACCCTGGCCATTATACTGTCCATCGTAGCTGTCAAAATCATCTCCGCCGCTGCTAAAATACATACCACCATCATCAGTCATGGTCAGTCCGCCAGAGGCACCGTATTTATCGCGGTCATCCCAACCTAAACCCACTGTGCCGTTGTTACCTAAAATGCCATAGGCCGAAAATTTCTTTTTACCCCAGAATTTGTTAAACATCGCCTGCCCCTGGTAAAAGTCTTTTGTTCCGTAACCTCCCTGCACTTTTCCAAAATAACCGTTCTTTTTATCTTCTTTGAGTTTGATATTAAGTGTTTTGGTTTTCTCACCATCATCAATACCGGTGAAACTCGCCTGATCGCTGGCTTTATCATAAAGCTGAACCGACTCTACCATATCGGCCCTTAAGTTTTTGGTAACTAAGGTCGGATCATCGCCAAAAAATTCTTCGCCATCTACCAATACTTTCGGAACTGTTTTCCCTTGTGCTGTAATTTTACCATCCTTATCTACCTGAAAACCTGGAAACTGCTTGATCAGATCTTCAACTTTTGAATTCGGCTCAATGTTAAATGCTTTCGGATCAAACTCGGTGGTGTCTCCTTTAATTTTTATAGCCGATCTGTTTCCTTTGATAATTACATCAGCCAATATCTTGGCCATTCCCGTCAGGTTTATCTTGTTGTAATCCTTGATGTGCGTAGTGGAATCGAGGGTAAAGTGATCTACGAAGTCAGCATATTTTGGGTAAGAAACCAACAAGATAAATTTACCATTTTTGATACCCGTAAGCTCAAAAGTGCCGTTTTCTGCCGCCCTTGTAAATTTTACCAGAGTAGAGTCTTTTGCATTTAAAATTGCAACCGAACTACCCGATAAAATAGCCGTCGAAGCGGTGTCAATCGTTCGGCCTTTTATGGTATGCAGGCTCTGCGCCCTTGTGTACGATGCAATCGTGACAAAGAAGCACAGCGAGAGTAATAAACGTTTCATATAGAAGGATCTGTTTTGTTTTTACGAATATAGAACTAATATATTAGTTCTGTATTAAGTTTTAACCTTTTTTAACATATCTGCCTAATTCTCAATATCGCTTAATCTTTGATGGGCTAACAAACCAAATTTCGTATAGGTTAATCGGGTGTTCGTCTATAAATAGATGCTTATGGTATAATAGCATGCTCTTGCCTGAAACGTTTTGGGCAAACAGTCGTCTTATTTACAGAAAACGCCTGGTAGTAAGGTGTTTAAAACAAAGGTTCATCAAACATAAAATATTAAGATCATGAAAAATTCTATCCAAAAATTATTCGCAGCTGCATTGGTAGTGGTTACCTTAAGTAGCACAGCAGTGGTAGCCAATGCTACAGAAAACACAGCAAGTTATACTGCATTAACAAATGTTAAAAACATCAGTAAAGTAGTGGTATCGGGCAATGTTAAATTAATCCTTGTTCAGGATGCTAAAGAAAGTGTTGAGGTTTACGATCAATACTATGGTAAAAATGCAATGGTGCAACAACAGGGTGCCGAATTAAGGATCAGCTCTTTCGATAAAAATACCCTGACAGTGGTAGCCCACGTGAATAACCTGACAACAATTGTAGCCTCAAATACAGCAACAGTAAGCACTGCGGGCAACTTTAATTTGTTAAACCTGAATATTGTACTTAGCGATAAAGCTTCAGCCGATATTACTGCGAATACGGTTAATTTATCAACGGAAATTAATGATGCAGCAACCTTAAAGCTAGCCGGTTCTACCGAAGATCATACTGCTGTAATCGGGGCAGAATCGAAAATTAAAATGGGCGATTTTACAGCAACAGAAAGCAGCATCAGGGTATCGGCAAAACCAGTTGTACTGGCCAACAGTAATCCATCCCGTTATGCTGATATAGACATCGCTTTATTAGAAAAACTATTCTAACTCCATCATATATTTTGCGTTACTAACTTTCAAATAGTTAGTAACGTTTTTCATTTATCTATTTTCGTTATGACATTCAATATAATTATCTTTGCTGCCAAACCAATCAATGACTTCTGATTTCTTTAAATTGGTTGGCCTGTCGATTAAGATTCTTTGATAGGAGCTCCAACGCCAATTTCTAAAATCAGTTATTAACTTGTGCTTTTCTGGGTTAGCATGAATGTATATAATCATTCGGGTCAAATATTCATCACTGTCAATATGAGTCCTTTTAAAAGGCTTCTGAAATAACGATCCTATCCTTTTATGCTGTTTATTAAAAGCCATCGCATATGACTGAAAAAACTTCTGAAGCTGGTGGGCAACGATATCATGGCAACTTTTTCCTAAAGCGTCTTTTCCAGTGAATTCGCTTTCCTCTTTTACCTTTATTAAAATATGAAAATGATTGCCCAAAAGGCAATAAGCGAATGTATCAAATACCGGAGAGAGATATTTATCATACTGCTTCAGAAAATATTGATAGTTTTCATCACTTCTGAACATTAGCTGCTTATCTATTGTACGATTGTATATATGATAAAAACGGCCATATTCTAATTTTTGATGGTAATGTTCTTTGTAGGCCATATACTAAAGTTACTAACTTTTTGAAAGTTAGTAACAGCGTATTTGTTTAAAACAGGATAATATTTATCTACAAATCAAATTTTATGCCCTGTGCCAGTGGCAGGGTATTCGAGTAATTAATGGTATTGGTTTGTCTACGCATATAAGCTTTCCAGGCATCCGATCCGCTTTCGCGACCACCACCGGTTTCCTTTTCTCCTCCAAAGGCCCCGCCAATTTCGGCGCCTGAGGTACCAATATTTACATTGGCTATACCGCAATCCGATCCGCTGGCGGATAAAAATTGTTCAGCCTCTCTCAGGTTTAAAGTCATAATGGCCGATGAAAGCCCTTGTGGAACACTGTTTTGTAAAGCAATGGCCTCATCAAGTGTTTTGTATTTGATTAAATATAAAATCGGGGCAAAGGTTTCGTGCTGTACAATTTTAAACTCGTTTTTTACTTCGGCTATACATGGTTTTACATAACAGCCGCTTGTGTATGCATCGCCTGATAATACACCACCTTCTACCACAAAACGGCCACCTTCAGCTTTGCATTTTTCAATCGAATCGAGATAGGCTGCAACCGCATCAGTATCAATCAGCGGACCAACATGGTTGTTTTGATCTAAAGGATCGCCAATGCGCAGCTGTCCATAGGCATTAACCAGTTTTGCGGTAAAAGTATCGTAAACACTTTCGTGAATAATCAGTCGGCGGGTTGAGGTACATCTTTGCCCTGCAGTGCCTACAGCGCCAAATACTGCACCAATTAAACTCATATCTAAATCGGCATGTTCCGAAATAATAATGGCATTGTTACCGCCCAGTTCGAGTAAACTTTTACCCAGTCGGGCACCAACAGCTGCTGCAACCGCTTTACCCATTCGGGTTGATCCGGTTGCCGAAACCAAGGGAACACGTCCGTCATTGGTCATCAGCTCACCTACTTCCTTATCGCCTAAAATTAAACTGCATACGCCTTCTGCAACCGCATTTTCTTTAAAAACCTTTGCAATAATATGCTGACAGGCAATAGCTGTTAAAGGCGTTTTTTCTGATGGTTTCCAAATACATACATTGCCACAAACCAGGGCTAGTGCTGCATTCCAGCTCCAAACTGCAACCGGGAAATTAAAAGCGGAGATAATGCCTACAATACCCAGCGGATGCCATTGCTCATACATGCGGTGGTTTGGGCGTTCGCTGTGCATGGTTAAGCCATATAGTTGGCGCGATAAACCCACAGCAAAATCACAGATATCGATCATTTCCTGTACTTCGCCAAGGCCTTCCTGCAAACTTTTTCCCATTTCGTATGAAACCAGCGTACCCAAATCCGATTTGTTTTCGCGGAGGGCATCGCCAAACTGGCGTACAATTTCACCTCTTTTAGGAGCAGGAACGTTGCGCCATTCGGTAAAAGCAGCCTGCGCCTGTAGCACCACTGCTTCATAATCGGCATTGGTAGCCACCCAGGCCGAAGCAATTCGTTTTCCGTTTACAGGAGAAAAACTTTCCAGCGTTTTTACATTAGCAGCTCCTCCCCAATGGCTCCCTGTGCTAAATGCTGCATTATCGGCATTTATGCCCAATTTGTTTAAAATGGATTGAATATCTGTAGTCATATCTCTATCGGTTTATACAAAAAAACAAAAAAATAAAGGAAAGCAGGCTAGGTTTTGCGCCTAACTTTATCACAATTCTTAATATCTTAAGCTAAATATTTACTTAACTAAAAGCGCTAAACAATAAATGATGTTCTTTTGAATTTAAGGTTTAGTAAAAATAATATCAATCAGATTTTGCAGAGATTTGCTCCAGAACATGTTTATAAAGCGTTCCCTTCTCATAGCCTGACCATTTGGACACGATCTTTCCGGCAGGATTAATGAGGACAAACGTAGGGTAACCAGTAACGCCATATTTGATTATTGTTTCCCCATAAAATCCTTTGCCGTCCCAGAGACTTAACCACTGAGGCCGATCTCTACTCAAGCCTTTTAGCCAGGTTGCTTTTCCTGCATCACATGAAAAGGAGACTACCGATAAATTATTATTGAGTTTTTGTGATATTTCAGTTAGTTCCGGAATTGATTCGATACATGGGCCACAGAAAGTAACGGAAAAATCCAGTAATATATATTTGCCTGACAGCTCAGATAAAGCATGTTTTTTTCCATCTTTATCAAAAGCATAAAAGTTATAGAAACTATCTCCCTTATCCAGAATTTCACCAACCCTTAAATACGTATCAATTCTTTTTGCATATAACGTATTCTTAAAATCTGAATGGAGCGCATTATAAAATTTATGTATGGTATCTCTCGGAAAGTCGTTTTTAAGATAGAAAAGAGCGTCCAGAGCTTCAAAACTATTCAAATTCTGCCTTACAAAGTTCATTCTTGTCATCCTGTCAACACTATCTATTTTTCCAATTACTTTCCAGATTGCCTTAGCCTTTATTTTGGCACTATCGCCAGTCAGCGCAAAATATTCCGCCAATAATTTATTCCGTTGCTTATAGCCTGCTTTAGTTAGGTCTATCATCTTATTGTGCATCTCCTGGGTTTTTGATCCGGTAATTTTCAGATCAAAAGGGAAGTCTTTAATGTCTCCGCTCACATTAATTTTTTCATTTCCCATTAGGAGTGTAAAGTAGTAAAAATCTTGCGCTATGGTTGTTTTTACCCATAGGGATTGAGGTGTCTGCCTAAGCGTTCCTTTGAAATTTAAAACATTATTTGTGATTATGGCACTATCGATATCTGTATCAAGCTCGGTATCGGTTAAGTAGAATTTAGTGCCGTTTTTAAAACCCGTAATTTGTGCATTAATTGTGTATTGCTGAGCAGAAGCCACTGTGTTAATACAGATTGCTATGAAGAGAAGTAGCGCGTTTTTCATGTATTGCCAAAATAGTGAATTGCTTTTAGCAAAACAAGGTTTTATAAGCCGATATTTTCTGAACCAGCTTAGATTGGCACTTAACTTTATCACAATTCTTAATATCTTGCCCTGATTTTACTAAAAACGACTACTCAATGAAAAACTTTAAACTATTACTCATCGCCATTTTAGGTTTTGGGCTCAGCCTTAACGCACAAACCAAAAAGGCAACCAATACACTCTTGTGGGAAATTTCTGGCAAAGGAATACAAAAACCATCCTATTTGTTTGGAACGCACCATTTTACAAGCAGAAAATTTGCCGATACCATGCGGGTTTTGCAACAAAAACTGAAATCGGTTGATGGTGTAGTGGGCGAGATTGTAATGGATAGCACAGTGCAAATGCGAATGGCACCCTTTTTAACCATGAAAAACAATACACTCGATAGTTTATTTACACCCGCAGAATACAAAGAGATTGACGATTACATTAAAGCTAAAAATCCGAAAGTTAATTTAAAACAATTGAATCGGTTTAAGCCCGCTATGGTTGGCGTGCTACTGATGCTGCTGGATAACCCGGAGATAAAAGATATGACCGATGGGATAGATGATAGCTTTCAGCAATATGCTAAAAGCAATGCGAAATCGATACATGGTTTGGAAACCGCCGAATATCAGGGTGCGCTGTTATTTGACGGCGATCTGGAAAAACAGAAAAAAGCCTTGCTTAAATCAGTTCGGGAATCGGATAAGAATAAACTTAAAATAAAAGAATTAACCGCCTATTACCTGGCTCAGGATATCGATAAATTAACCGATTTTTTTAAAACACAGGATGAAGAAACCAAAGAGTTTATGACCGAAATGCTCAAAAACCGCAATCAACGCTGGCTCGATCAACTCCCTGCTTTAATGGAAAAAGAATCGTTGTTTATAGCCGTTGGTGCTGGTCATTTGGTGGGCGATGAAGGTTTGATAAAAGGCTTGCAGGCTAAAGGTTACACCTTAAAACCAATATCAACCAATTAGGCATAATGTAAAATTAGCTGGTAATTACCACAATTCTTAATACCTTGCCATCAAGATACTGACTTATAAAAAACTTAAAAATGAATAAAAGATTTATTGCCTGTGGGCTAATGCTGGCTGCTGTTTTTGCGGCCAATCCGCTTTTCGCACAGGAACAAGCTGCTGAAAAAGCTAACCTGAGCGTTTATCGCGTAACTGCAACCAAGGTTAACGATCTGGTACATACCAAACTCGATGTTTCTTTTGATTATGCCAAACGCTACCTCTACGGTAAAGCATGGATAACTTTAAAACCTCATTTTTACGCTACCGACTCGCTAACACTTGATGCGCAAGGCATGGACATTAAAACCGTTGCACTGGTTGGTATAAAAGGGAATATTCCGCTTAAATACACCTACAACGATAATAAGTTGTACATCAACTTAAATAAAAAGTATACCAACGCTGAAAAATATACCGTGTATATTGCTTATACAGCTAAACCCGATGAGTTAAAGGTGAAAGGCAGTGCGGCCATAACCGATGCCAAAGGATTGTATTTTATTAATCCGGATGGTAGCGATAAAAACAAACCAACGCAAATCTGGACGCAAGGTGAAACCGAATCTTCTTCAGCCTGGTTTCCAACCATCGATAAACCTGATCAGAAAACAACACAGGAAATTTCGATGACGGTAAAATCGAAATACACCACTCTGTCAAATGGAAAACTGGTTAGTCAGAAGCCAAATACCGATGGTACCAGAACCGATACCTGGAAAATGGATTTGCCACACTCGCCATACTTGTTTATGATGGCTGTGGGTGAGTTCAAAATTACCAAAGACAGTTATAAAGGCAAAGAGGTGAGCTATTACCTGGAACCTAAATATGCGCCTTACGCGAAACAGATTTTTGGTAAAACACCTGATATGATTCAGTTTTACAGCAATTTGCTTGGCGTAGATTATCCATGGAACAAATATTCGCAGGTGGTGGGCCGCGATTACGTTTCTGGAGCAATGGAGAATACTACTGCAACTTTACATGGCGAACACGTACAAAAAACTGACCGTGAGCTGCTAGATGGAAATGAAGAAGGAACCATTGCACATGAGCTTTTTCACCAATGGTTTGGCGATTATGTAACGGCCGAATCGTGGTCTAATTTAACGATGAACGAATCTTTTGCCACCTTCGGCGAAGTGATCTGGCACGGGCACGACGCCGGTCAGGATGCTGAAGATAAATCGCGCTACGAAAAACTGCAATCTTACCTGGGCTCAACTAAAAATGGCGAAAGTCCGGTGTTAGCTCGTTTCCATTACAACGATAAAGAAGATATGTTCGATAATGTAAGCTATGCCAAAGGCTCTATTATTCTTTATGCGTTGAAAAATCAGATGGGCGATGCTGCTTTTTACAAATCGCTTAACCGTTACTTAACTACCAATGCTTTTAAGAACGGCGAAACACATCAGTTACGTTTAGCCATGGAAGACGTAACCGGCAAAGACTGGAGCCCTTATTTTAATCAGTGGTATTATAACGGTGGCCACCCCATTTTAAGCATTGATTATGGTTATGAAAATGGTAAAGCAACCATTAAGGTTAAACAAACGCAGGATGCCAGCGTACAAACTTTTACCCTGCCGGTTAAAGTAGATATTTATGCCGGTGGACAAAAAATCAGAAAAGAAATCCTGATTAACAGCCGCGAGCAGAATTTTAGCTTCGATGTAAGTACCAAGCCTGATCTGATCGATTTTGATGCAGATAAAATTGTGGTAGGTGAAACCAACGACAATAAAACAGCCGAAAACTATTACTTCCAGTATAAAAATGCGCCGAGTTATGCCAACAGGATCGAAGCCCTGCAGTTTATTATGCAAAGCAAAGCCAGCAGCGGTCAGCAGGTACTGTTAGCCGGATTGAAAGATAAATCGGCCGATTTACGTGCGCTGAGCATTGATGGTCTGAACCTGGAAGATGCCCAGATTAAAGCTGCGGCCCTGCCAATTCTGCTGCAATTGGCTAAAAGCGATAAAGATACCGAAGTGAGATCGGCAGCGATAAGCAAGCTTGCCGAAACAGGCGATCAAGCCTATAAAGCATTAATGAACGAAAGTTTAAAAGACCGCTCGTACAAGGTAATTGCTGCCGGACTTGGAGGTTTGGCTAAATTGGCTCCTCAGGAAGGTTCTGCAGCATTATTGGCCCTTGATTCAGATACTAAGGATCACATTGCAGGTTCGGTTGCAACTTTATACATCAGCGATCCCAAAGATGAGCATCAGGCTTTTTACGAGAATGTTATGGCTACTGGCGACAGAAATAAGATTTTTGCTACCATTGGTCAGTATTTCCAGTATTTAAGAGCTAACACTAATCCGGTGGTTACCGAAAAAGGAATCAAAAATATTAGCGATGCAATTGAAAGATTAAAACTGCAGGCTTATTTAAACAAACAATTGGCAGGTGCATACACCGCAACTGTGCAGGCTAAGCAAAAACAGGCTGCTGCAGCCACCGGTACCGCTAAAGAGAACCTGAACAAGCAGGCAGATTTGTTTAAAAAAGGAGCCGCCGATTTAGGCAAAGAATAAACATCGTGAGAAGTCGTCATTGCGAGAAGGCTTTTTCAGCCGACGAAGCAATCTTACAACGGTCGGTTTAACCCTATAGTAGTAAGATTGCTTCGTCGTACCTCCTCGCAATGACGTTTTTGTGTAAGATATTGATTTTCAATGAAATATTTTAAAATTGAACACCCTTAATTACAGCCGTCTTTTCTTCTCGTATCAATAATATAAACAATCTGCCAGCCCTTATCGCCTTTTACCAGCTGAAAGGAATTTACGCCGCAGTGGCTGAATTTATCGCCCAGATAAAATTTATAATCTGTCCAAACCAATGCCAGTGGTCCGTCTATTAATATTTTGCTAAACACAATCCGCTCGTCATATTGGTCTTTATGAGGTGTGCCAATTAACTTGATAAAATTGTCAACCGACTCGTTGCGCACACTTACTTTCCCTTCTTTATTCACAATGGTTTGCATAACTGCGCCAGTTGCAAAGGCACTGCGCGCTACCGTGCTGTCGCCGGTTTTCATGCCGGTAAAAAGATTGTTTACTGCTTTTTTAATGGCGCTTTCTTCATCGTTTTGTGCAAAGGCCTGTAAGCCAAAGCAGACCAAAAACAGGGCAAATATGACTGTTCCTTTCATGACTTCTTCATTACGTTTGTGTCATAAATTTATAGTATTTTTGTGAAAGAAGGGAAAAGGAACCGCGATGTTGCAAAAATCTATTGATTATCCACACATCTTAATCACAGTTAATAAGCTTTATATTCAGCTATTTACGTCGTTTTAAATAGCAGATGTTAATAATTATTTTAAAAACGGATAATTAAAAGTAGTAAAATTATAATGTGTTTTCCTGCTAATTGGCACGGTTCTTTAATAGTATAATATATGGAAGAAGAATTCTTTTTTGAATCCAACGAAGACGCACAACGCTCAGTAGAACGTTACGAAGAAATGCTCCGCAACCAGGACCAATATTTCTTCGATGCAGGCGCTTTTGAATACATTGTAGATTTCTACATTGAGAAAAATGATCCGGTCAAAGCTTTGCAGGTAGTTGATTTTGCAATCAGTCAACACCCCTACGCAACTGTTTTCTTAATTAAACAGGCTCATCTGTACATTTTAACCAACAACCACGAACAGGCTTTTATTGCTTTGCAAAAGGCCGAATTACTGGAACCATCAGAACCGGATATTTATTTGCTTCGTGGTAATATTTTTCAGAATACCGAGCGCTTTGACGAAGCTTTAGAGAATTATGAAAAAGCTTTGGGCCTGGCCGAAAGCACCGACGAGATTTTACTGCAAATGGCCTACGTTTACCAGAGCATGTCTGATTACGAAAATGCCATTACCTACATTAAGCTCAGTTTAGAGCAGAATATGGAAAACCAGGATGGTTTATACGAACTGGCTTTCTGTTATGATGTATTAGACAAGCAGGAAGAAAGCATTAAGTTTTATCAGCAGTATATCGATACCGATCCGTATTCTTATGCAGCCTGGTACAACCTGGGCAACAGTTTCCATAAGATAAATCTTTTCGAAAAGGCAATTGATGCTTACGATTATGCCATTCTGATTAAAGAAGATTTCAGTTCGGCTTATTTTAACAAAGGCAATGCGCTGGTACAGTTAGATAAGTATAACGAAGCTATAGAGGTTTATAAACAAACTTTTGAGTACGAACCACCCAATGCCGATACCTATTGTGCCATTGGCGAATGTTACGAAAAGCTCGAGAAGATGGACGAAGCCCGTTCTTATTATAAAAAATCGGTAAAAATGGATCCTAAAATGGCTGATGCCTGGTTTGGGATTGGCGTTACGCTGAATTTTGAAGAACGTTATTTCGAATCACTTCATTTTTATAAAAAAGCGATCGATTTAGAGGCCGAAAATGCCGATTTCTGGTTTGCACTGGCCGATGCCTACTACAAACTGAACCAGATTGACGAATCAATAGAGGCTTACGAGAAAGTTTTGGAATTTAACCCGCTTGATATTGAAGCCTGGTTAGATTTTAGTACCGTATTGTATGAGCAGGGTAAACTGTTGGAAGCATCAGAAACCATGGCTGAGGCGATTAAAAATAATCCTGAAGCTGCAGAACTGTATTACCGCATGGTGGCTTATCTTTTTGCCCTTGGCAGTTATGCCGATGCATTGGGATATTTGGAAACTGCTTTAACAACTGACCCCGAAAAGCATTACATTTTATTCGAATATTTGCCACAATTACAAGATAATAGTGCCATTTTGAACGTAATAAACCGATATATCAGGTAACGACCTTGTGAGAAAAATTTAACAAATAAATCTGAAAATTTTTTTCACTTTTGTAGGCATATGAATTATCCATTATTAAACGTTCCCGAACGTCCAGCTAAACCACGCCAAAAAGGCTTAACAATGGTTATGGATAAGGGATTAAGCCTGCGCCAGGTTGAAGATTTTATTGATGTGGCAGGTGTACATACAGATATCGTAAAATTGGGTTGGGCTACCTCACACGTAACACCAAACCTTAAAGAAAAGTTAGCTTTATACAAAAGTGCAGGTATTCCGACTTATTTTGGCGGAACCCTATTTGAAGCCTTTATTATCCGTAACCAGTTTTCAGATTACCAGCGCGTACTTGATCAGTACGGAATGGAATATGCAGAAGTATCGGATGGTTCGGTAGATATTGAACACGATAAAAAGTGCGCTTTTATCAGCGAACTGGCCAAACAGGTTACTGTAATTTCGGAAGTTGGCAGTAAAGATGCTGCTAAAATATTTGCACCATACAAGTGGATTAAACTGATGCAGGCCGAAATCGAAGCCGGCTCGTGGAAAGTTATTGCCGAAGCACGCGAAGGTGGTAATGTGGGTATTTACCGCGGAAGCGGTGAGGTACGCGAAGGATTGGTAGATGAAATCCTGACCCAGATACCCGAAGAAACCATTATTTGGGAAGCACCCCAAAAAGAGCAGCAGGTTTGGTTTATAAAACTCATTGGAGCCAATGTAAACCTGGGTAATATTGCCCCTGCCGAAGTTATTCCTTTAGAAACCATTCGTTTGGGTTTAAGGGGCGATACCTTCGATCATTTCTTAAACTTAGGGAAATAATATAAAATTTCTGCATTGCGAAGCGTTGCTTACCCTATTGGGGAAGTACTGCTTCGCAATGAATGTATATATGCTTATGAAAACTTACGGCCTGATTGGTTATCCGCTCTCTCACTCTTTCTCTAAAAAATATTTTACCGAAAAGTTTATAAATGAAGGCATTGCCGATCATCAATACGAGCTTTTTCCAATTGAAGATATTAAAGCGCTGCCCGATTTACTGAACGATAACCCATCGTTGCAGGGATTAAATGTAACCATTCCGCATAAAGTAAATGTACTTTGCTATTTAAACGAGGTAGATGAAGCTGCCGATAAAATTGGTGCGGTAAACTGCATTTCGATTAAAAACTTTGAAGGGAAAAACTATTTAAAAGGTTATAATACCGATGCTTATGGTTTTGAATCTTCGTTAAGCCCCTTATTAGAGCCACAACATACCAAAGCCCTGGTTTTTGGCGATGGTGGTGCGGCTAAAGCGGTAAAGTATATTTTAGAAAAGCTGAATATCGAATATCAGGTAGTGGTGCGTAAGGCAACTGAAGGAGCCATTTTATATGCAGATATTACTCCTGAAATTTTGGCTTCGAATAAATTATTAATCAATACCACACCATTGGGCATGTCGCCAAATGTAGATACCTTTCCGGATATCGATTATAGTTTGGTTGGACCTGAACATTTGGCTTACGACCTGGTCTATAATCCGCTCGAAACTGCATTTCTGGTTAAAGCTGCAGCTGGTGGTGCAAAAACTAAAAACGGACTTGAAATGTTGCATCAGCAGGCCGAAAAAGCCTGGGCCATCTGGAATAAATAATTTGGCCTATCTTTATCCTGTTAACCATTAAGCAATCTCCTGAGGAATGAAACTAAAACAGCTGATTTTTTTACCCTTTGCACTGCTTTTATGTATAACAGCCTGCCAAAACCACGATTATAGTCCTAAGCCTAAAGCTTACTTCAGGATTGAGTTCCCCAAAAAAGAATATAAACCCTTCATAGCGCCGGTACCGTTTGCTTTTGAGTACCCGGTGTATGCAAGCATCGAGCAGGATAAAAGCCGCGATGCCCAAAAAGATTGGTATAACCTGCACTTTAAGCAATTTAACGGTTATTTGCACTTAACTTATTACGATGTGTCTGGTAAGAACGAGTACAATGAAATGGTAGAAGATGCCAGAAAGCTCGCTTTTAAACACACCATTAAGGCAAGCGCTATAGATCAGAAACTCATTAACTATCCCGATCATAAGGTATATGGAATTTATTATGCCATTGAAGGGAATACCGCCTCATCTGTGCAATTTTTTTTAACCGACAGTGTTAAGCACTATTTCAGGGGGGCATTATATTTTAACGAACGTCCGCAATACGACTCGATTGCGCCCGTTATCAATTTCATTAAAAAAGATATTGATAAATTGATTTCCACCTTTAGATGGAAAAACTAAAAACCATATGATTACAGTAAAAACTTTAACTTTTAACGCGTACAGCGAAAATACATACGTTTTATATGATGAGACCGGGGAATGCGTAATTATCGATCCTGGGATGTACGAAGGCCATGAGCAGAATGAACTGGTTTCGTTTATCAAAGAAAATAATCTTAAACCTGTTTTGTTGCTGAATACGCATTGCCATTTAGACCACGTTTTTGGCAACAAGTTTGTTTTCGATACTTATGGCCTAAAGCCGCAGTTTAACAAAGGCGAATTGCCGATATTACAGGCCGTGCCTGGCTATGCGCCGCAAATGGGCTTCAGCCATTACGAACTTTCGCCAGAACCCGATACTTTTTTGCCCGAAACCGGAACCATCAGTTTTGGTAACAGTACATTGAGCTTAATTTTTGCACCGGGTCATTCGCCTGCTCATTTGTGCTTTTACAGTGCAGCGGATCATATTTTAATGGGTGGCGATGTGCTTTTTTATGGCAGTATTGGCCGTACCGATTTGCCCGGTGGTAACCATCAGCAATTAATTCAAAACATTACCGATAAACTTTTTGTCTTACCAGATGAAACTAAGGTTTATCCTGGCCACGGACCAGCAACCAGTATAGGTTTCGAAAAGCAGCATAACCCGTTTTTTTAGTATTGGCTATTTTTTGTAAAGTATTTAATTGTAACGGTATACAACCTTATGCCTTCTTCCATTAAACCTTTAACCTTTTATTATCTTTACCGCAGTGAACACATCTTTCTATATCGCCAAAAGGTACCTTTTTGCCAAAAAGTCTACCAATGCCATCAACCTGATTTCGGGTATTTCGATGGTGGGTGTAATGGTGGGTAGTGCTGCATTAATTATTATTTTGTCGGTTTTTAACGGCTTGGAAACGGTGGTATTGAGTATGTTCGATACCATTACCCCGCAAATAGCCATTACCCCGGCTAAGGGTAAAACTTTCGATCCAAATACAACCTATTTTAATCAGTTAAGGCAAAACAAGGCTGTATATGCTTTTACTGAAGTGTTGCAAGAAAATGCCTTGTTAAAATACAACAATAAACAGGCTGTTGGCGTGGTTAAGGGAGTAAGTTTCGATTATTTAAAAAATGGCAAGCTCGATAGTACGATAAAAGAAGGTCGTTTTGTATTGCACAACAGCAGTGGTGCAAGTGCCGTTATGGGTTCTGCTTTACAGAGTTATCTGGCTGTTAATACTGTCGATCCCTTTACCGAGCTGGAAATTTATTCACCCAAAAAGGATATTTCCGTAAGCAATATCAATCCGGCCGACGATTTTATATCAAAAAGCATCCGGGTAAGTGGTGTTTTTGAAGTGCAGCAGGATTTCGATAATGGTATTATTGTTCCGCTCGATTTTGCCCGTGAGCTGCTGGGCGAAGATAAAAAAGTCTCTGCAATTGAGATTAACCTGCAGCCGGGTACTGATGTAGACCGCTTTCAAAAGGAAGTAATTGAAAAAGCCGGGAAAGATTATGAAGTCAGGAACCAGGCAGAGCAGAATAAATCGCTCTACCACATCCTAAACACCGAAAAATGGGCGGTATATATTATTCTTACTTTTATCCTGATTATTGCTATATTTAATATCATAGGGTCGTTAACCATGCTGGTGATAGATAAGGTAAAAGATGTGGCTATTTTGAGTAGCTTAGGTGCCGGGAAAAAGTTAATAAAACGTATATTTTTATTCGAAGGGATGATGATTACCATGTCGGGTTGTGTACTTGGCTTAATAATCGGAATTATTTTCTACTATTTCCAACACACCTATGGCTTTATAAAAATGGGCGAAGAGAATAAAACGCTGGTAAATGCTTATCCCATAGGATTAAAATGGAAAGATTTTGTTTTAGTTTTTGTTACTGTAGGCATCTTCTCATTTTTGGCATCTGCTTTGTCGTCCAATTTAAGTGTTAAAAAGATCGATCAAATAAATCAAACCATATAAGATGAAATTATTTAAGCAAGCTTTTGTATTTGTTGTGCTCCTTGGCGTAGCGGTTACCGCTTGTAATAGAAATGATAAAGCCGAGGGAGAGAATAGTAACCTGAAAACGGTTAAGGGTTTGTATAGTTTTGGTCCGGAAATGAAATCATTTACGCTTTGCGAAGATGGTCGTGAGTACTGGGTTAAAGACAGTGTAAAAACACTCGAACTGTCTTACAGTAACCTGGGTTTCGAAAAGCCTTATGAGCCTGTATACGTAGAACTGGAAGGTTTTTTTGCCAAATCAGATACTGCAAGCGTTTCGGCTGATTTTGACTCGACATTGGTGGTTACCAAGGTGTTAAAAATCAGCAAGGAAATTCCTGATGGGCCTTGTGCACAATAATTAAAATATCCCTTTCAAACGCACTGGTTCGTGTCTGCACGAACCATATACACATGCATTAATCTATCAGTTGGGAGCCTCACCGACCGAAATAAGATACTAACCAGGATAATAGCCAGACTGATTTATTTGGAGCGCAATGGCCAGTTTTTATCGGTCGCCGCAGTCCTGCTTTACGCTAATCTGATGCTGGTTTACTCCTTTAGTGATAAAGCATCAGAATCGCTGCATCCGATAGCTATCGGATCAGGGCTATTTTTGAGCGGTTTGTGCTGCTATAAATACTAGCCCTGCAATTATCTTGGTTCGTGTCTGCACGAACCATTCCGGTTAACCCATCGGCTGGTGTTTTCACCTGCCGAAATATTGGCTAAGCTGGTTGGTGCAGACACCAACCAGGACGCAAACAAAAAAGGCTCACAATTTCATTGCGAGCCTTTTGCATATTCTTGATTTTAATTTTACCAGAAGATCGAGTAAAGTGCAACTAAGATTCCGCACACTAACAACGATCCAACAGCAAATGAAGGGTGGACTTTAAACATACTCGTATCTACTTCTAAACCATGTGACTTGTCGCCTTTGCTGTTCTCGAACATACTAATGGCGTACATTACCACAATACAGATTACAAATACAAAGCCCATTCTATCTAAGAAAGGTATTTCGTAAATTCCTTGTGCATTGGCTACCGAGAAGCCGAAATCATGCAGGAAAGAAAGATCCATCATGCCTGGTAAGAATTTTAACAGTACAGATAAACCGAAACCACCAATGGTAGCAAATAATGCTGCATTCGAAGTTGTTTTTTTCCAGAAGAAACCTAAAATAAACATGGCAAAAATACCAGGGCTTACAAAACCTGTATACTCCTGAATAAATTCGAAACCACCTTTTTTATCAATACCTAAGAATGGTGAAATGGCGATTGCGATACCCATTGCGACAATTACTACCCAACGACCGGTTCTTACCAGTTTAAGCTCATTGGCTTCGGTATTAATGTGTTTTTTAAAGATATCTAAGGTAAAGATAGTAGAGATACTGTTGATTTTACCAGCTAAAGAAGCCACAATTGCCGCAGTTAAGGCCGCAAATGATAATCCTTTTAGTCCTGTAGGTAAGATATTCAATAAAGTAGGGTAAGCCCTGTCCGGACGAAGTTCGCCGCCTGGCATCATCGAATTTACATCAATACCAGTTTTTTCCTGATACAACATGTAAACTGCAATACCAGGTAAAACCACGATTAAAGGCATTAAAAGCTTTAAGAAGGCGGCAAATAAAATACCTGCCCTTGCTGTTTTTAAATCGGCACCTAAAGCACGCTGGGTGATGTACTGGTTACAACCCCAATAGTTTAAGTTTACAATCCACATACCACCAAGCAATACCGTCATACCAGGTAATGAAGCATAATTGGCACTATCTTTTTTGAAAATCATGTGGAAGTGATCAGGTGCTTTTTCTCTTAAGAATGCTAAGCCATCCAATACTCCTTTACCACCAAAGTGATCGCTCACTAAGTTAAGGGCAAGATAGGTTGTGGCTAAACCACCGAAAATTAAGAATGCTACCTGGATTACATCGGTATAACCAATTACTTTCATACCGCCTAATGCGATAATTACAGCAAAAATGGCTAAGCCCATCATACAATACCAGAAACCAATGCCCGAAATACTGCTTACGGCCAGTGCACCTAAATATAGGATTGAGGTTAAGTTAACAACAACATATAATAACAACCAAAACACTGCCATAATCATGGCTACAGTACCATTGTAACGTTGACTCAGAAATTGCGGCATGGTGTAAATCTTATTTTTAAGATATACCGGAATGAAAAATGTAGCCACAATTACCAGGGTAGCAGCCGCCATCCATTCGTAAGTAGAAATAGCTAATCCCATTTTAAATCCGTCACCACTCATGGCTACAAATTGCTCAGCACTAATGTTCGAAGCAATTAATGAGGTACCAATTGCCCACCAGGTAAGTGAACCTTCTGCAAGGAAATAATCCTTACTGCTCATCTGAGTTTGCTTCTTACGATGGTAAATCCAAAAACCATAAATTGCTACTATGGCAAAGTAGGCTAGAAAAATAATGTAATCTGTGACTTTCATTTAAGATAAGTTATTTGGTTTAGAAGGCTAAATGTAGTAAAATCATTAGTTAAATATCAAATTTTTTTGTTATAAAATGTTAAATTGACATTTATTATTTTGTAACCTAATCTTTTAGCCTGCAATTAGATGTATCTGTTAATTAAATTTTCCAGATACTCTTGTTTACCACTGCGTACTTCCGGTTCGCCGTTTTCTGCTGCATAATTTCTTAAATCTTCTAAACTTAGTTTACCCTGCTCAAACTCGGCGCCCTTGCCACCATCGAACGAAGCATAACGATCAGTCCTTGTTTTTTTGTAATCAGATTGCTGTAAAATGGCATCGGCAGTAACCAACGCTCTGGCAAAAATATCCATGCCACCTACATGTGCATAAAATAAATCTTTTGGATCGGTAGAATTACGGCGGATCTTGGCATCGAAGTTTACACCTCCTCCTTGCAAGCCGCCACCCTCTAAAATAATCAGCATTGTTTCTGTCAGTTCATTAATATCATTCGGAAACTGATCGGTATCCCAGCCGTTCTGGTAATCGCCACGATTGGCATCAATTGAACCTAATAACCCGTTATCTACAGCAACCTGCAGTTCGTGCTGGAAAGTATGTCCGGCAAGGGTTGCATGGTTAACCTCCAGGTTTAATTTAAAGTCGTTTAACAAGTCGTATTGCTGTAAAAAGCCCCTCACTGTAGCAGCATCGTAATCATACTGGTGTTTAGATGGTTCGCATGGCTTAGGCTCGATAAAGAAAGTGCCTTTAAAGCCTTGTTTACGTGCATAATCTTTAGCCGTATGTAAAAATCTGGCCAAATGCTCCTGCTCGCGTTTCATATTGGTATTGAGCAAACTCATATAACCTTCTCTGCCACCCCAGAAAACATAATTTTCACCTCCAAGTGCAATGGTAGCATCAAGTGCAGCTTTAACCTGCGCCGCGCCGTGTGCCAGTACATGAAAATCAGGATTGGTAGCTGCACCGTTCATGTAGCGTTTATGGCTAAATAAATTGGCTGTTCCCCAAAGTAACTTTACACCGCTTTCGGCTTGTTTTTGTTTGGCATAGGCCACCAAGGTTTCAAGCCTGCGCTCATTTTCGGCAATATCGTCGGTATAATCTACCACATCCACATCGTGGAAACAGTAGTACGGAATCTGCATTTTGGTAATAAATTCGAAAGCCGCATCCATTTTATCTTTTGCTCTTTCTATGGCATCTTTCTTTTCATCCCACGGGAAAATATGTGTTGCACCGCCAAAAGGATCGGCGCCATTGCCATTAAAAGAATGCCAGTATGCACAGGCAAATTTAAAATGCTCTTTCATGGTTTTGCCTGCCACTACTTTATTGGCATCGTACCACCTAAATGCTAATGGGTTATCGCTTGTTAAGCCCTCGAATTGAATCTGATCAATGCCTTTGAAAAATTCCTTGGCTCCTGTTACTGCTTTTGTCATGGTGTTTTTTTATTGCTGGTTTTTTGTTGATAGTCAGTCAGGCTATTAACGATTAACCATTGTCTATTTCCTGTTAATTTGTTTTACTAATATGTTTTTCCAATCCTGATAAATTGGTTCGTATGCTTCGCTGTTTTGTGGCTGTAAGGTTTTAATTGGTGCATGTTGTTTAAAAGCTTCTTCAGCACTGCTGAAAATGCCGGCACCAATGCCTGCTCCTAAGGCTGCACCAACACTGCCATCGTTTTCGTAAAGCTCTACCGGAATACCTGTTACATCGACAAAGGTTTGGGCAAAAACATCACTTAAAAAAAGATTAGCGCGGCCAGCCCTGATTACCTGCGGCCTCATGCCGTTCTCTCTCATAATGTCTAAACCATAACGAAAAGAAAAGGCTATGCCTTCCTGTACAGCCCTGAAAATATCTGCCTGGGTGTGCATATTTAGGTCGATACCCAATAATTGGGCGCCGGTATATTGATTGTTTAGCATACGTTCGGCTCCGTTGCCAAAAGCAAGCACTTTTAAACCGTTGCTGCCAATTGGTGCGGTAGCGGCCAGATTGTTTAATGCTGCGTAGGTTGATTGTGGCGCAAAAGTGTGTTTTGCCCACCTGTACATGCTACCGGTACCATTAATGCAAAGTAAAACCCCGGTATGTTTTTGTGCTTCGGTATAGGTTACGTGTGCAAAGGTGTTTACTCTCGATTGTTTATCGCAGGTCAAATCATCGCTCACGCCATAAATAACACCCGATGTACCGGCAGTTGCGGCCACTTCGCCAGGTTTTAACACATTTAAAGATAATGCGTTGTTGGGCTGGTCGCCAGATTTGTAGGCCACCAGAATGCTCTGGCTTAGGCCAAGTTGGTTGGCAATATCTGCTTTTAAAACCCCGTGACTCGAGAATAGCGGCTTTATTTCTGGTATCAGATTATTGCTCAGGCCATAATAATTCATGACATCTTTCGAGATTTCGTGCTGTTCAAAATCCCAAAAAATACCTTCAGAAAGGGCAGAGATACTGGTGGTAATGGCTCCGGTTAATTTCATCGCAATAAAATCGCCAGGGAGCATAATTTTATCAATCTGAGCATAAATTTCCGGTTCGTTAGCCTTTACCCAGGCCAGCTTTGAAGCGGTAAAATTACCCGGTGAGTTAAGTAAGTGTTTTAATGATTTTTCCTGACCAATGCTTTCAAAGGCCTGGTTACCCAGTTCAACGGCCCTGCTATCGCACCAGATGATGCTGTCGCTCAGTACATTTTGATCTTTATCTACCACCACCAGGCCATGCATCTGGTAGGCAATACCAATGGCACTGATATCTTTCGGGTTGAACAAGCCGGTTGCATTTAATTTTAAAATAGCCTGCTGTACATTTTGCCACCATTCGTTGGGCGATTGTTCTGCCCAGCCTGGTTTTAATGATTTGATTGGGGTTTCTTCTTCGGGGTATTGAGCTGTAGCTATATTTTTTTGTGTTGCAAATTCTACAAGCGCAACTTTTATAGATGAGGTACCTAAATCAATCCCTAATAAATACATGGTTTTTGGCTAATTTTATATTTGGTTTATGCAAACGGTTGCATAAAGATAGCTGATAAAATATAAAACGCAAATTTTTTATAAAATCCCGGTGCTGTATGCTTAGTGAATGATTAAAGATTTTCGCCGGAATTTATATTTTTGTTTTTTTACACATTTAGAATTACGTTATGCAAGAGATTAGCTGGGATGATTTCGAAAAAGTTGAATTAAGGGTTGGTACCATTTTAGAAGCTTTCGAATTTCCGGAAGCACGCAGGCCCGCTTATAAAGTTAAGGTCGATTTTGGTGAGTTTGGGATTAAAATGAGCAGTGCACAAATTACCAAACACTATACATTGGCCGAGCTACCCGGCAGACAGATTGTAGCAGTAACGAATTTTCCTAAAAAACAAATCGGAAAATTTATGTCAGAGTTTTTGGTTACCGGCTTTGCCGATGAAAACGGGGATATTGTGCTTACAGCTGTAGAGCGCAAAGTGCCGAATGGCAGTAAGCTTATTTAGCCTGGAAGAGCTGAAGCTTATTGTTCTTCCTGAGCACAGGCTTTTGTTTGCTAGCCCTGATTGAAGTGAAAGCCCGTAAACGAGGAACGAGTGCGGACTTGAAACGAAAAGCAGGACCGAACTTAGTGGTTTGCACTGCAGTTGCGCTTCAAAAATAAATAAACTTGCTTTTGAAATATTGTTCACATCCTAACCTTCGAAACGGCGGAAGTCTTTACGCATTATAACCCTATCTTTGCCGCATGAGTTTTTATAATTTCGAAGATACCGATCCCGAAGCAGAAGATATTCATTACATGAAACTGGCCATAGAGGAAGCTAAAAAAGCTTTGGCTGATGATGAGATTCCTATAGGGGCGATTGTGGTGAGTAAAAACCGGATTATTGGTCGCGGTTATAATTTAACCGAGCGATTTAACGATGTTACTGCCCATGCCGAAATGCAGGCTTTTACTTCTGCAGCACAAACCATAGGCGGTAAGTATTTAAAAGATTGTACACTTTATGTAACCATCGAGCCTTGTGTAATGTGCGCCGGTGCGAGTTACTGGACACAGATTGGCCGCATTGTTTATGGTGCCCGGGAAGAGAAAAGAGGCTTTATTTCTAAAGGAGCAAATTTGTTACATCCTAAAACGGTATTGAAAGGTGGCGTAATGGCAGAAGAATGTGCGGCCCTAATGAAAGGGTTCTTTGCGAAAAAGAGATAGTTTATGGTTAATAGCCGATAGTTAATGGTGAGAAGGCCAATTGATGACATCAACTAGACCAATCTGACTATCAACTACGAACCATCAACTATTAACCATTTTTTGCGCTATTGAAATGACTGTTATTGTATTGATTATTAAAACTTTTAAGCAATACTGATATAGAGAAAACCATTTGATGATAATAACATGAACAAATCTTAACGTTCTAATGTTATATTTGCTACAAGAAACATTTTTAAATCTTAAACATAAAACATTATGGCTTTTGAATTACCTGCGTTACACTACGCAACCGATGCATTAGAACCGCATATTGATAAAACTACCATGGAAATCCACCATGATAAACACCACCAGGCTTATGTTACCAACCTAAACAAAGCTTTAGAAGGTAAACCTGAAGCAACTGCTAAAATTGAAGACGTTGTAAAAAATATTTCAAAATTCCCTGCTGCTGTTAGAAACAATGGTGGTGGTCACTATAACCACTCTTTATTCTGGAATATTTTAGGCCCAAATAAAGGTGGCGAGCCAACTGGCGATTTAGCTAAAGCGATTAACGAAACTTTCGGTTCGTTTGCAGAGCTTAAAACTAAATTACAGGAAGCTGGCGCAACCCGTTTTGGTTCAGGTTGGGCCTGGTTATCAGTAGGTGCTGATAAAAAACTTCAGGTTTCTTCTACTCCAAACCAGGATAATCCTTTAATGGATATTGCTGAAGTAAAAGGTACACCAATTTTAGGTATTGATGTTTGGGAGCACGCTTACTACTTAAAATATCAAAACAAACGTCCTGATTACTTAGCTGCAATCTGGAACGTGATTAACTGGGATGCAGTTGCTGAGCTTTACAAAAAAGCATTGTAATTAAAACCCAATAAAATTTTAGAAAGTCCTGGCATAAACCGGGACTTTCTTGTTTTAAGATAATTAAGTAACTTCGCAGATATTAAATGTTTAACATGAAAAGGCTTGTAATTTTATTTGTAATTCTGGTTGGTGTAAACGGTTTGGTGCGTGCGCAACAGAATAAGATGCCCACCCCTACAGAAATCGCCCAAAAGAATGTAGATGAGCTGGATAAAAGGTTAAAACTAAATGGAACACAAAAAAGTGTGATTTACAGTTTTACCTATAACCAGGCTAAAGAACAAGCCGAGTTAATTAAAAGACAACAGGCCGGTAACTCGAAAGAAGAAGATGTAGATAAGTTCTATAAACTTCAGAACGAGACCAGCAAAAATATCCGCAATGTTTTAAGACCTGAGCAACAGCTTGAATATGATAAGGTTATTGAGGAGCGTTTAAGCGGAAAAAGCCAGAAAAACAAGAAAAAGAAAAAAGGCGAGGAAGAGGTTGAGAGCGATATTAAAGGATTGCTGTCTGCACCACCGGTTGAAAAGCAAAACCAATAAGGCTTAGCTTTCCTTTTTTTCAATCGCTCATTAATTTGAACAGATGCCAGAAATACTCGTTGGCGCGGTAGTACTGGGGCTATTGTTGTCGCCACAGTTATTGGCAGGATTCCTGGCCAAAAGAACCGGCCGTAAATTCTGGTTCTGGTTTTTTATCTCTTTTTTAATTCCCGTTATTTCATTGTTTATCCTCATCTTTTTAGAAGATAAAAACCCGGATACAGCAGGCTATAAGCTGGCTGATCATGTAGGCAAGGAAGGGGAATTAAGCTAAATCCCAACAATATCCTTTTTCTTTTTTTGCTTCATGGCCTTCGGTATAATGGCTAAAATTTCTTCTTTTAAAGCATTCAGCATCCGCTTTTTAATGAAATTTTTATGTGTAACCAAACTGATTTCGCGTACGGGTTCGGGTGATTTGAAGTGACGTATTTTACTGGTTTGTTTCGCGTTAAGTTCGGCAATGGCCAGTTCTGGTAGTAAAGTAGCCCCACCATTTAAATCAACCATGCGTACCAGCGTTTCTACACTCCCAGTATTATATTCCAGTCCTTGCAACCTATTGTTTTTGGTAGAACGGCAAATGTTTAGTACCTGATTACGCATGCAATGCCCTTCGTTGAGCAGCCAGATGTTTTCGTCGTTTAAATCTTCGGCATCTACAGCTTTCTTTTTATACAGTTTGCTGCTTTTACTGATATAGCTAACAAAATTTTCGTAGTACAACGGTGCTTCGGTAATGTTTGGGTCGGTTAAGGGAGTAGCTAAAATGCCACAATCTAATACACCAGTTTTAAGGTGATGGATAATATCTTCGGTGGTATATTCCCAGATAAGCAATTTGAGCTCTGGATATTTCTCCAGCATGCCTGAAATTACTTCCGGCAATAAATAGGGTGCAATAGTAGGGATTACGCCTATTTTTAGCTCGCCTAGCACATCCTGCTGTTGACTGCTGATCAGCTCTTTAATTTTTCCACTTTCCTGTAAAACAATTCTGGCTTGTGCAATAATCTGTACGCCGATTTCGGTAGGGCTCACGGGCTGCTTACTCCTGTCGAAGATTTTAACGTTGAGCAATTCTTCCAGCTTTTGTACCTGCATACTGAGTGTGGGTTGGGTTACAAAACACTTATCGGCAGCGGTAACAAAGCTTCTGTAAGTATCTACGGCAACCACATATTCGAGCTGAACTAAAGTCATATAGCTAAAATTTATTTATAATATCAAATATATCAATTTTAACTATAATAAAAAATGATTGAAGTTAGGAAGGAAAGCGTGATTGAATTTGGAATGAGTTGAGCCAGGAAATTCTCTTTAAAAATGAGACGTTTAGACAAAAAGTTGAATAGTATATTTCGATGCGATTGATTTAATTAGGAGTAATCTAACCATTACCCGCTTTATTAGGTATTTTAGCTTTATGAACAAAAACGCGTTACGCTTATTCCTGCTTGTATTTTTTCTTCCGCTGGCCTTTGCAGCCAATGCCCAGGGTCAGTTGCCCGAATGGGCACTGGGGCCATTTGTACGGCCGGAGCATGTTAATCCCATTATTTCGCCAAATACCGAAAGTGTTTTCTTCGACCCAATGAGCAAACAAAAAATTGCCTGGGAGGCGAACGATGTATTTAATCCCGCGGCAGCTGTAAACAAAAATAAAATATATGTGCTTT
The DNA here is from genome assembly GCF_000812965.1 of Pedobacter kyungheensis. GTDB lineage: Bacteria > Bacteroidota > Bacteroidia > Sphingobacteriales > Sphingobacteriaceae > Pedobacter > Pedobacter kyungheensis. The sequence goes on from NZ_JSYN01000009.1 coordinate 115,358, forward strand.
ACCGGAGCGAAGACCGATCGGGAGTAGGCATTGGCAAGCGTACCTCTAGAATAGGCCTTGCCGAAAGTAGTGATGGTATTAAAATGAATCGGAATCCGGAGCCTGTGCTGTACCCTGATGAAGATAGCCAGAAAGCATATGAATGGCCGGGTGGTTGCGAAGACCCCCGAATTGCGGCTACTGAAGAAGGATTGTACGTAATGCTCTATACCCAATGGAACCGGAATATTTTCCGCCTGGCTGTGGCCACCTCCAAAGATTTGAAACACTGGACCAAACACGGTGCTGCCTTTAGTAAGGCCTATAATGGTAAATTTCAGGATCTCAAATGCAAATCTGGTTCTATTGTAACCAAAGTAGAAAATGGTAAACAGGTAATTGCCAAAATAAACGGCAGGTACATGATGTATTGGGGCGAACGTTTCATGAATATTGCCACCTCAGAGGATCTCATTAACTGGGAGCCGGCTTTAAACGCAAAAGGTGATTTGGATTTAATTGTGAAACCCCGGAAAAAATACTTTGATAGCGATTTGACAGAGTGCGGTCCGCCGGCAATTGTTACCGACAAAGGCATTTTAGTTTTATATAATGGAAAGAACAGAGGGGATGCTGAAAGGGATACCAATTACGTGGCCAATACTTATTCGGCCGGGCAGGTGTTATTCGATCTTAAAAATCCTTCGAAAGTAATAGAGAGGCTTGATGAGCCATTTTTTGTGCCTACTGCACCTTTCGAAAAGAGCGGGCAATATCCTTCGGGTACAGTTTTTATCGAAGGACTGGTTTATTTCAAAAAGAAATGGTTTTTATATTATGGCTGTGCCGATAGCCGGGTGGCTGTAGCCATTTATGATCCTGCTACCAAAAAATAGGCTTTAAATAAAAAGTGCGCGGTGTAAAATACTGCGCACTATTGTTAAATTTATTTTAGTACCGGCTTTCAAAATCCTGATAAGCCAGGGCAATACCTTCTTTAAGCTCAATTTTATGTTGCCAGCCCAGGTTATGGAGTTTACTTACATCCATTAACTTGCGCGGCGTGCCATCTGGTTTGCTGGCATCAAATACCAGTTCGCCTTCATAACCCAATACCTCTTTTATCAACAAAGCCAGGTCTTTAATGGTTAAATCATGACCGGTACCAATATTAATCAGGTTAGGTTCACTATAGTTTTGCATTAAGAAATAGCAGGCATCCGCCAAATCATCGGCAAATAAAAATTCGCGCATAGGTGTGCCCGAACCCCATACTACCACTTCTTTTTCATTGTTTGCCTTAGCTTCATGAACCTTACGGATTAAAGCCGGTAAAACGTGCGAATTTTGAGGGTGGTAGTTATCGTTATAACCATAAAGATTGGTGGGCATTACCGAAATGAAGTTACAGCCATATTGGTCGCGGTAAGCGTCGCACATTTTAATGCCCGCAATTTTGGCAATGGCATAAGGCTCGTTGGTATGTTCTAAAGTGCCGGTTAAAAGGTAATCTTCTTTTAAAGGCTGAGGAGCCATTTTAGGGTAAATACAACTCGAACCCAGAAACATTAATTTTTTAACGCCGTTTACATAAGCATTGTGGATGACATTATTCTGGATCGCCAGGTTTTCGTAAAGGAAATCGGCCCGGTAGGTGTTGTTGGCAACAATTCCGCCTACTTTAGCTGCTGCCAGAAATACATAGTCGGGTTTTTCTGCCGCGAAAAAATCGGTTACGGCCTGTTGGTTACGTAAATCCAGTTCAGCCGAAGTTCTGGTAATAATGTTGATATAGCCTTCTTTTTGCAGTTTGCGGTAAATGGCCGACCCTACCATACCCCTATGGCCTGCAACGTATATTTTAGCACTTTTTTCCAAAATCTATTTCTTTATAGCCTGCAAAAATACGATTGATTCATCAAAACGGACGAGTTATCAGCTGAAAAAACAAATTGCTAAATGATTTAATTGTAAATTTGTCTCAAAAAAGAAAACTTGGGCAAAGATAAACTTAGGCGTTTTGCAGAGATAGAAACATTTGCAAACGTATACCAATTAGATGAAGGAAAAGCCTTAAAAGGTAACTGGGCTGCAACACATTTTAAAAATAATAATCCTATTGTATTGGAACTGGCCTGTGGAAAAGGCGAGTACTCGGTAAACCTGGCGCGTTTATTTCCTGAAAAGAACTTTATTGGGGTCGATTATAAAGGGAACCGCATCTGGCGTGGAGCCAAAACAGCAATAGAAGATGGCATTGATAATGTAGCTTTTTTAAGGATCCAGATCGAAAACCTGCTCGACTACTTTAATGAAGGAGAAGTTGATGAAATCTGGATTACCTTTCCTGATCCACAACCACAGGATAGCCGCGAGAAAAAACGCCTTACTTTCCCGGTATTTTTAAACCGGTATAAACAGGTGCTGAAATCGGGTGGTTGCGTAAATTTAAAAACAGATAACGACCAATTGTACGCCTATACCTGCGAAAAAGTAGCAGAACTAGGCTTAACTGTACACAAAAACACCGATCACCTCTACACTTCCGATTTAGTTGATGAGGTATTATCGATCAAGACTTATTACGAGAAGAAATATTTATTACACGATAAGAATATTAACTATATTCAGTTTTCTTTTGAATAATGGATACCAACTTTTACGAACAGGTTTATGAGGTTGTACGGCTGATTCCGAAAGGAAGGGTGACATCTTATGGGGCCATTGCTAAAAGTTTAGGCGCGGCAAAATCGTCGCGGATGGTTGGGCATGCGATGCTTTATGCAGGTACTGCCCATCCAAAAGTACCTGCCCACCGGGTAGTAAACAGCAGCGGACTGCTTACCGGAAAATTCCATTTTAAACCGCCCGAATTGATGGAAGAACTCTTGAAAAAGGAGGGTGTTGAGGTTAAAAACGATAAGGTAGTTAACTTTAAAAAAGTATTCTGGAATCCGCTGGAAGAGATCAATCTCGACTAAAGGCATTGATTTAAATTAATGCGCATTCACTTATTTAAAATTCAATAATTAGGATACATGGGAAAGTTAGTAGAAGAATTTAATAGCTATCGCGAAAAAATGAACGATAGGATCATGGAAACCGCGAATACCAATATTAAGCGTTTTTTTGCACTCGATACCACTTCTTATGCTGATGGTGCACTTGATGTAAAAACCAAGGAAATGTTAGGCCTGGTAGCCTCAATGGTACTTCGCTGCGATGATTGTATCAAATACCACCTCGGAAAATGTTTCGATGCTGGCGTGAACAACGATGAAATGAACGAAATTTTCATGATCGCCAATTTAGTGGGTGGCAGCATTGTGATTCCGCATTACAGAAGGGCTGTGGAGTATTGGGATGAGTTGAGTTTGGAGGCTGGAGTTTAGCGGAAGCCAAATTAGAAAATCGTCATGCTGAACTTGTTTCAGCATCTCTTCTGACCCCAAACCTTAGAGACCCTGAAACACCCGTCCGTCCGATCTGGCGGAAGTTCAGGGTGACGAAGGATATTATGATTAACTAAATAGTATATTCTCAAAATGTACGCCTCAAAATTCGCTTAACATGACTCAAGACTCTGGACTTAAAACTAAGGACTCAATACGCTGTACCTGGGCAGGATCAGATCTGCTATACATCAAATACCACGATGAAGAGTGGGGCAAACCCGTTTACGATGATAAGGTTTTATTTGAATTCCTGATCCTGGAAGGTGCACAGGCTGGCCTGAGCTGGATTACCATTCTTCGCAGGCGTGAAAATTACCGTAAGGCTTTTGCCAATTTTGAGGTACAAAAGGTTGCTGCCTTCACCGAAAAAGATGTAGAACGTTTAATGAATGATGAGGGAATTATCCGCAACCGCTTAAAGGTAAATGGTGCCATTACCAATGCCAGGTTGTTTATCGAAATTCAGCAAGAATTTGGCAGTTTCTCTAAGTATATGTGGAGTTTCGTGCCCGATGGGAAACCCATTTTAAATCACATCGAAAAAATGAGCGATGTACCCCCACGCACCGAGCTATCAGACCGCATTAGTAAAGATATGAAGAAACGGGGTTTCAAATTTTTCGGCACCACCATCTGTTATGCCCACATGCAGGCCACCGGTATGGTGAACGATCATTTATTAAACTGTTGCGCAAGGTAATGATCGCGTCAGCCACGTTATATACTGACAGGTTTTTATTGAGGCAATTTTGTGCAAATGATTTACCTTTTATTTTTAATGGGTTATCTAACCCGGATGTAATCCGCTATTATGGCGTAAACTATTCTACCCTTGATGAAACCAATGATCAACTGATTTGGTTTAACGAGATCCAGGAAAATGAAACAGGTATATGGTGGGCCATTTGCGATAAATCAACACTTAATTTATTAGGCGCGATAGGATTTAATGATTTGAAAAAAACAGAACAAGAGGCTGAAATTGGGTTTTGGTTATTGCCAGAATATTGGGGCCTGGGCATAATAAAAGAAGCAGCCTCTGCAGTGCTTGGTTATGCATCGAAAGTGTTAAACCTGGCGACAATTGTTGCGCTGGTTGAAACAGAGAATAATAACAGTAAAAAAATACTGAAAAAGCTGGATTTTATTTATCAGAAAACTTTATGGAATTGCGAGATTAAACATGATAATCCAATCAGTTTAGAAGTTTACGAAAAGAAAATTTCGGAATAGGTGATTACTATTTCTTAATCGCATTATATTCTTTTACAAAGTTAATTACATCGCGGCTGTTAAAATCGGCACTGGTTTCTACTTTGGCTTTTAGGGCAGGCTGATCGCCCATTTTTTGCAACAGGATATTTTTTACTTCTACCTTTTTAGCATCATCTGTTATCGCTTTCATTGGTACTTCCTGTAAGGGGCCGGCTCCAGGTTTTTCGATAAAGTAACGTATTGCCGGAGCGCCTGCAGGTCTTTCGGGAGCAGAATTGTTTCCTCCACCAATGCTGATACCACCGCCCATACCCATGCCGCCATAACCTCCGGTACCGGTACCAACACCAATTGAAGGCCTGAATTTTACTTTCTTTTCTTTCACCGGCGGAACAAGGGTGCCCCCACCAAACGAGTAGAGGTTAACGGTACCCATTTCTATTACCTTTACAAAACGGTATTCGAAATTACGTCCGTTGGCAAAACCTTTACTTACAAAACTATCGCCGTTCCAGAAAAAATTCTTAATGTCTTTTGCCGGCAGTATCACATCAGCCTCATCGTTAGCGCTGATAAAAACCGAAAAGTAATCGGTGCCTTTTATGGTGCCTCTGATTACCTCATCATTATTTTTAACGATAAAGTCCTGGGCATGGCTTGTGTATATAGTGGCAAAAATAAGTACAATCAGGGTTAAGGCTTTTTTCATATCCATTCGGTTTTTAAAAATAACGCAATTTTACCGGTTTTGAGATACAGTTCATAAAATTTCATATTATAAGTTCGATAGATTGTTAACTTTGATCTTTTACGATCCGATAAATCCATTTATCGGTACAATCATTAAATCGGTGTAATCATAATATGAAAAAACTCTTTCTTCTAGACGGTATGGCGCTTATGTACAGGGCGCATTTTGCATTAAGTAAAAACCCGCGTTTTACTTCAACAGGAATCAATACCTCGGCGGTAATGGGCTTTACCAATACCCTGCTCGATGTTTTAAAGAAAGAGAAGCCCACACATATTGCGGTGGTTTTTGATACAGAAGCCCCTACTGAAAGGCATACTACATTCGAAGCATATAAAGCACAGCGACAAGCTATGCCCGAAGATTTGTCGGCTGCAATGCCTTATGTAATTAAATTAATTACAGGTTTCAACATTCCCGTTATTACCTCTGATGGTTATGAGGCCGACGATATTATTGGTACCCTGGCCAAAAAAGCCGAGCAAAAAGGTTATCAGGTGTATTGTATGACTCCCGATAAGGATTTCGGACAGCTGGTGTCAGAAAATATTTTCATTTACAAGCCCGCACGTATGGGCAACGATATGGAGATATTGGGTGTAAAAGAAATATTGGCCAAGTGGGAAATTGAACGGGTAGATCAGGTTATTGATATTTTAGGCCTGTGGGGAGATGCCGTAGATAATATTCCTGGCATTCCGGGTATTGGCGAAAAAACAGCCAAGCTTTTAATTAAGCAATACGGTACCATGGAAAATATCATTGCCAACTCGCATGAGTTAAAAGGCAAACAACGTGAAAATGTAGAGAATTTCGCTGAACAGGGGCTGATCTCTAAAAAACTGGCAACCATTTTATTGGATGTTCCGGTTGAGCTGGATGAAGCCGGTTTAGAACTTTGCGATCCGAGTCGTGATTTACTGGAACCTTTGTTTACCGAATTAGAATTCAGAACGCTGGGCCGCAGGGTTTTTGGCGACGAATTTTCGGTTACCACAGCTAAGTTTCAGGAAGGTACGCAAACTGATTTGTTTGGCAACCAGCCAGGCGAGGTCATTCAATATACCAATACCCTCGAAGAAGAACCGGCAGAAAAATTGCCAGCCAAAACCATCGAAAATACAGAACACGATTATCAATTGGTTGATACCGCTGAACAACGTGCTGAATTAATTAAGCTGTTACTGGCTGAAAAACGGATTTCGTTCGATACCGAAACAACAGGTACCGATGCCAATATGGTAGATCTGGTAGGCTTGTCATTCTCAGTAAAGCCGGGTACAGGTTATTATATCCCGGTGCCTGCGGCGCGCGAAGAAGCTCAGGCCATTGTAGATGAATTTAGGGTGGTACTGGAAGATGAAAACATCGAAAAGATTGGCCAAAACACCAAATACGATATTTTAGTGCTAAAATGGTATGGAGTAGAAGTAAAAGGAAAACTTTTTGATACCATGCTGGCACACTATTTAATTGATCCGGATACCCGCCATGGAATGGATGTATTATCTGAAAATTACCTCGGTTACTCACCTATCTCGATTACGAAACTGATTGGGCCAAAAGGAAAAGGGCAGTTGAACATGCGCGATGTGCCCGTAATTGATGTAGTTGATTATGCTGCAGAAGATGCTGATGTTACTTTGCAGCTGGCCCAGGTGTTCGAACCTAAATTAACTGAACTAAATGCCGCTAAACTCGCGGCAGAAATTGAAAATCCTTTGGTTTATGTGCTGGCCGATATCGAAAAAGAAGGGGTACGCATTGATATTGAGACCTTAAAATCCTATTCAGCCGAGCTGGAAAAAGATATCATCAAATTTGAGCAGAATGTTTACGATAAAGCAGGGATTAAATTTAACCTGGCTTCGCCAAAACAACTGGGCGAGGTTTTATTTGATAAACTTCAGCTCGATCCGAAAGCGAAGAAAACCAAAACCGGCCAATATCAAACCGGAGAAGATGTTTTAACTGCTTTAGCCAGCAAAAGTGATATTGTGCAGGATATCCTGGATTTCCGCCAGCTGCAGAAGCTTAAATCAACTTATGTAGATGCCTTGCCGCTTATGGTTAACCCTAAAACCGGAAGGGTGCACACCTCTTACAACCAGGCTGTAGCCGCAACCGGTCGTTTAAGTTCTAACAACCCGAACCTGCAAAATATTCCAATCCGTACTGAGCGTGGCCGCGAAGTACGTAAGGCTTTTATCGCACGCGATGAAAACCACATTTTGTTATCGGCCGATTATTCGCAGATCGAATTGCGTATCATTGCCGAAATCAGTAAAGAGCAAAATATGCTCGATGCATTTAACAAAGGCATCGATATCCATACCGCAACGGCTGCCAAAGTATATGGCGTAAGCATTGAGGAAGTAGATGGAACGCAGCGCAGAAACGCCAAGGCAGTAAACTTTGGTATCATTTACGGGCAGTCGGCTTTTGGTTTATCGCAAAACCTGGGCATTCCGCGTAAAGAGGCTGCAGAAATTATTGAACAATATTTTACGCAATATCCGGGCATTAAACAATACATGAGCGATACTATGAACTTTGCCCGTGAGAATGGTTTTGTGGAAACGATAATGGGCAGAAGGCGCTATTTAAGAGACATTAATTCGGCCAACCAAACCGTAAGAGGCTTTGCAGAACGAAATGCCATTAACGCGCCTATACAGGGCTCAGCTGCCGATATGATCAAAATTGCCATGATCAATATCCATAAAGAGATGAAAGCACAAAATTTAAAATCGACCATGACCATGCAGGTGCATGATGAGTTGGTTTTTGATGTGCTGAAAACGGAAAAAGAAGCGATGAAAGCCATTATTCAGGATAAAATGACCAATGCCATTAAGCTTACTGTACCTATTGTTGTAGAGATTGGTGAAGGCGATAACTGGCTGGCTGCGCACTAAGATGAAAGCACTGCTGTTGATATGGTTTAGCCTGTTTACTATTTCGGCATACGCACAAAAGAGCGATACCTTAATTACCTATAGTTTTGGCGATAATGGCACCATGGCGGTAAGGCGGGCTACCGAAACGTATAAGTTGTACAAAACCGACAGCACCTGGGTTAGGACTACTTTTAATGCAAATAAAGTAGCTGTTAAAACAGAGACTTTCTCAGATAAACAGTTGAATAATTTAAATGGCGAATACTTCGAATATGAGCAAGGGCAGGTTGCGCTAAAAGGGTTTTATCTGGATAATCAAAAAAATGGTCAATGGACCAAACTGGATGGCGATGGAAAACCTGAAGAAGTTAAAACATACCAAAAAGATAAGCTGAATGGTGCGTATACCACTTATTGGAAAGATGGAATTCCTAAAATAAGTGGTAATTATGTGGATGGAAAGAAAGTAGGTGAGTGGAAGATTATGTATGAAAACGGAAATCTTGCACTAAAAGAAAGCTACAATGAAAAAAGCAAATTAACCGATAGTGCCTATTTCGATAGGAATGGTAAGGCAGTAAAAAAAGCTGATGTGACCACCGAACCCACGTTTCCGGGAGGTATGAAGCAGTTCTATGTTTACCTGAGCAGAAATGTACGGTATCCGGCAGAGGCGCACCGCTACAAAATTCAGGGGAAGGTATATTTGTCTTTTATGATTAGCCCAACTGGGAAAGTAGAGCACGTTAAGGTGATTTCTTCTCCGGATGCCAGTTTGAGCCAAGTAGCCATTAAAGTAACGGAGCAAAGCCCCGATTGGATTCCGGCTACGCTCTTTGGTAAGCCAATCAGTGTGGGTTACAGCATCGATATCAATTTCACATTAAGGTAGTCTGTTTCGAAAAATAAAAATATTCGTTATCTTCATTAAATCTTCATTCCGAATAATGAACTTTATATCAACAAAATAAACGAGTAAAACAAAAATCAAAAGGGACGAAACCTCGGAGTAAAACGAAGATGATTCTAACCATTAAAAAACAAAATCAAAGATTATGAAAAAGTTATTGAGTTTAATCGCAATCGCAGCATTTGGTTTAACAACAGCATTTGCTCAAACCCCGGCTACTACTACAGCACCAGCTAAAGCTAAAACTGTAGTTAAAAAAGAAGTTAAAACTACCACTGCTCCTGTTAAAGCAGGTGTTAAGCAAGAGGCGAAAAAAGTAGAAACTAAAACCACTACTACAGCTGCTAAAGTAAAAGCAGATGGTACGCCAGATATGCGTTTTAAAGAAAACAAAGCAAAGGCAGTAACTAAAGTTGCTGGTCCTACTAAAAAAGACGGTACAGCTGATATGCGCTATAAAGCAAACAAAGAAGCTGCTAAAAAGAACTAGGTTTAGGTTTTATAATTTGAAAGGGTCTCCGGTGAAAAATCGGAGGCCCTTTTTTGTTTTGTACCGTAAGTTCGTCATTGCGAGGAGGAACGACGAAGCAATCTCTTTAGCGTACGTTAACAGTCATCGTTGTAAGATTGGTTCGTCGGCTGAAAAAGCCTTCTCGCAATGACGA